>CAKOWY010000001.1 GCA_934129895.1 uncultured Clostridia bacterium
GACCTCCACCGTGTAATAAAATTATAATATCATTATTCTTTGATCCATATTCTTTATATTCCATCTTACACCTCTAAGTTACTATTTTTCTAACTAATTACTAAATTGTAATTTGTCAATTACTCATATCTTTCTTCTGTTTGATAAATTCTATGTTATTTTTTTCTAAATCTTCAATAGTTATATCTCCATATTCTAAAGATGATTTTACAGTTTCTTGATAACCATTAGAATATATAACTATTACATATTTACTTTTTTCGCAAGGAAAATAATATATATATTCTTTATCTTCATAAAATTGTTCTAATGCAGTATTACATGTAATATTTTCTTCTTTTGTTTTATCTATTATCTTTAAGTGTGTAAAAGTTTGACTATTTTTATCTATATACTTATTTTCACTTATAAAAACAACTCCAATAATACAGATAATTGGTATTAAAATAATAATAATCTTTTTTATTAAATCTTTATAATCAATTTTATTTTTTTCTAAAAGAAATATATTTCTTATTAATTGGTTGATTGATTTTATTCGCAATATAACAAACATAACTAACGCACCTACTACATTTAAAATCACATCATCAATATCACAGCAACCAGATATTGTAATAAATTGCAATAGTTCAATACCCACAACTATACAAATCATTGTTAGTAAAAAGTTTTTTAATTTCTTTTGTTTTTCAAATAATATTGGTAAGAAAAAGGCAAAAGGCATTAAAGCAACTGCATTTCCTAGAATATTATATATAAATATATATGGTGCAATATCTCCACTAATAAATTTTGTAATGTAACCAAAAATTGTTTTAAATGGAATTAAATTAAATGAGTTAGACATATAGTTTTTAAACAACTCACTATTCCAATTTAATATATTAAAATCTCCTCTAAAAAAATAATCATCAAATAAAGTAAGTGTTGATAACAATATAATATATAAAATAAACCATATACCTATATTTATTTTTAAAACTTTATTCTTATATTTTTCATCTATATATTTAGTTAAAGCTAATCCACCAAAATACATAATAAGACAACTTAATAGTAATAATACTATTCTTCCAGTTGGACTTAAACGTAATAATTCATTAAACTCTAAACTAAAATAATATATTAAAATAATTATAGCAATCAAATATAATACCATACTTGCCATTAAACTTATTTTTTTCTTCATATATCAACACTTCTTTCTCAACGATAACTTTCTAATTATTGTTTGCATTATAACACAAAGGACAGATAATTTTCAACTAATTACCTGCCCTATCTATTGTAATTTATATTACTCTTTATTAGTTATTTTATAAATAATTAAACCTATTAAAAAGCCAATACCAGAATCAACCAAATACCAAACTGCGTGAATTAAAGCTGAACTATTATAATAAATAAACACTGATGGTATAAACAATATAGATATAATTATTGGATAGATATATTTCCATTTTTCCTTTGAAATACTAGCAAATATTATAGCAAGTATAAAAGTTGATACCAAAATTAAGAATACCATTCCCATTATATCTGTTGGTCCTGCAAATAAAGGAAAAATGTAAAACATAAATAACTGTATCAATAATATTGTTATTTCCTTCCATATTTTTCTCATTTTAAATTCCTCCAATCATAACAAAAAATTACTATTTATCTTTTTTATATCATAAAAGCAGATAATTATCAACTAATTATCTGCTCTAAAAGATTCTTTTATTATATTTCTTTTATAACTTTGCAAGGATTTCCAACAGCCACACTATTTGATGGAATGTCTTTATTGACAACACTTCCTGCCCCTATTACAACATTATCTCCAATAGTTACTCCTGGAAGCACAACTACATTTCCACCTATCCATACATTATTTCCTACTTTAATAGGCTTTGCATATTCTAATCCTTTATTTCTAGTTTCATAATCTAAAGGATGTCCTGATGTATAAAAACCACAATTAGGTGCAATAAAAACATTATCTCCAAATTCTACTTTTGCACCATCTAATATTGTACAATTATGATTCATATAAAAATTTTCTCCAACGAAAATATTATAACCATAATCGCACCAAAAGTTTTGTTCAACTGTTATTTGTTTTCCTGTCTTTGAAAATAATTTTTTTATTATTCTGCCTTTGCCTTCAAAATCTGATGGTTTTAAATTATTATATTCAAAACAAATATCTTTTGCTTTATATCTATCTTTTATTAATTCTTCATCATAGTTAGCATCATATAATTCTCCTGCTAACATTTTATCTTTTTCTGACATAACTTTCCTCCTTTTATAATACCAACTTATCTCTTTTTATTATGCTTATTCATTTTTGATATTTCTTTGAATTTTTCTTTCTTATTTTTTAAATACTGTTCCGAATCGGTATTATATTGTGACTCTTTTTGCAATTTCATATATTGCTCAAATCTTTCTTTTGATAATTCTCCATTTTCTATTGCTTGTAATATTTTACATCCAGGTTCATTTGTATGTGTGCAATTTGAATATTTGCACATTTTGCTAAAATGTTCTATATCACTAAAAGTTTTGTTTATACCACTTTCAGCATTCCACATTCCTAATTCTCTCATTCCAGGCGTATCTATAATCATAGCACCATTTGGCAACATAATCAAATTTCTTGATGTTGTTGTATGTCTACCTCTTGAATCTTCTTCTCTAATTTCTGAAGTTCTCATTACATCTTCACCATATAATGTATTAACAAGTGTTGATTTTCCAATACCTGAAGATCCTAAAAACACAATCGTATTTCCTTTTGAAAAATATTTTTTTATATCTTCTATACCATTTTTATTTATGCAACTTATCGCATATACATCTACTCCAAAAGCAATACTTTGTACTTCATCAATATATTCTTGCACATTTGGTACCAAATCACTTTTTGTTAAAATGATTACTGGAATTCCTCCAGATTCCCAAGCCAAACTTAAATATCTCTCAATTCTATTTATATTAAAATTGTTATTTAGTGATTGCATAATAAAAACATAGTCAAAATTCGCAGCTACTAATTGTTCATGTTGGTTATGTAATTCTCTGTTTCTATCACTTGAAGCTGCTGTTCTTGAAAAAGAACTTTCTCTTTTTAGTGTTTCATAAATCATACTATCTCCGAATTCATTCCATTCAATCAAAACAAAATCTCCTGTTGTAGGATAAATACTGTTCGGATTGTCATAGTAGCAGCCTCTTTTTATTTTCGCAAATCCGTTACCATTGTTACATACAATTTCATATCTATCTTTATGTGTTGCAATTATTCTTGCAATAATCTTATTTTTATCAATTTTCTCTAATATATTTTCTTTTAATCCATAATCTTTTATATTCATTTTAATCCTCTTTTCTTAAAATATCATCATTTTAAGACATTACCGGATCCATTTTATTTAAATATAAATTTTTCAAAAAAACTCCATTCCAAGTCTATTCCTAAACTTTATAAAAACTTTTATTACTAATACTTTACTATTTATATTCTACAATATCTTTTATTGATTTTCTTATATTGTGCAAAGGATTCATTGGACAATCTTCTGCCTTATATCCTAATGGAAGTAAACAAACTGGCACTAATTCATTTGAAATATTAAATTCTTCTCTTAATATTTTTCCATCAAATGCTTCTATCCATATATTATCAACGCCTAAATTTGTTGCTTCTAACATAATATGTGTTGCAACTATACAAGAATCCATTTCATAAGTTGTAAAATCATCTTTTTTAAATGATTGTTCTTTATTGCCACATATAATTAAAACTGTTTTTGCACCATATCTACATCTTGTAGCTTTATCAATTTTGTCTATTCCTTCATCACTTTGAACAACATAAATTTTAATTGGTTGATTATTTTTAGCAGTAGGAGCTAATCTACCAGCTTCTAATATCTTATCTAATTTTTCTTTTTCTAGCTTTCTATCACTAAACTTTCTAACAGCTGTTCTTTTTCTAATAACTTCTTCAAATTCCATTTTTAATCCTCCTTATTAATTTTATTTTGTTAATTGATAACTTTGCTCTATCAATTCTTTAACTAATGTTTTATCTACTTTTTCGTAAACAATAATTGTATTCCAATGCTCTTTATTCATATGATATGCAGGTATTATATAATCATATGTATTCCTTAATATATCCGAATAATTCGGATCTGTTTTTATATTAAGATACAATTTCTCATTAACATTCATAAGCAATGCAAACCACTTTTTATTTTCGCAATGTTTCATTGTTACTGATTCAAAATCATCTGTAAAAGGACAATCTTTGTATGTATTTTTTAATGTCAAACAATATTCTATTATTTCTTCTTTATTCATATTTCAATCCTTTATTTCTATTATTTCATTAAAATTACGCCATTTATTGTTGGATTTAATAATTTAATAAAATCTTTTGCATCTTGTTTTGTTCCAACTACACTACCATAATGAATTGGTACTGCTACTTGTGGTTTTATTTCATTTATTAATTGTGCTGCTTCTTCAGAACTCATTGTATAAGTTCCACCAACAGGAACAAATGCAACATCACACTTTACTTTTCTATTTTCTTCTGTTATATCTGTATCTCCTGCAATATAATATCTAACCTCATCTATTGTAATAATATAACCAACCCAATTATTTTCTTTGGGATGAAATTTCTTATTTACATTGTATGAAGGTATTGTCTCAAATTTAATTCCTTGTACCATATATTCTTCATTTGGTTTTACTGCATGAATTGAATTTTTGTCTATTCCTTTTCTTAATAATTTTGTTATCATTTCTTCTGGTATTACAATAGTTGTGTTTTTATTTATAACTTTATCTATATCCTCTTCAGAATAATGGTCATAATGATCATGTGTTATAAAAATAATATCTGCATCATTATAATTTTTTTCAATTTTATATGGATCTACATAAATTATTTTGTTTTTGTTTATTCTTATACTGCTATGGCATAAAACTTCTATATTATCTAACATAAAATCCTCCTTAATTTTTGTATATTTGAATTATACCACAAAACTTCTTAATATAAAGAAAATTTTTCAATTTTTTCTTTAATTGGTTCTCACACAATTTGAATTATCGACTAAAAGTAAAAAGAATTACACACTAATTTTTGTGTAATTCTCTTTCTTACTAATTTTGTGAAAAAACATTCCTGATATCATATCCAAATAATTTAATACACTATATTCTGGATATTGTGCTTTTACTTTATTTTCGAAATCATTTGCATCTTTACTTTCTTTTGCAATTTTCTTTAATTCTTATAAATAAGCAATTTTTGTATCAACATCCTTGTAATTTTATATCTCCAAAACTATAAATATCTATATATCCTTTTTTCTAAATTAACTCTTGAAACTTCCATCTCTATCTACTCCTTATTTTTATTTATTGAATTTAGTAGCTACTCTATTTTTTTATTTCTGTAATTATTTTACTTTCTGTTTTTATCTTTGTAAAGTACGCACTTTTTTGTTTCATAGTTACTTAAAAGTAACTTTTTAGATGTTTTGCTATTTATGAAAGATAAATTTTTTTATAAAATGTATTATTTTCGATATATTATATCCGTTTTGACACTATTGTTGATTTTGTTGTGTTATAGCATTTACTTTTTTATTAACTTTGTTATAATTTGTATAGAATGGAGTTGATTTATAATGAAACAAGAATTACCCGCTTGCCCTGTTGAAATTACAATGGGACTTATTGATGATAAATGGAAAATTTTAATTATTAGAGATTTATTGACTAATAATTTAAGAGATATGGAGAAATCTGGTTTAGTTCATCGTGAGGTCTTTGCTGAAGTTCCTCCAAGAGTTGAGTATTCTCTTACTGATACTGGCTGGAGTTTGAAACCTGTTTTGGATTCTATGGTTCAATGGGTAAATAATTATCGTGAATTGCCAAAAATAGCAGATTAACTATGCTATTTTTACTATTTTATATTTTAAAATTTGAATAAATTCAATCCAATTTCTTCATCGAAGTACCTATCAACATTTCCTTCTATAATGCTTATTACCATTTCACAAGTAGCACTTACAATTGCTTTATTTAAATGTCCTCCAAATACTTCTCCTTTATCATTAGTATAATAAACATTATTGTTATTGCAATATCTAATATCATTCTAATTTTTTCATATTTATATCTCCCTGTTTATTCATATCATTTAGAGTTTACTCCAAGTCAATATTTTTTCTGAAATTTTATATTATTTTTTGGAATAAATACTTTGCTTATATTAAAACATAATACAGTAAATATAATTAATATTACAGGACTATTATCATTGTTTTTCTAATCCTATTGCATAGTTCAATTTGTTCTTCTTTTTTGTATAATTCAAAATCATTTTGTTATGCTTAATTTTAATCGCTATGTATATTATAAAATTGTCAAAATAATTATATCATAAAAGACAGATAATTTTAAAATTACCTGTCTTTTATTTTACTTCTTTTCTTTTTTAATCATTTAAAACATCAACAATTTCAATTGGTGCAATTAAATTATTTTTTTTATTATAAACTGCTGTTTTTACATAACTTCCTCTTAATTCATCATCCATTTTATTCATTATTTCATCATAACCAATCCATTTTACATCCAAAATTTCATTTTTATCATATTTGATATTTTCATTAACCAATTTAGCATTAAAAAATACCATAATTCTCAAATCATCTTCTAAAATTCTATTAGCGATATAACAAACTCCATTTAGTTCTACATCACATCCTGTTTCTTCTTTGATTTCTCTAATTGCTCCTTGTTTTAAGCTCTCTTTAAACTCTAAACGTCCTGCTGGAAAATTCCATTTTCCATAACACATTTTTTTGGCTTCTTGTATCAATAAATATTTTCCGTCTTTTTCTATAATTCCACCTACTACTATATTCATAATTTTTTCCTCCAAATATAATTTATCACAAACTTCTAAATCTTACAATGAAATCATCAATATTTAATTTTCTTTTCTTAGTTTTTTATTATATATTATACTATCTATAAACTACTACTTTTGGAAAACAAGTAATATTATACTCATTACAAGCTTTACATTCTTTCTCTATCAGTTCTTCATTACTATAAACAAATCCATTTTTTAAATAAAATTCGTCTACTTTTGAAATTGTATATACTGGTTTTTCTAATTCTCCTATGGCTTTTTCTATTAAAGATTTTCCATATCCTCTATTTCTATATTTTTTATCTACTGCTAATGCCTCAATAAAACTTTTTCCTTTATATATTGAAATAGATACTGCTCCAATAATATTTTCATTTTCTAATAAAGCAAATGATCTTATATTATTTCCAAAATATTTTTTTCTTTCATCAAACTCTAGTCCATTTTCTATATAAAAATTAATTAAACTATCATTATCATATTTATCAAATTTCATAAAAACCTCCCATTCGATAAATTATCTATTTTAAGTCTTTTATATATCTAACATCACAAGCAAAATGTTCTGTCTTTACTATTAGTTCATCCACTTTAACAAAGCCATATTTTTCATAAAATCTTTGTGCTGCAATCATATTACTTAATGTTTCTAAGTAACACTTACTATAATATTTTTTTGCATATTCTAATGCCATATCCATTAATTTGTGAGATATACCTGTACCTCTTGTTTCAGGTAAACAATACATTTTTTGTAATTCACATACGTCTTCAATTCCGTCTAATTTACCTATTCCAACTCCACCAACGATTTTCCCATTTTCATCAATTGCAACCAAATATTTATTTCCATCTGTATTATAAATTTCTGAAAATCTTCCTAAATTTGGATCTGCCCAAGCTGTTCCTTCATGATTTGCACCAAATTCAATTAAACAAGCTCTTATTACATTTTCTACTTCTTTATTATCTTTTTCTTCTATTTCTCTAATATTATACTTCATTTTATTCCTCCATAAAGCTTAAATTTATTATTATACTTCTTGACTTTTTGCGTCTAAATGGATTATAATAATTATAGGAAATGGCAAATCCACAAACGTGTTTTTTGCCGAATAGAGTAAAACTCACATCTACTCGCCAAAGTACAGATGTGAGTTGTTTTTTATTTATGCAGTTGCTTATCAACCCAGTTCTTATACAGAACTGCTGTCAATGAAACCACATCTGCTAATTCTCATTTCCTATGACATACATTCTACAATACTATTTCAGATTTGTCCATACACTATAAACTTTTATATTTGAAATTTCATTAAATTTATTTTATAATACAATTGAGGTGTATATATGAAAACTATATTAGATGATGACTTATCATATTTAATATATTCCATAGTAGAAGAAATCCCTGTTCGGATATGTTGCAACTTATGGTCAAATTGCCAGATTAATTTGAAAGCCTAAAAATTCAAGATTAGTTGGCAGGGCACTAAAAATGGCTTTTCGTTATGGTGATTTTCCTTGCCACAGAGTTGTAAAACATCAAGGCAGAATTACCCCTGGATGGCCTGAACAAGTAGATTTACTTAAAAAAGATGGTGTTACCTTTAAAAATGAATTTTGCGTTGATTTAAAAAAACATCATTGGTATTATCAATTTGTGTATAATAAATTGATTTATAATTTTCAAAAAAATACAATCCAGTTACACATATTACAATTGCCACAATCACTGCAATAACCATTGGTAATTTTTCTTTTAAATCTTCCATTATAACATTTTTCTTTCTTACTTTTTCAACAACTATTCATCTTCTTTGATAATATTCTTACTTCCTAAATAAGTAGCTAAGAAATATATACCATATATGATACCTATAATAATTACTGTCGCAATAGCTGATGGTAATAAATCTTTTTTACTTGCCAATCCTGACATTATAGTAATTGCAAATTGTATTCCAAATATAGAATGTATAATTGCAAGAACAAGTGGAACTCCAAAAAATATTCCAATTTGTCTAAATAATGCTTTATTAATCATCTTTTCATCACAACCAATTTTTCTTAAAATAGTATATCTTTGTCTGTTATCTGAACTATCTGTTAATTGTTTTAAAGCCAAAATAGCTGAACTTGCAATTAAAAATATAATTCCTAAATAAATTGCTATAAATGTTACAATAGTTGCTAGACCTACACTTGCTTCCATAAGAGCTATTTTCGTTCTTCCGTCAATATTCAAACCATTTTTATCTAAATTTTGTAAAAGTTCAGAATTATCATCAACAAATATTTTTTCTATCTCTTCTTTTCCCTCTTTAGTATCCGAATTATAATTTGCAGCTAATAAATATTGCTCTTTCATATCTTCTGTCAATTTGCAATCATCTGGAACTAATATAATTCCTGTATTTGTATGATTAGGAGACATTTGAATATATCCTGTTTTACATTCATTATATTTTGATTTATATTGTTTTCCAACTATATTTAAAACATTATTTCCATCTTTTAATGCTTCATCTCGTAATTCTTTTTGTAAATCAAAATCACAAAGTACAATATATTCATCATTATTTAATTCATATTGATTAATTCCATATAGTTTTGCAATTTTGTTATAGTCTGATATTTTTACTATCTGTTCTGCTGTATTATATAAAAGATTTGGATATTTAGTTTTTATTATATCTATATATTTATCTCCAAAAAAATCTTTCCAAGTCAAATCATCAGTGGAATATACTGTTATTTCCACAATGTCTTTTAGGACATTCATATCTAAACCATTATTTTTTAAAGTTTCAGCAATAGGTATTTTTGAATCAGACATTGCTTCTGGTGTTGATGTTATCTCTTTCCCATAAGTTCCATATTGTAAATATTTTTCTGGTAAATTTGCTGTTTTATACAAATTCAAATCTACAGGTGTCATCTCAATTAATTCTCTTTGCATTGTATTTCTTAATGCTAAACTTGAAGAAAGTATTGAAATCGTCATAAATAGCATTAAACATATTACACTCATGCTTATAACCATTGTATTGATCTTGTTGTTTATCTGTCTTAATACAAACATATTGGTATTTTTAAAATAAATATTCTTCATTTTTTGAACTATTTGTATTATAAATCCTGATAAAGACCAAAAAACTGCTACTGTTCCAACAATTCCCATTAAAATAGGTGATAAAATTTTATCTGCTGTTGTTAAACTACTAACATCTCCTGTTACTTTCCAATAAGCATATCCAAGTATAACTACAGCTCCTAAAAATACTAAAATACATATAATAGGATTTTTTATTTTTACATTCTCATTTTTCTTACTAGCATTTAATAAATTAATTAATTTATATCTTGAAACTGTAAATGTATTGAAGAACATTACTGCTACGTACATTACCGCAAAATAAATACAAGTTTTTATACAGGCATCTTTTGAAAATACAAATTGAAATTTGCTCATGTCTGCCTCAAACATTTTAGCAACTAATATTGACATGAATTGTGATGCAAATATACCTATAATTAATCCTACAATTAGTGATATAATTCCTACTAATATTGTTTCCATTAATATTATTTTTGATATTTGTCTTTTTCCCATTCCAAGTGTCATATATATTCCAAATTCTTTTTTCTTCGATTTATTAAGAAATTATTTGCATATACAATTAGTAAACCTAATACTACTGCAACAAATACTGATATATACCCTAACATATTTATCATAAGTTTTATAATATCTCTTGTTGACTGTGATACCTCTAACATTGCTTGTTGACTATCTATTGAGTTAAACATATAAAATATCGCTACACCTAATACTAGTGTTAGAAAATAAATTGCATAATCTTTGAAGCTTTTTTTCATATTTCTTATTGATAATTTAAATAACATCGTTCAAATCACCTCCAAGAAGTGTTTGTACCTCTATTATTTTTTCAAAAAATTGTTTTCTTGTATCATTTCCCTTTACTAATTCATTAAAAATTTTTCCATCTTTTATAAATAAAATTCGATTAGCATAAGAAGCGGTAAATGCGTCATGTGTTACCATTAAAATTGTTGCATTCATTTTTTGATTTAATAATTCAAAATTTTCTAATAATTGTCTTGCCGCTTTACTATCTAATGCTCCTGTTGGCTCATCTGCTAAAATTAATTTTGGATTTGTAATAATAGCTCTTGCTGATGCAATTCTTTGTTTTTGACCACCAGATACTTGATAAGGATATTTTTTTAGAATTTCTTTAATTCCTAATTTTCCTGCTATTTCATTTACCCTTCTATCTATTTCATTTGCCTTTACTTTTTGAATTGTTAATGCTAAAGCTATATTTTCATAAGCTGTTAATGTATCTAATAAGTTAAAGTCTTGAAATATAAATCCTAACTCTTCTCTTCTGAATTTGTTTAGATTATTTCCTTTTAATTTTGTGATATCTTCTCCATTTATAATAATGTGTCCTGCTGTTACTCTGTCTATTGTGGAAATACAGTTTAATAATGTTGTTTTTCCTGATCCACTTGCTCCCATAATTCCAACAAATTCACCTTTGTTTACATCAAAATTAATATTGTCTATGGCTTTTGTTAAATTTGATTTGTTTCCATAGTATTTTTCGATGTTTTTTACTTCTAATATTTTTTCCATTTTTATAACTCCCTTCTTTTATTTCATTATAAATATTTTGATGTAAAGTTGCCATCGATTTAGCTTACAATCACCTTACATTTTTGTAAGGTATCAATACTTGTTTCTTTTTACTTTAATTCAATATAGCTATCTTTTGGAAACACTAACTTGACTTCTGTACCTTCATTTTGCACTGAATTTAGTTCTATTCCTATTCCTAATTTATTGCATAACTTTTTACACAAATATAATCCTATTCCTGTTGATTTCTTATTTGATAATCTTCCATTTGTTCCTGTAAATCCTTTTTCAAAAACTCTTGTAATTTCTCCTTGTTTTATTCCTATTCCGTTGTCTTTAATATATAAAATCACATTCTCTTTTCCTTGATTTGCATATATTTCGATTACAGAGTTTTCTTTTTTTCTGTATTTGATACTATTTTGTATAATTTGATTTAATATAAATACTATCCATTTGTTATCTGTATTAACTTCTATCTCTAAGTCATGAATATCAATAGAAATCTTTTCTTGTATTAAACTACTTTTGTTCTTTTTAATACTTTCATTTACAATTTCTTTTAAAACCACTTTTCTTATATAATAATCTTTTTCTACAGTATTACTTCTTGCATAAAATAAAGCTTGTTCAATATAATTTTCTACTTTGTCTAGTTCTTCATCTATACTTTTGGTTATAGCATTTTTATTGTTTTCTATTACCATTTTACTAGTTGCTATTGGTATTTTTATTTCATGTATCCATAATTCTATATATTCTTTATAATCTTCTGTCATATATTTGTATTTGTTTACATTTTCTAACATTGATTTATCAATTTGTTCTAATGAGTTTTTAAATATCTGTCCTTCTAAAAAATTAGGAGTTTTTATAATTTCTGTAATTAAATATTTTTCGTCTAATTCTTCTAACATGTTTAATAAGTTATCATAGAATTTTTTTCTTTTAAAATATTCTATAATAATTGAAATCATATATAATCCCATTATTATAAGTGGGATATATATTTTTATGAACATTCCTACATTATATGCCATTAAAAATATTTCTATTGTAATAAGTCCAAACAATAGTAATAAAATAGTGCTGGCTTTCTCTCTTAAAAATAATTTAAAATCCATTTAGTTTACTCCTTTTTTCAAAATATATCCTTGTCCTCTTTTTGTTTCTAATAATTCTTTTAATTCTAACTCTTCTAATTTATTTCTTAATCTCGTAATATTTACTGTTAATGTATTATCATCTATAAAGCTTTCACTTTCCCATAAACATTCCATTATATCTTCTCTTGATACAATTTTTCCTCTGTTTTGTACCAGATATTTTAAAATCTTATATTCATTTTTGGTAAGTTCTATTACTTTTCCACCTTTTTCAATAGTATTATTTGAGGTATTTAATATAAAATCTTTAACATCTATTTTATCATTTGTTTCTCCTTGCATATTTGTTCTTCTTAGTAATGATCCTATTTTTGCAAGTAAAATTTGTATGTTAAATGGCTTAGTAATATAATGATCTGCTCCATTATTGATTGAAAGTAATTCATCTATTTCATTATCTCTACTTGTTACTATAATAATTGGCATATTTGATTTTTTCCTAATTTCTTTACAGATATATTCTCCGTCTGTTTTTGGTAAATTTATATCTAATAAGATTAAATCTGGATTTATTTTTAATATATCATTTATTGTATTATCAAATGTTGTTAGTGCTGTTGCTTCATATCCATTTTTATTTAAAAAGATTTTTAATTCTTCTCTTAATTTTTCATCATCTTCTATTATTAATATTCTTGGCATTTGTTTTCCCTCCAATGTTATTATATCATACTTATCACAAAAGAAACCTTACATTTCTGTAAGGTTTTAGATTGTTTTATTTATTAATTTTCTAATCTCATATATAAAATTGGATAATGATTTCCTTGCTCATCTAACTCTGTTCTTTTGTAAACTTTAAATCCTAAATGTTCATAAAATCCTTTAAAATTAGGATTTTGCTCATTAACTATTAATTCATTAATATTATAATTTTTTATACCATAATTCAGTAATTGTCTTCCAAGTCCTTTTCTTCTTTCACTATTTTTTATAAATAACATTTCAAGCTTTGTACCTTCTATTCCCATAAAAGCTATTGGAATATCATTTTCGTTCTCTATAACTATTAAATGTGCTACTTCTTTTAAAGCTTGTGGTACATATTCTTTTATTTTTTCTATTTCATTATCTGACAAAAATAAATGCGTTGCTTTTACTGAATTTTCCCATACTTCTAATAATGTATTTACCAATTCTTGTGTTCTTTCTTTTACTTCAAAAATTTTCATATTTTACCTCTAAAATTACTTTTTTATTTTTTCTTCTATGAATTTAATAAACTCATTTTCGCTTCCTTCTGTGAATCCATTTTTATATACTAATATTGCTGACTGTTTTCCAAGTTTTAATACTATAAAATTTTGGGTTTGCACTATTTTTGAAACCTGGCTATATTCAAATTCTAAATGAACTTTTCCTTCATTCATTTTGATATTATTATCAAATTCCACAGAAGTTTTTTCTATCTTTCCATTGTTTATTCTTTTGGAAGTATTTTCAATATTGTATATCATTATAATTGGCGAAATAACAGCAGTAAATAAACAGATAATAGCACATGTAAGCATAACATATCCTAAACTATCACCCTCAATCAAATACATTAATAATCCCAATATAAAAATAAATATTCCTCTAATTATCGTTTTTGTTCCAAAGATTTTAAATACATATTCTACTATTAGTTTTCTATTCATTGTATATTCATTTTTAAACATCTTTTATATTTCGCTCCTTTTACTATTTTATCCTATTTATTTAGTCCCAATTATACACCATAACTTGAATCATCGTTCAAAATCCTGTTTTTCCTGATATCTTCTATAATCTTCTTCTGTTAATACAAGTGTTCCTAAATTTTTCGACATTATTTCATTTGTTTTTTTCATAAAATTTCTTTTTATTGCTCTCATAATTCCATTATGTGTTACTACTAGTATTTTTTCATCGCCATGAAACTTTTCAAACACATCCTCAATAAAGTCACATACACGCTTATCTACATCACTATGTGTTTCTCCACCTGGAGGTGTATATAATCCTTTTTTAAATAATTCTCTTAATTCATTAGAATATAATTCTTTTTTTGTATTTTCCCATTCTCCAACTGAAATCTCAATTATTCGATC
The DNA here is from genome assembly GCA_934129895.1 of uncultured Clostridia bacterium. GTDB lineage: Bacteria > Bacillota > Clostridia > TANB77 > CAG-508 > CAG-269. The sequence continues at coordinate 14,869 of CAKOWY010000001.1, forward strand.
ATCATAAATTGGTTTTGCTTCTGGAAAAATTGCAAATAATGTCTGCTTTGTTCTTTTTAAAGGAGAACAATATATAACATCAAAATCTTTGTCAATTGTTTCACCCAATTTTTGAGCAGCTTTAATTCCTTTATCTGTTAAACTACAATCAGCCCTTCCAGCCCAAATTCCATCTCTATTATATTCTGATTCTGCATGTCTTATAAATATTACATTCATCTTATTTTTTCCTTTCAAGTTATCTTACTTTTTCACAATATGTGTTAGTCCTTTAAGATAATCTCCATTTATTAAAATATCTCTAATATTAGTAGGTCTTAGATCTATATCTTTTAATTCTTCTGAAGTAACCCATTTAAACTCTAATAATTTTTCTTTACCTTTATCTATTTCAACTTTTTCACAATCAATCATTTGTAATTGTTGTTTAGGTTTAATTATATAATAAAATTCAATTCCATGACATTTTCTATTATTTCTTATCCAAAAATTCTCTTGAATTACAAACAAATTTGCTTCTTGGACATCACAACCAATTTCTTCTTTTATTTCACGAATAACTGCTTCTTTTGAATCTTCTCCAATTTCTATATGTCCTCCTGGTATATGAAAATAAGATGTTTTATTTACTCTCATAATTAAAAATTTATTTTCTTGCTTAATTATCCCACATGTTCTTCCATGAAATTCTTCTGTTTCAGTCTTAATTTTTAAATCCATATCCAATCTCCTTTTCAAATAATATTTATCACAAATTTTACTATTTTTTATAAAAATGGAAATCACAACAATCTCCATCATAACCTAATGTTTTTGTTCTCTTAAAGCCTATTTTTTTCAATTCGCCATATGTCACATTATCAACATCACAGAAAAGATGGCATAATTCTGCACAATCATTTTCTACACAAGCAGTATGCCAAAGACACTTCTTCATTGTTACATCAAAGGACTTCTTATCATGCTTTTGAGTACTTTCCCACAAGTCTGTTTTACGCACAACTCTAAGAAATATATTACTATAAAGAAAATAAAAACATGGCACTTTTTCCATTTTTTCCATAGACAAATGCTTTTGTTTTGCAACTATATTAATCATGTATTTTTGCATATGTTGATATACTTTTTCTTCATCAAATCCTTCTTCCAAAGCTTTATATAATGCTATTCGAGGAAGTATTGTTTGAATAAGTGTTTCCATTTGATTTTTTGATTTGTTTTTTGTATTTTTTATAATTTCATCAAGTATTTTCTCTTGCTTTGCAAATAATGTATTACCATTATCTACTCCGAATTCTTCTATCAAAAATGTTTTTATTTGATTTTGTTGTTTTATTTTCATATTCATCCCTCCATCAATTACTATCTTTCATTTTATATCATAAAAGCAGATAATTATCAACCAATTACCTGCTTTTAATATTATTTTCCTTACCCTCTTTAAAACCATTCCTACTCCATAACCATAGTGGAGTATGTATATCAATAGGGTTATACTTAGTCCCTTTAAATAATTCATTCCATCTCTCAACAACTATCAGCTGTACATCACTTCTATTTAATTCTTCATCAGTTATTAGTCCTAATTTATGTGTTGCCTGAATAACATGTGTATCAGGTGCAACTGTTAACTGATTAATGTTTTTGTATTTTCTATCTGTATATTGATATATAACATATAGCCAATAGTTACATATTTTTGTTCCAGATAAATATGGAAATTTCTTTTTATTTTCCTTTTGAATAAAGTTCTTTATCTTATTAACATCATTATCTAATGAATCAAATAACTTTCTAATATCTCCATCATATAATTCTACAAACGTTTTACATAGAGATAACCATATTTCAGTTTGCTTTTGTTTTTGTAATGCTATTTTATATTTTACAAGTGCATATTGTACATCTTCAAAAGTCTTTTCTAAACATATTTTAGGATTAAATACAAAGTTAGTTTCCTCATCATTATATGTATTTAATGCACTTTCCCATAATTTATATGAATTTCTTTGATAGTTCAATGCCATAGGTAAAGTAAAATAAAGATAATTTTCCAGCGAAGATTTCTCTAAATGTGGATTTGCATCTTCTGGCATGACTTCGCCACCAAGGCTCCCTTTCTTCCACATATTATATAAAATATCTACTTTTCGTAATATTTCCTCTTTATTATACATTTTACACCTCAACCAATCATTTTTTATGTTTCTTGATATTTCTATTATTTATATAATCTAAGAAATTTCTCTAAATCATTTTCATTTTCAAATATTGATTCAAAAATATTATATAAAGTATCTGTCGCTTCATATTCTCCTATAGCATAACATTTTTTACCTAAGCCATATGCAATCCCAGCCTCAATATGTGCTGCTTTGCCTGCTGGCAATACTAATAACAAATTTTTTGAATTTTTTTCTCCATCTAAATCCTGATTAAATAAATTAAGCACAACTTCACTTTTTAAGCCAAGAGACTCAAACTCTCTTTGTTTTTCTTCTGGAGTTTGATTTGAATTACCATATCCCCAATCTTCTTCATTTTTCAAAAAACAATAATAAGAAATATTGTATTTATCAAATAAATCACATATTTTCAAAATATTTTCTTTATTTCTAGCTCGTCCAGCAATAAAAAATTCATATTTATTATTCATTCTTTCCTCCTAGTTAATTTCTTCTTATTATATATCATAAAAACAACTACTTATCAACACTATTTTTCTTAAAACTCATGTCATTGACAATAATACAACATTATTATATAATTGATTTTATGCAAAATTTTCAATAAATAATTTCAAATTTGAAAGGGGACAAAATTATGATGGATTTTTCTGAAGCACGGTCTTTTAATGATGGTATAGAATTTTATGGAAAAGATATAATCATAATTGCTACACGCAAAGATGATAAAGTAAAAATTGAAAAAAGTAAATCTCCACGTCTTAAATACTCTAATAAATTTGTTAAGACTATTATTTGTTTGCTATTAACAATCATATCAAATCTTATTTTAAATACTTTTCAAGATTTCAAAGTTCAAATCTTACTAATAATTGCTTTATTTTGGAGTAGTGTTATATGTTTTTTCTTTTTTAATTCTCGAAATGATAAAAATGTACAATGTTATAAATATCATGCAGCAGAACACAAATTTTTAAATTATATTGATAAATACAAAAAAGAACCAGAAACATGTGAAGATGTAATGAAAATGAGTTCATATTCTTATCGGTGTGGTTCTACAATATTAGTAGTTATTATGACTTTATTAACTTTATGTATATGTGAAATTTTATATATTCCTACATTGATTTTAAAAATCTTATGGATTGCCTTTAGTATTTTTATCACATTATATTTGTGGGCAAATAATAAATGTGATTTTCTTCAAAAGTTTGTAGTCGTAGAACCTAGCTATTCAGAAGTAGAAGTTGCATTTATTGGCGGAAAAGATTATTTAAAAACAAAACAAAAAATATCATAATTTATCTCAAAAATCCCCAATAGACATATTTAATAATATATCTATTGGGGATTTTTCTAACTTCTTATTCTTGGCAATCTATTACCTAATCTACTCAAAAATTCATTTGTAATTGTATCTGCATTCATTGCAAACTTTTCTGAAGATAAATTAATATCATCACAATCAATTATATAAACTACATCTCCAGTTTTAATTTCTTTAACATCTGTTACATCAATAACACATTGATCCATACAAATTCTACCAATTACTTTCGAATAATTTCCATTTACTTTTACTAACATATTTTTATCAGATAAACATCTAGGAATTCCATCTGCATATCCAATAGATATTGAAGCAATTTTTCTATTACTATCTGCTATATATGTTCTACCATAACTTACACTATCATCTTTATTAATTTCTTTTACACTTGTTACTCTTGCTTTTAATGATAAAACAGGCTTTAAATCTAATTTATTTTTTTGATATGCTGTATTATCACTATTAACACCATACATGATTATTCCTATTCTTACATAATCATAAGTTTCTGTATTATAATTTATAGCACCATAACTGCTTTGTAAATGTACTTTTCCAACATCTTGTCCATTTTCTTTTAATTGTTTTATACATTTATTAAAGTTTTCTATTTGTTTCTCTGTAAATTCTATATCTTCTTTTTTATCAGAATCAGCAACACATAAATGGCTAAATGTTCCTAAAATATTAAGCATTGGATTTTCATAAATTTTTATTAATTTGTCTATATTATCATATCTTTCTCCAATACGATTCATTCCAGTGTTTATTTTAATATGACATTTTAATTTTTGACTTAATTTTAACTCTTTTATTTTTTCTGAATAATTATAATCAACTATTGTTTGAATCAAATCATATTGTATTACATATTTTAAATCTTCAAAATTAGTATATCCTAATATCAAAATATTTCCTTTAATATTATGTTTTCGCAATTCAATTGCTTCATCTAAAGTTGCAACAGCAAAATCGTTAATTCCAATTTCAGATAATTTTTCTGCAATTAAAATACTCCCATGCCCATAAGCATTAGCTTTTACTACTGCCATGATTTTTGTTTTAGGTTGTATTACTTTTTTTATTTCATTTATATTATGTTCTAAATTTTCCAAATTAACCTCAACCCAAGCTCTATCTGTTAATAAACTATTTTCTTTATTCATTTTTATTACTTCCTTAATTTTTTCTATTAAAAATGCAAATATTGTTGTTACTACTGCTACGACTAAATAAAATATAAAATTATTGTCAACAATGTATTTTTCAACTTTACATATTCCTGAAATAAATCTTATTCCAACAATAAATAATGGATGAAAAATATAAATTATAGTTGATACATTTCTTAATTTTAAATTTTGTGTATTACTTATATTTATCAAATAATCAAACAAAACATACATCGTTGGAATTAGCAAAATATACATACTATCATGTTTTTGTAGATTAAATTTATGAAGAATCGTTGCCTCTATTGTCATTCCTATAAAGAATAGGACACTATACAAAAATGATTTTTTGTTATTTACTCTTTTTATTTTTATAAAATATCCTAAATATAAGAAAATTGGAGCATAAAATAATCCATTTCTTGTATAATCACTTATTTTAAAGATAAAATCATATATATAACTTAAAACACACACATTTCGCGTTAGTCCATAATAACTATCACCTAATAATCCTATAATATATAAAACTATTACTGTTATAAATGTTTTTCTATTTCCTAATTTTTTTATAAAATAATATGTAATCCATATTCCTAATATAAGTGCTGGGAAATACCATAAATGATATAATGTTCCATTAATCAAAATGTCTTTTATAATAGAAAAAATACTTATATTATTGAATTTTCCCATATAAATATTTATTGGTAAATAAAGTATTATACAAAATAAATATATCTTTAATATTTTAATTGTATATTTTTTTAATTTGTTCTTATCTTTTAAACATCCATCTATTACAAAATAACCTGTTATCATAAAAAATAATGGTACTGCAATTCTTCCTAATATTCTTGTAAAAAAGAAATTGAATTCTTGATTTATATTGATAAATGGCGAAATATGTATTGCAATTACTAAAAAACTAACAACAAATCTTGCTACATCTATATTAATTTTTTTATTCATCACTCACTCTTTCTGATAAAATAAATCCATCTACATTATTTCCAGAAATCATTTGATTTTCTTGTAATATAATTGTTTCGTTCTGATTTTCGTACGGAATATAAGAAATCTTATATCCATAGCTATTTAAAAATTTTGGATATTTATATTCTTTTAAATATTCAATATATTCTTCTAAACATAAATCTTTATTTGTTATAATTTTTGAATGAGGATAACCTACAAATCTAAAATGCCATTCTTCTTTAGCTATTTTTGTAATGTTCTTTTTTTCATCTTTGTATCTTTCAATAAAACCAAAATTTGGTGCTATTTTTCTAAACTCTTGGCATATACCATTATATGGAAAACTTGGGCATATAAAATCTATATTAGGTTTATTTAATGCTAAATCGATTGCAAGTCCTGTTTGATGTTCACTTGCATTTGGTAATGCTACAAATTTTTTTGTATATTCTTCACCATTTTCTATTATTGAATCTGTATATAATCTTTTCTGTTCTTCAAAAGTTCTAACTCCACTTATTGGAACTATTTCATCATTTGCATTTATACTTTTTAATGCTTTTTGCAGTTGACTATTTGCTACTTGGTCTAATTCTATATTTTTATATTTTTCACTATATGATATTAATTTAATTTCATTTGTTTTTAATAAATTATCTGGATTTATTAAAATAAGATATCCTTTATGTATATTTTCATCATTTAATTTTACTTTTTTCATCTTTCTAATCCTAACTTTATAAGTTTATCTATTACTTTTGGAAATGATATTCCTATTTTATTTAACATACTTGGATATCTCGAATGTGATGTACAACCTGGTATTGTATTTACTTCATTAAAAACAATTTTTTTATCTTTTGTATAGAACATATCAACTCTAGCAAATCCAGTGCAACCTAATATTTTATAAATTTCAAGTGCTGTTTTCTTTATTTTTTCTCTTTCTTCTTCACTTAATCTTGCTGGTAATATTATTCTACTTGTTTTTAAGTTATATTTTTCAAAATAATCAAAAAATCCATCTTGTAATTCAATTTCATCAACTTCTCCTACAACTAAATCATAATTTCCTAATACTGCACAACCAACTTCAAATCCATCAATATTTTCTTCAATAATTACTTTATTGTCATATTTATAAGCTTCTTCTAATGCCTCTTTTAAATTATCTTCACTTTTAATTTTTGTAATTCCAAATGATGAACCTGCTTTTAAAGGCTTTACAAATAGTGGATAATGTAAATTTTTTATTTTGTTTCTTATATCATCATAACTATCATTTTCAAATAAATAAGATATTGGTGTAAGAATCCCATTTGTTGCTACTAGCTCATGAGCTAAATATTTATCCATACATATTGCTGATGATGTCATATCACATCCAACATATTTTATTCCTGCTAATTCAAGTAATCCTTGTAATCTTCCGTCTTCTCCATTTTGTCCGTGTAAAACTGGAAAAACTATATCTAATTTTATAATTTCATTAGTATCTAATATAATTATTCCATGATCACTTCTATTTGTAGATATCGTGATTTTTTTACAAGACTTATCATCTTTCCATTCGTTTTTCTCTATTTTTTCTATATCTCCTTGATATAAATAAAAATCTCCTTGTTTTGTTATACCTATTAAAACTACATCATATTTCTCTTTATTAATATTTTTTATTACTGATGTAACAGATACAAGCGATACATCATATTCACTTGAACATCCTCCAAATATTATTCCTACTTTTGTTTTCATAACTATTACCTCTCTTCTATTTTTATATCTTTTGAAAGTTCATAAGTAATTTCTACTTTTTCACTATATAATTTTTCTTTTTTTATTTGCATATTTGTGTTTTTATCAATTTCTGCTCTTACAATATCAACAATTTCATATATTTTATTATTTTGTCTTACATATCTTAAATTTTCATTTGATATTACATAAGCAACATCACTTTCTTTATTTGATAATATTTTTCCATACATATATTCTTCATCAAAATATATATCAATTTGGTAAATATTGTTTGTTTCATTTTTTACTTTTAAGTCTAACCATCCACTGCTTATTGTTGAATCTATTCCTTGTTTTGCTGTTTTATCTGGATCTGGAAATGATTTCATTTTATGTCCATGTCTTTCTATTACAGTAAGAGGACTCATTAAAAATAAGTAATGTAACATATTACTTAAATGACATAATCCACCTCCTTTTTTGGCGACTATTTTTCCGTCTATCAATATAAGTCCATCTTTGTATTTTCCGTACTTTTTAGCATTTTTTATAAGATAACAAAACGAAAATGTTTCTCCTGGATATATTAATATATGATTCATTGTTTTACTTGCAATTTTCAGGTTATCAACTTTGTTTTTTTGATAAATTATGTCTTGTCCACTATTTTTATTAATCATTGATGTTTTTGTATTACAAATTTCATATTTTAATAAATCTCCAAATTTATTTGAATATGTATTTTTGTCAAATTTCATTCCAATATTGTAAAATAGTTTTCTTTGCCATACTCTGATTGGTAAAAGAAACGGAAATATTTGTGTTAATCTTTTTCTTTTCATACTATTCCTCTCTTCTTTATGATTCTTGCATATATTTTTGAGATTTTGCAATAAAAAAATCATTGTAAATCAATACAAATATATTGTACTAACTTATCAATGATTTTTCTTTAATTTCTTCTTATGAAAAGCTTAAAACTTTCTTAAGCTTGTTCTATTATTGGTAATATAACACTAAAAGTTGTTTCTTTCATATCACTTTCTGCATAAATTCTTCCTCCATGAAGTTCTACTATTTCTTTAGCAATAGCAAGGCCTAGCCCACTACCTCCTGTTTTACTTGTTCTCGAAGAATCTAATCTATAGAATTTTTCAAATATTTTATCTAACTTTTCTTTTGGAATTTGTTTTCCTTTATTTGTAATCTTTACAGTCGCTTGATTTTCTTTATTTAATATACTTATATCTATATCAGTGTTTTCTTTACTATAATTTACTGCATTTTTTATTAGATTATTAAATACTCTACTTAATTTATCAGGATCTGCATATAAAATTGTTTTTTCATCGGAAGTAAAGTTAATTTTTTTATTCATTTCTTTTAATGTAGGATAAAAATCATCTGCAATTTGTTCTAACATTAAATTCAAGTTTATTTCTTCTTTTTCTAAAACAATTTTTTCTGAATTAAATCTAGCTACATCAAATAATTCATTAATCAAATCTTCTAATCTATATGATTTATCAAGTGCAATGTCAATATATCTATTTCTTTGCTCTTGTGGCATATCTTTTATTTCACTTAATAATGATAAATATCCTATCATAGATGTTAATGGTGTTTTTATATCATGTGCAAGATATACAATTAACTCATCTTTTTTCTGTTCATTTTCTCTTGCAAGTCTTTCATTTTTTATTGCTTCTGTTTTAAAATGATTTAATTTTTTCTCTACTTCTACCATTTCTGGCGGTAAATTTATATACTCTACATTTTTGTCAAATAATTTATCTGCTGATTCTGAAACTGCAAACACATAAGAAAATATTTTATTTAATAATTTATATAATAAGCTTAAAACTATTATTAATGTAGTTCCAAATATAATAAATATAAAATATGCTCTTTCAAAAACTAATTCATATATATTATCAAGTAAATCATATAAATGTGGAAAAATATTGTATAACCACTGAAAGTCAAATATTGCTCTGCTTTCTGCTAAAATTATCATAATTATTCCCATTATAGTTAAACTAATCATACATTGGACTATAAAACTCCAAAATGTACTTTTTACTATTTTTTTCATATCATTATTTTTCAATCTTATACCCCATCCCATAAACAGTCTTAATATACTTCGGATTCCTTCCTCCGTCATTCATCTTTTCTCTTAAGTGTCTTATATGTACCATTATAGTATTATTATCTCTTTCAAAATACTTTTCTCCCCAAACTTTAGAAAATAGCTCATCACTTTTTACAACATTTCCTCTATTAACACACAATTCCCATAAAATTGAAAATTCTGTTTTGGTAAGTTCAACAAGTTTTTCATTAAAGAAAAATTCATGGGTATCATTATTAATTTGTATTCCTCTAAAATCTATCTCATTTGTATCTAACTGGTTATCTTGATTATTATATTTTTTGTATCTTCTCAATTGGGCTTTTACTCTTGCTATTAGTTCAAGAGGTTGGAAAGGTTTTGTAATATAATCATCAGCCCCAATACTAAGGCCTGTAATTTTATCTATATTTTCTATTTTTGCAGTTACAAAAATAATTGGAAAATTATATTTTTCCCTTATTTTATTACATAATTTAAAACCATCAATATCAGGCATCATAACATCTAATATTGCTAAATCTATTTCTAGTTTATCTATGTTTTTTAATAAATCTTTACTTGAATAATATTTATATACATTATAGTTTTCGTTTTTTAAGTATATTTCAACTAAATCTGCTATTTCTTTTTCATCATCTACAATTAATATGTTTGCCATCACATTTCCTCTTTTCTTTTTCTCATTAAATTATTATAACATACTTTTAATTTCCAATTATTAATTTCTTCTTAAAAAAATGATATCTATATAAATATCATTTCTAAATATACTATTTAATTTCTGTTCCGCCCCATTCTACTGCTACAAATCCTTTTCTTCCCGGTGTTTCTAAGCTTTGTTCTTCTACTTTTATTGAATTTTCTAATCCTTTATATTCCATTAACACCCTTATTGTTGTATCTGGCTCTGGTTTTATTGTTAATGGCATATTTGCATCTATTTCTTCTCTTGTTGCAAATCTTATGTAATTTTATTTTCTTTACAACAATAATACCTAAAAATATTAATCTTTCGACATTTCTCTTTGAATCCATAACATCAATGTATTTACAACATACTCTATTTCTTCATTTGAAAGTTCGTGTCCCTTTTTTATACCATGAATTCTCTCTAAACAGCCTCTACAACAACAACCTGTAGCATGTTGTGCAATAAAAATTGGATGTACCTGTCTCATTGGAGTTTGTTTTCCATCATTATTTGGATTTTTTGGTGCTATTCTTTTAGTTATCAAATCTCTTGCATCTGATTTAATTTTATCAAATCCTTTTTCTTTTACATAATTCTTCATTTTTTTATTTAAATGAAATGAACCTCTAAATTTACTTTTAGATAAAGAATCTAATAAATCTTCAATATTATTTTTCAATTTTATCATTCCTTTACTATATCATCAAATTTATAATTTATAACCTTTTCTAAATCTTTTAATTCAACTTCAACCTGATATCCTATTTTGCCACCACTAAATATTATTTCATTAAAATTTTTAGCCGAAATATCTATTACAACCTTAAATGATTTCTTTAAACCTATTGGAGAACATCCACCATGAACATATCCTGTTAATGGCAATAAATCTTTTTGAGGAATCATCTCTATACTTTTTTCATTAACACTTTGAGCACATTTCTTCAAATCTAATTCTTTTTTAACTGGTATCATAAATACATAATTTTGTTTAGATTTTGCAATAGTTACAAGTGTTTTAAATACTTTGTTTGCATCTTCATTTAAAACTTTTGCAACTTCAACACCACTTATTGCATTTGTATCTCCATAAAAATATTCATTATATTTTATTTTCTTTTGATCTAATATTCTCATAACATTTGTTTTTTCCATAAAATCACATCCTTTTATTGTTTCTTTATATCACAAAAACAGATAATTATCAACTAATTATCTGTTTTGTATTAAGCATTACTTTTTCTGTTTTTTTCATATTTATCTAATATCAATGTAACCCATCTAATTACTGAAAATTCTGCTATTGCAAACAATGTAACAAGTATTGCAGATCTTTCTGATATTTCTTTTATTGCAAAAAAATTTGGCATTATATTAATTGTTAAAATAATTCCTAAAATACATAAAAACATAACACTTGTCCTATATTTATTTAATGGTCTAATAATCTTATATAATATTAAAAATCCTCCAGTAAAGAATAGATAACTACAAGCTGTTGTGATTTCTTTTACTCCAACATTAAATAAATCTGAAAATTTAACCATTGCTACAATTGCTAAAAAAGATGTTATTGCAGCTGGAAGTGAATTTGTAAATACTTTTCTCATAAAATTTCCATTTTGTTGTTTCTTTTGATTTTCTTCAAATGTTAATAAAAATGCTGGAATACCTATTGTAAATGCACTACCTAAAGATACTTGATTTGGTTCTAATGGATATTGCATTGCAAAAATTATTGAATATATAGAAAGTAATAATGAAAATATATTTTTATAAGTAAATAATGATGCAGACCTTGTTATATTATTAATATTTTTTCTGCCTTCATAAACAATATTTCTCATCTTTCCAAAATCTGAATCAAGTAATACCACTTGTGCTGTTCCTCTTGCTGCATCTGATCCAGATCCAATAGCAATTGAACAGTCTGCTTCTTTCATTGCTAAAATGTCATTTACTCCATCACCTGTCATAGCAACTTTTAATCCTTGTTCTTTTAAAGCTTTAATTATTTGTCTTTTTTGTTCTGGATTAACTCTACCAAAAACAGTATATTTTTTTACTGCTTTTTGTATATCTGCATAATTCTTTAATTCTCTACAATCAATATATTTTTCATATCCTTTAATTCCTGCTTGTTTTGCAATTGATGATACTGTTATTGGATTATCTCCAGAAATAACTCTAATTTGAACATTTCTATTATCAAAAAATCCGAAAATTTCTTTTGCATTTTTTCTTATTTCATTTTTCAAACTTATAAATAAAATAGGAATTGTTTCATCATTTTTTACTTCAGCAAAAGCAATTAATCTTTCACCATTTTTTGTTCTCTTATTAACTAATTCTTCATATTCTTTATTTAATAATATTTCTGGTGCTCCAAGTTTATATGTTACATTTTCATCTATTTTTATAAAAGAAAATTTATTTTTTGAATTAAAATTTTCTTTTTCTATATTAGATAATTTTTCTGTAGAAATTCCATATAATTGTTCTTTTATAGCATCAATTGTTATGTTTTTATCTTCAATTGTATTTATATATTTTGCTAAAATTTTTAAATCTTCTTTTTTATCTATAAGACTATTTTCATTTTTATCAAATATATCTAAAACTTTCATAGTATTATTTGTAATTGTTCCAGTCTTATCAACACACAAAACATCAACTCTTGCTAAACTCTCAATACTTTTCATATCATGAAGAAGTATCTTATTTTGTGCAAGTCTCATTGAACTTAAAGCTAATGCAACAGTTGTTAATAAGTATAATCCTTCTGGAATCATTCCTAATAATGCTGAAACCATTGAATTTACACTTTCCTCATAACTACAGTCATTTACACCATAAGATCCAATAAATAATAATATTCCAATAGGAATTATTATTATTCCTGCAAATTTAACAATATTGTCAATTGCTGAAATCATCTCTGATTTTGTTTCTTTTATTTTTTTAGATTCTTTCATTATTTTAGCTGAAAAAGATTCATCACCTACATTAGTAAGTTTTACTACTGCTCTTCCAGATATAACAAAACTTCCAGACATAAGATTAGAATTTATGTTTTTTTCAATTTCATTTTGTTCTCCTGTTAATAATGATTCATTTACATATATTTTTCCAGAAACTACTTCTGCATCTGCTGGAATTTGTTTTCCTGCTTCTAAAATTATAAAATCTCCTTCAACTAAATTGTCTGAATCTATCTCTTCTTCTTTTCCATCTCTAATTACTATATATTTGTTTTTGTCTAATAATGATAATTTGTCTAAAGTGATTTTTGACCTAATTTGTTGAATAATTCCTATTAAAATATTTGTTATTATAATACCTAAAAATGTTAAATTTCTATATGAATGTGATGTGATAAGTAATATAGTTAATATTAAAAAAATAAAATTAAAGTATGTAAATATATTCTTTCTTAATATTTTTAAAATACTTTCGTTTGTTTTTATTTTTACTTTGTTTGATTTTCCCTGTTTTATTTTTTCTTCTACTTCTTCATGTGTTAAACCTTTTATTGATTCCATTATATTTCTTCCCTTCATTGTTACACAAATGTATTTCTCTCCAATGATTTATTATAACACATTTTTTGGTAATTGTTTATTAATTTCTTCTTAATAACGCAAAAAAACAGATAATTGAAAAAAATTTACCTGTTTTTTACATTGTTCCTACACATTTTATAATAATATTTTCTATATTATTAACAGAATCTTTACAATCTGTATTAACCCATTCTTTAACTATTGCTATAATACCATTCACATAAAATGATATCATATAATTTTTATCTTTTTCAGGTATATTAAATCTTTCTAAAATGGGCATAAAAATGTATTTTTTTAAACTATTATATTTTTCATTTACTTCCATTCCCTTTGAATTTTTAAATGATGCTCTAAATATTTTTTTATTATCTCTTACAAAATTCAAATATGGTGTTAAATATCTTTTTTTAACAAATTTCAACTCATCTAAAGAAGCTGTTTTTATTTTAGTAATAATTTCTGTAGTGTTTTCTTTAAAACACTCTACAAATTTTTTATTCATATATTCCATTGTTTCTTCTATTAAATCATTTATAGATTCATAATGTAAATAAAATGTAGATCTATTTACTCCTGCCTTATTACATATTTCTTTTATTGTTATATATTCTATATCTTTCTTTTCAAGTAAATAGATTAATGCTTCATCAAAAAGAATAGCAGTACCAAAATACTTACTTTCGTTTTTATTCATTTCGTACTGCCCTCCTTTTTATTTATCATTTTCTGCAATTTCGTTTGCAAGTCTTATTATGTCTTGTGCATATTTTGCTTTTGAATTTTCTAGAATTTTCTTATAAGAAAAATAATTTGTACTTACACCACTTAATCCCAAAATTCCAATAATAATTCCTAAAGCTATAAAATTTCCATTTCCAATAACACTCATAGATAAACACATACCAAGTCCTAAAATAAGACTCATAATTATTCCATTTGTATATACAAATATATTAGCTGGTAATTTTGCCTTTCTATCTAATTTTTTTAATGCTATTACTTTTGATTCTTTTTTTGATGAATATTCATTTGCTATATGTTCTGCATAAATTTTGTTTGTATCCATAATAAATACCTCCCTTTCTTTTTATATTTTAATTGTTTTGGTATTTATTTTGAACAACACATTTTTCATATTTTGTCTATTTGATTAATTTTCTTTATATAAAAAGCAATCTTTATCATGTGAATATATAACACCTATTGCTTGTAAATAAGAATATATAATTGTACTTCCTACAAATTTCATTCCTCTTTTCTGTAAGTCTTTAGATAACACATCTGATAATTGGTTTGTTGTTTTATCTGTTTCATATATAATTTGTTCTTGTGTAAATTTTTTTAAATAATTATAAAATGTTCCATATTCTTGCTGAATTTTCTTAAAGATTTTACTATTATTTATACTAGCATTTATTTTTAGTTTATTTCTTATTATCTTTTCGTTTTGCAATAATTCTTGTATTTTATCTTCTTTATAATCACAAATTTTATCTATATTAAAATTATCAAATGCTTTTATAAAATCATCTCTTTTGTTTAATACACATTCCCATGATAAACCAGCTTGAAATGATTCTAATATTAACATTTCATATAAATATTGTTCATTAAAATTTGGCTTACACCATTCTTTATCATGATATTCTATATATTTTGGATTATTCAAATTACACCATCTACATCTTTTTATCATAACGTTGTACCTTTCTTTGGAACAAAAAATTTATTCATATCATTTTTTTCAAGTTTCAATAATTTTATTTTGTTTTTTATTCCTCTTTTTTATAACCAATCTCCAACTTTTTTGATATATATTCTCTTTACAATCTGAACTAATATTACATACAAGATAGCTAATCCAGCTACTATTAAATAATATAATGGTGGCATTATTTCAAAATGGAATGATTCAATATTATGTAATAATATTGGTGCAAATATTGTTCCTATTATTGTAATCAATGTTAAACAAGTTAATATTGGATTTGCTTTTGACTGTACAAAAGGTACTTTTGAAGTACGAACAAAATGAATTATTAATGTCTCACTTATTAGACATTCAACAAACCAAGCTGTTTGGAAATAACTTTCACTTATAGTTCCATTATATCCTAATATAAACCAAAATGCTAAAAATGATAGAACATCTATTATAGAACTTACAGGTCCCATTACATTCATAAAAGTTCCTAACCCTTTTGTATCCCATTTTCTTGGTCTTATTAAAAATTCTTCATCAACATTATCATAAGGTATTCCTATTTGCGAAAAATCATATAGAAAGTCTTGGATTAACATTTGAATTGGCAATAATGGTAAGAATGGTAAAAAAATACTTGCAAGAAATATACTAAATACATCTCCAAAATCCGAGCTTAAAGCCATCTTCATATATTTTATAATATTTCCATATACTTTTCTTCCTTCTATTACTCCATTAAATATTACTTTTAGACTTTTTTCTAATAAAATAATATCACTTGCTTCTTTAGCAATATCTGTAGCAGTATTTACACATATCCCAACATCTGCATTATGTATTGATGGAGCATCATTTACACCATCTCCCATATAACCTACTACATGTCCATTTTTTCTAAGAGTCTTTATTATTCTTTCTTTTTGTAAAGGATTCATTCTTGCAAAAACATTTACTTTTTCAACATTTTCTGCAAGTTCCTCATCTGACATCTTATCAATATCTGTACCTAATAATATTTTCGAATTTTCTATTCCTACTAAATTACAAATATTTTCAGTTGCATATTGGTTATCTCCTGTTAAAATTTTTGTTGTTATTCCATATTCTTTTAATTTTTTTATCGTACTTTTTACTTCTTTTTTTGGTGGATCTAAAAATGCTACAAATCCTATAAATATCATATTTTTTTCATCATCACTATTAAATATGTCTTTTCCTCTATATTCTCTTTTTGATGCTAATGCAATTACTTGCATTCCTTGTTTTGCAAGATTTTCAGCATTTTTATTAATGTTTTCTATCATTTCTTGAGTTAGTTTTTTATGTTCACCATCTATTTTTACTTGATTACAACTTTTTAATACCTCTTCTAGTGCTCCTTTAGTAATTATTCTATAATGATCATCATGTTTTACTACAACACTTACTTTTTTTCTTGTATAATCAAATGGAATTTCATCAATTTTTTCATAATTAATAATTTGTTCTTTTATTTTATGTTGAATTCCATACATTATTACAGCTTTATCTACAAGATTTTTCATTCCTGTACTATAATAACTATTTAAAAACGCATATTCTAATATTGATAAATCCTCTTTGCCTTCAACATTTATATATTTTTGTAATACTATTTTATCTAATGTTAGTGTTCCTGTTTTATCAGTACATAAAACATCTATTGCACCCAAATTTTGAATTGCTTGTATATTTTTTACTAATGTTTTTTTCTTAGCAAGTGTTTTTGTTCCTTTAGTTAAATTAACATTTACTATCATTGGTAACATTGTTGGAGTAATTCCAACAGCTACTGATAATGCAAATAAAATTGCTTCTAATATATCCTTTCGTATAAATGCATAAATAATAAATACTGCTATTGAAACTACAACCATGTATTTTATTAATAGTTTTGTGATTTCATTCATACCTTTTTCAAAATTTGTTGTTTCTCTTTTGTTATCAATTTGTTTTCCCATACTTCCTAAATATGTTGAAAAACCTGTATTAATTACTATTGCTGTTGCCTTTCCACTTATTACACTAGTTCCCATTAAACATATATTTGAAAGTGAAAATATTTCGTTTGAATTATTAAATTTATCTGTTTTTTCAATAGGTGCACTTTCACCTGTAAAAACAGATTGATTTAAAAATAAGTCTTTATTTTCTATAATCATTACATCAGCTGGAATAATTGAGCCTGCATTTAAATGAATAATATCACCCTTTACAACTTTTTCCGTTCTAATTGTTTGCTCTTTTCCACTTCTTACAACTATTGCTGTAGAAAACATCTCATTTTTTAATTCTCTATTAAATTTATATGTTGAATAATTTTGAGCAAATTTAATCATAGCACTTACAAATCCAATAGCTAAAATAATAATTGTTCCTAATGTATCATCTCCAACAAGCTTATTTATTACTGCTAAAATAACTAGAATTAAGATAAACTTATCCTTAAAAGAATTTATAAAGAAATAAAACCATGAATGTTTATCATCTTTTACAACAATATTTTCACCATTATTTTCTAATCTTTGTTCTGCTTCTTTATTTGTCAATCCTTTTTCGATATTAGTTTTAAATTCTTGTATTATCTCGTTTTTTTCTTTTTGTGCAACATTTTTATATTTTTCTAATATTTTTTCATCATTATTTATTAAATTTTTATTCTTTAATTTGTTCTTTATAAAAAATAATCTAATCATTTTTTATATCTCCCTTTGTTTTTATATCTAACTTTCTTATGTTTATTACCTTTAATAATTTTCTTGATACCATTCTGCAAATTTTTCCATAGCAGAATAAGAGCCATCTACATCTTTTCTGCTTTCTCTTTCTTGCTCGTCCATTTCTGCTAATGTTTTATTAAAACCTTTTGGTTCAAAAATATACCATAAATCAGACCATTTTTCTTTTCTATCTTTTCCTTGAATTTTAATTGATAAATTTCCTGGATGTTTTCCATAAAAATAGTGTATTTCTTTTCCATCATGATATGCTAAACATTCATTAAATGCGCACTTTCTATTATCTCTATTTTCCATTAATTTTAAAATTCCTTGTATTCCTATTGTTTCTAATGAAAAATTTACAAATGCTCTTGGAAATCCATTTAATTCATCAATTCTAAAATCTGTATCTAAAGCTATACATGGTCTCTTTACTATTTCATAAGCTTGTTTTACTTTTGCAGTTGCTATTTCTTTTATATCATCACTTCTAGGCTCATCTAGTTCATAATTAAATGTGTTAAATTTTAAATTTTTAAAGTATTTTTCTGCTGATTTTATTTTCCCAATATTATGTGTTACAAAAATAATTTCTTTTTTCATCTTTTCACTTCTCTTTTTATAAAACTTTTGTTCAAATTCTATTATATATTTTTTTATTTGTCAAGGGATTTTGTGTGTCATATTATGATACGACATAACAAAGCAAATATATTAATTTTCTCAACCTAACAATCAGTTTTTCTCCATAAATTTTTAACTTAATCTCTCTAAGTTTTCTGTTTAATTTTTCCACTCTTTGATTATTTGTTCTGTTGTTTCTGGAACAACTCTCAAATCATGCATAATCAAATAAACTTCATGAGGTTTTAAACTTGGATTTAATTCATATATCATTTTAGCACTATATTCTCCAATTAAAATTGGATTTTTTACGTCGTATTTTTTATATGCTATACATGCCAAAAATTCGTTGAATATATCTTCATATTCTTTTAATTCCTTATATATTCCTAAAGCCTCATCATCATTCATTTTAATTTCTTCAGCAAAATACTTAATTGTCACATCTTTCCAAAAAGGATCTTCAAAGTCTTTTTTTATATAATTCTCAAAAAAATTCTCCTTTTGTGATACAAAATTTTCAAAAAATATATCTAGTAATTTATCTTTTTCTTTTGCAGGCATAAAATATTTGTTTATATCAATTGGAGGTCCATATAAAATTTGAGGATTATTTTCTTCTGGATTAAAATTATTAGATACATTTTTTATACCATATACTTTCTGTGGTCGATTATTAACTGGTTCAACATCATATTTTTCTACTAATTTTATTATACTTTCAGGTTCATCTCTTAATCTTATTAACAATAAATATATTTCATAAGCACATAAGTGAGGGTTTAGTTCTGATATTCTTTTGGCTGTATACCCTTCTACAACAACTGGATTTCCCATGTTGTAATTTCTTGTTATTGAATACACAATAAATTCCTTTAATATGTCTTTATGTTTTCTCATTTTGAAATATATCATCATTTCATCTTCATCATTTATTTCTTTTTCCTTAAAATATTCATCAATAAAACATGCATTAAAAATATCATTATCCTTATCTTCTTTTATATAATGATATGCTTTATTATATTCTCTTTCACATAATTTATATCTATCTTCTGATTCAAAATAAAAATAGTTAAAATTAAAGAAATTTTCTATTATTTCAAATACATTTTTTTCTTTACTTGATATTTCTTCATCTTTATATTTTATTTTTTCATTTTTAAAATGTATCATCCACTTATCTTTTTCTGTACATTTATCATTACTTTTTTTCTTTTTCCATTTTTTTGTACTATTTTTCATTTTATCAATAAAAACATTATAATATTCTTTATTATGTTCCATTCTCATAATCATTTGTTTTTGCTCTTTATTTTGTAATTTTTTACTACTTTCAAATCGCAAAATAAAAAAATACCTATCTTCAATTCTTTCTATAGAATAGTATACATTTTCTATTGGAAATCTATTTATATGATAAAATGCAGAAAATATCTCTTCTTCAAAACGTACTCCGTAAAGCTGTCTTGGTGTATTATTCCATGGCAATATATTATATTTTCTCATTAAATTTCCTATTATCATTTTATTTTTTCCTCCTCATTTCTTCATATATATTATTTATACAAAATCTTGGCTCATTTTTATCAAAATCAAATGTATGGAATGAATCTCCTAAACAATATTTCCATTTTGGACAATTAGTACAATTCTTTCCTTTTGTTCTTTCATCTCTTCTAAATTCCTTAAATTTATTTTTCC
This sequence comes from uncultured Clostridia bacterium, assembly GCA_934129895.1. Taxonomy (GTDB): domain Bacteria; phylum Bacillota; class Clostridia; order TANB77; family CAG-508; genus CAG-269. The sequence continues at coordinate 35,440 of CAKOWY010000001.1, forward strand.
ATACATCTATAAAATTATCATTTTTTATATTTCCTTGAATAAGTTCAGGTCTTCTCTCAACATTTGGACAAACAAATATATCTCCATTGCTTAATATACTAGCTACATATATTCCTGTAACACACATAAAATATGTATCACGAATTTCTTTCTCCATATCAAGTCCTAAATAATGACTACATCCATATTCAACATTAATTATTTTTTCTTCTCGTTTTTCCTTTATAAAATTTATTAAATATTTATATTCATCTTTATCAAGAAGTATATCTTCATTATCTTTTGCTCTTCCTATTGGATCAACATTTACCACTCTCCACGAAATTACATTTAGTTCTTTCATAAGATTATATATTTCTTCTAATTCTTTTAAATTCTTTTTATTAGCTACTGTTGTAACTTGAACTACTTTTATTGAAGGAACTTTTTGCAATTTTTTTATATTTTCAATAATTTTATCAAATGAGCCAGGAACTTTTCTAAAACTTTCATGTGTTTCTTTCATTCCATCTAAACTGATTGAAATTGTTACCATATTTGTTTCATTCATTTTGTTTAATATTTCATCTGTTATTAACATTCCATTTGATGTCATTCCCCATCTATATCCTAACTTATTTGCATAATCCATTATTTCAAATAAATCTTTTCTAAATAATGGTTCTCCTCCAGTTACATTTAGTAAAATATCTTTTGCATCATATTTTTTTGATATATCTAATAACACTTTTTTTAATTCTTCTGCACTTATTTCATCATCTGCCATTTTATTTTCACAGCTACTTCCACAATGTTCGCATCTCGCATTACACCTTGATGTTACTTCAAGAAATAAGTCTTTTAAGATTGGTTCTTTATATAGTTCTTGCCTATATTCATATATTTTGTCGAGATTTCTTAGTTTTATTTTTTCTACTAATTTATCCACTTTTTAACTCCCTTTTATATTTTTATAATTAGATTCTACTATACTTATTAAAGATTTTCAATACATTTTATTTTCACTTATTTAATATTTTTTTCAAAAAAAATTAGACTGATTTTTAACAAAATCAATCTAATTTATATACTAATATAATAGAACAAGTTTATCATCTTTTAAACTTTTTTGAACATCAATAACTCTTTGATTTGAAGAACCACGCCATTCTAGTTTTGGATTATGTAATTCATCTACATATTGTCCATCTACTAGAACATCAATATATTTAAGTGCTTCTTTATTCTTTAAGTTTTTATCAAATAAAAATCCTGTCCATACCCATACATCTTTGTTAGGATATCTTTCTTTAAATCTTTTTACAAGTTTTGTAGTCCCTTCAATATTTGCTGGATGCATTGGCTCTCCACCTAATACTGATAATCCTCTAACATAATCTTTATCACATAATTCTAAAATTTTTTCTATTGTTTTATCAGAAAATTCTTTTCCACCCGTAAAATCATGTGTTTCAGGATTAAAACAATTTTTGCAATTGAAAGCACATCCTTGCATAAAAATTGAAACTCTTACACCTGGTCCATCTGATATATCCATCTTTCTAATCTTATTATATCTCATTTTATCCTCACTCTTCATCGTCTTTGTTATCTATATGTAAAACTCTTTCTTTTATTTCTTGAGTTCTTCCTTTATTCCAAAAGTTACTTCCAATATATCCACATGTTCTTCTTGCAACATTTAATGTTGAATGATCTCTATTACCACAATTTGGGCAATACCATTCTAAATTATCATCAATCAATATTTCTCCATCAAATCCACATTTTTGACAATAATCTGATTTTGTATTTAATTCTGCATACATTATATTATTATAAATAAATTTTATGATTTCTAATACAACATCTATATTATTTTGTAAATTTGGTGTTTCAACATAAGATATTGCTCCACCTGGGCTTAATTTTTGGAATTCACTTTCTAATTTTAATTTAGAAAATGCGTCTATTTCCTCAAATACAGGAACATGATATGAATTTGTTATATAATTTCTATCTGTTATTCCTTTTATTGTTCCAAATCTTTGTCTTAAACATTTTGCAAATTTATATGTTGTTGATTCTATTGGTGTTCCATATACACTATAATCAATATTTTCTTTTTCTTTCCATTCATTACATTTTTCATTTAATTTTTTCATTACTTCAAGTGCAAATTCTTTTCCAGCTCCATTATCTGTATGGCTTTGATTTGTCATATATTTAACACATTCATATAAACCTGCATATCCTAATGAAATTGTTGAATATCCATTATGTAATAATTCATGTATACTTGCTCCCTTTGGAAGTCTTGCAAGTGCACCATATTGCCATAAAATAGGTGCTACGTCACTTGTAGCTCTTGCTAATCTTTCATGTCTTAATTGTAATGCTCTATGGCATAATTCTAGTCTTTCATCATATATTTTCCAGAACTTTTCTTTATCTTTTCCAGATGATAATGCTACATCAACTAAGTTAATTGTAACAACACCTTGGTTAAATCTTCCATAATATTTTGATTTATTTGTTTTTGGATCTACATAAGGTGTTAAGAATGATCGACATCCCATACATGGATAACAATTTCCATTACCATTTTTGTCAATTTTCATTTCTTTCATTTTCTTTTCTGATATATAATCTGGAACCATTCTCTTAGCAGTACATTTAGCTGCTAATTCTGTTAAATACCAATATGGACTATCTTCATGGATATTATCTTCTTCAAGAACATATAATAATTTTGGAAATGCTGGAGTAATATATACACCTTTTTCATTTTTCATTCCAACTATTCTTTGTTTTAAAATTTCTTCTATTATCATTGCAAGTTCTCTTTTATATTCTGTTGTTTCACCTAAATATAAACATACACTTAAGAAAGGAGATTGCCCATTTGTTGTTGTCATAGAATTTATTTGATATTGGAATGTTTGAACTCCATCTTTTATTTCTTTTGCTAAATCTTCTTTTGCAAATTGTTCACATTGCTCTTTAGATAATTTTCTATCTTGATATTTTTTTAAATATAAATTGTAACTATCTCTTACAAATGGTGCTAAATGTGTCATTGTTACTGTCGCTCCACCATATTGACTAGATGTAACAGCTGTTATTATTTGTGTTGCTATAGTCATTGCTGTTATAAATTTATGTGGTTTTTCTATCATTACTCCATTTATATTTGTTCCATTTTGTAACATGTCTTCAATGTTTATTAAGTCACAATTGTGTAAAGCATTTTGTGCAAAATAGTCTGCATCATGAAAATGTATTATTCCTTCATCATGTGCTTTTACAATATCTTCTGGTAACAAAAATCTTCTTGTTATATCTGTACTTGTTATTCCTGCTAAATAGTCTCTTTGTGTTGTAACTACTTTAGCATTTTTATTTGAATTTTCGTTATTCCAGTATTCACTTTCACCTTCAATTAGTTCTTTTATTGATTGATCTGTTGTATTTGCTTTTCTAACTAATTCTCTTGTATAACGATATGTTATATATTTTTTTGCTAAATGGTATTTTCCTATTTCCATTAGTTTTTGCTCTATAATGTCTTGTATATCTTCTACTAATATTCTTGCTTTTTTTAGATCTTCAATGTAATCTATTATGTCTTGAATTTCTTCTTCAGATGCTCTTTCTTTCTTTTGAACTTCTTTATTTGCTTTTTGTATTGCAATTTTTATTTTTTCAGCATTGAATTCAACTATTGTTCCGTCTCTTTTTATAATTTTCATAAGTTTTTTCCCTTCTTTTTTCTAAGATGTCTTTATAATATATTTTTAGTAAGCAAAAAACTGTTGCAATTGCAACAGTTTTCAAAAAAGTTTTATTCAAATTTTTGAAATATGCTAATTTATTTACTTTGATGTTTTATTACATTTTTATTACATTTTTTATATCACATATACATTTTACATAATTTTTTTAGTTTTATAATTCTCTATATAAGTATCTGCTTCTTCTCTAGTTTTAAATACAAAAATATTTAATTTTTCTTTATATTTATTTAATAATTCATATATTTGTGGTAGTTTTTCTTCTGAAAATTTTATAATGCTTTGCTCGAACTTCTCATCAAATTTTTCTTCTACCCAAGGTAAATCTTCTCTCTTTTTTCCTATTCTAGCTTTAGCTCCTTTTATACAAACATCAGTTGTAAAGTCTAATAAAAAAACCGTGTCACATTCTTTCAGTCTCATTTCTAACGTTTTCTGATAATTTCCATCTATAATCCATTTATCCTCTTTAAAAATATTTTCTAATTTTGCTTTTAATTCTTCTTGTGTAATATGTGTACCATCTTTGTTATGATACATCATATCTATAGGATATAATGGTATATTTGTACTTTCTTTTAACTTTCGTGAGAACACACTTTTACCTGCTCCTGGACTTCCAATAACAATTATTTTTTTCATAAAACTTCTCCTATCGAATTCTTTTATATCATAAAAACAGATAATTATCAATACTATAATTATCTGCTTTTTATTTTTATTTTTTCAATTCATAAACAATATCTGCTCTATCACAAACATTTTGTGAATGTGTTACAATTATAATACATTTATTTTCATCTTTAGCAAGATGTTCAAAAATATTTAAAATATCATTTTCTGTATCTTTATCCAAATTTCCTGTTGGCTCATCTGCAATAATTATTTTAGGCTCATAAGATAAACTTCTTGCAATCGCTATTCTCTGTTGCTCTCCACCTGATAATTTTAATATTTTTCTTTTTGCTTGATCTTCTAATAATCCAACACTTTTCATTAAACTTAAAGCCTTTTCTTTTTTATTATTTACTTTAACTTTACTTATATCCATTGAAAGAACAATGTTTTCTATTGCTGTTAAACTTGGTAATAAATTATAGCTTTGAAATACAATTCCAATATCTGTATTTCTATATGTGTCTAAATTCATTTTCTTTAAATCTTTTCCATCATATAGAACCTTTCCATCTGTACATTTCTCTAATCCTGTAATAAGTGATAATAATGTTGTTTTTCCGCTTCCACTCTTTCCTTTTATTGCATACATTTTTCCTTGTTCAAACTCATAATTAACATTTTTGAAAACATAACTATCTTTTGGAGCATCTTTATATCTGTACCCAACATTTTCTAATTTTAATATACTCATAAATTATGACCTCTCTTTCAATATAGTTAGTGGTGAAAATCTTTGAATACTTATCATTGATGCTAAACTACTTACTAACATTAATGCTAATCCTATTCCCAATAATTGTGCCACAACTGTAATATCAACAACTGCATTAATTGTATCTATTGTTTGAACATTAACTGTTCCTCCAAAATTCATATCCATTGGTCCACCTTTACCAAAATTATTTGATATTTGTTCTGTTTCTTCTTGAACAGATTGTATTTCATTTTCTAATAACATATTTCCAACAGGTTTAGCTAAAAATGATCCACATACTGCTCCAATTCCTAACATTACAACACTTACTATTAGAATTTCTAATGCGAATTGAAGTGTTAATTTGAATTTACTTACACCAATTGTTCTAAATACTCCAATTTCATATTTTCTTTCTCTAATGTTTATCATATTTATTACAAATAATACTACTGCTGATATTGCTAACATTATTAATAAAAATGTTGTTGCAAATGTTTTTACATTTTCTATAGATTTTGTTGCACTTTCTAATTCTTCTACATTTGTATTTAGTGTATAATATTCACTTAAACCTTTTTCTTTTATTTCTGTTGTAAAGTTTTCTACTGAATCTTTATCTTTTAAAATAAATGTTGGTGTAATTGTTGTTACTAATGTACTATCATCTGCAACTAAATTTTCTATTACTTTACTTCCTGTTATTATTTTATTTGCTGATTTTGAATACATACTTGATGAATCATTTGAATCTGAATTATCTTTATAAATTCCTTTTACAACAAACTCATAAGTTGCTTCTGTATTTGGATTTTTTAATGTTATTGTTTGACCAACTGTTATTTCATTTAATGTTGCAAGTTCTGAACTTATAACACATTCTTGACTTTCAAAATCTGATATAATTTCTCCATCTGTTATTTGATATGTTCCATTCACAAATTCTGTCATTGCATCATAAGAAGAATATCCATCTAATTCAAAATCACCTGTTAAGTTTTTTGAACTTTCAAATTTTTCTTTTGATTTTGTTATTATTGTTGTTGTATTATTATTTGTTATTGTATGTCTATCTTCTCCGCCTCCTGGGCCTCTTCCCATTCCGTCACTATTTCCGCCTGTTGTTGTACTTGTAGAAGTTGTTGTTGTTTCTCTATCTTCAACTTCATATTCAAAAGAGTCTGTTGCTTTTGTTAAAGTATCACTGTTTAAAGATGTTGCATATAAATAATAATATCCTTTTAAATATTCACTATCTCCATAATTTTCTACATCATCTAAAGTAATTGATTCTATATTGTTAAATGCTTCTATATTACTTTTTTGTGCATCTTCTCCACCTTTAAAGTTATTTGATAACTGTCCTCTATCAAATGAAATTGTTCCTGTTATGTCATGTGATTCTTCATAATCTTTTACAAGGTTATTGGCTGTATTTCTTATTGCCAATGTTACTGTTGATGCACATGCTATAACTAAAATAATTATACCTATTAAGATATTCCTTCCTTTGTTTCTTGCGATTGAAATTAAACTGTTTTTTAAAATATACATTTTTCACATTCCTTTCTTTTGAAGCTTATTTGGCCTTGCTCCTTAATCTTGTTTTAATATAATACATGAAGATTGAAGAATTATTGAAAAAAGCATCTTAATGTAGAAATTTTTTTCTAACATTTAGATGCTTTCTCTTATACATTAAAAAACTAATTTTTGTACCAAATTTATTGAATTTGTAAATTAACTTTAAAGATTGTAAATCCATCTTTATATAATACTTTAATATTTCCATTATATTTTTTCACAGTTGATTTTGCTATTGCAAGACCTAAACCATATCTTTTTTCATTTCTATTTCTTGACTTATCTATACGATAAAATCTTTCAAATATTTTTTCTCTTTCTTCTTCAGGTATTTCTTTTCCTTTATTTTTTACCTGAATTATTAATTCATTCTTTTCTTTAGATAATTCAACAATAACATCATTTCCTGCCTCTGTATGTTTTATTGCATTATCTATTAATGTTGATAATATATGTTCTATGTCTTCTTTATTTCCATTTATCATAATATTTTCTTGAATTTTACTACTTAATTTTACACTTTTCTCATAAGCCATACTTTCAAACATTGAAATTGTCATTTCTGTTTCTTTTGAAACGTCAAAAATTTTTCTTTCTTGTATATTATCAACATTTTCAATTTTAGTAAGTAATAACAATTCATTTATTAATTTATCCATACTTTGTATTTCATTTTGAATATAGTCCATCCATTTATTTTTACCAATTTCACTTTCTAATACATCTGCATTTGCTTCTATTATTGCAAGTGGTGTTTTTAGTTCATGTGATGCATCTGATATAAATTGTTTTTGTTTTTCAAATGTTTCTTCTACAGGTTGTACTATAAATCTTGATATTTTTTTTGCTATTATATATATGATTATTAATGATACTCCTGAAATTATAATTGCTGTTATTATTATTTTTTGTGAATGTGAAATTGCTTCTTCATTTTCCATTAGCATTACATTTATTTGATTTCCTTTTATTCTTCTCACTTTATATATGTAATTTCCTATGATTCCACTTTCATTGTGTTTTTGACTTACTTTTAATGCATATTCTTCTATTGCTTTGTCTTGAGTTATATTCGGATTTGAGATAACATGTGAGTCATCTATTTGTACATAATAGACACCTTCGATAATTGGCTTGTCTTCTCCAATTTCTTCATTTTCATCTACATTCTTTTTTATATCTCTATTGGAAAATCTATCCATCATTATTGTTGCTGTATTTATTGTGTTTCTATAATTTAAAATTGTAAATAATAATATAATTCCAAGGACAATTATACTTAAAGTTATTGTGATAATCCAACATATTCTTTTACTTAATTTTTTAATCATTTTCTGCCTCCAATTTATATCCAATTCCTCTAATAGCCTTAATTTTTACATTAGATTTTATAAGTTTTAGCTTTTTCCTTAAAAATGACATATATACTTCTACATTATTATATTCAGCTTCACTATCATATCCCCAAATTTTATTTGCTAAAATTTCTCTATTAACTATTTGGGTTTTATTTAACAATAATGTTTCTAGTAAATCTAGTTCTTTTCCATTTATTGATATTTCATTCCCATTTGCATTCATTTTTCCAGTTCTTATATCTAATTTTAAATCATCATATTCTAAAATATCTGTATTTTCAATATTTACTTTTCTTTTTAATACTACTTTTACTCTTGCTACTAGTTCTTTAATGTGAAATGGTTTTGTTATATAATCATCTGCACCATTTTCTAATCCATTTAATTTGTCATTTATTTCTGATTTTGCAGTTAATATTATAATTGGTGTATCTATCTTTTCTGTTCTTAAGTCATTTAATATTTTAAAACCATCTTTATTTGGCAACATTATGTCTAAAAGAATTAAATCATATACATTTGTTAATGCTTCGTTTTCTCCTTCTTCTCCGTCTGTTATTATATTTGTTGTAAATTTTTCTTTTTTTAATGCTTCTGCTATTGCATCTGCTAGACTATATTCATCTTCTATTATTAATATTTTCATTTTATCACCATTCTTATTTTAATATCTGAATATTGAAATTTTATTGAAAATTATTATTTAATTTCTTTATACAAATTAATAAAATAAGTCAACCATTCAAAACTCTCTTTCTTTCGAATCATATCACCTAACTTTTCTATACTAATGTATTTTACATCAATTACTTCACCGTCATTGAACCTAAATTCATTTATCTTTATATCTTTTTTTATAACATATACATCTCTAAATACCTTGCACATATCACTACTATCTATTTTTTCTTTTATAAAATTCAATTCTTTTTCTGATACATTCACTCCAATTTCTTCATTTAGTTCCCTTTGTGCAGCTTGTATACTTGTTTCGCCACTTTGAGCAAGTCCACCTGTTGGTTCCCACATTCCACCATAACCTTTATCTAATCTTCTTCTTGTTAAAAGAATTTCTCCTTTTGGATTTATTATCCAACATTGAACAGCTAAAATATAGTCATCTTCATCAACTCCTATTTTTTCTCCTCTTTCTATAATTTTGCCTGTTTTTATTCTTTTATAATTATATACATCTAATTTTTCAGCCATTATAATAATCATCTCCCTATTATTAGTTTATCTTTCAACTTCTTTTTTTATGATTTCTTGCAATATTCTTTTTATATATTCTGGTTTTTTATGTTCGACTATTTCTAAATCATTACCTATCGAAATATCTGGAACATATATTTCATACTTTAAATGTATAAATTCAGCTAAAATATGTCTATGACAAAACTGTCCCTCTTTTTCGTAACATAATAAAATTGGATTTTTTTCATCTTTTAACAATTCTTCTATATTAACTTTTGATAATACTTGTTTATAATATTCTTCTATATAATATCTATTATTTTGTTCTTCTGGAATTTTTCCAATATTATCATGCCAAATTTCCCAAAATGCTCTTTTGGGTGCTAATTGTGGTATTGCTTTTCCTGTAAATCCAATACTCTTTCCTCTATCACCAGAAATTGAAATTAAATTTCCAATTTTACATTCATCATAATTGCCTGTAAATATTCTTTTTTTCATTTATTCTCCTTTTTATCTTAAAAAATTATGTTTGCATTATAACATAAAAATAAACAGTTTTCAATAAACTGCTTATTTTCAATACGAAAAGGGCCTCTCTCCTTTAAAGGAGAGAAGCCCTCTTCTGCTAACTAATTAGATTTCACGAGTGCTGTACTTGGCCTTGCTTGCCCAGGACTCACCAGCCCTAGTCAGCATGCTGACCTCTTCGTAGATGCCAGTCGTGCTGGTATGCTTGTTGCGGAAGGTACCCTTCGCGTAGTACCAGCCATCAGGATAGATGAGGTCGCGAGGCTCAACATCAGTCTTGATGACGATCTCGGGAGTGCAACCACCAACACCGAAACCATTGATGGTAATCCTCTCGCCGTTGAGCTGTTTGAACAGCTTTACCGCTTCCAGCTTAGGCAGGTCACAGGTCTTGCACTTGGTGTAATCGATCATTGCATTGTCCTCCATTTGAATTCCCATTTAAAATGTTAATTAGGAATTCTTTTCTAAGATGTGAATGGCGAAGATGTATACTGTATGGAGATTCCAAAAGTAAACATCAATATAATTGTAGCATATTTACATAAAATTGTCAATTATTTTATTTTGATGTAATTGGTATATTGTTTTTTACCATATCACATATTAAATTAACAGCATTATCAATTCCGATTGCATCACTATTAATACAAATATCATAATTTGATGGTTCTTTCCAATCTTTTTCAGTATAATATTTATAATGATTTGCTCTTAATTTATTTATTCTATCAATTTCTTTTTCTGCATTTTCTTTATTTAAATGATAAAATTCAGTAGCCCTTTTAACTTTGTTTTCCATAGAACTATTTATAAATATTTTTACTGTATTTTTATTATCCTTTAATATAAAATCAGCACATCTTCCAACTATTATGCATGATTCTTCACTAGCAACTTTTTTTATAAATTCTGATTCTTTAATAAATAATTCATCTGCATTGTTTAACCCTGCATAATATCCATTATTAAATACATCTAGAACATTTCTTTTTTGCTCATTTTCTTTAATATATTCTTCTGATAAACCTGTATCTTCTGCCATTTTCTCTATAAACTCTTTATCATACAACTTAACTCCAAGTTTTTCTGCAACAAGCTTTCCTATATATCTTCCACCAGATCCATATTCTCTTGCAATTGTAATTATAACTGGTATACTTGTATTTTTTTCTTCAATTGTTTTGATATTAGATATTTTTTCTTCATCAGATTTTTCCTCTTTTAAACTTCTTGTTTCTTTTACCAATAAAACAACTGCTAATATAAATGCTAATCCATCAGCAACAGGTCCTGCACTTAATACTCCCATTATTCCATATATATGGCTTAATATTATCATTGATGGTATTAATATAACAATTTGTCTTGAAAGTGATAATATTGCACTCTTTGTGCTTTTTCCAATTGCTTGGAAGAATATTCCTGATGGTATTTGAACACCATTAAATATGCATAATAGTAAATATGTTCTAAATGCCAAGCATGCAAATTCCATGTAGTTTTCATCACCACTACCAAATATTAATATTAATTTATCTGGAATAGTTTGGAATAGTATAAATGCTATTGCACTAATAACAACACTTGAACCTAACACAATTTTTAAAGTCTTCTTTACTCTATCATATTTCTTAGCACCATAATTATATCCTAATATTGGTTGACTTCCTGCTGCAATTCCTATTATTATACTATTTAATATTTGATTTATTTTCATTACAATTCCTAATACTGTAATAGGAATTTCTGCACCATATTTACTATCTGCTCCATATTTTCCAAGTAAATTATTTTCAGCTGTCATAACACATACTATACTCATTTGTGTTATAAAACTGCTAATTCCAAGCATTGCAATTTTTTTACATACATTTGCTTTTAATTTTAAAGATTGTTTTGTTAATTTTATTGATTTGAATTTTTTTACATAAGCAACATTTAATATAAATGTTAATATTTGACTAATTACTGTTGCTATTGCTGCTCCTTCAACACCTTTGTTAAATACAAATATAAATATTGGATCTAATATTGTATTTAATATAGCTCCTGAAACCATACTAAACATTGAATATTTTGGACTTCCATCTGCTCTGATTATTGAGTTTAATGTTGTTCCTATCATTGAAAAAGGAAATCCAATTGCTATTATGCTTCCATAAGCCATTGCATAACTTTTTAGATTTTCTGTACATCCAAATATTTTTAAGAATTGAGGTAAAAATATTAATGTTATTGCACAAAATAATATTGAAACAATTGTTGATAACATTATTCCATTACCAATTCCTGTTTCCGCTTCTTTTTTCTTTTTCTCTCCAAGTTTTAAACTTAAATATGCTGAAGCTCCATCCCCAAACATTAATGAAAATGCAAGTCCTATCATTACTAATGGGAATACTACATTTGTTGCTCCATTTCCTAAATATCCAACACCTTGTCCAATAAATATTTGGTCAACTATATTATATAATGAATTTACCAACATTGATATTATACAAGGTATTGAAAATTTTCTGATTAATTTTCCTATTTTTTCTTTTCCAAGTATATTTTCTTCTTGTTCCATTTTTTCATCCCTCTTTCTTTTTCTCTTACCGACTTTTTTGCCAACCTATCTATTATATCGTTATAGAAATTTTTTGTCAATCAAAAAAATGATTTTTTTCAAAAAAATAGCCTTGAGGGAAATGTAATTTCATCTCCTCCAAGACTATTGTAATTCCAATTATGTTATCTCAACACTTTAGGAACTTCGATTGCACATACAATTTTTTCGAGTTCAGAACGCTTAATTCCTAAGCCAAAAGGCACTTCTTTAAAGGCTGCTTCCAGTCTTTCATAAAACTTCTCATTGTTTCTCAATTGCAATTGTTCACAAGCCTCATCAAAAGAAATTTTGAACATATTCTCTGAAATTTTAGCTTGAGCAAAAATGATGCTTCTAAATATAGAACAAACGTCTATTCTTCCAAATCCACCACCAGGAATACTCTGCCATTCCAAGAATTCCAGCTCTTTGTTAAAATCCGGATTTTCTTCAACATAAGTACACCATTCAATATGATCAGCGTTCATTTCTCTCTCCTCTATTATCTCAAATGTGGTTGTTCGTGCTGTCTTCAAAATACTTTATTAAGACAATAACAATTGTAACATACAACTATTTTAAATTCAAGTATAAATGTTTTATTTATACGATTTTTGCTCCAAATGGCATCAATGACAATTTGGCTATTTTAAAGAATTGTATTCCATAAGGTATTCCTATAATTGTTATACACCACATACATCCACATACAAGATTTTCTATTGCCATTGGTATACCAAAAAATATAATCCATATTATATTTGCAAATAAAGATGGTACGCCTCCACCATATTCAATTTCTTTTCCAAAAGGTGCAAATGCTAGGCTTGCAAATTTAAAACATTGTTTTCCATAAGGAATACCAATAATTGTTATACACCAAATAACTCCAGATATCCACCATGAAATTCCGCTAATAAATCCTCCAAATATAAACCATAATAAATTTCCTAAAAAAGACATTTTTATTCCTCCTAAAAATTATTTCATTTTTAATTAACAAAGTGGTGCAAATATTCTTAAAATAGCATCAAGTGTACGATGTAAAAACTTTTTATTTATATTTTCTTCTTTTATTTCTTTACATTTTCTTTTTGTTTCCACGAAATCATTCTTTAAACATTTTAAAACTGAAGATTTATAGAAAACCGAATTACATTCAAAATGTAAAAATAAACTTCTATAATCTAAATTTACAGTTCCAATTGTTCCAACTTTATCATCTATTAAACAGGCTTTAGCATGTAAAAATCCTGGTGTATATTCATATATTTTAACTCCTGCTTTTATTAATGGATAATAATAACTTTTTGATAACCTATATACAATCTTTTTATCTGGTATTCCTGGAACAAATATTCTTACATCTACTCCTCTTTCTGCAGCTTTTATTATAGCTTCTTTTAAGAAATCTCCTAATATTAAATATGGAGTATAAAACCATGCATAATCTACAGCTTGTGACAATAAATCAATATATAAATTATTAGAAATAGGTTCTTTATATGCTGGTGAATCATAATAGCTTAAAATATATCCATCTTCATTTTGAGATTTTTTTGTGTCATCAATTACATTAAGTAATATTTTATCATTTGAAATTGCATTCCAAAATTCAATAAACATATAATTATAACTTTTTACTGACTCTCCTGTTATTTTAAATCCAATATCTTTCCAATGTCCATATTTATTTATTTTGTTTATATATTCATCTGCTAAATTTATTCCTCCACTAAATGCAACATTCCCATCAATAACTAGTATTTTTCTGTGATCTCTATTATTTAAAGCCCCTCTTATAAAAAATAGTGGGTTAAACGCGATACATTTAATTCCTTTTGATTTTAAAACTTTTACATTTTTTTGTGAAAAAGTTGGTAAACTACCAAAATCATCATAAATTAATCTTACATCAACACCTTGTTTGATTTTTTGTTCAAGAATTTCAACAATACTATTTAAAAAAATTCCAGGCTCTATAATAAAATACTCCAAAAAAATATATTTTTGAGCTTTTTTTAACTCATCCAATATATCTGGAAACATCTCATCTCCCAACTTGTAATATGTTACACTTTCATTTTTATAAATTGCAAAATCTGTATGTGTATTTATGTTTTTTAAAGTTTGATAAAGTCTCAAATTATCATTTTTTAATGAATTCAAACAATTCTCATCTTGTATGATTTTATAATTCATATCTTTTTTTGACTTAATTAACTTTTTATTTATAGATTTTGTTGTCCTTTTATTCCCAATAAAAATATATAAAGTTGCTCCAAAAATCGGAACTGTCAACATTGTAAGTAACCATAACATTTTATATGCTGGTTCAGTTCTACTTGTAATAATATATAATACAAACAAAAAAGCTAATATTGTTAATAATAGTTCAATAATTGCTGAATCATTTAATGAATTATATATATAATTCATCCATAAGATTTGTAATATTATTGCAGGAGCAATTATAATAATTCTTCCAATTATTTTTTTCATTTTTTCTCTCCTTTATTAGATATCTTCTGGTATTAATGTATCTATAGGGCAATAATCATCTGTTAATATTATTTCATCTTCTGTTATATTTAAATCATAAGCTCCATCAAATTTCAAGTCAGAATCTGTTGCAATTACCATGTTATTTTGTATCATATCTTCTTGAAGTTCTGTTGTACATGGAACAACATAAACATTTTTAAAAATTTGTTTTAATGTATTTACTTCTGCTCTTAAAAATTTTGAATTTTTTCCTTCTAAAGAAGAAATTATATTTGTTAAATATACTCCTTCATCATTTAATGATTTTTTTATATTCATATTATGTTCAAGTGTAGTTAATGTCTTTGCCGGTGTGTTTCCTGAAAAAGCATCATTTAGTATGGCATCATATTTTTTTGTATTATTATTTAAATATGTTCTTCCATCATCATGAATTAAATTTAATCTTTTGTTTTCATTCAAATTGTAATCTTCAATTAATTTATTCAAATAAAAATATTTTTTTGCAATTTCAGTTATTTTATCATCAATTTCAACAACATCAATATTTTTATTCAAATAATGGCTTATATAATATTTAGGATATGAATATCCTGCTCCACCAATTAGTAATGTATTTTGTATTTCAATATTAGCATTAAACATTAAATCATAGTATTTCGTATAACTAAATACTAATTCATTAACCATATCATCATCTGTATAAGTAGCAGATTCAAATCCACTATCTATATTTAAAATTCTTACATTTTTATCATTTAGTTGAGAATTATAAATTAATACTCTTCCATATTGCGTATCATAACTTACATAATCACTAGATGTTTTATCAAGTACATGTTTTCCAATTTTATTATTATTAATTGTATATAAATTAATTGATATGACTGAAAATATAGTAATCCAAATTACAAAAATTGAACTTTTTTCTTTTATTTTACAATTTACTAATGGGATTAACCAAGCTGTCATTATTGCTAAAATAAATAAAATGTTTAAACTTCCTAAATTCGGAATTAATACAAAACCTCCAAGAAATGTTCCAACAATACCACCAATTGTAGCAATTGCATTTACTTTACCTGATACTTTTCCTGCGTTTTCTATCTCTTTGAGTTTTAAACGTAATATTATTGGAGTTAATGTTCCCATAAATAATGATGGTATAAAAAATATTAAAATAGTAGATAAAATTGCTCCTGCTTTTATATTTTTTATAATACTAGATACTACTCCTATGATATCTTTTTGTAAAAATGGTATTACCATTATAAATACAGATGATAACATTAAAATAATTTTTAAATTTTTTTCTTTATTTTCTCTATCTGCTATTTTTCCTCCAATATAATTTCCAAGACTACTACTTAGCAATATTATTCCAATAACACTAGTCCATACAATATTTGAGCTTCCAAAATATGGAGATAATAATCTTGAAGCAATTAGTTCTAAAATCATACATATAGCATCTACAACAAAAATTATTATTTCATATCTATAATTTAATATATTTATTTTTTTCATTATTTCTCCCTTAACTATTACCTCTATGGATTTTTAATATTATAAATCCAAATAATATATAAGCATATCTCCATACCTTTTTTCTTTTCATACTTTTTGCTAATGATGTTATTGATTCCATTAATGCACAATGTTTATCTACTATTGTTAAAATAAATCCTTCTGTAGATTTTGGTATTTGTGGAGATACTGGCCACATGTGTTTTATAATCATATCTTTTTCTTTTTCAGATAAATCAAATAATTCACAAGCATTTTTGCATGCTGTTTTTCCGTGTGTAAACGCATGTAAGCCTTTTCTTCCATTTTTTATTCTCCAATCATATAAAAAGAAATCATGTAACATTCCTGCTCGAGCAGCTGATTTATAATCTAATCTTAATTTTTTGCAAACTCTATAACAATAATATGAAACCATATAGCAATGATCAAATGTACTAGTTTCATAGTGTTGTCTATATTTTTTCATTTCTTGTACTTTAGGATTACTTACAATATCTTTTATAATCCCATCAAATTCTTGTGTATTTTTATTTTGCATTATTATTTAACTCCTTTGGCTGTGTCTCTATTTTTCATACGAATTTTTTATTCAAACAAGTTGTTTTTTGCAATTTTAATTAATGCATTTGCAGTTTGACCAATCATTTCTTTTGTATCAGGGTCTATATTTTTATAATTTGCTAAAATTGTTTTTACATTTGAAAACCAATTTTTCTTTAATTCCTTCATAGTTTGTGCTTCTGTTGTTTTTAAAATTTCAAATACAACATCTATAACTTGTTCTCGTTTTGATGGTTCTACACTTTCCAACCATTCTTTTATAGTTTTGTCTATAAATTCACTTTCGTTTGTAACTTGTGGTAATGTTATAAATTCTTTTCCTAATACTTGCCAACTATATAAATCATGTTGCATTATACCCTTTTGAGTACTTTTTACAATTGTATATTTCTCTTTATGGTTCATTAATCTTCCTATTATAGATGATTGTGGGATATAAGTATGTACCTTTTTTACCATCTGCTCATATTCATATGTTTTTATTACATCTTCACAAAATCCTGGTCCATCATTATTATATACATTAATTATTCTATCTCTTATTTCATTATTAACAAAAGTTGCAGCATAAATAGCTATGTTTCCACCTTTAGAATGACCACCAATTCGTAGTTTTTGTGTTGGATATAATTGAGCTATCATCTCTAAATATTCTTTTGCAGATATTTGTGATGCAATATGGCTTTTAAAGCTCATATTAAAATCTTCCTTCCAACCTACTATTGTATTATCTGTCCCTCTAAATGAAACATATAATGTATCATCTGGCATTATAATTGTAATTGCTGAAAATTGTTTTTCATTTTCAACTTCTACCTTGTTTACAAATTTAGTTGCTTTCATTTCACCAAATCTTTTAGATTCACTCATTAATGGAAATAATTCTACATCATCTTTCCATAATATAGTCATTTTTTTTATGTCTTGTTTTATAAATCTTTCACCTAATTCTTTTATTGTTACAACTTCATTATCTTTTATTATATTATCAAATGGAAAATATGAAAATCTTGATAAAATTAAATTATCAATTTCATTAAATTCTGATTGTTTTAAGTCTATATCTCCTCTCCATCTGACATAATCACATACATTTGACATTTTTATTACCTCATTTTAATATTATTTTACAAATAGACCTATAATCTTAGGAACAAATATTATGCATCCTATAATTGCTGATGAAATTGCAAAAACTAAAACTGCACCAGCAGCAACATCTTTTGCAAATTTTGCATTTGGATTTATTTTTGGCATTGCTATATCCACAACAGTTTCAATCGCACTATTTAACATTTCTCCGCCAATTACTAATCCAAATAATATAATACATACTATCCATTCTATTTTACTAATCTTTAAAATTATTCCAGCAATTATTACTAAAAGCATTATTGAAATATGTATTTTTAAGTTTCTTTCAGACTTAACTGCTGAAAATATTCCTTGAAAAGCATATTTAAAACTACTTATTACATTTTTACTCTTTTCCACCATCTTTATTTTTCTCCAATACAAATTTATTTATTAATTCAATATATATTACAAGATATGCTGTTGCTATTAAAAATCCTCCAAGTACATCACTTGTATAATGAACCCCTAGGTATATTCTACTTACTCCTATAATACAAATTAAAAGACTTAATAATGTAATTAAAATTCTTTCTAAATGTTTATTTTCAATATATTTATAAATCAAATATATTAAATATCCATAAAATGCTAAACTAACCATAGAATGTCCGGATGGAAAACTATAGCCTGTTTCTTCTATAATTCTAAGTCCAGTTGGACGTGGTCTTTGCATTATAAACTTTAAAATTTGATTTAATATTGTTACAATTCCTAAATTTGCTACTATCGATGCACCTATTTTCTTATCTTTAATAGTGAAAAATAATATTATTGTTAATACTATAACAAATATTGCACCTCCAAAATTTGTTATAAATTTAGCAATTGGTGTCGATATATTAAATTTAAAAAGCTTTGATATAATATTATATCCTACTATATCTCCATTCATTATTTCATGATGAAACACATCTTCTGCTAATGCCAAAAAAGTTATTAGACATATAAATAATAACATCCATCTCCAATTATTTTTTATAAATTTTCCTATATTTTTCTTCATGTTTTCTTCTTTCTATTTTATCTTAATTTGATATTATTTCTTTTTTAATATAACACAATTACTCATAATTTTCAACTAATTGAATAATTTTTATAACAAACAAAAAAGCTATCATTTTTGAGTTATATTCTCAAAAATAATAACTTTTTTGTTTAAATCCTATGATATTGAAGCATCATAAATTTTAACTATTACATCATGTAATTTTTGGTCAAATTCTTCTTGTGATTGATTTGCATTTAAATCTTGTAATAATGCTCTTGAGAAACTTGCAATCATTCTATTATTTTTAGCAAGTAATTCAACTGCTTTATCTATATCATATCCACCTGAAAGTGCTACTATTCTTACAACACATTCATAATCATATAAATCTAGATAATGATTTGCAACTGTTGGAATTGTGAATTTAAACATAATTTTATCTTCTTTATTCCATGTTTTTAATTTTTCAATTATTTCTGTTTTTAATATTTCCTCGCATTTTTCTTTTTCAGGAGCATTTATATCTACTTCTGGTTCAATAATTGGAACTAATCCAGCATCACATATTATTTTTGCAAATTCAAATTGTTGTGCAACTATTGCTTTTATTCCTTCTACATTTGGTTCATAAATTACTGATCTCATTTTTGTTCCAAATACATGTTTTTCTACTGCTTCTTTTAATTCTGTTTCAAGTTCTGGAATTGGTTTCATTAATTTAACACCATTATTTTGTTCTGCTAATCCTTTATCAACTTTTAAGAATGATACTATTTTCTTTTCATTCCATAAATAGTCTGCTGTAAATTCTCCATTTACTTTTGAAAGCATTGTTTTTTCAAACAATATTGCTCCAATTATATGTTCATTTGTAAATGATTTACTTGTAAATACTCTTTTTCTCATTTCATGTATTAAATCAAACATTTCTTCTTCAGTACTATAAGCTGTTTCTGGTATCCCATAAGCTTTTAATGTTTTACTGCTGCTTCCACCACTTTGGTCTAATGCTGCAATAAATCCTCTTTTGTCTTTCATAATTTCATACATTTCATTATTCATCTTTACTACCTACCTTTTAATAAAATTTAGTATTTTGTACTACAAACTTTATATCACAAAAATTATCCTTTTTCAACTATTATCTCACTAAATTTTATTTTATATACAATTTATTATTTTTGTTCTTTTAAATAATAATGTCTAATTGGTTTTAAATTATCATCTAATTCATAGCAAATTGGATTTCCTGTTTGTAATTCTAGTTTTATAACATCCTCATCACTCATGTTATCTAGATATTTTATAAGTCCTCTTAAACTATTTCCATGTGCTGCTATAATAACCTTTTTTCCTTTTTCTAATTCTGGTTTAATGTCTGAATCCCAATATTCAACAACTCTTTTAATTGTATCTATTAAATTCTCTGTTTTTGGTAATTCGTCTTTTGTTAAATCTTTATATTTTGGATCATTTCCTGGATATCTTGGATCTGCTTCTTCTAATTCTGGTGGTCTTACATTTGTACTTCTTCTCCATAAAAGAACTTGTTCTGCACCATATTTTTCTTTTGTTTCGTCTTTATTTAGTCCTTGTAATGCACCATAATGTCTTTCATTTAATTTCCAACTTCTTTTTATTTCTATATTTTCTTCTCCCATTTCCCTCAAAATGTAGTCAAGTGTATTTTCAGCTCTTTTTAAAACAGATGTAAATGCTAAATCAAAATGAAATCCTTGTTCTTTTAATACTTTTCCTGCCTCTTTTGCTTCTTCTACTCCTTTTTCTGATAATTCAACATCTGTCCATCCTGTGAATTTATTTTCTAAATTCCACATACTTTGACCATGTCTTACTAATACTAATTTAATCATTTTTAATCACATTCCTTTCTTACATTTTTCAATCATATTATAATTATTTCTAAAAGTAATGTCAACATTGTTATCCTAATGCAACATCTAAAATCATCATAATTACAAATCCAATTGCAACCCCAACAGTTCCTATATTTGAATGTTCTCCAGCTTGTGATTCTGGTATTAATTCTTCTACAACCACATATATCATTGCACCTGCTGCAAATGACAATAAATATGGTAATATTGGAACTATTATATTTGTTAATAATATTGTTAAAATTGCTCCAATTGGTTCAACAATTCCAGAAAGCATTCCATATAGAAATGCTTTTGGCTTTGTTACTCCTTCACTTTTTAATGGCATTGATATAATTGCACCTTCTGGAAAGTTTTGTATTGCTATTCCAATTGCTAAAGCGAATGCACTTGTCATTGCAATTCCAGTATTTCCAATTAATGCACCAGCAAATGTTACGCCAACAGCCATTCCTTCTGGAATATTATGCAATGTTACTGCTAATACCATCATTGTTGTTTTCTTTAATTTAGATTTTATTCCTTCTGGCTTATCACTTTCTAAATGTAAGTGTGGAATAACACTATCTAAAATTAATAAAAATAACATTCCTGCTAAAAATCCTATTGTTGCTGGAATCCATGGAACCACACCTTGATTTTCTGCCATATCTATTGATGGTATTAATAAAGACCATATTGATGCTGCAATCATAACACCTGAAGCAAATCCAAGTAATATTTTTTCTACTTTTTGACTCATTTTATTTTTCATGAAAAATACCATTGCAGAACCTAATGTTGTTCCTAAAAAAGGTATTGCTAATCCTACTACAAGTTCCATTTTTTCATCTCTTTTCTATTCATTTCCTTTTAAGCTTGATACCATATCAATTGTATTTACTTTTCTTGATAGAATTTTATTTACAAATAGTGATACTATTAAACTTCCAATTGTAGAACATAAATATGAAATCCATTTAATTGTTGCTGAAAAATCATAATTATCTCCAAGTGCTGATTTGAATATGTAATCTATCATAAAATATCCAAGTGGTAATCCTATAATTATTCCTATTATTGAAAGCCATAGATTTTGCTTTATGAAAATTTTCTTTATTTGTTTATTTTTAAATCCTAAAACCTTTAATGTTGCAAATTGATATTGCTTCTCTGTAAATGACAATATTCCTAAATTATATATAATAACAAATCCTAATATTGTTGAAACAACAATCAATAATATAACCATAGTTTTTACTGTTTGCATCATACTTTCCATTCCAGATTTTAAATTTGATATATTTTGTATTGTATCTACACCTGCTAATGTTTTTACATCACTTAAATCTGAATTTGTATAAATTGAATCTGCTCTATATTTTAGTCCTAAACTTTCATAATATGTTTTTGTCATATTTAAAATTTGACTTTGTGGGTCACGATTTAATCCTACTATTTTGCTAGTATACCATGTATCATCTCCAAATATATGCCAAGTTATGCTATCACCAATTTTAAAATTATATTTTTCAGCTAATTTTTCTGTAATATATACACCATCATCTTTTAAATCAATATAGTTTTTATTATGATCTGTATATTTTAAATAATCTTTTGCATCATTTACTACTATTGAGTTTGTTTCTTTTTTATCATCTATTTTTAATTCTATTCCTAAAGATTGACTAGTTGCATTTCCATATTTTTCTTCTAATGCTTTTAATTCCTCATCTGTATAATTATTTGCTAATGAAATTTTATATTCAAATTTATTAATTATATCAAATTCCCAATTCAAATATGAATTCATTGTGTCTAACATTCCAAATGCACATACTATAAGCATTGTACAGCCAATTATTCCAACAATTGCCATTATACTTCTACTTTTATTTCTGCCTATATCTCTTAAGTTCCATCTTGTTGAAATAGATGATTTTTTTAATATTCCTTTTGTTGTTAAATCAAATTTTGTACTTTTTACTTTTGGCACTTCAACTCTTAATGATTCTACTGCTGGCTCTTTTAAAATTCTTCTACATGATAAATATGTTACAACTGTTATTAAAATAACTACAATTACTGCTAAATAGTAAACTTCAGGAATTGTTATTGTACTATATACTGGTATTTCAAAATATGACATTTCCATATTTAAGAAAAATCCTCCAAGCATAAATCTTCCTGCAATAATCCCTAATATTGCTGCTATTAAGCTTATGTAAAATCCATAACTTACATAATGTCTTATAATTTTGCCATTTTTAAACCCTAATGCTTTTAATGTTCCTATTTGTGTTCTTTGCTTTTTTACAAATCTATTCATTGTTGTTACAACAGATAATATTGCTATAAATAAGAATAATAATGTAAATACACTTGAATATGTTGATCCTTCTTCTATTTCTGAATTATATCCTTTATAAGAAAAACATGATTCTCTATCTGTTACTGCTATTGCAGATTTTATATTATTTTCAATATTGGCTTTTGTTTCTTCTATTTTATCTGTATTATCAACATCTACTATTATCTGATTAAATATCTCATATCCTTCTATTGGAAATTCATTTGATGATAAATATACAAATCCATAATCTTTATGTGTTGGAAATATTGCTGAATCATCTTTTACAAAATAAACATAATCTGGTGATGTAACTAATCCTAATATTTTCTCTGTAATTGTGTAATCTTTATATTTTAAACTGATTTCATCTCCAACTTTTAAATTAAGATTTTTTGCTAAATAACTATCAAGCCATACACCTTTTTTATCTTTTTGAAATTTTTCTCCTTCTATAGCATACAATTTGGCAATTTCATTTGATTCAATAAAAACAGTCTCTAATGTTACATCTTTATGATTTTCTAGTTCTGTATTGATTATTAATTGTCTTTCAGCATTTTTTACATTTTTTATTTTCTTTACATCTTCTAAATCTTGAGTTGTGAAATTTTCTCCTGTAAGCCATAAATCCTCAAAATTATTAGATTCATAGTATTTACTTGCACTTACATCCATTCCATCCATATACGCGTGTATTCCAGCAAATACAAATACACCTAGAAATACCATTATAAAAATATTAAAAAATTGCATTTTGTTTTGTTTTATATCTCTTAATACTTTTTTATTTAATTTGCTCATTACCAACTTACCTCCTCTATTTTCTTTGAATTTTGGTTGGCTGTTACACTTTCTATTTTTCCGTTCTTTACTCTTATTACTGTGTCTGCAATATCTGCAAATAAACTATTATGTGTTACTATTATCACTGTATTTTCTCCATTGTTTCCATCACATTGCTTTTTTAATAATTTTAATACTTCTACACCTGTTTTTGAATCTAATGCTCCAGTTGGTTCATCACATAATAATAATTTTGGATTTTTTGCAATTGCTCTTGCAATAGATACTCTTTGTTGTTCTCCTCCTGATAATTGGTTTGGAAATTTATTTATATGCTTTTCAAGTCCTACTGCTTTTATCGCTTCTATACTATCATTTCCATTTCTTACAACATCTTTTATTAATTCCACATTTTCTAATACTGTTAATGTTGGCAAAATGTTATAAAATTGAAATATAAATCCTATATTTTCTGCTCTGTATTCACTTAATTGGTTTTCATTATATTTTGAAATTTCTTCTCCATCTATTTTGATGCTTCCACTTGTTGGTGTATCCATTCCTCCAATTAAGTTTAATAATGTTGATTTACCAGCTCCTGATGGTCCTAATATAACAACAAATTCTCCTTTGTTTATTGACAAATCAATATTGTCTAATGCTTTAAATTCTGTATCTCCTGTGTTATAAGTTTTACTTACATTTTTTAATTCTACTATTTTTTTCATATATCCTCCTTACTTTCTTTAAGGCGTATAATTTATATTTACTATCTTATAGTATTTCTTTATACACCTAATCTGAAACTTATTTCACATTTGTCATCATTATATTAATTTATTGAATAAATGTCAATATAATATGAAATATTTTTCATGTTTATAATTGACTTTTTATCTTTTTCAATATATAATTGATTTTACAGAGGTGATTTTTAATGTCAGAAATAAGAATTCCAACTCAAAAAAGGTCTATTGAAAAAAGAAACAAGATAATTGAAAAAGGTTTTGAATTAATTTGTGAAAAAGGTTATTATAATACTACTACTCCAGAAATTGCAGAATCTGCTGGAGTTTCAACTGGTATTATTTATCAATATTTTTCAGATAAAAAAGATATTTTAATTGAAGGTATTAAACAATATTCTAATAGTATTATGTTCCCTATGATTAATATTTTAGAAAATGAAAAAATCGAAATATCAAATTTAAAGAATGTTTTAAATAATGTTATTGATAGTTTTATCAATAAACATACTATGTCTAAAAAGGCTCATGAAGAACTTATTGCTTTATCTCATCTTGATGAAGATGTTGCTGAAATTTTTAAAAATAATGAGTTTGAAATGTCTGAAAAGATTGTTTCTTTATTAAAAAATAATAATATTACTCCTTCTCATTTAAGAGAAAAAGTACATATTATTATTGGTATTGTTGATAATTTATGCCACGAAGTTGTTTATCATAAACATTCTCAAATTGATTATTATGTTATGAAGTCTGAGGTTATTAATATTATTATTAATATTTTGAAGAACAAATAAGACAGAGAATTAACTCTGTCTATAATTTTTAATTATTCGTTTTCTATTGTTTTTATAATTAAATCATCAAATGGTACTTCTGTATTTTCATAAGTAATATTTATGTTTTTTCCCTTTTCTAAATTCCCAATTATCTGAGTATTTTCAGTAACTGTAGCTCTTACTACAAATGGAATAATATATCCTGTATCAGAATTTGTATTATCTTCTAAATGATAATATACATATATTTCTTCTATATTATTTTCATTATCTTTAAAAATTTCTCCTATAGAAGCTTGTGATATAAGTGAATTTTCACTGCTTAATGACTTTCTTTTCATTTTATTATAATCATCTGCCTTTAGTACTACAATTGCATTATCCTTGGTATCCAATTCTTTTTCACCAACTTCTTTTATGTTCAAATCTCCTGTAAGAATTAATAAATCTCCTTCTTCAATATAATCTGTATCATACATTTCTAATGTAAAATAATCCATACATTTTTGTTTTTTGTTTTTAATAATGGCACTTGTATATTCAGGTATTTCATATCCATATTCTCCAAAATGTTGTCCGTTAAATATATATATACTTCCACTGTTTTTTATTTCTACATTTCCTAAAATACATACATTGTTTTCAGTTTTTATTACTTTACTTTCAAAATATTCTTGCATTACTTCATCTCTATTTGCATTTATTTCTTCTTTTTCCTTTTCTCGCTTTGTTTCTGCTATATTATAAGCAAATATTAAAATAATAATTATTATTATTACTATAAACAAAATTTTTAATTTATTTTTCATTATCATTCTCCTATTTTATTAGTTTTCTTTTAATAATATACTTTTTTTATTTCTTGTCAATCTTAAGATAAAATAATTCTTTATGCTATTAACTTATTCTATAATGACCAATAATATCTGTTTTAAGTTCAAGTATATCTTCCTCATAAGATGTCTGATATGGGTTTGAATGATGTATAATAAATGGTATCCCATTTTTATTTCTTTTATCAGATATAATACCTATATGATTTTTAAATACAATAATATCTCCACCTTGCCATTCTTTAAAATCTTTAATATCATTTGTTAATGAAATTGCATTATTGTCAAAATATATTTTTAAATTTCTAACTCTTCTAAAGTCAATATTCTTATCTATTTTTTCTATATTATATTGTGATTGGTGTTCAATAATATCTGTATTTACCAGTTCTTGCAAATCATATCCTGCTCCCAATAGTCCAAAATCAACTACATCTGTACATACTCCATATTCGTCATTTGGATATCCTGTATTATAATATTTACTCTTATATTTAGGCTTTGTTGCAATATATTTTCTCACATTTTCTAATATATCTGTTTGATCATCTGTACCGTCTCCATCTTTATCTGTTTTACTTATATAATCTTCTATTCCAAAATCTTTATTTGTATATTTTCTATGTGGAATAAAATTAAACAAATACAATATTGAAAAAATTATAATAATAAAAGTTATTATTAATATAGAAGTCATAATATTCTTTTTCATTTTAATCTCCTCCTTTTATTGCTAATAATTATATATCTTCTCTATAATTAATACAATTAAGAATTTATTAATTTCACAAAAAGCCCTCATGCAATACATTTCTGTAAAACATGAGGACTTTTCATTAGTCGTCTTTACCTCCCCAAATTGCAAATCCACCTTTGTGGAATGTCTTTTCGTGTTTTTCTTTGTCTACCAATTGAAGTACACCAGGATTTTGGTGATGATGCCATACGTAATGTGCTGGTGTTTCTCCATGTTGCAGTGCTTTAATGTCATTTTTAGAAAGATTTAGCTTTTGTCTTAATTTAGAATTTTTTAGAATATCTTTATACAATTTATTATTGCACAAGATAAAATGCTGGTACCTAGAACGTCTATAATCAAGAACCTTGAGTTTTACTTTGTACTTTGATTTAAAGATCGGAAAACCTTTGCTATCAAAATGTACTTTTGTTACTCCATGTACTTGATTTGCCATACCAGGAAGTCCAAGTTTTAATCTCGGGAAATAATTGATTTGATTGATTTTTTTTATTGTTCTCAATCTTTTAGATATTCCAAATTTCCGACTAAACCATGTTTTTCTGTTCTGACGTTTTTCCTTGGCTAACCTTTTGATACAGTAAAAGCCAAACTCTCTTATCACTATCATAAATAATACTAAGAAAGCTTTAACTGCAACATACTGCACTAACACACATACGATGATTTTCCACCACTCCAAATGTAATGCGAGTAGATAGAACAGTTGTACCACATAAGACAAAATAATCTCTGTTATACAGGCATACTTGTTCTTTTTCCGCAAAATCAATTGAATTGACAGTAAAATTTCTACTACGGACAAAATTACGCTTGTGATAATGACAACTCCATGCATGTTCTTCTCCTCCATATTCATGTTTTAGAGTTTCCAACAACACTTAACTTTCATATTATACTCCAAATTTCAAGTATAGTCAAGATTTTTATTTTGTTTCAATTTCGACACTCATTCTATATTTTTAATTATTATGCTTTAAAAAAATCTTTTGATATAAAATTAATATATTCCCATTTCTGTTGATA
This sequence comes from uncultured Clostridia bacterium, assembly GCA_934129895.1. Classification (GTDB taxonomy): domain Bacteria; phylum Bacillota; class Clostridia; order TANB77; family CAG-508; genus CAG-269. Next base: position 63,720 of record CAKOWY010000001.1, read on the forward strand.
CAGTAATATACCAAAATAATGCTGTAACAATAGATATTATTCCTAAAGTAAGTGATGCAACAGTCATACCTGATTTATTTTTATTATTTTCTTCCATTTAATAGTTTAGAATCAGTATAATAATAATGGTATGATGAATTTGTTTTTTGTGATTCAACCAATATAAAAATTTTATAATATAACAAAAAGATGAGGGCACATTGCCCTCACCTTTTTTCAGTTATTTAATTGCTAACCACTTTCGTAATATTTTTTACCAGTACATCCACAGATCAAAGAAATTCATTCCGTCATCAGCTGCTACTACAACAAATGGCATAATAATTACATATAATACCGAAATCACGAAAGCTAATTCAGTAGAAAGCGGTAATGACCATAGTGCAATTAATGCAAATATGTACGCCAAAATGTTAATTATTAATACCGAACTGTACGGAATTCTTGCAAATACATTTTGAGGATTTTCTGACTTTTTTTCTTCAAGAAACTCTTCAATATTGTATGCAATTCCTATAACTGGTTGTGACAAAGCCCCTAAAATTGTTGCACAAATAATAACTGCTACATAATGCAAAGATTTAGTTATCAAAATTGATGCTATAATAAGTATCGCATTTATGATTTTATATATAGTTGCATATTTGCGTTCTTTAGGCTCTCCTTCCCAAGATGACTTTAAAAATCCGAATAAATACATACTAACTAAGTGTATTGAAATAAGTATTAAGTACACTCCTATTCTATCAGTTTCAAGTTTGTACATAATTGTGCTTCCTACAACAAGTGCTTGAATATAAAACACTTGCATTACCAATTCTGGCTCAAGATCATCTGTCAAAGACCATCTTACTCCAAGTGAATACCGTTCTTTCAAAAAATCTAGTAGCCAACTCATAATAACTGCCTCCTTAAACATTTGTTAATATAGGTTTTATATAAATTTCCTTTCGGAAATTTTCGGAGATATTAAATTTTTTTGAATTATATCACAAAAATGTTCATATATCAATATTTTATTCTGTATATCTTTGTAAAGTTTCTTTCCATTTATTATAATTCTCATCTTCTCGATGGTCTTCGATCTTATAATTTATACTTATATATTTTCCTAAAAACTCTGTAGTTTTTATTGCTCCAAAATGATTTAAATGATCACCAGCATCTCTTGTGTCTTTTTTCCAATCTATTTTTAAATTTTCTTGTTCAAGATTCATATCTAAAAATTGGATATCTTCTTTTTTAGCAAATTCCTCTATTCCATTATGATATTCATAGTTCCAACATAAAGTACTTGGTGTACTTAAAATTAATAATTGAGCATTATTCTTTTTACAATATTCATTTAATGCCTTTACATATAATTTATTTTCTGTTGGAATGCTAGCAACTTTATTACTATAAGTCATATAATTACTACTATCTGCTTCTTTTACATTTGTTGTATCATAAAATCCTTTTTGCTCATCTGTCCAAGTATACTCAACCTTTTCAAAGAAATCATTTGTATTCAAATTTTTCCATCTATTATGATATTTTATTACCGGTAAAATATGTTGAGCAACTTTGGCAATTGGTGCTGTTATAGGAACATCTGTATATATATTATGAGCTTCTAGAATAACTAATTTAGGGCTTTGCTTTTTCATTGCTTTATAAACAAACTCTAAAGATTCTGGTAAACTTTGTCCTGACGTTCCACATAAATATGTTGTAATTCCATACTCTTTAAATAATTTCATTGGTATTATAGATGTAAATGATTCACTATCACCTACAACAACTACGTCTATTGTGTTATCTTTTTCTCCTAATATTCCATTTGCGGTAGCACTTTCCATTCCAAATTCATCTGAATTATTTTTTGGAACTGTTATATATGACAATACTATTAGAATAATTAGAAGTATTAGTAAAAAACTTATAGTTTTTAATATTTTTGATTTCATCCTTATTCTCCTCCTAAAATTGTGCATACATTGGATCTACTGCTGCATATCCCACACCATAAGCTCCAAATATAATTATTGATAAAATAAGTGCATAATATATTATCCATCTTACTACTATATTCTTCTTTGAGATTTCTTTTCTTATATCTATTCCTTTTTCTTTCATTATACTTGTTATAAATACAACTAATACCGTAATAGCTATAACTATAAAGTCTTGTCTGTCTAATCCTAATTTTAATATTGTACCATCATTTATCAATTTAAATGAGAAATTTGTAACCATTTCTTTGAACATTGCAAATCCTGCAACAAATCCATTAGCTCTAAAAAACAATTCTCCAACAAATACTAAACAAGTTGTCTTTATAATTCTAAAACCATTATAAATATAATTTTTATTTGTTATATGTAGTTTATTTTTACATTTTTCTACAATAGGTTCTATTATTCTTCCTAATAATATTAATCCAAAATGATATAATCCAAAGAATATATAATTCCATGCTGAACCATGCCAAATTCCGTTACAAATCCATACACAGAACAATGCTATAGTACTTGTCATCAATGGTCCATAATAATTTCCAAATTTTTTTCGAGCTGCAGTTGTCATCTTCTTACACTTGTTTGTCAAAGAAACTGGATAATATATATAATCTCTAAACCAAGCACCTAATGTTATATGCCATCTCATCCAAAATTCTGATATTGATTTTGAAAAAAATGGTTGTTTAAAGTTTTCTGGTAATTTAACACCAAATATTTCTCCAACTCCAATAACAATATCCATTACTCCAGAAAAATCCATATATAATTGCAATGTGTATAAAATCATTCCAACAGCAACTATTCCTCCATCATAACATGCATATTTATCAAACACATCTATTACAAATGGATTTAATCTATCTGCAATTATCATTTTTTTCATTAATCCAAAACCAATTCTTTGTAATCCATAAATTAAACTTTCATAAGTTACTTTTTCACATTTCCATAATTGTTCAGCTGTTTGTGAATATCTACAAATAGGACCTTCCATAATTTGAGGGAAAAAGCTTATAAATAATGCTAATCTTCCCAAGTTTTTATCTGCCTTTATTGTTCCTCTATACACATCTATCATATAAGATGTTGCTTGTAATGTATAGAATGATATACCTATAGGTATTATAAATTTATGTATTTTTAGTCTAAATGGTATATTTAAAACTTCTAATAAAGAATTTAAATTTCTACCAAAAAATGGTGAATATTTTAATATAATCAATATTGCTAATTGTATTAATACAACAACTAACATTAATTTTTTTTGTTTTTTTGCATATACTTCTTTTATTTCTTTTTTCTTTTCTTTTTCTGTTGTTTGTAAAATGCCATCTCTTTCATTTTGAATTACAGTTATCCATAATCCAAAATAATGCATAGATAAAGTTGTTAATAACAAATATATTAACAACTTTCCACTTATTGACCAGAAAAATATATAACTAGCAATTAATAATATCTTCCATCTATGTTTTTGTGGCACTAAATTATATATAATAATAGTTAGAGGTAAAAATATACCTAAAAACATCAAATTACAATAAGTCATATTATCCCTCTTCCTGTAAACGTTCAATTAGATTCCACATTGCTTGTACTGAATTGAAATTCTGTGGTACTATTTCAACTGTTGGAATTTGCACATCAAATTCTTCCTCTATTTCTGCTACTAGTGATATTATAGCTAAAGAGTCTAAATATCCATCATCTATTAATGTTGTACAATTCTTATAATCAACTCCTGCTTCAATTCCTTCTAAAATTTCTATTAATTTTTCCATTTTTTATCATCCTTCCTTTTACATATTAAATTTATAAGTTGGTAAGTTATCTCTAACTAATTCCAAATTACTATCTTCTTTTATTTTTATTACTTTTGGTAAATCTCTACTTAAAAATAAAGATATTCCTTCTGTCATACAATAAGCTCCTGTATTCTCAAATATAAATACATCACCAATTTTTAAATTATTTACTGGAAACTGCTTGACTAATATATCATTTATTGTACAAAGCGATCCACACAAATTCCATCTTTCATCACTATCATCAATACTTTGTCTTGGTGGATATATTTCACATTTTGGTATTTTCATTGCCATAGATTGTCCATAATATACTAAATGATGTATTCCTCCATCTAGTATTGCATAATTTTGTTTCTTATTTATTTTTTTGTCCACAACTTTTGTAATGTAGTTTCCACAGCTTGCTGCAATACTTCTTCCTAGCTCTAATATCAATTTTCCTTTAAATTTTATTTGTTTAAGAATTTCGGAAAATTCATCCATGTAACTATCTTCATCAAATTCATCATTTTGAAAGTAGAAAACTGGTAATCCTGGTCCAAATTCTAATTCTTGTGTTATAAAATCATATTGTTCTTGCAATTTAACTACAAATTCGTCTATATAATCTAATTCTCTTTTTAATATTTTTAAAGACTTCTTCTGTGTACCTGAGAAATATTGAATTCCAATTATCTCTATATTTTCATATTGACTACGATTTTTTACAATATCTTCTGCTTCATAATCATTTATTCCAAATTGGTTTCCACTTGTTATCCTTATCATTATTTTTATTTTATTGGCTTGACTCAATCTTTTTAATAGTTCAAATTGTTTTAATGATTCTACTGTATAACATTTTATTGGTTCATTATTTAAAATCATTTTTTCTATTATCTCTGGGGTTTTATATACACCAGATAATAATATTTTTGATAAGTCTATATTTTTGCTTTTGCATATTTCGTATTCTCCAGGTGAACATACTTCAAATCTATCTATATATTTTTCTATATCTTTTACAATAAATGTATTGGCTTTTATTGCATAACACATTAATACATCACTTGGTAATTTGTTTTTTAAATATTCTATTCTTTTTTTTGCTTTGTTTATATCAAACACATAAACTGGCGTTTCATATTTTTGCAATATTTTTTCAATAATATTTTCTTCCATCATATATCTCCTCTTATTAATTTTCCATTATCAATGCCTTTAATTTTTTTCTATCTATTTTTCCATTTTTAGTAATTGGCATCTCATCTACTTCCATTAATACATTTGGAATCATATATATAGGTAAACTTTGTTTTAAAGTATCACGTAATTGCATTTTTGATATTTTTCCAATATAAAAACCATATATCTTACTTTTTTCTTCAATATAAATACAACATGCTCTTTCTATTTCTTCTATTTTTCCTATTGCTGTTTCTATTTCTTCTAGTTCTACTCTATGTCCTAAATGTTTTATTTGAAAATCTTTTCTACCACTAAAGTATAATTCATCATTTTCACCATAATATCCCATGTCACCAGTTTTATATATTAAATCTCTATATTTTGTATTTTGTGGATTTTGTACAAATCTATCATTAGTCTGTTTCATATCATTATAATACCCTAATCCTAAAGCAGTACCTTTTACACATATTTCTCCACTTTTTCCTACTTCTTTTATGATATTATCTGTTTCATCTAATAAAAATACTTGCTCATTATCAAATGCTTTGCCAATTGGTATTTGCTTTTCATAATTCAAATTTTTATCTATTATATGATATGTACAATTACAAGTTATTTCTGTCGGACCATATAAATTGACAAATTCAGCCTTTGGAAGATATTTTATCCATTCTCTTAAATGTTTTATTGGCATAATTTCTCCACTAAATAAAACCTTATTTACCGCTTCTGGTACTTTATATTCTAATCCATGAAATGTTGTTATTAAACATAATGCAGATACTGCCCAAATTAATGTTGTAACATTATTATCACTAATATAATCTAACAATTTAGCTGGTAATGAGAATAATCTTTTTGGTATTACTACTAATGTTGCTCCAGTTTTTAAACATGAATATATATCTTTTACAGATACATCAAAATCAAATGGAGCTTGATTACCAATAATATCTTTTTCCGTTATATTAAATTTTTGTGTAAAAATATCTATAAAGTCAATTACAGAACGATGACTTATAACAACTCCTTTAGGTGTTCCTGTAGAACCTGATGTAAAATTAGCATATAGCGGATCTACATCTAATGCTTGCTCTCTAATTTGATTAAGTCTTTCTTCATTAATTTCTTTTTCTTTTAAATCACTTATTTTTAATATTTGGTGATTTACTCCTATTTGTTTTGCTAATTCAATATGTTCATTATCTGTTAAAAGAACTTTTGTATCTAATACTTCTAATATTCTTTCTAGTCTAGATACTGGCAATTCTGGATTTAACAAAATATAAAAACATCCAGCATAAACTGCACCAAAGAATGAATATAATGCATCAATTCCTTTTTCCGCTAATATTGGAACTGGACTTCTAGGTACTACATATTTTGTCAATTCACTTCCTATTTTTTTACTTGTTTGTAGAACCTCTAAATAACTACTTCTTCTGTTTTCTTCTACAATTGCAATTTTATCTTTATTATTTTCAGTTGTGTTTTCTAAATATTCTAATACATTTTTCATTTCATTATCACATCCCTCATAAATTTGTATTATATCATTAATTTTCTATGTTTTTTCTTAACTTTTATTAAGAAATCTATTTAATTTATTTTTTTTATTTCTATTATAAATTCTGTTTTATATTCTTTTGATGACTTTTCATTTAATTCAATTTTTCCATCATGTAAATCAACAATTTTTTTAACTATTGCCATTCCTAATCCTGTTCCTTTTCCAGATGTCCTGGATTTATTACTTGTTGTAAATGGATCAAATATTTTCTCTTTTAAATCATCTTGAATTCCAATTCCATTATCTGCTATTTTTATTTTTACTTTTTCTTTTTGCTCCTTTATTTCAAATAAAATTTTAGTTCCTTTACTATTATACTTTAGACTATTTGATATGATATTATCATATAATCTTGTAAATAATTCTTTATCCATATTACATATACATTTGTTTTCTGGTATATGAACATCTAATATAAAATCTTTTATTTCAATTTCTGAATATTTTTTTGCTAAATATTCTCTTGAAAAATTGTTAATATCTATATTTTCAAAATCAACTTTATATTCTGGATGTTCTAATTTGGTATATTCAAATAATCTATTTATCAAATCTGTTGTTAATATAGATTTTTCATAAATTGCATTTATATATTTTTCTTTCTTTTCTTCTGGAACAATCCTATCTTTAAATGCTTGTGCATATCCTTCAATAGCTGTTAATGGCGTTTTTAAATCATGTGAAATATTTGCAATCATTTCATTTTTATCTAATTCGTTTTTATCAATTTGCTCAAGTAATTGATTAAACTTATTAGTTATTGGCTCAAATTCTATAACAATATTTTCATTATCATCTTTAATTGTTTTATCTTTTCTCTCATAAGATTTTATAATATTTCTTAATGGCTCTAGACATTTTTCTAATCTTTTTTTGTATAATATCATTTCTACAAGAAAAACTATAAGAACAACCGGAAATAATAAAAACCATAATCTATTAGCCTCTTTTAGTGCTTTTTCATAATTTGTTATATTAAAATCTGGTGCAATAAATACTAATGTCCTAGGTTCTCCATTTATATCTTCATATTGATATTTTTCAATTGTATAATCTTCATACATTCCGTTAATTAAATAAAACTGAAATTGACTAATTTTTTTTAAATCTCCAAACAAGTTTCCATAAATCACCTCTAAATTAGAATTCAAAACTGTATAATCAATTATATTTTCTGTTTCTCCATCATTCTCAATTTGCATTATATAATACTCTTTTTGGTTATCTTCTTTTTTTATAAAATCATATACAATATAATATTTTCCTGAATAGTATTCATTTATAAATTCTATATCATTAGCTCTTAATTTTTCTTCTACTTCTTTATTTGATGAATATAATGTTTTATTCGAATCATTATATACTAATATTGCACTATTTTTGAAATTTTTCAATGGAATCTTTGAGTATTCTCCTGCTTCTAATTCTTCCTCATAATCTAATACATCATTTATTATTGGAAAACTTTTTTCCATTTTATAATTTATCATCCAATATATTAAAATACTTAAAATTACTATTATTGCAACAGATATAATATTAAATATTAAACTATTTTTTATAAAACTACTTTTTTTATATTTTGTCAATTTTATATCCAACTCCTCTAATTGTTTTTATATATTTTGACTGTTCGTCCTTTATTTTTGATCTTATATTTGATATGTGAACCATAATTGTATTATCATCTGTTTCAAAATATTGATTATTAATACATTTATATAATTGCTCTCTTGTAAAAATTTTTCCTGGTTCTTTCATCATCTTTGACAATATCTTTGTTTCTGTATTTGTTAAATTAATTTTTTCTCCATTCTTTCTCACTGTATATTCTTCTTCATCAAATTCTAATTCACCAATCACTATTTTTACTTTTTGATTATTTTCTTCTTCATATTTATAACATCTTCTTATTATAGCCTTTACATTTGCTACAACTTCTAATGGATTAAATGGTTTAGTTATATATGCATCTGCTCCTATATCAAGTCCCAGAATTTTATCTTTTTCCATGTTTTTAGCCGAAATAATAATTACTGGAATATGACTTTTCTTTCTAATTTCCTTTATTAATTCATATCCGTTCATAATAGGCATCATTATATCAACTAATGCAATATCTATTTTTTTTGTTTGAACAATATTTAATGCTTTTTTTCCATTATCTGCTATATATATTTCAAAATTATTTTTTTCTAAATATAAAGATAAAATCTCAGTTATATCTTTATCATCTTCTGCTATTAATACCTTTTTATGTTCCATTATATTTTCCTTTCATGCTAATTACATTTTCAAATTTATTTCATAAATTTTTCCAGGTTCATTATAACATTTTTTTCTTCTTTTTTTCTTAATATTATCTTAAATTTTAAAATAAAATTTCCTATGCTAGTTCCTTCTTTTTTATTATTCTGATTCAAAATTTTTTCTGCTATTTCTGATATTTCCTCTTCTGTAATATTATTTGCATATGATTTATTATATCTTTTTATTTTTTTCAAGTAAATTTAACATAAAAAGACCCCCTTACATGCTTTTACACATGCAAGGGGGCTTTTGAGGTTAGTTGTTGGACATGATTTTCACTCGAATCTCATGCTCATTCTCTGCCACAACCTCGAACAGGAATTCCTCGAGCTGCTGCTCGAAACGTGCCGCCGACTTGCTGTACTCGCCGCAGCTGTCCCATGCCAACAGGTCGCACTGGAAGAGAGGAGAGATATCTGCCTCCATCTTTTCTTCGGCAACCGCCAGCTTGAGTGCTGTGGCAACCAGCCGTGCAGTCCACTGCTCCCACTCGCTGTGACCCAGGTGGGTCGAAACCATCTTGAAAATGGCATTTTCGTCCAGGTTCTGGGAAGTTTCATCAGCAATGAGGATTACCTGCTTGTGCGGGCTGAACCGCCAGCCGATGTTGTCAAGGCCAGTAGTTACGCAAGTGTTGTTGTACTCGGAATAGTTGTTCTCGTGCATCATGGTGTAATACCTCCAATAAAAGTGTTTTTTCGGCTATATCGCCTTATGTATTATATTATAGCAAAATTTACATAAAAAGTCAATAGTTTTATCTTTTTGGAAAATATAGAAGGTCACTAAGAATTACTCCCGTGACCTTTTTGGCGTTACATATTTTTTTCTTTCATCGCATCATACATTTGCATCTTTCTCTCATACATTTTTCCATCAGCCTTTTCATAAGTGTTCTTAACACTCTGCTGCATCTTGTTCTCTGGAACATACATCGAAAATCCATACGAGAGACTCGGAAAATCTTTGACTGTTTCTCTTTTCTTTTTAATTTCATCCTCCAGTCGCTGATTTAGCATATCTACATTTTCCATTTTGTTTTTCAGAACAACAGCAAATTCGTCACCGCCAATACGGTAACATTTTCCGTATTGCCCATAAACGCCAAGCAACATTTGACCAACCATAGCGAGTATCTGATCACCAAAATTATGTCCAAATGTATCATTTATCCGTTTAAAGCAATTTACATCAAGGATTATTAAGATAAACTTGCTGTTTTCTGCGTTATCCATGAATGCTGAAAAGCTTCTCTGATTTTTTAACCCAGTTAAGCCATCTGTATTTTTCAACATATTAACATAATTGCAATACATTAGACTTCCAACAATCACAAGTGCTAACCAACTTATTCTTGCTTCTGGATTAAATGCTTGGACTATTGTTCCTATAATTACAAATGCCATTAGTGCTGCAAACTCAACACTTATCTTATTTTGCATTCTTTTCATAATTTTATATGCATTCATAAGCATATAAACACTTATAATTATAAAAACAATCACACAGATAAAATACCAGTTAGAACAAATCTTCTTTTCTTCGGTTAAAATTCTTTCATCAATAAATAATACTATTGCTTCAATAAGAGAACCAACCGCCGTTAAAGAGAAACTTACTACAAAACCGTTCTTTACCCGCTTTTCCAAGGTTACTTCTGCCATTACTGTTATGGTTAAAACGATGGCTGCTAAAATTGCTAAAAAAGTATTTGCATAATAACTCATGATTTTTTCCTCCGCTTATGCACCATAAATCCGCTTTCTTCTTGTAACGCTCTTAAAAAAAAGCATTATGTTAATTATAACACTAATGCTTTATTTTTTCAACTTTTTTAAAACAATGTCTTTATTTTCTTTATTAAATAATGACTTCCTCCAAGGTCTCTTGCATTTTCAACCATGCTAATAATTAGTAATTGATTGTTATTTGAATCTGCAGTAAAACAATCAAACCATCCTAAAACATCTGCTTCAGCATTTTTTGAACCTTTTAATTCCGCTGTTCCAGTTTTTCCTGCAATAGTTCTTCCTGCAACTTTCATGTCTTTAGCTGTTCCCTCTTGATTTTCAACAACTTGTATTAAATCATTTTTTATTATATTTGCTGCCTCTTTTGAAAATGCATTTTCAACTAAATATTCTGTATTTTTTTCATCTTTTTCTTCAATATATGGTTTAACCATATTTCCATCATTAGCAAAAGCAGAATAAATTGATGCCATTAATATCGGATTTACTAAAATTTCTCCTTGGCCATATCCACTATCAGCAAGAACTTTTTCATTTGCAATATTTCCAGAATTAGAATATTGTGATTTTGCAACAGAAATTTCCAATCCAATATCTTTATTAAATAGTATTTTATCAAGTCCTTTTTGTAAATTATTTTTTCCTATTTTTAACGCTGCTTGCGCAAAATAGATATTATCTGAATGTATTAATGCATTTCTTAAATTCTTTGGTCCATCATAAGCTGTAAGAGTTGTTATATCAAACTCTCCCCAACCATCTTTTTTCCAACTTAATCCATTATAAGAAAATGTATCATCTTCACTTAAACTACCTGTTGTTAAACCAATTGCTCCTGTTATTGGCTTAAATGTTGAACCTGGTATATAACTTTGAACATATCTTGTATACATTGGTTTATTTTCATTATTATTAATCTCATTCCATTCTGCTGTTGTCATTCCTAATACAAATTTGTTTGGATTATAAGATGGTGTACTAACAAGTGCCAATAGTTCACCTGTTTTTGGATGCATTACCACAAAAAATCCTTTATCATCTTTTAGTTCCTCATATAATTTTTGTTGTATATCAGAATCTATTGTAATTGTGATTTTTTCACCATTTTGAACATCTATTTTTGCAATTTCAGATTTTCTATTTCCTTTTTCATCTTCTATGTAAATTTCAAGTCCATCATTGCCTTTTAATCTACTCTCATATAATTTTTCAAGACCAGCTTTTCCAATTACACTTGTACTTGTATAACCTTTACCTTTATTATTTTTTAAGTCATCTGCAGTAACTGTTTGAACATATCCTATTAAATGCGCAGCTGCCTCTCCTAATGGATATACTCTAGAATTTTCTGATGTTATTTTTATTCCAGGTATAGCTAATAATTTTTCTTTTAATTCACTTTCACTTTTTTCAACTTTCTTTATAGGTACAAATGTATCATTTTTTACCCAAGATGCTGAAAGAGATTTATTTATTGCTTCTGATGTTGTTCCTAATAATTCAGCAATTTTTTCTATATTTTCTTGCTTATTTTCTCCTAATTTTCCAGGAACTATTCCTATTGATGATATTTGACCTTTACCAGCTAAAAGTTTACCGTTTTGGTCATATATTTCTCCTCTTTCTGCTTTTATTGTTTTTACTTTTACTTTATCTGTACTATTTAATCCAGGAAGAATTAAATTATGACTCCAAACAATGCAATACTTTTTTTCTTTATCTTTTACAAGTTTAACACTATTATCAAATTTTATATTTCCAGCACTTGTTTCCATAGTTTCTGTATAATAAATTTTTACATTATTTTTGTCTTCTTCTACTACATTATTTATTTGAATTTTTAAGTCTGCCATATCTATGCCTTCATATATATTTTTATTTCTTGTTATAAAATCCTCTTTACTTATGGTTTGGGTAGTATCATTTAATATCATATTATACATTTCTTCATATTTTTGTTCATTTATGCAAGAAATGTAATTTTGCCAAATATCTTCTGGATTTACTTTATTTTGATTAATTACAACAATTCCTGCTCCAACTCCAATTCCAATAACTAATAAAATTGCAACAACTATTCCTATTATCTTTTTATTCATTTATTTTTCCCCCTTTGTTTTTGTATTCAAGTATATCTCCAGTTGAACATTCTAAAACCTCACAAATTTTATTAAGAGTTGAAAATCTAATTGCTTTTCCTTTGTTTGTCTTTAATATAGATAAATTTGTTGGTGTTATTCCTATTTTTTCTGCTAATTCGATTGAACTTATTTTTCTTTTTGACATTACCTCATCTAATTTTACTATTATCACAGACATCCCTCCTATATAATAGCTATACTAATATATATATAATATGTCTTATTTTATATTATTATTTTTTTTTTGTCAATCAACAAAAAAAGAGTAAACTTTAAAAGTCTACTCTTTTTATTATATTTTACACATTATTTTGCATAATCTACAACTCTTGTTTCTCTAATAATATTAACTTTTATTTGTCCTGGATAATCCATTTCTTCTTCTATTCTTTTTGAAACATCTCTAGCAAGTAATGTCATCTTATCATCTGTTATTTTATCTGGTTTTACTATAATTCTAACTTCTCTTCCTGCTTGAATTGCAAATGATTTTTCAACGCCATCAAATGAATCTGCTATAGCTTCTAAATTTTCTAATCTCTTTATATAAGCTTCTAGTGTTTCTCTTCTAGCTCCTGGCCTTGATGCAGATATTGCATCTGCTGCTTGAACTAATACAGCTTCTAATGTTTGTGGTTCTACATCACCATGGTGTGCTTCAACTGCATTTATTACAAGTGGATTTTCTTTAAATTTCTTTAATATTTCAACACCTATTTGAACGTGTGTTCCTTCCATATCATGGTCAAGTGCTTTTCCAATATCATGTAATAATCCAGCTCTACGAGCTAATTTTGCATCTAATCCTAATTCTTCAGCCATTATTCTAGCTAAATTTGATACTTCAATTGAATGATTTAAAACATTTTGTCCATAACTTGTTCTATATTTTAGCTTTCCTAATAATTTTATAATTTCTGGATTTAAACCAATTACACCACTTTCTAATGCTGCCCTTTCTCCTTCTAAACGTATTGTTTCTGCTAATTCTTGTTTAGCTTTTTCAACCATTTCTTCTATTTTTGCAGGATGTATTCTACCGTCATCAATTAGTTTTTCCAATGCTATTCTTGCTACTTCTCTTCTTAAAGGATCAAAACCTGATAAAATTACTGCTTCGGGTGTATCATCTATTATTAGATCGATTCCTGTTAATGTTTCTAATGCTCTTATATTTCTTCCTTCTCTACCAATTATTCTTCCTTTTACATCATCTGATGGTAACGGAACAATTGATACTGTTGTTTCTGCTGAATGATCTGCTGCACATTTTTGTATTGCATAACTTATTATTTCTCTACTATTTTTTGCAGCTTCGTCTTTGGCTTTTTGTGTTAATTCTCTTACCAATGCTGCTTTTTCTGATGTTATGTCTTCTTCAACAATATGTAATAATTTTTCTTTTGCCTCTTCTTGAGTAAGTTTTGCTATGTCTTGAAGAACTTCCATTTGTTTTTCATATAATTCTTCAACATCTTTTTTTCTGTCATTTAAACTTTGTTCTTCACGTTCTAAATCTCTTTCTTTTTTTTCAAAATTATCAGAACGTCTTTCTAAGTTTTCTTCTTTTTGGATAATTCTGCTTTCTTGTTTTTGTATTTCGCCTCTTCTTTCTTTAATCTCCTGATCTAATTCATTTCTAGCATTCATAATTTCTTCTTTGGCTTTAAAGATTTCTTCTTTCTTCAAATTATCTGCTTCTATTTTTGCTAATTCAACTAGTCTTTTTGCTTCTTCCTCTGCACCATTAATTTTGGATTCAGCAATTTTTTTTCTAATAACTATTCCAACTAGCACTCCTAATGCTAACGAGATTAAGACAGCGGCTACTATGATTAAAGTATTACTTTCCATAATCATACACCTCTTTCTTATTTAATTTTCAATGTTCGAATAAATATATATATACGGTTAATTATATTTTTATATATTTTTTCAACTTCTTATATTTTATAATTATTATTGTAAACTGTCAAGTATTTTTGACTTAAAATGTGAAAAATAAAAAAAGAGGTATAAAACCTCCTTATATTATGCTCTTGGATGAGCCTTTTTATAAATATTTTTTAAGCTTTCATCTTGAAATTGCATATATATTTGTGTTGATAGTATATCTGAATGTCCAAGCATTGTTTGAATTGATTTTAAATCAGCTCCATTTTGCAATAAATGTGTAGCAAATGAATGTCTTAATACGTGTGGTGTAATATCTTTTTCTATATGTGCTTGTTCCTTATAATATTTTATTATCTTCCAAAAACCTTGCCTTGTTAATCTTTGACCATTTACATTAACAAATAATGCTCTTTCACCTTCATCTTTTATCATTATATCTCTACAATTATTTACATATTCTTTTAATGCTTTTAATGACATTGTTCCTAATGGTACTGTTCTTTCTTTTTTTCCATTTTTACATGTTGCATATCCTCTATTTAAATCAACATCCTCTACATTTAATGATATTATTTCTGTTACCTTCATTCCTGTTGCATAAGCAAATTCTAACATCGCTTTATCTCTAATTCCTTTTAAATCAACATTTTTAGGTTGATCTAATAATAATGCTACTTCACTTGATGTTAGTACACTTGGTACTCTTTTTTCTATTTTGGGTGATGAAATTCCTTCTGTTGGGTCAGTTCCAATACTTTTGTTTTTTACTTCATATTGATAAAATGATCTTATTGAAGCTAATCCTCTAGAAATTGTTGATGGTTTTTTACCTATTTCTTGCATATATGCTATATAATCCTTAATTCCTTCATCTGTTTCTTTTCCGTATTCTTTTCCTTGTTCATTTAAATATTTTTCATATTGTTTTAAATCTCTTTCATAAGATTGAAGAGTATTATTTGATACTTTTTTGTCATTTTCCAAAAATCCAAAAAATAAGTTTAATTGTTCTTCCATTTTTCCCCCACCTTAAATTTTGTTATTAAATTTTACATAACTAATGTACTTCTATGTTATATCAAATTTTTTATAAATTGTAAATAGATTTCCTGTATTTTCTAAAAATATTTTACTAGCAATAATATTAATCTATACGAAATTTGTATCTTCACAAAAGTCGCTAATATCAGCACAATAGCTATGCTTATTGATATTATACTATGTTTTAAAATTGATATTTTTATGTTTTCTTTTCGTCTGTCTTTTATTATAGATTTATATAGTTTTATACTACTTACTCCTAAAATTATAATTGATGGTATAATTATCAAATTTTGCAAGAATATTGATATAAAAATAAATAATATTCCTTTTAATTTACCAAGAATACATACATAAGACGCAATCGTATATCCTAAGCAAAAACCTCTCACAAGTATTATTCCAAATACAATTGGAATCCCTATAATTGTTGTTCCTGCAAACCATAATAATACTACTAATCCAATATTATTTTGTAGTTCATCTTTTTGTTCTCTGAAATAATCAACATTTTGAATTTGCTTTGTTTCATCTATATAAGTATTTATATATTTTTCTACATTTTCTTTAGAATCTGAATAATTAATAAACATAACTCCTAAAAAAACTCCAATTGTAAAAAATGCTGTTACTATAACATAAGACTTTATATTGTTAATAATTTCTAATTTTACCAAATTAAATATATCAATCTTTTTCTTTTGCACTTTGTTTCTCCTTATTTACTTTTTATACATAATTTCTATTCAATAAGGATTATATTTAGAACTTTTTATTCGGCAGAAACTTTACCGTAAATTCCTCCGCCTCCAGATTCTACCTTCATTTTTCCTTCACGTGCATTTACTATATTTTTAGCTATCTTTTCTCCTACAACAGATTCTATATCATCTTTTGATAATTTATGTAATATATTCATCTCTGTTTCAAATGATTGCAACAACTTATCTATTGTTTTTGAACCAACTCCTGGAATAAATGTTAATGGTACTTGATATATATATGGTGGTCTATTTGACGGACTTTGAGTTTGTTTTTTATCTTTTATTAATTCAATTCTATCAAAAACTCCAAAAGTTACTTTATCACTTCCACATTTAGGACATATTTCAACTGGTTCTTTTGTTTCGATTGTACAATCACAATTGTCACAATGCGTTCTATGATATTTTCCAAGTTTTGGATCTATTCCATAATTAGCTAAAACTCTACGTCCATCTTCACCTTTTAATGCTTTTACAACTTCTTTAAAACTGATATCTTCAACTAATAATTTATTATATTCTCTGGCAATTTTAGGTAATGAATGTGCATCAGAATTTGTTACAAATGTTTTATTTTCAAGTTCAGAAATCATATCAGCTAAATATGTATCAGAACTTAATCCAAGCTCAACTGCAAAAATTTTATTATATTTTTCTTTAAAAATATTCTCAATTCTATCTGTACAATTTCCATAATAACTTTTAAATGGAGTAAAAATATGTGCTGGAATCAAAATACCATCATATTTTTCTACAATATCAATTAAATCATATCCTGACAAATCTGACCTTTGAGTACTTAATGTAATATTTTTTATGTGATGACTCATTTCATCTGAAAATGCTTTTATATCTTTTAAGTGTGGAAAGAAACATATATTATGTGCCGCTCCACATTTTCCATTTCTTCCAACTTCTGATGTTTCTACTTCACTTCCAAGTAAAATACATACTTTATCTTTATATATTATTCCGCCATCTTTTAATTCATAAGCCTCTCCTGTTTTCAAGAAGTTCTCTATATCTTCTATTACATAAGGTGATGCACAATCTATTATTCCAACTATATTTACACCTTTTCTTTCAGCACATTCTTTTGCAATGTTTGCAAAATTTAAACTTCTTGCAGCAGTTATTTTTATTGGTTTTCCGTTTTCACTTCTTCCTATATGAACATGTAAATCTGCAAATACTTCGTACATTATATTAGTATAATAGCCAAAATAGTTGGCTATTATATCCTCCTTCTTTATTATTTTATATGTTTTAATATCTTTTGCTCTGTTTCACTACTAAACATTGGTCTATTATTTTGTTCTGCACCTTGATTTATCTTAATCTCATTGAATTTTTCATCAACTGCAATAGAATAATCAACAGATATTTTCTTTACAAATTCAGGTACATCTTTTGACTCTCTTACTAATTTTTGTAGTCTTGCAAAAATAGTTGTATTTACAACTCCTGGAATAACTATTTTATCAAATTCAGTTGCAAATGTCTTAAATATTTCAAGATATCTATTATATTCAGTTTTTAAATTTCTATGTTCAATTAATACAAGTGCTTCATCTGCATTTAACCCTATTCTTTCAGGCCTATCTTGTAACATACCTCCAAATTGATCAACAAGCTCCAATATATCACTTTCTGGTTCTCTTTTTTCTTGTTCACTATATCTATTAACACCTTCACAGATTTTACAAAATCTTGCATCAAATCCTAATTTTCTTAATAATTGTGCTCCTTCCATTGCATAAGTTTTTACTTTTCCTAGCTTTTGAGCATCATCTACCTTTTTACAATTACACAATAAACATGCAGTTAATATTAAATTATGATCAAGTTTAACATTTGTATATTTTAAAAACATTCTTGCAATTTCTGTTTTAAATACTGTAGACTTATCAAAATTAATTCCTAACTTAGGTGCTAAAAAGTAAAGTATTTCTTCTTTTGTTATTAAATCTTCTTCATTTAAAATATAATTTGCAAATTCATCCATCTTTTGTTCCTCCACTATTATTTTCTTTTATTTTTGCATAAAGAATTTATTAAATTCATCTTCATTAATTTTTTCTTTACTTATTAGTTCTGCTGCAATTGCATGTAATATATCCATATTATCTAGTAAAATTCTTTGAGCTCTGACATAAGCTGTGTCTATAAGTCTTTTTACTTCTTGCCCAATTACATCTTCCATATTATTTCCTAATAATTGATATTCGTAATTTCCATCACTACTTTTTAAACTTATAGGTCCAACAACATCACTCATTCCATATACTGTAACCATATTTTTTGCAATCTCTGTTGCAACTTCTATATCATTACTTGCTCCTGTTGAAATGTCATTTAATACTATTTTCTCTGCTGCACGACCACCTAATAAAGCTACTAATTTTTCTTCCATTTCTGTTTTTGAAATAAAATATTTATCTTCATCAGATTTATACATTGTATATCCTCCAGCAACTCCTCTTGGAACAATTGAAACTTCTTTTACAGCTGTTTGAGTTGGTAAGAATTGACTTACAATAGCATGTCCTGCTTCATGATATGCAGTTAATCTTTTATCTTTTTCAGATGTTTTTCTACTTGTTTTTTCAAGTCCTACTGTAACTTTTTTTACCGCTTCATCTAAATCATCATTAGATATTGCTTTGTGTTGCTTTTTAGTAGCAATTATAGCTGCTTCATTTAATATATTAGCAAGCTCTGCACCTGTAAATCCTGCAGTATCTTCTGCTATACTGTGTAATGAAACATCTTGAGCTATTTTTTTATCTTTAGCATGTATTTTTAATATTTCTTCTCTTCCTCTTATATCTGGCACTGGAATTGTAATTTGTCTATCAAATCTACCAGGTCTTAACAATGCTTTATCTAACATTTCTGGTCTATTTGTTGCAGCTAATACTATTATTGTTTCTTCTGATGAGAATCCATCCATTTCAACCAATAATTGATTCAATGTTTGATTGTTTTCTGTTTCAGCACCACTATTACTTGTTCTTCTTGAACCTATTGCATCAATTTCATCTATAAATACTATACATGGTGATAATTTTCTTGCTTTATCAAATAATTTTCTTACTCTTGATGCTCCTAAACCTGCAAACATTTCTATAAATTCTGAACCACTCATAGAAATAAATGGTACATCAGCTTCACCAGCAATTGCCTTTGCTATTAATGTTTTTCCTGTTCCTGGTTTTCCATATAATAAAACTCCTTTAGGAATTTTAGCTCCCATTTCTGCAAATTGTTTTGGTTGTTTTAAGAATTCAACCAATTCTTTTAATTCTTCTTTTTCTTCATCTAATCCTGCAATATCATCAAATGTTATTTTTGTTTTTCTTTCAGTATCTTCATATACTTCGCCTTTTTCTCCAAATCCTTGCATTTTATAAATCATAATAAATAATGCAACCATTATAGCTGTTGGTAAAAATGATATTACATAAGATGGTATTTTTGCAAATACACTTTGTGCTTTTTGACTTAATTCTATTTCATTTCCTTCTAATGCTTGACTTTGAATAAGTTCCATAAAAACTTGTGTATTTGGTATTATTGCTTTTTTCTCTTCTTCAACATCTTTTAACTTTACTTTTAAAGATGTACTTCCAACTGTCATATCAATTTTTTCTACATTTTTATTTTGAATTTCTCTTATTAATTCTGTATATGTTAATGTTTTATCATTTTCTTCATTTTTATTGTTTATGCTTTTATATTGAAAATATATAGTTACTACCAAAACTCCAATCAATATGACTAATAATAAAATTAATATTATTATTTCTGACTTTTTCTTCTTTTTATCTTTTTCATTCTTTTTGTCTTTATTCATTTTATTATAATCCTTTCTCTTTAAGCTTCTGAACCATCAGGTTCCTCATTTTTATTATCTTTTTCTTCATCATTTTCGTTGTCTTCTTCACCTTTTTCTTCATCATTTGGTTCTACAGATGGTTCTTCTTTATTATCTTGTTCATTTATTTCCTTTCCTACTTCTTTTTGTACTTGTCTTATTTCTTGAACTTCTTGCATTTTCTTTATAAAGTCATCTTTTAATATAAAAATTACAGCTGCTAAATAAATATATGCAATTGTAATATAGGCAACTTGAAAATATTGTATTTTAAAATCTATAAAATAATTAATTACTATATATAAAATATTTAAAATTATAGGTAATGTCAATGAATATGCTGCCATATTATATAATGCTCTAAATCTCATTCTTATACCTGCTATCATTGTAGTAAATAATCCAAATATAGCTATTTCTAGAGCATCTACTATCATTCCTATTAAT
Organism: uncultured Clostridia bacterium; assembly: GCA_934129895.1. Taxonomy (GTDB): domain Bacteria; phylum Bacillota; class Clostridia; order TANB77; family CAG-508; genus CAG-269. Next base: position 84,498 of record CAKOWY010000001.1, read on the forward strand.
TGTACAAATATCCATAATGTAAATGTTGAAACTGCATATTTTAAATAAAATGTATTCATTTTAGAAGATTTTAAAAATTCTATAAAATCCGCTTTTGAAAAAGACTCTCCAATTTCTTCTCCCAAATACATTTTCATTAATTCTTTATAAGTATAAGAATTTGAAGTTATATTACTTTCACTTAAAATAATTTTAATTACTACTTGATCTTTATAAAAATATATTATATTTCCTTCTTTTAATTTATTTTCTTCTTCAAATACAGCCTTTTCATTTTCATCTTCTATTGATGTGTTTATATATACAGCATCAATTCCGCTAACTCCAAGATCTTTTATTGTTATTGGCTCTTCACTATACATTTGAACATTTCCTTCTGAATAAGAAAATTCTGGAAGCTTATCACTAATATATTCTGTTATTTGATTTACATTTTTTTTCATTGAAATTGTAGAACTTATTGTAATAAAAACAGTTATTATACAACTCAATGCTAATAAATATTGAATTGCTCTCCAAACCCCTTCAGTTGCCATCTCTGGATATTTTTCAAATTTTGTAATTGAATACCATACTTTTTTAAAAAAGTTGATATTAACGACTTCTTCTTTTTCCATTATTAACTTCCTCTTTTTATATTTAGATTTTTAGGAATTATCTATAACCCTTTAAATGTACTTTCTTTTTATTCTACTATCTACTAACATTGGACTTACTTCAAACAAAACCTCATCATTTATATTTACACTTTTTCCAGTAATGTCAATTGTTACATGATACATTCCTAATCTTCCAAGTACTTTATATTTTTCCCCATTTATTTTAACAAAAATTTCTTGCTTTCTAAATACATTTTTTATGTCTCTTACTATATATCTTATTTTATCTCTTTTTCTAAACATGTCCTTATCTACTATTGTATTAAAACCATCAGCATATCCACATGGCACAATTGCAACTTTAGTTTCTTTTTTGGTCTTATATGAATTTGAATATCCTATATTATATCCTTTTGGTAATGTCTTTATTTCTGCAACATTTGATTTTAAAATTCCAACTCTTTTAAATCCATATATATTTGGTATTGATATTCTTCCCAATAATGCTGACCCTATTCTAACAGCATTTAAATGCATTTCATCAAATCTTAAAAAAGCTGATGAATTACTTATATGTAACATTCCTGTTTGAATTCCATTTGTTTTTAATATTTCTACACTTTTAACAAATCTATTAAATTGTTCTTTAGACTCTTTTCCATTTCCAAAAAAAGCAATTGATAAATGCGAAAATGTTCCTTCAATCTTTATGTTTTTCCATCTTTTTATATCTTCTACATCTTCTGCTATTTTACTATATATAAAGCCATATCTTCCAAAGCCTGTATCTATTTTTAAATGTACTCTCGCTTTCTTATTTTGTGCTAATTCATTTACAACATTTCCAGCTTCTTTTGAACCAATTGTTAAAATAATATCATTTTCTAGCAATTTTTTTACATCTGATTTTACAGCTGTAGAAGACATCATTAAAATGTCTTCTTTTATTCCACCTTTTCTAAGTTCAAGTGCCTCTTCAACTGTTGCAACTGCAAGCATTTGTATTCCATTGTCTACTAGAAATTTTGAATATTGTACTAGACCAAGCCCATATCCATTTCCTTTAACAACTGCAATTATTTTAACTTTTTTACCAGAGCCTTTTTTTTCATTTATTATCTGCTTTATTACTCTTAAATTATGCTTGATTTTATCTTTTTCGACTAATAATTCTTTCAATGTATATTCTTCCTCTCATTTGATATACTATTTATTATTTCTTAAATTTTGTTTTTAACCCTCTTAAATTTCTAAATGTTTTTTCAGAAAATTTATATATTGAATAAGTAAATGGCTTAAATGGTATATAAACTTCTCCAATAAACTCTGTAAATGTTGCTCCAAATCCTTTTTTGAATCTATATAAACCATATTGTGGATGATTTTCATCAACAACTCCAGATACTCCTCTAAAGTCATATACATCATCTTTTCTTGCTATAGCCATTTTTATCATTTCCCATTGTAATAAATAGTTTGGCATCAAATTTCTATGTTCATTACTACTAGCACCATACAAGTACCATGTTTTATTACCATAAAAAATCGGAATTACTCCTGATATTGGTTTTCCATCATGATATGCCATTAGCAATTTTAAATGTTCTGGAGCCATTTCATCATACATTTTTTCAAAATATGATAATGGTCTTGTTATAAATCCATCTCTTGCTCCTGTTTCAATCATAATCTTATGGAATTCTTTTAAATCTTCTCTTGTTCCTTCTCTAACTTCTACTCCTTTTTTTATAGCAAGTCTTATATTATATCTTGTTTTTGAATGAAATCCTGCCATAATTTCTTCTTCTGTTTTTCCTTTTATATCTAATCTAAAAACATATCTTGGTTGTATTTCTTCTCTAAAATTTTTTGCATCATCTTTTATTTTATATCCTAAATTTGTTACAACTTTTCTAAATTCTTCGTCACTGCTTAAAATATCTGGTTCTGCTTTATATACAATTGCATTATATTTTTTTGCTAATTCCTTTATTCCATCTGTTAATTGTTTCATTACTGATATATCATGTATATCAGCTGTTGGTCCTCTTGATGAATACATTATATTACCAAATAATGGTATTTTCCTAATTAAAATACTTACTGCTCCAATTATTTTTTTTCTTTCATCTTCTGCTAATACTATTTCATTTTTCCAATTGCTTTTTACTTTTGCCCATTCTGGTGATTGTTGAAAATTGCATCTCTCATGTTTTTCTAAAAACTCTTTATATTCTTTCTTGTCTTTCTCATCTGTTACTATTCTCATCTTGTTTCACTCGTACAATATAACAATTAGTTTATTATACGAATTTCTCCTTTCCTTTTTTGACTTTTTTTATTAATTATTTTACTTTTTTATATATTTTTCCATGCTTATTGTACACTAATTATATTATTTTTACAAGGCTTTTTAAAAAAATAATGCCCATAGATTGTTCTACATTTTAAACAATCTACAAGCATTATTTTTTATTATATCAATATTATTTTAATCTATAATTGATACTTTTTCAATTATTGGTTGATTTACTTTTAATACAGTTCCATTGTTGTCTTCTACTTCAACATCTTCACATATTTTATCAACTATTTCTATTCCTTTTGTTACTTTTCCAAATCCAGCATAAGCTCCATCTAATCCTGTATAATCTTCATGCATTATAAAGAATTGTGAACTTGCACTGTCATAAGAAGCTGCTCTTGCCATTGATATTGTTCCTCTTGTATGTGAAATAGTATTATTAACTCCATTTAATGAAAATTCTCCTTTTATGTTTTCTTTGCTTCCTCCTGTTCCATTTCCATTTGGATCTCCACCTTGAATCATAAATCCTGAAATAATTCTGTGGAAAGTCAATCCATCATAAAATCCTTCATTAGCAAGCTTTGCAAAGTTTGCAACTGTTATTGGAGCAATATCAGCATATAATTCAACTGAAATTGTACCATAGTCTTTTACAATAATTTCAGCATGATGTGTTCCATGACTATATTGGTTTTCTTCATTTTTATCTGAATTATTATTCATATATATAATTCCTCCTGCAATTATTAAAATTATAAGCACTATACTTATTATTATGTAACTTTTTTTCATTTGCTTTTCCTCATTTCTTATTTACAGTAACTTATAACACATCTGTTGTTATTATCTGCTATTCCAAATTCTAAATTTTCATACTCTTTTGATTCGTCCAAATTAATATGATATACTTTTGCATTATATTTATCACTATCTATTAATTTTATGTCTTCAACAACAAAAGTCATTCCTGTTAAACCACTATCAAAATAATATAATAATCCATTAACATCTTTAAATTTAGCATTACTTTCTTTTGTACCGTTAAATTCATCAAAACATTCTTTAGTCATATATTGAGCTATTGTATTTTCAAAGTCACTATATTTTATATTTGTTTTTTTATAATTATCTTCTGTTAATTCAACATTACTATATTCACCATTTTTCATTAATCCTATTTTTACTAATATTTCATCAACAGATCCATATCCTGCAAAAATATTCAAATAGTTTGTCATAGCTTCTTTTACTTCTTCATCTGAAAACCTATTTTTATTTTCATTATTATTTTCTTCTGATAAATCATTTTTAGATTCCATTTCATTTATACTTTCTTGTAATTGCTCTAGTTTTTCTTGCATTTTTGTTTCATTTTCTTTTAAACTTGCTATTTGACCTAATGTATCTTCTTTATCAATATATGTATATATTGCCATTAATACAATTGTAGCAATTAATAAAAACATTAAGAAGATTATTAAACCTACTTTACTTGTATTTTTCTCTGCCATTTTTTCACCTCCTTTTCATTTTTTACATTCACATTATACCATTATTTTAAAATTTTCAACATTATTTTTATATATTTTTTTATTTTCATAAAAAAACAAGACTGACTAAATGTAGTCAATCCATTTTAATTATTTTTCCATTGGAACATTTCTGTTTAAATTTGTACTTTTCTCACTTTTTTCTTCATATTTCTTTGCAATTTGAACCTGTTCTTTTCTACATTGACTTTGTTGTTTTGGCGATAAATCCCATGTTTTTTGCTGTATTTTTTCAGATAGTCCATTTTTTGAAGAATCCAGATCTATAGCTTCTTGATATTCTTCTGTTTTTGTTTGATGAAATTTTGGTCCTGCCATTTTTCTATTACGTCTCATAGCTTCCTTTTCATCTATTTTTTCTATTTTATTTTGTATTTTTATAACCATTTTTTGAAGCCAATTGAATAAAGGATTTTTGTGATATTTTATAAGTGATGTTTCTTGCTTATTTTCTTCATTATTTTGCTCACTTGGTTCTATAATATCAATTTGAGATTTTAAATATTCTATTTGCTTCTTTTTATCTAATATTGTTTGAGCTAATCCTTGAGTATCTTCATCTTTAATATGTTCTACTCCTAATTTTATTCTATCATTATATATTCTTTCTAATTCTGCCAATTCTTTTTGTTGTTTTTCTATTTCTTCTTGTTGAGTCAGATAATTTTTTATTTCATTCATAATACCATTACCATCCTTTTCCATCTTATGTATAATTTATATAAAAATTATATCTACAATTGTTATTTCTTAAATAATCTTAACACTTGCAGATATTAATTACTGGCTGGGGTACTGTGATTCGAACACAGGAATGTCGGAGTCAGAGTCCGATGCCTTACCGCTTGGCGATACCCCAATAATATTACCTATTTATATTAGCACAATTAAATTTGTTTTGCAACAAATTTTAAGTATTTTAATATTATTTTTTATCTTATATATTAAGTGAATATATTAAAAAATATATCCACTTAATTCCTTTTCTATTTTTGAAATATCTTTAAAATTAGCTTCCATTAAATCTTTAAATTTTTTACAATGTGTTTTATATTTTAAATGGCAAAACTCATGAGCTATAACATATTCAATTGTTTCTCTCTTAAATTGCATTATTTCAGGATTAATGATTATTTCTCTCATCTCTACACATCTTGCAAGCTCACTATCTAATTTTTTTATAGAATATTCTTCTGGTGCTACTCCCAACATTAATCTAATTTTTTCTAATATATTTTCTATTTCAGATTTTGCTATTTGTTCATACATTTTATTTATAGACATTTTTAATATTTGCTCATGGTTAACTTTTTTATATTTACATGGTAAAATGATTTTTATTATATAATTATCTTCTACATTTAGTTCTGGGAAATCAATATTCTCATACTCTACTTTTACATCATAATTTTTTCCAAATATTTTTAAAGATTGCATATTTGAACTATCATTACTATATTCATTTATCTTGCTTAATATCCATTTTTTCTTTTCTTCAACAATAGCTTGAATTTTATTTTGAGTAAAATACCAAGGTGCATTTACTATAACTTCACCATTTTGAATTGTTATATACATATTATTGTCAGTTGCCTTATTTACAGTATATGTTATCACATTATTTCTTTTTCCAAATATACTCATCTTATATTCCTCCTTATTGAACTTCTGTTCGTTTTACTGTTCACATTTTATATCTTTTGTTTTAATTTGTCAATAGTTTTTTAAATTTTTCTCGAACATTTTTTTGCTTTTTTAAGATTCATATTATTTCAGATTTATCATATATTAAAAAAGAAATTTAACGAAGAAAGGATGTCTAAATGTTTAAATATAAATTTCATATAATACAATTAAAAAAAATTATCCCTTCGCTTATTTTAATACTATTTATTATTGGTTTAATGTTGTTTTCAAATATAAATTTAATGGCTGCAAAAAAAGGCCTTACTTTATGGGCTAATTCTATTGTTCCATCTCTATTTCCATTTTTTGTTGCTACAGAATTACTTTCTAAAACAAATTTCGTTTATTTTATAGGAAGATTTTTTAACAATATTATGTACCCATTTTTTAATATTCCTGGAGAGGGAAGTTTTGCTTTAATTATGGGATTACTCAGTGGATATCCTGTTGGTGCGAAAATAGCAACAAATTTCAGAAAAAATAACATTTGCTCTAAAGAAGAATGTGAACGTTTACTTAGTTTCACTAATAATTCAGGTCCTTTATTTATAATTGGAAGTATTGGAATTAGTATGTTTGGAAGTTCTGTTATTGGTTTTTTACTTCTTATTTCACATATATTAGCTTCTATTACAGTTGGTTTTATTTTTAAATTTTGGAAATACAATAAAAAATCAAAAACATCATTAAATACATATAATTCAAAACATTCCAACACTCTAAATATATCAAATTTAGGTGAAATATTAGGAAATTGTATAACAAGTTCTATTAATACAATTCTTATGATCGGAGGTTTTGTTGTTATTTTTTCTGTTATTTTATCTATATTAAACTCAAGTAATATACTCTATATATTATGTAATTTGATAAAACCTATATTTGACCTATTACATATTCCTCAAACTTTTTCTGCTGGATTTATCTCTGGAATTATCGAAATTACAAATGGATTAAATATTATAAGTTCTATTCCAGAAAAACAACTCTCAATTAACATTTTACTCTCATCATTTATTCTAAGCCTTGGCGGAATTTCTGTTTTTTTACAAGTATGGAGTATAGTTGCAAAATCTGATTTATCAATTAAGCCTTATATTTATGGTAAAATTTTGCAAGCAATATTTTCTACTATTTATACTTTTATATTAATGAACTCTTTTTCAATTTTTAATTTTAATTTATGGTCATAAGACAAAATTAAAAAGCATAATTATAAATTATGCTTTTTATTGTTTTAATTTTTTATTTCTAATAATTTTTCTTTTAATTTATTTTCAATTTCTTCAAGTTGACCTTCTGCTTCTTGTCTCTTTGTTCTTCCATTTTCATGAATTTCTATAACCTTATCCAATGTATCTATAATATCTTGGTTTGTTTTTTGCAATGTTTGAACATCCACAACAGCTTTTTCAGATTCTTCTGCAATTTCAATTGTTCCTTGTTTTAGTAATTCACTATTTTTTGTAAGCATATCATTTGTCATTTGAGCAACTTGTTTCTGTGCTCCTAATGCATTTCTTGCATTTGATATTCCTAATGCTATAACAATTTGATTTTTCCAAAGTGGAATTGTATTTATTAATGAACTTTGGATTTTTTCAACTAATTCACTATCATTATTTTGTATTAATCTAATTTGTGGTGCCATTTGAATTGATATAATTCTTGTTGTTTTTAAATCATATATTCTCTTTTCAAATCTATTTATTATTGCTACCATATCATTTACAGCTTGTGCATCTGTTTGTTCTTTTGTTTCTTCTGCTATTTTTTGTAATTCTGGTAATGTAACTGTTTTTAATTCTTCTAATTTCTTTTCACCAGCAATTATATATAATGATAGTTCTTTAAAATATTGTAAATTTTTATCATACATTGTATCAAATATTGCAATATCTTTCATCATTTGAAGTTTATGAGTTTCTAATGATTTTTCTATTTTTGCAATATTATTTTCTACTTTGTCATATTTTGCTATTAATTTTTCTACTTGTTTTTTTGCAGAATTAAATATTCCTAATATTCCTTTTTTCTCTTCTCCAGGAACTTCTGCATTAAATCCTTTTATTTCTGTTACTAATCCTGTTAATAATTCTCCTACTTCTCCAGAATCTTTTGTTCTAACATCATTTAAAACACTATCAGAAAATTTTGATATATTGCTTTGTGCACTTGAACCAAATTGTAATATTTGTGCAGTATTTTTTACATCCACTTTACTTATAAATTCATCAATTGCAGCCTTTTCTTCTGGTGTTAAAGCATCATAATTTAATGATTTTTCAACAACTGCTTCATCAACTTTTTTATTTGTTTGTAATGCCAATTCGATATCCTTTGTATCTACATTTTTAGCAACTTCTAATTTAATTTCTTCTTCCATTTTATTTTCTCCAATCTTTTTTTGAATAATTATATTTTAAATTTTATAAACTATTTATTTCCTAAATATGAAATTAATTGTTCATATACATTCATTTTTAGGCTTGATACTGTACTTATTATGCTTTGTGGTATTCCTTTTACATTTACTTGTGTTACATCGTAATTTCCACCTGTTACACCTGTTCTAAATCCATATTTTGACCATGCTATTTGTTGTATCTCTTTATCTTCATAAGCTTCATAATATTCATCTCCTGCTTCATCAAATGATGCAATACAATGAGAATTCCATATTGTTGGTGTTGGATATAGTATTCTCATCTTGTCTTTTACTTGTTCCCATCCATCTGGATTTGAATTTGCAAAATCTATTACACTTTTTTCATAATCAACAATCATTGGCTTTCCTCCAACTCCTGTTTTTAAGTATAATTCAAATAAATCTGCTGGTGTATTGTTCATATATCCTGATTTTGTGTAAAATTCTTTTAGTTTGGGTAAATTTTCTGCAACTGATTCATCTGTTATTTCTCCATCACACATAATTGAAAGTAATAATCCATAATATGTTGCACCAGGTGATGATGTAACTGGATCTGTTGAGTCTATATTTATACTTCCATATAACATATCTACTCCAATGTCTTTCCATTTTTTTCCTTCAAGTATATATGATATTAATTTTGGCATATCTGTTATATAATATACCCCATCTTTTTCTGTTACTATTTTTTGTTCTATTAATGCATCTACAACTGTATCCCAACTATATATTACAATTGGAGTATTTAATGTTAATCCACCTTTTTGAACTGTATATCTTGCTGATTCTCCTTTTGTTGTATCTGGTGCTAATTTATAATAATCATAAAATCTTTGATCAGAACAGAACATTACATCATATTTTGTTCCATCTTCTCTTACTAATGGATTTTTAATTAGTTTTCCATTACTCCATGAATCATATGTAACATTTAGTCCATATTTCTTTTTCATTATTTTATTGACTTCTTCATCTGCTAAGAAATTTTCTTTTCCTCCACCTGTTGCTACATATACAGTTTTTAAATTTGATTCAATTATTGATTCTCCATTTGTTGAAAAGAATTTTATTCCTATTATAATCAATACTAATATTACTAAAATTCCAAGTCCTATCCAGACTTCTTTTTTTCCTTTCATATTTTCCTCCTATTTTTTGATATTTATATCTCCTAAAAATCCATCAGATTTTAGCATTTCTTCAAATACTTTCAACTCTGCATCAGTATCTATAATTTCTGCTTGATACATATTATTTAATTGTTCACGAAAAGCCTCTTTTATTTTAACAATCATATCTCTTACAGACTTCATAAATTTTTGACTTTCTTCTGAATTTAATCTCTGATTTTCAATCTCATCATATCTTTGTAAAATTTTTATAGTTACTGGTAAGTAATAATTTATAAAATTATTTACTTGTGCTAATTTACCTGGATTTTTTGATAAAGTATCAATTATTTTGTTTGATGTATTGCAGATATCTTGAACATTTGTAACTAATTCTCTATCTTCTAATTGTTTAGAAATATTATCAATTTGTGCAGTTTGTGCTTTTGCATTTTTTAGTATTTCATACAAATTAGTATTTTTTGTTGAATAATCAATTTTATTTCTATCTTTAAATATCAAAGTTCCAGCTCCATAAGCTGCTGCACTTATTGCTAATGATGGTACTAATTGAACTCCAAGAGCTAAATATGGTACCGCAAAAAACGTCCCTCCTAATATTGCAGAAAAAATATATCCTTTTTTCATTCCGTTTTCCTTTCTACTAGTTATATCCCCTTACTTGTTTAAATGCTTCTAATAAATTTGTTCTTCCGTCAAATACTTTTGCATTTGTTAAATTTGCTATATCTTCTAGTTGTGTCTCATCCGCATCTCCAAACATTATACTAAATATTGGTATATCTTTATTTATCTTTGTATATGCTTTTTGAAGAAGATCCAATCTATTATAATTTGATTCACCATCTGTCATCAATACTATTGATGTATTATATGTGTTCATATCTTCTTCATCAAGTATCTCAAGAGCTTCAATTGCTGGAGTATATATATCTGTCCCACCAGTTACTGTTGTTTTTGTGATTTTGTCCATCAATTTCTCTGTATCTGTTCCATCATTTGTTGTAACTTTATCAATAATTAAGTGGTTAAATGGTATTATTGTTATTTTATCTTTGTTTGAAAATTGTAACAAATCTCTTGAGGCTTCTTCTTCACTTAATATGTATTCCATTGCATTTTTTAACTGCTTACTTCCATCTCCATACATACTTCCTGAATAGTCCAAACAAAATACTATATGTATAGGTTTTCTTAATTCTGTTTGGTATATTCCTAATGCTGTTTTTATTACAGATGTACTTGGATATTTTACTGGTACTATATATTTTGTTGTATCTATTCCCCAATTTGGATTAAATACTGTTTTAGCAGCATTTTCATTTATACCACCAAACCAAACTCTTCTTCCTGTTTTTACTAATTCTGCTTGTCCTTCATTACTTAATATGTAGTTTTGTATTTTTTTAAATTCTTCTAATTTGGTATCATCTTTATTATCTATATAAGCAAATGGCGAATCTGATATTGAAACCCCATCTTTTGTATATATTGCATATAGTGGTTCTTGACCATTTTGTTCTAACTGTTTGTTCATATTTATTAATGATGTTTCATAAGTTATTAATGCTTCATAATCACCTTTTAAAAACATTTCTTGTAAAAATTCATCATCTCCTGATGATCTTTTTACTCCTAAATATAATTGAGTTAATTGTGCTTTTAAACTATCATTTTGTAAATCTTCTTCTGTTAATATCTCTGGATTTCCTGCAAGTGTTGTTAAAAACCCTAAATATGCTGTTGCTCCAGTATTAGTTTGTGTTGGTGATGACATATTAAACTTTAATTTTCCTTGGCTTATTGCATCTAATATATCTTTCATATAAACATCTTTGCCTATAAATCCTAGTTCTTCTGCTTTTGATTTTTTTATTCCAAACACTACTGGGTTTATACTTGTTGATTTTGAATTAGATGTTTTTATGTTACTATCTAACATATATAACCATATTGAGTTTGAACACCAAACAGCATCATATTTTTCACCATTATTAAGTTTTGACATTATTTCAATTGTTCCTGCATAATCTATGCTTATTTTTATATTGTTTTTCTTTGCATAGTTCTGTATGATTTCTTCTATATCTTTGTTCTCTGTACTTGATATTATTTTAAATGTTTTATCTGTGTTTTGTTCATCATTCTGTTCTAACGATGATTTTATATTAGTTCCTAATCCCTCAAACAAACATATCAAAATAATAAAAATTGCAAAAATTAAAAGCATTGATTTCTTTTGTTTTTCTTCCATTTTTTTCCCCCTTCATAGATATAAAATATATTATTTTATCTTATATAACTTTATCATTAATTGATCAAATTTTCAATAGAATTTTTCTACTTTAATATAAAATCTATACGCAAAAACCAGAAGAGCAAAAATTCTAAAAACTTTTGCTCTCCTGGTTTTTATTTTATTTCAATTTTCCTTCAAAAAAACTCGATACACAATTGCCGATAATATATACAATTATAACAACGAAAAATGCTAATATAAAATCTCCGACTAAACTTCCAGTTGTAATTCTAACAAATTTGGAGATAAAATCTGGTAAAGTCATAAGAAGCACAAAACATATCTGAATTCAAACTCTTGTTAGAAAACGTTCATTGCTTATTTAAGATTATTTTTAAAATTTAGTGCCGATAATTTGCTTAAGAAAACCAAAACAAACATACAAAGCCCTACAATAATAAAAATATCTTTAATATCGCTTCCAGTATCAACAATACCTGCTAACTTATTGCAAAATAAAAGGCAAATAATCATATATATATTTCTCCAAACCCGCTCGCTTGAAAAAATTATATCAACTAATCTATTTTTGTCTATTACATTTTGATCAACCATTCTAACTCTTTCCAGCATAGGATCCAAGATATACATCAGAAAACAAATCCCAAACATGACCAACTTTACCACTATTGCAATATTCAACACACTTATTAAAATTGCCGCAAGTATAAACAAGAAACTAAATGATAATGAGAAATTTTTCATTTTGTCATTTCTGCAAAAATCAACAATCTTTTTTTCAAAGTTTTTCATATAATGCCTCTCCCATAATATTTATTGGTGTATATTCGTACTATATGTCAACTCCTAATAGGAGATTAAAAAAAATTAACTATTGTATTATAACATTTTTTCCTAATTTTGTCAATTAGTATACAAGGCTCTTTGCCTTTATCTCAATATTTATCTGTTATACAAGTTAAATGTGTCAGATCGTTTTTATGTTCTATGGTTATGTACTTTTTTCAATAAAAAACGAATGAGTGGGCAAAAAATTATAAAAATTTTTACCCACTCATATTAATTTTATTTCAATTTATTTTCAAAAAACTTCGCAATCTGCCAAGTAAAATAAAGTCCTCCTCCTAAAATAATTCCTATTACTAAAACATCAACCAATCTAATACTTGTTGTAATTCCAACTCCTGTCACCAAAATATTAGCACTGATTTCACAACCAAATATAATAAGTAAATAATATATCATACCACATACTAATTTGTCCGAAAAAATAATATAAAAGAAATTATTTCTATAAAATACTTTTTCATCTGTTCGTTTTATTTTTTGCGCTGCATCCTCAATAATCCAACTTACAACTATTAATTTCATTATTAGCAACATGATAGTACCAGGGACTAACAAAACAATTCCTAAGAAACAGGCAATTAGCAAAACAACTTTAACTATAACAAAAAATTTTCGAACATCGTTTTCTTTGCAGACTTTGATAATCTTTTTTTCAAAATTTTCCATAATTTTTCTCCTACAATATTCATTGGTGTATATTCGTACTATATGTCAACTCCTAATAGGAGATTAAAAAAATTAATGGGTATATTTTATCATTTTTCCTTGATTTTGTCAATTAATCCACAAGACTCTTTGCCTTCACCACAATATTTATCTGTTATACATGTTGGACCAAGTCCTTTTCCAATTAATGGTGCTACCTGCTTTACTTGCTTTACCATTTCTTGTGTAATAAATCTAATTTGCCATTGTGCTTTATTACAGCAACGCATTTTTGAAACCCATTGTAAATTTCTAGCATTCATTGTTGTTACAACATTTAACATTTGAGCTCCAATGTAAAAATATATTAAATCTTCTTCTGCAACATCTTGTTTCTTGAATTCTTCAAATATTTTTTTATTTTCATTAACTGCTTTTTGATAAATGTCTTCTGCATTTTTCTTTATAGTTTCTGGGATTATATAATTTTTCATATCCCATAATGGTACAAATTCTGGTATTAGCAATGGATGCATTCTATGCCTTGTTAAATGTGTTAATATTGATAATGAAATTGAAATTTGAAAACTAAAACTTACTTGTTCCAATTCTCTTTTTTCTTCTTTATGAAGAATATTTTGCATCATCTTTTCTTTTGAATTTTCATCTTTTCTTATTAATTCTTTTAATATTTCATCAGCCATTTCTTCTGAACATTGATAATGGTACATTATATTACTTTTTAGCACAACATCATCTGCATTTGGAGTATAACTTAAAAGCTTTGGCTTTTCTAATATTTTTATTTCTGGTCTTTTAACCATTTTTTCCAAATATTCAAATTGATTTTCACTATTTATTTTTGAGTTTTCTATACATTCTGTTAGATATGGCACTTTTTCTTTTATGATTTCATATAATATTTTTCCTAATTCATTTAATTCCTGTATTCTACTTAATCTTCCATATAAAAAAGATTCAACCATTTTTTCTAATTCTCTTGCATCTAATCCCATTATTATATTACTATGAAAACAATATGGCAATATAAATCTTGCATCTTCTACATCAATTCCTTTATCCACTAATTCACCATATATATTAAATAAATATTGCATATTTTTTTGATATTTTTCTTTTAATTCTTTATTTTGTGAATGAATATTCAAATTCGAATCTCTAAATTCTGGCGTATAAAATCCAGCATTGCGGAAGTCAACTTCCCTTCTAGATTTTATTGTAAATGAAGTCAATCTATTTCCAATAATTGTTTGCTCAACAATTGGTGTTACATCTGATATGGCAAATACTAAATAATCATGTTCAATAATTGATTTATGCCCCATTGAAATAATTCTTTTAATCAGTCTTAAGTTTTTTTCATAATCATTACAGTTTTCTATCACTTCGAAAACATTTCCTTTAAACCTTGATAACTTACCTGCTGCAGCTACTTTCTGAATTCTTTTTTCTAACTCTTCTTTTTCACAACTACATAATAATTCTACCTTCATTTTATACCTCTTTTTTTATAAAATTTTGTTTTTTTTAATATATCATAATGATTTTTTATTTTCAATAATTTTAATTTTTTTAATTTAGGTATTACATTTAAAATTTTTTTATGCTATAATAACGTCTGCGAGTAGCTAAGATACATAGCGGAAATCCAGCAAATGGATTTCTGCTATTTTTTTGTTGTGTACTCAAAAATATTTTATAAAAGGAGGACGTTATGGAAAACGTTAAACAAAACAAAATGGCTGATATGCCAATGAAAAAGCTTTTCTGGAAAATGGGATTACCTATGATTATTTCTATGGTTCTACAAGCATTATACAATGTTGTAGATAGCATATTTGTAACAAACATGGGTGAACAAGGTGCCATTGCAAATCAAGCTTTAACATTAGCATTTCCTATTCAAATTTTAATTATTGCTATTGGTGTTGGTACAGGAATTGGATTAAACACTTTGCTTTCTAAAAATTTAGGAGAAAATAATAAAGAACAAGTAAATAAAGTTGCTGGTAATGGTATTTTTATTAGTATTTGCATTTTTATATTATTCTTTTTATTTGGAATATTTGGATCAAAATGGTTCATTTCTTTATTTGCTGCTGGTAATGAAGAACTAATTACCCTGGGAACAACATATTTAAAAATCTGTTGTTGTTTTTCACTAGGTTCTATTGCATATACGGCTTATGAAAGATTTTTACAAGCAACTGGTAAAACTACTTTATCTGCAATAGCACAAATATCTGGTGCAATTGCCAATATTGTATTAGATTATATTTTTATTTTCCCATTAAATATGGGTGTTGCTGGTGCTGCTTGGGCAACAGTAATTGGACAATTTTTATCTTTATTTGTTGCTATGATATTCCATTACACTGCAAATAAAGAAATTGATAAAAATTTAAAATACATTAAACCAGATTTCGGCTTAATAAAAGGAATTTATAGTATAGGTCTTTCTGCCGCAATTATGCAATCATTACTTTCAGTTATGATGGCTGGAATGAATGCTATTCTAGGAACTGCAAAAGCTGATCCAACAATATTAGTAGGATCTTTTGGCATATATTATAAAATTCAAAATATTGCTGTACTCGCATGTTTTGGATTATCTAATACCATTATTACAATATTATCATTTAATTATGGAATGAAAGATAAAAAAAGAGCCGATGATTGTATTAAATATGGAATTATAGATACAACAATTGTAACTTTAATAATAACTGTATTATTTGAAATTTTTGCTAATCCATTATCAAAATTATTTGGACTATCTGGTGGCTCTACAACTCAAATTATTGATGTTTGTTCTACTGCCATTAGAATTTCAAGCATTGGATTTATATTTATGGGCTTTTCTATTGCAGTTCAAGGTGTTTTACAAGCTCTTAGATATGCTGGTAAGCCTCTTATAATTTCATTATTGAGATTAGTTATATTTGTATTTCCTATCGCATACTTATTCACATTATCTGATAATGTTACAAATTTAGTTTGGTGGACATTCCCTATTTCTGAAATTCTTACTGCTATAATTTCAATTTTTATTTTAAAAAATGCCTACAAACAAAAAATTGCAATTCTAGAACCTACTATTTACAAAGCTAATTTAATTATTTCAATATCTCGTGAACATGGTACAAATGGTAAAGAAATTGCAAGAAATGTTGCAAAACAACTTGGAATTGCATTTTACGGAAAAGAAGAAATTAAGGATTTTGCAATTAAACATTCTCTAGTAGAAAATTACAATGATACTGAAAAATTATATAATGATTTCTTATCATTAGAAGCAAATGGTGATTCTATTATTAAACAAGCTAATGTAATAAAAGAAATTGCTAATACTGAAAGTTGTGTAATTGTTGGAAGATCTGCAGATTACATTTTAAGAGATAACAAAAATTTAGTAAAAATCTTTCTTTATGCTCCTGAACAATACAAAATTGAAACTATAAAAAAGCTTTATAATGATGATGTTTCAACAGCAAGAAAATATATGCAAAAATCCGATAAAGCAAGGTCTACTTATTATGAAGTTATTTCAAATCAAATATGGGGTAATAAAAACAATTATGATATTTGTTTAGATTGTCAAATTGGTAATGAAGAAATTGTAAAAATAATTTGTAATTACGTAAAAAATAAAATGAAAAATTAGGAAGATTTGCATTTGTTTTTGAATTATGCTATAATTATGTTAAGCCTGGACAATAGTTCCAGAAAGTATGGTACATAATAAAAAGGAGATTCATGATGAAAAACAGCAACACTACTAACAAACTCGTCGGCATCGCATCCATCCTTGCACTCATTGCCATTCTCTTGGCTACATTCCGCTGGAGCAATTCCAACACTGCATCTTATGTGTTGGATAATGTTTCCAACAAAAAATCCAACGAGTATATCACTGAGGTTTCCAGCTGGGATAAGTCCTATTCCAGCGGCATCGTTGAGCACTGTGCAGTGTTCAAGTGTTTGATGAGGGATAAGACTCATGCTAAATATGTGATGGTCCTGTCTGACAACAGCAGATCTACCAAAACGGCATTTGTCATTACTAACCCTGATCAGCCCGTAGTCGAAAGTGGACGAGTTCGCAGAAGCGTTCCTCTGTTCTATCCTTCCGTTCGCGGATAATGTACAAGCCGCGGCCCCTCTCAACTGGGGCTGCGGCTCTTTTTTATTTAATTTACAATTTTTCCATCTTCAATTTTTATAATTCTATCTGCTTGTTTCGCTATTTCTAAATTATGTGTAATCATTATAATAGTCTGCTTATATTCTTTATTCACTCTTTTAAATAATTCAACAATCTCATCACTTGATTTTGAATCGAGATTTCCTGTTGGTTCATCTGCTAAAATTATCTTTGGATTTATCATTAATGCTCTACCTATAGCAACTTTTTGTTGTTGTCCTCCTGATAATTCATTTGGTAAATGTCTTAATCTATCATTCAAATTCAAAAACTCTATTATTTCTTGTAATTTTTTTCTATCTACTTTTTTTCCATCTAATTCTATCGGAAGCTTTATATTTTCTTTTACTGTTAATGTTGGGATTAAATTATAAAATTGATATATAACTCCTATTTCTTCTCTTCTTAATATTGCTAATTCTCTTTTATTCATCTCAAATATATTTTTATCATAAAAATATACATTTCCAAATGATGGCTTTTCTAGACCTGCAATCAAATGTAACAATGTAGATTTTCCACTTCCAGATGGTCCAATAATTGCTACAAATTCTCCTTCTTCTACATCAAATGATACCTCATTTAATGCAATAACTTTTGCATCACTTTTTCCATATACTTTCTTTAGTCTATCAACTCTTAAAATTTTCACTTTTTTCTCCTTATTACTCTTCTTCTATAAATTTTGTTGAAAATATTGTAATAATAAATGATAGTAAAAATAATACTACTATAAATATACAAATATTTTGATATGGTATTAATAATTTATTTATTATTACCACATTTTCCATATATTTTATAATTACATACAATATTGGTATTGATAATAAAATTGAAATTATTAATGCTTTTATAAAAATATATATTCCTTCATTTATCAACATTTTATTTATATTTTCTTTTGTTGCACCTAAGCTATATAATATTTTAAAATCATATTTTCTTTCACATAAACTTGAATTTATTATATTTACCGTACTTACAATACCTAAAATAATTATTGATGTCATAATTGTATTTAATATGTTTTCTAATACACTTATATATATTATTTTTTCTTTATTTTCTAAAGTATAATATTCAACAATAATTGGACAATTCTTTTTTATACTTATATCTTGAATATAATTAGCAAATTCTATTACATTATCACATTTTATTTTTATAGTTTCTGTGTTTCCAACACTCATATTTTCTTCATTTTCATTTTTTAAATTTTCTTCTATTTTATTATAAGTATCCATATTAACAAAAATTGTTGGGATATCATAAACTGTTTTTATTTCTTTAAATCCTTCTATTGGTTCATCTATTAGGGCAACTTTTCCATTATTAAGACTATCCTCATCTACTGTTATATACTCAAATTCACTATTTTCTTCGTATTCTTCATCTTCTTCATAATCCTGATCTTCATCATCATTTATTACTTCAATACTCTTCATTATATTTAATTTTATATTTGAAGTATCTTTTATTATTTCATAATATTGTGAAACTTCATTTTCATTATTTAAAGTTATTTGATTTTTTATGTTATTATATATAATCACATCACCATAATTAGCTTTTAAATCTTTTATACAGTTCTTATACGTATCATTATTTAATCCAACAATAAATGCTTGTATTATTTTATTACTTCTTTCTGTTTCATTTATTACTGGTACGTCCCAATTTATTGCATCACTCGGCTCAACTGATATATCTAATTGTGAACTCATTTTATAATTTATACTATCTATATTTTTAGAATATTTTTCATTATAATCCTTGATAATCTCTTTATAATCTTCTAAATTTAAAACATTTTCTCCTGTTTTACCAATATACAATTGAGCATCAACATCATATTTAGTTACCAAATCAGCAATATATTTTTCATAAGATATATATGTACTTATAGATATATAAGATGTTATGCATATTATCAATAAAAATGTAATTATTTTGTATTTTCCAGAATTTCTTTTTATATTCTTATATGCCAATCTTCCTTCTACAGTAGTAATTCCTTCCAATATTCCACTTGTTCTCTTATATTTTATCTTTTTATTACTTCTAATATCTTGAATTATTGATGTACTACTTGCTTTTATACTTGGAATAACAGATGATATATATAAATTTATCAATATTATTGCAATTGCTAACATTATATATTTTATATCATATATTATTTTTAAATTATATCCCATTTCTATTAGCAAATTATTGATATTTTGTATTATAATATTAGAACTTATAATAGAAATTATTCCACCTATAATAATTCCAACTATTCCAAAAATTAGTCCTTCTGTAAATATTATTTTTAATATCTGCCCTTCTGTACTACCAATACTGTTTAAAACTGCATATTCTCGTCTTCTTTCATTTATTGTAATTAAAAATGCATTATATAATATTACTATAAATAATATAGAAAATGCAATTACAATAAATGCTGACATTACATCTAATACATAAGTATAATTCATTTCTACTACACAAACTGGAGATGTTTTACCAACTTTTATATTGGGATATATTAATCCATATATTGTGAGTAAATTTTCATTAAATCCATATTTGGTTTGTGAATCACTCATTTCTTTCAGATTCATTAGCTCATCATAAGATAAATTTAATGTTTTTATTATATCTGTTGTATTCACACATAATTTTCTTGCTTCTTTATATTTTATATATATATTAATATTTTTTTCTGAATTATAGGAACTCTCTTTGTTTATTTCTTCTATTTTATCTTTCCCGTATTCTTGTACATATATTTTTTCTATATATTTTTTATCTTTTATTTTATTTAGGCTTTCTGAAGGAACATTTCTTATTATAAAATGATAGTCATTATATTGTGTTTCTATATTTTGTGTAATTCCATTTTTTATACTTGATATTACAATAAAAGTTGTAAATATAAGAGCTGTACATAATACAATTGAAATTATTGTAAAAAATGTTCGTTTTTTATTCCTTTTCATTGAATTTATAGCTAATTTTGCTTCTACTTTCATTTGTTTTTCTCCTTTTTTATAAAAAATGGAGTCTAGATTCTAAACTCCCATAAATAAAGCATGAGTGCACAGAATAATTATCTTTTTTGAAAAATTTTTTCTCCAAAATTTTTATGAATTAAGTGTAAAAATACAAATTAACACCTCCGATAATAATATTCTTGTTCATCTTATTAACAGAAATTTTCCACTTGCCAGCAGGTAATGGTGATACCCATGTCAGTGAATCTTCTTGGTTGTTAGCAACTGCTGTAATTGGTCTAACCTCACCTGTCGAAACATTTGTGAAATCTAAAATCACTAATCCAGATGATGTTCCAATTCTCCAGATTACTTTGTCACATGCTTCACCAATTTGTACGTATCCAACTGTTGTGTTTTTGGTTATCGGCTTTGCCGAATGAAATTCTGCAACTAGCCTATCTGCACTTTGTACCACAATCTCTTGGGATAAATTCAAGTCATTTTTGTAATCAATCCGTTCTGTTGCAAATACAGTCAAATTGGAAAACATCAACATAACTACAACAATAAAAACTGAAAAAGCTTTTCTTTTAATGTCCATAATTAAATCTCCTTTTATAGCTTTATACACTAATGCCTATTTTCCAGTTTTTTCCTTTGAACAATTATAATATTATCAAAAGCAATTTATCTTGTCAATACATTTTTTTACATTTTTCTCCATTTTTCATATAATTAGTTTTTATTACTAAATGTAAAAATAGTCACGTTTCAATCAGTTGAACGTGACTATTTTTTTAATTATTCTTATCTCTATACATTTTTATAATATCATTTAGACTCATTTTTGTTCCATAGTTTAAAATTGCATTTGAATAAATCTTTATAGCAATTTTTGCAATTATAATTCCTGTTATTAATAATATTATAAGAGAAATCGCAACATCTGTTGGCTTTGCTAACCCCATCATTATTCTAAATGGCATACAAAATGGTGATGAAATTGGAAACATTGATGCAAATATATTTAAACTACTTGTAGGATTCATCATAGTAAAATATGATAAATAAAATCCAATAACTGCAAGAATTGCGACAGGACCGTTTGCTGATTGAATATCTTCTGGCTTACTAACAGTAGAACCTGTTAAAGCATATAATAAAGCATATTCAAAATATCCAAATATAAAGTATATTATAGTTACAATTCCTAAATATGGTGTTATTTTTGATACATCTATTACTGATTCAATCATTTCAGGTTCCAAAAATGCTTTAGCACTTATTATTGCTGTTCCAACTAATAATATCATTTGTAATAACCCAACTATTCCAATTCCAAGTGTTTTTCCTAATACAATTATCTTTGGAGAAGTAGATGTCACAAGTGTTTCTATTATTTTAGATGTTTTTTCTGTTGTAATTGAACTTGATACTTGATATGCACAAAAATATATTGCGTAAAATAATACAATTGAAAGTAACATAAGCGCAAATACATTTCCACTTGCTTCTTCATCTGTTTGCTCTAATGAAAATTCAAAATTTGGAATAATTGCTTTTAATTGTTCTTCTGTTAATCCTAATTTATAAATTTGTATATTTGTATATAAAGTATTTAATGTAGAAATAATATCCTCTGGTACTCCTGACATCATTGTGGCATTTTTTACTATATATCTAATTTTTATATTTTCATCTTGTTTCTCAACTATTATTGCTGAATCAATTTCTTCATCTTCTATTTTTGGTTTTACTTTTTCATAATCATCATTTAAAATTTGTATTTCATACCCTGTGTCCAAATCTTTTAAATTTTCAAGTGTTCCTTCAAATACATTTTCAGAATCAACAATTATAATTTTCTCAATATCTGAATCTTTATTTAACATTTTAATAAAATTTGGGATATTGAATCCAATTATTATCATTACTAAAAATATTATTGTAGTTATAATAAATGATTTTCTTTGTAACATATCTTTCATAGTAAATTTGGTTACTGTAAATAAATCCTTCATTTTATTCACCTACCTTTTCTATGAAAATATCATTTAATGTTGGCTTCATTATTTCAAATTTATCTATTGATATTCCTTTTAATATCAATTTCTTTAATAATTCTTCTGCCTTTTGCTCATCTGATATTTTTATCATATAACTATAATTTTTTTCATTTTCTATTTCTAATTCTGAATCTTTAATATATGAATCAATACTTTCATTTGTTTCTATTTGTACTCTATTAGCTGGATATGTATCTTTTATTTCTTTCAAATTACCTTTTAATACTGTCTTTCCTCTATTTAAAATTAATATATCTGAACAGAATTCTTCTATTGTAGCCATTTGATGTGCAGACATTATTACATATTTTCCATCTTTTACTAAATCAATTATAATATTTTTTATTAATTCTGTATTTAATGGATCTAAACCACTAAAAGGCTCATCTAATACAATTAGTTCTGGATTATGTATTACTGCTGTCACAAATTGAATCTTTTGCTGATTTCCTTTTGACAATTTTTCTGCTTGTTTATCTAAATATTCTTCTACTTTTAATTTTTCTGCCCATCTTTTTATTGCTTTGTCCGCTTCTTCTTTCTTCATTCCTTTTAACTCTGCAAAATACATTAACTGATCATATATTTTTGTTTTTGGATATACTCCTCTTTCTTCTGGTAAATATCCAAAATTTACAGATTTTCTATCTACTGCCTTTCCATTCCAAGTTATTTCTCCACTGTCTTTTTTTATTATTCCTAATAACATCCTTATTGTTGTTGTTTTACCTGCCCCATTTGTTCCTAAAAGTCCAAATACACCTGGTTTATTCATTTCAAATGAGATATCATCTACAGCTTTTTTTCCAACAAATGTCTTTGAAACATTTTTTAAAATTAATCCCAATTTATTTTCTCCTTTTAAATTATTTTCTATATATTACAATTCCTCAATTCTAAATAATTTCCTTCATATACTTTTTTTATTCCTCTTATTTTCTCAAAGTCTTTTGGCTCTATAAATAAAATTTTTTTATTAAATTTATATATATTAGCTCTTTCTAAAATCTCTGCAACAAAAAAGCTACATACATATCTATTCTTGAATCTTACAGGAATTCTAAAAAATCTTAATATAATTCCAAAATAATCATATTTAAACGTTTCTGAATATTTTTCCATAAATTTTATTTTTTTCATTATTCTAATAAATTGCTTTTTTGTAACATCTATTTCATATATTCTACAAATTGTTTTATTAAATTTATGAAAAAATTCTCCATCTTTATTCTCTACAACAAACCCTCCATCTAAAATTGAATTTGGATTTTTTCTCCCAAAACTATATATTTTACTACAATCAGCTGTTAATGAAATTGCTATATGACTATATTCATAACGAGTTGCTAGTTTTATTATTCTTGCTGGCATGGTGTGAGTATGCATCTGAATTATATATATCTTTTTGCTCTTCATATATGTTTTCACCTCATATTATAAGGATATCACTAATTTCTGAATTTAACAATACATTATATAAATTTAGTTTTTTTCATCATCAATTATTGTAAATATTAATTCAACTTTAAATAAATCTCCATCTAATTTTAAATTAAATTTTCCATTTTGTATTTCAGTTAAATTTTGTGCTATTGATATTCCTAATCCGCTTCCTTCTGTTGTTCTTGATTTATCACCTCTTACAAATCTTTGCATTAATTCATCTGCTGATATATTAAGGCTATCTTTTGATATATTTTTTATTTCAATATAAACTTTATCTATAATTTGTTTTATATCTATATAGACTCTAGTATTTTCTGCTGCGTATTTTGAAATATTACTAAATAAATTTTCAATTATTCTATACATATATCTGCTATCTGCCATAACATATATCTCTGATTCATTATTATCTATAATTACTTTTAACTTTCTTGCATTAAATTTGTCTTCAAATTCTCCTGTTGCTTGTTTTATAAGTTCTACTATATTAATCTTCTCCAAATTTAATTTCACATTTCCTGTTGAAACTTTTGAGGCTTCTACCAAATCTTCTATTAATTTTTTTAATCTCTGTGATTTATTATCTAATATTTCTATGTATTCATTTGCTTTTGGATTTTTTATATCTTCATTTTTTAATAGATCAACATAATTTATTATAGATGTTAATGGCGTTTTTATATCATGTGACACATTTGTTATTAATTCTGTTTTTAACCTTTCGCTCTTTACTCTATCTTGAATAGCATTTTCAAATCCATTAGATATATCATTTAAATATTCTACTGATTGATAAAATTCTGGTAAAAATTCTTCTTTTATTAATAAATCTTTATTGTTTCCTTCATACATTTCTTTTAATTTTCTTTCAATTTTATCATAATTTGAAATTGCAATTACCATTTTATAAACATATATTATTAATAAAATTAATTCTAATGCTATTGTAAAAAACGTGTTATAAGGAAAAATAATCACAACAATTCCTGCTAATATAAGATATATTATACAATATAATATAAATTTTTTTGCAACAGTTGAGAAAAACTTTGATGTTTCTCTTATTTCTCTTACAAAACCTTTAATTTTATGGAAAAGTTTTATTGTTAAATTTCCTATTATACTCGTATTCCAAAATGTTTTTGATTTTATTCTTTTTAAAGATGTATCAAAAACTATTGCTCCAACAACATAAGTTGTTATATATGCTGTAATAATTAATGATGATTTTAAAATTATTTCAGATGTATTTTTTTCAAGAGCAGTCATTCCTATAACTCCAACTATTCCAATGGCAAAAAATAAAATAATTTCATAAGGAATTTTATCAAAATCACTTAATATTATACCTTCTCTATCTTTTTTATATCCAACTGATATTATCAAATATACTACAATTAATATTATTGATATTACACTAATTGGCATTGCTACATATATTATATTCTCATAAGGCTCCATTCTTTTTAGGAATTCAGTTGTTAAAGCCTGTTTTGATCCATTTGAAAATTCAGCTTTATATGATGTATATATTTCAAAATCTCCTATATGTGTTGTTATATATTCAATTGAACTATCTATTGTATAACTTTCTTGTGTGTCTGTATTATTTCTTGTAAAATATTTATACGTAAAATTTTCAGAATACTGTTCTGATTTCTTTTTTAAAATTTCTGAATCTGCTTCAACACTACCTTTTATTATGTTAAATTTATGATTTCCTTCAGCATTTGCAATATATGATTTTATCGTTTCTATTGTATTAACTTCTGATGTTAATTCAACATTTGTTAATGCTTTATCTTTATATATAATCAAAAAATACATATTAGGAATGTCATAATCAAATTCTCCATCTATTGTGTAAAATATATAATTATCTCCATCTTTTATATTTAAGTAAGATTGATTATTATATATCAATTTTCTTGCAAAATAAGATATCCTTTCAATATATGATGCTACAAAACTTTCTGATTCAAAATATTTTTTTTCATTATAATATGTTGAATCTTTTATTTCTATATATAAAATAGTTAAAATTACAATTCCTATTAATATTGGCAAAATTATATAACTTGCAATTTTTAATATTTTACTTTTTCTCATTTATCTTGTTACTCCTTTTTATATATTTTCTACTTTATACCCTACTCCCCATATTACCTTTAAATACTTAGGTTCTTTAGGATTTATCTCTATTTTTTCTCTTATATGTCTAATATGTACTGCTATTATATTTTCTGCAGCAAAACTTTCTTCTTCCCATATATTAGTATATATTTCATCAATAGAATATACCTTTCCTTTGTTTTCCGTTAAAAATTTTAAAATATTATATTCTGTTGGAGTGAGTTTTACTTCTCTTCCATCAACAATTACTTGTTTTAATTCATCATCAATTGTTAAATCACCTGTTTTTATTATTCCTGTTTTTTCATCGCTTGTTTGAAACTTTTGACATCTTCTAATTATTGCATTAACTCTTGCAATTAGTTCTGCTGGATTAAATGGTTTTGTTATATAATCATCTGCTCCTATATTTAAACCATTTATTTTATCTATATCTTCTGATTTTGCTGATAATAATATAACCGGTATATCTTTATCTTTTCTTATCTCTTGTAATGCTTCTATTCCATCTTTTTTAGGCATCATTATATCCATTATTATTAATTGTATATTATTATTTTCTATCTGATTTAAAGCTTCTTCTCCATTATAAGCTTTAAATATTTGGTACTTTTCTTTTTTTAAATATATTTCGATTGCCTTAACTATTTCTTTATCATCATCTACTACTAAAATATTATACATTTTTCCTCTTCTCTTTCATTTTTATTTTTGTTATATTATATCATGTTTTTATTAAGGAAAAATATAGAATTTATTAAATTTTTCTTAAAATAGAAAAGAAACTAGCCTAAAAAGCTAATTTCTTCTCTTTTATGATTCTATTAAATAACCTCTAACTAATAATCTATGAGAATTCACGCCTAATGGTGTACATGTAATTAATGTCGCATATTGTTTGTTTTCTTCTATATTTAGATTTTCAGTATCACTAGGTTCAACTACTAAAATTTGATCAACTTCATAAGTATATGTTTTGTTTAAAACAATAATTTGAAATTTATCACCCACTTCAAGTTTTACTAAATCTGTTAATAATTTAGATGATGGCATTCCAGTATGACCTGCTAAAACAACATGTGAATTTATGCTTCCAACAGGTAATGACGAACCTTTTAAATGACCTATACCATTTTGCAGTGTTGATGTATCACTACCATGATATATAGGAAGTTTTACATTAATCTTATCTATAACTAAATATCCCATTATTCCAGATGAATCTAAAGATAATAAATTGTAATATCCTCTTTCATCAGCTTTTTGAGTATTTTCTTCTATAGTTTTATATAATAATTGTTCATTATATTTTTGAGCATCATTTATCATAGAATCATATTTGTCATAAGATATTTTTCTTACTTTTCCTTTGTATTTATCAATTTCTTTCCTTTGTACTTTTTGATTAATAAAATCACTAACATAAGGATATAAAAATATGCTTAATCCCATAATAAATATTGTAATAAGTAATATATTCGTACAATATTTTTTAAAAAATTTAAACATATTTTATTTCCTTTCTACTGCTGATTTTGTAATTTTTTTCTTCTAGCAATAATATAACTTGATACAACTATTAACATTAGACTAATACCTATTACTGTAAAAATCTTTGTTCCAATTCCACCAGTTGATGGCAATAAACCTTTTTGTGCATTCAAAATTTCTATATTAAACTCTGCACTACCTTTTTCTGTTTGATTACCACTCAAATAACCTTTTGCAGCATTTGTTGTTGGTAAATATTCTATGCTAGCTCCTTTTAATATTCCATTATTTAAATGTGGTACAATTTTAAAAGGAAATTCAAAATTTGGCTTACTATATCCATCAGGAGCTTCTATTTCTTTTAATGTATATTTTCCTTCTTTTAATCCAAAAATTTCAATCTCTCCTAATTCGATTTCTTCTCCCTCATCATTTAATATAGTTCCTGATGATGTTAGTATTGTTGCTTCATTTTCATTAGTAACTGTTCCTGTAAATATTCCTGTTTCTTCATTAAATTTTGCATATTTTCCATCTTCTAATTTTAATATAAATTTTGCTCCATTTAATGCTTGATCTTTTGAATTCTTTTTTGTCAAATTTAATTTAAATGAATATACATGAACCACATCTGTGTTTGATTCACCTGTTCCGTCTGTTTTTGGATTATTTGAATATATTATTTTTACTTGGTTGTTGTTATCTTTTTCAATTGCTGCTTTAGAATTTAATTTTGCTGAATATGTAATTTCTATTTTGCTTCCAGCTTTATTTTTTAATTTTATAAAATCATTAAATTCTATCTTTACTTTTGTAGATTCATCTTGCATTTTGGTTGTTATCACTTTATATGCGTCTTTCTCTGTTCCATTTTCTAATAAGATTTTAGAATATTCTTCGCCATCAATCTTAACAATTATATCATTGTTAAAATCCATTCCTTTAGATAATATATCTATAACATTAAATACATATTTGTCATATCCTATCATCCTTGGAACTGATGTTGTAATTGTAAATTCAACGTCTTCGCCAACATTAGCAGAAGTTACATTTACTTCTTTCTCTACATCAATTGCATCAGTTTTTATTTTTACTTCCTCATTTTTTGTCAAACTAGAAATCATAGCTGCTGATCTTGCTTTTGTTTTTGTATTTTCTATATCTTTTGTTTCATCATATATTAAATAATATCCTTCTGATAATCCTCCAAAAACAATTTTTTGAGCCTGATCTCCTGCTGTTTTTTCTGATATTCTTGCTATTTTTCTTTCAAGTAATACTTGATTTTGACTATTAGTGCAAAATTCGTAATATTCTTCTGCTAAATTTGTTAAACTTGTAGAATCCTTTTCCATTCCTTTTATATATTCAATTGCACTAAATAAAGTTGTTATACCTTTTTTAGCAAAAAATTCTTCTGAAGCAAGACCATCCCATGTATAATAATAATTGTTTTCTTCATCTTTTTCTAAATTAAACAATTTATATAAAGATAATGTTCTACCTGCCACATCCCCAGAAACAGTTATTTCCAAATTGCTTAATGCATAAGTTTTTACCA
This sequence comes from uncultured Clostridia bacterium, assembly GCA_934129895.1. Lineage (GTDB taxonomy): Bacteria > Bacillota > Clostridia > TANB77 > CAG-508 > CAG-269. Next base: position 113,865 of record CAKOWY010000001.1, read on the forward strand.
TTCCTAAGGTACATATTAAAATTAGCATAATTGATAACATCAAAATAATTTTTATTTGTTTCATTTTCTTATCCCTTTCTTTTTTCTAAAATAAAAAATTAGTACGGTTTCAACCAAAAAGATGCCTATAATTTCCTGTATAAAAAATCCATCACCTCCTGTTTCTGGAATTATTGTATTTGAATCCAATTTTATTGGATCATACACATTTATAAAATTAACTGAAATAGCATTTTTTTCTTCAAATCCTTCTGGATTATCAATTACATAATTATTTGTTCCAATTATTTTTACTGTATTTCCACTTGTTTCTTCTTTTGATTGTTTATTTTCTGGATCTTTTATATTGTACTTTTCGCTAACTACATAACTTGAAGCTCCATATTCTTTTTCCTGAATTGTATAATTTATTCCATATTTAATGTCTACAATCCATTTTACTTGAAGTTCATAATTATGCTCTTTTGACTTATTTATAATACTTGAATAATTTTGAAAATTTAATGTTTGTGAATTATTACCACCTTTAATACTTATATTAAAATTTGTATTTGAATTAATTTTGTTTTGAATTAATGAATATCCTGTTACTTTTTCTATTGCTTCTTTTGAACCTTTAAATGTTTTAGTTATAATTAATTTTCCTTCTTTTCTTACTAATCTACCATCTATATGCCAACAATCATTCTGTAATTTAAATACATACCATCTTACTTCATAATGTTCCAAATTTAAGTCATTTACTTTTATTTCTTCTCCATCTATCGATAATTTATCTGTATATTTTTTTAAATTATTTATTATGTATTCATCACTTGGAAGGTCTTGTATATAGATTGAACCATTTCCTTTATTTCCTTTTAAATTTCTTATATTTTTATTTGCTTCATAAGAATTATCTACATCTTTTCCTGCTATATAATAATTTGTATCAGCTGTTGCATTTCCAACATAACTAGCCCATAATGAAGGTGTAAAATTCTGTGTTTCTTGCCCTGATATATTTCCTTCTGAATCTAAAGCTTGTGATTTATAATTTATATAAAAATTTACATATTGATAGTTTTCTACTTTTTTCCAAACTGTTCTTAAGTTTATACTATTTTCACTGTTTGAATATTTTTTTAATTGTTCATATTTTATTTCTTCACCAGCCTTAATAATTTTATTTGTTCCTTCTACCTTCCACCCAACAAATTTTAAAACTGCTCTATCTTTTGTATTTGAAACTGTTTTTGTATTGATTGGTGTGACATATTTATTTGATAAGTCTTCTATTTTTATTTTTTTATTTCTTTTTATTATTACATCATATTGTTCTTTTCCATTTATTTTTGGTGTATCTATCCCTTCATAAGAATAATCTGTAGATAATCCTGTTGCACTTTCAGAAAAATCAACTATATATGATATTGTAAGATCATCTTCTTGATCTGAATATGACATACTTTTATTATTAAAAAATATTATAATAATATATAAAAATATAATCATAATTTTCTTACTTTTTCTTACCATATTTTCATTCCCCATTTCATATAATTCCTCACTTTAAAATTATATGTTGGGTATTTGATTTTTAGAACTAATTTTTTTAAAATTTTTTACATGCAAAAAGCACCCTCTAGTTTGAGAGTGCCTTTTGCCAGAATCATTTTACAAGCTTCCTTCCAACCCAAATGCAAACAACCTTGCATCTTGTGGATTTTTGAATATTAACTCCATCTGAATAAATGATTTGTTTGCATTGTTATCCTTTCTCCTTTTAGGCTCGTAATGTTCGTTGGGAATAGCTTGATATTGATTTTGTGCCATCTCTGCCAAATCAAGCATCAGCTTAATTCCCATATCCAGTTCAAACTTTCCTTCTCCAATAATCGTTAATCTCAATAGTGGTAGTTGGCTTAATGTTTCTGGAATTATCTGCATCATGATTCCTCCTTTGGAAATCAAATTACATTTATTATACCACTGCTTTACATAAATGTAAATATTTTACTTTATTTTTTCAAAGTTTTCAACAATGTTATCAATGTTAATAACATATTGCTTTTTTTCTTCCATATTTTTTACAGCTATATTATTTTGAGCTAATTCATCTTCACCTAAAATAAATACATAAGGTATATTTTCTTCATTAGCATATTCTAATGATTTTTTCATTTTTCTTGTTTTCATTTCAACTTCAACTCTATATCCTGCTTTTCTCATTATTTCTGCTATTTTTAAACATTGAATTTGTGTTCCCATTGGTATTATAAATATATCTGTTAAAGCATTTTCAGTAAATTCTTCTCTATTTTTCAATATTTCATATATAACATTTAATCCAAAACTTATTCCAACTGCTGGATATTCTTTTCCATCATTTATGAAGTCTGTTATCATTTTATCATAACGACCTCCTCCACCAATACTTGATTTTATGCTTCCATCTGTTACATAAACTTCAAATACTGTTCCAGTATAATATTCTTGTCCTCTTGCTAATGATGGTGAAAATTGTACATATTTTGTCAATTCCAATTCTTTTATATATTGTTTTAGTGTTTCTAGTTCTTGAATTCCTTGTGTTAATACTTCATTTTTATTTTCTAATTTTATTAATTCTTCAATATTCATTTGTAGATATGAATATAATTTTTCAATTTGTTCTTCATTTAATCCGATTTTTAAGAATTCCTTTTGTAATTCTTCTTTTGTTAATTTTTCAAATTTATCAATTATTGTTATTGTATCTGTAATTAATTCTTCAGATATACCTGCTTCAATTATTATCCCTGATAAGAATTTTCTATTATTATATTTTATTACAACATCTATTCCAAGTTTGCTATAAGCTTCTACATATAATGCAATAAATTCTGCTTCTACTAATTGTCCTTCTATTCCAACACTATCTACATCACATTGTATAAATTCTCTATCTCTACCTAACTTTACAGGCCCATTTCTAAATACTTCTCCTATTTCATATCTTTTGAATGGAAGTTTTGTATTTTGATTTATTGCTATATATTTTGCAAATGGTACTGTTAAATCATATCTTAATGCTAAATTTCTATTTCCTTGGTCAGATACTTTATACACTTCTTTTAATATATCATTTTCTTCATCATATTTTAATGCTAATAAATCATAATAACATAATAATGGTGTTTGTAATGGCTTAAATCCGTATTTTTCAAATACACCTTTTAATGTATCTGATATATAATTTCTTATATATTGTTCTCTTGGTGAATAATCTGTAGTTCCTTTTACATTTCTTAATTCGATTTCTTTCATACTAATATTTCTCCTTTATCGGTTCTCTTTTTTAACATTTCTATTTTAACATAAAATCATATATTTTTCCATAGTTTTTTAATAAAAATGGCCCAATCTTCTAATTTTAGAAAATTGGGTCACTTTATAATCAACAATTACTAACTTCGAACATCAATTTACACAATATTTCCTCGAACTTGCTTTCACAATCAAATTGACTAATAAATTCCATACACTCCTTACTTGATCTACTACCTCTGAAATAAATAACCAGCCAATTAAGTACCAGCCTTGCATACACTGCCTGAGATCTTCTTTGTTCCACATAAATGGAATTCATCCGTTTTACCGCAATTTCTACAATATGTTTCTCGTTAATATGATCATATTTAGAAAATGCCTTATTGATAGCACAAATAACCTCTAGGACAATGGATGTTTCAATTTCAATTGATGGTTTAATTGCTTGCACACCATCCCAACAATCATATCTTTTTACAAATGATCCTTTGTTGTATAATGATCTTTTTAACTGTGCTGGGAGCTTTACATTTTGCAAGTCTATGGGCATATTGTTAAAATATGTCTTGAATTGCTCTTCATTTTTCTTAAGAAAGATTTTTGCTTTTTCTCTAAATGCCTTTTCCTCATCACTTTCTTCTTCAAGAGGATACACCTCTAAGAATGTTTCATTCCACAATTCATCAATTAAGTCATACATATCCTTTCTAACTTTATTGTTGACAATTGCCTCTTTAATTAAAGCCTTAGCAAGGCTATTGAGGCGCTCTGTATTTTCCGAGGGCAATTCCAATGTTTCTACTTTGGGTTGAATAGATGCTGTTTTTCTTTTCATGTTAAAACCTCCATTATTGCCTCTGCAAATACTTGCAAAGAATTTTCTGTAGTATTATATCATCACGCCAACAATATGTCAACTTCAAATATTATTTAGTAACTTTTTCTGCATAACTATTATTTACAATTTTTTCATAAGGAGCTTTTTGAGTTAGTTCTCCTGCCATTGTCATAATTTCTTGTAATTTATCAAATGCTTCTTCTTTCAAAATAGGATTTTCCTTCCAAGCCTCAATATCTTTATATGTTTGAACAGATTTTGCTAAAGATTCTATAGATGTATCTGGAAAATAGCTTTGTATTTTTTCAGCAATTTCTTGTGCTGTATGTTCTTTAACATATTGTTCTCCTTTATAAATAGCTTTTGTAAATCCTTCTATTATATCTGAATTTTGAGAAATATAACTTTTCTTAGCACAATATGCTGTATAAGGTACTTCACCTGCTTCTTCTCCAACTGATGCAACAATATATCCTTTTCCTGCATCTTGTGTCATTGAAGCTGTTGGTTCAAATAATGTAACAAATTCTGCATTTCCTCCAGTAAATGCACCTGCCATCAAATCAAATTTTATACTATCATCTAAATTTACATCTGCTTGCGGATTTATTCCGTTTTTCTTCAATACATACTCAAATGTCATATATGGAACTCCACCTTTACGGCCCGGTATTATTGTTTTTCCTATTAAATCTGTCCATTTAAAATTATCTATCTTATCTTTACTTACTAATAAAGATCCATCTTTTTGTGTAAGTTGTGCAAATACTTCTACATAATCTTCTTTTCCTTCATTATACACATATATTGCCGCTTCTGGTCCACATAATCCAATATCACTTTGACCAGCTAAAATTGCTGTCATTACTTTGTCTGCTCCTTGACCTGTTGTTATTTCTAATTTTAATCCTTGTTCTTCAAAATATCCATTTGCTATTGCAATATATTGAGGAGCATAAAAAACTGATCTTGTTACTTCATTTAACTGTATTGTTTTTAAATTTGAATCTTCATTCTCTTTTTCTTTTAATATTCCTATCGAGAATACTAATGCTACAATTACAATTGCTGTAAAAATATATATAATCGTTTTTCTCATAATTTTTTTGTTCATATAAATATGAATAATCCCCTTTCTTAATTATATTTAATTATAATTTTTTCAATAATAACAATGCTTTCATACATTAAAGCTGCAAGAAAAGCAAGAATAATTACACTCGTCATAACCAAATCCAATTGAAATACTTGCCCTCCATATACAATTAAATATCCAAGTCCTCCCTTTGAAACTAAAAATTCACCCGAAATTACTCCAACTAATGTTAATCCAATATTTACTTTTAAAGTATTAAAAAAAGTAGGAATATTAGATGGAATAACTATTTTGGTTAATATTTGTAATTTATTTGCATTAAAAGTTTTTGCCATTTTTATTTTTTCTTTATCTGTTGCCATGAAACCATTTAGCAATTCTAAAACAGTTACAATTAATGAAATTGATACTCCGAACTGTTATTATTGCTGGCATTCCTGCACCTACCCAAATTATAATTACTGGACCTAATGCAATTTTGGGTAAACTATTTAATACAACTAAAAATGGTTCCGAAACCTTTGATATAAATGGTGACCACCACAAAATTATTGAAATAATAATTCCTAATATTACACCTATTGAAAAACCTAATAATGTTTCTATTATAGTTATTTTAAGATGTTCAAGTAAATTATTTGATGTTAAATTAAAAAAAGTTTTCAATATTCTTGATGGCTGACTCATTATAAAACTATCTATTTTTCCCTTATTAGCAAGTACTTCCCAAAGTGTTATAAAAGCAATTATTATGATTATTTGTGTTAATAAAATTTCTGCTTTTCTTAGTTTGATTTTTCTTATGTATTTTTTTCTTTCTTTCGAAATATCTTTGCTATTATTTTTCATATCTTTTGCTCACCTCTTTATATTTTTGTATTCTTTTCTTTAGTTTCTCTTTCATTTAATTCATTCCACATTGTATCAAAATATTTACTAAATTTAGGGCTTTGTCTGCAATTTAATGGTGTCCTATTTTCTATTTCAAAATCAATTTCATGTACAGCTTTTACTGTTGCTGGTCTATGTGTTAATACAATTATTCTGTCTGACATGGATATTGCTTCTGGTTGATATAAAAATAGACAGTTTTAATTTTTATTTTTGGCTAATCTAATATTTAATATTAAATTAGCCTTATATTTTTTCTTTTAAGTTATTTAATTGTTTAAAATTAAAATACAAATCTACCTTTTTATCTTGATGTATCTCTATTCTATTAATAATTACTTTCATAATTTCTAATGTTGGTTCATTTAGGCTCAAAAATTCTTGTATAACATTTTTTATTTCCTTAGTGTCATCTTGTTTTGCCTCTTCTTTTTGCTGTTTAAGTTCTATGTATTCGTTTTCTTTTCCTTCTATTTCACTCCTAAATTTTTTCAATAATCTTTCATACATTTCTTCACTTATTTTATTGTTTAATTTGTCTATATACATTTGGTCGATATTGTTATTTATCAATTTTATTTCGTTTTCTAGTTTTTGAAGTATTTTTCCATAATCATATTTTGTCATTCCCTTTTTTACTTCTAATTCTATTTTTTCACTATCTATTTTTTTGAAAAAATTTTTAATATAATTAATTACTGTATCTTCTAAATTAGAATAGCTAAAACCATGTGATGTGCAAAGTTTTAATTTTGAATTTCTGCGATAATTATTACATACCATATAATAATTACCATTTTTTTTTCCTCTTACCCCTATTTTATGTTTACATTCGTAACAAAAAAGTAAACCATCTAATAAAAACATATTTTTCTTTTCATTTCTATTGTAGTTTTGAACTATTACCATTTTTTGCACAGTATCAAATACTTTTTTATCTATTATCGGTTCATGTGTATTTTCTACTGAAATCCATTTTTCTTCTGGGTTTTGTCTAATTTTTCTATTTTTATAACTTATTCTACTTCTTTTATTTTGCACTGTTGTACCTATATAAACTTTATTTTTTAATATGTTTTTTACTGTTTTATTTTCCCAAGACGTTTCCTTATTATATCTTGATTTATTAACTGTTGGAATATTGCTACTATTTAAATAATTTCTTATAGTTCCAACTTGACTTCCATTAGATGCCATATTAAAAATAGTCCTTACAATTTGAGCCTCTGGTTCATAAATTATTAATTTATTTTTATCATTTATATCTTTTGTGTATCCAAGTGGTGTTTTTCCTCCTACCCATTTTCCCTGTTTCTGCATAGTATGTAAAGCTGTTCTGATTTTTTTAGATAAATCTTTAGAATACATATCATTTAATATTGATTTAAATGGTGCAATATCATTGTTGCCATTTGATGCTTCAAAAGTATCTATTCCATCTGTTAACGAAACATATCTTACATTATTTTCTGGAAACCATTTTTCTATATATTCTCCTGTTTCTATATAATCACGACCTAAACGAGATAAATCTTTTGTTATAACCATATTAATTGTTCCATTTTCTATATCTTTTACCATTCTTTGAAAATCTGGTCTATTAAAATTTGTTCCAGTAAAGCCTTGATCTATATATGTATCTATTAATTGGTACTTTCCTCCTAATTTTTGCACATATTCTGTTAGTAATGTTCTTTGATTTTTTATACTTTCACTTTCATCATATCCTCTATCTACATCTTCTTTTGATAACCTTATATATATTGCTATCTTGTATATTGTTTTTTCTATTTGTTCAAGCATTGTTCCTCCCTTCTATGCTTGGATAAAAACAATTTGAATTTAAGTTTTATTATATCTTATTTAAAACAAAATTTTAACGCTCAAAAATATCTTTTTTTAAGATATTAATTATTAAATGTTTTATTAATCCTTCTAACTCTTCACCTTTTTCGTCGAAGTATATATTGATTTTGAAAGTTTCACTCATATTAATTCACTCTCCCTATACTATATATACATCTGTTTTCTTACAAAAATTCTCCCTTATATTAAAATTTATTTTAATATTTTTTAATATATCCATATTTGCTCATAAATAGTTTAAGGGTAGCTATGCGATAGTTTTTACTATCACACACCTACCCTAGTTAGTAAAATATGTTATCTGTTTTGTTCAAAAGCATTGGTATTGCTGGTTTTTCTAATTATAAAAATGTCCATTTAAAGTTTATAATTCCATTTTCCTCTAATTTTTTTCTTAGTCTATTTACATTAACAGTCAAAGTATTATCATCTACAAATTCATCGAATTGCCATAATTTATCCATTATTTCATCTCGTGAAACAATTCTGCCTTTGTTATACATCATCAATTTCAAAATATGAAACTCATTTTTTGTTAATTCAATTTCTTTATCATTATATTTCAAATTTCCTTTTAATAAGTCTAAAGAAACACCTTTATACCTCTATACAGTCTAAATAATTTGCATTCTTAGTTCTCTTTAATACTGCCGAAATATGCCCTAGTAAAATCTGCATATTATATGGTTTTGTAATATAATCTTCTGTCCCTAAATTCATACTTACAATTTCATCCATATCATTATTTCTGCTAGTTACAATGATTATTGGAGTTTCCGTTTTCTTTCTTAATTCTCTACATATATAAAATCCGTCATAATATGGTAGATTAATATCAAGTATAATTAAGTCCGTTTTATTTTATATAATATCTTCTATTATATTTTGATAATTATCACTTGTTTCTGTTTCATAACCATACTTATTTAATAGTTCCATTAATTATATTTTTAATGTTTTATCATCTTCTATTACAAATATTTTCATTAAATTACCTCTTTCTTTGTATATATAAAAAATACTATATAGCTTTCAAGTTATTCTTTTGCTTTGCTTGATTACTTGGTAGATTATATCCATTTTAAGACAGATGAAGAAATTTTCATTTCTATGCCTGACAAAAGCAATTACTCATAAATATTTTAAAGGTAGTTATGCGATAGTTTTCACTATCACACACCTACCCTAGTTAGCAAACTATGTCATCTACTTTGTATCAATTAACAATTCTTTTGGATTCTTTCTTAAACTACTTATAGATGATATCACTAAAGATATTATAAGTACAAAAGACATAAATAAAATTACGTATATCATTGATTTTGGTAATATATTAATATCTAAACTTGTTAAAGTTTTATTAAAGCCGTCTACTTCTGCTCCTCCACCAAGTCCACTAGATGCTGATTGCTTTGCTATTTGTTTAGCTATGTTTCCAGTGACTTTATTTAATATATTATTTCCTATTATATTCCCTGTATAAACTGCTAAGAAATATGACCCTATATATGCAGGAATTGATATAAACAATAACTCAATAACAAATTGTCCAAAAATTTTCAATTTTGATATTCCTAATGATAGAAAAATTGCTATTTCTTTTTTTCTAGCATTCATCCATAAAAGTAATAATAATGAAACTGTAATACCTGCAAATATTAATGAACCAGCAAATAATTTGTTTGCTATTGAATATATACCAGATATTGATTGTTGTAGTGCTGGATAATTTGTTGAACTTTTAATTAAATTGTATTGTTTCCAATTTATATCAAGTTTTTTAATATTTTTAATGACTTGATCCAAATTTTTATCACCTTTTACAAAAAATGTTGCATCTTGATATACTGCAGTATCTTCTGTGTTTCCATAAACTTTTGCAGCTGTATCTAAATCTGTTATTAATGTATTTTCGTAAAGTTCTTGTGCAGAAGTTACACTACTTTCATTGTGACCATCGAAAATTCCTTTTATTTCTACTTCTAGTGTTTCATTTGCTCCTTTTTCATTATCTGCATCAAATAAATTGGACTTAATTTTTATTTTATCTCCAATTTTCAAATTGTTTTTTTCAGCTAAGTCTTTATGTATTAAAATCTTACTTTTGTCATTTTCATCTAAATGTTCTCCTTCTATTAATTTGTAAGCTCCTGACACAAATTTATTTTCTTTTGATGAATCATTAACTCCTGTTAGCATAACTGTTCTTTTAAAATTTTCTGCTCTTTCTGGTGATTGATTTGCAATTGTTTTTTTAGTTTCTATAATATCATTATCTACCAAATCAGCTACACTATTTATTCTCTTTACAAAAGAGGAAATATCTTCAGATTCAGCTATTTTTTTTATGTCTTTTCCTTTTATATTTCCTCCACCTCTAGGTGTTCCAAGATTAACTCTTCTATTTATTTCCATAGAAAAACTATTTGTTATATTTTTAAAAGTTTCTTCTGAAGCTCTATTAGTAGCATCTTTAATTGCCAAACTAATCAGACTAAGTGTTGACATAGCCATAATAACTAATAATATTATTATTGATTTTAAACTTTTTCTTGTTACATATGCAAAAGCATTTTTTATCATCAATATACCTCCTAATTAATTTTACTTATCTTTCTTAATTTTTTGTCACTTAATTCTAAAATAATATCAGCAGAATTTGCAACTTCCTTACTATGTGTTACAACTATTACACATTTATTTTTCTCTTTAGCCAATTTTTTTAATATTTCTATTATTTCTCCTGCAGTGTCACTATCAAGATTTCCTGTAGGTTCGTCAGCTAGAATTATTGGTGCTTCTGATGCTAATGCTCTTGCTATGGCTACTCTTTGCTGTTGGCCACCAGATAGTTTCATTACATTTCTATTTATCTGACTTTCATCAAGTCCCAATTTTAACAAAATATCTTCTGATGCCTTTTTATTTACTAATCTAACATTTTCAATTGGTGTTAAATAATCAATTAAATTATAATTTTGAAAAACTAATGTTATATTGTTTTTTCTATGATTACTATACCCTTTGTTCTCTATATCCTCATTTTTGAATAGAATTTGACCTTTTTGTGGTTTGTCTAGTCCTGCTAATAATGAAAGTAATGTTGACTTCCCTGCTCCTGATTTTCCTATTATTGCATAAAATTGTCCAAGTTCAAACTTTTGATTTACTGATGACAAAATCTTCTCTTTTGAATTTGAATAATTATATGTTACATTTTTTATTTCTAATATATCCATTGCAATCTCCTAACTTATTTTTGATAATATTTCTTTTGGTTTTTTTACTAATATCATTGCACTTGCAATAATAACTGATAAAACAATAATTCCTATTAATATTCCATAACTTTGTAAAAATATTGTAATATTTGATATTAAATTATCATTTTTTAGTAGATTATTAATATTTATTGTCGAATTATCAGAATTGATAAATCCACCTATTATTTGATTTAATATCACATTTCCTAAAAATAAAGATGATACTATAGATGGTAGTGATATAAATATCAACTCAAATATAAATTGAGTTATAATTTTTGCTTTACTTATTCCTATTGATAATAGTATTCCTATTTCATAAATTCTTTCCCTTAGCCATAAAATTAATATTAATGATAAAACTATTATTCCTCCTGTCATAATTGAATATGTCATAACCTTTATTATATGTTTTATCCCTTCTACAGATTCTAAAGTTTCTTCATATACATCATCATTTTTTTCAATATTGAATTTTGACCAATCAATTTTTATTTCTTTAATTTTATTTAATACTATATCTGTATCTTCTGAACTATCTGAAAATATTTCAAGTTTGTTTACAACTTTATTGTTTTCTGCTTTGTTTAATGCTGTTTGGCTTGATTCATAATCAATAAATACCATATTTTCACTAAAGTCTGATGTCATTCCTGTGTATTTTTCTTGTTTTTTTCCAGAGAAAATCCCAATAATCTCAAATTCATATTCTGTTTTTATTTCATTATTGTTTAAATCAAATAGCTCAAGACGAATTTTATCATTTAATCCTAAATTATTTTTTTGTGCCAGTTCTTCATGTATAATAATTTTTTTTCTGTCATCTTTTTCTATATATCTACCTTTTGTAAGAGTAAAAATTCCACTATTAAATAAATTGTTCTTTTTAGTATTATTTGTAGCTTCTAATGAAAGTATATTCTTGAATTCTTCCGGCAAATCATTTCTTTCGACCATTTGCATTCCTTCTACTGCGTTAATATTAGTAGGTTTTGCTAATCCATCATATTGGTTAATTGTTTCTTTTATCTCTTTTATATTTTCTATTTCTTTAAATTGATTTGTTTCAAAGTTTTCATTGTTGTTTTGTGTTATTGATAAAGATGTATTTGATAACTTATATAAATTATTTTCTAAGTTGCTTGTTGATTTCATTGTGTTTAAACATGAGTATAAGCATGAAAGAACTATTGTTAAAATAATAAATATAATAACTGTTCTACTCCTCTTTCTCAAGATATATGCTATAGCATTTTTTAACATTTTTATCAATCTCCTTTATATATATTTAATAGATTCCATTCTTTTTACTACTTTCCATCTATTATGTATGAATTATGTGCTACTCCATTTGGCACATTATATTGATTCTCAAATAATTCAATATCTTTATCATCTGCTCATATATATATTATATCATCAGAGATGATAATATCTTTCATTTTTCACAATCTTTTCTATGTAACAAATCTCACATAAAAAGCTTTATCTATATTTATTCAACCTCTTTTGACCAAAGTCCATGTTTATTGCAAAAAGAATAAATTTTACTTCCTTTAACATATGGAAATATTACACAGGCTTCTTCATCTGGCAATAAAAATTTCTTTATAATTTTATTATTTGCTAACATTGCAATCCATTCTATAAAATGGTCTTCTTCCATAACATGGTTAACCTTTACAATTATATGATTATCTATTACTTCATAGTTTGGTACATGTTTTTCAAAAGATGCGTCTACACTATTTGGAGCTAATTCTATCATTTCTTCACCGCAACATTTAATACTACAATTATCACTAGTACAATCTTTTATGACTTCAACTAAAGCTTGACATTTAGAACATCTTTTTATTACTAATTCTTTTTTCATAAATTCCCTCCATATTAATTTATATTTCTCATAAGAATAGTTTTTCTATATTTTAATAATTTTCAGCTTTAATTTCGAAATATGCTTTTGGATGGCTACATACAGGGCAAACTTCTGGAGCTTTTGTTCCAACAACAATATGTCCACAATTTCTACATTTCCATATTTTAACTTCTCCTGCTTCAAATACTTTTCCATCTTTTACATTTTCTAATAATTTTAAATATCTTTCTTCATGTTCTTTTTCAATTTTACCAACTTCTTCAAATAAGTATGCAATATGGTCAAAACCTTCTTCTTTAGCTATTTTAGCAAATTCAGCATACATATCTGTCCATTCATAATTTTCTCCATCAGCAGCAGCATTTAAGTTCTCAACTGTTGTTCCAATTTCTCCACCATTTAATAATTTAAACCACATTTTTGCATGTTCTTTTTCATTATCAGCTGTTTCTTGGAAAATTGCAGCTATTTGTTCATATCCTTCTTTTTTTGCTTTACTGGCAAAATATGTATATTTATTTCTTGCCTGAGATTCTCCGGCAAAAGCCGTCATTAAATTTTGCTCTGTTTTTGATCCTTTTAATTCCATAATTATTACCTCCTAATACTTTTTACCTATGCAAAATATCACATTATTGAATTAAAGTCAATATTTTTTGATGTTAGAATAAAATTAAAAATACACCTTGTAATTTGTATTTAATCTTAATTTAATTTCTTATATATTTCTCTATTGAATTGTATTTATCTGGAGATATTCTATATATTCCATTATAAGGTTGTTCAATAAAGTATTTACCTTTTTTCTTATAAACAAACACTGTTGAAGTTTTGTTTTCTTTATACTTAAAATCTATTTTTATTTCATTTTCAACATTTATAGGACTATCTTGTATGCTTTCGCTAGTTGTTGTTCTTTTAACTTCACTTATAATATATATTATATCTTTTATTTTGTCCTGTTCAGATACCTCAATTTTTTTTCCGTTTTGTTCTAAATTTATGTTATAAACACTATCATCTGATGGTATATTCAAAGTATAAGAAGATTTATTAAAATATAAAATTCCTAATGCTCCACCTACACACACCAACAAAATAATTATAAAAATCATTTTTTCTTTTTTCATATCTTTTTCCTCCAACCAATCATATTACAATTCATTACTCTTTTTCTACATTATAATCTAGTCCTGTTTTTTTAAACGCACAATATAATAGTGGTATCAAAATAATCATTTCAGCAATAATCCAAATATATATTAAATCCAAGTTACCAGTTTTCATAAATACACTTGTTATACTATAATTCCATAACCAATGAAATCCTGTTGACATCCAAACACTTTTTGAAAAAATAAACATCTCTCCTGACACTATTCCATATAATAGTGGAAATATAAACATTATAATTGTACTTATATTATCTGTATTAGCAATATGTGGAACTGCAAAAATAAGAGCCGATACAATTAATCTTATATATATATTCTTTACCTTTTTTAGAATTAATCCTAAAAATAAACCACGAAAAATTAATTCTTCCAATAACGCCACTATAAAATAATATATTAATTTATTTTTACCATCTATAAGTAAAGTTAAGAAATTATTATTTTCTATTATCATATTTTGTTTTACAATCATATAAACTAACAAAACTAATAACACTGCAAAAAAGGTTCCACTTACAAAATTCAATATATCTACTTTTCTAAATCTTAAACCTATTGTCTTTAACATATTATCTCCTCAACAAATTACTAGTTATCTTTCACTTTTTATCTTTTAAACAATAGTTAACTCCTGTACTATTTCAATTTTTTTATGTCTTCGCCCATTATTTCTAAATAATCTTTTTCTGCTTGTGTTAAATGATTTTTCATATATTCATCATATTCTTTATGAGCTTTTTCTAATGCTTTTTCATGAGATATTCTTCCTGCTCCTTCTAATATATCTTTATGAGTCATAGTTAAAAATCCATCTAGTTCTTTTACCCATTCTTTCATCGTCATTGCATGCATATTTAAAGCATTAATCTCTGCAACATCTAAATATGCTGACACCATTCTATTTAATAAATCTAATTCTTTTTCACTTAAATAATTTTTAGCAATCTCTGTCTCTGCTTTGGTAGGCATATTTCCCTTAAAATTTGTTAATCCAATATTTTCCTTTTGACTATCTACTCTATTAAATATTACTTCTGCTGCCGTATTACCATGAACAGCATAGTGCATTTTGTTTTGAACCGTTTTAAAAAATTCTCTTGTTTGTTCATTTTTCGCATCATAATCTACACTAGTTGCATAAATATCTAGTATTTTTCTCCAAAATACTTTTTCAGATGAACGAATATCTCTAATTTTTTCTAATACTTCTTCAAAATATGTTCCTCCACCATTATTTTTGAATCTTTTAACATTAATGTTATACCCTTTTATTAGATATTCTTTTATCAATTTATTGGCCCATATTCTAAATTGTGTACCTCGAACTGATCTTACCCTATATCCAACTGATATAATTAAATCCAAATTATAAAATTTTGTTTTATAATTTTTTCCATCTTTAGCAGTTGTCAAGCATTCCTTGACAACTGAATTTTCTTCTAGTTCTTTTTCTTCAAATATATTCTTTATATGTAAACTTATATTTTGTTTCGTAGTATCAAATAATTCAGCCATTGAATTTTGAGTAAGCCATACATTTTCTTCTTCTACTCTTACCTCAATATCAATTTGTCCATCATCTGTTGTATACATTATAAATTTATTTCGTTCATCTAATTCATTATCCATTATGTAAAACTCCCTTCAAAGTTTATTTTCTATCTGATTGTCTTTTAAATATCTATTATAATTTTACGTAAAACATCTGTTCTTGTCAATAGTTAAAAATAAATTTCAAAATTTTTTCAAACTCTGAAATCTAAATATTTATATTAAATTCAAATTGTTTTATCTAGCATACTGTCTACTTTGTAATCTACCTTCTGATATATCATGAGTAACCATTATTGCTGTAATTTTTTCATTTTTCAATATTTTATAAATGTCCTCTGTAACCATTAATCTAGTTTGATAATCTAATGCAGAAAATGCTTCATCTAATAATAAAATCTTTGGTTTAATCGCAAGGGTTCTTATTAATGCTACTCTTTGTCTCATTCCACCTGATAACTGATTTGGATATTTATCTTTGAATTCATATAGTCCATATTTTTTTAGTAATTCAACTACATACTTTTTATTTTCTGGAGTATTATTTTTTTGAATTTCTAAACCCAAAAAAACATTATTTAATACTGTTCTCCATTCAAGTAAATTATCTTTTTGAAGCATATATCCTATTTTTCCATCTATATATGTAGTTCCTGATGTTTTACTTTCCAGTCCTGCTATTATTGACAATAGTGTAGATTTTCCGCATCCACTTGGTCCAATTATACTTACATATTCTCCTTCATCTACCTTAAAATTTATATTCTTTAATGCTTCTATTTCTCCGTTTTTTGCCTGATATATTTTACATATATTTTTTACTTCTAATATATTTTTCATATTTCCCCTCCTGCTATATTTTATGTTGATATATTATTTTTGTTTATAAATTATAAAAAAAGTACCAAATAAAATTTAAAATAACAAATTTTATTTAATACTTTTCTTCATAAATATTAAATTAAAATATTATGAATCTCTTTTAATATTTCATCATCAACTATATCTTTAAAAACAATAGAAATTTTTGTTTTACTTATATCTATATTAAATATTTCCAAATTATTTTTTGTAGAAATATTCAAAATTTTATATAAAATATCATAATTAGAATCTATTCCATATCCAACAACAGATATTTTAGAAACTTCCTTTTTTATAATGCTTTTTACTCCTGTACTCTCCAAACTATGTGTTATTAAAGTTCCTTCTTTATCATTAAATGTTGATTCTGTTATTATAGGTGTATTGTATCTCTCTCCTATTTCAACACATCTATCATGTAAAACTTTTGCACCCTCACTTGATAATGAATACATTTCTTCATAAGATATATTTTTTAACTTATCAGCATTTGATATTTTATTAGGATCTGCAGTATATATTCCATCCACATCTGAATATATGTAACATTTTTTTACTTGTAATTCTGCAGATAATGCTACTGCTGTTGTATCTGATCCTCCTCTTCCTAATGTTGTTATATTATTATCTTTATCCACTCCCTGAAAACCTGTTATTATTACTATATTATCTTCTAGTTCTTTTTTTATTCTATATACATTCATTTTGTCTATTAATGCACTTTGATAATTATTATTTGTATATATTCCAGCTTGATATCCATTTAATGAAATTGCATTATATCCCATGAGATTTAATAAAATTGCAAGTTTAGAAGCACTAATTTGTTCTCCTGTACTTAATAACATATCTAGTTCTCTCTTATTAATACTTGAAGCTTTTTTTATTTCATAAGCATTTGTAATTTCTTCTAATTCTTTTGCTTGTTTTATCAAATTATCTGTTGTCTTTCCTTGTGCAGATACAACAACAACAACTTTATATTTTTTAGCTTTCTCTATTATCTTTTTTGCAACTATTAATAATTTTTCATTATCTGCAAGTGAACTTCCTCCAAATTTTAAAACTATTGTATCCATATATAACTTCCTTTGATTATAAAAAATAATAGTTATATTTAATTATAAACATAACTATTATATTATATTAATTTTATTTTTCCTTGCTACTGTTTATATATTTTAAATAGCTTTCTATAAATCCATCTAAATTTCCATCCATTACTGTTTGAACATTTCCAATTTCATAATTTGTTCTATGATCTTTTACAAGTGTATATGGACAAAAAACATAAGACCTTATTTGACTTCCCCATGCAATATCTTTTTGTACACCTTTTAAATCATCTATTGTAGCCTTTTGCTCTTTTTCTTTTAAATCAAATAGTTTAGATTTCAGCATTTTCATTGCTGTTTCTCTATTTTGAATTTGAGAACGCTCTGATTGACAAGCAACAACTATGTTTGTTGGAATATGTGTAATTCTTACTGCTGATGAAGTTTTATTAATATGTTGTCCTCCTGCTCCTGATGCTCTATATGTATCTACTCTTAAATCGTCTGGATTAATATCTATTTCAATATCTTCTGTTATTTCTGGTAAAACTTCTAAAGATGCAAATGATGTATGTCTTCTTCCACCTGCATCAAATGGAGAAATTCTTACTAATCTATGTACTCCCATTTCTCCTTTTAAATATCCATAAGCATTTTCTCCAATTACCTCAAATGTAACACTTTTTATTCCAGCTTCATCTCCTTCGAGATAATCTAATTCTTTTACTTCATATCCTTTTTTATTTGCCCATCTTGCATACATTCTATAAAGCATTTCTGCCCAATCTTGTGATTCTGTACCTCCTGCCCCTGGATGTAATGTTAATATTGCATTATTTCTGTCATATTTTCCTGAAAGTAAAGTTTCTAACTGAATTTGCTCGATTTCTTTTTCTAGCTTTCCTGTTGATTTTATTATATCTTTAGCAACATTTTCATCATTTTCCATATTAGCAAGTTCTGTTAATTCTATTAAATTTTCAACTTCTTTTTGGACTTGAATATAATTATTTACTGTATTTTTTAAACTTTTTATATTTATAAGTATTCTACTTGTTATTGATGTGTCTTGTTGCCAAAACTTTTCATCTTGAGTTTGAAGTTCAAGCTCTTTTAATTCTTTTTGTTTTGCATCTAAGTCAAAGAGAGTCACCTAAACTTTCTAATTTATTTTTGAATTGTTGTAATTTTGTTAAATTTTCTTCTAATTCTATCATTTTCTCAACTCCTATATATCATAATCTGTCTCTGACAATGTTGGGTATTCAAATTCTTTACCATTCTGTGTAAATTTTTTTGACACAAAGTGATTTTTATCCATAGTGTTACTTCCCTTTAAAAAATAT
Organism: uncultured Clostridia bacterium; assembly: GCA_934129895.1. Taxonomy (GTDB): domain Bacteria; phylum Bacillota; class Clostridia; order TANB77; family CAG-508; genus CAG-269. The sequence goes on from CAKOWY010000001.1 coordinate 132,980, forward strand.
TGGTATTTTAGTTTATTTGGTAATTTACCGCCTCCAATTATTACAGGATCATCCCATGTTGCATCTATAGCATACCACTCTTCATCAATTTTCACATAATTCCAAGCATGATTTTCTGTTATTCCATTACTATTTGTTGCTGTTCCACTAACAATAACATTTTCTATTCCTGCAGAACTTAACAAATATTGCAATGCTTTAGCATATCCTTCACATACTGACCTTTTTAAAACTAATGCTCCATATATATTATATATGTTACTTTGTTGTAATGTTGTATCATATTCTATTGTATCAATTAAATAGTCATGTATATATTTAATTTTCTCAATTTCATTTTTTCCTTCTATATTTTTCAAAATCTTGTCACGTATTTCTTCAATTTCATTTTGACATTTGTCTATATCTTCTTTGCCATAAAATCCGTCAGCTAAATATCCTTCTCCTGTTTCTGAATTGTCACTTATGTATACATTATATTTATTTCCTACTAATCTTGTTATTTTCTCAATATTTATATACATTTTTGTTACATCATAATAAAACAATTCTGGATTCTCATAAGTTATTGCTTCTATTGCTGACTGATATTCTTTACTTAATTTTTCACTTCCATTTTCTTCTTCAAGAATATTTTTAAATGCATTTTCAAATTCTATTTTATATGTTCCTGATTTTAAGTTTTCACTATTTTCATATATATTTGCATATATTATTTTTGCTGTCTCACTTAATTGATCATATAAATGTGTATTTATATAAACATTTTCATTTATACTATTCATATATGGTCTTCTGTCATTTGCAAGCCATTCTTTTCTTTCTTCTAATTTTAATATTTGAAATTCTGCGCCATCATTTATTTGACTATATAATATGTATCCTAGTATAAATATTATTATTATCAGAATTAAATGTATTTTTCTTCCTTTTCCCATTTATTTAATCCTTTCAGTTTTATATGTTTTATTATATAGTATTAATCTCTTTTTTTCAATAGAAATTTATATGTGTTATAATAATTGTTTTGCATAATCTTCAAATTTTTGTAAATATTATTTATATGAATATCAAAGATTTTATAAGTAATCTATTTAATAATAATTATAATTTTTCTTTAATTAATGATAAAAAAGAAAATTTAAGTTCTTTTAACACAAATAACACCAACGTATTTAGTGAAATAAATAAAAATCTGGACTTTTTAAAAAGTAAATACAACACTTTAATTAATAGTGACATTATTATAAGAGAATTTCAAACTCTTGCCCAAAATCAATTATACAAAAGCTTTATTATATATATTGATGGGCTATCAGATTCTATTTCTATAAATGATTTTATATTAGAACCTTTAATGTATCCTAAACATATAAAAAATCCTAATTCAAATAATCTTCTTGAATATATTGATAATAGACTATTACCACAGACTAGTGTTGAAAAAGTAGAAAAATATGAAGATGTATGTTCAGGAATTAATATGGGAAATTGTTTACTTTTTATTGATACTTTAAACATAGCGTTTAATATTGATGTTAAAGATTATAAAACTCGTAGTGTTGAAAAGCCAGAAAATGAAGCTATTATAAAAGGTCCTCAAGAAGGATTCGTAGAAAATTTAAGAACAAATACATCTCTTGTTAGAAGAATAGTAAACAATGAAAATTTAATAATTGAAAATATAGCAATTGGAAATGTAAGTAAAACAAAATGTGGTATTTGCTATATGCAAAATATTACAAATCCAGATTTAGTAGCAGAAGTAAAATACAGGTTAAATAACTTAAATGTAGATTCTTTACTTTCTACTGGTGAACTGGAACAACTTATTGAGGATAATGAAGATTTTGGAATTCCACAAGTAATATCCACAGAACGTCCTGATAAATGTTGTAAATATTTATTTCAAGGAAGAGTAATCATATTAGTTGCTGGAAACCCTTATGCTTTAATTGCTCCTGCAACAATTGAAGATTTTCTATTTTCTCCTGAAGATACAAATCTTCAACCATTATATTCAAATTTTTTACGAATTATACGTTTTATTGCTGCTACAATTACATTATTACTTCCTAGTATTTATATTGCATTAACTTGTTTTCACCAAGAGATTTTACCTACTGAATTATTATTCTCAATTTTAGCTGCAAGAGAAAATGTGCCTTTTCCAGTTATTTTTGAGCTTCTTCTTATGGAATTTTCATTTGAACTTATAAGAGAAGCTGGATTAAGAGTTCCTTCTCCTATTGGTTCTACTATTGGAATTGTTGGTGCTCTAATTTTAGGCGATGCTGCTGTTAATGCTGGTATTGTTAGCCCTATTCTTATAATTATTGTTGCCATTACTGGAATTGCTTCATTTGCTATTCCTGATTTTTCTTTTGGATTTCATTTAAGGATCTTTAGATTTGTATTTATTGCTTTGGGTTTTACAGCTGGATTTTTAGGAATTGGTGCAGGTCTTTTCTCCTATATAACATTACTTTGCAGTATAAAGTCATTCGGTGTTCCTTATACAACCCCTATTGCCCCTTCTTTTAATACAAAAGGAAATGGATTTTTTGTTCCTCCTATTTGGAAAAGAGAATATAGAGCTACTTTTTTATCTTCAAAAAAAGAAAAAGCTCAAGGTAAAATCAGTAAAAAATGGAAATATAAAAAAATTAAGAATTTCTAAGTAACTCATTATATTTAGAAATTCTTAATTTTCAATATTTATTTTATCTTTTGAAAAAATTTAGTATTTTATTAAATATTTTTACATACCATTTTTCTTTTTTATATTCAATTGGCAAAACATTATTTATCTTTTCATCATCTTTTTCAATTACACTTTGATTTCTTTTAAAGATATTATCATAATCATATTTTTCTCTTTTTTCGTTTTCTATAATTTGCAAATCATATTCTTGCTTTAATTTTATTTTTTCCTTTGCTTTTTCTGTTGCTATATATTTATAAAAATATTGTGCTATTATTCCTTTAGCTAATTTAGAAACTTCTTGTTCTTTAATACTCTTACCTGGATTATAATAAAAACTATGATTATAATTTGCATTTTTCTTTAGTATTTGTATCTCTTCTTGTGGAATTTTTTCTAAATCCTCTTCTTTTATATATTTTAAAATTTCTAAAACTTCATAGCATGCATTACTAAATTCTTGTTTTTCCATATTTTATCTTTTCCTTTCAGCTAAATAAAACATTTAATATTTTATTTTGTTACTGATTCTTGTTCTTTTGTTTCCTCTATGTGCTTTGCTGATTCTAATATTTTTTCTACAGCCATCATATATTGTGTATCATTTAATACAGATATATCCTCTTGTATAATCTCTCCTAATCCTTTTTTTTCTGATTCAACTTTTCGTTCATTTTCTATAGTCCTAATATAATCTTCTAAGGCATTAACCATATTTGAATATCCATTATCATTCATATTATATACAAAGTTGTCATGAGAATAATGATCACCAGCCATATAATTCTCACCAAAATCCCATATAGCATAATTTTGTTGAAAATCACTTAGTCCATTACATCCTCTTGCAACCTCTAAAAAGTCTCTTGCAGCCTTTTCAAAAGAACCTCCATTTTGTAAAATCCAATTTTCAATTCCAACTGCTCCTAAACCACCTCTGGTATCTTTTTTACCATCTTGAGGCTCAGGACTACTTTTTTTCTTATATGCACCTGCAGATTTTAAAACTGTTTTTGCAAGTAATATATTTGCTACAACATATTCATAATCTTCTGAACTGTTTTTCCTTATCGTTTCTAAACGATCTTTTATACATTCTTCTGTTGTGTATTCAATTTCATCTGTTCTTTTGGTAAAACTTAAATCTATGTCAACTTTATCTTTAAGCCCCTCAATTGAAACATCTTTAAATCTAAAATCTCCTTTGGCAGTAATTATACTTTCACTAGGCATATCTAGAGTACATAATGATTTTTCTAATAATTGTTTTAATTCTTGAGAAGCATTTAGTATTTTACCATCGAGCCTTACCATAAAATCAAAATCACCATCTCCTGGCAAATTTGTACCTCTTCCAGTTGAACCAGTGTCTATTACTTCAACAGTACCTTGTAGTAAATCTTCCGTTCTTTTTTCTGACATGTTTAATCCATATAATTCTATAGCTCCTCTTAATGTTTGCAATATTGCTTCTCTTTTATTTTCTGCATCTTCTTTACTTTGCTTTATTACATTTGCAATTTGATTAGTTCCTATATTTTTAGCACTTGAATCTAATTGAAATTCATTAAGTCCATAATGGCTTAATCCTTGCATTTTACTTCTCATTTCATCATACATTTTTGGTGTGTATAATAAATTCTTATCTTTATCAATTATCGGGATATAAAAACCATTCATAGCAATTTCTAAGCCTAATTTATCAATATATCTATCTGCTATAATAAAACTTATATTAGTAGAACCAATTCCTGTTCTTATTCCATAAGCATTTTCTCCACCTATTCCATTATTATCAAAATATTCAATCTTTGTTCTATCTTCTATAACTTTTTTTACTGCTTCTTCATCAACTTGTGCTTCATCTCTTGTTTTTACATACCTTCCGTCATTTTTCATTACAAGAATAATTTTTCCTAATGCTTTTCCATCGACATTTCCACTTGTATAGTTTGGAGCAGTAAGCATTTTTTCATCATATTGAATTAGTTCCACATCAGTATCTAGTGGCGTCGCATCATATGCCGCATTTTCTCCTAAATAATCTCTAGCAACTATACCATTTTGTAACATTTGTGGAAAATATTTAGTATCATAAATTCCTTTTACAAAATATCCTTTTTTTATAGAAAACTCACCTTTTTCTGCAGTTTCTCTATTTGTTTTATCTGCTTGTTTTGTAATTTCTTCTATCATTTTTTTTGCTTGTTCAAAACTTCTAATTCCTGCCCAATATCCAAACGTTCTTACAATTCTATCACACAAAGGTATATGTATATTTTCATCATCATTCAATAAAATATCTAATTCTGTTAAATCTTGTTCTAAATTTCCAGAATTTACTCTTGCTTCTAATAGTCTCTTTCCTTTACTTGTTTGATTATACAGTGTATTTAACATATTACTATATTTTTTTAAAGTTACTCTGTCATCCTCAGATAATGTTTCATCAAGTTGTAAGTTACCAGCTTTAAACATTTCAAATAATCTGTTGCCTTGTTCAATACTGTTCAAATATTTTTGCAAATCTCTATTATTAGATTCTACAGAAATTTTGGCTAAATCAGAAAATATAATGTTATTTCTCTGTTTTGGAGATACATTATTTAATGATGGGATATCTCCAAATGGTTCATCTGAATAAATTACATAATTCTCTTCACCCATAAACCTTGAATGTAATTGTTTAAAAACCAAAAAATTTTGTGCAAATAAAGGAATATCCTTAGTCTCATAAATATGTTTAATTTGCATTGCGGCTTCATACTGCTTATCAAGAGGGATTCTTGCTATTTGTCCCATACTTTTTTCTATAATTCTATTTAATCTCCCTGAATTTGTTTCACTTAATTCTCTCGCAACATCAATAAAAGATTTGAGTCTATCATATATATATGTTCCATTTCGTATTTCATCATTTACAAAACTACAAATTTCTTCTCTAAATAATTTTCCAAAACCAACTATATATGATATATCTCTTGCATTTAACCCATACCTTTGAATACATTCTAAGTTTTTTAAATATTTTTCTACACTTCCAGTCGATTTAATTAATTCTGCTACATCTCTCCATGTAAAACCATACTTTTTTATATTTTCTGGTGTTAAATATTCTTCTGCTTTTCCTATCGATGTAATTAGTTCTACTACATTTTCACTCTTCAAACCATACTTTTTTATATTTTCTGGTGTTAGATATTTTTCTGCTTTTCCTGTTGCTTTAATTAATTCTATTACATTTCTTTTAGTTAACCAGTCATACTTATTTTCCGAAGTCAAATAATCTTCTGCTTTCATGCCTTTTACTGCTATAAAATTCAATAAGATTTGTGTTCTTTTTTCTTCTGGTATCCAACTAATTATTGATTCCCATTGATCATCTGTTAATACAATTTGCTTCATTTTTTCTAATGAAAAATAATCAGCAAAAGGAATACCAGCCTCTACTATTAATTTTACTAAATGATTTCCTTCAAGCTTGCAAATTATTCTTGGTGTTAGATATTTTTCTATATTTCCACTCTGTTCAATTATATTAGTTAAATATAACTCACTAAATCCACATTGATAAAGTTCTTCTTCTGAAAAGAAATCACATAATTTTTTACCATTATCTTCTAAAACATTAAATATAACTACAGGATATATTCGATATTTTTTTATTAACTGAGGAGTTAAATCTGTTAAAGATTTTCTTTTTTTAAATACTTCGTTTATATTAGCAGTTGTTATTTTAAAATTCTCTATTATTTCAGGAGTTAATACTTCTTGAACGTCTTCACTTGCAGATGCAAAATCCAAAATATTCTGTCTATTTAAACCAAATCTTTCTATATTTGCTTGTGTAAAATATTCTTTTTGATGTCCTGTAGCATGTATTAAACTTGATATGATTTCTCTATCATCAAGATGTAATTCTTTTAATTTACTCGAATTTAGTAATTCTTCAATCTCATCTGCAGAAAAAAAAGATTGTGTAGAAAATTGTAACAAAATACTTCCTATTTGTTTTCTTTTTTCATCGTCACTTTTTAAAGCTGATAATATCAACTCTTTCTTATTATTTAATGTATTCAATCTTTGATAAAACTCTGGAATTGGTTTATATCCTTTAAAAGCCCTATTATCTTCTTCCATTATTTCAGCTAATTCATTATATATATCATCTAAAGTTTCTTTAGAGTCTCCACCTTCAAAAATTCTAAATATTTTATCTAGTATTTCATTTTTATTCATTCGTATCTTCTCCATTTTTATATTTCCATTTTAAATATATCAAAAAAAGCTATTTAATTCAATCTTTATATATTATAATTAGATATTTTTTTGCAAAAAAAAATTGAAGCAATTATTTTAATTACTTCAACATTTATTAATTATATCATAAAAACATTTTTGCATTATATATCTTAAATTTTAATAATTTTCAGCTTTTATTTCAAAAAATGCTTTTGGATGATTACATACTGGGCAAACCTCTGGAGCTGATGTTCCAACTACAATATGTCCACAATTTCTACATTTCCAAATCTTAACTTCTCCAGCTTCAAATACTTTTCCTTCTTTTACATTTTCTAATAATTTTAAATATCTTTCTTCATGTTCTTTTTCTATTTTACCAACTTCTTCAAATAAATATGCAATTCTTGTAAATCCTTCTTCTTTAGCTGTTTTAGCAAATTCAGCATACATATCTGTCCATTCATAGTTTTCTCCTGCAGCAGCTGCTTTTAAATTTTCTTCTGTTGATCCAATAGTTCCACCATTTAATAATTTAAACCATAATTTTGCATGTTCTTTTTCATTGTCAGCTGTTTCTTGGAATATAGCAGCTATTTGCTCATATCCATCTTTTTTTGCTTGACTTGCAAAAAATGTATATTTATTTCTTGCTTGTGATTCTCCTGCAAATGCAGTCATCAAGTTTTGTTCTGTTTTTGATCCTTTTAATTCCATAATTTTACCTCCTAAATTTCAATATTATTATGTGCTTTTATTTAAATATTAAGCATTCTTACATAATAAATATTACTTTATCTATAATATATCTTTTACTCTAAAAAATCAAGCTTTATAACTAATTTTTAAAATACTCTCTTATCATCTTTATTAAATCTTTCAACTCTGTAGATTTATTAGAATTAGTATAAATCCCAAACTCAATCACTCCCAATTCCAGAGTTGTTTTAACTTCAACCACATTAAATTTCTTATAATCATTTTCATCTACATATTCTCTTGTTATTAATCCTAATGCCTTTCCTGAACTTGTAAGTTCCAAAATCGTATTATAACTACTATTTTTCAAATTTAGCTTTCTTCCTAAAGATAATGTTTGTAATCTTTTTACTGCTTGCGAATATGTTCTTGGTGTATATATAATTTGACTTTCTATATCATCAAGTGTTAATTCCTTATTTGCGAAATTCGAATTTTTACTTGCAATTATCACATCATGCAAATAACCTAATTTTGTATATTCAATACCATTTAATATTTCATTACTATCTTTTTTAGAAAAAACTATATCTAATTCTTTATTCTGTAATTTTCTCATCATTTCACAAGTTTCTTCACATATTAAATTCAAATTAACATTAGGATATTTTAGATAATATTTATTAAGAACATTACCAAAAATACAACTTCCAATATGATTATGAGTACCTATATTAATGACTTTCTCTTTACAAGCTTGTCTATCTATTACATTTAATTCCTCGATTGGATTTTTTATTTTTTCATATAATTTTTTTCCTTCTAAAGTTAGTTCTACCCCTTTGCTTTTTCTTTCTAATAATTTCATTGACAATTGTTCTTCTAAATTTTTTATTTGTTTTGTAATTGCTGGTTGAGAAACATTTAACTTTTCACTTGCTTTAGTTATATTGCCTTCTTTAACAACCTCTACAAAAATTCTATATAATTCAAAATCTATCATTTATATCACTCCATATTTTTTATAACATAAAAGCATGAAGTATTCAATATATCTCATGCTTTTATGCTAAAATCAATTAAGCAAATTCAATAAACTTTTAAAAGCTTTTTCTATTTGCTCATTATCTCTTCCATTTAAATCATAATGGATAGAATCATTTTTACACCCAGATAAGTGTAATACCAAATTTGATGATAAAAATAAACTAAATACTCCTTCTTGACATTCTCCTTTTTTATATAATAAACAATTTTTTCTACAGAAATCTGAATATCTAGCGCCTCTTGTTGAGTCTTTTACCTGAACCCAGTTATCACCTCTAAAATAACAACTCATAGGAATACCATGTTTTTTTCCAATTAATGATGTTGTCCATTCTGATTGAGAATGTGTTGAAATTTGGCATAAGAAATCATAAAAATTACTCATTGGCACGAAAAGTTCTTGCCATAAATCATAAGCTTCTTTTCCAGTAACCTCATTAGAATAACCTAAATATTCAGAAAATTTATTTAAGTCTAATAATTTTACATTTACATCTAATTCATCTATTGCTTTTTGTACAAGTTCTCTTACTTCACATTCATTCAGTTTTGTTACAACAATATTATATCTAACTGAAATCTTATTTTTTCTTAAAGCTCTTGTTATTTCTATAACATTTTGAGAAAGATATTTAGGAAAATGAACACCACATATATATTTTGAAAGACTATCAACACTAAAAACAATATCTATATATTCTTTGTATTTTTTTAGCACATCTATATATTCTAAAATTCTAAATCCATTTGTATTAATTCTTACTTTTGTATCTTTGAATTTCATAATATATTCAATAAGCTCACCAAAATAGCTTACACTTGTTGGCTCTCCTCCTGTAATCCTAAAATTTGCTATTCCTTTTGCATAAGCATTGGAAATAATCTTTTTTACATCATCAAAAGAAATAGTTTCTCTTTCTTTTGATATGCTTTCTCCACCTTTCTTACAATAAAAACATTGATAATTACAATAAGTTGTGATTGCGATTGCCAAATAAGTATTTACCCGTTTTTTCATCTAATTTGCCTCCTAATATTATTAGTATCTGTTATATAAATACTACATATTATTTTAGCATACTATTTATATTATTTGAAATACATAAATGTCAGTTTGCGATAACTAAATGGAATATCATTTTTATTAAAACAACTTTTGCTGATTTCCATCAATTATATCAAAATTCATATTCTTCAAAGAATCCTCTGTTCTAAACTCTTGTTCAACAACAACTGTTTTCTTATTACCATCTTTAAACTCATGTTTTAATACATAATTTACCTCAAACATTGATATAATTTCTTTACTTATATTATGACCTGGTGCAATTAATTGGACATTATTTTCTTTTAATATTTCAAACATAACTTTCCATAAAAATACAGCACTTGTTGCACCAAAAGGATTATCAACAATTATAACTTTTTTACATTTGCTTGAACCATCTTTTCTTGTAAGCATGCTAATATAAGAAATTATACAAACTGCAAACATAAAGTAAATTGCATTAACTTGTCCATCTGATCCTAAATCTTCTTCCCATTTCTTATATGTTGAATGTTCTTGCACATCTTCAATCTTATATAATTTAACATAAGCTTTATCTATATTTACAATTTGTCCAACTAACATTTTTGAAGAAAGTTTTTCATTTAAAACTTCTTTAGTCATTTCTTCTGGCTTTTCTTCCATGTCTTGTACAATTTTATAAATATATTCTTTCATTCTTCTTATTTTTTCATCTTTTTCATATTCAAATAATTCAAGTTTTATTATATTTATATCTTTTCCACCAAATTTAATTTTAGATAATCCTGGCAATTTTTCTAAATCTCTTACTATTGTTTCTGCTTTTTCAAAACATTTTGTAATAAAGTTTTCTTGATATTTTTCAAGTTTTTCAATTGCCTCATCAATATGTCTGATTCTCTCATTAATTAACTCTATAATAGTCAATATTCCTTGATTGTTATTTTCCGCTTCACTTAAACATACAGGATGATTTTTTATTCCTTCTATTGATTCTAACACATCTTGTTTTATATAATAATTTTCAACACATTCTTTAATATGTTTTATATAACTATCAAAGTTTTGTTTTTGTTTTGATAATTCTTTATCTAAGCTAATACTTTCTTGTTTGATTTTATTATATGTATATAATTCTGCTTCTAATATATTTTCAATATCAATTTCTGTTTGCTCTATTTTTTTATCTGTTATGAAATTTTCTAAACCTATACATTCTTTCTTAAACTCTTCAACTTCATTTTCAACATCTTGGATTTTATTAGTAATATTTCTTATATTTGTTTTATTAGATGTGATTTTATTTTTGTTTTCATTCATATATGTTTTGATTATTTCATTATTTGAAATTTTATCTTTAATTTTATATTCAAATCCTGATTTTTGTAATTGTCCAATTGATAATTTTATTTGTCCTATTATTTCACTTTCTGCTTTATCTTTTTCTGTTAGCCTGTCTTTTAATGATTTAATATTTTTTTCTAAAATATCAATATTTGTTTTATATGACTTCAAATCACTTTCATTTATTCTTTCAAATATTTGATTTTTTTCTTCAAAATCATGTACATAATATCCATTTTCTTCAATTCTATTTTGACAATTATTCATATTTTGATTACACATATTTAATATTTTTACTAATTGATTATATGTTGATTCAGATGTACTAAATTTTTCTGTTAATGCTTTATATGTTGTTTCTATTTTTTCAAAACTTTCCTCAATAATCTCTACTTCTTCAAATTCTGTAAGTTCTGATAAATTTATCGAATATCTATTTTTTTGATTTTCTAGGTTACTTATTTGTTTTTCTAATATTCTTATTTCATCTTCAATCTCTTGAACTATTTCAATCTTCTCTTCTAAACTTTCTTTTAATATTTGTTCATTTGATTTCTCTTTACTGATTTGATCTTGAAGTTTTTGTAATTCATTATTTATATTTTTTAATTCATTTAAAACTTCAATTTCTTCCAAAATGCTTTTTTGTTCTTTTTCTAATAAAACATTTTCTTTAGAAAGTTCTTCTTTTTTCTCATTATTATTTTGAATATTATTGCTTAAGTCTTTTTTCTCTTTTTCTAATTTTTCTATTTGAGATTTTGCACTATCTACATTTTCATATAAAGAATCTATTATGTTTTTGCTTGAATATGTTTGTTCAAATATTTTAACTTCATTCAAATATTCTTGCTCTCTGTCAATTTTTGATTTTACATCTAATATTTTAGAATTTAATCCTTCAATATTTTTCTCTAATTTTGCCTTATATTCTTCAAGTTTTTCTGGGTTTGAATTTTGCAATACATCAACAGATATAGGAAATATATAATCTTTACTTTTTATTACCGCTTCTTGTCTTAACATTTCAATATTTGCAATTGGTACTAAATTTTGTAATTCTGTTTCTATTTGTTTTGCTTTTAATTTTTCAAAACTATTATTATCAACAAATACTGAATACATTATTAATGGATTATTTTTTATTATTTCATTACGTTTTTCTTCATCATATTCTGCTAACTTTTCAAATCCTGCAATTACATAATTACATTTATTTTCAAGCTTTTCTTTCAAATGTAATATATCTTCATTTGGAATTATTGTATTATATTTATTAATTAATTCAAGTTTTCTTGATTTTATTTGCTTTTCTATTTGATATGAATTTCTTTGCTTTTCTTTTTCCTCTATACTTGCCTCTATTGTTTGTTTTACATTTACAAAATCTACATCAAATAATTTGGCTAATTTTTCTATACTATTTTTCGCTTTTTCATATTTTTGAACATCTGATTCTGCATCTTTAAATACTTTATTTTGAAGTATTTGATTTGCTCTATTTTGAGCAAGTTCTTGATTTATTTTTATATTTTCATTATCTAATCTTTCTATTTCTGCATTATTTTTTTCTGCTTTTTCTTTACATTCATTTTGTAATTTTTCTTCTTTTTCTATTCCTTCATCAATATTTAAAATTAAATCAAGTTTTCCTTTTTCTGTGAACTCATTTGTGATTATATTTTTGTTTTTATTTTCTTCATCAATTTGTTTTTGATAATTTTCTATATTTAAACAACATTTTGTAAAATCTGTTCTTGCAAAATTTTCTTGATCTTTTGCAATCTTTCTGGCACTAGCTTTTTCATCTTTTTCTTTTAAACTATCAGAATATTGTTTACTAATCTTTTCTATTAATTCTTGTAATTTTAATTTATAATTATATCCATAAATATTATATTTTTTAGCCAAATCTTTATCAGCAATTTGCATACTATTTATTTGTATTTGTGTTTTATCTCTTTCTTGCTTATTTTCTAAATATTCAACATATTCATTTTGAGCTTTTGACAATGCTAATTTCTTTTCCACATCATCTTTTTTGGCTTGTATTTTTTGTATTTCAGTGTCTATATTTTGCTTGTCATTTTCAATTTCTGCTTTGTCATTATGTAATTTATCTATTTTATATTTTTCGTTTTCAATATTTAATTTTGTATTTTCATCTTGCAATCTAGCAATTTCATCTGTTTCATGTTGAATTTTGTCTTTCAATTCATTCATTTTATGTTGCTTATATTGATATGCTTCATTTGCTTTTTTATTTATTTTATCAATTCTGTTAAATACATCAATAAATTTTGCATTTTCTTTTTGAAGATTTTCATACATTTCTTTTGCTTGTTCATATTCTTTTTTGTTATCATTTTGCTTTCTAAATAACATTAAATTATCTTTTAATTCTATCAATGTATCTACTAATGTATCTTCTGTCTCATCACTATTTTGTAAATTGATATTATCAATTATTTTTATTAAAAAGTTTTCTATTAATTTTCTTGATGTTTTATTTTCTTTGAAATATTTTTCTATATAATTTTCAGATACATTTATTTCTGATATAAGCTTCCATTCTGCTGATATAAGTCCATAATATTCTATTCTTTTCATATAGTCTTTTTTGCTATCAAAAATTTCTACAGGTAATCCATCTTTTTTCATTCCACTAAGATATTGTCTTAATTTATCATAAGACATATAAATTTTATCATTTCCGTCTCTTGTTACAAGTGGTAATTTCTTTATATCTATTTGTGCATAATCATTATAAAAATAACAATAATTGTAATAATCTATTTCTAGTTTATTATCATCTTCTTCATCATTATCTGACTCTTGTTTTTTTCTTGCACAAAATCCTGTAAGCATATATTTGTATTCATATCCTTCATCAAGTTCCCATTCTACAAGACAATGTGATGTTCTTTTTGTGTTTCCACCTATAAATATATTTTTTATAGGCTTTTCTTTTTTTAAATATGTATTTGGAAGTACTGTTTGTAAAAGCATTAATATTAGCATTGATTTTCCGCCAGTATTTATTAAATCATATGTCGTAGATTTTCCATCTAATCTCATATTAAAATCATCATATATGCTTTTTGCATCATTATAGTTTACATTTACTAATCGAATTCTATTAATATGTGGCACTTTCATTACCTCCTAATTCATATACATATTCAAGTAATCTATTTTTATTTTCTTTACTATATTCAAAGTAAAAATAGACTATTGATTTGAATCTTGTTGTAATTGATATTATTCTTCTTTCCTCATCAAAGAAAATTAGATTTTCTTCTTGCATAAAATTTAATACTAATTTTACAAAAGATATTTTATCATTTTTTCCAGAGTTGATGTCTTCTCTTGCATCTGGCAACCTTTCCCATACTTTTTTTACATCTCTAAAATTATATTCATTTTCTTCACTTATTTTTTCAATATCTTCTTTTACAAGACTTTGAAATTTTATATTTATTGTTTCTATTAATTCGTCAAGACCTAAATAGCTTCTTGGTGAATTTAGTCCAGATTCTCTATAAAAACATGTTATTATTGTTAATATTATAAAATACATTAAATATATATCTTCATTTTTATTTAATATTTTAATTTTTTTCTTCAAATCTTCATTTGAATAACCAAATACTTTATTATCAAGCATTACACATAAATTCAATGTATTGTCTAATCTATAAATATTAAATCCCATCTTTTCAGAAATCATATCACATAAGCTTTCTACTTCATCATTTCCAACATATTGTTGATATAATTCTGTGTTTTCAGATTTTTTTATTTCTTTATTTTGTAATAATGTATTTATTATTTCTAATGCTATATTTAAACTATCTTTTATTTCTTCCAATTTTTGCTCCTTTCTATGAATTTGCTGAAATAATAATATTAGTTATTTTCAATCCATTTCCAAAGTCAATATCATCATTTTGTGTTATTATTCTAATTTGATTAAATGAATAATCTTTAAACATTTCGTCAGATTCTGCTGTTAATTCTTTTTTATCATTTAAAAATATTACAAAAGATATAAAATCGCCATTATATAATGATTTTTCTCCATAATTTGATCTTATAAATTCTGAATATTCTTTTAAATCAAAACTTTTTCTCGTTTTTAATAAAAGTAACATATTTTCAAAATAAAATTTAAAATTATGTACTACTCTTTTTTTAGTAATATCATCAATTGTATCTATTTGATGTGTTTGTGATTTTTCTTTTTGTTCTTCTTCTTTTTTATCTTGATTAATTTTTTGTGATTCTAATGATTTAATTGGATTAAAACTTTTTAATTTCTTTGGTAATAAAAATGGTGATATAAAATAAAATAATTTTTCTGGATTATTTGTTTTTGATATAACCTTTTCAAATTCTTGCTCAAATTTGAATTTTTCTGAAAATGCACTTCTTGCTCTCATACCTATTATTTCATCATGTTTTTTGGTCATTTCTATTGCTTCTTTTAATAATTTTGTATGACTATTTATTGTTTTGTTTAATTCTTTTTCTATCTTTTTTATTAATGATATTGTTTGCTTTTCTTTTTCATTTAATTGATTTGATTCATTTTGGGCTAAATATTCATTGTAAATATTATCTACTAATTCTAATACTTCTCCAAATAATTCTTCTTCCTCATTTATTTGTCCTTCAACAGATTCATGATACTTGTTATATTCTTCTATTCCTTCTTTTCCACCATACATTAGTGCTTCAAGTACTAGTTCTTTTTGTTCACTTTTTTTCTTTACTTCTATATTTAGTCTTTTTATCGTATCATAAGCATAATTAAATGAACCTTTTTCTATTTGTTTTCTAAATAATAATAAATTTATTGTTATTTGTGCTGAATCTGGAAATTCTTTTGTTTTTAAGTAAAAATCTATTCCTTGTGGTGTTATATAATAATTTAGCTTTCCATTTTCTCCTAATTTTATTTCTATATATTTTATATGCCTATCTTTATTTTCTTTTTCTTTTAAACTGTAATATTCATAAGTAAAATTGTTTCCGTTATTTTGTGCTACATCTAATATCTTATTTACTATTTCTTTTACATTTTCTTGCTTTTTATTATATATTTTATAAATAAAATATTCTGTAAAATCTACTATATCTTGATATTCGATTTTTCTATTATTTAATTTTCCTGTATAAAGTAGATATGATAATATCGCTATAAACACTGAATTTAAGTCAATTTCAGTTTTTTCATCTTGTAATTTTTTATTTATTACAAAATAAGGATAATAGATTTTTAAGTTTTCTTCTCTTGAATCTATTTCTTCTATTACATCTTTTATTATTTCTTCATAAGATTGCTCTTTTATATCTTCTACTGTAAATACTTCTTTTTCTTCGTTTTCCAAAATCTATTCTCCTTTCATTATTTTTTCTGCAATATTTGCATTAAACACTTCTTGTGGAATATATAATTTATTTTCAAATATATATTTTAATTTTTCTTGATAATTTTTATCAAATTCTTTTAAGAATTCTTCATTATTTTTTAAATTACAAATTTGGTTTGTTCTTATTTTATTGGGATTTTTTTCTATATCTAATATTTTTTGATATCCTAGTTTATAGGCTTTTATATTATATTGTGAATACTTACTTTTTAACTGTTCATAAATATTTATTCCTTCATAATCAATATCTCCAAAATATTCGATTATGTTATTTTCTAATTTAAAATTATTGATAAATTCAAAGCTTTTTAATATCTTTTTTCCTTCTCCATATATTATTAAATATATATTTTTATATTTATTTGTTTTTACTGCATTTTGCATTGTCCAAAATGTATCTTTATTTTCTATTATTAAAACTTTTCCTTTACTAAATTCTTTGTTTTCATAATAAAAAAATGGCTCATAAGTTTCATAACATTTTAAATCTTGTATTGTTAATCCAAGCTTTTTTATTATATCTTCTCTTTCTTTTAGCAATTTTTCGTTTTGAAACATTTGATATGATCTTTCGTTTATTGTTAAGACACCTTCTATTGGTTTTGAAATAAATTTACTTATTGAATTAATAATTTCTTTGTCTTTTTGATATTCTTTTGTATTTTTTAAATAATAGTCTATTTTAAGCTTATTTGCTAAATTTATAATTTCTTGTTTGACATCTGCATTTTCTTGTTTTATTATTTTATATTTTTCTGAAATTCCTTCTACATTTGTTTTTGATGTTTTTTGTGGTTCTATATATCTCTCTTGAACTAATTTTTCAATTTCGTTTTTTAGTATTTTTTCATTTTGTGGAGTGTATTCAAGATTTAGGTTTTCTCTTATTTCTTTTATGTTTATTGTTTTTGATTTTTTAGATTTTATTAGTACTATTATTTGTTCTTTTATTTCCATTTTTATACCTTTCTTTAAGGTTATTTTTCAGTTACATCATATCATAAAAGCCTTGAAAAATCAAGGTTTCATTGTTATTCTTGTAAAATTAATTAATGCAAAAAAGTCAACTAGTTTTTTAGACTAATCGACTCTTTTGCGATAACATTATTGGGTCAAATAAGCAACTCTGATAGCTGTTGCTTCATTTCCAGAACTATCACTTACAGAATAAAAAAGGATATATTTACCTTCTTCTGAATCATCCGGAAAACATTCACGTTTAACCTTCCATGTTAAGTCTCCATCATATCCATCAGTTGCCGTAAATCCAGGATCTTTATAGTTTTCAACACTCTTAACATAAACTGTGTCATCACCATTTAAAATGATTGTTGGAGGTTCAATATCTACAACATGTATAGTTTGTTTCAGAATACTACATGCAAACATATATCTTGCTTGATATGTTCCCACTTTGTTGACATTCACATTGTTTGATGTCATCAAAGCTATATTTGACACATCTATTCCCATCCAACTTATTTGGGCTTGCTTAAATTCTTCTCCAACATTAATTGTTTCATCTTTGTTTTCAACAATTTTGGCTGATGCAAGCACAAAAATTATTAATGAGAGTACAAAAAATGTTATTAGTGTTACTCTTAAAAAGACTCCAACTGAATATGCAAACTGACTCCGTGCCTTTCGACTCATAATGTTTCCTCCTGTCCTTTCCATAATAAATTGCTTACTACATGGATAAAAATTGGGTTCCAAATATAAATTATATCAAAAATTTGCATTAAAGTAAATGTATTTTTTTCATAATTTTTGGAAACTATATATTTAGGTGGTGATATTTTATGACAAGTAAAGAACTTTTATATGTTGAAGATGCTTTAGGACATGAAAATTATTTAAAAACATGCAGTAAAAAAACAGCTTCACAACTTACAGACCCGACACTTGCAGCCTATATTGGCGAATTAGAAAAAAAGCATACTGAACTATATAATAAATTTTTAAATTTATTATAATATTTATGAAAGGAATGGTATTTACTATGCAAGACAAAGATTTAATGGAAAATGAACTTCTTGTTGTTAAAGGAATTTGCGATCTATATTTACATGGTGCTATAGAATCAACAACAACTGAAGTTCATACAGCTTTTAAAGAAGCATTAAATGAAAGTTTAAATATTCAAAATAAGCTTTATAATTTAATGGCTGAAAAAGGTTGGTATCAAACAGATAATGCAGAACAACAAAAAATAACTGCTGCTGAGCAAAAATATTCTAGTCAAAATATTTAATAAAAAACTAGAAATTCTGTATAATTAAATATACAGAACTTCTAGTTTTTAATTTTTATAATTTTTTAAATATGAATCCATTTTTTCTATAAATTCTTCATTATTTTTTGTTTGAGTCATTTGAGAAATAATTTGTTCTGTTACATCTGCAACAGGTAAATTATTTAATGCTTTTCTTAATGCAAAGACTGTTTCTAATTCTGGCTTTGTTAATAATAAATCTTCTCTTCTTGTTCCAGATTTGTTTATATCAATTGCAGGGAATATACGTTTTTCTGATAATTTTCTATCTAAATGTACTTCCATATTTCCTGTTCCTTTAAATTCTTCAAATATAACATCATCCATTCTGCTTCCTGTTTCAATCAAAGCTGTAGCAAGAATTGTTAAGCTTCCTCCATTTTCAATATTTCTTGCAGCTCCAAAAAATTTCTTTGGTTTATGTAATGCTGCAGGATCTAAACCACCTGATAATGTTTTACCTGATGATGGCATAACTAAATTATATGCTCTTGCTAGTCTTGTAATACTATCTAACAATATAACAACATCTTTATTATGTTCTATGATTCTTTTTGCTCTTTCAAGAACCATTTCTGCAACTTTAACATGATGTTCTGGCATTTCATCAAATGTTGAATATATAACTTGTCCTTTTATTGAACGTTTCATATCTGTTACTTCTTCTGGTCTTTCATCAATTAGTAATACTATTAATTCTACCTCTGGATTATTTTCAGAAATACTATTTGCAATTTTCTTTAATAATGTTGTTTTTCCTACTTTGGGAGGAGCAACTATCATTCCTCTTTGACCTTTTCCAATTGGTGAAATTAAATCAATTATTCTCATTGCATATTCTGTTGGCTTTGTTTCTAATTTCAATCTTTCTTCTGGATAAATTGGTATTAATTCATCAAATCTTTTTCTTTTTGCTGCTTTTTCAGGATGTTCACCATTTACTTCTCCAACAAATATTAATGATGGGAATTTTTCTCCTTCTTTTGTTCTTGATATTCCTTTTATTATGTCTCCTGTATCTAACTTGAATCTTCTTATTTGTATTGGAGATATATATACATCTTTAGGACTTGATAAATAATTATCTCCTCTTAAAAATCCATATCCATCTGGCAATACTTCCAATATTCCTTCAACTATTTGGTCATCATCATTTGTTACTTTATATGTAACTGTTGAATCATCTAATTCATCTATTTGTTCATTATCTTCATTATCATATCTCATTTCTTCATCTTCTAATGTATCTTCTTCAACTTGATTTGATTTAGATGATCTTTCTATTTGGTTTAATAATTCTACTAATTCTTCTTTCTTTAATTTTGAAATATTTTTTATATTATGTTCTTTGGCAAAATTTTTCAACTCTAATAATGTCATGTCCTCAAAATTTAACATAACTACCTCCTAATTATTCTTTTTATATTTTACTTTTTTTGGATTTTTTTCTGAATTAATAATAAAAAAATAATATAAATCCTCAAAACTTGAATGTTTTAAGGATTTACATATTACTATCGATATAAACTCTTTCGTTTTGTAAATACATTCCTAGTTTTTCACGTGCTATCTTTTCTATATATTCTGCTGAATTTGATTTATTGATTTCATCTTCTAAATTTTGTTTGTTTTGATTTAATTCGTTTTGTGCTACTTCTATTTTTGTTGATAATTGCTTCATTTCGTTTTTATATTGATCTATATTTATTTGCTGTTTTATTAATACTATTGCCCAAACTATAAGTGCAATAATAAAAGCAACTATTAGTAATCTGTTTTTCTTCATCTGTACTCTCCATCTTTTTATTTACTATAATTATATTATTCGTCATTACTCTTTAAATTCCCCTTTTTATTCTTAAAATTTATTAATTTTTTTACAATTTTTATTGTTGTTTTTATAGGAATTTTAAATATTTTTGAAATAAAATTTATTATAAACTTTACTTTTTGCAAAATAAATGAATTTATTTTTATGAATATAGAACTTAATGTTAATGTATATATTAATGCTCCCATTATTATTCCAATTATCATAAATATTCTTATTTCACCATTATTAAAAAAATATATGTTATATAGAATTATTATTCCAGCAATAAGCCAGTATATTACATCTTCAATACAAGTTAAAAAATCTGATGTCTTAAATGTTTTTCTTATTGCTCTAAAAAAATCAAATAATATTCCTAATATAACCCCTGTTATTGAAAAAACTAGAAATAAAAAAGCTTGATTTTCTATCATTTTATTCCTTTCTGCTATTTGAATATTTTACTTAATAATGATGTTCCATTATTTTTTTCTTGATTTTTTTGACTATATGTTAAACTTGAAATTTCTCCTTCAATTATTACTTCTGATGTATCTAAACTCAATTTGTTTATTCTTATTTTTTCACCTTTTACAGTAAGTAATCCCAACTCTGTATCTACCATTACCACTTGATCATCAAAACTTAACACATCATTTACACCAGAAATACTCAATTTTTCTCTATTTTCTAACAATAAATTTTGAATAACATTAGTATTCATATTTATATTTTTTCTCTCTTCTACCATAATTTAATATCATCCTTTCACTCCTATACTAAATTATAATATGCTAAATATTTTAATTTTAGAACACATAAAAGGCGGTTGCACCGATTTCTTAAGTAAGTAATCGGTGCAACCGCCTTCATCTTGCTAGAAAAACTTTTTATTGGGTAACATCATCTCTTTCACACTGACCAAGCTTGGCTTTTGCCTCATCAGAAACCATCTGAGCACTGCTCATAGATAATTTAACCAATGTAATGCGCTTCACATTGGGATTTTCGATAATTCCAATGTCAGCCAAAAGCGAATTTTATCGCTCTTATATATTATTTTTTCGCCAAACAATTATTATGTCAATTTTATATTTATTTCAACCTTTCTTCAAGATTTTTTAACATATTTTGATATTTTTCAAGTTTTGCTTTTTCTTCATTAATTTTAGTTTCTGGAGCTTTATTAACAAATCCTGGATTTGAAAGCATTTTACTTGCTCTTTCAATTTCTGCAATAACCTTTCTCTTTTCTTCTTCCATACGTTTTCTTTCTTCTTCAATATCAACAAGTTCTTCAAATGGAATATATAATTCAATTCCATCTGTTATGATTGATAATGCATTTTGTGCAATTCCTTCTTTGTTTTCTTGAACTTTGATATTTTCACTATATCCTAATTTCTTTAAAAATCCTTCAGATTGATTTATTAAATCTTTATATTTTGTTGTTACAAATATTAATTCTGTCTTTTTTGATGGATGTACATTTGAACTTGCTCTTAAATTACGAATTCCTATAATTAATTCTTTTAATTTTTCAATTTCTTCTTCATCAGCTTTAAAATTATATTTTTCATCAAATTGTGGGAATTTTGAAATCATTATACTTTCATCAATATTAAATAATTGTAAATATATTTCTTCTGTTATAAATGGCATAATTGGATGTAATAATTTTAATGAATTCATTAATACTTCATTTAATGTTACTTGTGCCATTAATTTGCTTTCTTTATCATCACCATATAAACGTGTTTTTACAATTTCTATATACCAATCACAGAATTCATTCCATATAAAGTCATATATTTTTTGTGTTGCAACTCCTAAATCATAATTTGTAATATTTTCATTTACTTCTTTTGATAATGTATTTAATTTTGATATTATCCATTTATCTTCTTTAGCTAATTTCGCTGTATCAATTTCATCTAATTTTGGTAATTTTTCAACACCATCTAAATTCATTAATACGAATTTTGCAGCATTCCATAATTTATTTGCAAAATTTGATGCTTGTTCTAGTTTTTCTGGCATATATCTTATGTCATTTCCGGCTGAAATTCCTAGAATTAATGAAAATCTTAATGCATCTGTACTATATTGGTCAATAACTTCTAATGGGTCTATTCCATTTCCTAATGATTTTGACATTTTTCTACCTTGGCTATCTCTTACAATACCATGTATTAATATATCACTAAATGGCTTTTGTTTCATACATTCTAATCCAGAAAATATCATTCTTGCTACCCAGAAGAATATTATGTCATATCCTGTTACTAATACATTTGTTGGATAAAATGTTTTTAAATCTTCACTATCCATATTAGGCCAGCCAAGTGTTGAGAATGGCCATAATGCTGAACTAAACCATGTATCAAGAGAATCTTCATCTTGATGTAATTTTGTTGAACCACATTTTTCACATTTTTCTGGTGCTGTTTTACTTACATTTATATGTCCACATTCATCACAATAATATGCTGGTATTCTATGTCCCCACCATAATTGACGTGATATACACCAATCTTGAATATTTTCCATCCAGTTAAAATATGTTTTTTCATATCTCTTTGGAATAAATTTTATATCATCATCTTTAACTGCTTTTATTGCTGGTTCTGCTAATTCTTTCATTTTTACAAACCATTGATTTGATATTCTTGGTTCTACTGTGTTATGACATCTATAACATTTTCCAACATTATGTGTATAATCTTCTGTTTTAACAAGTGCACCTATTTCTTCTAGTTTTTTTACTATTAGTTTACGTGCTTCTAATGTTGTTAATCCTTTATATTCTGGTATTAAGTCTCCCATTATTGATGAATCATCAAATACTTCTACTATTTCTAGATTATGTCTTAATCCTGCTTGATAGTCATTCATATCATGTGCTGGTGTTATTTTTACACAACCTGTTCCAAAATCTTTTTCTACAAAGTCATCTGCAATTATTGGAATTTCTTTATTCATAATTGGTAATATACATGTTTTTCCGATTATATCTTTATATCTTTCATCTTCTGGATGTACTGCAACAGCACTATCTCCTAGCATTGTTTCAGGTCTTGTTGTTGCAACTATTACATATCTGTCTGTTCCTTTTATTTGATATCTTATATGCCATAAATGTGATGATTCTTCTTCAAATTCAACTTCTGCATCTGATAATGATGTATGACATGATGGACACCAGTTTATCATTCTTGTTCCTTTATATATTAGTCCTTTTTTATATAAATTTACAAATTGTTCTAATACAGCTTGTGATAATCCTTCGTCCATTGTAAATCTTGAACGTTCCCAATCACATGAACAACCTAATTTACGTTGTTGTTTTTGGATTGTTCCTCCATATTCTTTTGTCCAAGCCCATGCTCTTTCTAAGAATTGTTCTCTTGTTATATCGGCTTTTGTTAATCCTTCTTCTTTTTTCATTTTTTCTACAACTTTTACTTCTGTTGCAATTGCTGCATGGTCTGTTCCTGGTACCCATAATGTGTTATATCCACACATTCTTTTATATCTTATTAACATATCTTGCATTGTTCCATCTAATGCATGTCCCATGTGTAATTTTCCTGTTACATTTGGTGGTGGCATTACTATACAAAAACTTTCTTTTCTTTTATCCATTGATGGCTTGAAATAGCCTTTCTTTTCCCATTCATTATATAAATTTTCTTCAAATTCTTTTGGATTATATTTATCCATTAATTTATGATTACTCATATCTTTTCTCTCCTTTTTAATAAAATTTAACAATATATTTACAAGAATATATTTCATCTGGTTCTATTGATAAAATATTTTCTTTTTCTTTATAAATTTGATTACTATCAATTTTGTCTGCTGTATTTTGCCATGGTTCTATACAGACGAATGGTGCTCCTTTTTTTGACCATAATGCTAAATATGGAAAATCTGTAAAGTCAAATTCTAATATTTTTTTATTAGTATTTCTATTTTGTAATACTACTTTATTTGATTTTATATTTTTCATTATTATTGCATCATTTTCAAATATGTTTTCTGTTAAATGAATCTTATTTTCTTTTAAGATATTTGTGGCTTTTTCTGTATCTATTAATCCATTTTTTAATTTTAGAAATTCTATATTTTCTTCATTTTGTTCAAATATTATCTCATAATCCCCTGTACTATAATCGCATTTAAATGCAGGATGTCCTCCTATACCGAAATAAATTTTTTTATTATCTATATTTTTTACTTCATAAGTTACTTGAAGTGCATCTCCTACAATCTTATATATAACATGTAGTTCAAATTTATATGGATATTTTTCTAATGTTTGTTCATTATATTTTAATACATAATGATTTTCTTCTATTTCTTCAAATTCCATATCTCTTGCAAATCCATGTTGAGACATTTCATATATTTTTCCTTCTATTTGTGTTTTTCCATCTTTTATTTGTCCTACTATTGGAAATAATATTGGTGATTGTCTATTCCAAAATGTTTTTCCATCAAATAACATTTCATTTTCATCTTTTAAGATACTTGTTAATTCTGCACCTTGTTTTTTAGATTTTATTTTTAACATTATAAAAATTCCTCCCTTTATAAAAAAATGAACTCACTCTTATGTTTTCACATAAGGGCGAGTTCTATATCTCACGGTACCACCTTAATTATTATCTTTTTTGATAATTTCTCATTTTGCTTTAACGCAGCATTACGAATAATCTTACTACCATTTCAGATTATCAACTCAAAAGCTACCTTCCATTTGTCTTTATTTAAGAAGCTTTCAGCCCACGACTTCTTTTCTCTACAAATAGTTCAAATGTACTCTTCTTTTTCTTCGTTTTTTATATGTTATTATATTATCACTTTTTTATGTGAATTGCAATAGTTTTTATTACTTTTTCACAATCCATTCCTTTCCATCAACAATTTTTGAAATCATCATTGATGATGCTGTATCTCCAACTACATTTAACATTGTTGCTGGTGCATCTATTATTGTTGCAATTATTGTTAATATTGGTAATGCTGCTGTTGGACAGCCTAACATTGTAATTATTAACATTTCTGAAATTGTTCCTCCACCAATTGGAACTGCTGTTACTAATAATGTTGATACTAAAGCTATTGCTAATATTCCTAATATGCCTGTTCCTGTTGATACATTCATTCCAAATAAACATACTAAAAACATTATTTTAAAAACTGAACCTATTATAGATCCATCTTTATGAAAGCTTGTTCCTAATGGTATTGCTGTTTCTGCAACATCTTCTGGAACTCCAATCTTTTTACTACATTCTATATTTACTGGAATTGATGCTGCACTTGAACATGTTCCAAGTGCTGTTGCAGTTGCTGGTAATACATTTTTCCAATATAACCTTATTCCCTTTTTGCCACCTGCAACAAATGCATATATAGAATATATTATTAAATAATATAAAATTGATACAATTGTATATATTACAAATGTTTTTAAATATCCTACAACAATCATTTCTCCAAAACTTCCAACTAATGCTGCAAAATAACAACCTAATCCTATAGGAGCATAATACATTATTAGTTTTACAACATTATTTATTATTTCATTTGCAGATTCTAAAAAATCTACAACAGGCTTTGATTTTTCTCCTGTAATATTTATTGCTAATCCAAAAATAATTGAAAATACTAATAATGCTATTATATTATCTTTAGATAATAATTTTGTAAAATCATTTACAGTTAACAAACTTGCTGTTCTTTTTAATATGCCTATTTCTTCATTTTCTTGTGTTTCTTCATCTGTTGTTTCTTGTAATGACTGCTTTATTTTTTCACCATCTTCTGGTTTTACTAATTTTATAAAATATGTACTAGCAAATCCTATTAAAACCGCTATTATTGATGTTATTATAAATACTAAAAATGTTGCACCTACTATTTTTCCAAGTCTTTTTGGTGATTTCATTTTTGATATTGATGTTGTAATTGTTAAGAATATTAATGGTGTTATAACTACTAGTAATAAATTCAAAAATATGTCTCCTAAAGGACTTAAAACTGTTGCTTTTTCTTTAAATATAAATCCCACAATTGCTCCTATTATTATTGATACTAATAATATAATTGTTGATTTGTAGTTTGATAATATTTTTTTCATAATTATCTTATCATCTCCTTTTTACAAATTTATCCTATCACAATTTTATGCCATTTTCAATAAAATATTTATTATTCTTATTAAAATAAAAGAGATAAGATTTTTAGTCTTACCCCTTTCAAATTATTTAGCCATAACTTCACATATTAAATTACTTAATTCTGTTGGATTTTCAATATTTAATCCTTCAATTAATCTTGCTTGAGCATATAATATTTGTGTATATTTCTTTAATTCTTCTTTATCATTTTTATATAAATCTTTTAATTTATTTGCAATTTCATGATTTGCATTAATTTCTAGAATTGTTTGTGCTTTGACATTTTGATTATTTGGCATTGCATTTAATGTCTTTTCCATTTCAACAGATATTGCACCTTCACTTGTTAAACATACAGGATGATTTTTTAATCTATGTGTAAATCTAACAGCTTGAACACCTGAATTTAAAGCTTCTTTCATAACTTCAAACATATCTTTGTTTTCTTCATTTTCTTTTTTTAGCTCTTCTTTTTCTTCTGTTGAATCTAAATCTAAGTCATCAGCACAAGCATTTTGGAATGTTTTTTCTTCATATTGATTTAATACTTGGAATACAAATTCATCAACATTATCTGTTAAATATAATATTTCATATCCTTTATCTTTTAAAATTTCTACTTGTGGCAATAAATCTATTTTATCTATTGACTCACCTGATGCATAATAAATAGCTTTTTGATCTTCTTTCATTCTCATTACATATTCTTTTAATGTTACTAATTTCTTTTCTGTTGAAGAATAGAACATCAATAAATCTTGTAATTTATCTTTATTCATTCCATATTCACTATATGTTCCATATTTTAGTTGAACACCAAATACCTTGAAAAATTCTTCGTATTTTTCTCTATTTGTTTTTAACATATTTTCTAATTCAGATCTTATCTTATTTTCAATATTTTTTGCAATTACTCTCAATTGTCTATCATGTTGTAATATTTCTCTTGAAATATTAAGTGATAAATCATCACTATCTACTAATCCTTTTACAAATCCAAAATAATCTGGTAATAAATCTGAACATTTATCCATTATTAATACACCATTTGCATATAATTGAAGTCCTTTTTCATATTCTTTTGTATAATAATCATAAGGTAAATGTGATGGAATATATAATAATGCATCATATTTATATTGTCCTTCTACTGATGAATGTATTACTTTTAATGGTGCTTGAAAATCATAAAATTTGTCTGTATAAAATTGATTATATTCTTCATCTTTGATTTCTTTTTTATCTTTTTTCCAGATTGGAACCATAGAATTGATTGTTTCTGTTTCAATAACTTTTTCTGTTTCTTTTGAACCTTCTTTTGTTTTTTCATGTTCTACATCCATCTGAATTGGGTAAGAAATATAATCTGAATATTTTTTTATTATTTCTTGTATTTTGTAATTTTCTAGGAATTCACTATATTTTTCTTCTTCACTATCTTCTTTTATGTGTAATGTAATTTTTGTTCCTATATCTTTCTTATCACAAGGTTCAATTGTATATCCTTCTACACCCTTTGATGTCCAAATATAAGCTTGTTCACTATCTACAGATTTACTTTCTACTTTTACTTCATCACTTACCATAAATGCTGAATAAAATCCTACACCAAATTGTCCAATTATATTTATATCTTCTTTTTTCTCATTTTGTTCTTTAAATGCTAAAGAACCACTTTTAGCAATTGTTCCAAGATTTTTATCAAGTTCATCTTCTGTCATACCACAACCATTATCTGTAATTGTTAAAGTTCTTTTTTCTTTATCAATATCTATTTTTATTTTTAAATCTTCTTTATTTATTTTTAAATTTTTATCTGTTAATGAACGATAATACAACTTGTCTATTGCATCACTTGCATTTGAAATTAATTCCCTTAAAAATATTTCTTTATTTGTATATATTGAATTTATCATTAAGTCTAATAATCTTTTTGATTCTGCTTTAAATTGTTTATTACTCATTTTAAATTCCTTCTTTCTTTATAATCTTATGTTATTATATCACTATTTTTAGCACTGTCAATAGCAAAGTGCTAAAAATATAAAAAGTTTTTTCTTGAATTTATTTATTTTTATTGTTATAATTTTTATATTATAATTAAATTAGGAGGTATAAATATGTCTACACCACATAATGAAGCCAATATAGGCGAAATTGCAAAAACAGTTATAATGCCAGGAGATCCTTTACGTGCAAAATACATTGCTGAAAATTTTCTTGATAACTATAAATTAGTAAATTCTGTTAGAGGTATGTATGCTTATACTGGAAAATACAAAGGAAAAGAAATCACAGTAATGGCTTCTGGAATGGGAATGCCAAGTATGGGAATATATTCTTACGAATTATTTAAGATTTATAATGTTGAAAACATTATAAGAATTGGATCTTGTGGTTCTTATAAACCAGAATTAAAATTATTTGATATTATTCTTGCTGAAAATGTATTTAGTGAAGGAAATTTTGCTTTAACATTAAATAATGAAAATTGTCATATTGTTTCTGGAAATAAAGAATTAAACAATATTTTGAAAAAAACAGCTATAGAAAATAATATAAACTTATATAGTGGAAACACTGTTTGTACAGATTGTTTTGATGTATATATGACAGATGTAAATAAATTTTTAGAAAGAGTTCCAAAAGATTTTAATCCTGTTTCTGCTGAAATGGAAGCTTTTGCTCTATTCTATGTTGCAAAACTTTTAAACAAAAAAGCTGCATGTATTATGAGTGTTGTTGATTCAAAATATATTAGTGAAATCGCTACTGCAGAAGAGCGTCAAACTGGCTTAAATAATATGATAAAACTTGCACTTGAAAGCACTTTAAATTTAGATTAAATTATATTCTCTTCCAATTTGGAAGAGTTTTTTAATATCCTGTCTTAGGAAATCTTTTTATATTAATTTGCGTATCAGTACTATCTTCGTCATATACATAAAAATCTTTATTTTTTCCTTCTAATTTAGTTTTGTTTATAATCTTATCTTCTTTCTCTATATCTGCCTTAACATATACATATAATTTAGGATTTTCTTCTGATGCAAATCCAACATCTACATTTCCAAAATCAACTTTAAATTCTGTAATATATTCTTCTGCATCTAGTTTTATTTCAGAAAAATCTATTAAATTATTTATTTTAGATTCTAAATTATCCATAAAAATCTTATAATCATTTTTATTAGTCTTATAATAAATTGAATATTTTAAATCTAAATTGTATGTACCAGTTTCAAGTTTTAATGGTATAACATATTCTGTTGGTAAATAATCATACCATACAAAATCATTTAACTTAGTGTTTCCAGAATTCTTTATTGTAAATTCATATTTTATTTCTTGCTTTGGACTTGCAACATTTATTCCTGTTTTTTCTACTTCAACATCAGGCTTTTCAGATTTATTTGTAATTAAAATTTCAACAATTTCTTCATCTTTATTTATTTTGGCTGTATATTCTTTATCATCTAACAAATACCATTTTCCAGACTTTACTTCTTTAATTTTATAATGTCCTTTTTCTAGTCTTTTTGTTATTGCAATTCCATCTTCATTTGTAACTACACTATCTACTAATTTTCTTTCTTCATCATATATTTCAAACTCAACATCTTTAATCGGTGTTCCTTTACTTTCTCCAGTTATCTCATTATCATCTTCACTTAACTTTAAAATCTTAATTCTTCCTTTTTCTTTTTCGTTTTCTACAACTACTTGTTGTGTTTTACCCCATTCAACTATTATGTCTTTATCTACTGTTATTTTATAATCTTTATTGGCTTTTTTCTCTCTTAATATATAATTTCCTGTATTTACATCAAGTATTTCAGCTTCTCCGTTTTTATCTGTTATTATATTTTTTATTACATTTCCACTATTATCTATTAATTCAAATTTAACTCCTTCTAATACTATTTTATTATCATCTTTATCAACTTTTTTTATTTTTATATTACCTTTTTTATGATAATTATCAATAACAATTGTTTTATTTTCATTATACAAAATATCAACTGTTTTTTCGTTATTATCAATAATATATTCTTGTTGAGTTGATAATTCTCTTATAACTAATTTTCCAGACTTTAATTTTGTCAGTTTAATTTCGCCATTACTATCTGTCTTATATTTTCCTATCTCTTGTCCATCTTCATATTTTATATTAAATTCTACACCTGATAATAATTTATTTGTTTCTCCATCTTTCTTTATTATTCTTAAACTGGATTTATGAATATCAAACTCATAAGATACCGTTGTTTTTACATATTCATAGGCATCATAAGTTAATGCATAATCTTGATATTTTTCGTCATAACTTTTTCCATAAAAAATTGGATATGTTTTTACAAAACCTTTTATATTTATAAGTCCATTAATGTCTTCTATGACATTGTCTGACGGAATTACAAGTCTAAAATGTTCTCCTGATGAATAAACACTTTTTGCATTATTCTTTAAATCTGAAACATATACTCCCTTCGGAAATTTTTCAATATTTATTATTTGGTATTTACTCATTTCAATACTACTTGTTACTTCATATTCTTGAATATAATTTCCTTTTTCATCCTTTTTTGTTTCACCAACTTTATTGATTTTTAGTATATTATTTGAATAATTAGGTTGTTCTTTGCCATTCCTTGCTTTATTTACTATATCATTTATTGCACTTACAATTTGCCAACCTCTTTCATCAGTTCCTCTATACCTTGAATTTACATCCCAATTATATATAACACTATATATTGCTTGTTTTGTTGCAACAAATGCATCTTGTTCATTTGCAACTCCTAATTCTTTATAACTTTTATATGGAAACCCATTTATTATCGCTCTCCAAATTTGTGGATTATTAAGTCTTTCTGTTATATTTACATTATAACTTTCTTGTTCTCCTCCTACTCCTTTTTTATCTTGTTGCATGCAATATGCATAATGTAATGTACCATCAATTCTATATCCTACCATAGTTGTTACTATATAACTCCATATTCCTGCACTTTCTTTCCAATATTGTAAATGTCTTTCACATTCTCCTAAATCTTCAATTTGAGTCGTTGTCATAGGTAAACTTACAGCTTTAGCTTTTACATTAAAAATATTTAATATTATTAATAAAGATAATATTGCACTAATTATTTTCTTTATATTCATTTTCATTTCCTTTCTTTTATTAATCATATAGATTTTTAGTATGCTAAATAAATGTTTATTGCGCGCAAAATAAACATAAAAAATTTAAATTTAGTGGGGTTTGTTTTTTTAGATAAAAAATTAATTAGAATAAAAAAACACATACTAAAAATTATAGTATGTGTTTATATTAACATAAATATATTATTGTTTCAATGTTTTTTAGAATTTTTTGAAAGATTATGTTGACACTTTTCGACATATTTAATATTTATAATCTGTTATTGATAATGTTGGATGTTCAAATTCCATACTATCTTCTGTAAATTTTTTTGAAGAAGTATGATTTCTATCCATTGTAGTACTTCCTTTTAAAAAGTATTGATATCTGTTACTTTCTGTTAATTTTCCTCCACCAATTATAATTGGATCATCCCATGTTGTATCAACTGCATACCATGCATTATCTATTTTTACATAATTCCATGCATGATTTTCTGTTTCTCCTGTAGTATTTGTTGCTTTTCCATTTATGATTACATTTTCAAATCCTGCAGCACTAACTAAATATTGAAATGCTTTTGCATATCCTTCACATACACATTCTTTTAATATAAGAGCTCCATATATATTATAAATATTAGGCTGGCTTATTGTAGTTTCATAATCTATATTATCTACTAAATAATTATGAATGTATCTTAATTTTTCTAAATCACTTTTTCCATTAATTTTTTCTAATATAGCATCTCTTAATAATTCTATTTTGGCTTCACATTCATCAATTTCCTCTTTAGAATTAAAACCTTCTGCTAAATAGTTATCACTCCCATAATTATTTATGTAAATATTATATTGTGTTTTAAATAACTGTGTTTTTTTCTCAAAATTTATATACATCTTTGTAACATCCAAATAAAATACATCTGGGTTCTCATATATAAATGCTTCAATAGCAGCTTGATAAGATGTTGTTAAAATATCATAGGCTGTATCTTCATCATTTTGAGTAAATAGATAATTAAATCCTGTTCCGAAATTTATTGTATATGTACCTGTTTTTAAATTATTTTTATTTTGATACAATTTTTCATAAATTATTTTTGCTTCTCTATTTAATTGTGAATATAACTGTTTATTTTCGATTTTTACTTCTTGCTCATTATTTGTTGATTCATTTTCACTTAAATCTATTTTTATATTTTCGTCATCATCTTTTTTATCTTTTTTGTCTATTTGACTATAATCAATGTCTGGATATCCAACTCCTGGAATACCTGTATCTACACCTTCATCAAAAAATGTGTCATATATCATATATCCTATAAATAAAACAGCAATTATTAATATAAGAACTATTAATATTTCAAGAAAATTTATTAGTTTTTCCTTCATATTTGACTCCTAAAAATTTATTATTTCATTTTTTCTTTTATCTTCATTAATGTATTTAATGCATCTATTGGTGTCAATTCATTTAAATTAATTTTATCTATCTCATGAGCTATTTCTGCAAGTTTATAGTTAAACATATCAAATTGACCTTCAACAACCTTTTTGTTTTCTTTTTCTTGTTTTTTACCACTTATCATGCTTTTTCTTTCAAGACTTGTTAAAATTTCGTCTGCTCTTTTTGTTACAACTTTAGGTACTCCCGCTAAACGCGCAACATGAATACCATAGCTCTCATCTGTACCACCTTCAACAATCTTTCTAAGAAAGATTATGTCTTCACCTTTTTCTTTTACTGCAATTGAGTAATTTTTTATTCCTTCTTGCTTATCTGCTAATTCTATTAGTTCATGATAATGTGTTGCAAATAAAGTTTTTGCACCACACTTTTCCTTATTAGCAATATATTCAGCAACAGCCCATGCAATTGAAAGACCGTCATAAGTTGATGTACCTCTTCCTATCTCATCTAATATTACTAAACTATTTTCTGTTGCTTCTTTTAAAATTGTAGCAACTTCCATCATTTCTACCATAAATGTACTTTGTCCCATACTTAAGTCGTCTGATGCTCCAACTCTTGTGAAAATTTTATCCACAACCCCAATTTCTGCTTCAGATGCTGGTACAAAGCTTCCTACTTGCGCCATTAATGTAATTATAGCAACTTGTCTCATATATGTAGATTTTCCTGCCATATTAGGTCCTGTTATAATTGATAATCTATCTCCATCTTTATCAAGATATGTATCATTTGGAACAAAATTTCCAACTCCTAACATCTTTTCAATAACTGGATGTCTTCCTTCTTTTATTTTTATTATTCCATTATTACTTACAATTGGCATACAATAATTCATATCTTCTGCAACTTGTGCAAATGTTGCTAATACATCTAATGTTGATACTGCTGTTGCCGTTTTTTGTAGTCTTTTTACATTTTTCGCAATTTCTTCTCTTATTTTTACAAATTCATCATATTCAAGATTTACAACTTTCTCTTCTGCACCCAATATTTGACCTTCTAAGTTTTTCAATTCTTCTGTAATATATCTTTCTCCTGTTGTTAATGTTTGTTTTCTTATAAATCTATCAGGCACTTGTGAAACTAATGATTTAGAAACTTCAAAATAGTATCCAAAGACTTTATTGTATCCTATTTTTAATGTCTTTATTCCTGTTTTTTCTTTTTCTTCTGCTTCAAGTTTTATAATCCAATTTTTTCCTTCAGTTGTAGCTGTCTTTAATTTATCTATTTCTTCATCATATCCCATTTTTATTATTCCACCATCTTTAATTGTCATTGGCGGATCTTCTATTATAGATTTTTCTATTAGCTCATGTATATCTTGTAATTCATCTAAGTCATTATATAATTGTTTTAGTTTAGATGATGTTGCCACTGATAAAGCACTTTTTACTTGTGGCAATTTTTCTAAAGAATTTTTTAATGTTATCATATCTCTCGCATTTGCATTTCCATAAGTCATCTTTGCTGCAAGACGCTCTATATCATATACTTTTTTTAATGTATCTGTAACATCTCCTCTAAACATCATGTTTTCTTTTAATTCTTTTACAGCTTCTAATCTCTCATTTATTTCATTTACATCTAATAATGGATCATTTAACCATCTACGTAGTAATCTACCTCCCATTGATGTTGATGTCTTATCTAATACCCATAATAATGTACCTTTTTTCGTCTTATCTCTCATTTTTTCAGTTATTTCAAGGTTTCTTCTTGCATTTATATCTAATGACATATATTTTGATAAATTATAAATATTAATTGTATTTATATGTTTAAGACTAGTCATTTGAGTTTCATTTAAGTATTCTAATAATGAATTTATAGCTTTTACAATTAATGGTCTTTCTTTTAAATTAACTACTTTTCTCTTATTTTCAACTATATTATAATTTTCTTGTAAATCTCCCACTTCATCTGAAAAGAATTTATCACTAAATCTACTCATATATATTGAAAATCTTTCACGAATTTTATCCATTTCTTCTTGACATTCAAACATCATTGAATTAGCTATTATTTCTGATGGCGAAAATCTTGCAATTTCATCTAATAATGTTTCAAAGTTATTTTCTCCTCTTATTTCTGAACAATAAAACTCTCCTGTAGAAATATCACATACACTTATTCCAAAATATATTCCAGATTTACAAATACTTAATATATAATTATTTTTCTTTTCTTCTAATAAATTGCTTTCTACTATTGTTCCTGGAGTTAATATTCTTATAACTCCTCTTTTTACTATTCCTTTAGCTGTTTTAGGATCTTCCAGTTGCTCACATATTGCAACTTTATATCCTTTTTCAATTAGTTTTGCAGCATAAACTTCAGCTGCATGATGTGGAATTCCTGCCATTGGTGCTCTTTCTTCTAGACCACAATCTTTTCCTGTTAATGTTATCTCTAGTTCTCTTGATGCAGTTATTGCATCATCAAAAAACATTTCATAAAAGTCTCCAAGACGATAAAACAAAATACAATCCTTATATTGTTCTTTTGTTTCTAAATATTTTTGCATCATTGGTGAACATTTTTCTTTTTCTATCATTTTTTAGTATCTCCTTCAACTAAATTTCACCTTTTAAATACCATACGTGTTCTGATATTATTTTTAAGTTTATTACTTTATTGATTAATGTTTTATCTCCTTCAAAAATAACAACCTTATTACTATCTGTTCTTCCTGTTAGCATATCTGGATTATTTTTACTTGGTCCCTCTACTAAAACTTTTTGTACAGTTCCAACGTATTTCTTATTATTTTCAGCAATTTGACTCTCAAATAAATCTTTTAATTTATTAAATCTTTGATGTTTTATTTCCTCTGGCACCTGATTTAACATCTTATCTCCTGGTGTTCCAACTCTTCTTGAATAAATAAACATATATACCTGTTCAAATTTAACCTTTCTTACAACATCAAGTGTATCTTCAAAGTCTTCATCAGTTTCCCCAGCAAATCCAACTATAATATCTGTTGATAATGATAAATTTGGTATTTTTGCTTTCATTTTTTCTACTAAATTCAAATATTGTTCTTTAGTGTATTTTCTATTCATTAACTTCAATACGCTTGTACTTCCTGATTGTAATGGCAAATGAACTAATTTACATACCTTATCACATTTTGCAATTGCATCTATTACATCATCTGTAAAATCTTTTGGATGTGGTGAAATAAAACGTATTCTTTCTATTCCTTCAATTTCATTAACTGCTTCTAATAATGTTGCAAATGAATTTATTCCTTTATATTCTAATCCCTTTCCTTTCCAGTCTTCTGAAACCAAATATGAATTTACATTTTGACCAAGTAAAGTAATTTCTTTATATCCTTCTTTTGCAAGTTGTTCTATTTCTTGTAAAATATCTTTTGGATGTCTACTTCTTTCTCTTCCACGCACATAAGGAACTATACAATATGTACAAAAATTATTACATCCATACATTATTGTTACAGAAGCTTTTATTCCACTTGTCCTCTTTATTGGGATTCCTTCATATACTTCTCCATCAATATCTATAATATCTTGTAATTTTCCTTTTCCTTCAATTACATTATACAAATCTTCTGGAAATTTATGTAATGTATGTGTTCCAAATATTATATCTGTATAAGAAAAACTTGCATGAATTTTGTCTGTTATATGTTTTTCTTGCATCATGCATCCGCCAATTGCAATTATTGTCCCGTTTTTTTCTTTAATTTTTTTCAATTCGCCTAATTTTCCAAATAATTTTTCTTCAGCATTTTCTCTAACACAACATGTATTGAAAACAACTACATCCGCTTCTTTATAATCATCTGTAGCAATATATCCCATTTTTTCTAACATTCCACTTAATTTTTCAGAATCGTTTTCATTTAATTGGCATCCCATTGTTAGTATAAAATACTTTTTAACTTTTCCTTTATTTAGTTGATTGACTTTTTCTATATATTGTTTCTGTATTTCAATTTCTTGTACATTCTCCATTTATTTTTTCCTTTCTCTTTCAATTATCTAACCTCTTCATCTTTTACTTGTTCTCTTCCTAGGATTTCTATAAGAAATGAATTAGTAACTTTAAATTCTCTGCATAATTCTGAATGTGCAACCTCTCTCTTGGCTCTTATCATATTAATTAACATCTCTTTTTCTATCATTTTACATTCTTTTTCAAATCTCTTTTTACCTTTTTCTGATATATCATCTGAATAAAAAAATTGTTTTGCAGTTTTTAATGCTAATTTTTCTTGACCAATCCAATAATAAAATCGAACTAATTTTATTTTATCATATTCACTAAGAGTTGGAATTATTTGTTCTAATGCTTCTGCTACACTTATGTCTTTTCCTTTTTTTCTCTGCTTTATTTTTAGATCTTTAATTCCTATCCAAATAATATTTCTTTTTAATATTTCTCTTTTTAAGTCTTTTTTCTTTTGATCTGGCATACTTTCTAAATAATCATATAATATTTTAGGTTGTATATTTAATGTTTTAGCTATTTCATAAGGATATTGAGCAACAATTTTTATTTCTACTTTTTCTTGAATTTCTTTTGAAATATTTACATTTGGAATATTTACACTTTCTTTTTTAGAAACTTCTTGGTGAACTTTTTTTACAACCTTTTCACTAGTATTATTCATTCTTCTTTCTTTTTTGGGTAAAATTCTTACAATTTTACCTTCTTTTTCTGCTTTATAAATATAAGAATATACTGTACTTTTGGTTGTTTTCAAACTTTTAACAAGCTTAACAACATCTGTTGTTCCTGAATTATATAATTCTATTAATTGTGCATATTTACTTTGCTTTTTTGTGTTTTTTTCTTTTTTTATTTTGCTCTTTTTTACTTTAACTATTTTACCTTCTTTGTAAGCTTTGCTTATATAAGAGTAAATTGTTTTTGGAGTTGTTTTAAATCTTCTGGCAATTTCTTTTACATCTGTTGTTCCAGAGTTATACAACTCTACTACCTTATCATATTTACTTTTTCGTTTTTGTTTTTCTATTTTAACTATTTTACCTTCATTTTTTGCTTTACTTATATAAGAATATACTGTATTTTTGTTTAATTTTGCTTTTTTACTTATTACATCAGCATCTGTTATCCCTGAATTATACAATTCTATTACAATTTTATATTTAGTCTTTTGAGGACGCTTTTTGGGTAATTCTTTTTGAGATTTCTTTGCTTTAATAATTCTTCCTTCTTTTTTTGCCCTACTTATATATACATATACAGTATTTTTCGATGCATTTATCTTTTTGCTTATTTCATCCACATCTGTTATTCCTGAATTGTATAGTTCTATTAATTTATCATATCTATATGTACTTTTTTTCTTTCTCATTATTATATTTTGCCTTCTTTTTTATTGTTTTTTCCATCTTCTGTTAAACAAAATCATTACAATTTTAGCATATTTTGACCTCAAAGTCAATTTGTAAACTTCCTCAAAATTATTTAAAATATTTTATAGTAAAGGTTGTTCCTTTTCCTATTTCTGAATCTACAAAAATAATTCCATTATTTTTTTCTATAATACTTTTACTTAACGATAATCCGATTCCAATACTATCTTTTGATGATTTTTCACCTTTATAGAATCTTTCAAAGATATGTGATAAATCTTTTTTTGAAATTCCTTCTCCATTGTCAATAATCTTTATTTCTAAATACATTTTTGTATTTTGGCATAATATACTTACAGTTTCTGCATCTTTTGAATGTTCTACTGCATTTTTTAATATATTAGAAATTGCCTCTATTTGCCATACACTATCACAAAATATCTTTTCATCAATATCACCTTTTAATTTAATTTTTACATTTCTTAAATCACATAATGGTTCTACATTTTTGATTGCTTCTTTTAAAATATAATTCAAACTTTCTTCTTTATTTATAAATGTGATTGCATTTGCATCAAATCTTGACAATTTCAAAATAGCTTGTACCAAAAAACTAATATTGATTGTTTCTCTTTTTATATCATTTATAAATTCTCTTTTTGTTTTTTCATCCATATTCGGATTATCAATTATATTGTCTAACAAAATTAATATTGATGATAATGGTGTTTTTAATTGGTGAGATATATCTGATAATGTATCTTTTAATTTTACTTTATCTTGAATTGAATTTTCTGCTTGCTCTTTTAACATTATAGTTATTTTATATAATTCATTTTTTAAAATTGATAATTCATCTTCTGTATTATCATCTATATCTAATTTGTAATTTTTTTTATTTATTTCCTCAATATATCTTGTTATTTCTTTTATTTTTTTTGACTGATTATAATCATAAATTATAAAAGCTCCAACTAATAAAATACCATATACAATAATTATTACTGAATCAATTATTATAATTCTTTTAAATTCTTTTCCATTTTCTAAAATTATAGATTCATTTTCAATATCAATTCCATATTTGCTAAAAATTTGAGTCGAATTATTATTAGATGAATTTAATATTTCCATTATCTCATTTGCTGATATTTTAGGATATTTTTCATAAATTAATGATACAATCTCTTGTAATTTATTATTAAAATTTTTAGTATAAATTTTATATTGCAATATATAAAAAAAGTTAAATAATATATAAAAAAATATTATTATACCTGTACATATTAATAACATTTTTTTAAATTCAATTTTATTTTTCATTTAAATTCAGTCCTTCTTTAATCATATCTTATCTATTCTATATCCAATTCCTCTTACTGTAACTATTACATCTGTTTGTAATTTTTCTCTAATCCTTTTTAGATATACTGTTACTGTATTATCATTTACATCATTTCCTGTCCATTCCCATATTTTATCTATTATTTCAGAACGAGTAATAACTTTATTTACATTTTCAAAAAGTAATTGTAATATTTTTAATTCCAAACTTGTTAATTCTATAGCTTTTTTATTTTTATATACCATCATTTTATCTATATCAAATTCAATATCATCAATTTTTACTATTTTATTTTTATTTTCTCTTGAAAGTATTTTATGTATTCTAACCATTAATTCTCGTGTTGAAAATGGTTTTGTAATATAATCCTCCGCTCCTAATTCTAATCCTTTTACAATGTTGTCTTCTTCATCTTTTGCTGTTAAAAAAATTGAAGATATATTTTTTTCTTTTATATTTTTTATATATAAATCAAATCCATTTCCATCTGGTAATGATACATCTAATATTGCTAAATCTATTTTTTCTGTTTTTAATATTTTAAGTGTATTTTCTACATTTAATGTGTGTATTACTTGATATTTATTTTGTTCTAAAGAATATATTAATCCTTTGGCTAATATCTCATTATCCTCTACTAATAATATTTTCATACTATTTACCTTTCATATATTATAAACTTATTTGTTCAATCATTTGTTTTGCTACTATTTCTAATTCATCTGTTTCCATATGATGTTTCATTCCTTTTAATTCGACCAATTCGATTTCTGGTCTATTTTCTATAAATTTATATGTATCTTTTATTAATGCTGTTTCATCTAAATCTCCTTGATATATTATTACATTTCTTTTTTCTTTATAATTCTCATATAAATTATTTTTTACTAAATCTTCATAAAATGAATATTGTACAATAATTTTTCCATTTTTTCCTGTTCTTCCAATCTTCTTGCTTTCAAACTGTTCAAATGAGTCTTTTAATAAAATATCTTTAAATACTTTT
Organism: uncultured Clostridia bacterium; assembly: GCA_934129895.1. Taxonomy (GTDB): domain Bacteria; phylum Bacillota; class Clostridia; order TANB77; family CAG-508; genus CAG-269. The sequence goes on from CAKOWY010000001.1 coordinate 174,084, forward strand.
TGCATATTTATTGCTGGTGATTTTAAAATTATATTTTCGTACTTATTTTTATCTCCAATAAGTTTGTTTAATAAAATATATGCTCCAAAACTTGTTGCAAAAAAAGATATTTTTGTATTATCTCCATATTTTTCTTTTATATAATCTACTACTGAATTTATGTATGATATACATGTTTTTACTCTCAAATATTCTGCACTTTGAACACTCTCTCCATGCCCTGGAAAATCAAAAGCTATAGAAGGTATTCCATTTTCAAATAATTTGTCTGCAATTACTTTTCTAGTATTACTGTTTTTACTACTACAATATCCATGACATATTATAAAAATCTGGTCTTTTTTATATTCTTCATTATAAATAATTTTCGCACTTATATTGCACTTTTCTTCTTTATTATATATTTCTATTTTTTCTTCCATAATCTTTCTCCATTAATCTTTATTTGAAATATATTTTATCATAAAAAGAGGACTTTGTAAGCCCCCTTTTTATACATTTTCATTTCTAATAGTTTCAATTGTATTTTGTTTATTAATTTTATAAATTGAATATCTCATAATAATAAATATAAATATGAATACAAAAACTGCAGAAATTAAAATTGCATTTGTAGGTATATATATACCTTTTTCAACTTTTACTGAAAATGCTTTATATATTGCAAATGTTCCAATTAATCCCATGATTGTTCCTATAACCCATGCTTTAGTTCCATAAAATATTGTTTCTAAATTTATCATTCTATCAAATTCTTTTGATGTCATTCCTATTGATTTCAACATTGCAAACTCTTTTTGTCTTAATTCCATATTTGATGTAATTGTATTAAAAATATTTGTAATTCCTATTAATGTTATTACTGTTATAAATCCATATAAGAATATTTTTGTTACTAATACCATTGCACTTTCTTCTTTGGCAGATGCATCAATATTATAAATTCTAATATCTAAATGTAAAGCATCTATATCTTTCTCTAGTTGGTCTGGATTATTTGATTGTATTGTTACTGTATTATATACTGGCTTTTCCTCATTTTCTAATTGTGATATATCTAAAATTAAATATCCACCTTCATAATAACTTCTATCAATTCCATCTGGTTTAATTGTTGAAATTGCACCAACTTCTACTGAACGTTGTTTATCATTGTAATCTTTTCCTTCTATTATATCTCCAACATTGTATTTATATTTTCTTCCATTTTTTACTTGACCATCTTCTATCCAACTTACTTCGTCACACAATATTCCTTTATCTTTTACTTTATCATATTTAGCACCAACTTTATTTACATATCTTTTAAATGAATCACTATCTAATGCCATAATTTGTAATGCTGAATATTTCTCCCCTGTCTCTATGAATTCTTCATTTTCTTCATCATAATATCCTTCTTCTGACAATGTACCAGAAGCTAAATTAATTTTATCAATATCTTTTATTTTTATATCTCCATTATTTAAACTATACAATATTGAATATTTTTCTATATTATCTAATGAAATTATTCTATCTATTTCTTCATTTGATACTTTTCCAACATTTAATTGTATATTATAATCATAGTCTTTATAATAATTTTGTGATTCTTGGAACATATTCACTATAAATGAATTCATTGTGATAAATACAAATATGCTTACTGCAATTGATATAATTGTTGTTCTATATTTTTTCTTACTTCTCTTTAAGTTTTTGTATGCTAATTCTCCACCAGTTTTAAATAATTTTGATATAATCTTTGGTACTTTTAATTTTTTTGAATTTAGTTTTATATCTTTAGAACCTCTTAATCCTTCTATTGGACTTACTCTACTTGCTTTTATAGCAGATGTTATTGATGATAAATATATTGTTACAAATCCTAATACTGCTGATAAAATAATTGGTAATATTGATATTTTAAATACTAATCCATCAACATGTTGTAATAAATAATCACCTAAAAGTGAATTTACTATTTGTATTAATACAAATACTGCAAAAAATCCTGATAGTATTCCTAAAGGTATTCCTATTAATCCTAATATTAATCCTTCTTGTATTACATTTTTTCTTATTTGTCTTTTAGTTGCTCCAACACTTGCAAGCATTGAATACATTTTTATTTTTTCTGTTATTGATATTGCAAATGAATTTCTTATACAAAATATACTTGTAAATAATATGATTACTATTACTACTGCAATTACTGAATATAACATAGTAACTGTTGAGTCTGAAAATGCAAATGCTTCCCATCTTAATAATTCTCTATTTAAAGTATAATCATATTTTGTCTCAGTATCACGCTCTGACAAACTTTCATAACTTTGAACTCCTACCATTTGAGGTATTGTTTCTTTATAATTTTTAGGTGATTTTAAACTTATATATAAATCTGTTCTTCCTGTATTTATTCCTGTTGTAATTACAGTATATCCTGGTTCTGAATATTTTTCAAAACTTGTATCTGGTCTTTTGATAATTCCTACTATTTTAAATGAATAATTTGTTGCATTTATTATTTCTTCTGCATCATATATATTATCATATTCATCTTCATTGACTCCAGGTTTTATATTTCTTGTTCCAACATCTAAATTAATTGTATCTCCTATTTTATATTCTACTTTTCCATTTGTCATTATTGTTTGACTAATTACCACTTCATTATTATCAGTTGGAAATCTACCTTCTACCAACTCAAAGTTTAAATCTTTAAATGCACTTTCATTCATTGAGATTAATCTTGCATAAGGTTTATATTCATTCTGACTTCCTTTTAAAATTGAATATCCTACTGTTTTTATTAAAAATATATCTTTTACATCTCTATTGTTTTGGATATCTTTTATTCCTTCATCATCTACATTTTCTAACTTTAAGTGCCAATAACCTGATTGATTTGTTGCATTTTCTACTAATGTTGCTTGAAAACTCATTCCCATACTTGCAACAGCACATATTAATGCTACTGATAATATTATTCCTATTATTGTACTTATTGTTCTTTTTTTATTTAGTTTTAAATTTCTGATAGATAAACTTGTAAGAATGTTCATTTCTACACCTCCTCAACAATTTTTCCATCTTCGATTTTTATAATTCTATCTGCAACTTTTGCTATTTCTAAATTGTGTGTTATCATTATTATTGTTTGTTTATAATCTTTATTTGATTTTTTTAGTAATGCTACAATCTCATCACTTGCTTTAGAATCCAAATTTCCTGTTGGCTCATCTGCTAATATAATTGCTGGATTTGTTATCATTGCTCTTCCTATTGATGTTCTTTGTTGTTGACCTCCTGATAATTCATTTGGTAAATGTGTTCTTCTTTCTTCTAATCCTAATACTTTTATTAATTCATCAAGTCTTTGCTTATCTATATTTCTGTTATCTAATTTTAATGGTAATGTGATATTTTCTTCTACATTTAATATTGGTATTAAATTATAAAATTGATATATTAATCCAACTTGTCTTCTTCTAAATATTGCTAGTTCATCATCATTAAATTTATAAATATCTTTTCCGTCTATAAAGACTTTTCCACTTGTTGGTCTATCAACTCCTCCTATTAAATGTAATAGTGTTGATTTTCCGCTTCCTGATGCTCCTACTATTGCTACAAATTCACCTTTATTTACTGTAAATGAAACATTATCTAATGCTGTTACTTTATTTTCTCCTTTTCCATATTGCTTACATAAGTTTTCAACTTTTAATATTTCCATCTATTTTCCTCCTCCAAATTTTCTAAACTTATTATACAATGTTTTAAGTGACTATTAAATGACATTAAGAAATTATTCATATTTTTATTTTAATTCCATATTATATTATTGAATATTTTTATATTTTATTGTATAATTAATATGCTTTATGGGGATGTAATGGTTTCGACATTATATTTGAAGCATGAATAGCGAGTAGTGGATTCTCGTTTGCCACTATAAAAACGAGAAATTAAATATAAACGCTGATAATACAGAATTAGCATACGCTGCTTAATTGCAACGTCGCCTCTAATAATATCCCCACATATTTTTAGTTGGTGTCATTTAGTGGGAAACAAAACTATTTTTTCTACGGAAATAGTGGGTATTTAGTAGATATATTTAATAATCTCTTGTTTATTTGTGATTATTAAATGAATTTTAAAAATAAACTGCACTCGGAGAAGTTTGTGTGAATCTTATAGTGGACAGGGGTTCGACTCCCCTCATCTCCACCAATGACGTATCTGTTCAAACTAAATTAAACAGATAGATGCAAAAATCAATCAGAAATTAAAATCTGATTGATTTTTTGTTATCTGAAAACAATATAAAAATCATATAAACGAAATGATTATTTTTGAAATAAAAATAATTAAAATTAAATGTTTTGACAATTTTATGTAAATATGATACAATTATAAGTGATGTAACATTTTGCATTACTCCGTTACATTAGTAAGACTGTCAACATCATTGAGCGCGTTAGTACGCAAGGAGGATTTCACTATGGCAAAGTTTGAAAACGAAGGTTACTGCCCCAACATCTGGGTCCCTAAAAACTGGGACGAAAACACTGACAACCGTCTGGCTGGTCTGTGGAGCATCATTGGTCCTTCTATCGTTTACGAGATGAAGGATGAAACCAAGTCTCCTATCGACTATGCAGCATGTGACCAGATTTTTGGCACGGACGTCATCGCTTACGATGTGCTCACCGCAATCATCCGTAAGAACGCAAACGCCCCCAAGATCAAGGTGAACCAGTTGCACAACGGTTCCACCCAGAAGACGACCGATATCTTGAATGTTATGAGCAAAGTCTCTAACCCGGTATTGGTCGTTCATGCTAAGAGCAACTTCGTTGTTGTCCTGGCAGATGCCGAGTACGGCATTGACCTGTGGGTCTGGGATCTGCGGACCTGCTAAGCCATGAAAAAAAAGAAAAATCTATTTTCTTTACCTCGAAAGAGGTTTCTTTTATTTATTAATATATTGTTCCATTATTTTGCTTATACTCTTTAAAAGCCTCTAAGCACTCATTTCTATCTAATGGTTTTAAACTTATTAAATCCTTATTTTTACCTTCCAGATATTTATAAATTATGTCATCCCTAAATCCAATTTTCCCTGCGTCCTCTTTTGTACATCCATAATATACCTCTTTAATATTTGCCCAAATAATTGCAGACAAACACATTGGACAAGGTTCAGAAGATGCATATAATATATAATTTGATAAATCATAAGTCTTTAATTTTTTACAAGCTTCTCTTATTGCAGTTACTTCTGCATGTGCAGTTGGATCCAAATCACACAATACTCTATTATTTCCTTCCGCAATTACATTTCCTTCTTTATCAACCACTACTGCTCCAAAAGGACCTCCCTCATGATTTTTTAGACCTTTAATTGCTCTTTCTTTTGCTATTTGCATAAATCTATTCATACCTTTTCTCCTTTCTTTTTTATTATCTCATTATTTTATATCACATTTATTATCTTTTGTCACTACTCACAAATCCCTCTCATCCTTTATATCCAAGTATATTTGAACAACATGCATTTATTTTCATATTATAAATATTGAAAGGTGGTTTTATGAATTTTTTTAGACAAGATTCTATTATTTCTACAAATATCAACTATAGTTATAATATTTTTATACAAGATTTAAATAAATTAAAATCTATATATCCTTTTATCCACACAGGATCAATTGGAAAATCTATTATGGGAAAAGATATCCCTTTTATAAAAATTGGAGTTGGAACAAATGAAGTATTTTATTCTGCTGCATATCATGCAAATGAATGGATTACAAGTCCTGTTTTAATGAAATTTTTAGCAGATTATTGCTATTGTTATGCAAATAATCTGCCAATTTTCGGTCAATCTTCAAACTTACTTTTTAATACATCAACAATTTATATTGTTCCAATGGTAAATCCAGACGGTGTAGATTTAGTTACTGGTGCATTACCTCCAAATTCTCCATCTTATACTCAAGCAGCAAAAATTGCTTATGGATTTGCTACTATTCCATTTCCTAATGGATGGAAAGCAAATATCAGAGGTGTGGATTTGAATTTACAATTTCCAGCTGGTTGGCAAAATGCAAAAGAGATAAAATATGCTCAAGGTTTCACTCGGACCAGCACCACGTGACTTTGTTGGATATGGTCCTCTTACAGAACCAGAATCCTTAGCAGTTTATAATTTTACACTCCAACATAACTTCAAACTAATTTTAGCATATCATTCACAGGGAGAAGTTATTTATTGGCAATTTCAAAATTATAATCCTCCTAAAAGTTTTGAAATAGGTAAATATCTTTCTTATGTAAGTGGTTATTCTTTAGAAAGTACTCCTTATAATTCAAGTTTTGCAGGATATAAAGATTGGTTTATTCAAAATTATAATAGACCAGGCTATACAATTGAAGTAGGACTTGGTGAAAATCCATTACCAATTTTTCAGTTTAGTAAAATATATTATGATAATTTAGGAATACTAGTTTCAAGTGCTTTATTAATTTAAACAGAAAAAGCATAAGTTTTTAAAACCTTATGCTTTTTTATTATTTTAATTTTGCTATTAGTGCTTTTATTTTTATTCCTTGTTCACTAAACATTTTCTCATGTTCTGTTTCAATATTATTGTCCCATATTGGTTCTGAATGTAAATCAAATGTCTTTTTTAATATATTAAAACCCGCTTCTTCAAAATATCCAATACTTGCAGTAAATAAATCATCATCATCTGTTTTAAAATAAACTTCAGCTCCATCAGCAAGGAATTCTTTATATTTTTCTAATTGTCTTGTATGTGTTAATCTCTTTTTTCTATGTTTTCCTTTTGGCCATGGATTACAAAAATTTATATATATTCTTTCTATTCCATCATCTTTAGATAATATTAATGGTATTCTCTCTATATCAAATCTAGTTAATATAACATTGTCAATTTCTTTTTTTTCTTCATTATATGTTTGCTCTATATTTCTTTTTGCAAGACCTAACATTGCATCAACCAAATCTATTGCTATATAATTAATCTGTGGATTTTGTATTGCTTTTTGTGCAATAAATTGCCCTTTTCCACATCCTAACTCTAAATGAATAGGATTTTCTTTGTTTTTAAATTCTAGTTTCCATTTTCCTTTTAATTCTTCAGGATTATCTCTATAAAACTTACTTGCTTCTAATTCTGGTCTTGCCCATGCTTTAAATCTAATTCTCATCCAAATTCTCCATTCTAACACAATATTTCTCGTATAAATTTTTTATATTAGCTTTTGTATATGTTTTTTCTATTCCTTCTTTACTAACTTGTGTAAAGACTGCAATCATAAATTTATCTATTTGTGGATGAATTAAAGATATTTCTCTTTCTTTCATATAATAATCGATTTGTGTATTTCTTGTCCAGTTTTTACCACTGTAAGTAATTCCTGCTGCCATCTTGTCACATATCATTTCTGCCGCATATTTATATGGCATTATTACCGTTTTTTCTGGTAAAGACCAATCTATCCAATATTCAGGGTGATGTTTATTTCTTCCTTTATGATGTAACCATGCATTTGAATATCCGCTTTTCTTTTTTACAAATTCCTATTGGACTTCTATGTCCATCATAATATCTTATGCTTTCCCAAAATTCTTCTGGTGAAAATTTTGACCAATCATGCATAAATCCTCTCCATGGTATTCCTACTCTACAACATAATTTGAATACTTCCCATTTATGCTTATTTACTAATTTTATATGACAAAATATATTTCTTATTATTTTCATTTTTTCTCTCCACCATAATATTTTACTACATAAATTGCAAAAAGACAACATTTTATTTATAGCTTTATGTATATTTATAGCTATTTTACAGAAAATATTTCAAAAGGAGGCTCAAAAAATGGATATTAATAAAAAAGTTTTAAATGAAGTTAGTAAAGGTTCAAAAATGGGAATGGATGCTATCAAATATGTGTCAGATAAAGTAACTGATAATAAATTTCAAAATGTTTTAGATGTTGAATATAATAATTACAAAGAAATTTTTAATCGTGTTGGTACTATTTATCCTAATTATGATAAAACTGATGACCCACAAGAAACTTCTACTATGAATAAGTTTATGACATGGAATGGAATTCAAATGAAAACTATGACTAATCAAAGTAATTCTAAAATTTCTGAATTACTTTTACAAGGAACTAATATGGGAATAATTGAAGGTAGACGTTTACTTAACAATAATCCTAGTATTGATAAAGATGTTAGACAAATATTAAATGATTTTGTTGTTATGCAAGAAGACAGTGTAGAAACTTTAAAAAAATATTTATAATTTTAAAAGAGAATTTCTTTCGAAATTCTCTTTTTTTACTATCAGATTAATCTTCACTAGTTTCTACTGTAAATTTACTCTCTTTACTTGCTGTTACTTTTTCATCATCTTTCTTTTCTACAACTTGTTCTGTGTTTGATACCACATTTTTTGTCGTATTTGATGGTGTTGTTATATCTGTTTTTGTTATTTTTTCATTTACTACTGTCTTTTTTTCTACTTTACTAATTGGTTCTTCTGATTGTTTTATGTGTTCTTCAACATTTACTTCAATATCATCACTTACCAACTCTTGGCTTGAAACTTTTGATTCTGATAATTTCTTTTCATATATGATATCTACTGTTGCTTCTGATGTCATTTTTCCAAGATTTGCAACATTCTTTACAGATACTTTTGTTCCTTCTGGAATGTATCCACCTAAGTCTTTTATATCAACAATTAATCCATCTATATGGTATCCACAATTTGGTAAATTTATAGTCTTATCTACTAATTTTTTATTACCATTTTCTTTGTCTGTTATTACATAATTTCTTGCTACTTCTTCATCAACTGAATATGGAACTTTATACCATAAGATTATTTGAGTATCTGTTAATTCTATTTTGTCACTATATAAAGTTTTTATGTTTTGTCTTATTGTTGCTACTGATGGTAATCCACCAGAGATATATTTTCCTAATCCTGTACTGCTTTCATTATCTTTAGAAAAATCTGTTAGCATTTTCTCTATTTGAGTAGTATTTTTAGTACTTAAAATTGAGTTTACTTTAGCATCATCATATCCTGATACGAATTTTGCTTGACCTGATGCATTTTTTATTTCGTTAATATATCTAGTTGCAATAGTTGTTTGTCCTGCATATATGTATCCATCATCTGTTGATGGGTCTGCATTTCCTAATGCTCTTAAGAAAATATTTACTTTTTTACTGTTATAATCTTTATTTCCTTTTCCTGTTGATCCAGCATTATGGAAGTTCAAATTCAATACTGATTTTACTATTTCTGATTCTGTTTCTTTTCCTTCAAATACTTTTTCTGTAGCTATTACTGGAATTATTAATTCATCTGCAGCATCATCTGTTAAATTTACATTCCATGTAATTTTTTGTCTTCCTGTTGTTGTATCTGTTGTTACTGTTACATTATCAGCACTCCAATTATCTTCTATTACTATTCCACTTGGTAATACGTCTGTAACTTTTTGTTGTCCTTGACCTGTTACTGTTAATACATAATTGAATTTTCTACTTGCTTCTGATTTTGAATCATATATTAATTCAGTTATAATATTTCCATTTTTGTCTGTTGCTCTTTTAGTTAATGATAATTTTAATCTATTTGTTATATTGTATCCATTTACTGATGTATTATAATTTGAAACTGCATTTTCTGTTACTGTATAAGTATATAGATATCCTTTTGCATCATATTTTGGCATATCTGTGAAAGAATATCTCCAATTATCTGCAGATGTTACTTTCTTGCTTGCAACTTTTGTTCCGTTTTGTAGTAAATTTACTGTTATTGATGTTGGTCTTGTTCCATAAGCATTTTCATTATCTTCCCATATCTTTGTTCCACTTATATCAATTGTATCATTTATTTCTGACATTGTATTTGTGAAATTATATCCATTTACTTTTGTTGTATATCCATCTATTGGATTTTCTGCAACTTTATATGTATATAAATATCCTTCTGCATCATATTTTGTTAAATTACTAAATGTATAAGTGCTTCCATTCCATGTTGGTGTTACTTCTACTATTTCTTCAACACTTCCTGGTTTTGTACTTGTTCTTGTTAATACTAATGTTATTTCTGTTGTATTATCATGTTCTCTTCCACCATCAATCCATGTCTTTGTTCCTATTACATTTATTTTTTCATTTATGTCTGATATTGTATTTATAAAGTTTCTTCCATCTTGAACTGTTGTATATCCATCTATTGCATTTTCTACAACTTTATATTCGTATAAATATCCTTCTGTGTCATATTTTGCTAAATCATTAAATGTATAAGTATTTCCATCCCATGTTGGTATTGCAACTACAGTTTCTTCAACACTTCCTGGTTTTGTACTTGTTCTTGTTAATACTAATGTTATTTCTTTTGCATTAGTATGTGTTTTTCCTCCATCTACCCATGTCTTTGTTCCTGTTACATTTATTGTTTCACTTATATTTGACATTGTATTTGTAAAGTTATTTCCAGATGTTGTTGTATCATATCCTTTTATTTGTACTTCTGATACTTTATATGTATATAAATATCCTTTTGCATCATATTTTGATAATCCATTAAATGTATAAGTGTTTCCATCCCATGTTGGTGTTACTTCTATTGTTTCTTCAACACTTCCTGCTTTTGCACTTGTTCTTGTTAGAACTAATGTAATTTCTGTTGCATTATTATGTTGTTTTCCACCATCTACCCATGTCTTTGTTCCTGTTACATTTATTGTTTCATCTATATTTGACATTATATTTATGAAGTTTCTTCCATCTACTTTTGTTGTATATTCATTTATTGCATTTTCTGAAACTTTATATTTATATAAATATCCTTCTGTGTCATATTTTGATAAATTACTAAATGTATAAGTGTTTCCGTCCCATACAACTGTTGCTTCTACTGTTTCTTCAACACTTCCTGGTTTTGTACTTGTTCTTGTTAATACTAATGTGATTTCTCCTGCGTTATTATGTGTTTTTCCACCATCTACCCATGTCTTTGTTCCGCTTATTTCTATTTTGTCATTTATTTCTGACATTGTATTTGTGAAATTATTTCCAGATGTTGTTGTTTCATATCCTCTAATTTGTGCTTCTGATACTTTATATGTATATAAATATCCTTCTGCATCATATTTTGCTAAATTACTAAATGTATAAATATTTCCATTCCATGCTGGTGTTACTTCTACTGTTTCTTCAACACTTCCTGCTTTAGCACTTATTCTTGTTAATGTTAATGTAATTTCTTCTGAATTGATATGTGTTTTTCCACCATCTACCCATGTTTTTGTTCCTGTTACATCCATTTTGTTATCTATATTTGACATTATATTTATAAAGTTTCTTCCATCTACTCTTGTTGTATATCCTTTTACTGGATTTTCTGCAACTTTATACTCATATAAATATCCTTCTGAATCATATCTATTAAGTTCACTAAATGTATAAGTATTTCCATCCCATGTTGGTGTTGCAACTATAGTTTCTTCAACACTTCCTGGTTTTGTACTTGTTCTTGTTAATACTAATGTAATTTCTGTTGCATTATTATGTGCTTTTCCACCATCTATCCATGTCTTTGTTCCTGTTATACTAAATTTATTATTTATACTTGATATTATATTTATAAAATTATTCTTATTTGATATTGTAGTATAACCATCCATTTTACTTTCTGATACTTTATAAGTATATAGATATCCTTCTGTGTCATATTTTGGTAATCCATTAAATGTATAAGTATTTCCATTCCATGTTGGTGTTATTTCTACTGTTTCTTTTACACTTCCTGGCTTAGCACTTGTTCTTGTTAATGTTAATGAAATTTCCTCTGAATTGATATGTGTTTTTCCACCATCTATCCATGTTTTTGTTCCTGTTACATTTATTGTATCATTTATATTTGACATTATATTTATGAAGTTTCTTCCATCTACATTTGTTGTATATTCATCTATTGCATTTTCTGTAACTTTATATTCATATAAATATCCTTCTGTGTCATATTTTGCTAAATTGCTAAATGTATAAGTATTTCCATTCCATACAACTGTTGCCTCTACTTTTTCTTCAACACTTCCTGTTTTGGTACTTGTTCTTGTTAATACTAGTGTAATTTCTGTTGCATTATTATGTGTTTTTCCTCCATCTACCCATGTCTTTGTTCCGCTTATTTCTATTTTGTCATTTATTTCTGACATTGTATTTGTGAAGTTTCTTCCATCTTGAACTGTTGTATATCCATATATTGCATCTTCTACAACTTTATATGTATATAAATATCCTTCTGTATCATATTTTGATAATCCATTAAATGTATAAGTATTTCCATTCCATGTTGGTGTTGCAACTATAGTTTCTTCAACACTTCCTGGTTTTGCACTTATTCTTGTTAATGTTAACGCAATTTCTTCTGAATTGATGTGTGTTTTTCCTCCATCTACCCATGTTTTTGTTCCTGTTACATTTATCTTGTCATCTATATTTGACATTATATTTATGAAATTTCTTCCATCTACATTTGTTGTATATTCATCTATTGCATTTTCTGAAACTTTATATTCATATAAATATCCTTCTGTATCATATTTTGATAAATTACTAAATGTATAAGTGTTTCCATCCCATGTTGGTGTTGCTTCTACTGTTTCTTCAACACTTCCTGGTTTTGTACTTGTTCTTGTTAATGCTAGTATAATTTCTGTTGTATTATTATGTGTTTTTCCTCCATCTACCCATGTCTTTGTTCCGCTTATTTCTATTTTGTCATTTATTTCTGACATTGTATTTGTGAAGTTTCTTCCATCTTGAACTGTTGTATATCCATATATTGCATCTTCTACAACTTTATATGTATATAAATATCCTTCTGTATCATATTTTGCTAAATTACTAAATGTATATGTATTTCCATTCCATGCTGGTGTTACTTCTACTGTTTCTTCAACACTTCCTGCTTTTGCACTTATTCTTGTTAATGTTAACGCAATTTCTTCTGAATTGATATGTGTTTTTCCACCATCTACCCATGTTTTTGTTCCTGTTACATCTATTTTGTCGTCTATATTTGACATTATATTTATGAAGTTTCTTCCATCTACATTTGTTGTATATCCATATATTGCATTTTCTGAAACTTTATATTCATATAAATATCCTTCTGTATCATATTTTGCTAAATTACTAAATGTATATGTATTTCCATTCCATACAACTGTTGCTTCTACTGTTTCTTCAACACTTCCTGGTTTTGTACTTGTTCTTGTTAATACTAATTTAATTTCTGTTGCATTATTATGTGTTTTTCCACCATCTACCCATGTCTTTGTTCCGCTTATTTCTATTTTGTCATTTATTTCTGACATTGTATTTGTGAAGTTATTTCCAGATGTTGTTGTATCATATCCTTTTATTTCTGTTTCTGATACTTTATATGTATATACATATCCTTTTGCATCATATTTTGATAGATTACTAAATGTATAAGTATTTCCATTCCATGTTGGTGTTGCTTCTACTGTTTCTTCAACACTTCCTGATTTTGCACTTGCTCTTGTTAATACCAATATAATTTCTTTAGCATTATCATGTAGCTTTCCACCATCTACCCATGTCTTTGTTCCGCTTACTTCTATTTTGTCATTTATTTCTGACATTGTATTTGTGAAATTATTTCCATCTTGCTCTGTTGTATAATCATTTACTTTATTTTCTGTTACTTTATATATATACAAATATCCTTCTGCATCATATTTATCTAAATCACTAAATGTATAAGTATTTCCATTCCATACAACTGTTGCCTCAACTGTTTCTTCAACACTTTCTACTTTTTCGCTCTTTCTTGTTAAAACTAATGTGATTTCTTTTGAGTTATTATGTGTTTTTCCACCATCTACCCATGTCTTTGTTCCACTTACATCTGTTTTTCCAGTTAATGTGTTTATTACATCATATCCAGAAATTTCTGTTACATATCCTGCAATATTTTCTTCTGTTAATGAATAATTGTATTTAACTCCGTCTTTATCATATTCTGGTAAATTTTTAAATTCATAAGCCCAATCACTTGATTCTCCAATTTCCTTACTATCAATTTGTTTTTCATTTTGTAATAAGTTAATTGTTATTAATTCTGGTCTTGTTCCATAAATATTATTATTATCTTGCCATATTTTTATTGCATTTACACTTGTTGTTCCTGTTAATGTATTTATTACATCATATCCAGAAATTTCTGTTACATATCCTGTAACTTCTTCTTCTGTTACTGTGTAATTATATTTAACTCCGTCTTTATCATATTCTGGTAAATTTTTAAATTCATAAGCCCAATCACTTGATTCTCCAATTTCCTTACTATCAATTTGTTTTCCATTTTGTAATAAATTAATTACTATTGATGTAGGTCTTGTTTTGTATTCATTATTATTGTCTTTCCATGTTTTTGTTCCACTTACTTCTGTTATTCCTGTTACAGTGTTTATTACATCATTTCCAGAAATCTCTGTTACATATCCTGCAACTTCATTTTCTGTTATTGTATAAGTATATTCTTTTCCATCTACATCATATTTTGGTAATTTATCAAATGTATAGGCCCATTCATCTGTTGCTACAACCTTTTTGCTGTCAATTTGTTCTCCATTTTGTAATAAATTAATTACTATTGATGTAGGTCTTGTTTTGTATTCATTATTATTGTCTTTCCATATTTTTGTTCCACTTACGCTTGTATCTGGATTTACAGGTACTTCTTCTGTTGAATCTTTACCTGGTACATCAGGAATTATAATTGTTGCAGTATTCATAATTGGCTTCTCTTCTACAACATCAGATTCAACAACAGTATAATAAGTTGTTATTGTTTCTACATTTTTTCCTGCTTCAGCAGATAATTCTTTAATCTCAGCAATTATAGATGTTCCATTTTCATCAACATCTTTAACTTCTCCATTTACAGTTACTTTCAAAGAATCTGTAACTTTAATATTTTCTAATGTTACATTTCCTGTGTTTGTTACTGTTATTACATATTCAATAACATCTCCAGGTCTTACCTTTGTTTTTTCTGTTACAGGTACAAATTCTTCTGAAACATTTTCTTTTACTCTTGTTGCAACTTTGCTTATATCTACTGATGGTGCATCTGCTACTGATGTATCTATTTCATCTTTGTCTTCAACTGTTTCTGGTTCTTTATCTGGATCTGTTGGTATTGTTTCTCCAGTTACTTTTACTTCATTATGAACTAATTTTCCGACATTTTCTTTTATATCTTTTTCATAACTTACTGTATAAGAAGCAAAAATTTCTTTATTTTCTCCAGCTTTTAAATTTCCTATATTTAATTCTTTTTCATTTAACTCTATACCTTCTAGTTTTTCATCAACAATTACATTTGTTAAATCTTCACTACCTGTATTTGTTACTGTAATTTTGTATTTGATTACATCGCCTTCTTTAACTTCTGCATCTAATCCTATACTTTCATCATTTCTTAATATGTCAATAACTGTTTTTTCAACATTAATTTCAGCTGTTGAATTTTCTGTTTCATTTGTTTCTTTTTCTCCAACTGTTGCTATATTTGTTATTTTTTTATTTTCTAATGATTTTATGTCTTTTACTATTACAGTAAATGTTCTTTCTACTGTTTCTCCTGCAGGAACTTCAACATCATTCCATGTTACTGTTTTATGATTTTCAGATATTTCAGCACCTTCTGCAGAACCACGTTTTAACACTGTTCCTTCTGGAACTGTATCAACTATTTTTGTTGTTCCATTTTCATCACCAGTATTTGTTACTGAAATTGTATATGTTATTTCATCATCAATTTTTGCAACATTTACTGCTTCAAATTTATTTGTTTCTTTATTGTATCTTAATATTTCACTTGTCTTGTTGCTTGTTATAATAGATGTATTTTCTTCATTACTTTCTTCACCATTTGCAATTGCTTTATTCGTAATTGTTCCTGTTACTCCAGAATCTACAACAACTGTAAATTTAAGTGAAACTTCTTCTCCTGCTTTTACTGTTATTATCCATTTTATTCCTACAACTTTTTCAGGAGCTTTTGAAGATTTTACTACTATTCCTTCATTTTCTACTGAATCAAATGTAGTATTTGAAGGAATTTTATCCATTACTTCAATTTTTTCTACATCTTGATTTCCATTATTTTTTACAACAATTGTATATGTAATCTTTTCTCCTGCATATACTAATTTGTTTCCAGCTTCTGTTTCTGCTGTTTTTGTAACTGTAATATCAGGTAATGCTGGAACTATGTTTGCTACTGTTGAATTAACAGAAATAGTTGTTGGTTTCCACCAATCCCAGTAATCTCTTGAAATAAGTTTTTCTCTTTCTTCAACTCTTTCTACTGTTGTTTCACCTATTTCGTTTACATTTGAACCAGTTGTTACACCTGTATTATTGTTTGTATTATTTGTGTTGTTACCATTTGAGTTATTACTATTATTATTGCTATCTTCATTGTTGTTATTGGCATTATTTCCTGAATTTTGATTATTTTCTTGATTTGTGCCATTTGGTTCTTGAACATTATTTTGATTTGAATTATCATCAGCTTTTTGATTGTTATCAATTTGCTCTGTTTGATTATCTTTATCTATAGCTTCAGAACTTATTCTATCTTTCAAGAAAATGACTATTGAAGCTATAGCTATTACTACTAATATTGCTACAGCTATTATCTCAATAATAGTTTTCTTTTTGAAGGTACTTGATTGACCTTTCATTTTTATTTTCCCCCCCTATAAAAATTTAGATTTCTTTTGCTTTTAATATCAATCTTTGTTTATTTCCATTAGTACATGTTATCAATGTAACTTCTCTAATTTTCTCATCTTGAGGCAACAAGATACTTACATCATTTGGATCTGTTACAAATATATTATATATAGAATATGTTATTGTTTTACCTGTCAAATCTGTTAATTCTACAATATCTCCAATTTTTAACTTTTTTGTTTTTCCAAACATTGTTCCATCTTTGTTATTATGACCTGCAATTGATAAATTTCCATAATCATTTACTTTTTCGCCCCAATATTTTATTATAGATAATTTCATTGGTTTTTTTGCACTTTCTGGATCTATGTCTCCAATTTCTATAATAGGATATTCTATATTAATTTGAGGAATTTTTACTATTCCTATTACTTTATATCCTTTATACTCTAATTGAATCTCATTACTTGACTCTGTTTCTTGTTCTTCATCATTTTTTATTTCTATTTGATTAAATGTTTCAATAGTTTGTTTACTTTCTTTTTCATTTATTTGATTACTACCATATTTATAAACTATCATTCCTATCACAATAATTGCAATTATAAGTAATATATAAGCAGATGTTTTATAAATTTTTAATTTTAAACTATTTTTGCTCATCTTTTTTTTCTAATTTTTTTATTCTTATAAATACAAATACTATAGCAATTATTACTACTGCTAGTACTATAAATAATGCAATACTATCATAGGTTATTGGTAGTTTTGTTGTTTCTTTTGTTATAACTTTTTCTTTTTCAACATTTGGCTCATAATCATAATATTCTTGTAAAAATTGTACATCTGTTGTTATTTCTCCGTTCTTTGATACTTTTTTCAAAAATACTATATATTTATCTCCAATTCCATTACTTTGTTCTGATGATTCTGGTTGTTCAACTTTTAAATCTTTAACTTCTTTCCACTCAATATTTGAAATTAATTTTGAGTATAAAGTATTAAATTCTTTTGCTATTTGGATTTTTTTATACATATCCATTGCTTCATATTCATTATTTATTTTTTCAGCTAATTCTGATAATTCATTATAATCTTCAGAATCTGTTGTTTCTACTCTTTCATAATAATATGTTGATTTTTTAGCATCTTCATCTGTTATTTTTAATGTTCCAACAGATGTTGTTTCTTTAACTCCCTCAACATCTTCATTTTTTATTTCTGTTGATTTTTCTTTGCTATCAGCAATTTCTACTGATATTTTCTTTGTAGTTTTTTCTACTAAATCTAAATTTTCCTTGGTTAAGGAGTCTTCTAAATCTAATTTTACTCCTTCTAGAATTAAACTTTCATTTTCGTCTTTTGCCCAAATATAAATTGTCTTTGATTTTAATTTTTCATACGTTTCCGCATCAATAAATGCAACTGAATTCTTTCCCAAATCTGTGATTGAATTAATATATACTAAATCCATTTCTTCTGGATTTGCATCATTTGATAATGCATACTTAAAATTTTTATTAGTATAGTTATTTATGTAAATAATGTATTCTTGTTTTCCGTTTTTATCTAAAGATTCAACTATAGACACATTTTCGTTTACAGCAAAGCTTACTAATGGTACTATAAAAATCATTAGAAGAAAAGCAAGAATGGTGAATAGCTTTTTACTAGCTTTATTCATCACAAACCCTCCTTTATTTTGTTAAATTTTACACGGACATTATATAACATTTTTTTCCATTTGTAAACACTTTTAAGCAAAAAATTGAATTTATGTATACTGTTTAAAAAGTGTATGATTTTTAACGCAAAAAGCCGTAAGCTATATGCTTACGACCTTTTTTTATAAGTTTTCATGCTTTAAACTTCTTTTATATTCTTTAAATTCTTTCATGTTTTCTGAAGTATATCCTTTTAATACATCACTTGGTGACTTTTGACATATTTTGTCAAATACCAATTCAAATTCATCATTAATATCACCATTTACACATCCACATCTAAATGATGTTTTTCCATCTTTTAAATATACAATTATATCACTTGTTGTAACAAATCCATAATATCTAATTTTATGAGTATATATCCATTTTATATCAGAAAACTTTATAACTACAAATCCATCAGTTGTATCAACTAAGAAATCTTTAGTCATTATAACTTTATAATTATAGGCATGTTCTTCTATATTATCAAGTTGATTTTCTAAGTCATTTTCATATCCGTTCTTTTTTAAGTACTTATATGTTTTTCTTCTTGTTACTACTTTTAAGATATGTACAACTATTGTTACTACAAATGTAATTGCAGAAAACATCATTACTAATAATTCTATTTGAACATCTACTGGATCTTTTCTTGTATTTAGTATAACACTTCCAAAATATTGTTCAAATTGATCTACTGTTATATTAGCATCTGGATATATTTGATTAAAATAGTCAACAACAGCCTCTTTTAATTTTGGATCTGCTTCTTCTGTTATTCCATAAATTACTTTTGGAGCTGGTTTATTTTCTATTCTTGAATATGTAAAATCTTGAATACTTTGTAGTTCTTCAAGTCCTGTTGTATCTAGATTAACTATATAAAAATATCCATTATTTATTGCTAAATAGTATTTTTGATTATCATCATTTTTTTCATTGTCATCATTTCCATAAGTTGCTACCATCTCTGTTAATCCTTCAACCTGTAGATAAACATATTTATCTGTTTCCATACCTATTGCACCATTTGTTGTAAAATCTATTGCATTAGGTTTTTCACTATCTATTCTATAACTCATTATACAAGCTGCAGCTATAAATGCTACAATACAAACAGCATATACTATTTTTATTGCTTTTGATGTATGTGTTGCTTTTCTCAACATTTCTTTTACATTCATTTTATATCTCCCTCTATTTTCACATTTTTTATTTTAAATCCATCTATATATTAATAATGCAATTGCCATTCCAATTATACTAGCCATATTAATATTTATTGTCATACCAAATGTTATTTTTATAACTTGTAAATTTAAAACAAATGGCTCTGAAAATCCAAATCCTTGTCCATAAGAAAGCCAACTTAACCAGCTAACTTGTGAAGCAAGCTGTCCTATTAGTCCTCCAATTACCAATCCTGCACAAATAAATACAATTAAAATCCATGAGCTTTTACTTTTTGCCATTTCTTCTGTTCTTCCTTTCTTTTGTTCTTTTTTAGTATCCTAAAGATGCAAATTTTGCTTCTATATCATCTGTAATTCCACCATAAGTCATATAATAAGTATTTTTTCCTGTTGAAGCATCTGTAGTCAAATATACTGTATCTAATGTTCCATTTATTACTTTTTGACCATTTTTATTTATAAATGTATAATAATTATTTTCTTTTACTATTATCATCTCTAAACTTGGAATTACAACTACTGGATATGTATTAGTAAGTTTTGAAGTTGTACATCCAACACCTGTAAATTGTATATTTGTAACTTGTTCTCCTTTTATGTTAAAAAATCCCCAATAATTATTATATTTTACAGGAATTAATGAATCTAATAAAATGTATGGACTTTCAATTCCATTCTTTTCATAAGTAGAAAGCTTTCCTACTCCTATTTGTTGGAATAATGATCTTAAAATTACATTTCCATTATTATCTATTACACCATATAAACTATCTTCTTTTACAATATATAATCCTTTTTGATTATCCATAACTTGTATATCATCATAAGCTATTTTTATAATTGTTTTTGAATCTTTTGACATTACTCCATATTTTCCGCTATTTTCTACTAAATAATTTTGGCTATAAGGTAAATATGAAATTGAATCATATTTTGCTTCTAAAACATACTGACCTGTTGTTATATCCATTACTCCATATTTTTTTGTATCACTTGCCTGTACAATCATATTTCCAACAAGAATTGCTTTTTTATCTCTAAATTCTTTAGATGTTTTTTCAATATTTAATCTTTTTGTATAATATGTTGCCAAATAGTCTAATGTATATATTTTTATTTTATTTGGATCTTTGTCATCATAGCTAAGGTTAAATGCTGTTTTTAATCCCATTGCAGTTGTATATAATTGTCCATCTTGTTCAAATACCATTTCATCTAATGAAACTTCTTCATAATCTGAATCATCTCTTGATATTATTAAGGCATCTGAATTTATTGTAAACATTGCTATTTCATCACCATTATCTACATAACATTTTCCAGTATCTTCAGATTTATTTTTAAAATCTCCAGCATAATCAGCATATCCAAAATATGAAGCAACTTTTCTTACTGGATAATATAATTTAGAAGTACCATCATCTTGTTGTTTTACTAATACTAATTGTGTTAAATCAGATTTTGAAACACCATCAACACTAATCTCTAATACTGAACTTTCTAAATTAGTTATCATTACAATAATACATATCATCATTACTATAAGTAAAAAGATTATTACTCCAATAATTATAGGTGCTTTTGGAATTTTCTTTTTTGAATCCTTTTTCTTTTCTTTTTCAATATATAATTCCATATTTTATCTTCTCCTTTTCTTTAGTTTTCATATCCATACTTTTTATAAAATTCTGTTCTAAAATCTCCTAATCTATCTTCTTCAATCGCAGTTCTTATATTTTCCATTAATCTAGTTAAAAATCTCAAATTGTGTATTGAAAGTAATCTTACTCCTAATATTTCATTTGCTTTTACTAAATGTCTTATATATGCTCTTGTATAATTCTTACATGTATAACAATCACATTCTGGATCTAATGGTGTCCAATCTCTCTCATAAGTTGCATTTCTTACAACTACTTTACCATGAGATGTTAATGCTGTTCCATTTCTTGCAATTCTTGTTGGTAATACACAATCACACATATCTATTCCTGCAAGTGCCGCTTCTATTAAATAATCTGGTGTTCCAACACCCATTAAATATCTTGGCTTATCTTTTGGCATTAATGGTGTTGTATAATATAACATTTTTAAGAATTCTTCCTTTGGCTCTCCTACACTTATTCCACCAATTGCATAACCAGGTAAATCTAATGCAACCAAATCTTCTGCTGATTTTTTTCTTAAATCCTCAAAAAATCCACCTTGTATTATTCCAAATAATGCTTGATTTTCTGTTGTATGAGCTTCTTTACATCTTTTTGCCCATCTTGTTGTTCTTTCCATTGAATTTTTAGTATATTCATAAGTTGATGGATATGGACAACATTCATCAAATGCCATTATTATATCTGCGCCTAAATCCTCTTCTGTTTTCATTACACTTTCTGGTGTAAATAAATGTTTACTTCCATCTAAATGTGAATGAAATGCAACTCCTTCTTCTGTTATTTTTCTTAAAGAACTTAAACTAAATACTTGAAATCCTCCACTATCTGTTAAAATAGGTCTATCCCATTTCATAAATTTGTGAAGTCCACCTGCTTCTTTTACTATATCTTGTCCTGGTCTTAAATATAAATGATAAGTATTTGATAATATTATTTGTGCTTTTACTTCTTCTTTTAGTTCTTCTGGAGTCATTGACTTTACTGTAGCTTGTGTTCCAACTGGCATGAATATCGGAGTTTGAATATCTCCATGTGGAGTATGTATAACTCCTCTTCTTGCTCCTGTTTGTTTACATTCGTGTAATAATTCATAAGTTACTGCTGGCTTCATTTTTTCTTCCTTTCTTTTAATGTTATATTCTTCTATCTATCTAATTTCTAATTCTTCTCCTTGTTGGACTTCTTTACGTATCTGTTCAGGCTGATTTTGGATTCTTTCATTATTTTGTTCTAATTGTTCAGCATCTTTTTTTACTGATTTTCTGTATTCTTCACATTTGTCTGTACTTTCTTCCTGAACTCTTGTCAAAAGTGATCTATCTGAATCATATACTATTTGAGACTCACCTAATTCATCTACTTTAACATCTATTTTTGAATTTTTTAAAGCTTTAAAAATAAGTCCAATTGTTTTTACTGCTTTTCTTTCTTGTATATTACTTTTATCTATTTGATTTACATTTATATATCTTTGAACTAATTCGTCAACATTAATTTTTTTGTCTGTTATTTGTACTGCTATATTAAAAAAATCATGTTCATACAATTTTCTTTCATCAGGATTGAATTGTGCCAAAAAAGCTTTTTTGGCTGATTCTTTTTCTCCAAATCCAAATCGTTCATAAGCAAATGTACTTTTCTTTTCAAAATCTTTTCTATTTATCTGAATATATCCCAGTGTTTCTAACGCTTCTAATGTTTTAATATTATCACCATGTGTTACTGTACTAAAGACTTGTGGATAAACATTACTTCTTCCATCTTTTGATGGTTGTGTTTCGACTTCTTCATCTTCATACATCTGCTGAATATTTTTTAATGATACAATCATTCCTAATCCCATGCTTGCAGCCTTTTCAGCTGTCTTTAATTTCTTTATTTTCTGTGCTTGCTTAAACTTTAGGGAATTTTGTCCAATTTCTAATTCTCCTTTTAAGTTCTTAGCTAAAACAAACATTGAATCTTTACCTGCTGGCTTGAATATTTTTTTTACTATTGCATTTGTACCAAATCCACATAAAGCAACTCCTCCAGCAAGAGCTATTGGTGGAATACTTGCTCCAAACCACACTGCCAACCCTCCTGCTACGGCAAGCCCTGCACTTATTGCTGCTTTGGCACTTCTTTTTATTTGTTCAAAATCTCTTTTTTCTTTTCTTTTTTCTGCTAATGATTTATTATTATCAACTGATATTGGTAAGTTTTCTTTACTCATTTGTATGCCTTTCTATTTTATGAACATTGCATCTCCAAAACTGAAAAATTTATATTCTTGTTTTACTGCTTCATTATATGCTTTTAGTATATATTCTCTTCCAGCTAATGCTGATACCAACATTACTAATGTTGATTCTGGTAAATGAAAATTTGTTATTAATCCATCTATACATTTGAATTTATATCCTGGATATATGAAAATATTTGTATCTCCTTCTGTTACATGTACCATACCTGTATTTTCATCTGCAATTGTCTCTAATACTCTACAAGATGTTGTTCCAACTGCTATAACTCTTCCCCCATTTTTCTTTGTTTCATTTATTTTATCTACATCTTCTTGTTTAATATAGTAATGTTCTGTGTGCATATCATGTTCTTCTATATTCTCTTCTTTTACTGGTCTAAATGTTCCTATTCCAACATGTAATGTTACATTTGCAATTTTTACACCTTTTTCTTCTATCTTCTTTAATAATTCATCTGTAAAATGCAATCCTGCTGTTGGAGCTGCTGCTGAACCTTCATATTTTGCATATACTGTTTGATATCTGTCATTTTCTTTTAGTTCTTCATGTATATATGGAGGTAATGGCATTAATCCAATTTTGTCTAATATTTCGTTAAATATTCCTTGATATGTAAATTTTACTTTTCTTGTTCCTCCTGGCATTGTATCTAATACTTCTGCATTTAACAATCCATCTCCAAAGCTAACTTTTGCTCCTACATGTAGTTTGTTTCCTGGTCTTACTATACATTCCCAGATATCTCCTTCTATTCTATTTAATAATAAAAATTCAACATGTGCTCCTGTTTCTTTTCTACCATATAACCTAGCTGGTAAAACTTTAGTATTATTTCTTACAAGACAATCTCCAGGTTGTAAATAATCTATTATATCTTTAAATACTTTATGTTCTATTGTTTGTTTTTCTCTATCTAGCACCATTAATCTTGATTCGTCTCTTTTTTCTATTGGTACTTGTGCTATTAATCTTTCTGGTAATTCATAATTAAAGTCTGTTAATTTCACTTTTTATACTTCCTTTCATTCTTTTATATTGTACTATTATTTGAGTTTTTTTTCAAGTATTATTCATATTTTTTATTTGTGTTTTTATGTTAATTTAATACATTAAAAGCAGTGTATTAAATACACTGCTCTTAATAATATTTTATTGTTTATTTTTCTTTAAATTTACTACAATTGCATTTTCATTATCAAATTTAAATTCTGAATCTGTAGTATCTGTTTGTATTGGGTCTATTTCATTGTTTCCATCTGTAAAATTAATATGTTTTGGATCAAATTTTTCTTTGTGTTTTTCATCAGCTGTTTCATCTACAACTCCTGCTGTGAATTTTGTAAAATCATAAGTTTTCATTGGTTGTGCTTCTTTATATCTTGCACTAACAAAATTTAATCTACCTTCATTTACATTAAATCCACCACTATCATTTTTTAATTTTATAGCTGCTGCTTTGAATACCATTGTGCCAAGTTTATTTGCTGGCCAGTTTAATTCCCAACCATATTTAACTCCACTTATTTTTGCGTCATATTGAAGTTTGTTCATATCCATACTGTTACCCCATATCCATGTTCTCTTTTGTCCAAATTCTGTTTCCCACCAGTCAAGCTCTCTATTATCTGCATTTCCTAGGAATATTTTATTTGCACAGTTTGAAACTATTGTTTCTCTATATTTCATATCTGGAGCATTTCCTTCTAATTGTGCTAAATTTTGTGTTGTTATTGTTGTTGCAACTCTATATTTTCTATATAAAGTAAACATTGCCTCTGTATCTTTACATATAAAATCTGGAAATTCATCTATATATAAGAAATGTGGTATTCTACTCTTTTCATTTCCTGGTCTTCTTAATACTGCATTTTGCATAGATAATAAGAAAAATAATCCAAATGCTTTATGGCTTGTTCTTCCTAAATCTCCTCTACGTGTACATACAAATGTACATTCACCATTTGCAAGAACTTTATCAAAATCAATATTATTAGTTCTATTACATAATATTGCTTTTACTCCTGGTAATCTTAATAAATTATCTAATTGTGATACAGCTAAATATAAATATTTTTCTGTTAAACTTCTTCCTATACCATTTTCATAAAAATTTCTTTTAAAATATGTTATTTGACTTAAATATTTTTCTGATAACTCTGGATCTCTACACATAATCTCACACATTTTTTCTACTATGCTATAATTAGTTAGCATTTTTAACATGTCATCTAAGTTTGGTAAATTTCCTCCATTTAAACGTGGATACATTTCTTTTAACATAATTGACAAGTTTTCTATTGCTTGAATTATATATTCTTCTCTATATGTATCATCAATTTCTGGATGTGCATTAACATACATTGCTTTTAATGCTGCTGAAATTGTTACTGCAATTTTATTTGGGTCATCGTAAACAAATGGATTTAATCCTATTGATGCCCTATTTGCAGGATCTATAATATTATATTTTATATGAAAATTTTTACATATATCAATCATTTTTTGAGTTGATTCATAATCTGGTGAAATTGCTGTTACACCTAAATCTTTATAAGTATAATCATTACCTAATGATGCTTGTGTCATCTTTTTCATATATACATTATAAACTTGTTCTTTTCCTTGGGCTGGAGTAATCATATTTAATGAAAAATTCTTATTTAAATATTCATTATCATATGGTCTATTTAATACTGCAATTCCTGTTTTTAATGCTGTATATCCCATCTCTTTTGCATTAGCCCAATAAAATGCTTTTTTCTCAATGTCTTTGGCAACCATTGGTTCTATTACTAGAGATGTTTTTCCTGTTCCTGAACCACCACAAACAAGTAATGATTGGAATCTTTTTTGCTCTACAAATACAACTTTTTTACCGGTTTCGGCATCATTACATAATGTCATGTCACATGTAAATGGTCCATGACCTTGTTTTGTATCTGATAAATTTATTCCTTTATAATCCCATATTGATCTTGTCCAGTCTTTACTATCATTTATTCCTAATTTTATGAATTTTATTACACCATAAAATGTTGTTAATGGGAAATAAACTGCTAATGCTGTAAGTGCTGGTCTTACTAAGTCAGAAAAGTCTGTTACAAGTTCTACATATCCAGGTAATGATATCATAATCATCCATAAACCTTGGTTAGTCCACTGTGTAACCATTGAAATTGCAATAACATATAATCCAACTATATAAGTATTAAATAATATAACTTTTGTATTTTTAGATGATGCAAATTCTGATGAACCTGAAAAAAGAAATGCAAATACTGGACATGCTAATGCAAATGTATACATAAATGGTCCCCAATATGATACAGATGCACCTGTAAATATCATAAGTAACATTTCTGCTATTCTGTCTACTGCTAAATAGAAAGAAATTAATGTTAAAACATAAGTTACAAATGTATTTCTACTTGCATTCAATTTCTTCAAAAATTTATCTATTAATTTCATGCTTTCCATCCTTTCATTTTCTAATCTTATATTAACTCTTTTAAGCTCTCATATTTCTATTATCCTACAAAATGACTAAAATTTCAAGTTATTTTATTAATTTAAATAATAATTTCTAAAATAAGTCCTGATATTACCCCTATTGCATATAATAATCCTACTATTTTTAAATTTTCTTTCTTATTTGTATTTGTTTTAAACAATACTAATAATCCTACACCTGCATTTACACATAATCCAGAAATTAGTATTGGCATTGATATAACTTTTTCTACAAATAATTCTGTTAATACTACTGATGAAGCACAATTTGGAATTAACCCAATAATTCCTGCTACTATTGGTCCTAATACTACATTTTTACTAATAAAATGTGCAAGTGTTTCTTGCCCTATTATTTCGATTATTCCATTTATTCCAAGTGTTATAAAAAATATAAATAAAAAGATATTTAAAGTATGTTTTAATGCTGATAATGCAATATTTTTTTCACAATGACAATGTTCATGTTCACATATTTCTTCTATTTTTGTTTCTTCTTTTTCTTTGTGTATTTTTCTTATTACAAAATCTATTATAAAACCAGAAACTACTCCTATTAATAATTTTATACTTATAATCATCAATATTGTAGAAATTGGCATCGTCTCTGAAATTAATATTGGTAACATTTCATCAGATGTTGTTAAATACACAGAAATAAGAGTACCTAATGTTATTACTCTTGCTGAATATAAATTTGTTGCAGATACTGAAAATCCACATTGTGGTACTATTCCAACTAATCCACCCAATAATGGTCCAAATTTTCCTGATTTTTGAATAACTGATTTTACTTTATTACTTGTTTTATGTTCTATATATTCCATTATTAAATATGTTATAAATAAAAATGGCAATAATTTTATACTATCTATTGCTGTATCTTTTAATATATCTAATATTTCTTGCATATTCACTTCCTCCTAATTAAACATACTTTACTATTTTACTATATTTTTTCGTTTTTGGCAATAAGTATCTTTTACTTTGTTAACTTCAAAAATAGCCACATAAAAGTTTTACAAAACTTTTTATGTGACCATTTGGTTTATTCGTACCATTCAAAAGTCCAATTAAGCATTTTTACATAATCGCCTTCACATATTCCTTGTTTCTTTAATTCTGCTTCAATTCCTAATTCTTTTAATTTCTTTTGGAAATAATACATTGATTCATTGTCATCTACATTTATTCTTCCCATTAATCTATTTACAGCTTTTCCTTCAACAATATAAGTATCGCCATCTTTTCTTACTGTAAATTGATCTTCATCATCTTCTAAAGTATATACTACTTTATCTTCAACATTTACTATTTCCTCTTTAGGTAATGTTTTTAATACTTCTGTAACTCTATTTAATAGTTTTTCAATTCCTTCTCCTGTTACTCCAGAAATTTTAAATAATTCAAGTCCTTCTTTTTTTGCAAGTTCCTCTAATTCTTTTAATCCTGTATCATCTTGCATTATATCTAATTTATTTGCTACTAATATTTGTTTTCTTGTTGCTAGTTTTTCGCTATATTCTTTTAATTCTTTGTTTATTGTGTAGTAATCTTCTACTGGATTTCTTCCTTCTATTCCAGAAACATCTATAACATGTAATAATAATCTTGTTCTTTCTACATGACGTAAGAATTGTATTCCTAGTCCTACTCCTTCGCTTGCTCCTTCTATAATTCCTGGTATATCAGCTATTACAAAACTTTCTCCATTTTTTGCTTTTACTACTCCTAAATTTGGTTCTATTGTTGTGAAATGATAATTTGCGATTTTAGGCTTTGCATCTGTTACTCTTGATAAAAATGTTGATTTTCCTACATTAGGAAATCCTAATAATCCAACATCTGCGAGTAATTTTAACTCTAATATTACTTCTTTTTCTTCTCCATCTTCTCCTGCTTGTGCAAATCTTGGTACTTGTCTTGTTGCTGTTGCAAAGTGTGAGTTTCCTTTTCCACCTCTACCACCTTTTAAAACAAGCTCTTCTTGTCCTTCTTCTGATAAGTCTGCAACAACTTTTCCTGTTTCCGCATCTTTTATTATTGTTCCAATTGGTACATCTATATATAAATCTTCTCCTGCTTTTCCATATTTATTTGATCCGCTACCATTTTCACCATTTTCAGCTTTGAACTTTTTTGTATACCTAAAATCTACCAATGTATTTGCATTAGGATCTACTCTAAAATAAATACTTCCACCTTTTCCGCCATCTCCACCATCAGGTCCACCAGCAGCAACATATTTTTCTCTTCTAAATGTAACAGCTCCATCGCCACCATTTCCAGATTTTATAATAATTTTTGCATAGTCTGTAAACATTTTATTTTTGTATGATATATTTATTTTTAAATATTCATACTCTCCTTTCTCAATAATATTACGCAAATATTTTATTACAAAATTGGCTTAATGTCAATATTTAAGCATTAAATCCCCAAAAACCGCATATCCAACTTTTGGATTACTGATTAATACATGTGTAATTGCTCCTATGAATTTTCCGTTTTGAATTAAAGGTGATCCACTCATTCCTTGGATTATTCCCCCTGTTTTTTCTATTAATTCATCATCAGTAATTTTTATTATCATGCTTTTATTATCATAATCATTATTCAAATATATTTGTGATATCTCCACTTTATATTCTTTTACTTCTCCATCAACACCACATAAACATGTAGCTTCTCCTAATTTTATTTCTCTTCTTGACGCAACTTTCATCTTTCTTGAAAAGTCTATATTCAGCTTATTTACATCATCAATTACACCATATATACCAAATTTGCTATTATTATATATATTTCCTATTGGAGTATTATTTATTATTGCTCCTTCTATTTTTCCTGGTTCTTCACTTTCTCCTTTTATTACAGAAATAATTTTTACATTGTCTATTTCTCCTGATGAAGTATTTATTATTTTTCCTGTGTCAATATCTGTTATTGCATGACCTAATGCAGCAAAACATTTTGTTTCTTCATTATAAAATGTTATTGTTCCAACACCAGCACTGCTATCTCTAACCCACAATCCTATTTTATATTCTCCATCTTTTACTTTTACAGGTACAATTTGAGCCGTTTTTGTTTCATTATCATGTGTATAAGTTATTTCTATTTTTTCATGATTTTTATTTATTTCTGATATTAGTTCGTCTGTATTATTAATTACAACATCATTTATTTGAACTATTGAATCTCCTTCTTCAATCCCACAATTTTCATATGGTTTATAAAAATTACCATCTTCTCCTTCTATTTTTGATGTTCCTACTACTAATACTCCATTGGTATATAACTTAATTCCAACTACTTCTCCAACAGGTACTACTTCTACATCTTCTAACACACTTACATTTATTGTTTTTAATTTTATTTTTTCAAATAAACTAACTTGTAATTTTTCTTGACCTGGCTCATAAAAAATATTTGAAGATAAATTATTGGATGTTTCGATTGATTTATTTTCTCTTGTAATATCAATTCCCCATAATGTTTTTATATCTATTTTTTCACCTTTAAATATTTCTATCTGTGTCGGTAAATTAGTTACTGATACTACATATATATACAAAAAAAATAATACAAATAATAAGATTGAAATTTTTAAATATTTTTTCATTATTAATTCAACTCCTGAATTTAATTTTTCTTATTATTTGTATTAAATATTATTTTATTCAACTACATTTGGATTTTGTAAAACCATTCCACCATCATTTTGGAATAAAATAGTTAAATTATATTGTGTAATTTTTTCATTTATATTATCATAATTATCATACATTTTATATTCATTTTTAAATATAACTATATATTTTTTATTTTCTTGTATTAATTCATCTATAGGATTTGTATCCCCAATATCATATATCATATCTAAAAAATTATATGTATTTTTTGTAATAAAATATATCCATCTACATTTTCCATTAATATTTCCATCATCATTATAAATAAATAATGTCTTCATATTTGTATTATTTATATCATTTAAATTATTATTATACCATTTCAATATTTTTATTTCATCTTTATTTATAACTTCATAATCTAATTGCAATTCCGCACCATTTGCAGCATATATATCATATATCCATAAACTATTTTTCAAAATTATAGAACAAATAAGCCCTATACCATATATAGCAATTAATATATAAGTTGCAATTTTATATTTTGGTTGTTCAACTAATATTTTTATCACTTCAAAACTGCTTATTATTAATGAAATAAATACAAAATAATAAATTTTATAATAATAATAATCTGATATTTTGTTTAGTTTCCATCCTATTAATGCAATTATTATAAATAGTAAACTTAAAATAAGGAATTTAAAATCTATACCTTTATTCTTATTTTTTAAATTATAAATAATAAATATTTCTGCTAAAACAAGATATGGTATTAAATTTGTAATTAGGTTTTTATATATACTTCCATCTATTAATAATGCATTTATATAGTTTATACCACTTACTTTATTTATTTTAGGCAGTACAACAAAATATAATATACCAAATATTCCTGGCAATATTAATGATATTATTATATTACATATATTTTTTAAATTAAATAATTTATTTCCATTCTCTTTATTTTCTTGTAATATCTGCCAAAATATAGTTAAAAATACAACTGGTGCAAAATAATAATATGTAAACATTAATCCAAAATTTAAAAAGAATAATAATATATTTTTAAATAATCCTTTCATATCGGATTTCATTACAATCAATATTGCAATAATAAAATCAAGTCCTAATCCTAAATATGAAAAACCACATACTAAACTATTTAATTGATATGCAAACATGTAGAAAAATGAAAAAAATAAAGCTAATATTTTAACTTTGGTTTTCTTGCTTTTCATTGTTAATAATACATACATAAGTAGTCCAGACAATATCCAATTAAAAATATCAAATAAAAAGAATAATTTATAAAAATATACATCATCTAATATACTATCAAATATTTTAAACATTATTCCGCAATTTATATAAGAGCCTGGCATTAAAAATGTGACTCCAAAATAATTAAAAGCATCTGTATTTTTTTTAGATGTTAATGTTGAATATTGCCAATAATCGCTTGACGCTAAATAGTGTGATGATGCATCTGTTGTTCTATGTTTTATCTTTATATTGAAACCATAATTATATATTGCAACAGCAGATGCAACAATTAATATAATTATAACTATTATTAAATCTACTTTATCTATATAATATTTTTGAATATCTTTATCTTTTAAAATTTTCAATAAGATTCCAAAAGATATAATAAAATTAACTACAGATAATATATTTAAATCCAATTTTGCTTGAATAAAATATAATATTACATTAATTGCAATATTATATGCAAAAAGCATAATAATACTTATAATTATACCTGATAATAAATTTTGTCTATCATTATTTTTCTTTAAAAGCATATATGTTATTAATAAAAAAATTGTTGAAATTATATATACTATGTTCATATTTTCCCTTTCCTTTAATAAAAAAAATGATTTATTTTACAAATCATTTCTTTTAACTTGCACCATTAACAGCTACCATTCCAGAACCTGTTGCAACAATAATATGTAATTCCTCGCCAGTAACAGTGTAATATATATTTTTTAATGTTTGAGATAGTGTTTTTCCACTATTTTTTACTGTAACAGATACTCTGTCCCCTTCTTTTAGTACAACTTTTTCTGATGAACTATTATATAATTTATCTTCTATTTGACTTGTATATAGAGAATAATATTCATTATTACCTATTACATTATTATTTTTTGTATATAATTGCGAAACGTTTTTATCTAATACTTTTACTTCCATATCAACTTCAAATACAACACCAGAATTATTTAAATCATCAACTA
This sequence comes from uncultured Clostridia bacterium, assembly GCA_934129895.1. GTDB lineage: Bacteria > Bacillota > Clostridia > TANB77 > CAG-508 > CAG-269. The sequence goes on from CAKOWY010000001.1 coordinate 207,149, forward strand.
ATTTTTGATAATCATCTAATGTTATTCTTCCTGTTTTTAAAATATTATCTACAAAAGAAGCTGTTGCTGTTTGTGCAATTAATTGTGAAACATCATCATTTCTATCTGCTAATAGAAAAAACGGTACCAAAAACATAAGTATAGTTGCAATAACAATTCCTATTATTGATATTGATGTATCTTCCATTACTTTGCAACTCCTTTCTATAAATAATTTAGTCTATTAATTTATATGTAATAACTCTTTTTTTAGTTTTATTAATTTCAGGTGTATCTGTTGAAACTGAATTTCCTTTATCAATTTCTTCTTTATCTTCTTGATAATATTCACCTAATTTTTCTTCAAATTTATTATCTTTTAAAAATGCATATAAACTTGTTTTTCCATTTATATTTTTCATTTCTTGCTTATTATAAACAGAATTTTTATATTTTGTATTAAATTGTGTAGTTCCTTGTAATAGCAATTTTAAGTGTTCATTTGCTTCTGTTGTATTAGATTGAAATTGCTCTTCTTCCAAATCTACATAATATACTTTTGTTTCTTTTCCAGATGTATCATATCTATAATATAAATATACAGGCTCATCATTTTTATCTCTAAATTCAACTCTAAAATTTTCTTTATATGCTTTATATAATGTTGGAACAATTGCTTCTACACCAACCGTTCTTGTATCTGAATTTGCTTTCGTTACACTTATATATTCTTGTGTTCTATCTCTATAAGAAATGATTTTTGATACAGCCTCTGTTGCACTAGAAAAAGTGGACATACTAAGAGAAAGTGCAGCCACAAACATTATAATTCCAAATGCAATTTTTAATGCATCAGCAGCATTTTCCATAGTATATCCCTCCTCTTTCATTGCTTAATTAAATTTTATTTTTTTGTTAATTTTATTGTTTTAATTAAACCAGATGCATCTGTTATACATTCTACATCATATTTATTTCCTGTTTGGAAATTAGCAGGCATTATACAGTTTGTTTGTGATGTAATTAATGTTGCTCCTCCTAATGTAACCCCAACTAATCTTGATGAATCTGTTTGACCTTGGTTATGACTTACAACTGTTTGTAATAATGTTTTTACAGTTGTACCATTTTTTGAGTTACCTGCATAAGAATTGAATTTCTTATTAAATTGGCTAATTTCAAGATCTCCTAATGCATCTCCTGAACTATTAATAACATCACCTGTACTATTGATTATATATACACCAAAAGATATTAACAAGATAGCTATTAAAACTGCAGCAGCGATTAAAAGTGCTTTTGTTGCGTTCTCCATAATCATTTCCCCCCTTTCAAAATTGTGATTATATAATATTAAAATTTTATTGACAAAAGTATTAAATATCTTTTATCAAATTTTATAAACTAATTTAAATCTGTTCAAAAAACATATATTTAATTCTACCAGTATTTTTGTGGTATTCTTTTTTTGAACATTTGAATTTTGCATTTATGAAAAATTGAACAAACTTTTCTGTTCCTTGTTTGTATATCTGCTCCATTTTATATGTTGTTTCAGATTCAGATAAATAAATTTCAATTTGTATAGAATTTTTGTCATTATTTATAAAATAACCTTGTTCATTTTTTTCAACTTTGTTTTTTATATTTGTATCTACAGCTTTATTTATAATTGAAGCTAAATCAATTCCATATATCTCTTTATCAAAGTATTGAGAAAATTCATAATTTTCACTTTCTATTTGATTTTTTTCTTGAATTTTAGAATTAATTTGAAATGTTATTGTACATACAATCATAACAACTATTGCAAAAAATATAATTATTTTTTTCATATCAACCTCATTATAGCATTTAAAATTTCAATTTTCAACATTTTTTTCAATAATTTTTTAGTTAATTTTTGGTAAATATAATTTGATAAACTCTCTTAGTTGAATCACTAATTTTTATACTTGTACACTTATATTTTACATCAAAATTATATGACAGCAAATCTGCTAAATCTTTAGCATTTCCCACAATATTCTCAATATTTTTTTGACTATAACTTCCATCTTGTGTAATTTTAACATCTGCTAAAACTGATACATAAAAATCATTTCCATTATGTAAAGATGCTGTATCAAATGTATATTGTGAATTACTTTGATATGCTAAACTAGCTGCTGAAACTACATCCTGAAATGTAACTGTATCTGGAGTCTCATAATTTAAAAATTGAGTATTAAATTTATAAATAGCATTTGCTTCCATTTCTTCTCTTGTTGCAACAACCTGATTCATAATAGAAACATATAATGTTACACCTAAAGTTATTACCATTATTCCCATTAAGACCGCAGCAGCAATTAAAAGGGCTTTTGTTGCATTCTCCATTAAATACTCCTTTCTAAATTAATTAATTTTTAGATTTCCCGATGTTGTCATTACTGGATAAAATTCCATCTTATTAATCCTGCCTGTACTATTATCGTATTGTATATCAGTACATTTAAAATAAATACGTTTAAAATGTACTAATTCATAATATCTACAAGCGATTTTTCTTATAGTTCTTATATCATTTTGATTATCTATTGTGATTTTATAAAAAATATCAGCTAAAGCAGATTTAACAGTACTATTATCATTATCAAATATATTACTGATTTTAGATGCTAATGCTTCTAATGTATTATCTGTTATATATGAACTAGCTAATCTACTAACACTACTTTTTAATTCTTGTATAAGACTTTCATTCAAATTAGAAAATCCAAGTAGTTTATCTTTTGCAATTTTATTAGATGAATCACTTTGAATTAAATATATATTGTTACTTATACCATAATCACCACTGGTTATATATCTAACTTCTTCAAAAACTTTGTCATTTACATATATATTTAATTCAAGCTTTGAATATCCTTGAGATGTATTGGCTAACCTTGCATTATAATCATTTACTAAATTTATAATTGATAATAATTCAGTTCCACGTACTTCTCTATCTAGATAATTTCTATATTTTTTGTTAAACTCTTCAATCTGTTTTAAGTCTGTAGTGTCACTTTCTTCTTTATAATAATTAGAAATTTGATTATATGTTATAGCTCCCATTGTTAAAATTGCAACCACAAAAAATATACCTGCTGCAATTAATAATGCTTTTGTTGCATTTTCCATATAATCAAACCTCCTTTCTTATTTTTATTGTAATTGTGAGAATGCACCTGACATAGATGTTAATCCAATAAATACCAATGGTACTATTAAATATCCAACAAATAGACATATCATTGGAGCAAAACCTACAGCTTTACCAATTAATCCTTTTCTAGAAATTAACTGTTCATTTGCAGCTTTACGTTTTTCTCTATGATATTCTCTATCAGAATCTAATTCGTCAAAAGCTTCTCTAATTGGAATTTTTTCAACGGCTGCTTGCAAACTTTCTACAATTCTAATCATATCTTGATTTGTAATTGAATTTTTTAAGTCTTCCAATGCTTCCCAAGCACCTGCTTCATAGTTATTTACACATCTAGAAATTGGCTCTTTGAAGATATTTGCATATCTCTCTAACCATTCTAGAATCATTTCTACGTTAACTCTCTCTATTTTCATAAGCATTACTATAATAGTCTGGAACTGCATTACTTCATTTTCCATTTCCATTTGTCTCATTTTCTTTTGGAACACCATCATCCAAATTGGTGCCATATAAGCAATTACAGCCAATCCCATTGCTAATAGTATTTCAAACCATCTCATGTTTTCTGAATTAACTACATCTAACTTGTCCTTAATTCTTTCTGCATCTGTATCTAAATACTCATCATCTTCTGTATAATATTTTGATTTTACCATTTCTTTTTTTATCTCATCAACAGTTATATTTAATTTTCCCTTTAATTTATTAATAAAGAAATTATCTTGTTCTGTTAATTCATCTGCTGCTTTTTGAGCCTTTTCAGAAAGTGTACCTAAAACTGTTGTTCTAGTCGTTGCTTCTGTATAAACATACTTTACAGCTAATTTGTGTAATTGCATTGTTAAAACAATTGCACAAACAAATGTAATGATAGCTAAAAATATTCTATTTACATACACCCATTCCATTTTAGATTTTGATGCTGAATCTTTAAGTAATTTTTGTACTTTTTTATATTCTTTTGTTCCTCTTTTAGGAATAAAAGCACTTATTATTTTATGCACAAAAGGTATTTTATAAACCTTTTCTTGCCAAGGGTGTTCATTATGTGATATGTCAACTTGGACACCACCATTGTCTTTTAATTTTCTTGTTAATATATATGATACAACTGTTAGAACAACAATTAGTATCTGTATTAACAACCCAAGTTTTCCTTTGTAAAAGCTAGCTGTAAATGCAAAGTTTGACAAACACCAGCTTTTTAAAGGTTCTAGTAATAATACAGGTGCAATTGAAATTAATGATAAACTTTGGAATACATAGTTTAATTTTTCTCTTTTTAAAATTTCAATTTGCATTTCCTGTGTAATATTATCTATATTTTTTAAATATAGTGAAGAATTATCTTTTTCTTTTCTATCACCAAATTCTTTTGTTAAATATGATATACCAGCAAACTCTTTTAAGTAACTGTTTGGAGCTATATCATAGTATTTTTCAAGTTCTGTTTCTGGATCATCTGCTATTAATATTTCATATATTTTTTCACCTTGTTTAGAAACACTTTTTTCATCATCCAATGAAACTTGATATATTGCCTCTTCAACCATGTTATATTCATGATAAGCATGTCTTATTTCTGCAAAGAAATCTATTTGTTCTTTCAATAATTTATTATCGATTTTGTCAACCATACCTTCAACCATTGTATCAACAATAAATAATTCGAAAATTAATAATATACACATAAGTAATATATTGCTTTTTGTAAGCATTATTGTTAAAAATACTATTGGTATAAGTATTAAAATTGCTTTTGTTAAAACCTTAGCAGCATCACGTCTTGTATTATACTCATCATCTATATTTAATATTTCAAGTCTTCTACGCAATTTGAATAAGTATCTTTTTATAAAAGGTATTCTGATGAATGTTATATATAATTTTTGATATATGACGTCCATAGAGAAACTGTTACTTTTTGTACCTTGTTGTAATTTCTTAATTTTTGCATATTCTGACTTTCCCATTTTCTTGGTCAAAACTACATAAGCTAATATAATGACACCAAATAGTGATATTGAGCCTATCATTATATATTTAAGCATTTCAGAATTCATTGTTCAAAACACCTCCTATTATTCTGCTTTAGTTTTTCTTACTTTTTTTGCTGGAACATCTTCTGGTTCTCCCATCATTCTTTCTCTTTTTATAGGAGCTCCCCATGTTCTTTCAACAAATTTATCAAATTCAATTTGATCTGCATCATCCATGTTTGCTCTCATGTCTTCTAAATTTGCATCAGAAATTCTATTTGTTAGTTGGTATTCCCCATCAATGTATTCTAGTACATTTTGGTAATCATATAATTTTCTATCTGTAATTTTTGAAAAATATGTTGTTGCATTATCAAAGAACTTAACCCATTTTTGGTCCATTGTTTTTTCTGTTCTATAATCATAATTGTATGAAGAAGTATCTTTTACTGGAATACACTCTGTTACTCTCTCTATGTATCTTCTTCCTCTAAAGTCTTTCTTTAAATGTATATTAAAGTTTAATACTTGAACTACCTGCTCTTCAGCTGTTCTTTCGTTTTTGAATACACCTGCTCTTAACATTGAGTTTCTTAATGCTGTAATTAAATCTGGAAATGTTTTAGCGTGGTGAGTAAATAATGTAAATTTAGAAGCAACCTGTGCTGACTGAATCATCCAAGATGCTACGGGGTCAGTTGCAACCTCACCGATGATATTAACAGAACCATCTGTCTTTTTCTGAACGTCCAAACACTCCTGACCAGCTATTGTATCAGTTTCACGCATTGATAAGATGTTTCTTGTTGGATAAACTTTTCTTAAGTGCAACTCGAATGCTGTTTCTGTGATACGTAAGTTCATAGTTTCATATATATTTTCTATCAATCCCATAAGTAGTGTTGTTTTACCACAACCCTGCTCACCAGTAATTGCTGTTATTCTTGCACCTTTTACAAGGTATTTTAATAACTCAATTGCTTTTTCTTTTCCAGGTACATCACCTGTCCATTGTTCAACTGTAGCACGTTTTACGTCGAACTTTCTTACGAAGAATGCCCATGTTTCTGACATGCTTGGTCTTACTACAACGACACGGGAACCATCCTTCATCTCATTGATCTTGTAACCATTTGTATCTGATAACTGTCCTGGGTTATTGTATTTATAAATATTCTGACATACTCTTTTTAATTCTGATTCTGTTCCAAATGATAAGAATGCTAAACGTATAGATACACCATGGAAGAATATCCATATACTATCACATGCACGTGGTATTTTGTGTTCTGATACTTGTTCTAGATAATCACCACTAGCTGTTTGAGCTACCTGGCTTAAGAAACTTTCTGGTAATCCAGATACACCTCCAGATACACCATCTATATTCATATCTCTTACCTCATCAATTGAACTATATCCTTTATAATGTTGATATATTCTTTGTGTAACTACTTCTAGCTTGTCTTTAAATGATAATACAAATTTTTCTTTTTCATATATATCACTTATTTCTTCACTAGTAATTACATAACTAGGTTTTGCTTCACCTTGTAGATATTTAACTGCTGCTAAATTATATCTTTTTATAATTTCACTTAAAGCTTCATATCCAAATTCTTTTTTATACATATATAATATGATATCAAATTTATCTTGTGGAGTTAATAATGATGGTGTATCAAAAGGTATTGCCATAGATATATTTGATTCATCTACACCATATTCTTTTGAAAGAAGGTCAGATATTAATTCTTTTACATATTTTTTATCATTAACATCTCCATAAGTACAACCCTTTAATGCCTTTTTTAAAGCATATTTTTTGTTCTTTCTTCTTTTTAATTCCTCTTCTGATAAACCTATATCATATAAGTTAATCTTTGTAATTTCGTCTAATCTCTTTTTAACGAAATCTCTCATCATATTTAAAGTATATGTTTTGTCATCTTTTTCAACTTCAACTTCAACTTCTGCATTTTGTTTTTTCTTTACATAATACATCAAGCCACCAACTGCACCTGCAAAAACTAAAATTATTAAAATAATATTGAATATTGTTGACATTTTATCACCTCTTCATCTGCAATTCTTGTAATTTTACTATTATCCTGTCTACTAATTTGCTTATTTCATTTATAAATATGTAATTAACATCTGTTGTATCTTTTATTTTTCCGAATTTTAAAAATAACTCTGTAACCAATGTTTCTTCAGCTGCTTCAAAGAATAATGTGTTATATGGTATAACAGCTAATTCATTTTTTTCTCCTAAATATTTTCCTAAATTCTTTTTATTATATTTAGAAGAACTATTAAATTTTCCTATTGCAACAAGATTTTTAGGTTCATTCATATTGGCATTTTCATTTTTTAATTCTAAATACTTATTTACACTACTAAGTCTTTGAGTTGTTACATATATATTTAAGTTTGATACTTTTAATATATCTGCTGCAACTTCTGGATCTGTATTTTTATCTAAATCTACAATTATCATATCATAATACATATTTGCAATTGTTAATAATTGTGGATATCCTTTTACTACTTTTTTGAAATCATTCAAATTTTCTTCTTCTGTTTTGTCTGCTACTCCAAAATAACCACTTAAAATTTCAAGTCTATTTTTTAGTACAACGTGTGTATAATCTGTTATAATTCCTGGTTCTAGTTTATTACTAGTTATCAATCTTGATAAACCTTCTATACCATTTTCAGCCGCTACATTAGTTTTACCTTTGAAAAGTTGTTTTTTTATTGAACTATCTTTCCAATAACAGTTTTTTACAGTGTTATCATTATAACTAGTTGATATTAGTAAAATTCTAAAATTACGTTCAATTGCCATTCGTGTTGCAACAGCAACACTTGACAAAGTTTGTCCAGATTGTTCTTTATCACTATTCCAAAACGTCACTATTGACATTGTTTTTTTACTCCTTCTCTACATATCCTTAACTATATTTCTTATCACTCTTTCATTAACATTTCCTGTACCAATTTCTTGACTTAAATAAACTACATTTTCTTTATATTCAAGACTTAAATTTTTTAGTTTTATTTCTGCTAGTCTTTCATTTTCTATTATTGCTGCTTGATCTCCATTTTCTAATAAGAAAAATAGTTTATTTTCATTCCATTCTGTTTTTAACCCTAATGTTAAATAATCAAAATATTCTTCCTCATATCTACTCATTTCCTTTGAAAAGAATATTTTTGTCATTCTTATTGGTAAATCAACAAGTTTTAATATTTCAATTCCTTTTTTTAAAGAATACGCGTCAAATGATGTAAGATAATACAATAGATCTGATCCTGCTAATTCAAATCCTTTAAATCCATCATAAGAATCTGAATCTATAAAAACATAATCATAATTATATATTTCGCTTAATCCTTTTTCAAATTCTTGTTTTAAACTATTAAAACTATCATAACCAATTGCTATATCTATTCCTTCAAACTCTGTTATATATTTTTCTTCTGGTTTTATTACTGGAACAATATATTTGCTTTTCTGTGTAGATGTTGCATCTATAAATAGAACTTTTTGTTTGGCTTTTGCTAAAATTTTTGCAATGCAAAGTACTAAATCTGTTTTGTCATATACTCCTACGAAACCTATCTTTTTCATGTTCTATTCCTTTCCGAAGTCTTATTATTTATATTAAGGGCATATTACACAATATGCCCTTATAGTTTTTATTGTGCATCTGTTAAAGATTGTATATAATCCTGTCTTGATGTTGTTGCATTTGTTATTCCTTCTTGCATTCCTGATTGAACTTGGCTATCATATCCTGAATCTGCATTTATTGCATTTTGTATATCTTGTCTTGCTGATGATGCTACACCTGTATATCTCTTTCTCAATTCTGTTGCTGCCTCTGCAATAATATTTGGATTTGTTGATGTTCCATCTTCTCTTAATCCCATTAATGTTGTTACAACTGTATTTGGTCTATATGTTGGGATTGCTGTGCTTTGTAATCCTGCTTCTTTGTATTTGATTGCATATAGCTTAGATCCTTGTATACCATAAGCTTCAACTATTGCACTTGATAATGATAATATTTCATCTTCTCTTAAATTCATTCTTATTGTATCTGCTAAAAGTGTTCCATCAGCATTTTCTGGTATTGTTACCATTTTCTTAGATACTACAACAAAGTCTTGTCCATTTGGTAGCATAAGTCTTACATCAACATAATCTCCTGTTGATAAATCAGCTGGTAATACTATCATGTTGTAATCAGCAACTCTAACATCATCAGTTGTTTTTTCATCTGATTGTGCAACTAATGTTTGTGTCATTACTGTGTTTTTTCCAATATCTAATTTTGCTACAACTGGAACATTATTCATTTCTATGTATTGTTTTTCTGTTCCATTCATTATATAGTAATTATCTGTTGTATCTTCTTTGTAGATATCAACTTCATTATTATTAGAGTCTATATAATATAATCTTCTTGTATTTTCTTTTGCATCATATTCTGTACGTACCATTGTACCATCTTTTAATTGCATATACCATGTATCTATAACACTACTAACTGATGTTGCTTCAGCTGGTATTGTATTTTTATTTACTTGTTTTATTTCAAACATATCTTCTGTTATTTCTTGACCAGATTTAACATCCTGGTTTAATACATATACATTTGCTAGTAATGCTTGTGCTGCCTTTTCATTGTCTTGATATTTTTTTAATTGCATAAATAAGAATATTATTACAGCTCCTGCTATTACTATTGTAACTAATACTCCCATTAAAAAAGATAATCTTGCTTTTTTTTGCATTGGGTTCATTGCCATTTTTATCACATTCCTTCCATTTATTTTTTCTCTTAATTTATTCTACAACATTTTAATCTCAAAATCAACAAAAAATATTCTTTGTAACATAAAATTAATATTGTTGTAACATTTTTGTAATATAGTATTTTTTAATTGTTAAATATTTCTTCTAATGCTTGTGCCACACCGTTTTCGTCATTTCCTAATGCTACCTTATCTGCTGACTGTTTTATATAAGGAGCACTCTCTCCCATAGCTATTCCTAGCCCAGCATTTTGTATCATTTTTAAGTCATTTGCATTATCTCCAATTGCTATTACTTCTTCTTTTGAAATGCCCAAAATTTTTATTAAATTTTCTATTGCATTCCATTTATCGACATTTTGTGCGGAAACTTCTGTATAAAAGTATTCGAGTTTTATTTCTTCTGTTCCCTGTTTTATGATTTTTCTTGACATGTGAGATACTTCTAATACTTCTATTTGTGATATTTCTTTTAGTTTTCTTATTATTGAGTTAAATACTGACTGATGTTCATCACATATCATTATTTTTAAGATTTTTTCTTCTCTTTGTTCAATATAGTCATATACATTTTCAACAATGTTTATATGTGTTTGATTTTCTTCTGGTTTACTTAAATTATCTTTATAGTAATATAATGTATTATAATTTAAGCTTTTGGCTATTATTCCATTTTCTGTATATACATTATAATATATACTATTTTCTTCACATACTTTTATTATTTGTAGAACTTTTTGCTTTGACAATATATTTTCATATAATATTTTATCATTCTGAATATCATAAGTTATTGCACCATTACCTGATATAAAATAGTTTTGACTATTTATTTCTTTTGAAAAGTTTTTTACAGAATTTATTGCTCTACCAGATGCAATTATTACTTCTACATTTTTTTCTTGTACTTTTTTTATAACATCTTTTGTTTCTTCTGTTATAATTCCATATTGATTTAACATTGTTCCGTCTAAATCAATTGCGACTAACCTATACATTTTTATCCTTTCCTTTCGTATTTTTTCCTTGTCTATTTTAATGTATTAAATTATTTTTTTCAATATTTTTTTACAATTTTTTTTATTTTCCAAAAACTTCATGTTTATTTTATTTTTTTTTGCACATTCTATTGTTAGAAAAAGTTTTTCTTTTTCTAGATTAATTTATAATTTATATTCTATATAAATTACTAATAAGTATTTATTATAGACTTTTATGGTTATATATAACGGAGGTGAAATTACAATGGCAAGTTCAAACAGCAACAAAAAGTTAGTTCCAGAAGCTATGTCAGCTTTAGATAAGTTTAAATATGAAGTAGCTAATGAAATTGGAGTAACTTTAAAAGATGGTTATAATGGTGATATATCAGCTAAAGATGCTGGTAAAATAGGTGGAAACATGGTTAGAAAAATGATTCAACAAGTTGAAAATAACATGAAATAGTTTTTTTGATATTATGTTCCTATAAAATATTTATTATAATATATTTTAAATATTTTTGGCAGAAGTATTATTCTTGGTTTTAGATATGTTTTTTTGTTTAAACATACATAAAGGCAGGAGTTGTGCTCCTGCCTTTTATTTTAATCTTTAAAAAGGTTATCTAAATCTTCTATTTTAAGATTTTCATCAGTTACTTCAAAATTATTAACCATATTTATTATCTCATTATGTTTTATTTCTTCAGCACTAGGTTTTACATTAAAAAATTTTCTTATAGCACTCATTACTTCTTCATAATTAGCTGGAAAGTTATTTGATCCTGTATATTTTTTGTTGTACTCTAAAAATTTAATATGCCATTGTGTTCCATCAAGAATATCACTGTTATAACATTCTTCTTTCCAATCCTTAACTAATTCAAGTATTTTATTTATAAATTGATTATAATATTCTTCACTATATACTTCATCACATAATTTTGCTTCATCACTTGTATTTTTGATAAACATTCCATCTCTACTATATCCATATCTGAATTTGTATCCATCTTCTACTTTGTTTATGTAATAAAAATATGATGGACCACAATATCCTCCTTGAAATGCATTAAATACTTCTTCTATTGAATTCTCCATTTTTTCCTCCTTTCGATTTTTGAGGTTTATTAAAATTGTTATATTATACCTCACTTTTCAATATTATATTCTAAATATTTTTTTGGCTTTATTTAAAACTCTTCTTACAATACTAACTTTATACGTATACTTACTTACCAATCTATCAAATGGTGTGTCATCTATATGTTTAAAAAAATCTTCTCTATTAGGATCCTCTTTAGATGAATTTGTCATACTTGGATTATTTTGTATTGCCTGTTCAAAATCAACATTCCTATAATCTATTTTGTCTTTTATTTGTTCAAAAATTTTCTTTCCATTTTCTGAATTTACTATCACTAATGAAACACCTTTATCATCATTTAATTCAGGTAATACATTTTCTATTCCCCAAAAATCAGCTAATGTTATATCGGAAATTCTATTTTTTTTCTTGAATTTACAATCATAACATGAATCTCTTAAAGATGTATTTTTTAAAAATGCCTGCATATATAAATCTGTATTATGTGATTGTATATATTCATTATTATTGAATTTTATATAAATTTTATAATCTTTCCAACTATCTCTTTTGGCTCTATGGTTTATTTCTTCTATTTTTTCACCATTAACACGTTTTCTTATAAATTCTACATATTTATCATGAACTTTAGGTGATGGAACTCCATGACAAATAATATCTTGTGTTATTAGATTTTCATATTCTTTTCCTAAAAACGCTTTTAATCCTTCTATTTGACATGGAGTCCCAGTAAACATTACTTTACGCCCATTTTCTAAAAATGTTTTTGCTTTAGCATAAGTATCACCAATAGTACTTTGTAAATATTTTGAACCTCTAAATTTTTGTAATTCTTCTTTGCTTTCTGCATATATATGTTTAGCTCTCCATTTTTCATCAAATGTTACTCCAAATACTACTCCACCATCTTGCAATACATTTTCCGCTAACAAAGAAAAAACACCACCAGAAGAACTTTGTTTTCTTATCATATCATTTTTGTTTTTTACTGCATAAGCCTTAGGTTCATTTTCTATTTGCCTCTGATTCAAAATTGGACAAACCTTTTGACATAAGTTACAATTTATACATTTTTCTTTATTTACTTTTGGATATAAAAAACCTTTTTCATCTTCAATCATTTCTATAGCTTTTACTGGGCATCTATTATAACATGCGTGACATCCTACACAATTTTTTTTATCTGTTACTATTATCATGTTTTTCCTCACTATTTTTTTATTTTTAGTATTTTAAAAACTAATTGTTTTGTTTCTAAAAATTCTTTACTTCTACAATAAAAAATTATAAACAATAAATTAAATATAACTACACATAAAACAGCCTTTAGTATTAATGATACTATTGAAACTTGTTTTATAAAATTAGTTAAAACATAACAAATTCCAACAATAAAGAATATTATAAATGTATATTTTATTAATTTAAAAACATATTCTTTAAAATCACATTTAAAAATTTCAGTAAATAAGTTATGTATTAACCAAGGAATACCTATTATTAACATTGTTAATACTGTTGATAATAAAACTCCATATAATCCAATAAAATTAACCAATATTAAATTTAATATTAAATTTGAAATGGCAACAATCAATGGTCTAAATCTATCTGTATGCCATATCCCTGCTGAATCTTTATATAAATTTAAAAGTGCATTAATTTCATATATATAATAATATATTACTAAACATATTACGCACGAAAAATTTAATAATAAATCTTTTCCAACCCAAATCTGCATAAATGTTTGATATAAACACAATAAACATGCGGAACAAAAACCAGCAATCCAAACAATTATAAATGTAAATTTCTTTAAATCATTATAGTTTTTCTCTTTTGTTTCTACTATTAAACTATTTCCAATTCCAGCTGTACATGCCGAAAAGATAACGGAAACAAATCCAATAATTGCAGTTAAGATATAATAATAATTTTGATAAACTGCTAATACTGTTAATCCTAAAAATGCAGAAATAACAATTGAATCTGCTGAATTTATTATAACAGCTCCCAATTTTGCTGTAAATAAATCTTTTACTCTCTGGTTTATTTCTTTAATTTCTACTTTAGATAATTTTCCTTTAGCTTTAAATTGTGGATATAATTTATTAGACTTATATGCTGTATATATATTAATTACTATTTGTGATAATAATAACAATATAACATACATATAATAGTTCTTAAATAAACAAATCGCTATAATTTGTAATATATATTGAAGAGTATTTACAACTAATGTAACTTTACTAATAACATCTTGTCTTTGATGAGCTTGTAAAATGCTATTTTTATAAGCAAATAGCCAATATGAAAATACAGTAGCTAACAAATTTAATAAATATAATATATATATATTCATTCCAGCAGGCATATCACCTTTTATAAGATAAGGAATAAACGGACACAATATTAATCCTATTATTAATACTATTAATCCTATTACTCTATAATATAATTTATATAAATTCATTAAAGCACATATTTTTTTATTATCATCAATTGCAATAGGCTTATACATACTAAATACCATTGCACTACCTATTCCAAGTTCCGCTAAATTAAGTACTTGTAATATAGATGTAAATAAACTATTTAATCCTACATATTCTATTCCTAAAAATCTTATCATTACTGTTCTAATAGCAAATGGTACCAGGATTTGATACAATTTCAAAATTAAACCAAATAATATATTTTGAGTTGCATTTTTAGTTCTTTCTATTTTCAAAATAATTACTCCTTTATCTCTAATGCTTTTTTCAAGAAAATACTTGATTTTTTTCGTTCTTGTTCTAATATTATATATGCTTCACTATAATCATGTTTTAAATTTTCTTCTGTTATTTTTTCAACAAATTTTCGATTTTTTAATTTAAATTTATTTATTAGCGTCTCAATTCTTGAATTCATGCTCACATTACTATCTTCTCTATCAAAAATTATAAAAGGTACATTATATAATATTGCAAACACACTTGAATGAAAAGAATCTGTACATATTAGAAAAGCATTCTTTTCTAAATATAAAAATTCACTCGGACCGCAACAATAATACGGATTAGTTTCCTCTAATATATTTATTATTTCACAGTCATTTTCTTTTGCAATACGTTCAATTTCTAATTTTCTTTTATCTGATATATTTCCTAAAAAGTAATTTAAAATATATCTTTTAGTAGGAACTTTTTTTGGTGCTTTAGCTACCTTATCCCATTCAGACGCTTGCAATAACATTGTTGGATCTATTAAAACTTCACTATCCTTTATATCTGTTAATTCTTCTATAATTTTTTTTCCAGCCTCTTCTCTTACTGACAGAGCCTTAAAATTTTTCAATCTACTTTTATAAAATTCGTGTAATTCATTTGGAATTTTTTCTATTCCAAAACTTGCTGAAAAAGAAACTCTCTTCTCATCTGGAGCAAATGTCAAAAAATCTATATCTGACATTCTTCCAAAATTTGGATTCCAAACTTGATCACTTCCTGTAATAAAGTAATCATATTTAGAACTTAATTTTTTCAATTCTTTATCAGTATTATAATATTTAAATACTATATTTTTGTTAAATTTTCCAAAATTAACCTCTCGTTTATATTTATTTCTTTTTATTACTTTTTTTAAGTTTCTTTTAATAAAATTTTTCAATTTTTTTAATATATTTCTTTTTCTAATCGTTGCCACATCTATATCATATTTTTTCAATACTTCTTGAACTGCATAATTCTGCAACCTATTTCCAAAATTTCCATCATCATTTATTGTAAATATACCTACTTTTTTCATTTATATCAAATTCCTTTTATTATTATTTTACAAAATCATTCAATTCTTAATGAGTTTTACATTTTAATGCACATCATAAGTTAATTCAAATAAGAGTTTAAAAACTCTTATTTGAATTATTTACTATATCCTGTTTTCTTTATAATTTGATTGCTTATTTCTTTTATAGCATCACTTACAACATAATCACTTTGACCAAATATCTCTTTATGTAATTTTTCAACATTGCTTTCTAATGTTACTGGTATTCCATACCATCTATCCATTGTTTTTCCTCTTGTTTCATAAGGCCATCCTATACTATCTGTAATATTGTATGATGCAATACTTGGCACTAATCCTATAATTTCTGTTCCACTTATATTAGTACTTACTCTTGGTAAGATTGTATCAACTAATTTATTAAGTTGTCCTATATTTAAAGTTTTTGCTTTTGATAACATTGCCTCTATTACAGTTCTCATTCTTTCTGTTCTTTTATAGTCTCCACCTTCTGTATATCTTATTCTTGAATATGCAACTGCTTGAACACCATCTAAAGTTTGTTTTCCTGTTTTTGTTATTTGTGATGATTTTATTCCTGAACTTGCAGATGTTGCATTAATATAGTCATTAATATATTTTAATTCTGAACTATCTATGTCAATTGTTACTCCACCCATTGCATTAACTGCCGCTATAACTGCATCAAAATTTACTGTTACATATTCTGTTATATTCAAATCTAAATTTGTATTCAATGCTTTTAACGCATTTTGCGCTCCACCATAAGAATAGGCATGTGTTACTTTATCTAATACTGTTTTACCTTTTTCTTCTAATTGTAAATATGTATCTCTATATACAGATATTAATCTTATATTTTTTGTTTTTTGATCTAAACTTGCTATTATTATACAGTCACTTCTATTTCCTAAACCATAGTCATCTGCTCTACTATCTATTCCTAGTAATGCTATATTTCTATATTCAGAAAGTTCTTCTTTTGTCTTAACTGTAATTCCTACTTCTTCTTCATTTATTTCTTCTACATTAATTTTTCCAAGTTTATTTGCAACAAATCCAACAGCTACACCAGCTAATATTACTACTATTATTATTATTATTAATAATATTGTTAAAAATATTCTTAATGCTTTTGACTTCTTTTTTTGTCCTTTTTCCATACTAATAACCTCTTTTCTATTGGTTTATTCTAACTCTTCTTTTGATATTTTTAGAGCTTCTGCAATTACTTTATCCATATCAAAGTATTTATATTGTCCTAATCTTCCACCAAATATAACTTTTTTGTCATTATCTGCTAATTCTTTATATTTTGCATATAATTTTGTATTTTTTTCATCATTCATTGTGTAATATGGTTCTTTTCCTTGTACCCACTTATCTGGATATTCTCTTGTTATTATTGTTCTTTCTGCAGTTTTTCCTTCTGCTATTTTTCCAAGGCTTGGACCATATTCAAAATGTTTATGTTCTATGATTCTTGTATATGGTATTTCATATTCTGTATAATTTACTACAGCATTTCCTTGATAATTTTCTTCTTCTAATTCTTCTGTTTCAAATCTTAAGCTTCTATATTCAAGTTCTCCAAATTGATAATTATAATATTTATCTATTGGTCCCGTAAATATTATTTTTTCTGCTATTTTTTCTAATTCTTCTCTATTATCAAAGAAGTCACAATTTAGTTTTACCTCTATTCCATCTAACATTTTCTCTATTATTTGAGTATATCCTCCTATTGGGATTCCTTGGTATATGTCATTGAAATAGTTGTTGTCATATATAAATCTTACCGGTAATCTTTTTATTATGAAACTTGGTAATTCTGTTGCTCTTTTTCCCCATTGTTTTTCTGTATATCCTTTTACCAATTTTTCATATATTGTTTTTCCTACTAAACTTATTGCTTGTTCTTCTAAATTTTGTGGTTCTTTTATTCCAGCTTCTTTTTTCTCTTCTTCTATTTTGGATTTTGCTTGTTCTGGTGTTACTACTCCCCAAAGTTTATTAAATGTATTCATATTAAATGGCATATTATATAATTCGTCTTTATATCTTGCTACTGGTGAATTTGTGTATCTATTAAATTCTGCAAATTGATTTATGTATTGCCATATTTCCTTGTTACTTGTATGAAATATGTGTGCACCATATTTGTGCACATTTATTCCATCTATGTTTTCTGTATAAATATTTCCACCTATATGTGAACGTTTATCTATTACTAAACATTTTTTTCCTCTTTTTTTTGCTTCATTTGCAAATATTGCTCCAAATAATCCTGAACCAACTATTAAATAATCATATTTCATACTTAATTTCTCCTTTTATTATAATTTTACTAGTTCTTTTATCTTTGGAATTTTATTTAAAAGCAGTGTTATCCACCAACTAATTATTAATACCAATGCTATTTTAGTCAATCGTAGCATAAATGTTGTATTGAATATTGATAAATGTACATTTATTATATCTATTATAATTTTATGTATCAAATATATTCCTAACGAATTTTTACTTATACTTGTAATTGTTTTATTATAAAAGTAACCTTTATCAATATAAAAATTAGTTATTGCAAAAATTCCTGTCATTATAAATATCATAAATATACTACCATAGTTAAAACTATTTGAATATGTTTTATTATTTACTTTAGACATTGCATAAGCATAAATAAATGATAACATCCAAGAAATCAGTCCTATAATTATATATTTGATTTTTATATTGTTTTCGGTGAATCTATCTTTCTTTTCATATAAATAACCACCAAACATAAAAAACATTAAAAATTGACTATTGGATAATACATTAAATTTTTTTATATAACTTGTTAATAGATTTAATTGTTGAAAATTGCTTATTTTTATAACAATGTCAATAATCATATCTACAAAATTAATTCCAACCGTACTAATAATTATAATAATAAACAAGTAATTATATAATTGTTTGTTATTGTCATACAAATATTTCAGTATTGGATATATTAAATATAGCATAATCAAATTTTGCAAAAACCATAATATTCCTGTATATTTATTATTAATATCAGTAGTTAATACATTTTTCCAAACTAACCCTATAGAAAGTTTCCCTTTCATTAATATTGTTTCTATTATAACATATATAATAGACCATAATATTAACAAAATAAATATTTTTAAAATTTTTTTCAAATGTTTCTTTAATTCAAATTTGTCTTTGTGGAGTATAAGAAAACCATTTACCATTACAAAAAGTGGCACTCCCTCTGAAATTATTCTAACAGCAAATTGTATCATAGACCTTCCCGATTTTAACATTATAAAATCAGTTTTTAACAATCCAGAATGTAATATTATTACCATTATTATTGCTATTGTTTTTATTAAATCAATATATGCATATCTTTTTACATTCGTTTTTTCTTCCATTTTTTCCTCTCTTTTTACTTCACTTGCAAATATTACTAAAAATATATCTAAACTGACTATACCCAATCATATTTCACACTTTATTTTTTATCAAAAGCTCTGGTTTGTTAATTACTATCCATAATTTTATCTTTTCTATAATTTTGAAATTTCTATATTTCTTATATTTTCCAACCTTCATTATATTATTACGTAATTTCATATATACTTTTTCATCATAATTATATTTTAAAACTTTCGTAATACAACTATAATTAATTCTTACATATCTTTTTTCTGCAAATTCTTTTATGTTTGGATACCTCTTTTCAACATCCTCAATAAGTCTATTACAAATTTGAATTTCTTTCTCCCATTTTTCATTGTATTTATCTTTTGTTACACTATCTTCTCTAATATTATAATAATAATCGATTAAAGATGTATTTATATATACCATAACATTTTGGCTTAATACATTTACGACAAAATCTAAATCTTCTCCAATTTTATACTCTTCATTAAATCTAATTTTATCTATAATTTGTCTTTTAAATATTTTTCCCCAAACAGTCGCATAAAAGTTTTTCTCATTTAACATTCGTGCCAAAGTTTCCTCTGATGTCATTCTTTTTTCTATTTGATTTTTATTTTCCGTTATATTGTCATTTTGCTTATTAGCAAATCCACTTATAGCCATTTCACATTTATTTTCTTTGCACATTTCTAATAAATCTTCAATATATGTACTTTTTATCGAATCATCTGCGTCAACAAATGTTATATATTCTCCCTTTGCAATCTCCAAAGCACTATTTCTAGCCAAGCTTACTCCACCATTTTCTTTATGTATAACAATTATTCTTTTATCTTTTATTTTATATTCATCACATATATTTCCAGAATTATCCTTTGATCCATCATCAACAAGTATTAATTCTAAATTATTATGTGTTTGATTTAAAATTGACTCTATACATGATTTTAAATATTTTTCAACATTAAATACTGGCACAATAACTGATACTAATTCATCATTTTTCTGTTTCTGGGTTTTTCCATCATTTATTATATACCCTAATATTAACAACGGAATTGCATTTCCTATAACAATTTCAAAATATTCACTAAATAAATTAACAGCAAATGTTATTAATAAAATTTTTTCTTCAAAATATTTATCTTTTTTTACAAGTTTCATCAATATGCATAAAATTATAACAAATAAAAATCCATACAATATAACACTTTTTATATAAAAATTGTCTATATAATATTCAAAATCAATAGCACTTTTATTTGGAAAAATATTAAATCCGTATTTTTCTATTGCTTTTGTAGAATAATATATTCTTCCACTTGTTTTTGCATTAATCCAAGAAATAAATGGTATTCCATATTTATATATCATTGCCGTAACTACTGAAAATATAGCCATAATTTCAATTCCAATTTTTTGAAATATATTTATACAATTTTTTACCCATCTATAATTTTTATTTTTTACTACAAAATATAAAATCATAAAAATTATATAAATTAAAATTGCTGTTTTTGAAGTAGTCGTAATATATATAAATATTTCAATCATTGTCATTAACAATAATTCTTTTATCTCCATGTCTTTTCTAATATATATATACTCTATTAACATCCATGTTACAATTCCAGCAAATATATTATAATGTTTAAAAAAGAATGTACAACTTATCCTACTATCTGTAGTAAGAAAAATTGATTGGAAATTTCCCATCATCATAGCTATAATTGTTGCAATAACATGAATCATTATAAATATTGTTTTTATTGTTATATCTATTTTCAATGTTGATTTTATATTCTTTCTATTTATGGCTAGCATTATTAATAAATTCATTATGAAAAAGAATTTTTTTAAGATTATCCCTGCATATATTGAGTATACTGAAAAAACAAAAAATACTATATATTCTAATATAGAATAATTTGTTTTTTCATTTTTGATTTGTATCACCATATATATAGAAAGTAATAAAATCGATACTCCATATAAACCATATTTTACATATTCATTTATACTCCCTAAATTGGATCCACCAATTAAAGTTAATATACTATTTATTATAAAAGCAACATAAAAATACATATTACTATTTATTTTTTTGGTTATATTCATTTATTTCCCTTTCTATTAAATCTATTATATTTTTAGAATACGTTTCTTCTGAAAATGCTTCTATAGCCATTTCATTTGGTTTTTTTGAAAGATCTTCTGATTTCAATGAATACTTTATTGCTTTATATAAATTATCTGTCAAATTATTTGTTTCAATTATTGTTGCGGCTTTTTCATCAACAACCTCAGGAATCCCACCATCATTTGTTACAATTTGTTTTATTCCACTTGCTCTTCCTTCCAATACAACATTTCCTAATGGCTCTCCCCATTTAGAAGGTATAATTTGAATATCAGAAATTTGGTGAAAAATAGGTAATTTTTGATATTCAATAAATCCTGTAAATTTTATGTTATCTTTATATTTCTCGCCTTTATTCATTAATTCATTAATAAATCTATCATTTTTAGAATCTGAACTTGCTTTAGTTCCAATAACAATAAGTTTTAAATTTTTTTGTCCTTCATCAATCAATCTTATACATGCATCAATTAATTCATTTATTCCTTTTTCTTTTATCAATCTTCCAACAAATAATAATACTTTATCACTCTCATTAATATCATATTTTTTTCTGTATTCATCTAATATTTCTTGTTTTATTTCCTCATTAAAACTTCTTGTATTTATACCATTATAAATTACTTTAATTTTATCTGTACTTCCTATTGTTTCGATTCTTTTCTTTATATATTCACTTATTGCTATTATTTTATCATATTGATTTAAAATTTCTTTACATTTTTTAGTGTTGCTATTAAGATAATCATTATGAAGATGAAATATTATAGGAATATCGTTATAAATTTTTCTCAATTGCAATACTGCAAATGGATTATTTTCAACAATTATTGCATCATATTTTTTATTTTCTTTCTTTAATTTTTTCACAACTTCACTACAAAAAGCATTTCCTATATAAACTTTTGGAAGCTTATTATTTATAATATATCTAAAAATTCTATTAACCTTATAAAAAATACTATTTTGATTAATAAATTTAAACTCTGTTTTTTTGTATTTATTATTCCAATCCTCTTTAAAATCTTCAATTGTATATATTGTAAATTGAATATCATTCTTTTGAGTTTCATTAAAATTTATATAAGATTGAATTAGCGCTTCTACTGCTCCACCTTTATATGCTGGTATTGGTAATGCTCCTGGTGGTATAATTAAAATATTCATACTTTATTCTCCAAATTCTATATATTTTTTTTCTAATCCTTTACTAGCAACTTTTATATTATATTGCTCATTTAATTTTGTATTTTTTCTTTCACATTCTTGGTTATTTTTATATTTTATTATTTCATCTTTCCATTTTTGAACATTGTTTTCTATAAATATCGTTTTATCAGAAATTTTTGCTTCTTCAGTAATTTTATTTGAAAACATACATTTTACTCCTGATACTTGTGCCTCAATTCCAACTACTGGTAAACCTTCAAATCTTGATGGCAATACAAACAAATCCATCGCTTGCAAATAATCTTGTGGTGTATTTGTTATTCCAAAAAATATTACATTATCTTCTATCTTTAAGCTTTTTACTTTTTCTTTAATCTTATCTTTTAATTCTCCTTCTCCGATTAGCAATAATACTGCATCTTTTATTTCCTTTTGTACTTCATAAAATACATCAATTAGGAACTCATGGTTTTTTTGATAACTAAATCGTCCTATATGTCCGATTACAAACTTTTCTTTACAATTTAATTCTTCCCTTTTGCTTTTTCTAATTAGTTCATTATACTGATATTTTTCAATATCAATTGCATTATTAATAATAACTAATTCATGCTTTTTTAAAAACTTTTTTCCAAATAACCAATCTCCAGCCAATTGTGAACATGCAAAATAATCAGTTGCTAAATGTAAAAATGGTTTATTAATAAAATTCAATATTTTTCTTATAATTCCAGATGGAGTGTTAGAATTGTGTGAGTGTACTATAATATGTTTTACTTTTTGCTTTTTAGCAACAAGTATAGGCAATATATTTGCTGCAGAAAGCATATTTATATGAACAATTTTATAATTATTATTTTTTATAATTTGTTTTAATTGCTTACTATATTGAATCGGATTTACTTTTTCAGAACATATTTTGTATACATTTCCACCTAATTGCTTTATTTCATCCTCAAAACACAATTTATCATAAATAGAAATAAAGTCAAATTGAACTTTATTTCTATCTATATTTCTATAATAATTCATTAAAAAAGTTTCTACTCCGCCTATTTTATCATGCATACCTATAATTAGTACTCTTATCTTTTCTTCCATTTTATCTCCTAAAAACTCTTTCCATATTTTTTTCCTGTAAATTTTGCTTGCAAAAAAGCTACTCCTTTTTTTACCCAATTTACATTCTGCATATCTATAACTTTAACTTCCTCATATTTAATTTGATTTTTATTAATCCATACATCTAATAAAAGTTCTGATACTCTTCCATAAAATCTTGCATGAAAACTATCATATTTACTTGGATCTGTTCTCTTCTCTAATTCAAACAAAATATCAAAAAGCCAAGTACAATATTCATTTAAAATTTCTTTTTTCATTACAAACATATTAAACATGTGTGCAGAAGTTCTTTTATGTAATTTATCAAATTCTTCTATATATTCTGGATATTTTTCTTCTATAATCTTTCTTGTTTCATCAAGTGGCTCAATATACATTGTATGTTCATAATGTGAATACAAATTTTCTATATAATATTTTCTTAACTTAGGAAGAATCACATCTACTTTCTCTAACTTCTCACTTGCTTGTTCTTCTGTTAATAATATTTTAAATTTTTCACTTTCACTTTTTGGTATTTTTTTATTTACAGAAAAATGTCTTCTATAATGTACAAGTCCAACATAATCTGCACTTAAATTTTTCCATGCCCAATATAATCCTGTAAGTTCACAAAAATATGGATTTTTTTCAGATATATTTTCACCAGAATTATCTTTCTGATATCCTAAATCTTCTTTTCCTTCTGCTCCAACTTGTATAGGAATATACATTTTATCTTCTGGCATCTGATATTTTTTATGTGTTGCAACTATTATTTTTATATTTTTCAATTTACATTGCTCCTTCCTTTTTTATTACAGCATAAATTGTTTGAAAAAATATCTTAATATCTGTTTTTAGTGATATATTATCAACATATTCTAATTCCAATTTCATTCTTTCTTCATAGGTAGTATTATTTCTACCATTTGCAGCCCAATTTCCTGTAAGTCCTGGAGTGACACTTAAAAATTTTGCTATGTTTTCTTCATATTTTTCAAGTTCATCTTTAACAACTGGTCTAGGTCCAATTATAGATAAATCTCCCTTTATAATGTTTATAAGTTGTGGAAGTTCATCTAAGCTTGTTTTTCTTAAAAATTTTCCAATTTTAGTTATTCTTGGATCATTTGTTAATTTATAATTTTCTTTATATTCTTTCATTTGCTCAGGAGTAAATTCTTTAATTAACTCTTCTGCATTTGTTACCATTGTTCTAAATTTATATATCTTTATATTTTTACCATTCTTTCCTATTCTTGTATGTAAAAAGAATACAGGTCCCTTTGAATCTAGTTTTATTAATATTGCTAATATTAAAAACAAAGGTGATAATACAACTAATGCAATTGTTGATAAGATTACATCTATTCCTCTTTTTACATATATATATGGCTTATTTGTTATCTTTTCATTATTTTTTACTCGTACCATTGAGATATTTTCAATTTTCCCTTGTTTAACTGCATCAATATTCATTTTTCCTCTCTCCCCCAAAAAAACGCATTAACTTCTTTAACATTTTATTATAATATTAAAAAATATGCAATAGATTTTTGTCGTTTTCTTTCTTATTTTGTATATTTATTTATGGAAAAAAAGAAAAAAGGTAACAAATCTTTCAATTTTTTCTATACCATCCAAATGATATAAATTACTTTTTACGTGATTTAATCCCTTTTATTATTTTTAATATTATTATTACAATACATATTCCTGTAATTACACCTGTTGAATCTATTAAAACATCTCTTACAGCTCCTTCTCTTCCAGGCACAAACAGTTGATGTATTTCGTCTGAACTAGCATATACTACTCCAATAATAAAGCTTACTAATACTCTCCATTTATTCTTTATTTCATAAGTACTCATTAATGCCATTAGTAAAATTCCTACTAATGTATATTCTGAAAAATGAGCTAGTTTTCTTATAATTATCTCTGCTCTATGTAATACTTTTTTCTTTTTATCTGTATCTAAATTTTGAATAAATTTTATTTTATTTGTAATCTTTTCTGTAACTGTTCTACTTAAATTACTTGATTTTTCTGAGTTTTGACTTGAAAAATCAAATATTTTTATAAATGTTAGTACTAATAAAATTATTAATATTACTCTTATTATATTTACCTTTTTCATATTTTCTCTTTTCTTTAAAAATGAAGCACAATATATAACTGTGCTTCACTTCTAATCTATGCTTCTGGTTCTATTATACCATAATTTTTTCCATCTTTTAACTTATGGACAACATTAACTTTTCCTGTTTCTTGGTTAACAAATGTAAAGAATATTTGTGTTGGTCTTTCTTGTAATTTTAATTTTGCATCTTCTGGTGTCATTGGTTTTAATTCATAATATTCTGTTTTTAATATTTCATTTTCAACTTCATGTACTGCAACTTCTGCATGTAATTCTTTTAAACTTGAATCTTTTTGCATTTTTTCTCTTTTTGTCTTTGCTTTTCTGATTTGACCTTCTAATATATCTATATCTTTATCTATAGATGCATATAAGTCTTTATCCTCTGTTACAGCTCTAAATGTTTCTCCATTAGCCATTACCTTTATTTCTGCAATTTGAATATTTTTTTCAACTTTTACTATTACTTCAGCTTCTGCTGTTTCAAAGTATTTATCTATCCTTCCCATTTTCTTTTCTACATAATCGTTTATTCCATCTGTTATCTTAAGTTCTTTTCCTGTTATTTTTATTTCCATAAAAATCGCTCCTTCCTTTTTTATCTTGTTGACACCTATGTTACCACAATTATATCTTTTTTAATTGTTTTTAGCAAGCTTTTTTATGAATTTTCTTTTTTAATTTGAACTTTTACTTAATTCTGTTTTTATTATACTCCATACATTAGATGTTTCAAAATCTTTTCTCCATCCTGATGTTCCTGCTAAATTATATTTTGTTACTAATGCAACTTTTGCTGCTATTGATGTTCCGTCTTCTATCCACATTTTTACAGTTGTATTTTTGTCTGCTGCATATTCTATATAATATTGTTGTAAGTTCTCATCCCATTGTTTTTCTACGCCATTTGGAATTTTTGTATTTAACATACTAACTGGCGATCTTCCTGTAATTTCATCATTTGAATTTACTTTCCATTGTCTTGTATAAAATGGTATTCCTAAAATTATTTTATCTGTATCTACTTCATCATATTCTATAATTTTCTTTAAGTTTGTTTCTACCCAGTTTAACCCTGCTGTTGTTCCTGGCTTTTTACTTGATGTTCCATATTGATCATAAGCCATAAATACTAAATAATCTGCAACATGTCCTATTACATTTCTATCATAACATAATGACCAGTTTGGATCACCATCTGGTGCTGTTACATCTACAGATACTACAACTCCAATCTCTTTCATTCTTGGATCTAATTCTATTATAAATCTTGAGAATTTGTCTTTGTCTGCTTGATACATATTTTCAAAGTCTATATTTATTCCATCTAATTGATATGCTACACATACTTCTACAATGTTTTCTATTAATTCTTGTCTTTTTTCATAACTGTTTAATATTGTTGATGTTACTTTTATTCCTGCTTCATCATTTTTTAACATTGGCCATATTTTGTATCCATTTGAATGTGCCCACTCTATATATCTCTTTCCTGATTCTCCTACTTGATCAACAAATTTTCCATTTGCATCTATATAGAAAAATGATGGAGATACTACATTTACTCCTTCTATAACTTGTCCTGTTCTATCTGGAGCTTGAACATATTTTGAATAGAAATCCCAAAACATATTTACTTTTCCTGTTATTTGTTTTTCTTCTTTTGTTTCTTCTCTTGTTATTGTATAATTTGCTAATTTATTTGTTTGAACATATCCTATTTTTCCATTTTCTGTTCTTATTTTTGTCCAACCATCTTTTTCTTCTACTACAATAATATTGTCATCTTTCTTTATTTTATCAACTGTTTTTGAGAAAAAGTCTGCTTTCCATTTTACTGATAAATCTGATTTGGTTGTGGCTTTTGTTTGTTTTCTGCTTATTGAGTCTAATATTATTACTCCACCAACTTTGGCTGTTTCTAAATTATATACTTCTTTCATCTCCATAATTGGTAAATATGTTATATCATCTTTTTTTATTGCATGTGCATATATTTTTTTTGTCGATCCATTTAATGTTAACTTATTTGTTTCAAATCCTATTGTTGCTATTTGCTTATCATAAGTTGTTACTATTTCGTTTATTTCTTCTTCTAAATATATATATTTGTCAAAATAATTTTTTACATCATCTAATGATAAGTATACGTTTCCGTCTTCTTCTATCATTTCATGTTTTAAGTTTGCTGTTACATTTCTATTATTTAATATAAGATTTATTTGATTATCACTTTTTTCTCTTAAATAATTTTCTGCCTTATTAAGTACAAATACTGCTAACAACACTAATATACCTGTTATTAATATTCTTTTTAACACTGTTCCTTTTTTTGCTTCTTTGTCTATATTAAGTTTTAGATCATTTCTATGCTTCATTTGTTTTTTCTCCTCATTTTTTATTAATTATATTATATCAACAATAAAATAGCAAGATTTTTTCTTGCTATTTTATATTATTTTTTTCTTAATTTTGACATATTTTTTATAAAAAATTACTATTACATTTTTCTAAATACTCCTGCAACTTTTCCTAATATTTTGCAGTCTGGAACAATTATTGGCTCCATTGTATGATTTTCTGGTTGCAATCTTATATAATTTTTTTCTTTATAAAATGTTTTTACTGTTGCTTCATCTCCTATTAATGCAACAACTATTTCTCCATTACGTGCATCTGCTTGTTTTTTTACTAGTATATAGTCTCCATCTAATATACCAGCTTCTATCATACTTTCTCCTCTTACTGTTAGCATAAAGCTCTCACTGTTTCCAACAAAGTCTATTGGTATTGGGAATGTATCTGTTACATTTTCAACTGCTAATATTGGTTGACCTGCTGTTATCTTTCCAATTACTGGTACATCTACAAGTTCTTTTTGTGTAAAGAAGTTTTTGTTTGATTTTACGTAAGGCTCTCCTTCACTATTTTTTACTATTTTTAGTGTTCTTCCTTTTTTGTCTTCTTTTTTTATGTATCCATCTTTTTCTAATTTTTCTAGATATGCATGTACTGTAGCTGTTGAACTTAATCCTATTGCTTTTCCTATTTCTCTTACTGATGGTGGATAACCATTTTCTAATACTTGTGTTTCTATGTATTTTAATATTGCTCTTTCTTTTCTTGTGGTTTCAGCTCTTGTTCCCATTAATATCACTTCTCCTTTAAGGTTTTCTTATGCTAATAGTAAACATTTATTCAGTTTATTATGGGTATATATTATCATAAAAAAAATGAAATGTCAAACAAATTTTTGACATTTCTGTTTTTTATTTTTTTATTGATAATATTTTGTATTGGATAACTCCTGCAGGTGCTTGAACATCAACTGTTGTTCCTTTTTTAGCTCCTAAAAGTGCTTTTCCTATTGGTGATTCGTTTGATATTTTGTTTTCTGCAAGATTTACTTCTGTTGAACCTACTATTGTATATTCAACTTCTTCATCAAATTCTACATCATATAGTTTTACTGTATTTCCTATTTGAACTGTTTTTGTGTCTATTTCTGCTTCATCTATTATTTTTGCATGTCTTATTTTATTTTCTAGTTCTGCAATTTTTGCTTCATTTTCTGCTTGTGCATTTTTTGCTTCATCATATTCAGAGTTTTCTGATAAATCTCCAAATCCTAATGCTACTTTTATTCTACCTGCTATTTCTGTTCTTTTTTCTGTTCTTAAATATTCTAATTCTTTTTCTAATTTGTCAAAACCATCTTGTGTTAATATAACTTCTTTTTCATCCATATTATGTTCCTCCTTATATAAGCATTTTATACATAGCTAGTATATTACATTATTTTTTTTATTTTGTCAAGTATCTTATTCTTATTCTTTAAATAATTCTTTTCCGTCTTTTAAATAATTAATTCCTGAGAATATTGTTGCTATTACTGAAATTGTTAGCATAACTGTTGTTAAAATGTTTATACAATATTGACCTGTTGTCATATAAATTGATATAGAACCTAATTGAGCTTGTGCTTCTGTTGCTACTCTAAATATAAAATCTCCAAATCCAAATTTGTCAACAAATGCAAGTATTATTGCAATCATTTGTGTTACTGTTTTTAATTTTCCCCAAATTGATGCTGCAATTACTTTTCCACCTTTTTCTACTGCAACTAATCTATATCCTGATACAATAAATTCTCTAGCTAATACTATAATTGGTATCCATGATGGTATTTTTCCATATTCTACTAAAATTATTAATGCTGATATAACTAATATTTTATCTGCAAGTGGATCTAAAAATTTTCCAAATGTTGTTACTTGATTTCTACTTCTTGCTATATATCCATCTAATTTATCTGTTATTGATGCTATAATGAATATAATATTCATTATCCAAAAAGCTGTTGGAACTCCTAATAATTCTCCCTGTATTCCAACTAAATGATCAATTATAGGAACAAGCATAAGTACTGGTACAAGTATTATTCTAAATATTGTTAATTTATTTGCTAAATTCATTTTCATATTTTTTCCTCATTTCAAAAATATAAGCTACCACTCTATAGTAGCAACTTATATTTATTAAGTTTTATTTACCCTTATTTGTTAAAATCTCAATTGCTTTTTTTAATTGGGTATCATTTTCATTTGTTATTATTCCTGATGCTGGAATTTCAAGATCAACTTCTACATCTGGAGATATTCCAATTTCATTTATTTTCGTTCTGTTTGGTGTGTAATATTCTTCTACTGTTACTTTTAATCCTCCACCATTACTTAATGTTAATAGTTGTTGAATTACTCCTTTTCCATAAGATTTCTTTCCAACTATTTCTGCTTCTCCTAAATCTTTTAATGCTCCTGCTGTAATTTCTGATGCACTTGCTGTATTTTCATTTATTAATACAACTATTGGCATATCTATTAATACGTCTTGTTTTGTTTTGCTTACTTCTTCTTTTCCATTTTTGTCAACTGTTATTAGAATTTCTTTATTTTTTGGTACTATATAGTCCAAAATCTCTAATGCTTCATCAACAAGTCCACCACCATTATCTCTTAAGTCTATTATTAATGATGTTATTCCTTTTTCTTTTAAATCAAGATATTTAGATTTAAAATCTTTTGATACACCTTCATCAAAACTTGATATTCCTAAATATCCGATTGTATTATTTAAAACTTCTTCTACTACAGGATTTGTATTTATTTTTTGTCTTTCTATTTCAAATGTTAATTTTTGATCTCCTCTTAATATTTCAAGTTTAACTTTTGTTCCTTCTTCACCTTTTATTTTGTTTGCTGCTTCTGTCATATCATCAGCTGTATATTCTTTATCATCTACTGATGTAATAAAATCTCCAGCTTGAATTCCAGCTTTTTCGGCTGGACTTTCTCTTATTGGTGCTAATACTTGTATTAGATTTTTTTCTGTATTTTTTACCATATATATACCAATTCCAACAAAGTTTCCCATTATTGATTCTGTATATTCTTTCATTTCATTTGAAGGTATATATTCTGTATACGGATCTCCTAATGATGATACATATCCTTGTATTGCTGCTTCTATTGCCTTATCTTTATCATAACTATTTAGATATTTACTATCAATTGTTTTTTCTATTGTTTCAATTGCACTTTCTAATTCACTTTTATTTCCTGTGATTGCATTTAGTATTGATGAAACTTTTGAACTATCATTTGATTCAGATTTTTGTTCATTTTTACTCATATATATACTTGTAAGTAAAAATGTTAATAATACTGTTAAAATTACAAGCATTACTGTTTTCCAAAATCTTTGTCTTCTTATATAACTATTTTCTTCCATTTTTTATTAAACCTTTTAGGTTATTCCTCCTTTTTCTTGGTTTTATGGTAAATATGGTGCTGGATTTACTCTTGCTCCATTTACTCTTACTTCAAAGTGTAAATGTGCTCCTCCTCTATAATTTCCTGCTGATGGTCTTGGAAGTACGTTTCCTGTATTTCCTACTGACATTATTTGTTGTCCTTGTTTTACTTCATCTCCTGCTTTTACTAATCTTGATCCTGGTAAACCATGTGCATATAATGTCATTGTTCCATCATGATGATTTATAACTATGTATTCTCCATAACTACTATATGATCCTCTAACATTTCCATTTGAATCATAATTTTTTATAGAACCTGATTTAGCAGTTGATATTTCTACTGTTCCAGCTTTTACTGCAACTACTTTTTCACTATAATGTCCTCCAAAGTCTGCTCCACCATGTCCTGAATATCCATAAAATCCACATGTTATACTTGATTTTGATGTTCCTGGTATTGGTGATATGTATCCACATGCACTTGGATTTCCAGATAAGTTTGTGTTATTTTTCTTTGCTTCTTCTTCTGCAATCTTTCTTAATTTTGCTTCTATATTCTGTTTTTCTTTTTCAAATTCTTCTATTTCTTTTTGATTTTCTTGCTCATCTGCTGTAAGTTTTGATGCGTAAGCTTCTTTTTCACTTTTTAAGCTTTTTAATGATTTTTGTTTTGCTTTTTGTTCAGATAATGATGTATCTAATGTTTTTTTATCTTCTTCTAACTGAGCTTTTTGAGCTTGTAAATCTTCTTTTTCTTTTGTTACCTCTGCCATAAAGTCTTTATCACATTCCATAAGTTCTTGTGCCATATAATATTTTGATAAAAAATCATACATACTTGATGATGTTAATAATACTTCTAAATATGAGTTATCACCACTTTTATATAATGCTAACATTCTTGCATCTAAAAGTTCTTCTTGCTTATTATATTCAGCTTCTTTTTGTTGTATGTCATTTTCTCTTGATGTTATTTGTGCCTTTAAGTCACTTATTTGTGTTTCTAAATCAGATATCTCTGTTTCAACATCTGATATCTGATAAATTAACTCTTCTACTGCTTTCATTGCTGATGATTTATTTGCTTGTATTTCTTCTTGTTCTTTTTGTAATGCTTTTATTTGTTGATCTATATCTGATTGTTCATTTTGGAGTTGCGATTTTGAACTTGTTGCATATACTACATAATTCTGCAAAATTAATAATACTGAAATTACTATCCCTAGTATTTTTACCATTATTTTTTTCATAGTATCTTTCCTTTCTTTTTATTTATTGGTTTTCTGTAGTATTTGTTTCTACATCATTTGTTTCTTTTTCTTTTGATTCTGATGCAATTTTGTCTGGATTTAATAAATATGTTAATGGATCTACTGGTTTTCCATTTATTCTTATTTCAAAATGTGCATGTGGTCCTGTTGAATATCCTGTTGAACCTACTTTTAATACTTCATCTCCTGTTTTTACTTCATCCCCAACTTGCACCATTATTTCACTTCCATGTGCATATAATGTTTGTACTCCTCCTCCATGATCTATTATAACCATGTTTCCATAAGCAGTATTATATGTTGCTTTTGTTACAACTCCATTTGCAGCAGCAACAAAGCTTGTTCCAATTCCTGCACTTACATCTATTCCAGTATGTAAGTTATATGCTCCTGTAATAGGGTGTACTCTCATTCCATAAAGTGATGTTAATGATGTATGACCTGGTATAGGCCATGTTAAAGCTCCTCCTGTGTAATCAGCTCCTAAACTGTTTAGTGCTAAAAGCTTTATTTCAGATTCTACTTCTGCTATTTGCTTGTTATAATCATCTATTTGTGCTTGTAATTGTAATTCTTCTTCTGATAATAATCCGTAATAATATTCTCTTCTTGTTTTTGCATTTTTTACTATTTGTGATTTCTTTTGTTGCTCTTGTTTACTTACTATTAATTCTTCTCTTTTGCTTGATAAAGTTTGCTTTATTTCTTCAATTTTCTTTTTTTGTTCATCTGCTTGATCTAAAAGTTTTTTATCATATTTGTTTAATTCCTCAAGATAATAATATTTTGTAAGCATATCTGTAACATTTTCAGATGCTATAAGTACTTCTATAAATTGTAAATTATCTGATTTATACATTTCTATTACTCTACTATCTATTAATTCTTGTAAATTGTCATATTCCTCTTGAATTTTATTCAAATTATCTTCTGTTTTATTTATTTCTTCACTTAGTCCATTTACTTCTGTTGTTATTTTATCAAGTTCTTCTTGTGATTGTGTTATTTCACTATCTAAATCTTGTATTTTTTGTAAGTATTCTGTTTTTTCATTTTGAACAACTTGTAATCTGTTATTTACTTCATTTAAATTTTGTGTTATTTGATTTGATTGTTCTTGTAATTCTTCAACTGTAGAGGCATAAGTACAAATACATAAAACACTTATAATTATAGTTAGTAATATTATTGTTATGTATTTGTGCATATTTTCTCTCCTTTCTATACTTCTAAATATTTTCTCATTGATATTCCACTACCTATTGCTCCAATTCCAATTCCTAATCCTAAATATACTAATAATATTAATTCAAAAATATCCTTAAATTCTATTAATTTTAAGTTTGCTAATTCAAAGAATACTTGACCTGATAATTGATTTGCAATTGCTGTATATGAAATTCCTATTATTGCTACTGATATTGCTCCTGCAAGTACACCTATAATCATACCTTCAACTAAAAATGGCCATCTAATAAAACTGTTGGTTGCTCCAACATATTTCATTATTGATATTTCTTTTCTTCTTGCATGTACTGTTAATTTTATTGTATTTGATATAATTGCTGTTGATATTATAATTAATAATACTAAAATTACCCATGTAACTACTTTTATACCTTTTGCTAATCTAATTATTTGATCTATTACTAAATTGCTTGAACGTATTTCATCTACATTTTCTATTTTTAAAATGTTTTGTTGAACTTCTTCATTTAATTCCAAATTTGTTAGTGTTACTTCGTAAGATGCTGGGAATATATTTCTTTCTATATATCCTTCAACCATTGAATCTCCTAGACGATCTCTCATCTTTTCAAGTGCTTCTTCTTTTGATATATATTTTGCATCTCTTACTCCATCTATCTGTAGTATTTCTTCTCCAACTCTTTCTATTTCTTCATCTGTTGCTGTATTTACTAAATATACACTTATTCCTTGTGCATCTTCGACACTTTTTACAAATGAGTTAATGTTTTCTCCAATAACAAAAAATATTCCAAATATTAACATAGTTGCACACATTATCATTAGAGATGAAATTGTTGATTTTTTATTTTTGAATACATTTAATATTCCTTCTTTAAATAAATAACTTATAACATTAAATCTCACAATCGTACCCACCTTTTTTATCATCTTTTATTATTACGCCTTTTTCTATATGTATTACTCTCTTTTTCATTTGATCTACTATGTCTTTGGCGTGTGTTGCAACAACAACTGTTGTTCCTCTCATATTTATTTCGTTTAGTAAATTCATTATATCCCATGCTGTATCTGGGTCTAAGTTTCCTGTTGGCTCATCTGCTATTATCATTG
This sequence comes from uncultured Clostridia bacterium, assembly GCA_934129895.1. Classification (GTDB taxonomy): domain Bacteria; phylum Bacillota; class Clostridia; order TANB77; family CAG-508; genus CAG-269. The sequence goes on from CAKOWY010000001.1 coordinate 242,425, forward strand.
TAGGATTATTTACTAAAGCTCTTGCTAATGCTACTCTTTGTTGCTCTCCTCCTGATAATTCATTTGGATACATTTTGGCTTTACCACTTAATCCAACTAGTGATAATACCATTGGTACCTGTCTACGGATGTGTCTTGGTGTTGCTTTTACTATATACATTGCAAACGCTACATTTTCATACACTGTTTTGTCTGGTAATAATCTGAAGTCTTGGAATACTATTCCCATACTTCTTCTTAAAAATGGAACTCTACTTTGTTTTAAAAATGTTGTGTCTCTTCCATTTATTATTATGCTTCCTGTTGTTGGTTCTTCTTCTTTTAAAATTAATTTTATAAGAGTTGATTTTCCACTTCCAGAAGAACCTACTAAAAAGGCAAATTCTCCTTTGTCTATTCTAAAACTGGCATTTTTAACTGCTTCTGTTCCTGTTCCATATTTTTTACAGACATTTTTAAATTCTATCATTTTTATTTCCCCTTCGGTCATTTTTTTAATTTATTCTTACGTTTTTATTCACATTTATCATATCAATAATATACTTTTTTTGCAATAGTTAAGGGACAAAGTTTTTGTAAATTATTGTCCCCTTTTCTATGTTTTTCTCTCATTTGTAAATTTTTTGTGATTTTTTTTATCTTTTTCCAAATAACTTTAAAATTTTGTATCTTATTGAAAATATTATACTTGTTAAAAATGGTAAATTTAATATTGCAAAATTTTCTATAAAATACATAAATGTTTCTGTGTTATATAGTTTGTAAAATATTTTCCATCCTCTAAAGTTAAAATATTTTTTATTTTTTAACATTTTAAAATATTCTAATGCTTTTTTATTTTGTTCTTTTAAATTGTCAGGAAATACTTGCTCATTTTCTACATAACTACTAAATATTCCTATTTTTACATCTAAAAACAAGTTTCTTACTTGTTCTAGCTTTTTATATTTATATGATTGTTTTACTATTCCTATTTGATTATTTCCATGTTGCCTATATTTAATATATGTTTCTTCTAAACACCCTAGTTTTCCATTTAAAGCTACAACTAATCCAATCCAATAATCATGAACCATATATTTAGAGTTTTTTGGCAATGGTAAAATTTTATCTATAAATTCTTTTTTTGAAAGAATTGTACATCCTGTAATACAATTATATAAATATTGTAATCTATAATCTCCAATATATTTTTTTATTTTTCTATCAATTTTCATATATTTGTTAAATGATTTATATATTGTTTTTAAGTTTTCATCAACAACTTCTAAGTCTCCGAATACTAAATCAAGATTTTCTTTTTCTAGTTTTGCTACAGATTTTTCTATTTTTTCTTTTTCCCATACATCATCTTGATCTGAAAGCATATATAATTCATTTGAAACTTTTTTTAGTAAAAATTCAAAATTTCTTATATATCCAAGATTTTGTTCTTGATAATATATAGTTACATTTTCACGTCTTTCATATCTTTTTAATATTTTTCTTGTTTGGTCTGTTGAACAATCATCTGAAATAATCAAATGTATATTTTTATATGTTTGATTTAAAATACTTTCTATCTGTTGTTTTAAGTACTTTTCACCATTATATGTTGCTAATAAAACATCTACTTGTTTTCTCATTTTTTCTTGCCTCTTCCTTTACTTTTATTTCTCCATCGATTTTTTATGATTATATCATAATATATGTTTTTTTCAATATTTTTTGACAAAACTCATAGCAAAATAAATTTATAATTCACTTGATTTTCGTAAATAATATTGATACAATGTTTTTGCACAATGACATTACTTAATTTTAAAATTTACATGAGCCAATATTGGCCAGAAAAGGAGGTCTTTCTTATGGAAAGAAAAGTAAAAGTAGTTCAATATGGTGTAGGCAAAATGAGTTTATATACAATGAGATATGTATATGAAAAAGGTGGAGAAATTGTAGGAGCTGTAGATGTAAATCCAAAAGTAATCGGAAAAGATATTGGGGAAATATTAGGTACAGAAAACAAAGGCGTAGTTGTTGTAAGTGCTGAAAATGCAAGACAAATGCTAGAAGAAACAAGACCAGATATTGTAATTGTTACAACAATGAGTTTAATAAAAGACTTAGAAAACCCATTAATGCTATGTGCAGAATTAGGATTAAATGCAATAACAACATGTGAAGAAGCATTTTACCCAGAAAATTCAAACCCTGTATTAACAGAAAAAATTGATAAACTTGCAAAAGAAAATAATTGTACAATTACTGGAAGTGGATATCAAGATATTTATTGGGGACAATTAATTTCTTCAATAGCTGGTTCAACACAAAAAATAACAAAAATTAAAGGAAGTTCAAGCTATAATGTTGAAGAATATGGTATTGCTTTAGCTAAAGCTCATGGAGCTGGACTAACTCTTGAAGATTTTGATAAAGAAGTTGCTTCTGTTGATAGAATTAGTGATGAAGATAGACAAAAAATTATAGAAAGTGGTGAATATTTACCTTCTTACATGTGGAATGTTAATGGTTGGTTATGTGAGAAATTAGGTTTAACAGTTAAATCTCAAAGACAAAAATGCGTACCTCAAACTTATAAAGAAGATTTATATTCTTCTACATTAGGAATGACTGTTAAAGCTGGTGATGCAACAGGAATGAGTGCTGTAGTTACAACAGAAACTGAAGAAGGAATTACAATTGAAAGTGAATGTATTGGTAAAGTTTATGCTCCAGATGAATTTGATAAAAATGAATGGACTATTTATGGTGAACCAGATACAACTATAGTTGTTGCAAAACCTGCTACTGTTGAATTAACATGTGCTTCTATTGTAAATAGAATTCCTGATGTAATAAATTCTAAACCAGGATATGTTCCTACTTGCGAATTTGGGGAATTAAATTTCAAAATAAAACCATTAAATGAATATGTTAAATAATAATTAATATAAAAAATCAATGTAGAAAATCTACATTGATTTTTATTTTTCCATAACTATTGTTACAGGTCCATCATTTAATAATTCTACTTTCATATCTGCTCCAAATATTCCTTTTTGTACTTCTATATTTTTCTTCATACATTCATTGCAAAAGTATTCATAAAGTGGAATTGCTTCTTCTGGACGAGCAGCCTCTATAAATGACGGTCTATTTCCATCTGAACAATTTGCATATAAAGTAAATTGTGATACTATTAATAATTTTCCTTTTACATCATTTAAGCTTTTATTCATTTTCCCATTTTCATCTGAAAAAACTCTTAAATTACACAATTTTTTTACTAAATAATCTGTTTGTTCTTTAGTATCTCCTATTTTTATTCCTATTAATACTAAAAAACCTTCATCAATTTTTCCGACTGTTTGTCCATCTACTTTTACTTCTGCTTTTTTTACTCTTTGTATAACTAATTTCATTTTCTCCCCACCTTGTTTTGTTATTTTAATGTTGTACTATTATTTATTAATAGTGTACTATATACAAATAATATATCTTGATTTGAAAATTCTACATATTTATCTAATATTTGTGATGATATATATCTCGTATCTATTAATGTTATTTTACTATATCCTTCAATTAATAATGGAATCAAACTACTTGCATACGAATCTCTAAATACTATTAATTCTTTTCCATTTTCATTTTGAGGATTTTCTATTGAAATTAATGGAACTGAACCTGATAGATATATGTCATATTTATCAACTGAATTTATTTTATCCATATTATATATTGATGTATACTCTTCTTTTTCATAATTATATACTTTACAATTTTCAAGAATTGAATTTGTAAGAACCTTTATTTTATCTTTTTCATTACTAATGGCTAATCTTCCTGAATATACTCCATTAAATTCTGTTATTGTTTTTTCTTCATATTGTTGTTGTAATTCTATATTCATTTCTTGTCCAATTTTTTTTGCAACATTTATTAAGTTTTCTTGTTTCCAATGCGAATCTGTTTTGTAATAATCATCTAATTTTAATATATCAAATATATTTATGTATTTGCCAAATTGCAAATTTTCATTCATTTCTTTTTCTAGTTTTTCATAATCTATCTTTAAGTTTCCATTATCTACAAAATAATTTTTATCTGGTATTATTGAATAATAAATATTATTATCTTCTGTTAAATATTTTTCTTTTATTTGATTTATCTTATTTGCAATGTTTAAAATTGATTTTTCATTTATTGGATATATCTGTTCTATTAAATATCCTTTATATTCATATAAATTATTATAATCTTTTTTATTTAATACTTTTAATTCTGTATTTACTTTTATTTTTCTAAATTCTTCTCTTTTCCAAAATTGATCCATTGTATATTTTTCAAATTTTTCAAAAAAGGTTCCATCAAATAATTTTGATATTGTAAATTCAGGAAATTGTTCTAGTTTTCTTCTTTCTGATATAGATATTTGTGTGTCTTTTTTTATAATGTTTATAAAAAATGGTATTATAATAATTATTAAAAATACTATTGTTATTATTATATTTTTTATTTTTTCTGACATATTTCCTCCTTTTTAAAATCTAAAATATAAAAATGGATTATATGAATTATCAACTGAGTAAGCTGTAACTACAACTAATAACACAATTATAATTAATGGTTCTAAAAGATTTATTATTTTGTCAAAAGTTGGTTTACTTTTTAATTTGATTATTATATTTTTTACTATTGGTGTAGCTCCAATTATAGCTATTACTATTATACTCAAATAGCTTTTTAAATAATAGATTGTGTAATTATTTATAATTGGTTCACCATTTATTCCAAATAATCCTATAATATTTGTCCAAGCTTCTTGCATATTATTAGAATTGAATATTATAAAACTTATCATTACTATAAATATTATATATACTCTTTTTAAAATGTTAGGTAATTTTTCTATATATTTTCCAAGCCACAATTTTTCTATAAGTAATATTATTCCAAATAATAATCCCCATATAACAAAGTTCCAACTTGCACCATGCCATATTCCAGTTAATGCCCATACTATTAATATATTTCTTATTAATTTCTTTGTTCCTTCTCTACTTCCTCCTAATGGAATATAAACATAATCTTTAAACCATGTTCCCAATGATATATGCCATCTTCTCCAAAATTCTGTTATACTCTTTGAAATATATGGATAATTAAAGTTTTCTAAGAAATGGAATCCAAATATTCTTCCTAATCCTATTGCCATATCTGAATATGCTGAAAAATCAAAATATATTTGTAACATATATCCTATAGCAAACATCCAATAAAATATTACACTTTTTTCATCTGTATTACTAAATTTTTGACATAATTCGCCTAACTGATTTGCTATTATAACTTTTTTTGCTAATCCAAAAGTAAATCTTCTTACTCCATTAGAAAAGTTTTCAAAACTATGTGTTCTGTTATCTAGTTCTTTTTCTATTGTTTCATATCTTACAATCGGACCTGCTATTAATTGTGGAAATAATGATACATAAGTTGCTAATTTTAATAAATTCTTTTGAACTTTTACTTTTCCTTTATAAACATCTATTTCATAACTTATTATTTGAAATGTATAAAATGATATTCCAATTGGTAATGCAAGTCGTAATAAATCCAAATTTAAATTAAAAATATTGTTCAAATTTGTTATTATAAAATCTGTATATTTAAATATACATAATAATATTATATGTATTGAAACAGTTACTATTAATATGCTTTTATTTTTATTTTTTCCTATTAATATTCCACCAACATAAGCAACTAATATTTCTGCTATCATTAAAAATGTATATTTTGGTTCTCCATAAAAATAAAATATCATAGATGCTAGTAATAATACTACATTTTTTAATTTTTTGGGTACTATAAAATATGCTATTATTACTATTGGCAAAAAATAATATATAAAACTAATATTTGTAAATAGCATTTTTCCTCCTACTAAACAAAGCTTCCAAAAATTTGGAAGCTTTGTTTTTTATTATTGTACTATCATTTCTGGTGGAAGTTCTCCTCCATCTTCACCTGTTTTTTCTAATTCTTTTCCGACTTCATTATTTACATATTTTTTAAATTCTGTATAAGTTGTTTTTGCCCAATCTTCATCTGACATTACAAAAAATATTACATTACCATTATTTGTCATATATAATTTTTCTGCAGAAACACAAATCCATTTACTCATATTTATGTTATCTAATATTTCTTGTTTTGTTTTTTCTACATCTGTTCCGTCTTTTACTTTTACTGCAACTGCAGAATATGCTTGTGAACTCATTAATGGTTCTAATACAACTACTTTTTCTACATTTTCTGTTGATTTTAATCCTGTAAACATTTCTACTTGATCTGCATCTGTTGCATCAATTTCTGTTACTTCTAATGAAGGTAATCCTTCTTTAGCTCTTGAATAAACTGTATTCATCATGTTTTTCATATCTTGAACTGTTTCTATTCTTCCTACATTTGATGAATTTTTGTTTTTTACAGCAATAACTGTAAATACAGCTACTATTGCGACAATAACTACAACTGCAATTATTATTGGCATTTGCTTTTTCATAATTTTCCTCCTTATTTTATACTATAATCATTATATAGTATAATATTTTTTTGTCAATGGATTTTATTAACTTTTTACTACCAAAGCTGTTTCTATTTTTGGTTGCTTTAATTTTTCTGTTAGTTTTATGATTCCATAAATAATATAAAATGGTAATATCATTTGTCCCAAACTCATTATTAGAGTAAAGAATCTTCCTGTTGCATAATATATTATTTCAATTGGCATTCCCGGAAAGTTTTGTGATATAAACATCAAATTACTTCCAAATATACTATTTACTATATATGCTAATACACATATACAACCAACTAGTACAGAATAATATTTTATATCTGAACCTTGTAATTCTATATATTTTGTTTTATTTATTAATAATCCTAAATAAATCATTATTCCATGAAATAAAAAGCTATGTATACTTACTATATGAAATGCTGGATATGATGGAAGTGATGTTGATGGATATATTATAAATACCAATCCTCCAACAATTCCACCTGTTGCTAAAAATACATCTCCAACTCTTTTTAAACTGTTTTTAGCATAAGAGCTTATTAATCCAGCATATAAAAGTAAGCTACAGTAATATAATGGTACATAATTATTTAAGTTTTTAGGATCTCCTGTACAAAGTTTAAATGCTATAATTATTATTTCAAAAATCCACATTGCTATTGTGCATTTTTTTATTATATCTTTTACTTCTTTATGTGTTTTGTTTACTGTATTTTTTAATGCAATTTTTATTCCTAAAATTGTTGCAAAAAATAATATCAAGTGTCCTTTTGTAAATATTCCACAAGGCTCATATTCTCCTTGTCTTGCAAATATAGACATATTATACACTCCTTTATGTGTTTATTATTCTTCACCCTCTACTTTATTTTCTTCGTTTTCAGTTGATGTTTCTTTTTCTTCTGTTTTTACTTCAGTACTTTCTTCTGTTTTTGACTCTTCTGTTGTTTCATCTGGAACAATTTCAGCCTCTACAACTGTTTCTTCTGGTTGTTTTTCACCACATTTTGGGCAAAATACAGCATTTGAATCTATTTCAGAATCACATTTTGGACATTTTTTTCTATCTTTTAATTCTAAAATTGATGTTTGACATGATTTTATTTCACTTGCTAATACATCAATTTTTGTACATTCATCTTCTAATTCAGATTTTATATCAATGCTCTCATCTTTTACATGTTTTTCGTAAACTTTTTTTCCTATTTCTTCATATAAATCATTTATTTTTGATTTATTTTCTGCAATTTTCATTTTTAGTTTTGTTTCTTTTGCAATTTCTCCTGTTTTTTTAGTTGTTGCACTATAAGCCTCACTTGCTTTTTTTCCAATAGTATCAAAAAATCCCATTTTTACCATTTCCTTTCTTTTTACAAATTTAATATTATATTTTATTAAATATTATTAACAATTTCTACAATATTATTATATTTAGTCTTCATTTTTTCTTGCTCTATTCATTAACATACTAACAGCTTGCTTTGGTTCTAAATTTTCATATACTATTCCATAAACAGCCTCAACAATTGGCATTTCTATTCCATGTATTTTTCCTAATTCATGTGCTACTAGAATATTATCAATACTTTCTATTGTCATTCCAACTTCTTTTTTTGTTTCCTCTAAATTTTTACCTTGTCCTATTAATTTTCCTGCTTTTCTATTTCTGCTATGTTCACTTAAACATGTAACTATTAGATCTCCTAAACCACTTAAACCATATAGAGTTTCTTTTTGTCCTCCTAATTCAACCCCTAATCTTGAAAGTTCTGAAAGACCTCTTGTTATAAGTGCTGCAAATGTATTATCTCCTAATCCAATTCCTGCTGCTACTCCTGCACAAAATGCTATTATATTTTTTAATGCTCCACCTAGTTCTACTCCTTTTACATCTCTTGATGTATATATTCTCATTGTATCACACATAAATGTGTCTTGAACTAATTTTAGTAATGCATCATATTTTGAAGCAACTACAAGTACTGTTGGCATTGCTATTGAAACTTCTTCTGCATGGCTTGGGCCTGATAATACTGCTATTTTTGTATTTGGTAATTCTTCTTGAATTACTTCATCAAGTGTCATTAATGTTTTTTCTTCAAAACCTTTTGAACATATAACTATTGGTTGATTTTTTACATATTCTTTATATTCTTTTACTGTACTTCTTGTAAATTTTGAAGGAGTAACATGTATTATAAAGTCTGATCCATCTATTACTTCTTTATAAGATGTGCTACATTCTATTCCATCTACTATTTTTACATTAGGTAAAAATTTACATTTCTTTTCTTTATTGATTAAATCTCTTTCTTCTTCTGAAAAAGACCATAATTTTATTTTGTTTCCTAATTTGGCTAAATGTATGGCTAAAGCTACCCCCCAGCTTCCACTACCAATTATCGCTATGTTTTTCATTTGATATTTTCCTTTCATTTGATTTTTCTTATGCTTTTTTAAAATTTAATTTGTTCTCTGTTCCATTTAATATTCTTTTTATATTGCTTCTATGATTAAATGCAACTAATACAGCAAGTATAATACTATATATTAAATATCCGCTTCCTTCTGTAACTATGAAGTTTGTTTTTATAAATAATACTAGTACTGGAAATAGTATTGCTGCTCCAACAGATCCCATAGATACCATTTTTGTTAATGCCATTAATACTAATGCAAATACTAAACAAATTAATCCTATTTGCCAATTTGTTACTAGTAGTACTCCTAATGATGTCGCAACACCCTTTCCTCCTTTGAATCCAAAGAATATAGGAAATGTATGTCCTACAACTACTGCTATTCCTGCAAGTTGAACTAATAATGCTTTATCTGAATTTGAAGCTATTTTTCCAACAACTACTGCAAATAGTACTGCAACTACTCCTTTTAAGCAATCACATAATAATGTTAATACTGCTGCTTTTTTTCCAACAGAACGCAATACATTTGTTGCTCCTGCATTTCCGCTTCCTTTTTCTCTAACATCAAATCCTGCCATTTTTTGGCTTATTATTACTGAAAAACTTATACTTCCTAATAAATAGGCAACTAAAATTACTAATATATATGCAAACATTTTATTCTTTTTCCCCTTTCTCTCTTTTTTCTCTTGCTATCATTCTTACTGGTGTTCCTTCTAATCCAAATTCTTTTCTTATTTGATTTACTAAATATCTTTCATAAGAAAAATGGAATAATTCTTTATTATTAACAAATATTACAAATGTTGGTGGTTTTGTACTTACTTGTGTTCCATATAATATTTTTAGTCTTTTTCCTTTATCTGTTGGTGGTTGAACTATTGCAATTGCCTCATTTATTACTTGATTTAACATTGCTGTTGATATTCTCATTGCATTTTGTTCTGCTACATTATTTATCATATTAAATAATTTATCTACTCTTTGTCCTGTTTTTGCTGATATAAATATTACTGGTGCATAAGATAAATATGATAATTTTGCATATATTTCTTTTTTGTATTTTTCTAATGTTCCTGTTTCTTTTTCATATTCATCCCATTTATTTACAACTATTATTATTCCTTTTCCTGCTTCATGTGCTTCTCCTGCGATTTTTGCATCTTGATCTGTTACTCCTTCTGTTGCATCAATCATCATTAAGCATACATCTGCTCTTTCTATTGCTAATAATGTTCTCATTATACTAAATTTTTCAATTGATTCTGAAACTTTACTTTTTCTTCTAATTCCAGCTGTATCTATTAATACATATTTTCCATATTCGTTTTCATATTCTGTATCTATTGCATCTCTTGTTGTTCCTGCAATATTACTTACAATTGTTCTATTTTCTCCCAATATTTTGTTTATTAATGATGATTTTCCTACATTTGGCTTTCCTATAACTGCTACTTTTATTCTACCATCATCATCTTCATTTTCATCTTTTTCTGGAAAATTATCATATATAGCGTCTAATACATCTCCTATTCCTAAAGCATTTGCTGCTGATACAGGATATGGTTCTCCCATTCCTAAATTGTAAAATTCGTATATTTCATTTTTGTCTCTTCCCATATTATCTGCTTTATTACATACTAGTACTACTGGTTTCTTTGATTTTCTTAACATTGTAGCTATTTCTTCATCTGCTGCTGTTACACCTTGTTTTACATCTGTTAAAAATACTATTACATCAGCTATTTCGATTGCAATTTTTGCTTGTTCTCTCATTTGAGATATTATAATATCATCACTTTCTGGCTCTATTCCTGCTGTATCTACTACTGTAAATGTTCTTCCTCTCCAGTTTGATTCTGCATATACTCTATCTCTTGTAACTCCTGGTGTATCTTCAACTATTGATATTCTACTTCCAACTATATAATTAAAAAATGTTGATTTTCCTACATTTGGTTTTCCTATTATTGCGACTGTTGGCTTTGACACTTTTTTACCTCCTATTTTTAGTCTCTATTTTGTCATATCTATTTTACTATTTTTATGTAAAAATAGCAAGCTTTTTACATAATTTAATTTTTTCTATATAATAAAAATGAATCTAATTATTAGTCATTTCTAATAATTAAATTCATTTAATTTGTTACATTTAAAGTTTCCAGTGGAGTTTCAAATCCTTCTAAATTATAATAGTTTTCTGGAATTTTTCCGACTATAACGTGTTCTGCTATAATTACTTTGTTTTCTACTTTTTGTAAATAATTTTGCATTGGAGTTGATACAGACATGTTACAACAAATTACTGCATATACTCTATGTAATGTTTGATTTATCCCTTGTGAATAAAATTCACTTTTTATATCGGAATCTACACTTCCAGTGATTGCTACTTTTATTGGAATTTGGGGTCCAAAACCTGAAAATAAATATATTCCTGTTAATGCACCTAGTGGAATTTGTATTTTGTCTGATGAAGTTTTTTCTAATCTTTTTTGAACACTTTCTGTTAAATCAGAAATCATATTATTAATTGGTACTACATTTGCTCTGATTACAGTTATATTTCCCTCTGAATCAATTTCAATAGTATACAAATCATCATATTTATAATTATTCATAACAATTGTTGATTGTTCATTTGTTACTATTGTAGCAATTGTTCTTATTTTTTCATTACACAAATTTTCATATATTGGTTCTAGATAATCAAAACTAATTTTGAACCCATAAATACTAACTATAATAATCGATATAAATCTTATTATTTTTCCTATTATTTTGTTTTTGGGATTTTGATTGTAAAAAATTTTAAGTGGCTTTAATATAAACCTCTTTCTTGAATATATTTTATCCATTTTAATTTATTACAATTGGTTCTTGAGCTCTTTTTAACACATATTTAGGTATATATATTTTTTCACCAACATTAATTCTATCAGGATTTTCAATTCCATTTACTCTAACTATATCATCTACTGTACTTCCATACCTTTTGGCTATTTTCCATAATGTATCTCCTGATCTTACAACATATATAATAACACTATAATCTTCCATCTCATCCATTGGCTCTTCTGTAATGTTATTTATTACAGGAATTTCTGTGTCTTCATAAGTTATTGTATTTACTCCAAGATCAACATTTACTGAAATAACTCCATTTTGAGCCGATATTTCTTGTGAGTTTGTTTCTATTTGTGTATCAAATCTACAATTTCCATCAACTTCATCTATAGTTTGCTCATAAGGAATTGATATTTGTTTTGTATTTACTCCTATACTTGAATTATCTGTATAAATTATATTTAGATTTAGTTCTCCCTCTATTATTATTTTTCCATTTAAACGATTTTCTTTTAACATATTTGCATATATTAATACATCTATTATACTATCATCTCCAATTTCTGGAGCATTTACCTTTTCTCTTATTGAACATGTATTTTTTCTTATTCTTCTGTTTGCAATTGTTTTTAATGTGTTTGAATCAAATTCTACTTTTTCTCCTGGGCAATACATATCTTCTATAACTTTTATTTCTTTATTTTCATAAGCAAAACAACTTATTTCTACTTCCATTTCAAAATATACTGAATGTTCTTCTATTGAATTTGGTTTTATCAATATATTTTTTACGAGATAGTTTGTTTCTATTATATTATCTTCTTTTATATCTTGCATATCTATAAATCCTACAAGTGGTACTCTATTTGTACAAGATACTATTTTTCCTTCTTCTGTTAAATATACTATTTTTATTTCGATTTCTGATTTGGCTAATACTTTGTTATAACTTATCTTATTATCCTTATCTACTAAATTTGCTGTAACATTTAGTATTTCTGCTAAATTATCTGTTGATGAAATTGAAATATTTTCTTTAACATAAGCTTTTGTTTTTCCATCTCCTACTAATGAATTTATCTTTTTGTTTTTACTTAATAATTGTATATTTGAATCTTCAATTTGACTAATTATACTAGTTTCATCTTTTGAAAAAATTTTTATATTAATTTCTAATGTTGCTTTTAAACCTACTTTTCTTCCATTTAATATCTTACATTCTATTGCTTTTAAAACAGGTATAATTTCAACATCCATATTAGCTTCTAATTCACTTACAACAATATTTTCTGAAAAGTCTAATCCTGTATTTAAACCTCTTAATGTATTTTTTTCTCCATCTGCAAAATACATAACATAAGTCAATACATTTCCATCTAATCTTATTTTTCCTTCCATGATTTCTTTTTTATAAATACAAACACTTCCACTTGTATTTACTGTACTTAATATATCTGGTTTTGAATCTGGTACAATCATATCTCCTTGTACATTGATTATTTCCTTCTTTTCAGCTATTACTCTTTTTACTCTTATAGTTTCTTTTGTTATTTCCATAATAAAACCTCCTCTATACATCTTTTTATTAATGTATATGGAGGTTATTAGAATTTTATAACTATTTTTATACTATATATTCAATTGTATTATCATGAAAATATTTTTTCATAAGTTCTCTTAAATAATTTTCCGCTTCTTTTCTAATATCTTGTTTATATGAATATTTTCCTTTTCCTCTTCCTGTCATTATTTCTGTATTATATAAATTTATAGCATTTTGAAATGCTTCTTCATTTATTTTTGTGTGTATAAAACTATATGTCATAAATATAATTTCAAAAAATGCTTGCTTTTTTACTTTTTCAGATAGTTCACTATTTAATCTTTGAATTAGATTTGTATATAATTCTTTCCAATTTTCTACTAAGATTACTGGTGCAATTAATATTCCAACTTTATATCCAGCTTCTGCTAATTTATTTATAGCTTCTATTCTTCCTTTTAATCTTGATGTTCCGAATTCTACTTTATTTATGATTTCTTCTGGATTCATACTTACTCTTATTGTGATTTTACCATTATGTTTTAATGGCAAAATTGGATCTACCATGTCAAATTTGGTAGGAAATGTTAATTGTCCTTTTGATGTATCTACAAAGTTTTCTATTGTCCATACTAAATTATTTGTTATTGTATTTTCTAATATTAAATCACTATTACTTCCTATCTCAAATGTTAGATTTTTTTCACTTTTTTGTGCTGTTTTTATTATTTTTTCAAGCATCTGCTCTCTATTTACAAATAATCTTAAATATGCACATTTATTGTAATTACATACTAAATAGCAATATAAACACATCGCAGTACATCCTGATGAGGTATATGGTACTAAATAATCTGATGTTTTATGGTTTTCTACAAATTTATGTGTTTTTCTTATTCCTATTATTAGATTTTGTTTTATTTTTGGAAATTCACTATTATTCTTTTTTCTCATTTCTTCTATATTATTATGATTTTCTATAAGGATTTTGGGTACTTCTTTATATTTTTCTAATAGTGCTTTTCCTAATTGATAATTTTCTATTTCTTTTTCATAATATATCGCTTGTGGTTTAAACATAACTTTTTCTCCTTTTTGTTAGTTTAACCTTTATTAAAACATTAATACAAAAAGAGCTTCAAATTGAAGTCCTTTTTTTCTATGTATTATTTCTTTTGAAAAATTTTTTTATAATATTAAATATTTTTTGATACCATTTCTCTTCTTGAATAACAATCATTTCTTTACTTTCAATATTTTCTTCTTTATTATCCTTTATTCTTTTTTTGAAAATATCATCTGGATTATATTTTTCGTGCATTTCTTTTTCAAGCAATTGTTGCATCTCTTGTATTTCTTTTTCGTCTTTTTCTTGTAATTCTTTTCTTTTTTGTAGATCACATAAAAAATCTCTATACATTAATCCTAAAATGACTATTGTTTCATCTTTTAACTTGCAATTTTCTAATGGTTCCTTAATATCTGTAAAATATGTTTTGTCCATTTCTTCTTCTATCATTTCACAGAACTTTTTTGGCAATTTATCTTGTAATTGTATTGGCATTAATTTTATAATCTCATTTACTTCTGCAAATGCCTCCATATATTCTTTTTTCAATTTTTTTCCTACCTTTCTTCATCTTGCGCATCCTGACTTTTTTCATTTTCTTTTGTTTTCTGCATTTTTTCTCTTATTGCATCAACTATATCTTTTTTCATTTGTATTACTTTAGTCTTAGCTTTTTGTGATAATCTATTTAAACTATTGTACCAATTATTAAATCGATTCATCCATAAGTTTACACTTATTCTTTGTTCTTCACTTTTTTGTGGTAATTTTTCATTTTCTACAGTATCTCTTATGTTTTCTTCCCTTGGTTTTGACTTTTCTTCTTCTGGTTGTTCATAAGTTTTACTTGATTTTTGCATCTCTTGTCTTATTTGTTCATTTATTTTTCTCTGTGCTTCCTCTTCTTGCTTTCTTTGTTCTTCTGCCTTTCTCTGTGCTTCCTCTTCTTGTTTTCTTTGTTCTTCTGCTTTTCTTTGTGCTTCCTCTTCTTGTTTTCTTTGTTCTTCTGCCTCTCCCTGCGCTTCCTCTTCTTGTTTTCTTTGTTCTTCTGCCTCTCTCTGCGCTTCCTCTTCTTGCTTTCTCTGCTCTTCTGCTTTTCTTTGTGCTTCCTCTTCTTGTTTTCTCTGTTCTTCTGCTTCCCTTTGTTCCTCTCTATGCTGTATTTCCTTTTTAAAATCCTCTAACTCTTCTTCTTTTTGATATTCTTCTTCTGTTACAATAAATCTTGGCTGTTTTTTTACTTTTCCTCTTAATTCAAAAATTTTCTTATCTATTATCCTTAACAATGCCTTTTCATCTAATGAACTTATTCCATATCCGTTTGCATAGGCAATATCCCTTTTTTCCTCCCAAGTTAATGTTTTTTCTCTCTTTTCAAGTAACTTTTTTACACTATCTATTTGATCGCTTATGTCACTTTGAATTTTTTCAACTCTTTCAACTTCATTACTTTTACGAGCTATTTCATCTACTATAATATCCATCCATTTTTTTATTTCTTCTGATGAAACAGATTGATTATCTGGAAAACCTGCACAAGTATTAACATAATTATCTGCAATCTTTTGAAATTTTGCTGATTCTTTATCTTTATTCTCTATAATTCTTCCATGTTCTTGAGCTATTTCTTCTAATTCAGCCTGATATTTTTGATATATTTGTTCTATTTGTGCAGCCTTTTCAGCTTCTAATTTTCTTTCTTTCTCTATTCTAATTTGCCATTGAATTCTTTTTTCTTCTTCTATTCTAGCCCTATGATGTTGTCCAATTTCATTTGGTCTCCCAGTTTTTAAGGTTTCAAATCTATCTTGCATTTGTTCTAGCTGGCTTTCCAATTCATTTATTCTTGACTCATTTCCATCAATATCTCTATGTTGTTTTAAAATTTTTAATTTTGCCTCTAAATATTGTGTTTTTCTTTGGATTTCACCCTCTAACATTCCGCTCCTTAAATATCGTTCTTTATCTGCAAAATTTTCTCCTACTAGTGTAACATCTTTTATAGTACCATCTCTAAGAACTTGCTTTCTAACAATTTTATATGGTTCACAGGCTTTTATCATACTCATTATTTCTGGCATATCTATTCCTTGTTCTGTGATTCTTCTATCATGAAACCATCTGTCTTGTGGAAACATTTCTTTTTCCATTTCTTCAATCTGATATTGTAATTCTTCTGATTTTTTCTCATTTTCTGGATATTCTATATGTTGAATAGCTGAATCATACTGATTTCCCAATTGTTGTAATCTTCTAGATACAATTTCTCCCAAATTATTCCATGCATTTGTGTATGCTTCTTCACATCCTTTTGTATTAAATATTGAAGCCATTTGATTTAATTCTGCAATTTTTTCTTTTAGTTCTTCATCTGATATAGTATCTGGTAATTCATTATATTCTTGTTGTTTCTTTTCAAATCTTTCAATTCCAATTTTAGTAATTCCATCATCTCTATATTTTTCTAATTCAGTTTTCGCGCTTTGTCCCCAAGGATGTCCAGAAAGGTTATTACATACTTCATAAAAATAATCTTGACACTCATAAAATCTATCTAAATCATTATTTTGTAGTGCTTCAATTGAATCATCAATAGCTGCTCTTGCAATTTTCTCATTATTTCTTATTCCATCAATTGCATCAGTATCATAATCCCAACTTATATTGGGAACTTTTCCTCCATAGTTACTTAATATTTCTTCTAATTTCATTTGTTCCTTCTCCTTTTTTATTTGATTTTATTATATCAATAACAATTATCAAAATCAATATAAAAAGAACTTCAAATTGAAGTCCTTTTTAAATTATTTTATTAAATTATTTTTCTTACAATATGGAACAACTTCATTTTTTAATGTATTTGACAATATATTATTATTCATATCTGTGTCATACCATAAAAATTTTTCTATTTCTTCTGATGTTTTCAAAATTCCTTGAAGTTTTCCATTATATTTATATACATAGAAATGTATTGGAGTAATTCCATCACTTGTTGCAATTTCATCAAATTCCATTATTAATTCAAATTTTTCTTCATCAAAAATAGCTTCATCACCAAGCTCTTCATGACATTCTCTTATTGCTGCTTGTAATGTTGTTTCTCCCTCTTCAACTTTTCCTCCTATCATTTGATAAGTTGGTCTTTTACGAGGCTTATCTATTAATAATTTTTCATTTTCAAAAAACATTGTTCCAACTACTTTCATTTTTCTTACTCCCTTTACTCTGTTCTTAATGCTTCAACTGGATCTCTTTTAGCTGCAAATCTTGCTGGAATTAATCCTGCAATCATTGTTAGTCCTACACTTATTACAACTAATATAATTGCTCCTGCTGTAGGCAATTTAGAAATATTTGATATTCCAACTATTGATTTTATTATCATATTTATTGGAATATTTAACAATAATGTGACAACAATTCCTATTAATCCTGCTACTAATCCTATTATAAGTGTTTCTGCATTAAATACTCTTGAAACATCTTTCTTTGATGCTCCTATACTTCTCAATATTCCAATTTCTTTTGTTCTCTCTAAAACTGATATATATGTTATAATTCCAATCATTATTGATGATACAACTAGTGAAATACCAACAAATGCAATTAATACATAACTTATTACATTAATTATTGTTGATACAGAACTCATCATAACACCTACAATATCTGTATATGTTATAACATTTTCTTCTTTTCCATCATTTGTTTGTTTATCATTGTATTCACTAATTCTTGTTGTAATCATATCTTTTGATTCAAAATCTTTTGGATATATATTTATTGTTGATGGCTTATTTAAGTCTACTACTCCAAGTGTTGATAAATTTGAATCATAAGTTGCTGATGAATTTTCTGCATAATTTTTCATAAGCTCTGCTAATTCTGCTTCTGACAATGTTGCCATATATATTCTTTGTTCATCTGTTAATTGTGAATAATCAAATGAACTATTTTGATTTTCTGGGAATTCTATTCCTGTAAATACATTTATACTTGGGTTTTCTTTTTGTTCTTTTACTATTTCTGTTTCATTAATTTTATTTATAACATATTCTTTTAATTCTTTTGTATATCCAATCATTCCTGCACCTGATGATGAAACTGTTTCTTCATTTGGTTTTATTATTCCTACTATTGTTATTTCTTCTGCATTATCTACAACATTCTTCATATATTCATCATCATTTGACATATCTTGCCATGCATTTCCAGATTTTTTATAATAATCTGTATTTAATAATATTTTAAATTTATAATTTAATAAATCATCATAAGAATAACTCTCTGATTCACCAGCCTCAACTTTTTCTTTATTTTTTATTTTTTCCATTGATTCATTTAGTTCTTTGATATCTTTTATTCCTAAAGAATATAATGTATAATCACTGACTTCATTATTTTCATCAACTATTAAAACAACTTCATTATATTTTGTTGGCCATTTTCCTGCAAGTACGTCATATTGTGATTGTAATAAATTTTGGTTATCTAACATTTCATTCCATACATCAGTTTGAGTCATTGTCATTGAACCTGACATCATTGATGATGTGCTTTGTCTTGATTCCATCATTTCTCCAAATCCTAATTCATCAAATACTTTACTTGGATTTACTTGTTGATATGTCTTATCTTCATTTTGTTTATATATATTTAAATTTAAATTATATTCATATTGAATAGCATTTATATAATTTTTTATATCTGTATCTCCACTTTCTAAATATTTTTTAAATTCTTCTAAATTATTTGTTTGAAGTTTAGTAGATACTGTTTCTAATATATTATTTACTATTGGTCTTGAATATATTTTATTATCATTATGTTCTTCTTTTTCTCCATTTCCCATCATTGCTTCTAACATACTTGTTACATCTATACTAGCTTCTTGAATTGTTAATGGATATGATGAAAGCGTATCTTCTTCTACTCTATTTATATAACTTTGCATTCCATGTGATAATGATAATATTAATGCAATTCCTATTATTCCGATACTTCCAGCAAATGATGTTAAAAATGTTCTTCCTTTTTTGGTCATTAAATTATTTAAGCTTAATCTTACTGCTGTTGTAAATTTCATTGATGCTTTTCCTGATTTGTCTTTTTTATCTTTGGATTTTTTTACATCTTCTTCACTAGATTTATAAGGATTTGAATCATCTATAATTTTTCCATCTAATAATTTTACTATTCTTGATGAGTATTTTTCAGCAAGTTCTGGATTATGTGTTACCATTATTATTAATCTATCTTTTGATATTTCTTTTAATATTTCCATTACTTGTACTGATGTTTTTGAATCTAATGCTCCTGTTGGTTCATCTGCAAGTAATATGTCTGGATCATTTACTAATGCTCTTGCTATTGCAACTCTTTGCATTTGACCTCCAGACATTTGATTTGGCTTTTTATTTATTTGATCTCCTAATCCTACTTTTTGTAGTGCTTCTATTGCTCTTTTTCTTCTTTCTGCTTTTCCTACGCCTGATATTGTAAGTGCTAATTCAACATTTGCAAGTACTGTTTGATGTGGAATTAAATTATAGCTTTGAAATACAAATCCTACCGAATGATTTCTGTATGTGTCCCAGTCTTTATCTTTAAATTCCTTTGTTGATTTTCCATTAATAATCAAGTCTCCTGATGTATATCTATCTAATCCACCAATTATATTTAATAATGTTGTTTTTCCACATCCACTTTGTCCTAATATTGAAACAAATTCACTTTCTCTAAATTCTATATCTATTCCTTTTAATGCTTGAACTTCATTGTCACCTGATAGATAATTTTTAGTTATATTTTTTAATTGTAGCATTTTTTCATCCTTTCGTTTTTTATTAATTATATAATTTTAATTATGTTTGTATACTAACATATTTTGTAAAATTTTTCAATAAATATATATTTAAAAAAACTCCCTAAAAGGAGTTTTTATTGTTGTTATTTAATTAATTGTTTTATCCAATTTTTTTCTTTCAAAGATATATGTCCATCTATTGCACATATTAATAAACATACTGTTATTATATCTTCTTTTAATTCATCTGAAACTAATCCTAATACATCTACCATATAATCAACATATTTCTTTAATTCTTTTCCTTCTTTTCTAAATGTTCTTGCTATTTTCTTGCACTCTTCATAATTTACATCATCTCCGAAAAACGCATGTAACATTGGATATAACAAAATATATTCATTTTCATCTAATTTTCCGTCAGCAACAATTGATCCTATTACAAATGTTGCAAAAATTGATACAGCATCAATTTTATCCTCTGTAATTTCATTTAATGCTGGTATTATTGTTAGTGCTTTATCTGCTAGCACTGTTCCATAAGTTAATACATCCATATTTTCTACTTCTTTACATATTTGATCAAATTCTTTCATAAAAATCATTCCTTCCTTAATTTTTTATATCTTATATTATAATTATGAATTTTTAATGAACTAATTTTAAAATTTTTTTATTATTTTTTACCAAACAATTGTTAGATATTCAAAAATATGATATACTATTTACACTAAATTATAAGGAGATTTTTATGTTTAAATTACATTCAGAATATAAACCAACTGGCGATCAGCCACAAGCAATTGAATATCTATCAAATGGTATAGAACATGGTAAAAAATTTCAAACTCTTTTAGGTGTTACTGGATCTGGAAAAACTTTTACAATGGCTAATATTATTCAAAAAGTACAAAAACCAACATTAGTTTTAGCTCATAATAAAACATTAGCAGGTCAGCTATATTCAGAATTTAAAGAATTTTTTCCTGAAAATCATGTTGAATATTTTGTATCATATTATGACTATTATCAACCAGAAAGCTATATTGCTCAAAGTGATACTTATATAGAAAAAGATGCTTCTATTAATGATGAAATTGATAAACTACGTCATTCTGCAACAGCATCATTATTTGAAACAAGAGATGTTATTATAGTTGCTTCTGTTTCTTGTATATATGGTTTAGGTGACCCTATTGATTATGAAAATATGATTGTTTCTTTAAGACCTGGTATGGAAATTCCTAGAGATAAAATCATGAAAAAACTAATAAATATGCAATATTCTAGAAATGAAATTGATTTTAAAAGAGGTACTTTTAGAGCAAAAGGCGATATTTTAGAGATTTATCCATCAGACAAAAGTGAATCTGCCATAAGAGCTGAATTCTGGGGAGACGAAATTGAAAAAATTTCTGAAATAAATCCTGTTACAGGAAAATCAATTGGAACAAGACAACATGTAATGATATTTCCTAACTCACATTATGTTACTTCAAAAGACAAAATGGAAAGAGCTTTAAAAACTATTGAAGAAGAAATGAATGAAAGAGTTGAATATTTTAAAAGTCAAAATAAATTAATTGAAGCACAAAGAATACAAGAAAGAACAAATTTTGACATGGAAATGATGAAAGAAACTGGATTTTGTCAAGGGATTGAAAATTATTCAAGACATATTAGTGGTAGAGAGCCAGGAAGTGCTCCATATACCCTATTTGATTACTTTCCAAAAGATTTCTTATTACTAATTGATGAATCACATGCAACAATCCCTCAAGTAAGAGCTATGTATAATGGAGACAGAGCACGTAAGGATTCTCTAGTAAAATATGGTTTTAGATTACCTTCTGCTTATGACAATAGACCTCTAACTTTTAATGAGTTTGAAGATAGAATAAATCAAGTTGTTTTTGTTAGTGCTACACCTGGTGATTATGAAAAAGAACATTCACAAAAAAATGTTGTTGAACAAATTATTCGTCCTACTGGATTATTAGATCCTAAAATTGAGGTAAAACCTGTTACAAATCAAATTGATGATTTAATTGAACAAATCAGAATTAGAGTTGAAAGAAAAGAAAGAGTTTTAGTTACAACATTAACAAAAAAGATGGCCGAAGATTTAACTTCTTATTTAAAAAGTTTAGATATTAAAGTTAATTATATGCATTCAGATATAAAAGCACTAGAAAGAATGGAAATTATTAGAAAGCTTCGTTTAGGCGAATTTGATGTTTTAGTTGGTATAAATCTTTTAAGAGAAGGTCTTGATATTCCAGAAGTTTCTCTTGTAGCAATATTAGATGCTGATAAAGAAGGATTTCTTCGTTCTGAACGTTCTTTAATTCAAACAATTGGACGTGCTGCCAGAAATACTGATGGAACTGTTATTATGTATGCTGATTCTCTTACAGATTCTATGGAAAAAGCTATTAGTGAAACTAACAGAAGACGTTCTATCCAAGAAGCATATAATGAAGAACATCATATAATTCCAAAAACAATAAAGAAATCTATTAGAGATTCTATTAAGGCTATTCAAACTGAAAATATTGGTGTTGAATATAAATTTGAAAAAGAAGAAGATATTCAATCTACTATTTCAAAACTTACTGATGAAATGCTTGAACATGCTAGTAAAATGGAATTTGAGCAAGCTGCTGAATTACGTGATAAAATTAAAGAATTGGAAAAATTGTTATAATAATATAAAAAAGAGGCTACACTATTTTCATAGCATAGCCTCTTTTTCAAGGTTAATACTTATTTAGCCTTGACAAGGTCTGTGAGATATTGATTAACCTGCACCCAAAGTGCAGAATCATCAGCAGAGAGGTCAAATGTCTTGCCCTCCTGGTCGTTGTACTTCTTGCACAACGAACGAAGTCGGTTGAACCTGACTTTCTCTCCTGTGATTTTCATCATGACGCACTCATCCCGTGCGTCCAAGATTTCTTCAATGATCATGTTTCCAAAACCTCCTAATGTTTTAGTTCTTAAATTATATCACTTTGTCTATTTTATGTCAAGTTTTTCTACATAAACATTTTTTATATTATAGTTCAAATTGAGAATTATACAATTCTGCATAAGCTCCATTTTTAGCCATTAATTGTTCATGATTTCCTTGTTCTACAATGTTTCCATCTTTCATTACTAATATTAAATCTGCATTTTTTATTGTAGACAATCTATGTGCAATTATAAATGATGTTCTTCCTTCTGTAAGTTTATCCATTGCAACCTGAACTAATTCCTCTGTTCTTGTATCTACATTTGATGTTGCTTCATCTAATATCAAGAATGGTGAATCTTGTATCATTCCTCTTGCAATTGTAAGTAATTGTCTTTGACCTGCTGAAACACTATCATTTTCTGATAAATATGAATCATAAGTTTTTGGTAATGTTCTAATAAAATGGTCTAATCCAACTTCTTTACATACTTCTTTTACTCTTTCATCACTAACATTTGGTTGATTATATATAATGTTTTCTTTTATAGTTCCTTCAAATAACCATGTATCTTGTAATACCATTGTAAATAAACTATGTATATTTTCTCTTGATAATTCCTTTGTTGAAACTCCGTCAATTCTTATATCTCCTGAATTTATATCGTAGAATTTCATAAGAAGATTTACCATTGTTGTTTTTCCTGCTCCTGTTGGTCCTACTATTGCAATTTTTTGACCTGGTTCCGCAGTTGCTGTAAAGTTCTTTATTGTTGGCTTATCATTATTGTCATATTGGAATACAACATTGTCAAATTCAATTTTTCCTTTTACATTATTTTTATCTAATGATTTTGTTATATTTGATTGATCAGACATTTCTTTTTCATCTAAAAATTCAAATACCCTTTCACTTGCTGCTGCTGTTGATTGAAGTGATGTCATACTTTGAGCAATTTGTGCTAATGGGTTTGTAAATAATCTTACATAAGTTATAAATGCAATAATTACACCAAATGATATTATATTATTCATTGTTAATAATGCTCCAACTATACAAACTGCAACATATCCAAAGTTTCCTATAAAGTTCATTATAGGTTGCATTATTCCTGATAAGAATTGACTCTTTCTGTTTGCTTCACATACTTTTTGATTGTATTCATCAAATTTTTGATCTGATTCTTTTTTACCATTATATGCTTTTACAACATTTAATCCTGAATATACTTCTTCAATATGTCCATTTAAATTTCCAAGTTCTTCTTGTTTTGCAACAAAATATTTTTGAGATTTTGATAATACTGCAAACATTCCCATAAAACCAAGTAAACTTGATACAATTGCTGTTAATGCCATTATCCAGTTAGTATAAAACATCATTATTATTGAGCCTAAAAATAATGTTATATTACTTACTAATGATCCTAATGATTGGTTCATTGTTTGTGCTATTGTATCAACATCATTTGTTACTCTTGAAAGTGTATCACCTGATTGATGTCTGTCAAAATAGCTAAGTGGTAATTTATTTATTTTTACTGATATTCTTGTTCTTAAACTTCTTGCAAAATTATTTGCAACTTCTGTCATACAAATTGATTGTATAAATGTACATATAGCACTACATGCATATAAAATAACTAATGATAATGCAATTGACTTTATTGCTTCCATATCCATTTCTGGCATTATCATTTGACCATTTTCTACTTTTGGAACTATTCCTGCTTGTATTTCATCAGTTAATTTTGATAGTCTATCTGGTGCAGAAATTGATAAAACTGCTCCTGCAACTGCCAATACTAGTGCTATTACAATTAATATTTTAAATTTACCTAATTCTTTTAATAGTCTTTTTACTGCTGATTTAAAATCTTTAGCTTTTTCTCCAGCTCCTGAACCCATTCCAGGTCCGCCCATTGGTCCTCTTCTAGGAGGTCTTGATTGATTATTAGCCATTTTCTAATTCCTCCTTTGATAATTGAGATAGAGCTATTTGTTTATATACTTCACATGTTTTTAATAACTCTTTGTGTGTTCCTTTTCCAACTATTACACCATTATCTAATACAACAATTTGATCTGCATTCATTATTGTTCCTATTCTTTGTGCTACAATTAAACTTGTTGCATCTGATGTATATTTTTTTAATTCTTTTCTTAATACACTATCTGTTTTATAGTCTAATGCTGAAAAACTATCGTCAAATATATATATTTCTGGATTTCTTGCTATTGCTCTGGCTATTGATAATCTTTGTTTTTGTCCACCAGATACATTTGTTCCACCTTGTGCTATGTGAGCATCATATTGCCCATCCATTTTTTCTACGAATTCTGTTCCTTGTGCAACTTCTACTGCTTTTTTTACTTGTTCATCTGTTGGCTTTTGTTCACCATTATCTCCATAAGATATATTTGATCTTACTGTTCCATTAAACATTACTGCTTTTTGTGGTACATATCCTATTTTATTATGCAAAAATTCTTGTGTATAATCTTTTACATTTATTCCATCTACAAGAACTTCACCTTCTGTTGCATCATAAAATCTTGGAATTAAGTTTATTAATGTTGATTTTCCACTTCCTGTTGATCCTATAAATGCTACTGTATCTCCTTTATTTGCTTTAAATGATATATCTTTTAATAAATATTCATCTGCATCTGGATATTTGAATGATACATTTTTAAATTCAACTGTTCCAACTTCATTATTTGTTTTTGTATTTATCTTTCCATCTTTTATGCTTATTTCTGTATCTAATACTTCATTAATACGATTTGCTGATACTTGTGCTCTTGGTAACATCATAAATATCATTGCTAACATTAAGAATGACATTATTACTTGCATTGCATAAGAACTAAATACTACCATATCTCCAAATAATTGTATTTTATCTGCCATTCCAGCATCTTTTATTAAATAAGCTCCTACATAATAAATTGATAGTGTTACCATATACATTATTATATACATCATTGGTTGCATTACAGCAAATACTTTTTGGTTAAATAATTGTTGATTTGTTAAATTATTATTTGCTTTATCAAATTTCTCTTCTTGATATTGTTCTGCATTAAATGCTCTTACAACTCTTATTCCTGTTAAATTTTCACGAGTTACTCCATTTAATTTATCTATCAATTTTTGTACTTTCTTAAATCTTGGTAATACAATTACCATTAGTACTGCTATTGTAGACATTAATATTGCTACTGCTACTGCTGTAATTGCACTCCATTGCCAGCTCTTATTTAAAATTTTTGTTACTGCCCATACTGCAGTTATTGGTGCTTTTATTAATAGCTGTAATCCCATTGCTATTAACATTTCTATTTGTGTTACATCATTTGTTGTTCTTGTTATTAAACTACTTGTAGAAAATTGTTTTACTTCTTGTGTTGCTAAATCTTCTACTTTATTAAATAATTTTTTTCTAATTGTCTTAGAAAAATTTGATGATATTCTTGATGTTATATAACCTGTAATTACTGCTGCAATTAAACTTCCTAATGCACAAGCAAGCATATAACCTCCATTTATTAGAATATCTTTCATCTGACTTCCTTCTGTTTGCACTAGTTTAGTTATTTCTGACATATAATCAGGCATTTTTAGTTCTAACCATACTTGTGTTACTACTAATACTAAACACATTAATGCTAAAAGCCATTCTCTTTTTGTAAAATTTTTTATTAGTTTAAACATTTTTTCTCCTTTCTTATTTTTTTTTATTATATTTTTTTCGTGACAACCTTTCATATTTTAATACTAATTATTAAATTTATCAACAGCATTATGCAAACTTTCACACAAAATTTACATTTTTTTGCAAAACTATTTTTCTTTACTGTTTGTACTTTTGTTTATCTCTGCACCTAAAAATATAATATAAAAACATGTATAAATCCACATCATTATAAGAATTAATGTTGTTAAACTTCCATAGGTAATTGAAAAACCTTTAAATAAATCTAAATAAATAGAAAAAACATAAGATACTATATTCAAAGCAATAGAACTAAATATTGCTCCAATAATTTGATTTTTTAATTTTTTGTTTGTTCTTGCTATAAATCTATATAAAAGTAAGAAAACTATAAATGATATTATTAACAAACTAATATTCATTAATATTCCATTTACTACATTAAAGTTTTTTAATATTCCAAAATGATTTTTTGCAATTGAAAGTAAACTACTACCAAATACTAATACTACTAAACCAATTACTATCAATAAAATAAAAAGCATTGTTTGCACTATAGCTCTAATTCTTAAATAAAAATAATTTGTCTGTATTTTATTTTTTTGACCATAAATTTTTTGTAATCCTTTTGTAAAAGCATATAGTCCTTTCCCCGCAGACCATAATGTAAATATAAGAGAAATAGAAATTGTTCCTAATGATTTTGAATATACTTCTTGTACTATTCCTAAAATCATTTCTTTCATATTCTCTGGAAGTATTTTAGAAATTATACCATATAAATTTTGTTGGGTTATTCCTGTATATTGTATCATTGTTAATAGTATTATTAAAAATGGTATAAATGATAATATAGTATAATATGCACATTGGGCAGAATATTCACTTACATTATCTTTAGAACAATTATCTAGTATTTCTTTTGATTTATAATAAATATTTTTCATAATTTTTTTCATTACTTTACCTCAAAAAATAAAAATCTATAATATATAATATATTATAGACCTTTTTTTTATAAATTTTCAAGTAAATCTGTAAGCCGGGTTCTGTCATTAAAAATAGTCATTTATCTAGTACATATATCACTATATGTCTCAAGCCACGCAATTCAGAAGACGTCGAGCAGACTTAATCTTCTATTTAGGTGTTGCTCCAGATGGGGTTTACACAGACCCAGTATGTCACCATACCAGCGGTGAGCTCTTACCTCGCCTTTTCATCCTTACCTCTAAAGAGGCGGTTATTTTCTGTTGCACTTTCCTTAAGGTTTCCCTCACTAGACGTTATCTAGCATCATTGCTCTATGGAGCCCGGACTTTCCTCTCGTAAATCCTTTCGAATTTTACCAGCGACTATTTAATTTACTCGTTTTTTATTATAACATTTTTTATTTTATTTGTAAAGCTACTTACTACTTTCTATTTCTATTTTTCCTTCATATTTTTCGTAAAAATTTTTCAATGCTTCAATATAATCATCTAAATATGGATAATCTTTTATGCTTATTCCTCCATCTCCTAAAAATTGATTTGTATTTATAAAAAGGATTTTTCTATTCTCATCATAATATATTTCTTTCTTTATTTTTAAATTATCATATTTAGAACTATCACCTGTTAATTTTATTTTATTGGCTTCTGCTATATTAATTTTTTTAAGTTTTATAATGTTATTATATTGTTCTGGAATTTCTATTTCAATCTCTTCTGCTATTCTTTGACTTTTTTCTCCCCATAGTAATGTAAATTCAATATCATCTAAATTATCAAACATACCTTCTTTAATATTTAGTCCTGATGCGCCAACTGTTTTTCTTGAAAATATTATTTGATTTTCTTCTCCATTAATTCCTACTTTTTTCTCTTCATGAGGATATACATAATTCATTTTTTGATTCTTATTTCTAATAATCATTGATTCTGTACCTATTAGACCACTTTTTTTGCAGTAAAATACTATTTTTTCATCATCTATCTCTGTTTTAGTTATTTCAAGTGTTCCACCCAAACTACTTTGAGCTGTATATTTTTCGTCTCCTGCTTTTAATTTATTCCAATTTATATTTTTATATTCTTTTGCCTCTTCATCTGTTCTGTCATTAAATAACTTTGTTTCAATTGGAACAATTTTTAAATTTTTCACATTTTCTTGCTTTCCTATTATAATTATATAATTTTCAATAGTTTTTATAGTATCTTCTTCTTTTATGTCTTTGCTTTCTACTTCTTTTCCATCTTCTATTTTATAAATTTTGTCTTCTCCATCATATACTATATAAGATATTTCTTCTCCATTTTGGTTTGTTATTATAAAACTATTATATTTTAATGGATCTTTTTCACTATATTCCTTATAAGTTAAATCTTTTGTTACTATTTGAGCTGTTATATAAGTTTCAAACTTTGTGTTTTCAACATTTGTTATTATTACACTTCTATTTTCATCTATTTTTTGTTCAATTTCTTTGAATGTTTTTTTATTTTTACTTGAAGATAATTCAATATTAATTATTTTATTTACTTCTATTGGATTTCTCCAATCCAAATTAATGCATAAAGAATTTATATAAATTTCTAAATTTGATATTTCTTTTAAATTCATAACATTTATAACTTGAACATAATTAAATTCTGTTTCTGATATTTTACTTGATTTTGAATTTATTTTTTCAATTTTCTCTGAATTTGAGAATACTGTAGTGTAAAGACTTATTCCTTCTTCAAAGGCATTGTCATAACTTACATTTCCATATTCTTGTATTGCTTTATCTTTTAATACAATTTTATAGTCTATTATTACATAAGCATCATCTCCAGACATTGACTCCATTGTTATTGTTGCATAATCATTTTCTATTGTTTTATTTATTATTGATACATTTTCTGCATAATTTTCTTCTGCTTTTATTAATCCCATTTTCATTAATGGCAAATTTTTATTAGCTGTTGCATATACTGTTAATGTACTTGCACCAACTATTAATGCAATTATAATGTTTCTTATAGTCTCTAATATTTTTATTTTATAATTTTTAATTTTCTTTGTTTGACCACATTTTTCTAATGTATTATTTATCATATTAATATATTCATTAGGCAATTCAATTTCTTGATTTGCTATTGTTTTCATTTCATAATCAAATTTATCCATTATTCTTCCCTCCATTTTAATGTTCTTTTTATTTTTTCTTTACTTCTAGAAATTCTAGTTTTTATTGTTGCTTCTGGCTGTTTTAAAATTTTTGATATTTCTTTTGTTGATAATCCTTCTAGATAATATAATGTAATAGCAATTTTTTCTTCATATTTAAGATTTTCTATTAATATGAAAAAATCTAATTCTGATATTTTTTGGTTAATATTATCTATGTTTTCATATATATTTATATTTTCATCATATTCTTCAAATTGATTCTTCTTATTTTTTTGATATATACTATTACATTCATTTATCAAGATTTTTATTATCCATGTTTTAAAATATTGATTATTTTTTAATTTTTTTATTGACGAATATGTTTTTATTATCGTTTCTTGAACAGCTTCATTTATATCATCATCAGATTTCAGTCTTAATTTTGCTATTTTATATAATTCGCTTTGCATATTTGTTATCAAAACTGTAAAC
The DNA here is from genome assembly GCA_934129895.1 of uncultured Clostridia bacterium. GTDB lineage: Bacteria > Bacillota > Clostridia > TANB77 > CAG-508 > CAG-269. The sequence continues at coordinate 272,989 of CAKOWY010000001.1, forward strand.
GCCTGATTATCACCTTTTTTTGCTTTTTCTATTATTTCCTCCATAAATAATTTTCCTCCTTAGGTATGTACATACACTTTTTACATCTATTAGACTTCTATTATATTATAATTAGTTTCATTTTACACAAAAAAAGTTATTCATTTTTTCAAATGAATAACTTTTTTCTAATCTTCAAAATATGTACTTACTCCTTGTAATCCTTCAAAATTGTTTTGTCTTAATATTTCATAAGCTATAATACATACTGAATTTGATAAATTTAATGAACGCAATACTGGTCTCATTGGTATTCTAATTGTATTTTGAATATATTTTTGTAATAAATCTTCTGGTAATCCTTTTGTTTCTTTTCCAAATAGTACAAATATCTCTTCATCTTTAAATTGGCTATAATCTACATCTGTATAACAATGTTCTGCTTTTGTTGTTGCAAAAAACATGTTATGTTCTTCTGGTTTGTATTTTTCTAAAAATTGGTCTAGACTATCATGCTTTTCTATTTCTAATTTATCCCAATAATCAAGTCCTGCTCTTTTTAAGTATTTATCATCTAAACTAAATCCTAATGGATATACTAAATGTAATTTTGCTCCTGTAATTGCACAAGTTCTTGCTATATTTCCTGTATTTTGTGGTATTTCTGGTTCTACCATTACAATATTTAATTTCATGATTTTTTTCCTTTCATCTACATACATTTTCACATAATAAAAAAACGCCCTTCAAAGCGTTTCTATTATTGTGCTCTTTTAACTTTTCCGTTTTTTAAACATTTTGCACATACATGAATTCTTTTTATTTCTCCATCAACATCAGCTTTAACTGTTCTTAAGTTTGGCTTCCATGTACGTGGAGCTCTTTTACTTATATGAGAACGAGTTATGCTTAATTTATTTCCATGGATAGCTGTTTTTTCACAAATTTCACATTTTGCCATAATAAATAGCACCTCCTAATTTTTCTGTTTTAAATTCGACTACGATTTAGTTTATCACATATTTCAAAAAAATACAAGTATTTCTACTAAATTTTTTTAAAATATGTTTAGTGTTTACTGCTTAATTCAATTATTTTGTTCATATCGTCATCTTCAGCAGCTTTATTTTTTCTAATTTGTCCACATTTTTTGCATTTGAATATTATAACATATCCTTTTTTGGAATTAATTTCAAGACCTATTGGTTCTAATATTCCATGACATTTTTCTGCTCTGTCTCCAGGATTTATATCTAAATGTTTAGAATGCAAACAGTAAGGACAGTGGTTTCTGCAGGTATACCCTAGTTTTGGAACCACTCTTCCACAATTTTCACAAATAAATTCTTCGTCTATTTTTGTAAATTTACTTGATTGTAACATTTTTTACTCCTTTATGTTTTACCCTTTAAAGTCTCCTCCACCTAAAAATTCTTTTAATAAAGAATGTGATGGTACTATATCCTTTGGTATTGACTCAAAATATTTTAATATTTCTATTAGTCTTTGTGCTTCTGCATATTCTTTTTCATCTCTTGTTATTTTTTGTAATAATGGTATTGCTTCGTCTTTTAAAACTCCTAATTCATATATTAATGATGTATTAAATATGCTATCAGCTTCTTCTTGGAATGGGAATATGTTCTTTTCTTCTCCTCTATTTACATTATTCCATGAAGATATTGTATTTTGTGCTGTATATGCTCTAAATTGATTATCTCTTACCATTCTTCTTATTAATCTTGTATCTGTTGTTGATATTCTGTTAAATGCATCCATATTTAAAACCGTTAATGCACTTATGTAAATTTTATATTTTTGATCACTTGGAATTTTCTCTGTTAATTTATCATTTAAGCAATGTATTCCTTCTATAACTAATACTTCATCTTCTGCTAATTTTATTTTATTTCCATTATATCTTTTTGTTCCTACTTTAAAGTCAAACTCAGGCATTTCAACTTCTTTACCATTTAGTAAATCTAATAGTTGTTGATTAAATAATTCTGTATCTATTGCTTCTATACATTCAAAGTCATATTCTCCTTTTTCATTTCTTGGAGTTTGCTCTCTTTCAACAAAATAATTATCTACTGATATTGTTACAGGCTTTAATCCATTTATTCTTAGTTCTAATCCTAGTCTTTGAGCAAATGTTGTCTTTCCTGATGATGATGGCCCTGCTATTAATATCATTTTTACACCTTTTTTTGCTGCTATTTTATCTGCTATTTGTGCAATTTTCTTTTCATGTAATGCTTCTGATAATAAAATTAATTCTTTAATTTTGTTTTCTTTTACTGTTTTATTTAATCTATATACTGTTCCTACATTTAATACTTTATAAATAGTTTCATATTCGTGTAATGCCCATAATAATTTCTTTGTTTCTTTAAATTCTGGTAATTTTAATGGTTCTGCAGAACTTGGATATCTTAATAAAAATCCTTTATAATATTTCTTTAATTCAAATATTTTAGCTACTCCAGTATGTGTTGCTATTACTCCATAGAAATAATTAAAATAATCATCACAATAATACATATTAATTTTATCATTAGTAATTAAGTCTAGTTGTAATCTACCTTTTCCTGTATTATTTTCTTCGTAAAATTTTTCTGCTTCTTTTCTTGACATTACATTTTTTTCTATTTTTAAATCTTCATCAACTATTCTTTTCATTTCTTTTTCAAGATTTGATAACATTTCTTCTGTTATTTCCATATTTTCCAAATTGCAGTACATAGCATTTGATAATTGGTAATTTACTGTTACATGTGCTTCTGGATATAGTTTCCAAAAAGCCATTCCCATAATATATGTTAGTGTTCTAATATATATTTTCATTCCTTCTTTTGATGAAATATTTATTAATTCTAATTTTCCATCTTCATTTAATTTTTCATCTAAGTTTTTATATTCATTATTAAAAATTGCTCCTACAACAGGATATTGGCTTTCTTCTATTTGTTTTTCTGCTATCTCTGATATTTTTGTGTTTTCTCTTGCTTTTACTATTATTTTATCTTCTTCCATATTCTTTTGTCCTTTCAAATATATTTATATTTTTAACATATTACATTTTATAGTATTTTATTCCATAAGTCAATCTTAATATGAGCAATTTTCTTTTCCTACGATTTCTTGAAAAATTTTTAAAATCTCTTCTGTTAAATAAATTGCACCACATGGCTTTAATTCATTATTTATTTTTATTGCTACAGCTATATTGTTTTTTTCACCATTAAAAAATTTAATTGCTCCTCTTAATTTCTCTTTTTCTTCTTCTGTTGAATTTGTAATATCTATTATCAAGTGTTTTGGTCTTTGAATTTCTATATTTTGTAAATTTAAATTTTTCTTTTCATTATAATTTTCACTAAAATTCTCTCCAAAATTTTTTATCTCTTGTGCTATTATTTTTGTGTTTTCATCTTCTCTAATGCTTAATCTTCCTTTTATAATTATAATGTTCTCTTCTAAAAGTTTATCTTGACATCTTAAAAATGTTGGTTCAAATATTATTATTTCTGCAGATCCATTCAAGTCTTCAATTGTAACAAATGCCATTATTTTATTATTTTTAGTATATTTCTTTTTTACAGATGTTATTAATCCTGCAATTCTTACTTCTTGTCCATCTTCATATTCTAGCTTTTCTTGAACTTTTCCCTCGTCATTTTCTTCTGAAGAATTCTGTTCATCAATTTCTTTCAATTCTTTTGATGATATATTTGTTAATTGTTTTATTTGTTCTTTTATCTTTTCTAGTGGATGTCCTGATATATAAATTCCAAGCATTTCTTTTTCCATTGATAATTTTTCTTTTTCGCTCATTTCTTCTTGCTCTGAAAATTGATATTTTATTTCTTTTAAATTGTTTTCTTCTTGTTCTCCGCCTAAGTCAAACATTGATACTTGACCATTCATTCCTTTTTTATTGTAACTTTGTGCCATATCCATTATTGCTTCATAAGATGCTAATAATGTTGCTCTTGTTTCTGGGAACTCATCAAATGTTCCTGCTTTTATTAAGCTTTCTACACATTTTTTGTTTACTGCTTCTCCTTCAACTCTTTCACAAAAGTCTGTAAATCCTTCAAATCTTCCATGTTCTTTCCTGTCTTTTATTATATTATCTATTGGTTGTAATCCTACATTTTTTATACTACCTAATCCAAAACGTATTTGTCCTATTTGATTATTCTTATCTTGATTTTCATCGAATTCTACTGTAAATTTTGAACTACTACTGTTTATATCTGGTTTTAATATCTTTATTCCTATTCTTCTACATTCATCTATATATTCAGGAACTTTGTCTAAGTTTCCTAAAAAACTATTTAACATTGATGCCATAAATTCTGCTGGATAATATGCTTTTAAATATGCTGTTCTATATGCAACTACTGCATAACATGCTGCATGTGATTTGTTAAATGCATATTTTGCAAATTCTGCCATTTCATCAAATATCTTATTTGCTGATTCAGCATCAATTCCATTTCTTACACAACCAGGTACGACTATATTTCCATTTTCGTCTACTTGACCATTTATAAATACTTCTCTTTCTTTTGCCATTACATCAAGTTTCTTTTTTCCCATGGCTCTACGTACCAAGTCTGCTCTTCCTAATGAATATCCTGCTAAATCTCTTACTATTTGCATTACTTGTTCTTGATATACCATACATCCATAAGTTACATTTAATATTGGCTCTAAACTTGGATGTGTGTATTCATTGTGTCCTGGATTTTGTTTTCCTCTTATATATCTTGGAATTTGATCCATTGGTCCAGGTCTATATAATGAAACTCCTGCTATTAAATCTTCTAAACAGTCTGGTTTTAATTCTTTCATGAAGTTTGTCATCCCTTGTGATTCAAACTGGAATATTCCTGATGTATTACCTTCTTGCCATAATTTATATACTTTAGGGTCTGACATATCTTTGTCAAATTCTACATCTATTCCTCTATTTTGTTTTACAAGATTTATTGTGTCTTGAATAACTGTTAATGTCCTTAACCCTAAAAAATCCATTTTTAGAAGTCCAAGTTCTTCTAGTGTTGTCATTATATATTGTGTAGAAATTTGTCCATCTCTTACATATAATGGAACATAAGTATCTACTGGATCTTTTGTTATTACAACACCACAAGCATGTGTTGATGCTTGTCTTGGCATTCCTTCTAATGACATTGCAATTTCTAATAATTTATGTACTTGTGGATCTGTATCATATAATTCTTTTAACTCTCTATTTTGTTCTAGTGCTTTTGGAATTGTTATATGTATTTCATTTGGTATCATTTTTGCTAATTTATCTGCTTCTGAATAAGGATAATCTAATACTCTTGCAACATCTCTTATTACCATTTTAGCTGCCATTGTTCCAAATGTTATTATCTGTGATACATGATCATGTCCATATTTTCTTGATACATAATCTATTACATCTTGTCTATGTTCATAACAAAAATCAACATCAAAATCTGGCATACTTACTCTTTCTGGATTTAAAAATCTTTCAAATAATAATCCATATTTCATTGGATCTATATCTGTTATTCCAATTGCATAAGCAAGTATTGAACCTGCTCCAGATCCTCTTCCAGGTCCTACTGGTATTCCTTGACTTTTTGCATAATGTATAAAATCCCATACTATTAAGTAATAATCAACATATCCCATTTTCTTGATTACACCAATTTCATATTCTGCTCTTTTTATAATTTCTTCTGATGGATTTTCTCCATATCTTTCTTTTATTCCATCATCACATAGTTTTTTTAAGAAATCATAATGTGTTGGATATTCTGGTGGAACATCATAATTAGGTAATATTGTATGTCCAAATTCAAATTCTACATTACATTTATCTGCAATTTTCACTGTGTTTTCTATTGCATCTGGAAATGCTGAAAAATATTCGCTCATTTCTTCTGGTGATTTTACATATAATTCATCTGTATCAAATTTCATTCTGTCTTCATCACTCATTCTTTTTCCTGTTTGAATACATAATAAAATTTCATGACTATATGAATCTTCTCTTTTTAAATAATGTGCATCATTTGTTGCTACTAATGGTATGTCTAATTTTCTTGCCAATTGTACAAGTTTTTGATTTGCTAATACTTGTTCTCTTATTCCATTATTTTGTATTTCTATATAATAATCTTCTCCAAATACTCTTTTATGCCATAATGCTATTTCTTCTGCTTTTTCTATTTGACCATTTAATAGTGCTTGATTTACTGCACCTGCTAAACATGCACTTAAACATATTATTCCTTCATGATATTTTTCTAATACTTCTAAATCTATTCTTGGTTTATAATAATATCCTTCTGTAAAGCCTATTGATACTAATTTACTTAAGTTTTTATATCCTTGATTATTTTTAGCTAATAATATTAAATGATAATATTGTTTGTCTATTGGTTCTTTATCAAATCTTGAACGTGGTGCAACATATACTTCACAACCTATTATTGGTTTTATTCCTTCTTTTTTACATGCTTTATAAAAATCAATAGCACCATACATTACTCCATGGTCTGTTATTGCCATTGCTTTCATTCCTAATTCTTTTGCTCTTACTGGTAAATCTTTTATTCTGTTTGCTCCATCTAATAGGCTAAATTCACTATGTATATGTAAATGTACAAATTCTGCCATTTTTTTCTGCCTCCTTGTTCTTAAAATTCTCCTATTTTCGTTCTTATATTATCACAAAAAGGCTTATTTTTCAACATAAAAAATTTTTTATATTTTTGAATATATTTTTATTTTCTGTTAATACTATCTTAGTAAGAGGTGATATCTTTGACAAATATCAATTGTACTTTAGATTGTATTTATCAAATAGATGGAAATTGCTCTTATGATATTATTTCAAATTCAATAATATGTCCAAATTCTGAATGTTCATATTATTGTAAAATAAAGTAATTTTATTTATTACTTGATAAAAGGTCTAATTTTAAAGTAGTTAAAATTGGACCTTTTATTTTTTATGTAATTTATTTTAATGCTTCATCAAATATTTTTGATAAATACTTCATACTATTTAAGCATTGCTCTAATGTATTTCCTGTTGCCCCAACTTCAATTATACATGCTGCTTTTCCTAAATGTTGATTATATCTTGAATTTCGTACTATAATTGGCTTAAATAATCCTGGATACATCTCATTTGCTTTTTTTTGAATTTGTATTGCAAATTGTAAATTGTTTTCCCAATTTGGATGATATAATCCTCCTCCATTTGTTCCTATTACAAACATCATTTTTGCTGCTACATCTTCTCCTATTTTTACACTTGGATCATAATTACTTTTACTTCCAATTGCATCTCTATGTAAATCTATAATTATATCACTATTATTTTTTTTTAATACATTTTCTACTGTTTGCAAAGATCTTTTATATGACCCTGTATATGCAGGATAATCATGATATGTCTTATCATGATATACATTAAATTTACGTTCTATAAGATATTTTTCAAGCTCATCTCCAACTCTTGCAACTGAATAATTTAAATCGATTGTCCTAAAATTTCCGGTTTGCTCATAATTATATGCTTCACTTGGAGTATAACTTTCACAAGTATGTGTGTGAAAGATCACTATATTTTTTTTATTTATTTCTAATGTATTTGATAATATTTCTTCATTTATTTCATAACTTGTTTCATTTTTTATTTTTACTCCTGCTATTTCTAAATTTGAACTTTCTTTTATTGGATTTTGCGTTACAGTTTCTATTTTTACTTCTTCTATATTAGTGTTTTCTTCATCTTGTGGTTCTGTAATATTTGATTCTACATTTTCTGAAATTTCTATATTATTTTCTTCTTGACTTTTCTCTACTGCTTTCATTTTTGATAATTCTACTCTTAAAATTCTTTCCGAAAAATTTTTTTCTTTTTCTTCTCCATCTTCTTTTATTTTTGTATTAGAATCTTTATTAATATTTGAAATAGCAGGAATTTCTATATCTAAACAACTAATAAATTTTTCTGATATATATGATAATTTTATTCCATCATTTCTTATGTTATTAGCTATTTGTGCTAAATAAAATGTAATAATCGTTAGTATTAATACCACTGCTATTCTTTTTAATGAACTTTTAGCATTTATTATTGTAACATTGAACATATAATATACTATAAACCTTTCTTTTATTTTTTGTTCCTATATATATTATATGTTTTACATATTTTTTTAGAACTTTAACAGTAAAAATTCCTGCCACTAATTTGTGTACAGGAATTTTTTTCTATTTTTCTTTTGTTGGAACTTTTATTACTACTTCAGTACCTTTTCCAACTTCACTTTTTATATCAATGCTTCCACCATTTCTATCTAATAAATCTTTGGCTATTGAAAGACCTAATCCTGTACCACCCATTTCTCTACTACGAGCTTTGTCAACACGATAAAATCTTTCAAAAATTCTAGTTAAGTCTTCTTCTGGAATTCCTATTCCATTATCAAAAACCTTTATATATGCATCATTATAAACAAATCCTACATATATTTTAATTTCTCCACCTTCTTTTGTATATTTGATGCTATTTGTCATTATATTTAAAACAACTCTTTCAATATCATCTTTATCTGCATATACAAGTGGAACATCTGCTGTTACAAAACAATTTACACTATGATTTTTTCTTTTTATTTCTATTGCAAGCTTGTCCTGACATTTTTTAACAAGTTCTCCTAAATCAAATTGCTCTTTTTTTACAACATTTCTATTATTATCATTTTTTGAAAGTGTAAGTAAATCTGTTACTAATTTTGCCATTCTTCTTGCTTCTGATGCAATAACATTTAAGAATTTGCTTTGTGTTTCTTTATCATATTCTTCTTCTAATAATGTATCTGCATATCCCATAATTGATGTTATTGGTGTTTTTAATTCATGTGATACATCTGCAATAAATTCTTTTCTCATATTATCCAATTTTACATGTTCTGTTATATCTTGCAATACTGCTATAACACCAACTGTTTTATCATTATCTTTTTTAAATGGTGCAAAATATACATTTAAAAATCTATCATCTATGCTTATTCTCTCTTCTGTATTAGTCCAGTTTTCAAGATATATAATTTTTTCAAGATTTATATGCAATCTGCCAAATATATCATCAAATGTTTTATCATTTGTTGATATATTCATCATTTGTTTTGCTGCTGGATTTATTAAAATAACAACTCCATTTCTATCAAATGCTATAATTCCATCTGTCATGTGTAAAAAGACACTATTATTTATATCTAAATCATCATTTGTAACTCCAGAACCTTTTATTAATCTTGTCTTTGGAAATAACATTTTTCGTTTTAAATATTTTTTCATTAAGATTTCACTTATAATTAGTATTATTATATCTATTAAAACTATTAGTATTATAAATTTGTAATTTTCCAATTTTATTTTCCACCTTTTACTATTTTTTTAATCTCTGTATATATTTTTTCTTGTACATTTTTTACTGATTTAGTAGATGCTTTTTCTCCCATTTCTTTCATTTTTTCTTTGTTTGAAGCTATTTCTATTATTTCTTTATTTAATATGTCTTTTTCTAATTTATCATTTAATATAATTTGTGCTGCACCTATTTTTTGTAATACCTCTGCATTTCTTAATTGATGATCTTGGCTTACATTTGGAAGTGGTATTAATATTGATGGCTTTTCTAAATTTGAAATTTCTGTTATTGTCATTGCCCCACTTCTTGCTACTATTATATCTGAAATATTCATTATTTCTTCCATATTATAAATATATGGAAGAATTTTTGCATTTTCCACTTTTTCTATATCTATTGAAGATTTTTTTAATTCTTCTTTTACAATATCATATTGTTTTGGTCCAGTTGCCCAAACTATTTGGTATTTCTGATTTAGTTTTTCTTTTAATATTCCAATAACTGCCTCATTTATCTTTTGAGCTCCTTGACTTCCTCCAAATATCAAAACAATTGGTGAACTTTCTGTTAATCCTAATTCATCTAGAATTTTATTTTTTTGTTCACTTGAAAATTCTCGTTTTTGGATTTTTACTGGTGTTCCTGTAAAAACAATTTTTTTGGCATTATGTATTCTTTCTCTTGCTTCTTCAAATGATATTAATACAACATCCGCTTTTTTAGCAAGAAATTTTACTGCTTTTCCAGGAAAAGCATTACTTTCATGTAATGCTACTGGTATATTTTCTTTTTTTGCAGCCCATACTACTGGTCCACAAATATATCCTCCTGCTCCTATTACTACATCTGGTTTAAATTCTTTTATGATTTTTCTTGCTTTTGATGTTGCTTTTAATGTTTCACACATTTTTTTCATATTATCAATTGAAATTTTTTTACTTAATCCATAAGCTTCTATTGTTTTTAATTTATATCCAGCACGAGGTACTAAATCATTTTCTAAACCTCGTGTTGTTCCAATAAAAATTATTTCTGAATCTTTTTCTTCTTCTTTTATTTTATTCGCTATAGCTAAACCTGGATTTATATGTCCTCCTGTTCCAGCTGCTGCAACAATAACTCTCATTTTTATTTTCCTCTTTTCTAATTTATTGCTTTAAACTAGCTCTAGAAATATTAAGCAGTACTCCCATTTCGCAAAGCAATAAGAATAATGCCGTTCCTCCATAACTGAAAAATGGTAATTGCATTCCTGTTACAGGCATTGATGATGTTACTACTGCAACATTTATTAATACCTGAACTCCTACTAAAGCTGTTATTCCAATTGCAACCAAACTTCCAAACATATCTGGAGCTTTCATTGCAATTAGTACACCTCTCCAAATAAATATTGCAAATAATAAAAATACTACTAAACATCCAACAAATCCTAATTCTTCTGCTAATACTGCAAAAATAAAGTCGTTATGTGGTTCTGAAAGATATAAATATTTTTGTTTACTTTCACCTAATCCAACTCCAAATAATCCTCCTGAGCCTATTGCATATAAACTTTGAATTATTTGCCAACCACTATCTGTAGCATCTTTCCAAGGATCTGTGAATGTTATTACTCTTGTTACTATATATTGGAATTTATTTCTAAATGTTTCACTCACAAAATAAAGAACTGTAGCAATTCCTCCACCAGTGCCTCCAACTACTAAACCAGAGACAAGAAACTGCCAAAATTTACATCCTGCCATTATCATCATAATGCAACAAACTATTATTATTACAAGTGATGTACTAACATGTGGTTCTAATAGTAATAGTCCTATTATTGGAATTAAGAACAATAAATTATATACAATTCCCTTCCAAAACTTTCCTAATATTTCTCTATTTTTTACAAGCATTTCTGCATAAAATATTATTATTAAAAATTTTACAATTTCAGACGGCTGAAATGAAAATATCTTTAAATCTATCCATCTTTTTGCACCATGACTGTCACTTCCAAATAAAAAAACTGCACATAATAATATTATTGACACAATATAAGCAATTTTGTAAAATTTTTGATAAATTCTATAATCTATTTTGGATATAAACCACATCATAAAAATTCCTGCAATAGCAAAACCTAATTGCTTTACAAAAAATTTATAACTAGTTCCATATTTTTGTGCAGATGATGGTGCGCTTGCAGAAAGTACCATTATTAATCCTATAGAAAGTAATATTAAAATTGTTATTAACAATGTGAAATCTACAGAATTATTCAAAAAACTAGAAAATCCTTTTACTTCCTGTTTATTTGTTTCTTTCTTTCTTGCCATTTAAGCACATTTCCTTTCTTATGTTTAATAACTTTTTATATAATCTTTAGTCCAATTATACAAGCTAATAATGTTATTATACTAAATGTCATTACAACTTGATTTTCTCTCCATCCTGATAATTCAAAATGATGATGAAGTGGTGCCATTTTAAATACTCTTTTTCCTGTTTTCTTGAATACTGCAACTTGAATAATTACTGATAATGTTTCCAAAACTGGTATAATTGCAATAATTAATAATAATAATGGCATTTTTAAGTATAATGCAATTCCAGATACAACACCTCCTAAAAACAGTGAGCCTGTATCTCCCATAAATGCTTTTGCAGGATATATATTAAACATTAAAAATCCTAATGTTGCGCCTATAACTATTGCACCAAACACTACTATTTCTTTTATTCCAAACATTGTTGCTATAATTGTTAAACATGTAATTATAATTGTACTTACACTTGATGATAATCCATCTATTCCATCTGTTAAGTTTATTGCATTTGTTGTTGCAAGTATTACTATAATTGCAAATGGTATATATAACCATATTGGCATTGTTACATATTTATTAGCAAATGGTATATATGTTTCTGTCCCTATTTTTAGTCCCCATACTAAATATGCTACAAATGCAATTGATATTATAAGTAGTCCTAACATTTTTAGCTTTGGTTTTAATCCTTCTGTACTTTTTAGTACTAATTTTTTGAAATCGTCTATAAATCCTATAATTCCAAATCCTGTTGTTAAACATAATATTGGAATTAAATGTTTTGCAAGATTTGCATCTTTCACTTTATAATACATATAAGCTACTATTGTTATAATTATTATACCTAACATTATAATAATTCCACCCATTGTTGGTGTTCCTTGTTTTTTTAAATGTGATTGTGGTCCATCTGTTCTTTCTATTTGACCTACTTTTAGTTTTCTTAATATTGGTACTATTATTAATCCAAGCAGTACTGTTACTGCAAATGTTCCTAATAGCATTTTTGTTTGAAAATCCACTTTTATCAACCTTTCTTCTGTTTTATTTATCCTATAATTTCTTTTACTATTATTCTTTCGTCAAATGGATATTTTGTTCCATTTATTTCTTGATATGGTTCATGACCTTTTCCTGCAAGTACTATTATATCTAGTTTGTTTGCCATTTCTATTGCTTCTTTTATTGCTTCTTTTCTGTCTACTACTACTTTATATTTTCCGTTTGTTTTTTTCATTCCTTCTTCAATTTCTTTTACTATTTCTTCAGGCTCTTCTGTACGAGGATTATCTGTTGTTATAAATGTAAAGTCTGCTATTTTTCCTGATATTTCTCCCATTAATGGTCTTTTTCCTTTATCTCTATCTCCTCCACATCCAAATACAGATATTACTCTTCCTCTTGTATAGCTTTTTACTGCTGATAATATATTTTGTAAACTTTCTGGTGAATGTGCATAATCTATCATTATTGGTATTTCTTTTTTATTTGGTACCATTTCAGATCTTCCTGGTACTTTTATTTCTGCTAATGCTTCTATTACTTTGTCTGATGCTATTCCTAATTTTTTTGCTACACATATTGCTGCAAGTGCATTATATACACTAAATCTACCTGGAATATCTACTTTTACTCTTTCATTTCTGTCAGATACTTTTACTCTAAAATCTACATAAGAATTTGTTATTGTTATGTCTTTTGCTAATACTTCACAATAATTGTCTATTCCGTAAGTCATTATATTATTTTCTGGTAATAATCTTGGTATTTTTGATACTTGTAAATCATCAACATTTATTATTCCATTGTCACACATTTTGAATAGTTTTAATTTTGATTCAAAATAGTCTTTCATATCTGGATGTTCTTTTTCACTAATATGATCTTCTGAAAAGTTTGTAAATACTACTATATCAAAATTGCATCCATCTACTCTATGTAGTTTTAAGCTTTGTGATGATACTTCCATTACTACATATTCAACACCTACTTCTACCATTTGTGCAAATGTTTTTTGTAATTCTATACTTTCTGGTGTTGTTCTTGCACTTTCTGATATCATTTTTCCGTTTATATATGTTGCTATTGTTCCTATTAATCCAACTTTATGTCCTGCTTTTTCTAATATTTCTTTAATCATATATGTTGTTGTTGTTTTTCCTTTTGTTCCTGTTACTCCTATTAATTTGAATTTTCTTGATGGATTTCCGTAGAAATTGCAACTACATATTGCTAATGCTTCTCTTGTGTCTTTTGCCATAATTATTGTTACATCTGCTGGTAATTTAATTTTTTTCAAGTCACAGCCTTCTTGAACCATTACTACTTTTGCTCCTGCTTCTATTGCATTGTTTATATAGTCATGACCGTCTACACTATAACCTTTTATTGCTATAAACATATATCCTTCTTTTATGTTTTTTGAGTTACTTTCTAGTCCTGTTATGTCTAAGTCAAGGTTTCCTTTTGCTTTTAGTCCTTCTAATCCTACTAATATTTTCTTTAATTCCATATTTTTCTCCTTTTGCCTACTCTTTTTTATAGGCTCTAATATAAGGGATTTTGTCAATTGCCATTCCTCCCATTATCGCATACATTATATAACTATTTTTTTATTTTGTATAGTAAATTCTAAAAAATCACTTAATAAATTTTATTAAGTGATTTTTTGTTTTATTCATTATTATTTATTAGTAATTTCTTCTAATTCCAAAAGTTCATTCCATCTCTTATCAACTTCTTTTTGGAATTCTTCTATCATCCACTCATTTCCAGGTTTAAACATGTGTTTAAAACGTTTTTGTGGACGTAAGAATTCTTCTACTGGTAATTTTTTTGCTGGTTTATATGTTATATGATATTTTCCATCAACAACTTCATATAATGGCCAATAACATGTATCTGCAGCTAATTTATTGATTTTCATTAAATCTTCTGTTGCATATCCCCAACCTCTTGGACATGGTGCCATAACATTTAAAAATGCTGGTCCTTTTGTATAAATTGCTTTTTCAGATTTTTCATATAAATCTTTAAAATTTGTCATCGCAAGTGTTTGTGCAACATAAGGAATATGGTGATCTGCCATGATTTTTGTTAAATCTTTTCTTATTTGCATCTTTCCAGGAATAACTTTTCCTGCTGGTGATGTTGTTGTGTCAGCAAATTTTGGAGTTGCTGATGATCTTTGAATTCCTGTGTTCATATATGCTCCATTATCATAACATACATAAACCATATCATGTCCTCTTTCCATTGCTCCTGATAAACTTTGTAAACCTATATCATAAGTTCCACCATCTCCACCAAATGCTATAAATTTTGTGTCTTTATCTTGTGGTAATTTTCCTTGTTTTTTTAAGGCTTTATATGCCGCTTCTGCACCAGAACATGTTGCACCAGCATTTTCAAATGCTGTGTGTATAAATGAATCTGTCCATGCTGTATATGGATATATAAATGTTGATACTTCCATACATCCAGTTGCATTTGCTATAACAGCATGATCTTCTGGTTTTAATGCTCTTAATACCATTCTTGCTACTACTGGGGCTCCACATCCTGCACACATTCTGTGTCCTTCTGTGAATCTTGATGGCTTTTCTGCCATTATCTTCTTTAAATCATAAGCCATTTTATTCTTCCCCCTTTCTTAGTCCTAAATATCTATATGGATTTCCTGTCTCTCCTGTTTTTACTATTTCTTGTAAATCTTTATATACAGATTCTATTTGCATTGTTGTTGTATCTCTTCCACCAATTCCATAAATATAATTTACCATTGGTACTTGTTTTTTATTAACATACATTGCTGATGTTACATCTTCAAATAATGCTCCACCTGCTGCATTTAATGAATCTGCTTTATCAAGTATTGCTACTGCTTTTAATCCTTGTAATGCTTCTGCAATTTCTTCTGCTGGGAATGGTCTAAACATTCTTAATTTTAATAATCCTGCTTTTACACCTTTTTCTCTTAATTCATCAACAACTGCTTTTGTTGTTCCTGCTGTTGAATTCATACATACTATTGCTATTTCTGCATCATCTAATTTATATTTTTCAAAGAATTCATATTTTCTTCCTGTCCATTTTTCAAATTCTTCTGCAACTTCTTTTATTACTTTTTTAGCATTTTTCATTGCTTCTGCTTGTTGAGCCTTATGTTCAAATAAATATGCTTGCAAATCTAATGGTCCAATTGCTATTGGCTCTTTATCATTTAATAAATAATGTTCTGGTTTATATTGTCCAACAAATTTCTTTACTTCTTCATCATTTTCTAATTCAATATTTTCAATTGAATGTGATGTAATAAATCCATCTTGGCATACCATTACTGGTAATTGAACATCTTTATGTTCTGCAATTCTATGTGCCATTAACATATTATCATAAGCTTCTTGGTTATTTTCTGAAAATAACATTATCCATCCAGCATCTCTTACTCCCATTGCATCTGAATGATCATTATGGATATTTAATGGTCCTGAAACTGCTCTATTTACTAATGCCATTACTATTGGTAATCTTAAACTTGATGCTATATATATCATTTCCCACATTAATGATAATCCGTTTGCAGATGTAGCTGTCATTGCTCTTGCTCCAGCAGCTTCTGCACCAATTGTTGCAGACATTGCACTATGTTCACTTTCAACTGCAACAAATTCTGTATCTACTTCTCCATTTGATACAAATGTTGAAAAATATTGTGGTATTTCTGTAGATGGTGTAATTGGGAATGCTGCAACTACATCTGGATTTATTTGTTTCATTGCTATTGCTGTTGCTTCATTTCCGCTTAATCTTTCTCTTATACTCATTTTTTTATTTCCTTTCTAAATTTTGATTTTTTTATTATTCAACTTTCATTTCTATTGCTTTAAATGGACATACTTGTGCACATACTCCACATCCTTTACAATAGTCAAAATCTGTTTCTGTTCTTTTACAATCTTTTCCTACTGGTATTGAATTATCTGGACATACTGCAAAACATAATCCACATTGTTTACACTTTTCTTCATACCATACAGGTTTCATACTTCTCCAGTCACCTGTTTTAAATTCTCTTGCATTTCCTGCACAATATATGTTTCCACCAATTGTTAAGTCTTTCATTGGTGTTTCTTTGTTTATTTCTGTCATCTTTCAGCCCTCCTTTTTTATTTTATTGGATTTTTGTTACTTCTTTTAATGCTAATTCTAATGCTTTCATATTTCCTTCTATAACTTCTGGCTTTTTAGCAAATTTGTGTTTGAATGAACCTTTCATATCTTCTAAAAATGCTTCATCACTCATTATTCCTGTTACTTTTACAATTGCTGCAAGCATTGGTGTATTAGGAAAATATTTTCCTAATGTTTCTTCTGACACTTTTCTTGCATCTATTGTATAAATATTTCCATCATATCCATTTAATTTTTCTTTTAAATATTCTGGTGATTTTGTAGTATTTATTACTATTGCTCCTTCTTTTTTTAGCCCTGCAGTTACTGGTACACTTTCTAGTAATGTATCGTCTACAACTACTACATAATTTGGCTCATATATATTACTATGTATTGTTATTGGTTTATCACTTATTCTATTATAGGCTGTTATTGGTGCTCCCATTCTTTCTGGTCCATATTCTGGAAATCCTTGAATGTATTTTCCTGTATTAAATGCTGCATCAGCAAGTAATAATGATGCTGTTTTTGCTCCTTGTCCGCCTCTACCATGCCATCTAATTTCTATTAAATTGTTCATGTTTTTCCTCCTTTAATTTCTATATTATATATAGAATTTACTTCATAAAGTATATTCTCTTTTACATTTATTGTCAAGTTAATTTTACGACCAAAAGGTCAAAAAAATAAACAAAAAACCATTATTCTAACAGTTTCTTGTCTACTACTTCGGTCATATTAAATACAACTAATTTATTTTTTATTAGTTATTGTAATGCTTTTATTTCTTCTCTTAATTCTGCTATTCTCCCTTTTCTACTTTTTATTTGTTCACTTATCCTTTCTATTTCAACCATAAAACAAACTTCATCTTGTGAGCTTTCGTAAAATTCTGCGTTTTTTTCAAAGAATATGTCTATAACTCTTCCTATATTTAAATCTTTTAAACCGTTATCATATACTAATCCACGTACATTAGAATATTCAACCAACTGATAAAAAAAACAATATTTAGGTCCTTTGCACCTCTTTTTTAAGTATTGTTTGTCACAACCTACATTTTTTTTACCATAATCACATTTTATTTCTTCTATGTTTATATATAAATCTAATGGATTACATATACGTGAATTTTTTCGCAAAACTTCGTCAAGAGATAATCTCATACTTGTTATTCCTTCTTGCATTCCACAAGGAGGAATTAATAAAAGTTCCTGTTTATTTTCTTCATCTGCCAATCTCCATTCTATACTGCCATTTGTTTCCGGACATTTTAATTCCAAATTTTTATGTTGCTTTAAAATTTCATATAAACTTATCCTTGGCTCAATTTTAGAACAAAACGGACATAGAAAACTAGATATATCAAATGCCCTTATGAATACTCTTTCTGAATTAAGAATATCATTCATTATCTGAATCCTCTTTCATAAATATGATATTTCTCTTACTCGAATATTTTTTCATAGGTTGTATTATTGGTTGTTCTGTAGGAACTTTATCTTTTTGACTTTGATTAGATACCTTCTTTCTTTTGGTCGAAGTTGATGACTTTTTACTTTTTGGGCTTTTAGCAACACTAGTTTTTTGAATCTCCTCTTTTTGAACTTGTTTAGACTCATCTACTTGTGAATTGATCTTTTCTTTTTCTTGAGCTTCCTTTTTTAATATTGCTAATTGACTCTCTAATTCTTGTTCTTCTATCTTTAATCTTTCTTCCTCTTTTCTTAATCTTTCAAGATAAAAAGTAGTTGAACATTGTTTATATTCTTCTGGATCAAATTCAAATGCCAATTGTATTGTTCTTGGTGATTTACAATACTTTCGATTTGCACAATTGTATTTATCACATTTTAAAGCTTTAGGAATAAGATATACTCTTGGTTCATCTGGTGCTTCTTTGATATCATATCCAGATTGATATACTGATAAACAACAATTTTTAAAGCAAATTTTTGCATAAATACATGGCAAAAATAAGCCTGCTCCTTCTGAATAAGCTAATTTTATTACTAGATAAACTCCAGCTTCATACTCCTCCTCTGAAATTTCATCACAACTCAAATAAATTTTAAATTCATTGTAACGATCTGAAATATAACGTGAACTGTACTGCCCTTCAATTGAACTTATTCTTGAATTCCAATCATGCCATTTTCCACAGTAAGGACATAAAAATCGCTTGATTTTGCAATTCAATAAACTTATATTCATTCTGCTTCCTCCATAACTAATATTTCTCATTTGTAAAGTATCATCTAAGCTACTTATCTCAGACAATTCTTACATTTTTTCAGCGCATGTTATATTACAATTTTGATATTTTGCAAATCTATTATGTTTATTCAAAAAATAAAGATAAGTTATAAAACTTTTGATTTTACTAACTTATCTACTTTCATCTTTTTTTCCCATATTTTCTAATCTTTGTATCCAATGTTGATTTTCATCTTCCATCTGTATTCCAATTTTAAATGCTTCTTCTTCATCTCTAATTAAATCACTAGGATTATCTTTCTTTTTACTACAATTAAAACTATTATACATTTCTATAGCTAAACTTTTTAAATCTCCATATTGATTATTTTTATATTTTAAATGTTTTATATTTTCTCTTACATCTTCAAAAAGACATCTACTAGTATTTGTATGCTCTCTTTTGGTATATACTAAAAATTCAAATTCTGCTACACTAGATTTTTTAGATATTTTTAATCCTGTTTGATATATATGAAGAATGAAATTGGCTATACCTAAAAATTGTTGTATAGGTATTATTTTTGAACTTGAATAAAATCTATATACATTTTTTTTATTTCTTCCATTAGCTTCTATTGTTCTAACAGCTATTATTGAAATATTCCTTCCTTTTTCTATAACTATTCCATCTTTACAAATATCCATAGGTCCTGATTTTCTTATCAAACTTGATACTTTGTTATTTGAAAATTCAAATTGCGTAACATATTTTTTTGATTCTAAAACAATATGCCCTATTTCATACCATAATCCATTACTAGAATAATCAAAAACGCTTTTTTTGCTATTTCCAAATGGAAGTGTTTGTATTGCTTTTTCAATTCTTTCTTCATTAACTTTCTTCCCAGATTCTTGAACTAACAGCATTTTTTCTAAATCTTCATCACTTAGTTTTTGTCCTAGAACTTTTTCTAAAATAGCACTATATATTTCAAGTTTTCTATTTAATACTTCATTCTTTTTAGCTAGTGCCCTAATTCTTGCTATTTCTAAATTTCTCTCATCAATTGATGCATTTATTTCATTAATTTTTTGATTTATTTCTTGCTCCTTTTGTAGTGTTTCTTTTCTTACTTGTTCTTCCGCTTCTCTTCTCAACCTTTCAGAAATCGTCTCTTCACTTGACACTTGTTTAGAATCTACTTCAGGATAAATTGTTCTTTTTTTCATTTTTTACCTCTTTATTCCAATTCCATATATTCTGATTCTTCTTCTTCAATAACTTCCATTAATTGCTCTGACCAAAATTCTAATTCTCCTATATAATAATTTAATATTTTCTCCATAAGCTGCACATTAATTGTATTATAATGTTTTTGAATTAATTGTTGTATTTGATTAGCTTTTTCTGTTGTTATCGGATATTTTGATAAAAAGTCTACATCATATTCATTTAAAATACGATTTCGTAATAAATTCACTCTTTCAAACATATCATAATAAATTCCACACTTGTTTCCACATTCTAAATAATACACTATAGTGTCTATAGTCCATCTATTTCTAAGTAATGCCACAATTGTTCTTTCAGAAGACATTTCATGAGTAAATTTTTTTAATTCTTCCAAAACTTCTGAATTTTTTTCACCATAAGCTTGACTTAATTTATTTTTTATTTTTAATTTTGACTTTTTTTTGGCTATCTTCTTTCTATATTTAGCAATTTCTTTTATGAAATCTAAATATTCTCTTGTTTGCTCTTGATCAATATGTTTTGAAATTGTGTCAACAACTCCTTTTATAATTGCATCATTTTCTGCTAAGATTTTTTCCTCATTTTCAATCTTTTCTTGACTTTCTTTTGATATGCGCTTCATTTTTGCCCCTCTCATATTTTTAACATAATATCTCTCCAGTTATTTAATTCTTCGTTTATGATTCTATATACATTTATTATTTGAATATTTATATTCTTATTCATTACAATTTCTGTATTTGTGACTTTTTTATTTTGATATGCATATTTTAACATTCCGCTTTGCTCTTAATTCATTTTGAATTTGTTTTATTTCTTGAAAATCTTCTTTTGTCATTTGTAATATTTCTTTATTAGACATATATTGTGATAATATTTCTATTTTTTCTATATAACCTAAAATTTTTTTATAATTGTTTATATTTTCTTTTTCCATTATTAAAATCTCTTTCCATAATTTTTTATTTTAGGCTTAATTGCCAGCTCAAAAGTAACATAATTATATAACAATAATATAAAATTGTCAATAAAAAAGCTAAGAGCTACCACAAATCTGTGATAGCTCTTGCTTTTTAGTCTAACGTATCTGCCTGTACGATATTAGCAGGTGTAAAATATCTTGCAAATAAATTTCCACCTACTTCATATCCACCCATAGTTGCGTTTATTGCATTAAATTGTAACTCTCTCGAAGCCAGAGATTCAATGATAAAAATTACATTTTCAGAAATTAACTTCATTATCATCTCCAATGTCTGAATTGTAAGGGGATTTGTACTAGTACAAATAACAAATACAAACTTAGTATTTGCACTGTAAAATCTTTGCATTTTTCCAATGATTTTTTTGAATGTTTCGTTCCTTTGACTTCGCATAGATATTGTATAGAGTCTTTTAAGTCCACTCTCCCAATAATTCATATATTCATCACTGGGATCACTATAAAGCTCTTGAAGATATGTTAAAATCTCCCTTGCCTCATATTCTATATAACTATCTCTATAATATCCTACATGATATCTATCATCTTTTTCTATCTCATTCATTATAGTTGCTGCAATAAGATTATAGATATCATGTCCAGTGTTTGCAATGTCAACTCGATTGAATAAGACAACATCCTGATTTCTAATATCATATAAGGTTCTATCTACCAGGATATCGGCATTCATTCCAAATACCCCAATCAAACCAGTATTACATTTAGGTCTGTTTATGAGTGGCTGTACTTTAGCTGTAAGCTGATTTGATCTTCTTGCCGTTCTATCAGAACTTTCTACAGCTCTTGATGCAGTCATGGGAACTACTTCAGAATTTTCCCTTTGATTTCTGAAATCTTCTGATGATTGTTCATTTCTCCTCTCTTCTCTAGTTGCATAATTACTATTTTCCTGATAACTTTGATAAGATTCAGCATAACTGTCTTGTCTTCTTGCTTCGTTTCTTATCTCAGTTTCTTCCTTTTTTGGACTATTTTGAGCAGTAATTTTCTGCCCAGTTTGTTCAAAATATATTTGGCGCCGTCTTGCCATTATTTTCTCCTTTCACATTGTGATAAGGAATTTTTCTCCAATAACAAACTCTTTGCCCTGTTTTTCACAGGATCTTTAAATTCGCCTCTTTCTATTATCTCATAAAACCATCTTTTTGCATCAGCCGTGTAAACATCCAGTACTTTTTTGGCTCTTTCTTGCTCGAATTGACTTCTTGCATTAGTAATAACCAATATAACTTTTTCAAATTCTTTAACATACTGGAGTTTTTCTGCAGTATCTGTTCCTGCAATAAAAGCATGTTTTTGACGATAGCTTGCTTTTATAATATTTTTAGGAAATTGCATTAAGGCATGACATGCCAAAAAATATTCTCCTAAAATACTTCCTTCAGTCATTTCTCTTTCAGGAGCAGGATAACATGTTGCAGAAAATATTTGTTCAATTGTCCTCATTCTCCTTTGCTTTACAGTTGCCTCAATCTGATTTGGAAGTTCTGCTGCTTTAGTTCCCTCTACAGGTTCATAACTTGCAACTCCAATATCACTGAAATATCCTTTTTCGAGATATTGAACCAAACCTCTAAATTCAGATTCCGTTTCTCCAGGATATCCAACAATTACTTCTGTTGAAATAATCAAATCAGGACGCAGTCTTTTTAAAGCATTTATCTTTTTATCCACATCTTCAAATAGTGGACGATTCATGCTTTTTAAGATACTTGGTGAACTATGCTGTATATGCAACATAATTTCAACAATGTTTGCGTTTTGTCCAATGAGTTCAATCACTTCATCAGTTAAACCTGCCGGATGAAACCAACCAATAACATATCTGCAATCAGGATAGCCTTTTACAATTCTTGTCATCAGTTCAGCAAATTTTCTTTTTCCATACAAATCAACACCATAATCAGATGTTTCTTGTGCACCTGTAATATAAATAGTCGATTCGCTTGGATACATATTGCTAACTTCTTGCAAAATGTCTTGCATGCTTTTACTATGATATTCACCATAAAATTGAGGATAAACACAATAAGAGCATCTATGATTACAACCAGTCGAAATAATAACTTTGTTTTGTGGAATCCATTGAACATTAATATTGGGTTTATTGAACTTTGCAAGTACTTCTTCAAAAGATTTTACCTTAATTGGTGCTTCTTCTTTTAACTCTTTCAGTTCTTCTTTGCAAAGTCTTTCCAAACACCCTGTAACGATAACTTCAGCATCTTTTTTCTTATTAATGCAAACATCTGCAATAACCTGCATAGAATACAGCTTATTAGGACCAAAAGCACAGGTAAGAATGATTATACAATCAGCAATCGTATAATCATTTACTACTTCATACCCAACAGTACTTTTAACCCGATTTACCAGTTGATTTGCATTATCAATGTCCATGTGCATGTCATTACAGAGAATTACCGCAACTTTCATTAATATCCTCCTTCACGCACTTTCGTACGAGAATCTGTAGTTTTGGATTTTGTTTTGGTTTCCTGCTGATATTCTTTGGTGAACTCTCGATTTGCAACTTTACCAAGTGCATTTTCAAGTGCAAGATATTTTTCACATTTCTTGCCTTTGAGCCCTTTGGGTTCAAACTTTACTTCACCATCTTCAGATACAGATACCATCATAAATCCACCACTAGAATCCTGGGGATCTCTAACCTTGTAGCTACCTCCTTCTTGTTTGCTCACACTCAAATGCATCTTTTTGGCAGTCTTTTTCATCATCTCAATCGCATAATTGCTCATGATTATCGAACCATTATAGCCAATATATCTGGTAACATGACCGTCCCAAAAATCAGCCGTAATGTTATAATTGCCTGTCATGCTCTTTTCAAGTGCACAATCATATATTCCTGGAAGTTTTACTACATTCTCCTTTAACTGTGCACCTCCATAAAACCGACACATTCCTTCGTCAACCATGTTAAGTCCCATGTTCGCCAAAGCTGATCTTGCACACTCCAAATCTCGGATCTCGGTATAAATAGTTGTAAAATGACTCATTACTGATTTCCTCCTTCAAAATTGATTGTTCGACCAGTCTTTTTCTTTTTATTAGTAGTGCTTCCTTTGCTTTCTGCACTATCATCTGAATGAATATTAGCCCAACGAATATTTTCTTTTTGTGCCCATTCTGTTAATGCTTCTACGGTTTCTTTCATGATTCCTTTAGATGCTGGTTGAAGTACTTCCATCTGATTTAAAATATCGTTTGTATTCAATTCTCTTGCATTATCTGCAAAGGAATTAAACATTGCCGATATCACGGCTTCTTCGATTTCTGCACCTGTGAAACCATCAGATACCTCAGCCAATTTTTCAACATCAAAGCTTTGAGCATTACGCCCTTTCTTTTCAAGTTGAATACTTACAATTTCTTCTCTTTCTTTTAAATTAGGAAGACCGACAAAAAAGATTTCATCAAATCGTCCTTTTCTCAAAAGTTCAGGTGGAAGAGATGTAATATTATTGGCAGTTGCAATAACATAAACTGCAGATTCTTTTTCCTGCATCCATGTAAGAATACTTGCAAACATACGGGAAGATACTCCAGAATCGTTTCTACCACCTGCTCCAGCACCAGCTAAACCTTTTTCAATCTCATCAATCCACAACACACAAGGTGACATGGCTTCTGCCGTCTGAAGGGCTTTTCTGGTATTGGCTTCTGTATCACCAACATAGCTTCCAAAAAGTTTTCCAAGATCACATTTAATGAGCGGAACACTCCAAGTATTTGCCAATGCTTTGGCTGCCAAGCTCTTTCCGCATCCAGGAATACCTACAAGCAATACTCCCTTAGGGTTAGGTAAACCATATTTTTTTGCCTTATCTGAATATGCCAGAATACGCTTCTGGGTATATTCCTTAAAGTTTTGCATTCCTCCCACTTTAGTAGAATCATGATTGTTCCAAAACTCAAGCAAACCATCTTTACAAATTATTTGTGCCTTAACTTCCGAAACAATCTCTAAATCAAGAGCCCGCTTTTTTGAAAAAGACGTTGATATTGCATTTTCAGCCTGATTTAACGTCAATCCCAGTAAAATCTCTGCTGCCTTTTCTGTTATAGACGAAATCTTTTCAAGTTCACTTGCCTTCAAATTGTCCTTGAATCTTTCAACCATATCATTAATGAGCTCTACAAAATCTTCTTTTTTAGGGAGCTCTAAATCAATGGAAACTGTAGATTCTTCCCAATCTTTAGGCACGTCAAATTGATTGCTAATAAAGATAAAACAACATCCAATTTCATTTGCTTTTTCAAATGCTTCTTTTGCTGCTCGCAAAACCAAAGGCTGATCAACAAAATGATGGAAATCAAGCATACATAAAATGTATTCTCCTTGCTCATCATTAAGTTTTAAGCCTTCAGTTAATGCTTCTTGAGGATCTGTGACATCTGCGTTTTCTTCTACCAGGTAATAATCTTCCATGTCGATATAATTTTTGTCACCACGAATTTGGATTCTGGGATCAACAACCTCCATGATTCCCCTTGTACAAGACCAATAGTATACCCTTTTTTGATAATGCTGACCTGCTCTTAAACAATCTGCCAAGGCCCGGTTTTCTTCGGGTGTTTGCAGGATAACTGATGAGTAACCTGCGCTGATACAACCAGAGATGGATAATTTACTCATAGAATTTTCCTCCATTTTTTATTGTTTGTTATTGAAAAAACTTTGGCTACAAAATAGTTTTTTTATAACCAATAAATTTTTTCCGTGTAATTATATCACATCCCTTAATTTATGTCAATTTCTTATGACGTGTTATTAATAAAAAAAGTTTTTATATAACCAAAAAGAGAAGGCTACATATAATATGTATACTTCTCTTTTTGGAAAATGAATTTAAAATCTTATCGGACCATCTCCAGAATCAACAATGATTATAAAATCAGTAATCTTATGTTCTACAAACCATCTTAAAATCTCTCGACTTTGCTCATCCACCTTATAATATCCTAATGCACAAAAAACTTTTGTGTCATATTGTAAAAAGGCCTTTTTCAGTGATTGT
The DNA here is from genome assembly GCA_934129895.1 of uncultured Clostridia bacterium. Taxonomy (GTDB): domain Bacteria; phylum Bacillota; class Clostridia; order TANB77; family CAG-508; genus CAG-269. Next base: position 299,414 of record CAKOWY010000001.1, read on the forward strand.
ATTGCTTCTTCTATATTTTTAGCTTCTTCTCCTATTACTCTCCTTTGATATCTTTCTTTATAACTCATAGGGTATTGATAATGAAAACCTAGATTTTGTGCACAATATTGCAAATTATACCTTTGTTCAACGATTTCGATATACCTTAAACGTGAATATGCTGTATCTTCGCACCTACTATACACTGATACTAAGCTTTCTGCAATACGCCAAAAGATATTGGAAAAAGATTCCATAGAGATAAAACCCAAGAATACTGTTTGCAAAGAAAAAATAGAATTCGATATTCTGGCTGTACTATCTCTAAATTTTTTTATTTCAGAATAAGCATTTTCTCCGTAAACATTTATTATATTCGTCTTAGGATTCTCTTCTCTAAATAATTGTGTTGCCACTTTTTCGAACCCGCGATCTCTTACTAATTGAATCCCCTCGTTTCTTTGAACTTTAGAGTTTTCTTCATTTGGTTCTTCTTCACTTTTTAAAAATACAAATTCGCTATCTTTGCGTACCAAGATTTCTCCATTGTTTTCTGCATAAATTTTCCGTCTCATACTGTACCTCCATGTTGTCAATTATTCATTTTTTACATTCTGTTGAACTGTTTCAGAATCGTTTTTAAACAAAACTTACGTGTATTATATCATTTTTGCAATTTTATGTCAATTAATCTTTTATATTATTGCTGATGAGACATGATATATTGTACATTTTTCTTTTAATAATCTTTTTGCTTCTCTTAATACTTTTTGTTCATCATCTAATAATATTGAATGTGTATAACTTTCTTCCCTTTTTTTGATATTTTCCCCTTTTATTATATCTCTATTTTGTGATGAATAATCTCCTATCTCTTTCGTTAAAATTATCCAATTATCTTCTTTTATAAATGGTACATATTTTTTTAACCAATTCTTCTTTTCTTCTGTTATTTTATTTGTCTTAGATAATGATAGAATATACATATCAAGATTCTTTATATTTGACAATTCTTTTAAATTTTGTATTACACATTTTAAAGGTTCAAATTCTTTATATTCTTTTCCCATTTTTTCAGCAATCTCATTTGATTCATATATATGATATTCAACTATTGTTCCATCCATATCAATATACATAGCAACTTTTTCATTTGCTTCACATATCTTTTTAACTTTTTCTATAAAATTACTCATAATTACCTCTTTCTATTAATAAAAAAATTATACCAGACATATTTATATTTTTCAAGTTTTACTTTTCTATTTACATTATTATAAAAATATGATAATATGTATAAAAGTTCTAATGAAAGGATGTGTACTATGTCTGAAAAAAATAAAAAAATTGAAATAATTACTGATGATAGTTCAAACCTTGTAATTTCACCAGTTTATGAACATATTAAAGATGTAAAACCAAAAATAACAGATAAGAAAAATATTATTATCCCAGGTGAAAAGAAAAAAGAAAATGAAGATAATAAAAAAGAAGATAGTGAAAATTAATTCACTATCCTCTTTTATTTCATATCTAAATTATCTAATGCTTTACCTGTTCCAAGCGCAACACATGATACTGCATCATCTGCAATCATAACATTTATTCCTGTTTTTTCTTGTAATAATTTATCTAATCCATCAATTAGACATCCTCCACCAGTCATATATATTCCTCTATCACTAATATCTGCTGATAACTCAGGTGGTGTTTTTTCTAATACTGAATGTACAGCTTCAACTATCTGCATAGCTGGTTCTATAAGTGCCTCTAGCATTTCGCTAGAATATACTACAACATTTTTTGGTAATCCTGTTGTTAAATCTCTTCCTCTAATTTCCATGTCTATATCCTTTTCTTTTGGATATACACAACCAATGTTAATTTTCAAGTCTTCAGCTGTTCTTTCACCTATCATAATATTATGTTTCTTTTTTATATATTTTACTATTGATTCGTCAAACTTATCTCCAGCAACTTTTATTGATGTACTTTCTACAGAACCTCCTAATGATATTACTGCAATATCTGTAGTTCCTCCACCAATATCAACTACCATGTTTCCACAAGGTTTTGCAATATCTATACCAGCTCCAATAGCTGCTGCAATTGGCTCTTCTATTAAAAATACTTTTCTTGCTCCTGCTTGTGTAGCTGCATCTATTACTGCTTTTTTTTCAACTTCAGTAACTCTTGATGGAATACATATCATTGTTCTTGGTGCAAATATTGATTTTCCATTAACTTTATTTATAAAATATTTCAACATTTTTTCTGTTACTGTATAGTCTGATATAACCCCTTCTCTTAATGGTCTTGTTGCTACAATATTACCTGGAGTTCTTCCTAACATTCTTCTTGCTTCTTGCCCAACAGCAAGTACCTCTTTTGTATTACTATTTACAGCAACTACAGATGGTTCTCTTAATACTACACCTTTTCCTTTTATATACGCAATTACTGTTGCTGTTCCCAAATCAATTCCTATATCTTGCCCAAAACCAAACATAATTAATCTAATCCTTCCACTAAAAATTTTCTAACTTTATATTCCCTATTATTTTATGTTCATTTTTATCAATTATATTCATCTTTTGAACATTTTAATTTAATTTTAAGTTCATTATTACAACTCCTGCAATTATCAATGCTGCTCCACCTATATTTAATCCTGTAATTTGTTCTTTTAATATTAACCATGATGCAAGTACTATCATTACTTGTGATATTCCATTACATATTGGAGAAATAAAACTTAAACTTTCAAACATCATTATAATTCTTGTATATAACAAGAAACTAACAATGTAACATATAAAACCTAGTAAGCTAACCCAACTTATTGAAAATCCAAATTCTCCGCCACCTACTGTTATTTTCCCTGCATTTCCACCTTTTTTCATTAAAATTAATCCTGATACTGTAAATATTAAATACATTACTATCATTAAGTATTTCATTATTTCTTTACTCCTTATTTTCATTATTTTATCCTTCCATCTTTTTCTGTTTCTTTAACAATATATATAGGACGTTTTTTTACTTCTAAATATGTTTTTGATAAATACTGTCCTATAATTCCAATTGTAAACAATTGAATTCCACTAACAAATACTGTTATGCATGCCATTGATGGCCATCCTGGTGTTGGATCTCCATACACAAGGGTTTTTACTATTATAAATATAATTGCTATAAATGCAACTATACAAAATATCAAACCTATTATTGATGAAAATATCAATGGTGTAGTTGAAAATGCAGTTATTCCTTCTAATGCATATTTAAACAATTTCCAAAAAGACCATTTAGTTTCTCCTGCAACTCTTTCTACATTTTCATATTCAATCCATTTTGTATCAAAACCTACAAAACTAAATAATCCTTTTGAATATCTATTGTATTCTTTTAATGATATTATTGCATCAACTACTTGTCTTTTCATAAGTCGATAATCTCTTGCACCATCAACCATTTCTATGTCTGACATTTTATTTATTATTTTATAAAACATTCTTGCAAAAAAACTTCTAATTGGTGGTTCTCCTTTTCTAGTAACTCTACGAGTTCCAACAGAATCATATCCTTCGTTTTTTATTGCATCATACATCTGTTTTAATAATGCTGGTGGATCTTGTAAATCAGCATCCATTAATGTTACATAATCTCCTTCTGCTGCTTCTAGTCCAGCATACATTGCTGCTTCTTTTCCAAAGTTTCTTGAAAATGAAACATATCTTACTTTATTATCTTTACTATTCAATTCTTTCATTATTTTTAATGTGTTATCTTTTGAACCATCGTTTACAAATATATATTCAAATTCAGCAATTCCTTCAAAATCTTGTTTTCTAACTCTTTCCATTTCTTCATAAAATAATGGTAAAGCTTTTTCTTCATTATAACAAGATACTACTACAGATATTTTTTCCATTTTTATCCCTTTCTATTATTTATTAGTATATTACTATTATAAAATTTCGATGTTTTTCTTAATTCGCCATCAACATATTCTTTTCCGTATTTTTCAAGTAATGTTTTTTCATTTGAAAATAAATTTGTTCCTAATCCTAATCTTTCTCCTTCAATCTTAACTCCCAATGCTGCTAATGTTGTAGGATATAAATCCATAGTACTAAATTGTCTATTTTTTGTATTATCAGTATTGCTAGATGAATTCATAAATAAATTTATAACTGTTTTTTCATATTCACTATTTTCATCTATTTCAAAAAAATCCTTTTGCATTGATAAATGGTCACCTGATATAACAATTGTTGTGTTTTCATAAAAATCTTGTTCTTGAATCCATTTTACAAATTCTGCAACTTTTTTACTAGAACATGCTATTACATTTTTGTATTGTTCATCAAACTTATTATCACAATCTTCACACAAATATCCCTCTTGAAAATGTGTATCTACAGTTAACATTGTAAAATTAAATGGTTCGTCTTGCTTTGATATTGTTTCTAATTTTTCTTTTGCCATTTCAAACAATATATTATCATTAAATCCCCACCAAACTCTTTCGTTTATTTTACCTTCTTTTTCTGCTGTATTTACATCATATATCTCATAATTTCCATGTTGTTGGTAGAAATTTTTTCTCCCTGCATATCCAGCTTCTGACCCCATTAAAATATAATTTTTATACCCATTATCTTCAAGAACTTGTCCTATAGTATAAGCTCCATCTAGAAATTTGCTGTATTGATCTAGTGAATTTTGTTCAATTCCTATTTTTAATGGTATTCCTGCACTTTGTGCTGTCATTGCTCCAACTGTCCATGTTGCACCATATAATGCATAAGCTCCTCCTAATTTGTCTGTATTAGAAAAACTTATGTTTTCTTTCGCTAATTTTGAAAGCTCTGGCATTAAATTTTGCTTAGATAATCCTCCATCTTCTTGTGAATAATATGTTGATTCCATTGATTCCAAATATATGTATATCAAGTTTTTCTTTTTTTCTGGAAATTCTATTTTTGCTGTTTTGGGATCTACATATTCATTTTCTATAAATTTTGAATTATTCATTTGATTTGATATGTATTCTTTTATATCTGTAGCTTTTACAACCTTATTAATACTTATCAATAATATAAATAATGATAACATTATTGTAATTACTGCTGTTTTTTTCTTATTTGATGTTTGAATATTTATTTTTTCTTTTAATTTTATATCTTTTGCATTAGGATATATTAGTATAATTGATAATATTATTGTTGATAATATTATTTTCCATAAACATGTATTTAAATATTCATATACTAATGTTGTATCTGCTCCTTCAATTGGCACTTTTAACTGAAATATGATTTCTTCTAATTTTAATTCATTAAAACTATTATACAACCAGTCAATTGAAATTGATAATGCAATTCCTATTAATAAACACACTATTATTATTACGCCAATTATCTTTTTCTTCATTTTTTACCTCATCTTGTTCATCTTGTTTTGTATATATTTCCATGAATCATTACACATATCTTGTAATGTTTTATTAGCTTCCCATCCTAATTCATTTTTTGCTTTTTTTGGATCTGAATAACATGTTGCAATATCTCCTGGTCTACGATCAACTATTTTATAATTAATTGCTTTTCCTGTTGTTTTTTCAAATGCTTTGACCATATCTAATACACTGTATCCTATTCCTGTTCCTAAATTATATATATATATTCCCTTTTGTTCTTTTTCTAATTTTTCTAATGCTTTAATATGTCCTTTTGCTAAATCAACTACATGTATATAGTCTCTTACTCCTGTTCCATCTGGTGTATTATAATCATTTCCAAATACTGATAATTGTTCTAATTCTCCTGATGCAACTCTAACTATATAAGGCATTAAATTATTTGGTATTCCTTGTGGCTCTTCTCCTATCAATCCACTTTCATGTGCTCCAACTGGATTAAAATATCTTAATATCGCAATATCCCACTCATTATCTGAATTATATAAATCTTTTAATATTTGCTCAATAAATAATTTTGTTGTTCCATAAGGATTTGTTGTTCCACCTGTTTTACATTCTTCTGTAATTGGTATTATTTCAGGATCTCCATATACTGTTGCTGATGAACTAAATATAAATTTCTTTACATTATATTTTTTCATTGTTTCTAATAATGTTATCGCTCCTGATATATTATTTTCATAATATTCTAATGGTTTTTTTACTGATTCTCCAACAGCTTTATATCCAGCAAAATTCATTACTGCTTCTATTTTATTTTCTTCAAATACTTTTTCAAGTTCTTTTTTATTTAAATAATCTATTTTATAAAATTTAAAGTCTTTTTTTGTTATTTTCTTGATGCTCTCTAATACTTCTGGCTTACTATTTGAAAAATTGTCCAGAACTACTACATCTCTTCCTTCATTTAATAATTCTACTACTGTGTGGCTACCTATATATCCAGCTCCACCTGTTACTAATATTGACATATTTTCCTCCTTATAAGACAAAATAACTGTTTTTTTGTCGCTGTTAGTATATCACTAAAACTATATATTTTCAATAGTTTAATTCTTAAAAATATCTTTTGTAACAAATATTTAAATCTATATTTCCAGTTATACCAGCAATTTTTCCTTTATCTGTATATTGCCACATATCATATCCTTTTGAATATTTAAATATATCATCTGGAAGTTGCCCATTACTTTCGCCATAATCTGCAATCCATATATTATAATCTTCTGGTAATTTATTTATATCTAAATAATTTGCTAACCAATATGAATATGAGTATACTCCGACTTCATATCCAGCTGATTTCATTGTATTGCAAAATGCTATAGTTATTTTAGTTATTGTTTCTTTATCTATATTTTTCTGTGTTTCGTCTTCTATATCAAAAAATATAGGTAATTCAAATTTTGTTTGATTACTATTTTTTAAATATTTTATTGTTTCTTCTGCTTCTTTTTTAGCTCCTTCAACATCTTTTGCATAAGAATATATGTAAGCTCCTAATGGAATTTTTTTGTTTTTGGTTTCTTTATAATTTCTCTTAAATTGATCATCTTCTATAAATTTCTTTTGATCTTCACTATACCATCCTATTCTTGCTATCATAAAATCAATTTTTTTACTTGCAACAACTTTATTATAATCAATTTTATTTTGCCATTTTGATACATCTACTCCAATATAATATCTTTTATAATGTGGTACTATTCTGATTTCTATTGCTTCTATTTTTAAATTTCGTCCTGTTGTACCAGCACTTTCACCATCTATATACCACTCTGTCCATCCTATATCTTGGACATGTACTCTATATTCTACAGTATATTCATCTAAATTTTCCAATTTTATTTTTATTGCTTCTATTTTTAGTCCTTTATTTAATATTCCTGCTTTTTCATCAGCATTTACCCAGCTCATCCACCCTATATCCTGTACATGAACCATATATTTTATTTTTTCATTTTCTTTTGCATTTATTAATTCCATACTTATTGCTTCTAATTTTCTATTTTGCCCTGTAGTACCTGCTGTTTCACCATTTTTTAGAATTTTGTTTTCTTCTGGTACATTTCCTTCAAGATAAGCATAATATTCAATTCCAATTTTATCTGAATTATTATTTTCTTTTTCTATTATCATTATTTGTATTGCCTCTATTTTTTCAGTAGCTGATATTTTTCCAGCAATTGCACCATTTTCTACCCAATTCATCCAACCTTCATTTTCAACATGAACTCTATATTTAACTGTATATTTATTGGTTCCTTCTATTTTTATTCTTATTCCAAATAATCTCAAATTTTTTCCTGTCGTTCCTGTTTGTTCTCCGTTTTTTACCCAATTTTGCCAACCAGCATTTTCTACATAAGTTTTATATTTTATATTTACTCCACTAGGTGCATTGTTTAATTTTATTTTCAATGCTTCTGTTTTTAAATTTTCCCCAATTGTTCCTGAAATATCATATTCTGTTTTTTCTGCTTGCCAACCTATGTCTTGTACATGAGAACTATAAGTTACAGAAATATTGTTATTATTTTTTTTAGAAACAATTCTAATTTCTATTGCTTCTATTTTTAAGCCATCACCTAAATTTCCTGAAATTTTGCCATCGCTTACCCATTCTGTCCAACCAATATCTTGTACATGTGTCCTATATTCAATAGAATATTCACTTGTGTTTTCTAACCAAATTTTAATTGCTTCCATTCTTAAATTTTTTCCTGTTGTTCCTGTTTGTTCTCCATTAGAAACTGTTTTTTGCCATCCTTTTCCTTGAATATAAGTTGTATATTTTATATTTATTCCATTACTATTTTTTAGTTTTATATTTAATGCTTCAACTTTTAAATTTTTTCCTGTTGTCCCTGCTTGTTTACCTTCAGTAACATATTCTTGCCATCCTATATCTTGTACATGTGTACGATATTCTACTTCTGGCTTTACTGAAGCTGCCCTTACATCTACTTTTAATACAAAAATATATAATATAATTAATAATATTATTCCAATTGTTTTTTTCATTTTATCACTTCCCTTAGTATATATTATAAACGCCAAAAAAGGATTTTTCAACCATTATTAAAAAATCCTTTCCTAGTAATTTTTACCATTTAATATCTATTTTCAATTTATCAATGAAAAATCTATATATTCTTATATATACCATTGGCATATTCCATTTATATAATAATGAAATTCCCCATAATCCAAAATGCTTAAATCCTTTTTTGATAGAATATGTAAATTTTAAAAATGGATTTTTTCGCCATGTTCCAAAATTTTCGTCCAAATATTTTATTGTTTCTTTTACCATCTTTTTTATTTCTATATTTGGATCATAAGATGCTCTATACATAACAGAAACTCCTAAGTGTATAAATGCCATCAAATCTAATATATATTTCATCTCATCATATTTTCCAGAGTTTTTATAAAATTCTTTTACCTCTAGTAAATACTTCTTTAAATTATTAACATCCTTTTCATTTATAGTATGAATTTGTGAATCATATCTTAAATAATAATGATACAATACATCTGGCACAAATGCAATCTTTTCTATTCTAGTATATGCTTCCATTAAAAACATCGTATCATTAAAACCTCTAAAGCTCAAAAACCTTAAATCTTTTATTTTTTCTCTACGATATATTTTATTCCAAGGAGCTGGGTTAATAAAAACTATAAAATCATCTTTTGGATCTATTTTTTTTACTGTACGACCAAATCCAGTCATGTCTGTGCCAACTACTTTGTTTGTTGCTAAATCAATTCTTTCAAATGCACAAACTGCGAAGTCTGCATCATTCTTTTTAGCTGCATTATATAACTTTTCTGCCCATTCTTTTTCTACATAATCATCTGTATCAACAAATGTTACGTATTCTCCTTTTGCTCTTTCTAATCCGTAATTTCTAGTTGTAAATTCTCCACCATTTGGTTTATGAAATGCTTTTACTTTATTAGGATATTTTTTTTCATATTCATCTATTATTTGTGGTGCAGAATCTGTTGAGCCGTCATCTACACATAATATTTCTATATCTTCTAATGTTTGATTAACAAGAGCATCTAAACATCTTGGTAAATATTTTTCCAAATTGTATACTAATGCTACTATTGATAATTTTATGTTTTTCTCTTCCATTTTATTTCTCCAATTTTTTTGTTCTCTCTAATTCATCTATTCTCGCTTTTAACATAGAAACTTCTTGTATTAATAGAACATTCTTTTTTTGCTCTTGTGAAATTAATGTTGTTAAATTAAATATTAAATATAATATTATAAATATAGCTACACTAAATATCATATTTATAGGCATCTCAAATCCTATCATTTTTGAAAAATTTTCTACAAGTCCTGGTATGCACAATGCAACAATTAATAATATTCCTATAATTGACCAAAATATTAAATATCCAATTCTCATATTTTTTCTTTTCACAGCTTTAAGTATACTGAAAATGTATATTAATAAAACAAGAATTAAAACAATTTTTAATGACATTTGCATTATTTTTTTCCTCCTTTTTTCTTAAAGCTTATACTATCAACTATTATTGCTAATACTACTTTAACCATATAATCAACTGTTTTCCATAATCTTATTGATGAAACTCCTCCAGTTCTTTCGTTCATACTTACTGGTACTTCTTCTACTTTATAATTACTTACTAATAAACATACTGTTGACTCTGGCTCTGGATATTCTGTTGGGTAATTATGAGCAAATTCTTCTATTACTTTTTTATTTGTTGCTCTAAATCCAGATGTTGGATCTGTAATTCTTACACCACAACAGATTTTTATAAACATTGAGATTATATTTGCCCCTAATCTTCTCATAAATGTTGATTGGAATTTGCTTGATGATTTGTCTAAATATCTTGTTCCAATACACATATCAACTTGTCCATCAATTAAAGGTTCGCATATTTTTATCACATAATTGATATCATGTTGTCCATCTCCATCAAACTGAACTGCAATATCATAATTATTTTCGTGAGCATATTTGTATCCTGTTTGAACAGCTCCTCCAATTCCTAAATTATTAATCAAATTTATATGATTTAAATTATTTTCTTCTAGTATTTTTAATGTACTATCTTTTGAACCATCATTAATAAATACATAATCTAATTTTTGTTCATTTTTTTCATTATAATTTTTTATAGTATTATATACTTTTAATACATTTTCTTCTTCGTTATATGCTGGTATTATTAATAATATTTTTTTCATTAAACTCCCTCTTCTTTACAAGTTTTAATTAACTTTATATATTGATACGCCTTGTTCATTATATATTTGTTCAAAATCAACATTTTCTGTATCAAATTCTCTTACATCTCTTGTAGATACTATATATTTAATTCCTAATTCTTTTACTTTTTCTGGTGTTAAATATAATTTTATACTATCTTCATATAATAATTCTACTTTATTTTGATCTTTGGTTATTTCCATTGTAATATGTGCATATCTATTATAAATTTTCTTAATTGATTCATTTTCTGCATTTTCAGTTCCTAATACAGTCTTAAATAAATCAAAATTTGGATATATATTAGTTGAATTCAATACTTTTGCACCACTTGCTAATAAATAGTTTGGCATATAAAATATTGTATTGTCTGTAATCCATAAATTATTTTCAGAATCTTCACTTACTATTTTTTGTACTTCTTTTGCTAATGGTTTATCTGTTAAAACTGATATTCCTTTTTGAATAGGATTTACTGTAATTCCTGTCATAATTGCCATTCCTGCTAATCCTATTAGTAATATTTTCTTATTTTTTGGATTGTTCATTGTTAAAATTAAATATAAGAATATTACTAATATTAATCCACAACAATATGATTTTAATGAGCCTAATAAATTAGCTGGTGCTGTTTTTAATGCTATACTCATAAATATTACACTTAAAACTATTGCTAATATTTTTGCAATATCATCTTTTTTTATTAATATTGTTTCTTTATTTGTTATTGATAATAAATATACTAGTAATAATACTTGTATAAATCCTAATGGAACTGTCAATCTACTTCCTGTTGTTATATATAATAATGTTATTTTTGCAAATAACTCATTTGTTTTAAATAATGAGAATATTGAAAATACTACAGATAATATTAACAATGGTATAAAAAATCCAAAATGTTTTTTCCTATCTTTATTTCTAATTAAATATATTATAGCTAATATCATTGGAATTGGATAAAAAGATATCATTCCAGCTAGCTCACATGGATTATTTACTGAACAATAAGGAAATAAGAAACTATATATATATGAGAATAATATTCCTATTCCGTTTCCTCCAATTTCAAATCTCATTCCTGGATAATCTGTGTTCATTGTTGCATTCAAAGCATCAGATGACTTATATAAATATCTAACTCCTATTGCACCTATTGCTAATATTACAGCAAGAATAATCAATATATCCTTTTTCTGTATTTTGTAAACTTTTCTGTTTTTTATACATAAAGAAATAAATACTGCTATATATATGTATATAAATGGTACTTGCCATGCAGGATACATTATAAATACATAAGATATTGCACTTATAAATATACCAAATGCATATATAAATTTATATTTTATTTTATCTGTCCTCAAATACTTATCTGCTAATATTAATGCTAACATTCCCCACATTAAAACATCTGTCATGTTCCACCATTGAGTTGCTGCTGAAAATACAACTAACAACATTCCACATGCTGATATAATTTTTTTCTTATCAGTTATTAGTAAAAAGAATTCATAAGCAACTAATACTAAACAAATCCATTTTCCAGCCCATAATACAGCTAGTCCTCTTGAAGCTCCAAATAATAAGAATCCAACATTAAATGGTCTTGCAAGTGTTAAGATATCTAGTACTGCTGGTGCCACAACAGAAAACATATCTGTCATAGTTCCTCTTAAATTGTTATTATAATATGCAAATCTATTATTTGCATCAAGTGCTTGTGATACAAATATTGGTGTATTTACAACCCATTCATCTGATCTTATACTTCTATATTTTCCTAATACTGGCTCAAAATATGTACTTCTTGCTTCTCCTTGGAGTATATCATTATATACTCCAATAGATGAACCTGAATATTCGAAAATTACAGCTATTATAAATAAAACTCCAGCAATTTGAAATCTATATTTATGAATAAATTCATAAATATCTTTTAATTTTAATATAAAGTGTAATGCAATAAACATTAATATTGCACCAACTAAAAATATTCTATCAATAACAATTGTAGTTCTTGTAATTGTATAGATTGTTGAAAGTGTAAATGAAATTATAAATGCAACTATTATTTTAAATATTGTATAATTTCCTTTTGTCAAAAATTCTTTTATTTTCTTCATTTATAGATATTCCTTCCATATTATTGTACAAAATATGTTATTATTTTTAAAATTGGTATAATGTTAAATAATAAATAAATTGAAAAATATTTTAATTCAATATTTTTTATTTTTATACTATTTTCTTTTAAGCACATTGCTAATAAGAACAATATATATACTGGAATAAAATATCTTCCTTGTACTCCAGCTATTATTCTAGCACCAACTGGTGAAAATGTTAAATATAAACCTGTCAATATTAATGCGATTAATATTAGTCCAATAATAATCATTATTATTTTTTGATATTTATCTAAAGTTTTTTTAGTTTCTTCAAAAAATGGTGTTATAAATAATCCAAAAGTCATTGGAATAATATATAAAGCTGGTATTGATACTTCTAATAGACCTAATGCATTTCCTGTAAATCCAAATAAATATGATTCGCCATTAATTTCTAATGATTTTATAAATACTTTAATATAATTAATTGGATTTTTTATTATATATTTTAATTGTTCTATTGCTTGAACGTTATTTACTATTATATATTCTCTTAAATCAACATATTTTTGTGAAAATACAAACCATCCAACTGATGCACCAATTGATGTAAGTATTGATATTAATATTAGTTTGATTTTTTTATTTTTACTTATATTTTTATTTTTTATTAGCAATAAACTCATAAATGTTAGTGGAAAATATACATATTTGCATACAGATAAACTCAAAGCTATTATATAATATATTAACCTTTGTTTTAATGTTAAATCACTTTCTTGATACATTAATTTTAAATTATATGATATAAATAATATTGCTAACATATTTATAAAAGCATCTGCAGATAATGAACATGCTTGTTGCATTATCATTGGTAAAAACATATAAATTCCAAGCATTAATTTTCCAAATGGTATCATTTTTATTGAATAATATCCTACTAATATAAATAATATAAAATTTACTAATCTAATTATATAACACATTAGAATTATATTTATATTAAACATTCTTCCTACAAAAAATCCAATTGCTCCTGTTAAATAATTTATTGGAAAATATGTTTTTGTTATTGTATCAACACTTACTAAATTCTGATAATCTGTTTTTTCTGCCATTAAATATCTACATGCATCAAATTTATTCCAAGATTGAGCTAATTTTAACAATTGCTCTGGTACATATATTTCACCTTTGTTTTCTTCTCCAAGTGGTGTTATAAAATTCCCACATGAAAAGTCATAAGCTCTAAATATATGTGCTTCTTCATCAGGAACTTTTACTAAAGGTACTAAAATTGCATACATCATTCCTATTGGTATTATGCAAGTTACAAATAATTTAGCAATATCTTTTTTATATTTAACAAAATTATATATTATTATTCCAACTAATAATATAATAAAAATTCCACTCATTACTAATGATATTTTAGAAATACTTCCATTTTTATGCTCTGTTTGCAAACTAAATATTGTAACTGCTAATATTAATGCAATTATAAATTCAATTATTGAATTTGATTTATTCCAAATTTTATCTTTGTTTTCTTTTAACCAATCCATTATTTTATCCTATTCTATTTTTTTATTTTTTCTTGTTAGTTTTCCTTTTATTTTTTTTGCAATTTTCCAAATCATACTACTTCTCATTTTTTCATATCTATAAACGACATGACCATAAGATGCTTGATATTGGTTGAATTCAAACTCTTTTGATTTGGCTCTATATTCCATAAAATTGTATATATTCGCAATTTCATTTTTATTTTCTATATTTGAATATAATTTATTATAATATTCTTGCATTTCTTCTACTGTCTTAAATTTATATTTTTTAAAGTTTTCTTTTTTATTTTTATATTCTTCACTATTATTACTTATTTCTTTAATTTTTTCAAGTATTTTTGTTGAACTTGTATTTAAATTTATTATCCATCCTAGCTCGTCTTTTTTTACTCTGTCACCAACAGCTCCAATATCATAAGTTAATATTGGAACTTCTGCCATATAACTTTCTGTTAGTGTATATGAATATGTTTCTGGCCATGTTGCAAACATACAAACTAGATCAATATCATTATCTACAAGTAATTGAGGTAATTCTCCTCTTGTATATTTCCCATGATTTATATAATTTTCTCTACTTTTTTCTAATTCTTTATCTTCAGATTTTCCAAATAAATGTATTTTTATATTCGAATTATTATTTTTCTTTACTAAATCTTTTAAAATATTGCTACCTTTGTGTATTGCCATTGCCCCAACAAATGCAATATTAAAATCTTTTGATATTCTTTCTTTTCTTTTTGGAATTATTACATTTACGCCATGCTCTACTGTTTCTATTTGTAATTCTTTATACACATTGTTAAATATTTTTTTTGTATTATCTGATGGAACAATTATTTTGTCAAATCTTTTTAATACATCTAAACAAGTTTTTTGCCAGTTATTTAAAATATTACTATTTACTCCATATCTTATATTAAGACATTTGGCACAATCTTTACTTTCATCTTCTTCACAATACTTTTCTTTATATACCATATTTATTGATGGGCATATCATATATAAATCATGTAAAGTTATAATTGAATATATATTTCTCTTTTTTGCTATGTCTATTGCATCAAATGTTTGAAATAAGAAATGATGCACATGTAAAATATCTATTTTAAAACTATCAAATATATTTTCTAACATTTCTTTATATGTATTATTTGTATATGTTATTTGTCCATATTGTTGAATATCTGTTTTATAATTTGCAATTTCTCTAGCATATTTATCTGTATATAAATATAATTTGAATCTTGATAAATCACATTTATCTGGAGCAAGTACAAAACTTGCAATATTATTCATTTTATTTGACTGAATTAAATCTTTTATATGTAATGATGTTCCTCCAGTCATTTCCATGCTTTCTTCCCATTCATTTACTAAATATAATATTTTCTTTTTATTATATAATATAATATTTAAATTTACATTTTCTTGTATATCTCTTATTGGATTATTGGCAATAAAATTATCTGTTTTTTGAACATATATAGGATGTTTCTTTCTTAATAATTGCATGTGTTCATCAATCAATGCTGCTCTTGATGCTGTCATATTTTCTTTTTTAAAGCTTTGTGTTCCTTTATGATATATAAATGTATTATCACATAAAACATTAGTATATCCATGATCCAAAGCTCTGTAACAAAAATCATTTTCTTCTCCATATCCTTTTCCAAATGTCTTTGCATCAAATAATCCTAATTCATTAATTACGTCTCTTTTTATATACATACAAAAACCATTTCCTGTTGTTAATTCTGGATATCTGTTTTTTGAAGATTTTTCTATCATAAGAGCATATTCTTCTAAATTCATATTTTTTGGTAATTCATTATCTACTCCAAAGTTAGGAACTGAACATATTGTTCCATTATTTGTTAAAGGTGTAACTGTTGCAATATATTGGCTTGAATATGCACAATTTTGAATTTTTTCTATCCAGTTTGCAGTTACTTCTGTATCACTATTTAATAATATTACATCATTTTCTGAATACTTCATTCCTTTATTTACTGTTCTAACAAATCCCATATTTTTTTCATTATCTAATACAACTATTTTTTTGTCTTCATTTTCATTTTTATATTTGTTTAACATTGGCAAGATTTTTTCATCTGGGCTTTTATCATTTATTAAAACCAAAGTATGTTTATTTAAATCTGTATTTTTTATAATACTTTTTATACACTCTTCTGTAAATTCATAAGCATTATATATCGGTACTATAATATCTATTGTTTTCATATTATTCTCACTCACTTTATTAAAAATTCTTTTTATATGTTTATACTCAATCCTGTATTGTTTTTACTTAAATTTGGACTAAAATAAATATCTCCTCTTTTATACATATTTGTCCAATGTTTTTGGAATTTTTCTTCATCAATTTTATCTGTTTGATTTAGTTTTTTTACACATATTGAAATTATTGGATTTATAACAACTTGTTTTTGTTGTTGTAAGATTTTTAAACATGTATCAATACTTACTGCAAGTTCTTTATATTCTGTTGTAAATCCTTTTATTTTTTCAAATACAGCTTTATCTATCATTGCATATTTTACATATACACACATTACATTATGTATTATTAATAATCTTTGCATATATGTTCCAATGTCTTTAGGTGCACCTTTATATAGAAAATCTCCAATTCCATTCATTCCTAATATAATTCCACTATGTTCCACTTGATTTTGTTCATTATATAATTTTGTACCTACAATTCCTACATTTGGATCTTGGCATATTCCGACTAAATCTTCTATATAAGAAGTTTTATCTATGTTTATTAAATTTTCATCAAAAATTATAAAGTATTTTCCTTCAGCTAAAGATACAGCTTTATTATAATCTTCAAATATATTATTAGTTAGTTTTACTGTTTTATATTTTTCCTCTAATTTTTCATTTGTTATTATTATAATTTCGTAATTCTTATAAGTTGAAATTTTTACTTTTTCTATAAGGCTATTTATCTGCTCTTTTGACATATTTGTTCCGTCAATAATTATACTAACTTTATAATTTTCTTTAACAATATATTTTACTTCATAACTTCCTGGTGTTAAACCATCTGTTACTTCTACATCTATATCTAAACTTCTTTTTATATGGTCTTTTATAACTTTTTTTCCGATTTCAAATGCATAAGGTTTTGAGTCTGAATTTTGTGCTGTTGAATTTTTATGTGCTCTCCAATGATATAATACTTTTGGAATATGTATTATATTTTGAGTTAATTCTGAAGCTCTTGCTACTATATCAAAGTCTTGACTTCCATCATATTCACTTCTAAATCCTCCAAGCTTCTCCATCAATTCTTTTTTAAATACACTAAAATGACAAATATAATTTGCACTATTTAATGTATATGGAGAAAAATCTGGTTTAAAAAACACTCCATATCTTGGTCCTTTTAATCTTTCCAACTTATCCTCATCTGAATATATAAATTCTACTTCTGGATTTTCATTTATTACTTTTACTATCTCAAACAAAGAAAATGAAGGTAATAAATCGTCATGATCTAAAAGTCCTATATAATCACCTGTTGCAAGTGTTAGTGCTTCATTTGTATTACCAGAAATTCCTTTATTTTCTCCTATTATTTTATATTTAATTCTACTATCTTTTTTTGGATATTCTTGCATATATTTTATTGGTTCTGGTGAACCATCAGCTAAGCATAACTCCCAATTTGAATATGTTTGATTTTGCAAACTTTGTACTAATTCTGCGAAAAAGTTTTCTGGTGTATTATATACAGGTACAACAATACTTATTTTAGGATTAATATCAAATTTCGTATTTTTTTGTTTTGCAAGATCTTCTTTATTTGGCTCATTCTTATCTATCCATTTCTTATAGATTTTTTCTTCTTCTGTGTATTCTCCAAAAATTCTTGCATATACTTTTTTTGCAAATTCTCTACGTTTTGAACCTTGGGGTAATATCTTATTTATATCCATTTTTCTACCTCTTCCAAAATAATCTTCTTTTATTTTCTAATTTTTTTATATATTCTCTATTATTTTTGTTTTGTTCTTCAAGAGATATTATATATTCTTGTTTTCTTCTATTATCTTCTTCTAATTGTTCTATATATTCTTGTTTTTTCTTATTATCTTCATTTGCATCTTTTAAACAACTTTCTGCTATTTTTTTATCATTTATTAAATTATCTATACTTGTTATTTTTTTGCAATACATTTTATCAAATATGTCTTTTTCTATTATTTCATCTCTTAATTTTTTATCTATTTTTTCAAAACAATTTTTGAATTCTAATATTCCTAACTCTTCTAGCAATTTTTCTACATTTATTTTTCTTACTAAATCATAAGAATTTATTACTGAACGATAAATTATAAATTCAACTGGTAAATATTCTTTTTCCCATTCTTGATCAAAGAATACAAATTTTTCATTAATATAAAAACAATTTTTAGGAATCATATCCCAATATGCTTTTGGTAAATAATTTAATTTTTTCAAAAGTTCTTCTTTTTCTTGGATTTTTACTTTGTTTTTACATATTTCGTACTTTTGAGAATTTCTTAATAATAATGTTCTTAATTTATTTAATATTTCTTTTATTTTTTCAAAATCCTTATAATTTTCATCTAAAATTAAATCTAATGTTTTTTCATTTTTTATCAACTTACTATATAATTTTCCATTTTCTACATAATCAAGAATTTCTATATCTGATTTTTTTAAATCATTTATAATATTTGCCATTCCATTTATATGACTAATTGCTTTTGAATTAACAGGTAATTTTTCAACAACATCATCTTTGATTATTGTCATTAATTGATATTCTTGTTTTCTACAATTATTAAATGATATATACTTGAATCCTTTATTTACTTCTGCATTTGATGCTTCAATAATATAAGAATTAGCAAAAAATTTTATCAATTCTTTTTCATTTGTTACTATATATTTTAATACTTTAATTTCATCAAACAACTTAATCTCATCTTCTGAAATTGCTTGATTATATTTTTCAATTTGACTATCATTTATATTAAAGTTTTCGTTTACTATTAATTCTGTTTCTTTATAATTTGGAAAAACATAATATGTATTTATATTTTTTATATTATTTTCTTTTAGTTCTTTTTTTATATGTTCTATTGTTTTTGATTTTTCATCATTTCTTTCTACTTTTAATGAGTTGTTTTTTTCTTTTGTTTCACATTTACTCCAATTATTAATTCCTGTAGCATTTTCTCCTATAATTAAAATTTTTCCTTCTAAAGATAAAAATTTTACAATTTGAGATATTAAATCAAAATATTTTTCATATCCATAAATAATTATATAATCATATTTACTATTGTCTTCTATTTCATCTATTTTCTCTACTTGCTTTATTTTCTGTTGATCATCTATAATACTTATTTTTTCACCTATTTGTAAAATATTTTTTTCTTTCTCAAATGGATACCATTTTATTATATTACTATTATATATATTTAATTTATTCTCTTCCACCGAAAACTCCTCTCCCCTTAAAATATCTTTATTTTCGCTGTTCCATCTTTTTCTATATAATGTTGTTTTACTTTTAATTTTTTCATCCACTCTCTTGTTTCTTTTGTTTTCCAAGGACCTGAGTCTTCTGTTCCATTTATATCATTTCTCCATAACCAATCTGGTGTTGGCCATAAACAAATTTCAGGTTTTACTATTTTATATAATTCTTCTGTAGCCCCATTTTGACCATGGTGTGCCATTTGAACAATATCTGATTTTAAATTTTTTCCTTGATTTTTTATCAATTTTTCACTACTTTCAGCTCCTGTATCTCCTAAAAACAATATTGTTTTATTATTAACTCTTGCTTTTAGTACCATGCTTGAATTATTTATTGCATTTGTAGTGATTTCTGGATTTTTTATTCCAAGTATACTTACTGTTATATTATCAATTTTAATTTTTTCGTTAATTTGTGGTTCTACAATTTTGGATTTTAATTCTGGATTATTATCTAAAACATCAAAAAAATCATCTATATCTTCTTTTCGTGATTCTTCATTTTCCAAATACCAATCTTTATCTTCTATTGAAATATATATTTTTTCTATGTTTATATTTGGATTTTGAGTTATTATTTCAAATGCACCAGCATGATCTGAATGTATATGTGTTATAAACCATGCTTTTACATTTCCACCATTACTAATTATATAATCTTCTAATTGTTGTGCATCACCTTGTGTTCCACCATCAATCAAAACAATTTCGTTATTTTTTGTTTTTATTGCATATCCCATCATTTGTCTTGATGTTGTTGCTCCAAATTGTGTTAAATATATGTAATTATTTCTTCTTATAATATAAGCACTTCCTAATATTAGTACTATTACAGATATTATAATTAAAATTTTCTTGACTATTTTTTTCATATATTCCTCATTTCTTTGTTACAGTTATTTTCGAATCAACTCTTACTAATCCTACACAATCTTTATTTGATGTTATTTCAACTAATAAAGCATCATATTTTCTACTTAATACTTCTAGATCTCCGTTTGCATTAAAATGTGTACAACTGAATGATATTGTATATTTGTTTGGAGCTAAATTTAGTTTTTGTCTAAATTCAACAATTGCTGTTTCTCCTTTTTTAAATTCACCTGTTACAATTTTTTCAAATGCTGTATTTGTTCCTAAAATATCTAGTCCTTTGAAATCTTTTATTGTCATTGTAAATATTGGTTCTTTAACATCTTCATTAAATTTGATCTTTGATTTTAAAATTACTTCTTTATCATTTTCTATTGAAGTAATTAAATTATCATTTTCATCAAATATTCCATAATCTATAACATCAGCTTTTCCGTTTCCATATTCAATAATATTAGGATTTACATCTAAATGATCTTTCCATATTAGATCATTATTATTTTTATCATTATTTATATTTTCGACTACTTTTTCTGTGTTTTCATCTTTCTTTTTTTCTTCATCTGGAAGTTTTACAATTAATTTTTTGTATTTTTCAACTCCATCTTTTACGCTTCCATCATATATTTTCTTTCCTGCATCTATTATAATTACTCTTGTGCAATTTCTTATTACGTCATTTACATTATGTGTAACGTATAAAATTGTTTTTCCTCTTTCTTTAAATTGTTCAAATTTTTTGAAACATTTTAATTGAAATGCCATATCTCCAACTGATAATACTTCATCAACTATTAAAATATCTGGATCAACATTTATTGCACATGCAAATGCTAAACGAGCAAACATTCCTGATGAATATGTTTTTACTGGCTGGTACAAATGATCACCAATATCAGCAAAATCAATTATATCTTGTTTAGTAGCTTCTATTTGTTCTTTAGTAAGTCCCATTACTTGCCCATGTTGATATATGTTTTCCATTCCAGTTAACTCACTATTAAATGCAGCACCTAATTCCAATAAAGAACTTATTTTTCCCTTTACTTCTAGTTTTCCTGCTGTAGGTGTTACTACTCCTGTTATCATTTTTAATAATGTTGATTTTCCAGCTCCATTTTTTCCTAATATGCCAACAACTTCACCTTTTTTTATTTGTAAATCTAAATTATCTGTTGCTTTAAATACTTGATGTTTATGATAAAAAGGAAATAATGCTTCAAGTAATCTATCTCTTTTTTTATTAAACATTTTATATTCTTTTACTAATCCTTGTATTTCTATTACATTTTCGCTGTTTTCCACGTTGTTCCTCCCTTTATATAATTATTTTTATAATACATCTGCAAAATCTTTTTTATTTTTCTTAAATACATGATTTCCCCATACATACATAATTACTGTTATTATCCAAAAAACTATTGTATATATTCCATGATTTTCTGTTATTATATTTCCTCCCATAAATGCTTGTCTAAATGCTGTTACTAAATAAGAAAAAGGCATACATTGTACTACTTTTAATATTGTTTGATGGTTTTCTAATCTAGATACTCCCCAAACAACTGGTGTTGCCCAAAAGAATAATTGCATTAATATTGCTAATAAATTTGAAAGATCAGGTACCAAAGTTGTTAGTGCTGATGTCAACCTAGTAAATGCTATTACAAATGCATATACTGCTATTACTACATAAATTGCTTGTAATATATTTGGCACATATCCAAACATTGAACATACAACTGTAACTACTATTATTAAAAATATTGATACAAATGAACTTCCTATAAGTGAAATAATTGGTATTATATCTATTGGAAAGACAACTTTTTTTACCAAATAGCTGTAATTTCTAATAGCTGAACTTGCACTCATTATACTATCATTTAAGCATTGCCATATTGCCATACCAGGCAAATACCATACAATATAAGGTGATCCTCCATCTCCTTCCATTCCAAATATAAATTGAAATACCACTACATACATCATCATAAATACGAATGGTTGTAAAAATCCCCATACACTTCCTAAACTTGTATTAGCAAATCTATTTTTAAAATCACTTTTTCCAAGTTTCCATGCAATTGTTTTATTCTCCCATAATGTTTTTATAAATTCCATTTTTCTTCCTCTCTTGCTTCTGTTTATTATTCATGGCATATTATATCATTGTTTTGTTTTTATTTCATTATTTTTCACAAATTTTTTCCTTAATTTCTACATAAGATCTATTATACTCTGAATTATTTCTTTTTTTGACATTTGTTTCTCTTTATTTTCATTTATAAATATAATCATTTTATTATTATCTTCAAAATATTCATAAGTTTGATATTGATCCATTTCTTCAAAATTGTAATCCAATATTTCCCCGGTTACTTCATCAACAATATAAGTTACACTTGAATTTCTTAAAATATATAATCTATCGCCTTTTATTACTTTTTCTATTTTTTTATCATTTTCATTTTGATTATTTTTGTTTTTTATTTTTAAATATCCATTTTCATTTATTTCATATTCGGAATTTGTTATTTCTTTTAACATTTCTAATACATTTTGCCTGTCTTTTTCAAAAATCCAAATTCCTGCATATTTTGGATGATTATTTTTTAAAATATCATCAATTTCTGATAATTTAGGCTCACTATTTTTTATCATTCCTGCAAATGCAACTTTATATTTTACACTTGATTTTATTGTTATAACTTTTGTATTGTCATAACTTTCTTGTATTTCGTATAATTCTGAATTTCCTGTTTTTCCAGAATCATTTTTTATATTATCTATTTCTGTTTGTTCTTCTTGAGATTCTGTTTGTTCTTGATTTTCTATTGGAATCTCTTTTTGTTCATCATTTATCTCATCTTGCTGATTTTCTTCAATATTTTCTTTATTATCTTCATTTGTTTTATTTTGTTTTAAATTATTTACTGTAACAATTACTATTCCAAGTACTATTATTACAACTATACATACAAAAATTATTATTTTTTTCTTCATAATTAATAATTAAGGGGGATTGCTTCCACTTATTTAGTGAGAACTTTCCCCCATTCCTTTCATTTTATTGATTTTAGCATATCTAATGTAGCTGTTATATACCTATTAGAAAATTTCTTATCAACAACAGATTGATGATCTGTTACTCCTGCTTTTGGTAATTCTATTAATGCTGATTTTGCTGCACCTGCTGATGATCCAAGATATGTTCTTGCCCAGTTTACTAAATATCCTGTTCCATATCTTCCTACACCTGATTTATTATTTTCCGGAAATTGTTTTTCATAATATGAGCATATTTTAACATCTCCAATTAATTGTTGAGTCCATCCATGTAAGTCAACTAATATTGTTTGACCATTTTGAGATTTATTCTTTATTAAGAAATCCCTCAAAGCTTTTGCTTCATACGCTTGAAATCCCTTTTCTCCATTATAATTTCTATCTGATGTATATCTAGTATAATCTTCTCCCACTTGCCAGCATCTATTCATATCAATTCCTTTATTTTGAGGTGCTTCACTGTATAAAGTTGTTCTTCCTGGTCCATTATTTGTCCATCCATTTTTTAATCCATCTTGATTTACACCAGGGAAAACATATATTGTCCAATTATTATAAATATCATAGTCTTTATCTGTCATAAGTTTATTATAAAAGTCATTTGCTATATTAACTAATTCTTTACCATCTTTATCCCAAATATCTTCATATCCATGTAAAGCAAATACTGCAAAAAATACATTTTTTCCTTTGCCATATTTTAAATATGGTAATTCACTTCCACCTTTATTTGCAATTTTTTGACCAGATACACCATAAGTTCCTTCTTCTCGTTCTATTTTAGGACAAATTTCAGTATCAACCATTTGTTGCTCTAGTATTTTACCATCTTCACTTACAACTTGGACTTTTAAATTTACCTTTTCTAATTTATAAGTACTAAAATCTACAATCATTTCATATCCTGGTTTTGGATTTTTGTCTTGTCCTCCATATCCTTTTATTGTTTCTAATACATCTGCTCTTTCTGTTCTTTCTAATTTTATATTTTCAATCTTATCATTGACCATTAATTGTATTTTGGCATTTTTTATATCTGTCATTAGCCAGCCTTTTATCTTATATTGTTCCTGACCTATTTTATCTGGAATCATTGTGTCAACACACATTTTTAATTTATTTTTTATTTTAGGTACAATTTTTATTTCTATCGCTTCTACTTTAAGATTTTTACCTGTTGTTCCTGATATTTCTCCATCATTTGCCCATTCTTGCCATCCTCTGTCTTGAATATAAGTCCTATATGTTATTGAATATTGTTCTGTACCTTCTAATTTTATTTGAATTGCTTCTACTTTTAAGTTTTTACCTGTTGTTCCTGATTGTTCTCCTGCATTTTTCCAAGTTTTTTCCCAGCCTAAATCTTGTACATGTGTTTTATAAAGAATTTTTACTCCTTCTGGAATGTTTCTTCCGACTATTTTAATTGCTTCTATCTTTAATTTTTTTCCTGTAACTCCTGCTGTATTTCCTTGCTCTTTATAATTTTGCCATCCTATATCTTGCACATGTGCTGAATATCTTACAAAAAACTCATTACTTATCTTCTTTTTTATGGCTTTTATTTCTATTGCTTCTATTCTTTTATTTTTGCCTGTTGTTCCCGCTTCTTCGCCATCTTTTTTCCAGCTCTGCCATCCTTCTCCTTGTACAAATACTCTATATGTAATTGAATATTCATCAGAATACTCATCTCCAACTTTTATTTTTATTGCTTCTACTTTAAGATTTTTTCCTGTTGTTCCTGATTGTTCTCCTGAATTTTTCCAAGTTTTTTCCCAACCTAAATCTTGTACATGTGACTGATATTTTATATTTATGTTCTTTTTTCCATCTTTTAGTTCTATTCTTACGGCTTCGATTTTTAATCCTTTATTTGCTATTCCAGATGTTTCTCCATCACAATAATATTTTTGCCATCCTATATCTTGTACATGTGATTGATATAACACTGTTGTTTCTGTTTTAGAAACAATTCTAATTTGAATTGCTTCCATTTTTAAACCTTTTCCAACAGCACCTGCAATTTCTTCATCTTTTTTCCATTCCATCCATCCATAATTTTCTAGATGAGTTCTATATTCTACTGAATAATTTTCTGTTCCTGTTAATCGGATTTTTATTGCTTCCATTATTTTGTTTTTACCTGTTGTTCCCGCTTCTTCACCATTCTTTTTCCATTCTTGCCAACCAATATCTTTAACATATACTTGATATTCAATATTTACATTTTTAGGAGCATCTACTAGTTTTATTTTTATTGCTTCATTTTTTAGATTTTTACCTGTTGTTCCTGATTCTTGACCATCAATTTTAGAAAATTCTTTTTCCCATCCTAAGTCTTGTACATGTGAATTATATGCAACTGAAAATTTTTCTTCGATTTTTTCATTTTTCTTCTCCACTTCAGCTGCACTAACTGTTTGAACAAATGATAATAGCAAAATAACACAACAACTTAATACTCCAATAACTATTTTTAAATTTCTCATAAAAATCAATCCTTTTCTTTTTTCTTTTGAGACCATTATTATATACTAAATTTAATATACGCTATTAAGGGAAAATGAAATAATACAATTTCTCTTATTTCTTTTTTAAATTGATTTTTTCCTCCTAATATTTTAAAATAAGTCCTTACATTAGTATAGATTATTTTATTGTTTAAAATAGTTTCATAATATTTTTTTGATTTTTCTATAAATTTTTTATCTTCTTCATCTTCAGTATATTTTTCGCACATCAATATTCCATCATAATATGCTCTATGTATAACATCTTTTCTATATAAGCAAAATGATTTATACCCTTGTCCATTTTTTTCTTTCCATCTTTTTAAATTTTGGCTTAGATTTCTTCCACCAAAGACATTAGTGTTATGTAACCTATAATCAAATAATGGTTCTTTTATACATGTTATTCCTTTTCCCTCTGAAGCTATAAATGCTGCCAACCAATCATGTGCTATTACTTCGTCTTTAAATGGTATCATTTTATCTTTCACATATTTAGTTATTATTTGTGAGCATCCTATTCCAACACATCTTGAAATTGCTAATTTGTCTTTTTTAAAAACTATTGGAACATTTTTATATTTCAAATAGTTTTCTTTTAAAACAATGCCATTTTCATTTATCTGTCTACAATTACAATATGCCATATCAACATTTTTTTCTTTTAATTGTTTTAAACTTTTTTCTACTTTATCAATATACCATACATCATCATGATCTGAAAACATTATGTATTCTGCATTTGATTGTTTTAATAAAAATTCAAAATTCTTGTTATAACCTAAATTATGTGGTTGTATAAATAATTTTATTCTACTATCTTTTTGAGCATATTCTTTTAATATTTCAATTATATTTGCATTACTTGAATGATCATCACTTATATATAATTTGATATTTTTATGTGTCTGTCTTAATATTGATTCTATTTGCTTTCTCAAATACTTTTCATTTGTATTATAAGTTGCTAATAATATATCAACTAAATCTTTCATTTTTCTTCCTTTTCTATAATTAGATTATATTTTATATTCCTTTTCTAGTTTTTCATTAAAATATAATTTTGTTATAAGTTTTAGTTCATTTAATGATTCATCTTTTAAATTAAATGAAAAAAGCTTTTTGGCTGGTGACATAATAATATATTTTATAGCTGATACTGTACTTTCTGACATTATTAATGCTCCTTTGTCTTGCTTTCCACAATTTTCACATTTAAATCCATTATCTTTTATACTAAAATATCTAATATTTTCTGCACTTTTACAATTTACACATTCTTTTATTCTTGGTGTATATCCTAAAAAACATAATAACTTCATTTTAAATATACTAACAATTAATTCAGGATTTTTATCTGTTTCTGATAAAACATATAATGTATTTAAATACAGTTGTAATATTTTGTAACAATTCTCATTCTCTTCTGTTACATCTCTAATAATTTTTGTTATTTCAACAGCACAATTTAGTTTGTCTAAATCTGTTCTTATATTATAAAAAACTTCTATTGTATCACATGAATTTATATTATATGTATTTGCCCCTTTATACATCATATAATTGCCAAAGCACAAAAATTGTGTTCCTGCTAGCAATGCACTTTTAGGTCTTCTTGCTCCTTTGGCAACACATGATATTTTTCCAATTCCAGGTGTTAACATTGTTAGCATTTTATCATAATCACCTAAATTTGTTTCAGAAATTATTATACCACTTGTTTTTATCGTTCCCATTCTGTTCGTCCTTTTGTATTTTTTCTATTTCAAAATCTTTTAATTCATTCTTTTTGTATATTTCAGCTTCAGTTCCTTCAAATTGCTTAAGCTCTAAAAAAGTGTTTAAATCTCCAGTATTTTTAAAAGTTTCCCATGCTATTTTTTTTATCATAAGCTCACTTCCTTTAATTCTATCTTCTGCATTTTATTATTTTTTATTCAATTTTGTGAAATATTATTGCAATTTAAATTTTTTTACAATTGCAGTATCATCTTGCCAGTCTTTTTTTACTTTTACCCATGTTTTTAAATTTACTTTTATGCCAAAATTGTTTTCCATATCAATTCTTGCCGCTTGTCCTATTCTTTTTAACATACTTCCATCTTTTCCAATTATTATTCCTTTATGTGATTCTCTTAAACAATAAATTGTTGCTTCTATATCATAAAATTCTTCCTTTTTTTGAGTTTTCTTTAATTTCATTTTTTCAACTTCAACATAAATTCCATGTGGTACTTCGTCTTGCAAAAATTTTAATGCTTTTTCTCTGATTGTTTCTTCTGCAAGTTGTCTCATTGTTTGATCTGTATATTCTTCTGTATCATAATATGCTGGTCCTGGCTTTAAGTTTTTTTCAATCTCATCTAATATAATATCTCTATATTTGTTTTTTACTGATGATACTGGAATTACAGCTTCAAAATTATATTGTTTTTGATATAAATCAATTAATTTTAATAAATTTTCTTTTTTTACTAAATCTATTTTGTTTATTATAAGTATTGCCTTTTTATTTGATTCTTTTATTTTTTCTAGGATTCTCATATCTCCTCTGCCTATTTCTTCACTTGTAGCTTCTATAACAAATAAAATTAAGTCAATTTCACTTATAATTCCAAAAGATGTTTCTATCATGGTTTCATTTAATTTAGTCTTTGGTTTATGAATTCCAGGAGTATCTATAAATACTATTTGAGAATTTTCTCTATTTACAATTCCTCTTATTGCTGTTCTTGTTGTTTGTACTTTATTTGCTGTTGCAGCAATTTTTTCTCCTACAAGTAAATTGACTAATGTAGATTTTCCTACATTAGTTCTTCCTAGTATTGCCACAAATCCTGATTTAAATTCTGCCATTATTTTTCTTCCTCCACCTTTTTTACAGTATATTCTATAACATTTATAGTTTTTATATTCAATTTTGATGCAATATCATCTTCATCCATTTTTGCAATACGCACTGTCTTTTTAGACTCAAGTTTTATATCAGCATCCTTTATTTTTCCAATTATCCTTGTATCATTATCCATTCCGATTGGTAATGTCTTGTTTTGATTATCAAAATAAACACAATTAGAAAATGCTAATATATTAGAACCTCTTTCAAAATTAATTTTAAATAAGTTTATTTTATTTTTTTCAGATTTTTCTATTCCATCTAATATTTCATTTTCTGCACATAAATTAAATACATTTATCTCATTTGCATCAATATTTTCTTCTTCTTCTTTCCATAAGTATGCAGAAAGATTCTCACTTAATGTTATTTTATCAAGTGCATCATTTATTCTCCAATTAATTTGACTTAAATTTGCTCTATAATCTGCTATTTTGTATTGTTTTGCTACACCTAATATTTCATATTTATTTTTTGGATGTTCTCTATGTTCTTTATTAGCTAATTTTTTTATTTTTCTTGTATCTTCTTCCAATCCATCAAATATATCTATTGTTTCGTCTTTATTTATTGCTTTAAAATCTGCTTTTACTTTTTTTAGATATCCATCTAATTCTTTTGGTTCTAATGAATTTGTTCTTATTTTATTTAATGCAATTAATTGATCTGTTGTAGTTATATATATTGCATCTAATTCTTCTTTATTTAATTTATTGCGTTGTAATTTATCAATTGTGTTTCCAAATTCTTCAAAATCTTCGTCATAATCAAAATTTTTAGTATGTGGTTTTACATTTATTTGTTCTTCTTCACCTTCATTTAAAGCTTGAACTTCATCTTTATTACTATATTTCCAAAATTCAAATATACTCTTTTTATGATTATCTATTTCTTGAATATATGCTGTTGCATTCTCAATTTTTTTGTTTAAATTTACAATTTTTAATTTTAAAGCATTTATATCTAATATAATATTTTTTAGATTATTTTCGCTTTCTACTACTTTTTTACCTTTTGCAACTAATTCCTCAAGTTTATATTGTTCTTTTAATATTTCATCTATATATTCAATCTCTTGGCTATCTTCATTTTTTTCTGTTTCAACTGCAATTTCATTATTTTCTTTTTCTTCTTTTTTCTTAGTCTTTTTTCCACTATATTTAAAGAAATATTTTACTTTTCCGAAAAATGTTTTCTTACATTCCAAAAATACTGATATTTGCTTTTCTTTTGATATATATTCACTTTCTAATTCTTCTGATTGTTTTTGCAATATATTTAATTTTTCTTTATATTTATTGTATTCTATTACTGACTCTTTTTCTTTTTTAATCATTTCTTTATATTGCAAATTAATCCAATCACTTAAAGAATCATATTTTAATATTTCTTCATTATATAAAAATTCAATTGTTCCTTGTTTATCTACTTGAGTATTAAATTTATAACAACTTGGTAACTCTGTTTGTAATATATATAATGCTTTTACTAGTTTAAAAAATTTACCTGCATCAATTTTACTTGTTAATTTTACTTTATATTCTGATTTTATTTTTTCTAATACTTCTGTTTGTCCAATAATCTGTAATGATTTTTTTTCTGTTTTATCACTTACTTCATATACTGATGGCCAATTTTCTGTTATTGTATATAAATAATTTATTAAACTATCTATTTCTGTCTTATTTAACAATTCTTTTGAGTAGTCCATATTACAAATTGGAACAAATATTTTTCCCGATTTTTTCTTTTCTAATTGCTTTTTTAGTATATAGAAAAATGTAGAAAAGTCTCTATCTTCTGTTGGAACCATCATAAAATACTTGTCATTTACTTCTGAATAATATATTTGCCATAGATAATTACCTGGATATCTTATTTTAAATGGCATTTTTTTGCATAATTCTTGTTGTTCTTCTTCAATTTTCTCAATTTCAGCTATATTCATTTCTTCAACCATTTTTATGAATGTTTCATAATTTATCATTTCCTCTTCTGTTTTAGGATCTATATAATAAATTAATGGTTTCGATTTTTTGTATTTTGTTTTTGTACTTTCCCCTCTATTACAAGGAGTTAACAATATTTCTAATTCTTTTGGAGATATAAATCTATATTGTCTATATTGATTTTCTTCTATTCCAAGATTTGGTCGAAAATCTATATTTTCAACATACTTTAACGTTCCTGGTATTTTTTCTAAGTCTAATCCTATGTATTCTAGTTTTTTTGTTATTTCATCTGCATTTTTTTTCTTTTCCAAAACTAGACTCTCCTTTCACTTTTTATTCTTTTTTATTTTACTATTTTTTTTTGAAAATATCAAGTTTTATAGCAAAAAATAGTAAGACATTTCTTACTATTTTTAACGGTTTTTATCTGTTTTTTTATTTGAATTCTAAATACCAATTTAATCTATTTGGTGATTCATTTTTCATTCTTTCTTCTATCTCTAAATATGTTTTTGGAGGATATAGTAATGTAGGATCTCCTTCTCTCCAATTAGCTGGTATTACAGTTTGTGATTTTTCTGAATATTGCAATGCTTCTACAATTCTTATTATTTCTGGAATGTATCTTCCTATATTCAAAGGATATGTAAGTATTACTCTGACAATTCCTTTATCATCTAATATAAAAACACTTCTTACTGTTTCTGTTGAACTAACATCATTTGATATCATTCCATACTGTCTTGCTATACTACCGTTTCTATCTGCAATTATAGGAAATGGTAATACAATTCCAGTCATGCTATATATATTTCTCATCCATTCTAAATGAGAGGGATTACTATCTATGCTTAGTCCTAACAATTCTGTATTTAATTTTTGAAAAAATGGATATGCTTTGGCAAATTCTATCATTTCTGTTGTACATACTGGGGTAAAGTCTCCTGGATGAGAAAAAAATATAAGCCATTTTCCTGCATAATTATTTAGTTCAATTTCTCCATAAGTTGTTACTGCTTTAAAGTTTGGAGCTTTTTGTCCTATTTTTACATTTCCATTCATCATTAATTCATAGTCCATAAAAAATTCTCCTTTCAAATTATTATATTTGAAAGAAGAATTTTTGTTAATTTTATTCATCTTTTGCTGTATTTAACTTAAACAATTTTAAAATTTCTACTATAATTACTGGTGAAATAATTAAAATTATTGTTTCAATTACATTATCTTTTGGAAGTATTGGAATACTAAATATTGTTCTTAATTGCGGTATAAATAATATTACAACCATCAATAATGCTGATGCAAGAATTGCTAATATTAATACTCCATTTCCTAATATTCCTGTTTTAAATATTGATTGTTTGTTATCTCTTACATTAAATACATGAATTAGTTCTGAAAATGCTAATACTATAAATGCCATTGTTTGCCCAACTTCTATTTTTGTTTGTTCTAATGTTAATCCTTCTATTGCTTGTGTTGTTGATCCTATTCCTATTAAATATGCTGCAAGTGTTAATAACCCAATCATTATTCCTTGATAAATAATTCTAAATGTTCTTCCTTTTGTAAATATACCTTCATCTTTCTTTATTGGTTTTCTGCTCATTATATCTGAATTGGCTGGATCAAATGCTAATGCTAATGCTGGAAATGTATCTGTTACTAAGTTTATCCATAAAATATGTATTGGCATTAAAACTTGTATCATTGTTACATCTGATATTCCAAAAAATTGTCCTATTTGTGGTGCAAACAATGTTGCTAATAATAATACTATAACTTCTCCAACATTACATGAAAGTAAAAATTGAATTACTTTTAGAATATTGTCATATATACGTCTACCTTCTTCAACTGCTGATACTATTGTAGCAAAATTATCATCTGTTAGTATTACATCTGCAGCTTCTTTTGCTACTTCTGTTCCAACTTTTCCCATTGCGCAACCAATATCTGCTGTTTTTAATGCTGGACTATCATTTACTCCATCACCTGTCATTGCAACAATTTCACCATTAGCTTGCCAAGCTTTTACTATTCTAACTTTATGTTCTGGTGAAACTCTTGCATATACTGAATATTTTCTTATATTCTTTGTTAAGTCACTATCTGACATTTTATCAAGTTCAGTACCTGTTAATGCTTCACTTTCATCTACCAATATTCCTAATTTTTTTGCAATTGCAATTGCAGTTACCTTATGATCTCCTGTAATCATAACTGTTTTTATTCCTGCTTTTTTACATTTTTCAACTGCCCTTTTTGCTTCTAATCTTGGTGGATCTATCATTCCAACCATTCCAATAAATGTCAAGTTATTTTCTATTGTTTTCATTTCTTCTTTTGATGGTAAATGATCCATTTCTTTATATGCAAATGCTAATACTCTTAATGCTTCTTTTGCCATTTTTTCATTATTTTCTCTTATCCATTTTGCATAACTATCTAAATTTGTTCTAATTTCCCCTTTGTATAAGAATGAGTTACAACATTTTAATAATTCGTCAACTCCACCTTTTGTATATACAATATATTTTCCATTATTTTTATTTACTGTTGTCATCAATTTTCTTTCAGAATCAAATGGAACTTCTTGAACTCTTGGATTTTCTCTATATATAGATTTTTCATAATCTAACTTAAATGCCATATCTACTAATGCTGTTTCTGTTGGATCTCCCGCAAGTTGTCCATTTTCTAGTACTCTTGAATCATTACACAACATGCAATTATATACTAATTTTTTAAAATCTTCAGTTGTATTTATTTTATTTATATCTTGTAATATATCATCACAAAATACTTTTTCAACTGTCATTTTGTTTTGTGTCAGTGTTCCTGTTTTATCAGAACATATTACAGTACTACTTCCTAGTGTTTCTACTGCTGGTAATTTTTTAACTATCGCATTTTTCTTTACCATCTTTTGAACACCTATTGCTAAAACTATTGTTGATACTGCTACAAGTCCTTCTGGTATTACAGCTACAGCAAGTGATACCGCTGTCATAAACATATTTATAATTTCTTTTCCTTGTATTAATCCTATTATAAATATAACTGCACATATAACTATACAAGCTATTCCTAATGTTTTTCCTAAATTATTTAGTCTTTGCTGTAATGGTGTTTCTTGCTTTTCTGCATTATCTAACATTCCTGCAATTTTTCCAACTTCTGTATCCATTCCTGTATTTACTACAATTGCTTTTCCTCTTCCATAAGTTATTAAACTTGATGAAAATAGCATATTTTTTCTATCACCAATTCCAATTTCTGCACCATCTATTTTTTCAGAAATCTTCTCTACTGGAACTGATTCTCCTGTTAATGATGATTCTTGAGATTTTAAGTTTACAGCTTCTATTATCCTTAAATCTGCAGCTACATAATCTCCTGTTTCTATAACAACAACATCACCTGGTACTAATTCTCTTGCTGGTATTACTTGTTCTTTTCCATTTCTTATTACTT
Source organism: uncultured Clostridia bacterium (assembly GCA_934129895.1). Classification (GTDB taxonomy): domain Bacteria; phylum Bacillota; class Clostridia; order TANB77; family CAG-508; genus CAG-269. Next base: position 334,163 of record CAKOWY010000001.1, read on the forward strand.
TTGAGGCATGACTACTTAATTTTTTTAATGCTTCTAAAGATTTTTCTGCTTTACTTTCTTGTGCTACTCCTATTACTGCATTTAATAATACTACTATTAATATTATTATTGTGTCTGAAAAACCTTCTCCTTGTGCTACTCCTACTACTCCTGATACTATTGCTGCTATTATTAATACAATTATTGAAAAATCTTTAAATTGTTCCAAAAATTTTTTTAGTAATGAATCTTTTTTCTTTTCTTGTAATTCATTTATTCCATATTTTTTTACCTTTTCTTGGACTTGATTAGTGTTCAAACCTTTTTGACAATCTGTTCCTAATTCTTTTTCTACTTCTTGGCTTGTTTTATTAAACCAATTTTTTTCCATACCAATTACCTCTCTTTTCTAATTGTATTTTTTGTCTTTTAACTTTAGTTCTAAACTTTACATATAAAATTTATGCTTGTATATAATATTTAGAACCAAATAAAGACTTTTAAAGAAAAAATATAATTAAATTATTATATCCTTTCTTTAAAAGTCTCGTTTACTCCTTGAAGCTTGTTAACCAGATTCTTATGAATCGCGGTTGTTGATTAACAATTTAAAACTACTCCCTCTTAATATTATAGAATTTTATTTATTATTTTGGTGACCCGTACGAGAATCGAACTCATGATTCCACCTTGAGAGGGTGGCGTCTTAGCCGCTTGACCAACGGGCCATTATTTTTAGTACTTATTATTTATATCATATTTATTTTAATTCGTCAATTGTTTTTTGTATTTTTTCATATATAAAAAGCCATAAATCGCAAAAAGCAATCTATGGCTTGGGCTGTTAGAATATTACTTCTACATTCTCAAGTACAATTGTTTGAATTTCTTTTATCCGATTATTTTTCGCATAAAGAACTGCTGTGAAACCATCCAGAACAAAATTATGACAATCCACAATAATGGGTTTAGGAAACTGTTTACATCTCATATAGTACTCTTTTATTTTTTTATACTTATTGGTACTGGTATCTGTTAAGTCTATTGTAACTATCAAGTCAGATATTGGTCTTTTGCTAATCCATTCTTCTGGCAAAATGTGTACCCATCTTATTTGAAACATTTTGCTTTGGAAATATTCTCTCCTAAATTGTGATTGTAGCTTCTCATCTTTTAGGTTCATATAAGCTCTGAACTGTTCTGGCGTCATATCTTCTTTTTTGCCATTACAATTTCTGCAACATGGAACCATATTTTGAGGAATTGTTGGACCACCCAATGCTTGTGGATATACATGATCTAATGTTATTTTACTCTTTTCAACATGTTTACCACAATAATGGCATCTATCATTTCCTTTCAATTTATATGTTATGTCATACATTATATCTTGAAACTTTCCTTGCCGTCCTTTCAATTTCAACACATTTTCTGTTTCAAAAGCAATAATTTCTCCTTCTTTTTCAAAAGTATACCCCTTAGGAATTTCAATAATCATTAAATCTCCTCCTTCTACTTTTGTTGTTTTTATATTATATCATTTTTTATTTTTAGTCAAATTTTATTCATAAAAATAATCAATAATTCCATTGTATATTCCCCATGCAAGTCTATTTTGATATTCATCTTCTAAAAGCTTTTTTTCTTCTTCTGGATTAGACAAAAATCCACACTCAACTATTGTTATTGGAATTTCTACGTTTTTTATAATATATATATTGTCAATTGTTTTTGCAATTCTGTTATTTTCTTTTGGCATAACATTATTTAAATTATTTTGTATTAATTCTGCTATCTTTTTTCCCTCTTCACTTCCTGCTTTATAAAATGTTTGCCACCCATCATATTTCTGTTGTGGTATTTTATTTAAATGTATTGATACAAATAAATCTGCTGAACTTTCATTTCCTATTTTTACTCTATTATGTATGTCAGATATTTTTTTCTGTTTCAATGTTTTGGCATCTAAATCATATATTGCATTTTCATCTGATCTTGTTAATATTACTGTAGTTCCACTTTGTTCAAGTAAATTTTGCAATTTTAAAGCAATTTTCAAATTTGTTTCAGCTTCTGTTGTTCCAGAACTACTTTGTGCTCCTTCATCTGGTTTTCCATGTCCTGCATCTATTACTATTGTTTTTCCTGATACAGGTAATGATACTGTTGGAACCATTTCTTTTTTGTCTGTTATTAATATAAATGTAAATATTGAGACAAATACACTCATTAATAAAAATGTTATTCTTTTTTTGCTTAATACTATCATAATAAAAAAACTCCCATACTTTTTTTATTATTGTATGCGAGTCTTTTTTTATTATGAATTTCCATTTTTACATATCTTGACTTTTATAATTCTTTTGTCTTCATATTCTTCGATTTTAAATGTTAATTCTTCTGTTTCTATTACAGGGTTTTCATTTTCTGTTGGTATTCTTCCTAATTCATCTTGTAAATATCCTGATAAAGTATCATAATCTCCTTCTGGAATATGTGAATTTAGGATTTTATTTACATCATATATTGGCAAATTTCCTGATAATATAAATGTTTTATCATCTATTTTCTCATATTCATTTTCTATTTCATCATACTCATCATATATATCTCCAACTATTTCTTCTAATATATCTTCCACTGTAACCAATCCAGCTGTTCCACCATATTCATCAACTATAATTGCAATTTGTTTTTTATTTTTTTGTAATTCTTTTAATAATTCATTAATTGGTTTATTTTGTGATACAAAATATGCTTCTTTCATTACATTTTTTATTTTAAATGTTTTCTTTCCAATATTTTTTATTAAATCTTTTATATATAATATTCCTTTTATATCATCTATTGTTTCATCATATACTGGTATTCTACTATGTTTACAATCATCTTTAATAATTAGTTCCAATAATTCATCTGCTGTTAAATTAATATCTACTGCAAAAATTTCTGTTCTATGTGTCATTATTTCTGATGCTGTTATATCATTAAATTCAAATACATTATTAATATATTCTTTTTCGTCTTCTTCTATTGTACCATTTTCTTCACCTTGATCTACCATCATTTTTATTTCTTCTTCAGTAACTATTTCTTCATCATTCTCATTAACTCCAAATATTTTTGAAATTGCATTTGTTGTTAATGTTAATAATTTAACAAATGGTGCTGTTACAACAGAAATAGCTTTTATTATTCCTATACTCCAATATGATATTTTTTCATAATTTTTCATTGCTAAACGTTTTGGAACTAATTCGCCAAAAATCAAAGTAAAGAAAGACAAAATGATTGTTATTAATATTATAGATATGTTTTGCCAAATTTCTAATCCTATTGGCATTATATTATTCAATACTGGTGCAAGTTTATTTGCAAATGCATCTGAAGCAAATGCACTTGATAAAAATCCTGCAAGAGTAATTCCTATTTGAATTGTAGCTAAAAATTTACTTGGAGATTCCAACATTTTTGCTATTTGTTTAGCCTTTTTATCTCCTTGTTTAGCTTGTTTTTCTATCTTATTATCGTTTAAAGAGATAAATGCTATCTCGCTTGCTGCAAAAAAAGCATTTATCCCTATTAATACTACTAATATCAAAATTTGTGATATCATTCTATTCTCCTTTATTTTTGCCTTCTGTCAACTGCATAACTACTTCCTAAAATAGTTTTTGCAGAATGCTTTACTTGTGCTCCAACTTCGCCAATTTCTAGAATATTTTTAAATCTTCCTTTTTCAGCAATTACTGCTCCTATTGACAATGAAGTTAATGCAAATTGCTCAATTATTCCTTTTCTATTTGCTACCTCAATATAGCCTTTTTCAATATCTTCTTCTGTAAAAAATTGATTAACTTCTCCATCAAAATTTGCTAAAATTGTTTGACATATTTCATCAACATGCAATGTTGGAATAATGGCTATAAAATCATCTCCACCAATATGTCCAACAAATGCATTTTCCATATATCTATCATGTATACATCTCAATATTACTTTTGCTGTATACTCTATTATTTGATCACCTTTTAAGAATCCATAAACATCATTATATGCTTTAAAATTATCTAAGTCTAAATATAATACAGAAAATTCTTCATTATTTGTAATTCTCTTCTTTAATTCTGCATGTATTTGTACATTTCCAGGTAAACCTGTTAATGGACTTATTCTTCTATTTATTCTTAATAATCTATCTAAATTTTTTACAGTATAATATAAGTAATCTGTATCTACTGGCTTTTTTATATAGTATTCAACTGATTCTTTAAGTACTTCTAATTTATGACTTCTTTCTACATTTGAAGATACTACTATAATTGGTGTTATTTGGTTGTCTTCATCTGTTCTTATTTGTCTACATAAACTTATTACATCTCTATCTATTGAATCTTCATTTATTATTATTAAAAAAGGTATATTTTTTAGTGCTAAATCTATTTTTTCTGTTTTTATTCCAATAAATTTGAACTCTACATCTTCTTTAAATAGTTCTTTAAATATTGGAATAGATGATTCATCATCATCTATTACATATATTTCTTGTGCCATATTTATCTCCTACTTTTATTCATATACTATATCGCTTTCATCTATTTCTTCTGTATTTAAAGTATAATTTTTCTTTGTTGTTGTTCCATCACTTTCTTGTATTTCTATTGTTATATAGTTCATTCCTTCTGTTATTCCTATGTTTTCTCTGTTGTATTTATTACTATTAATTGTTGTATTTTCTTCTTCTTTACCATTTACTGTAATTTTTACATTAACTATATTTACTTCACTTGTAATATCAATTAAATAGTATAATTTACGCTCTTTCATTCCTATTCTTATTTGGAATTGTGGTTCAGATACACCTGTAACTGTCTTCTCTATATTTTTGTTTGCTCCATTTTTGTCTGTTGCAGTTACTGATAATTTATGTGTTCCTCTTTTTACTGCAATTGTTCCTTCATAACTTTCATTGTTTACTTCTACTTTTGTTTCTTCACCATCATCCCATTTATATTTGATATTATCTAATATATTTTTTGATTTTGCTGTTATTTTTATAGCATTATCAACAGCTTCTAATTTTATTTCTGGTATTATTTCTACTGTGTAATTTTTTGAGTATTTTACTGATTGACCATTTTCTTCAAGAATTGTTACTACTAATGAATTTTCTCCACCTTCTAATTGAGCTGTAACATTAACATTCTTTTGGTTATTTCCATTAGTTGTATGTTCTTCTCCATTATTTATTTTATATGATACTTCTTTTATTCCTCTTGTATGACTTACTGCAATATCAACTGTAGAATTTGTTTCATCATAATTAAATTCAACTTCTGGTTTTCTATTTGCTTCTACTGTTGCATTTATCTTATTTCTAGTATATATTCCCCATGAAATTAAACCTACTCCTAAAATTAATATGAATATTGAAAATAACAATACGAATTTTTTTGTTTGTGCTGCACTTTTTTCTCCAGTATAGTCTTTTACTCTACTATCTCTTTGTTGTTTGTCTCTTAATTGTTTATCCATATATCCTTCATATTGTTCTTTTATTTTTTTATCTCTATCTAATCTTTCTTCTCCTGTAACCAGTATTTGATTCATTTCTTCACCTCATATTTATTCTTTTGAATTTTATCGCTTCATTTGAATTATAACATAACGGTTTTTAATTGTAAATAAAAAATAATAAAAAAATGGTAACTAAATTTACCATTTTTATTTTAACATTGGAAGTATTTCATTCTTCAAATTTTCTTTCATTATTTCACAACTATGATCAAATTTTGCTTGATCTTCTTCGTTAAGTTTTAGTTCTAGGATTTCTTTTACTCCATTTTTATTTATTATTGCAGGAACTCCTATATATAAATCTTTTTGACCATATTCTCCGTTTTGATATGTTGATACTGTTAAAATTGCATTTTCATCATTTAATACTGCTTTTACTAATCTATTTAATGCCATACCTATTCCATAATATGTTGCTCTTTTTTTGTCAATTATTTCATAAGCTGCTTTCCATACTCCATCATGTATCTTCTTTAAATCATCCATTGGATGATTATTATCTTCCATTATATCAATCATTTTCTTGCAACCTACATAACAATGTTCCCATGGTACAAATGATGAATCTCCATGTTCTCCTAATATATATGCATGTACATTTTTACTTGAAACGTCTAAATATTCTGCTATTAAATATCTTAAACGTGCTGTGTCTAATACTGTTCCAGATCCAATTACTCTTGACTTTGGTAATCCTGAAACTTCTGCTACAACATAAGACATTAAATCTACTGGGTTACTTGCAATTATAAATATTCCATTAAATCCACTTGCCATAACTTGTTCTGTTATTTCTTTAACTATTTTTGTATTTGCAACTGCTAATTCTAATCTTGATTGTCCTGGTTTTTGTGGTAACCCTGCTGTTATAACAACTACATTTGCATCTTTACAATCTGAATATTCTCCTGCTTTTATTGTCATTTTTTGTGGTGCATAAGGTAATCCATGTGATAAATCCATTTCTTCACCCTTTGCCTTATCTTTTAAAACATCTATTAGAACAAGTTCATCAATTCCTCCTTGATTAAGCATAGCATAAGCCATACTCATTCCAACAAACCCTGTTCCTACTAATACAACTTTTTTATTTGTTTCCATTTAAAACTCCTCCTTATATATAAGAATTTTTTACAGACATTATTATATCACATTTTTATTATTTTTAAATATTTTTTTGAAATTTTTTTATATTGCAAAATTTATTCCTCTTGCAACTATGTCTTTCATATTTTCTATTAAGTCATCTATTTCCTTTGGAGTAACTATCATATTATATTCTCCAACATTAAGTGCTTCTTTTACTTCATCATATTTATCTGTTTTTTGAAGATTATTCAAATACTCATTAGATTCTGCCTTTTCTTGAAGATTGTCTATAAAAATATCTATTCCATCTGAAACTAATGTTGCTAATTCAACAACAGTTGGAATTCCTATTGCAATTACAGGGACTCCTAATGTTTTTTGACTTATCTCTTTTCTTGTATTTCCAACTCCCGCTCCAGGAACAATTCCTGTATCTGAAATTTGTATTGTACTGCTTATCCTATCAATACTTCTTGATGCTAATGCATCTATAATTATAATTAATTTAGGTTTTATGTTTTCAATTATTCCATTTAAAATTTCTGCTGTTTCTATTCCAGTAGTTCCGAAGTACTCCTGGTGCAATTGCACTTACAGTTCTTGTTCCTTCTTCAACATATTGTGGTAAATATTTTATAATATGTCTAGTTACATCTATTTCATTAATAACTTTTGGTCCAAGAGCATCTGGAGTTACATATATATTGCCTAATCCAACGACTAGTATCTCTCCTTGTTCATCTATATGTGAATCTATCATTTTTTTTAATTCTTTTGAAACTACTTCCGAAGCTTTTTGAATCTCTTCATCTGTTGCAATTTTTAAACTTTTTATATCTATTGTTACATAACTTCCTATTGCTTTTCCTATTGCTTTTTCCCCATTTGAATTTAATATTTTTACTTCCGAAATTCTTATATTTTCATCAACTTTTTCTTCTGAACTTTCTATACCATCAATTTCATTTAATTTATTGATTTGTTTATAAATATCTCTTCTTTCAAGAGCTAGGTCTGTTCTAAAGTTAAATTCAGCTTTATTATCTTTCATACAATTACTTTCTCTCCTTTTCTTTAGTATTTACATATATTAACTTTTTATTCGTTATCTAATTCTTTATATATTTTCATATTAAGCCTAAATTTTTTATTTTCTTGTATTGTTATTAACCATAAAATTATACATATTAAAAAATAAGCAATATTTTTAAAATAATATACTGCTATACTATATATAAAAGTGATTAATATCATTGAAATATTAGATATTTCATTTATCATTTTTTTTGAAGCTATGTTTCCATATTTTATATGTAATATTCCTTTTATTATTCTTCCACCATCTAGTGGATAAATTGGCATTAAATTAAAAAACAAAATTAAAATATTTGAATATATACAATCTGTTTTTGTAACTATTGGTGGTTCTATGTAGAAAAACATAATTGCTAAAATTAAACTTACAATTGGTCCTCCTAAAGCAACTAATATTTTTTTTACTTCTAATAGTGTTCCCTTTTTAATTTTCTTATTTAAATCTTCAGGTAATACTTTGAATGATACTTTTAATCCATAAGGCATTAATTCAAGTTTATCTGGTTTCATTTTTAAAATTATTCCAACTAAAATATGTCCTAATTCATGTATTAAGCAAAAAATCAGCATTATTATATAAACATCAATTTGTTTAGTTATGTAAAACAATATAATAAAAATAATTATTTTTAAATCTATTCTTATTTTCATCTTCATACCTCCTTACTGAAATCCAATATCATTTCTGGATCTATATATCTATCCTGATATCTTATCTCAAAGTGTAAGTGAGGTCCTGTTGTATTTCCTGTTGAACCAACCTCGGCAATTTCTTGTCCTTGTTTTACATCATCTCCTTCATTAACATATAATTTATTACAATGTGCATATACAAAAATAGTTTCACCATTTTGTATTTTTAGATGTTTACCATAATCACCTTTTGATGAATTTAATATAACTGTTCCATCTGCTGCAGCAACTATCTTTGTTCCTGTTTTTGCAGCCAAATCTATTCCTGTATGATTTTTTGGTACTGTTGTAGTTGTGGGATTTCTTAATCCATATTTTGAACTTATAATTCCTTCTATTGGTTTTATAATATTAAAATTTTCCTTTACATAATTTGCATCTTTTTCCATCTGACTTAATTCTACTGTATTTTCTTCTATTGGTTCTGCCAAATTATTTTGTTCTTCTACTGCTCCACCTATATTTTCCTCATTTGTTTGTATTTCTTCAACATTAGATTGTTCTTGATTTGAGTTTTCTACTTCTATATTTTCTTCTTTATTATTATTTTCTTCACTTGGCTGATTTTGAAAATTATTTTTATTTATAATTTTTTCCACTTCATTTTTTATTGTTATACATATCTTATTTATATCAATATCAGTACTTAATACTTCTTTGGCTTTTTTTATAAAATCTTCTGAAAATAAACTATTACTTGATTTTATCCCATAAAAGCATGAATATATTACTAAACAAATAACAATTTCTTTTAAAAGTTTTTTTATTAACTTATTGTTCTTATTGCTCATTTTTTCATTTTGTATTGTATTTGACTTTTCTTGAAATTTATTTTCTGAATTATAATATCTTTCTTCAGCTCTTTTTATTCTTTCTTCAACTGATATTGTTCTTTCCATATAAAAATTCCTTTCATAACATTGCATTTTCTAATATTTATGCAACTATTATGATTTTTATGTTTTATATAAAATTAATTATCAAACTTATTAAAAATAATACTGTTATTGCTATACTATAAATTTTTAATTTATTATTTATTCTTTTATTTTCATTTTTCTTTTCTTTATTTTTTTCTATCCCTTTAATATAACTATTTATAACCATTTCAGCTTCATTTATTATCATTTCTTTAGACTTGTATTTTTCTATTGATTTTTGAGATGTATTATTCTTTTCCTTTATTAATTCTTTTTCTGTAATTTTTTGCGTTTCTTTAAAGATAATTATTGCTTCATCAATAATATTAGATGGCAAATTTTTTAATACTATTATATTTTTCATATTACTTGTTTCCATACTACGTTCTCCTTAACTTTATTTCTATTTTTTACATGTTGTGGATTTTTATTCAATTAAAAAGATTATTTTATATTTTTTCTTCTGCAATTACACATCTTCTATAATATGGCTCATTTTCAACACAAGTTATTAAAGTTAATCTGTTTTCACTGGTATTTTCTAATACTTCTAATTCTGTATCTTTTATTATCTTATTTTTTATTACTTCATATTTTCTTTCTAATTCATTATGTCTGTAAATTATTTCATCTCCTTCTCTAAGTTCTTTTAATCTCTCAAAATAATTATTTTCATATCCTCTGTTATGAGCAGCAAGTCCAATATTTCCTTCTTCTTTTTGTGTTTCTTCAAAATGTCCAATATATTTGTTCAAATTTTCTTCATCTGTTCCTTCACAAATATTTGCTTTCAATTCTATTTTGGAAATTTGTAATTGCCATATATCTTTTTCAATTACTTTACTTTTTTCTTCTATTTTTCCATTTGTCTGTGTTTGCATAATTTTTTTGCCAATTTCGTTATTATTTGTTATTGCTATTCTAAATTTATAAATTAAAATTTGTGCAATTATAAAGAAAATTATAGATACACAAAAAACAATACGAGATATAAATTTTTTCGTAATTATTGTCAATATTTATTTCACCTCTTAATTTGGATTTTTATTGATAAAAAATTTGATAAAAATTTTTTTGAATTAATCTACAAAAATATTAGCATCTTTTTTACTCTTTTGTCAAGAAATTTTCATCGACAAAATACGACTTTAACTTATAAAACAGCAAATTTTTAACATTTTTTACACAAAAAATTCATTAAAATATTTGTTGAATTTTTATTTTTTTAATGTTATTATATTATTTAAGTAGATTGAAAGGAATTTTTTATTATGGCTATGGAAAAACTAAAACATGAAAAGTTTGATTTCTATGATCAAACATATTTAAAATCATATAACTTAGATACTTCAATTCAGTATCAACTAAATCTTTTAGATTCGTTAGATGTTTTTACAAGAAAACATTCTGAAAATGTTGCTACTTTAACTTCAAACATCTGTAAAAAATTACATTGTCAAAAAGGTTTTACAGAATATTGCGTTACTTGTGCATATCTTCATGATATTGGAAAATTGTTTATCCCACGTGATATTTTACAAAAACCAACTACTCTAACTGATGAAGAATTTGAAATAATGAAAACACATACAACACTTGGATATGAATTATGCATAAAAGATAAATTTTTAAGACCTTATTATGCTGGACCTTATTATCATCATGAATCTTTAGATGGAACAGGATATCCTCAAGGATTAACCAAAAAAGATATTCCTTATGAGTCACAAATAATTAGAGTTGCAGATGAATTTGATGCATTAGTTAGTAAGCGTCAATATAAATCTCACATTGGCATTAGAGATGCTTTAAAAATAATAATTGATCATACAAAACCATCTCCAAATGCACCTAAAGGTACAGGATATACTAATGCTGGTAAAATTAATCCATTAATTGTAAAAAAATTAATTAAAGTTATTATTGAAGATACTGAACTTGAAATTGTTGCTTGTATTGAGTATATTGACTATTTAGTTCAAGAAACTAAAAGATACAAAAAAATAGAAAAAATAATAAACAAAATTAATACATCAAAAAAACAAGTAGATATTGATTATTATAAAGAATATATAAAATATTTTTTAAGAAGAAATGAATCAATAGATAATTTTGATCAAGCATTTGTAGAATTAAATCAAACTTTGGAACAAAAAAGAGCAGATTTAAAAGAATTATATAAAGAAGTTAAATTAATAAAAAAAATTAGAGTATAAAAATAAAAGACAAATATCAAACAAAATGTAGTTTTATATTTGTCTTTTATTTTATTAATTTTTCTATTATTTTTTCAACAATACTTGTATTGTCTTCTTCAACTAATGTTACATCTTTTTCAACATTATCTGTTTTATCTAAATCTATTGCAATTTTTGAAGCTTCCTTCATTCCTAATTCATCTGTTGCTTTTTGTTTTATAACATTCCAATCTAATTTACTTTCTTGTGTTTTTATATCTTTTTCAACCTGTCCATTTTCTTTTTCTATTAATGCTAATTGGTTTTCCATATCTTTTTTATTATTAAACATTTCCATTATAGCTATTTCTCTGTAACTTACAGCAAATAACATGGCAAATATTGCTATAACAATTCCAATTTGTTTTGTATGACTTTTTGCTTCATTTTTCTTTTTTTCTTTTTGAACTTGATATTGTGTTTTTACTACTTGTTTTTTTGGTGTTGTCTTTTTATTTTTTGTATTTGATTGTTTTTTTCTATCTGTTCTATAATATGTATCATATTTTCTTGGACTTGTTTCATATTGATAATATCCTCTTGCCATTCTTATTTGCCTCCTTCCTTTGTAATTTAATTTTTTTCAAAAATTCTCAATTTTGCACTTTTTGATCTAGAATTTTCTTCTTGTTCTTCTTTTGTCGCTATTATTGGTTTTTTATTTATTATTTTTCCTTCTGATTTTGCACCACATACACAATATGGTAAATCTTTTGGACATGTACATTTTCCTTCTGCATCTACATAAGCATTTTTTACAGCCCTATCTTCTAATGAATGAAATGTTATTATACATAACCTTCCTTCACTTTTTAATAATTCTATACACTTTCTTGCTGTATTATATAATGGCTTTATTTCGTCATTTACTTCTATTCTTATTGCTTGAAATGTTCTTTTGGCTGGATGTCCATCTTTTTTAGCAAATGATGGCATTGATTTTTCTATTATTCTAACTAATTCTTCTGTTGTTTCAATTTCTTTTTCTTTTCTAGCAATACATATATTTCTTGCAATTTGTCTTGAAAATCTTTCTTCTCCATATTCATAAATTAAATTTGCTAATTCTTCTTCAGAATACGAATTAACGACTTTTTTCGCAGTTAGACTTTGAGTTTTATCCATCCTCATATCAAGTTCATTATTTCCTAAATAGCTAAATCCTCTATTTCTTTCATCTAATTGATATGATGATACTCCTAAATCAAGTAATATTCCATCTACTTTTTCTATGTTTTGTTCTTTTAAAATTTCTTCAATTTCATCATGATTTCCATGTACATATCTTACATTTGAATATTGTTTTAAATTTTCTTTTGCAGCCTTTAGTGCCTCTTCGTCTCTATCTATTCCTATTAGCATTCCATCTGATGATAATCTTTTTAGAATTTCTTTACTATGTCCAGCTCCTCCTAATGTTCCATCTACATAAATTCCATCTTTTTTTATCTTTAGCCCTTCAATTGTTTCTTCTAATAGTACAGGTTTATGTTTAAATTCCAATTTTCAGCACCTCACAATTAAATTCCTAACATCGTCATGTTTTCTGCAATTTCATCTGCAGATATATTTTCATCACATTTTTGCCATGTTGCTTTGTCCCAAATTTCTAATCTTGTTCCAACTCCTATAATCATTGCATCTTTTTCTAATTTTGCTGCAATTCTTAAATTGGCTGGTATTAAAAATCTACCTTGTTTGTCAATTTCACATTCTGTTGCTCCAGATAAGAAAAATCTTACAAAGTTTCTGGCATTTTTATCTGATAGTGGTAATGATTTTAGTTTTTCTTCGAAGTTATTCCATTCGTTTTGTGAAAATACAAATAAACATCCATCTAAACCTTTTGTTATTATGAATGTTTCTCCGATGTCTTGTCTTAATTTTGCTGGCATTATTAATCTGCCTTTTGCATCTAGAGAATGTTCGTATTCACCAATTAACATTTGGATTTCCTCCTCTCCATTTTTCTACCACTTTATACCACTTTTAACCACCATGCATAAATAATAATACAAATACTATTTTTTTTCAAGTATTTTTAGGAAAATTTTTGAAAATTTTAGTTATTTCAAAAACTTGTTCGCCTTAGAAATAAGCCAGTTTGCAAACTCATGTTTGCTTTAACTTTTTACTTTTATTCATCATATAATATATAAACATTATGAAAGGATTTCTTATATGAATATTGTTTATTTTGATAATGCTGCCACAACAAGAATAAAGTCTGAAGTTTTAAATGAAATGATGCCTTATTTAACGTTAAATTATGGAAATGCCTCTTCTTTATACTCTATTGGAAGAATTTCTAAACATGCTATAGAAAATGCTAGAATTCAAGTTGCAAATCTAATAAATTGCAATCCTAATGAAATTTACTTTACAAGTTGTGGATCTGAAAGTGATAATACAGCTTTAAAAGGATTTGCCTATGCTAATAGTTCTAAAGGAAATCATATAATAACTTCAAAAATTGAACATCCAGCAATATTAGAATCTTGTAAATCTTTAGAAAAGCAAGGTTTTGAAATTTCTTATATTAATGTTAATTCTGATGGATTTATAGATTTGAATGAACTTGAACAATCTATTAAACCAACTACCATTCTGATTAGTATTATGTTCGCAAATAACGAAATTGGTACAATCCAACCAATAAATGAAATATCCTCACTTGCACATAAACATAATATTGTTTTTCATACAGATGCAGTTCAAGCTGTTGGAAATTGTTTTATAGATGTTCAAAAAATGAATATTGATATGCTTTCTCTTTCTGGTCATAAAATTCATGCTCCAAAAGGTATCGGTGCTCTTTATGTAAAAAATAGTATCAATTTTGAAAGTTATATGAATGGTGGACATCAAGAAAAAAATAAAAGAGCTGGCACAGAGAATGTAGCAGAAATTGTAGGTCTTGGAAAAGCTGCTGAAATTGCCAAAAAAAATTTGACTTCTCACATTTTATATCTATCTAGATTAAAAAATTTTTATTTAAACAAATTAGAAAATAATTTTCATGGAAAATATATAATAAATGGCTCACTATCTAATAGACTTCCTCGGAAATATAAATGTTTCTTTTCCTAATATAAATGCATCTGAATTAATCTTTAAATTAGATGAAAAAGGTATTTGTGTTTCAAGTGGTTCAGCTTGTTCTTCTGGTACCACAACACCATCACATGTCCTACAAGCAATTAATACTCCTGATAAATATATTAATTCTGCTATAAGAACAACCTTTAGTGACTTTAATACTTTTGAAGAAATAGAATATTTTATAAATATTTTAAAAAGTCTCAATATATGAGACTTTTTCTAACTAATAAAATATTCTTTTATTTTTTTTAATAATTCTTCTGGATTTGTAATATGATTTATTTCGTCTCTAAATTTTGATGATTCTGGCATATTTCTTGTATATGCAGCAAGATTTTTCCTCATCTCATTAATTCCAACAATCTCTCCTTTTTCTTTTATTGATAAATTAATATGTTCCTTTATTATTTCATATTTTTCTTGATTTGTTGGCTTAGATATTTTTTCACTATTTTCTAAATAATATCTTATCTGATTGAATATCCAAGGATTTCCCATACTTCCTCTGCCAATCATTATTCCATCTACACCTGTATATTCAAACATTCTTTTTGCTGATTCTTCGTCAACTATATCCCCATTTCCTATAACTGGTATCTTAACACTTTCTTTAACTTTTTTTATGATATCTAAATCTACTGTTCCAGAATAATATTCATCTCTTGTTCTACCATGAACAGTTATAGCTGATACTCCACATTTTTCAGCTATTTTTGCTACTTCAACAGCAACAATATGATCATTATCCCATCCTTTTCTAATTTTTACTGTTACAGGTTTTTTTGAATTTTTTACAACTGCTGTTAAAATTGGTTCTATTTTTTCAACATTTTGTAATAACTTACTTCCATCACCGTTTTTTACTACTTTAGGTGCTGGACATCCCATATTTACATCTACTATATCAGCAAGATCACTAATGTATTTGGCAGCAAATCCCATTGTTTCTGCATCACTTCCAAATATTTGCATACTAATCGGAATATCACATTGTTCTTTTTTTATCAACAATTTAGTCTTTTCATCTCCAAAAAATATTGCTTTTGAACTTACCATTTCAGTACATACCATACCAGGTTTAAATTTCTCAACAATTACTCTAAATGGCAGGTCTGTTACACCTGCCATTGGAGCCAATATTAAATTATTTTCTAATTCTACATTTCCTATTTTCAATTTTTTAAAATACATCATGTTCTCCTATTTATTGAATATTCCATTTCTTCTTTGACTGCTTATATTTAGCAATATTCCTATTGCAATAAAGCTTGTAATCATAGAACTTCCTCCATAACTCACAAATAATAATGGAACACCTGTTATTGGCAATATTCCCATTGTCATTCCAATATTTTCTACTGTATGAAATAAAAATATTCCAGCAATTCCTATTGCAACATAAGCTCCAGTTTCATCTTTTATTCCTTTTGCAACTTGAATTGCTTTAATTATAATCATTATATTTAATAATATAACTCCACTCGCTACAATAAATCCCATTTCTTCTCCTATAACAGAAAAAATAAAATCTGTTGTTTTTGGATACAAATATCCAAGCTGAGTTTGATTACCTTCTAATATCCCCATTCCTGTTATTTGTCCTGCTCCAATAGCTAATTTAGATTGTAATACATTATACCCTGCTCCTTTTGGATCTGATCCAGGATTTAAAAAAGTTTCTATTCTTTGTTTTGCATGATCTGGTAATGCAAAATTATATATTAATGGTAATGCAATTGCAATAATAAGAATTGCTGCTATTATATATTTTTTATCTATTCCTGCAACAAATATCATTAATGCAAATGAAACTATATATGCAGCTGCAGTTCCATAATCAGGTTGTACAACAATCAATGCAATTGGTATAGCTATAGCTAATAAAATTAAAAATAATTTTGATATTTTATTTATTTCATCTCTTCCTTTTTTTATCTGAATTAATGATATTATGTATGACATAAATAAAATTACAAATATTTTCGATATTTCTGCTGGTTGAAATGAAAATAAATCATTTCCTATCACAAACCAACTTCTTGCTCCACTTATCGGCTCTGTAAATAATACAGCTATTAACATTATAATTGTAATTCCATACAATACTGGTGATATTTTTACTAATAATTTATAATCAATTAACATGGTAATAATCATTAGAAAAAAGCTTACTGCTATCCAAACAGCTTGCTTTTTAAATTCATCTAATCCAGTATCATAAGATGCTGAAAATAGCGCAATTAATCCTATAGCACATAATGCTAATGCAAATAGTGGAATCCACCATTCAATTTTTCTTAATCTTCTTATATTCATTTAACCACTCTTTTTTACTTATGATTATTTTTTTACTTCCTCATCTTTTTGATTTTCTTCTTTACTATCTTCATTAGGTTCTTTATTTTCTATTTGTGATTTTTTGTTTTCACTTTGTTTATTTGTTTTTGTTCCCTTACTTTTTTTCTTTTTTTCTGTAACAGAACTTGGTTCAACTTTTGCTTTTTGTCTTGTTTCATCTTTTATATTTATTATAGGAATATTTGCATATAAAGCTGGTGCACCATTAGTTCCATCACAATTTTCTTTATTTGTTAGTCTAACATCCATAGCTTCTTCATCTATGTCAATATATTTTTTTATTACTTCTATAATTTCTTGTTTCATCAAATCCAAAAAATCTGCTGACACATTTGCTCTATCCTGCATTAATACTAAATGCAATCTTTCTTTCGCTGTATCTTTTGATTTTAATGTTTGATCTTCTTTTTTAGTAACTTTTTTTATTAAATTCATTATGCTTTCAAACATTATCCATTCTCCTCCACTGTAATTTATTTTCTAAATAAGTTTTTTAACATTGCAAAAAAACCTTTTTCTCTTCCAGGTATTGTTACTTCAATATTTTCTCCTAGAACTCTTTTAGCAATTTCTAAATATGCTTTTCCTGATGGTGCCTTTCTGTTTTGGATTACTGGTTCTCCTTTATTTGTTTGAGTTATTATATATTCATCTTCTGGTACTACGCCAATTAAGTTTATAGATAATAAGTCTACAATATCATCTACATCCATCATTTCGCCTTTTCTAACCATATTAGGTCTTATTCTGTTTATAACTAATTCTGGATTTTTTACTTCTGATGCTTCTAATAATCCAATTATTCTATCAGCATCCCTTATTGATGATATTTCAGCGTTTGTTACTACTATAGCTCTGTCAGCACCAGCTATAGCATTTTTAAATCCTTGTTCTATTCCAGCAGGACAGTCTATAAGTATATAGTCAAATTCTTCTTTTAGCTTGCTTGTTAATTCTTTCATTTGTTCTTCATTTACTGCACTTTTATCTCTTGTTTGGGCTGCTGGCAATAAGTATAATTCTTTGAATCTTTTGTCTTTTATTAATGCTTGTCTTAGTTTACATTTTCCTTCTACAACATCTACAATGTCATATACTATTCTATTTTCTAACCCCATTACAACATCTAAGTTTCTTAATCCAATATCTGTGTCAATTAAAGCTACTTTTTTTCCTTCTAATGCTAAACTCGAACCTAGATTTGCTGTTGTTGTGGTTTTACCTACTCCGCCTTTTCCTGATGTTATTACTATAACTTCTCCCATTATTTTTCCTCCTTAAGTTAGTTTATCAATCTGTATGGTTTTTTGTCCTATTTTTCTGATAATATAATACACTCAAATTGATAAAAAGTCAATATGAATGATTATAAATTAATTTTAAGTTTTATGCATTATTTTATTGTTTTGTAATATACTTTATATAACAAAGAAAGGATATTTTATGAAATTAAAAATAATATTACCTATATTTTTATTGTTAATTATGTTTTTTCAAATAACAAGTTTTGGATTTGATGAAAGTTATATATGGTCATCTTCTTTAGGCTCTGTTCCAACTTCAACCCCACTAACTGAATCTATTTCAAATAATAATTTTTTAAATTTAGATGTTGGTTCTGCTATTTTAATTGAACAAAATTCTGGAAAAATCTTATATGAATATAATATCCATGAAAAACTTCATCCAGCTAGTGTTACTAAAATTATGAGTTTATTATTAATTATGGAAGCTATTGACTCTGGAAAAATAACTTTAGATACTCAAATTCCTTGTAGCGAAAATGCTGCAAATATGGGTGGCTCTCAAATTTGGCTTGATCCTAGAGAAACATTAAGTGTTAATGATATGTTAAAAGCAATTGCTGTTGTTAGTGCCAATGATTGTGTTACTGCTATGGCCGAATATCTTGGAGGCACAACAGATGGATTTGTAAAAATGATGAATGAAAAAGCAAAAGAACTTGGAATGAATGATACAAATTTTGTAAACTGCCATGGATTAGATGATGATAACCACTTAACTTCTGCTTACGACATTGCTCTAATGTCACGTGAACTTTTAACAAAACATCCATCAATCACAAATTATACAACAATCTGGACTGATTCTTTAAGAGATGGGAAATCAGCTTTATCAAATACTAATAAATTAGTTCGTAATTATTCTGGATGTACTGGATTAAAAACTGGTTCAACTTCAAAAGCTTTATTTAATTTATCCGCATCTGCCACAAGAAATAACCTGTCTTTAATTGCTGTTGTCATGAAAGCACCTTCTTCTGCAACTAGATTTTCGGCAGCATCTTCTCTTTTAGATTATGGTTTTAGTAATTTCACTTATGTATCTTATGCTAATAAAGGTGATTATCTACAAGATATTTTAGTAAAAAAAGGATCTTCAGATAATATTTCTGTTATATATGATGATACTGTTTCTATCCTTGTTCCAAAAGGTCAAGAAACTGGTATTACTTATGAAATAAGCTTGCCAGATTATATCCAAGCTCCTATAAATGAAGGGCAACAACTAGGAAAAATAGTATATTATTTAAATACAGAAGAAATTTGTGAAGTTAATTTAATTGCAAAAAATACAGTTACCAAGCAAAATCTTTTTAATACTTTTATGTCAAATATTTCAAAATGGTTTTATATGTTAAGAACCAAAAATTAATCATCAGAAAAATTTTCTGATGATTAATTTTATTCTACTTTTATTAATTTTGCAATTATTTCATTTTCATTATTTTCTATATTTATTTTTATTATATTGTCTGTATTATTTTTAAATTTAAAATCATAACTTCCATAAGAAACAGCAGCATCTTTTCCTTTTTCAACATAAGGTACATGACCACTATGCTCATGTCTCTCTATAACTTCTAATCCATTAACTTGAAGCACTGCATTATATAATGTAGTACTAACTTGACAATTTCCTCCACCATATCCTTGTTCTTTTTTTCCATCAACATATATATCTGCTTTTTGATACCCTTCTTCTGCCGTAGCTTTTCCAACTGTTTCACAAAACGAAAAAATCTCTCCTGTTTTTACTTCTTTTCCATTTATCTTTTTTGTTGTTATTGATATGTTATTTTGTCTCTCTTTATCTTTATTTCTAATTTTAGTTGAAAAACTAGCAATTTCGGTCTCTTTTTTTTCTTGAACTTCTGGTATTATTTCTGTTACATCTTTTTTTGTTATACTACTTTTTTCTGCATTATAATTTGAATTATTAGATTCAGTATTTTTATTTTTCATCACAAATATTCCCACTATAAATATCAATGAAATAATTAATATTATCCCAAAAATAATTTTTTTCATATAATATATCTCCTTTTTGTACCTTAATTTTCATTATTTTTTCCCAAAACTTCAAATAATATTGACAAATCAATAAAAAAAAAGTATAATATTTGTGTATTAAATTTTTAAAGGAGATTTTTTATGTTAGCTAAATATTGGAAAAAAATAGGTTTATTTATTTTAATAGTTGCTTGTGTATTTAATATTATGTCTAAACTTGTAAGAAAAGCATCACTTAATACAGAGTTAGAAACAACAGCAACATATATTAATCAACTTAATAAAGAAGATAATAAAAATTTAAACAAATAACTTGAAAAAAATATAAAACTATGGTAATATAATAAAAGGCAAAAATTACTATTGTAAGAAAGAGGTGAATTTGCAAATGAAAGAAGGAATACATCCAGCATACAATCAAACAACTATCACATGTGCATGTGGTAACGTTATAGAAGTTGGTTCAACAAAAAAAGATTTAAAAGTTGATGTTTGCTCAAAATGTCATCCATATTGGACAGGTAACTTAAGACTTGATACAAAAGGTGGTAGAGCAGATAAATTTAAGAAAAAATATGGTCTTGCATAAAAAAAGAAAACATTTATATATGTTTTCTTTTTTATTTATATTTCGCTAATTATATTTAAATTATATAATTAGCGAATATTTTTTAAAAATGTTTTCCCTTTGGTTTACTATCACCTTTATATCCTGCTAAATATTCATCTAATGCTTCTCTTCTTGATTCATCTTTATAAATTCTAGAATTTCCTTTATATTCTTCTTTTTCTTCATTCTTATTATCATTATCATCTTGTGAATTATATTGATATCTATTATTATATTCTGTTGAAATTGGCTGTTGTTGATACATCTCATATTTTTTCTGAATATTTTCGTCAGTTTCTTCTTCATCTTCATCATATTCATGATTACTAATTTCTTGGTGCTCTAATATTGCTTTATCAAGTTCTTCTCCACCTGGAAGTTCAAGCTCATCTTCATCTTCTTTTAATAATTTTATTTTTATAATAAGTGCTATTATTATTATAAGTACAAGTACTCCTAAAGCTGTAACAATTATATATTGTTTTGTTTGCCATGTTTGTGGTCTTAACCAATCAACTTTAGCTACTATATTATTGTTTTCCTCTTCTTTTACTGCAACATTTTTATTTACAACTATTTTATATGTAGCTTTTTCTTCACCTGTTGAATTGCTAACTTCAATTGTTATAATATTTTCACCATTTTTTAAGTTGTCATTACCTGTTATTGTTATATCTGCATCGCCATTATTAGCAACCGCATTTATTTTTAATGAATTTATATCTTCTGTTAATTCTGCACTATATTCATATACATTAGTATCAAATGCTTTGTTCAAACTTAAATTTTCTATTGTTAAACTACTTAATCCTATTTTTTCAACTGTATCATTTGGAATTGAAGTATTATCTTCATTACTTGTTGTTGGTGTTTCTTCTGAAGGATTTGTATTACTTTCTGCTTCTTTTCTTGTTATATTTAATACATAAGTTTTCTTTGTTTTTCCATCCTCCGCAGTTACTACAACTTCAACTTTATTTTCACCTTCTTTTAATGAAACATTTCCTTCCCCAGACTTTATAGTTGCATTTGAATCTTTTGGTGTTGCATATACATAAACTTTACTAGCTTCATTTGGAACTTCAATATTATATTCATAAGTATCAGATTTAAATCCTTTAAAATCATATTGTTTAGGATTTAATCCTAAATCTCTTAATCTAGCTTCAGATGATTTCGTTTTTGGTGTAGTATTATTATTAGTATTATTATTTGTTGATGAATTATTTGAATTGCTTGAACTATTTGAATTATTATTATCTGGTACTGTTGGAGTTTCTTCTTTTGGTGCTTTAACTGTTAAAATTGCATTATTATCAGCATTTGGTAAATCTGCATCATTAACATCAGCCATTCCAGTTGCTCTAAATTTTATTGTATATGTTGTATCTTTAGTTACAGTTGGTATTTTAAAAGTATAACTTCCTAAGTCTGTAACTCCTGTTGCAGAAGCTCCTGATATCTTTTTTCCATTTGCTGTTCCACTTGCTCCTGCACTTGAACTTACAAGTTCAAGTCCTGCACTATCTATTAACTCCAAATTATATGCTCCTAATGGTTGTTTTGAAGTTATTGATATTGTTACATTCCCACTTCCGGAATTAACTTGTTTATCTGTTGAAACAATGTTTGAGGCATTAGCTTTTGGTGCAAAAATAATTAAAGAAAACATTGCTATTAATAGTATATTAAATATCTTTTTTCTCACGGTTATTCCTCTCCTATTTTAATTCAATTTTATATGTATCTACAGCATATTTTAATATTCTTAATGAATCTCTTGCATCAATTATACCATCTTTATTTATATCTGCTGCAATAGCATATCCATCTTTTAGTTCATAAGTGCCAACAGCATATTTCAATATTCTTAATGAATCTCTCGCATCAACTTGACCGTCTCCACTTACATCTCCTAAAACAGAAACTTCATATTTATCATTTACAGTAAATCCTGTTGCAAGATTTGAGTCGTCTTGTACATTTTCACTATTTGTATTTTTTACAATAATTTCTGCTCCAAGAATTTCTTTTAAATCACTTATTTTTGTATTTGGAATTGCTGTTATTTTATTAGATGTATTATTTACTCTTATTTTTTCATTTTCTATTATCTCTTTTTTGTCATCATCATTTTTATTATCATCAGAATTATCAGGTTTTGTATTATCATTCTTTATTGGTACTAAATATAGTTTGTAATTTTCTTCATCTTCATAAGTTTCTCTTGCGGCATATCCTTCTATTCCATTTGATTTTCTAATTAAGTCCCAATATGTTCCAACTACTTTTTCTGTTGCTCTTTCTATTACTGTTACAACTTCATTAAGATATATCTTCTCGCCTATATATGTTCCGTTTGGTTTATCTCTTAATCTTAAACTTGGATCAGCATTACATTTTACTAAATTTTCATTTGTATTATCATCATTATTGCTTGAATCTGAATTTGGTCTTGAAGATGCTTCTGATGGCATATTTTCATATACTGGAATTATAAATGTATAATCTTCATCTATTGATTCACATTCTTCAAATGCTAATTTTAATTTTGTTCCTTCGTTTTGTGGTGCCACAATATTTTGTTGATATTGATGCCAATACAATCCTGTTGCTGAATCATCAACATCAAATTTTTGTAAGTACATTGTATTTTGACCTCTTGCAATATATCCAGATGAAATAAATTGTACTCCTCCATCAATTGATGCTTCCATTGTTGTCCATCCTTCTTGTTCTGCTCTTGCTAATCCATTTAATATAACATTATCTTTTCCGTTTCCACTAGCTCCTATATTAAATACATTATAAACACCAACATATTGACCATTATATCCTTCACCTTTTACTAATGTACTTCCATTTCCTTGTTCTTGTAATATTCTTGCAATTACATAATAAACATTTACATTATATTTTTTTGATGCCTCTATAATTGCATTTATGTATGATTCATTATTCCAAAAATCATATTTTTTTAATAATGCTTGTATAGTTTCAATTTTATAATCTGTGTATGTTAATTCTAAAAATTGAAAAATATCTGATGAATTTAGCGAATTTCTTGGATCCATCATATATTGTAAAGCTTTTTGTGACGCACAATGCCATTTTCCTGAATCATAAGTTGTTTCTCCACATACAGAACAAATCCATTCCCCTTCATAGCTACTACTTGTTGGAACTAAATTTCTTGGAGATGTACCATGTCCAACATATTCATTTGCTATAACTTCATTCCAATCTAAACCTGTATAAAATATTTTAAATTTCCAATTTGGATGTTCTTTTTGTAATTGTTGTATCATTTCTTTTATTTGTGGATATTTTTGTGTATCTATTTTTTCTAAATCATCACTTGTAATTTGAGTAACAGCATATATTAGTGTGTTGAAGCTAAAACATTGCATTAGTAAAGTTATTATCAGCATTACTAAAACTATTTTTACTTTTTTCCTCATTATTTACCATTCCTTTGTATAATTATATATATTAATTTCTCGTTTTTATTTTTCCGTAATACTTCGACAATAGTATATCATTTTTTACATATTAAAGTCAACATTCAGTGAATTACTTTTATATTACATTTATATTACATTTTTCTTAATTTTTTTGGCTTTAAAAGGCTTTTTTTATATGTTTTTTTATGTTATAATATTTTTTATAAATTAATTATTTTTGGAGGATTTATGATAGAATTACTTTCACCTGTTGGTGATTTTGATTGTTTAAAAGCAGCTGTTCAAAATGGTGCAGATGCTGTATATTTCGGAGCAAGTAGTTTCAGTGCAAGAGCTTTTGCTTCTAATTTTGATGATGAAACATTAAAAAAAGCAATAAATTATGCAAAAATAAGAGGTGTAAAAACAAATTTAACTTTAAATACTCTTATAAAAAATGATGAAATGTATAATGCTATAGCTTTGGCAAAAAAAGCTTATGAATATGGAATTGATGCAATAATTGTACAAGACTTAGGACTTGCACGTTATATGATAAAAAACTTTCCAGGTCTTGCTGTTCATGCTAGTACTCAATTATCTGTACATAATCTAGAAGGTGTTCTTACTCTTCAAAATATGGGATTTTCTCGTGTTGTACTTTCTAGAGAACTTTCACTACAAGAAATAGAATTCATAAGCAAAAATTCAAAAGTTGAAATTGAAGTTTTTGCACATGGTGCTCTTTGTATTTCATATTCTGGTCAATGTTTATTTTCAAGCATGGTTGGTGGACGTTCTGGAAATCGTGGAAAATGTGCTCAGCCTTGTAGATTACCTTATGAATTATTAGAAAATGATAAATGCATTGATAAAGGATATTTATTAAGTCCTAAAGATTTATGTGGATTAGAATATTTGCCACAACTCGTAAAAGCTGGCGTAACTTGCTTAAAAATTGAAGGTAGAATGAAAACTCCCGAATATGTAGCAACTGTTACAAGAATTTATAGAAAATATCTTGATTTAGCAATATCCAAAAACAATTTTGAAATTGACGAAAAAGATAAAAAAGACTTATTGCAAGTATTTAATAGAGGTGGTTTTTCAAGTGGTCATTTAGATTCAACTGAAAACAGAAAATTAATATATCCACAAAAATCTAACAATATGGGGATATATTTAGGAACTATATCTAATTTCAATAAAAATCATGGACATATTTCTTTTACAACTAATGAGATTTTACATATTGGAGATAAAATTTGTGTTGAAAATAAAAAACATGAAACAAATTTATATACTATTTCAGAATTAATGAAAAATGATAAAAATATTACAGAAGCACATATTGGTGAAAAAATAAAAATTGGTAGAATGAAAGGTGATATTTTTATAGGAGATAAATTATTTAAAATTTCTGATAAAGAATTAACTGCTTACGCTTTAGAAACTATTGATAAAGAATATATAAAAAGAAATTTATCTTGTGAAATGAAGGTCGTTTTAAACTCCCCTATTTCCTTAAAAATATTTGATGATAATATATCTGTTCAGATTATTTCTAATATAATTCCTGAACCTGCCCAAAAGTCACCAATCACAAAAGAAAGACTTATCTCTCAACTTTGTAAAACTAATAATACTCCTTATAATTTTACAAATATAAATATAGAATTGGGAGAAAATCTTTACGTTCCAAGTATTAGTGGAATTAATGAACTTAGAAGACAAGCTTTAGCTAAGTATGAAGAAAAACTTGTTTCAAGCTTTAATAGAATATCAACTTCAAATTATGAAGAAATAAATCTTACTTTAACAAATAAGAAAACAAAAATAAGTTTATTATTAAATACACTTAACTTAAATTATGATTATTTAGAATTAAAAAATGTTTCAAAAATATACATACCATTTAAGTATTTTCTTAATAAAGACTTCTCTTTTCTAATTTTTAATATTTGTAAAAAATTCGATACATATATTTATATGCCAACAATAATTAGAAATAATTATAACAAATTAATAAGAAATAATTTACCAACAATTTTAGAAAATTTTAAAATAAAAGGATTTGTTTTATCAAATATAGGAAACTTTGAACTTTTAAAAGATTATAAAAATTATGATCTTATATGTAATTACACATTTAATATATTTAATAATTTAACTATTGATGAATTACCTGTAAATACTGTAACACTATCTCCTGAACTTAATAGAACTGATTTAGAACATCTAATTTCATCTAAAAATACAGAAATTATTGTTTATGGAAATACACCACTAATGAATTCGAATTACTGCTTATTAGGTAAATCAAATAAATGTTATTCAAAATGTGAACGTAAATGTAACTCAACAAATAAATATTATTTAAAAGATAGACTTGGTTTTTTATTTAGAATAATACCAGATAATATTCAAACTATTACTACAATTTACAATAGTAAAACTACATCAATTGAATATGATGGTCTCCCTATTGATTTTGCAAGAATTGATATTTTAGATGAGAATATTTCAGAAATTAATAATATTATCAAAACAGTTTCTACTGGAAAAAAACTTGAAGGAAATCAATATACTAATGGAAACTTTAATAAAGAAATTTAATTATACCAAAAAAAGAGATGCAACCATCTCTTTTTTTGTGTAACACATTTTATTCTTCCCCATATTATATATTATCAAAAGAAAAAATCTAAAGAGCTTACTTAAATATTCTTTAGCTAAATGAATTATATTGGGAAAGGGGGGTTTTTTATGCCAGAAAATAGAGGATGTGGTGGCGGATTCGGATTTGGAGATGATTGCTGCTGGATAATAATTCTTATACTTTTAATATGTTGCTGTTGTGGCGGTAACAGAGGTGGATGTTGTTAATTCCCTTCAGACATAATTTGGAAGACCTTTAATGGTCTTCTTTTTACATTATAATTTATTCATTTCTTTTCTTACTTTCTATTGAAATTTTTTCACTAATATATTAAAATAATATTGTGAACATTTATATAGAAAGGATGAATAATTTATGAAAAAGAAATTTTCAATAGCAATATTTTTGCTATTCGTATTACTTTCAACTACTGTTTTTGCTTCAACACCAGTCAAAATGGAAATTGTTGAAAATAATATATGTGATATTAAATTGCAAGAAAATGCAAATTTTGAGAAGAAGCTTATAAAATATGATTTAGACAAACATCAAGTAACTTTACAATTACAAATTAGTAATACTGAAAAAAATGAAATTCCAGAAGGAGAATTAATGCTTGTTATTGATAGTTCATCAAGTATGAATGATAAAGTAAATGATTCAACAGTAACAAGAAAAGATTTAGTTTTAAATTCTGCAACAAAACTTGTAGAAAACTTACTTTCAGTTAACTCTTCTACTTTAAAAATTGGTGTTGTAACTTTCTCATCAAGCAATGTTGCTTCTGAAATGGGAACAGATAAAGATGCTCAACTTGTAAGTGATTTTACAAATGATTTATCAACATTAAAATCAAAAATATCTTCAATAGAAGGAACTGGAAACTTTACTGATTTAGATTCTGGTTTAAAATTAGCTAAAAAGAGTTTTACATCAGAAAAAAACAACAAATATTTAATTGTTTTAACTGATGGTATTCCTAATATGAATGTAGGAAATTCAGATTTAGTATCTATAAAAGCATTAGAACAAGTTATTACAACAACAAAAGAAACATTAACTTCATTAAAAGATATTAATGTTATTTCTCTTTTAACAGGTATAACTAGTGAAGAAGCTACATTCAGAGCTGAAGGAGACAAATATTATACTTATGGTCAAGTAATTAATGGAATTTTTGGAACAACAGAAAATCCTACTGTTGGAAAATTCTATAAAATAAATGATACTGAAATTGAAAAAACAATTACAGAAGAAATTTATTCAGATTTAGTACCTGTTATAAAAACATTAAAAGATATAACAGTTGTTGACTATTTCCCTCAATATATTGTAGACAATTTTGATATGGCTTATGTTGAAGGTACAGATACATCAAAAATCTCTACTAAAATAGATAAAGAAACTAATAGTATAACATGGACAATTCCAGAATTAAAAGCTGGTGAAACATTAAGTGTTCAATATACCTTAACATTAAAAGATAGTTTTGATGAAACAATAATTGATAAAATTTTAAATACCAACCAAAAAGTTGATATAAATTATAAAGATTTTGATGGAAAAACTCAAACAAAAACTTCAGATGTTAGTCCAAAAATAAAACTTACAAAAATACCACAAGAAGAACCACCAAAAAAGGATGATACAATTTCAAAAGAAGAATTACCAAAAACTGGTGCAACAACAGTATTTGTTGGTTTTGTAATTTGTTCTGCAATTGCAACAACTATATTTGCAATAAAATCAAAAAAATCTGATTTTTAAACTTTTTAAATAGTAGCAATTAAATTGCTACTATTTTTTTTGAAAAATCTATTGTATTTTTTTTCAAATTGTGTTAATATAGTTAAGTAATTATTTAGGGGCATAGTGTTAATGGTAGCACATCGGTCTCCAAAACCGCTTGTCTGGGTTCGAATCCTAGTACCCCTGCCATATTTTATTGAAGAGATTGGTTATAAAACCAATCTTTTTTTATAACATTTAAGGAGGTTATATTATAAATAAACTAATTCTTTCTATACTATTTTTAACAATTTTTCTTTCAGTTTTTTTCATTCCAATTTATTATTCCACTTCTCAAGACTCTTTTTTTAATCAAAACTTTTCTTTTGAAAATTCTGATTATATTTGGCCTATTCCAGGTTATACAATCCTTTCCTCTTCATTTGGAAAAAGAATTGCTCCAACAACAGGTGCTTCAACATTTCATAAAGGTATTGATATTCCTGCACCTGAAGGTACAAAACTAATAGCTACTACTAATGGGCAAATAACATTCATTGGCTTTCTCGGTGGTGGAGGTTATACTATAACACTAACTACATCAAATAATATTAAAATTTCTTATTGCCACGTCTCCCCTCTTTATCTCGTAAATGTAGGAGATATTATAACCAAAGGTCAATTGATTGGAAATGTTGGTCCTAAATATGTATATGATGTAATAGGAAATAATTATAAAGATCCTATTACAGGTAATCCAACAAATGGTGCAACAACTGGATGTCATTTACATATAGGTTTTAGAGTTGATAATGAATACATAAATCCTTTATATTATTTACAATCACAATGATTTATGATATTATATAAGTTGTTATTTTAGAATGGAGATGATTTAATGGCTTTTGATGGAATCGTTACAAAAGCAGTAACAGCTGAATTAAGTAAATGTATAATCAATGGTAAAATTGATAAAATACATCAGCCTGACAAAAATAGTATAATTGTAGGAATTTATTCAAATTCAGTACATTATGCATTAAATATATGTATTGATGCACATAATTGTAGAATAAATTTAACAACAAATTCAAAACCAAATCCACTTGTTGCCCCTAATTTTTGTATGTTATTAAGAAAACATCTAATTGGAGGAAGAATTTCCAAAATCGAAATGATTGGATTAGAAAGATTAGTAAAAATATATATTGATACAATAAATGAATTTAATGAAATTGAAACAAAATTACTAATTTGTGAATTAATGGGAAAACACAGTAATATTATACTATTAAACTCACAAAATATTATTATTGATGCTTTAAGGCATATAAATTCAAGTAATGAATTTTATAGAGATATTTTACCACAAAGAACATATTCTCTACCAACTTCTAATAAAAAAGACTTTACACAAATTTATAACTTTGATGATTTTTATACATTAACTAACAATATCTCTACATTTGATGAAATTTCAAATATATTTACTGGTTTTAGTAAATCATTTATAAAATCATCAATATTAAAATGTAACATTGATTCTATAACAAGAAATAATTTAGAAAAATTATATATATATATATCCAAGATAGTATCTCTTGAAACTCCTCTTGAATTTGAAGAAATGTATAAAAACAATAAACTTTCTGATTATTCTCTAATTATAAGTTCTAATAATGAGTATTCTTTAAATAACTTTATTGATAATTTTTATTTTAATAGAGAATCAATTGAAAAATTTACAAATTATAAAAATAACATATTAAAAATAGTTTCTGACTTACAAAAAAAATATACAAATCGTTTAATTAATATAAATTCTAAATTAAATGAATGTTCAGAAATGGACACATTTAGATTATATGGTGAACTCATGACAGCTAATTTATACAGAATTCCTAATACCCATTCTGAATTTATTGAAATTGAAAACTATTATGATAACAATAATTTAATAAAAATACCTCTTGATATAAAATATCTTCCAAATATTAATGCAAAAAGATATTTTAAAAAGTACAATAAATTAAAAAATGCTTTTCAAGTTGTATCACTTCAAAAATCAGACACTGAACAGGAATTAAATTATATAGAAAGTATTTTATATGAAATAGAATCTGCACAAAAACTAGAAGAACTTCAAGATATATATGAAGAAATTTCAGAAAATATGTGCTTAAAAAAAATTACAAATAAAAAATCAAAAAAATCATCTAAATCTAATTCAAAGAAAAAAGTTCAAAACTATTCCCCTATCCACTGCCAAATTGATGATTATGATGTTTATATTGGAAAAAATAATAAAGAAAATGATTGGCTTACTCTATCTTTTGCAAAAAAAACTGATATCTGGTTCCATACAAAAGATATTCACGGAAGTCATGTTATATTAAAAACAACAAACATGCCAGTAAGTGATGATACATTAGTAAAATGTGCAAAACTTGCAGCAAAACATAGTAAGGCAAATATGTCTTCAAATGTTCCTGTTGATTATTGTAAAGTTCAATACATAAAAAAGCCAGCTGGTTCAAAACCTGGAATGGTTATTTTCACAAACAACAAAACAATATACGTTAATCCATAAAAAATTAAAAAGAGATTATATTTTACAAATATTGTAATTTTTTCTTGATTTTTATGTTAAATTATGTTATAATAGGCTTTAGTCCAAATTTGAAAACAAGAAGATACAATTAGGAGGAATTTGTATGTTCGAATTCACTTTCAAAAAACCTGGGCCTTTTAGTTTGAGAAAGGAGTCTTTCGATCCACATGTTACAAGCACCTGGCCTGAAAATGCAAAAATCCGTGACAAAACAAATCCCAATTTTAACTCAACACTCAAGTTAGAGAAAGGAGTGGTATACCTGATAGGCTATTGTTTAAAATATGATTTAAAGGATTTCCTTAAAATCGTAGATGACCCTGCTTCTACCTGCATTGACCTGGTAACTGCTAGTGAAAATTGCAGACTAGCAACTTATGATGACTACGACGCAGAAAAATTCGCAACTGACAACTATCTCAAGTGTTTTAGCATCTGTTTGAGGAAACATCATGGAGAAATCCTATACATTGCGGTAAAACCCTATCAAAGTAATTATGTTCCTTACAACATGAATCGGGTGTAATTGTATCACCAAAACAAGAGAGCACCAGCTACTGCTGATGCCCTTTTGTTTTTATTTATTTCTATCTTTTATATATTCTGCTAATAATCTTAAAAATTTCGCTTCATCTCCATAAATATTTAAAATTTCCAATGCTTCATTTGTAATTTTTTCTAACTTATTTTTAGCTCCTTCTAATCCATATATTGAAACATATGTACATTTTTCATGTTTTTTATCGTTTCCAACTGGTTTTCCCATTATTTTAGGATCTCCCTCTTCTGCTAAAATATCATCTTTTATTTGAAAAGCAAGACCTATCTTCTCTGCAAAATTTGATATTTTATTTAAATTTTCTTCATCTGCACCAGCCAAAATAGCACCCATTCTAACACTTAATTTTAATAATGCTCCTGTCTTATTTTCATGTATATATTGAAGCATTTCACTTGTAATTTTCTTTCCTTCTAATTCAGTATCTAAATATTCTCCTGCAATCATTCTCTCTACAGCTATAGAAAATTCATTTAAAACCTTTAATTTATTTTCTAAATTCTCTCTATTTTGAATTAAGTCATTACTCATAACTATATAAGCTCTATTAAATAAAGCATCTCCAGCTAATAAAGCTGTTGGATGATTAAACTTTTTATGATTTGTAGGTTTTCCGTGTCTAAAATCATCATTGTCAACTTCAGGCAAATCATCATGGATCAAAGAAAAATTATGTACCATTTCTAGTGCTATAGCATAAGGCATAGCTTCTTTATAGTTAGCAGATTTAAACATTTTATAAACATCTAAAACTAATATTGCTCTTAATCTTTTTCCTCCAGCCATAAGACTATATTCAATAGAATCATTTAATACTTTCTCATAACATTCTTCTTTTATCAAATATCTTTCTAATTCACTATTTATTATTTCCTGATATTCTTTTAATTTTTGTTTAAAATCCATAATTAATTCCTCTTTATTTAAAATATTCATTTTTATATTTTACCACATAAAAAATTAAAATACAACAAATATCGACTTCTTAATTATAATTAATATACCTTTTCATATAATTTACTATTCTTTTTTATAACATATCTATTTAAAATTATATTTATGCTTAATAATATAACAAAACTTATAATATAAAAAATTTGTACATTTTCTATTAATCTTCCTAAACCAAATACACTACTAGCTACAATTATAGTATAAAATAATATATTCATAACATTAGTATTTTGTTTTAACATCATAAATTCACTTGTCCAATTTAATTGAGGACTTCTTAAATCTATTAGTAATTTTATCTTTTCACCAATTATATTAAGCAATTGTAAATATATAAATATTTCTAATGTTATAATTTTGTCTTTTGTACATAAAAAATAAAATATTGTCATTATAATGGATATTAAACTATTAATTATCTCTCCTATTACTGTTTTTATTTTAAATTGTAAAAAATAATCAACAGGAATATATTTAGTAATTACTGCATTTCTTCCCTCTTTTGATACTGCAATAATAGAATTAAAATTAATCATATATATAAATTGAGTAATTATAATAATAACTGCAATACCTATTGGATTTTTAATTAAATCTAATACTATTGAATTTAAATTATATTTATTAAAGAATCCATACATTCCCAAAAGAAACATAGCAATCAAAACAGAAAACACAACAGGAACAATAATACATTGAATAAAAAACATTGGATTCCTATATATTAATAAAAACTCCTTTTTTAAATATGATATCCAAACTTTATTCTTTTTCCAATCACTAGACTTTATATTTTTTATTTTCTTTGCTTTATTCTTATTACTATTTATTGTTGCACTAATTACCCCTTTTAAATATACTTTCGAAATTATTTCAATTCCAATTATATAAAATAAAATATTTTGCAATACAAAACTAATTAAACTTTTTACTCCTTCTATATTATAATAATTTACAAATGCATTTGCTATTGATTTTACTAAAACAAATTGTTCATTTGAATTATAAAATATATTATTAAAATTAAGTGATATTATTGAAACTATAATCACTGATATTGCTATTGTTATATACATTACTTTGTTTTTATTTTTTATTGAATTTGTAATTCTCATAGTTACTGAATTTATTACAGATGCAATAATTATTGGAATTACAGGAAGTAACAATAATATTATAATACTATACAAATAAAAAGTAATACTAACATTAGTCATAATTCCAAATACAATAATTGGAATCGCAAGTAATATAATTTCCATCTGGTATTCTGACATTATCATTTGAATAATTTTAGATCTTACTATATCTCTGCTCTTTATTGGCATTCTCAATAATATTTTTAAGTCTTTTGAGTAATATAATGTGTTTAAACTCGAAAAAATACTATTAAATAATAACATTAAATAATTAGCTGTTATTAGTACATTTATAAACATATAAGGTCTACCCTGATTTATTAAAAGTCTTGTTATAACAATACTACTTATAACCATTATAGATGATATTGTTCCAAACACTATCAAAAATGATATTCCAAGTATTATTAAATCCTTTTTGCTTTTTA
This sequence comes from uncultured Clostridia bacterium, assembly GCA_934129895.1. Classification (GTDB taxonomy): domain Bacteria; phylum Bacillota; class Clostridia; order TANB77; family CAG-508; genus CAG-269. The sequence continues at coordinate 368,658 of CAKOWY010000001.1, forward strand.
TTTTATTATCTTTTTTAGAATTCTTTATAATTATTGATGTTAGTCCTTTCATTTACCCTCTCCTAATCATTTACTATTTTTAAGAATGATTCTTCTAAAGATGCACTATTTTTAGCTTTTTCTTTTAATTCTTCTTGTGTTCCAACAAAAATTATTTTTCCTTTATCAATAATTGCTATTTTATCACATAGTTTTTCTGCCACATCCAATACATGAGTTGAAAAGAAAACTGTATTTCCATTATCTCTATGTTTTTTCATTAATTGTTTTAATGTATATGATGCCTTAGGATCTAATCCTGTCATTGGTTCATCTAATATCCAGTTTTTTGGAGTATGTAATAAAACACTTATTATATTTAATTTTTGTCTCATTCCATGTGAATAACCTTGTATTTTTTCATTTAGATCTTCTGTTAGTCCAAATTCATCTGATAACTTTTTTATAATTTCATATCTTTCATTTTGTGGTACTAAATAAACATCTCCTATAAAATTTAAATATTCCAACCCTGTAAGTTTCTCAAAAGCATCTGGAGTATCTGGAACATAACCAAAATGCATTTTGGCTTGTATAGGATTTTTACTTATACTTATTCCATCTATTAATATATCTCCCTCATCTATATTCAATATTCCTGTAATCATTTCAATTGTAGTTGTTTTTCCAGCTCCATTTGGACCTATAAATCCAAAAATAACTCCATCATCAATTTTTAAATTCATATTATCAATAACTTTTATTCCTTTTACATAAGACTCACTAACATTTTTAATTTCTATCATATTAATTCTCCTTATTCTAATTTTATAAAATAAAAAAGAATGGTATCTATATCTGATTACTATTCTTTTTACTCACTTTATTATTGGTTATTCGCATGACTACTTTCTAATGCTGCTCTTACAGCTTTAGCTAATTGATCAGCACATGATGTACCTTTATATCCACATTCTATTCCTTTGCACTTTTTTTCAATTTCTTCTACAGTCATACCATTAACTAACTTTGAAATTGCTTTTAAATTGCCATTACATCCTCCTGTAAATTCAACATTAGTAACAACATCTCCATCTAATTCTAATTTAATATTAACTGAGCATGTTCCATTTGTTTTATAATTATATGTCATTTTATTCACCTCTATATAAAAATAACATAAAATTAGATAAATTACAATTATATCTTTATGTTTTTCACAAATTATATTAAATTTCATATTATGTAACTAAAGGAGGAAAAAAATGTTTATGCGTAGATATAAAAAATGTTTTTGCATGAATAATTCAGAATGTACTGATTGTAATTCTTGTGAAAATATTCTTGAAACAAAATGTAATAATGTTTCTTCATCTATTTGCAATTATGAAAATGATAATAATGATTGTGATTGTGGTTTTGATGAAGATTATGAAATTGGAGTATTTCCAGAAAATCCAATGTTAGCTCAAAGTTATGTTCCTATTCAATATATGGATAAAACTTTTAAACCAGAAATTGGATTAAAAATGGGTACAATTTTTCCAGAATTAGTTAGTCCTTATATGCCTTGTCAATCAATGAGAACTAACGAATTCTTGGAAGCATCTAATACTATTGGAGAGGGGTGCAATAATAATGTATACAATAACTAATATACAAAATAATTCAAATATGATGTCAAATGATTGCGAAGACACTAGAACTGAAATGATTAATAGAATAAAAGCATTAAACTTTGCAATTATAGAACTTGGACTTTATTTAGATACTCATGTTAACGATGAAAAAGCAATTTGTTTACACAGAAAATACTGTAAAGAATACAGAGAATTAACAGATAAATATCAAAAAGTATATGGTCCTCTAACAATTCAATTTCCATGCAATAAATGGAGATGGATTGAAGAACCATGGCCTTGGGAAAGGGGGAATTTTTAGAATATGTGGACTTATAACAAAGTATTAGAATATCCCATAAATATAAAATGTTCTGATCCACGACTTGCAAAAGTAATAATTAGTCAATATGGTGGACCAGATGGAGAATTAGCAGCTTCATTAAGATACTTATCACAAAGATTTGGAATGCCAGATCAAAATGCAAAAGCAATTTTAAATGATATCGGTACAGAAGAACTTGCACATCTTGAAATGGTTGGAACTATTGTTCATCAACTTACAAAGGATGCATCAATTGAAGAAATTGAAGCTGCTGGTCTTTCTCCTTATTATACAGATCATGGTGTAGATGTATATCCTCAATCAGCAGCTGGAGTCCCTTTTTCTGCAACTTGCTTAGCTTGTAAAGGTGATGCCATAGCTAATTTACAAGAAGACTTAGCAGCAGAACAAAAAGCAAGAGCAACTTATGAAAAATTAATAGACCTTTGTAGAGATAACCCTGATGTTTTAGATCCTTTAAAATTTTTAAGAGAAAGAGAAATCGTCCACTTTCAGAGATTTGGTGAAGCTTTAAGAGGTGTTCAAGATAAACTTGCTGAAAAAAAATTTTATATGAATGACATGAATCCTATATGTAATAATAATCTAATTCAATAACTTGATTTTTTCCATATTTTAGAGTAAAATATTATCATCGAAAGGAAAGAATTTATGAATACAAAATTAATAGCAAAAAATCCAGTTGCATATCACAATTTTAATATAGAAGATACTTATGAAGCAGGAATTGTGCTTTCAGGAACAGAAATAAAATCAATTAGAGCTGGTAAAGTAAACCTAAAAGATAGTTATGCTGGCTTTAAAGATGGTGAATGTTATATATATTCTATGCATATTAGCCCTTATGAACATGGAAATATTTTTAACAAAGACCCTTTACGAGATAGAAAATTACTCTTAAATAAAAGAGAACTTAACAAACTTTTTGTAAAAGTAAAACAAGATGGATATAGCTTAATACCTATTTCACTTTATTTCAAAGGAAGTCTTGTAAAACTTGAATTAGGTGTTGGAAAAGGAAAAAAATTATATGATAAAAGACAAGATATTGCAAAAAAAGATGCAGAAAGAAGAATGCAAAAAGCAATAAGAGCAAATGAAAAAGGAGCTTATTAAACTCCTTTTTCATTTTTTATTTACATTCATAACTTCCACACATTGATTCATCTGTTCCCATTGTATTACAATTTGCTGTTGGAACAACATTAATAGCTTGTAATTTACATCTTTTTGTATTTTCATCTTGATATATGCAGCTTTTTACTACACAATTTATTTTTTGATTATCATTCATAAAAAAACCTCCTAAGTTTTTTCTTTTTTTAGTATATACTATATTTATAATTTTATTCTAAAGTATAATTTTTTAAATTTTTTTTATAATATATTTAAGGAGGAAAAATGTTTTCTAAAGTATTCTTAATTTCTAATCAAGAAAATGAAATACAAAACTTTCTTGAAAAATTTTCAAATAAAAAAATAGAATTAGAAAATCCTTTTTTTTGGAAAAAAGATTTTACTAATCCTATTGATATCTCAGAAATTATTGCTGCATTTATAGATAATATAAATACATTTAATTTAGTAATGTGGATTTCTTTAGATAAAGATATTTTTATAAAAATTTCTTCTGAAAACTCAAATGCTGTTATTAAATACTTATTTGAAAGATATCCATATTAAATTATTTTTTACTTTTTACAACATTAGGCTTTTTTTCAACTCTATATATAACATACATTATTGATGCAAAATATACAAGTAAAACACATGATGGTGTAAACATTCCAACAGGAATTCTTGTTATTGCAATTAAACTCATTAATACTGATTCACTTAAAACTGGTATTAAAACAGTATTTAATATAACACTAACTATTCCCTTTTTATAATATCTTATTGCCATATATGCTACAATTATTACTCCTGAAATTACAAATGGAATAATGTAATCTTTAAACATATCATATATTCTTGTTGATGGAACATTTTTTATTTCTGTATCTTCTGCTGTCTGATCAAATGTATAAACTTCTTTTAGTTTTGTTATTATTGTTCCTACATCTTCTTCTGATATTGAAATTGCTCTTATTGTTACCATATCTTTATAAATTTCAACTGCTTGTACTAGATTTTGTTTTCCTAATACTTCATCTGTTATTTCTTTTATCTTTCCTATTTCAACTTCATTATTAATATATATATCAATTTTTTGACTCTCTTTATATCTTAATTCTTTATTAAATCCAACTGTAGATATCATAATAATTCCTATAAGAATAATTATTAATGCTATTGCAATTGTAACTACATTTCTTCTTTTCATCTTCTTCTTCCTTTCCTATTGATTGCAATTAATTATTTTGTTTTAATTTTAGCAATGTTCTTGTGAAAATTAAATTGTGTAATGCAATTACTACTAATCCCCAAAACATTATCATTCCAAAGCTACTTAAACTCTCCCATTTTGCTAAACAGAATACTATTGTGAATATCATTACTGGTATTAATTTAGAAAATACATTTTTATATGTTGATTTTAATGCCTCATCAACTAAATTCATTTTTTTAGTTTTTGATAATATCTCTTGGTTAAATTTCAAATTAATTAACAATACAATTATAATTGCACTTATTCCATCTGCAGATATCATTACATTTGTATATCTTATTACTAATGATAAAATTGCTGCAAATCCAACATAAGATATTGCTACTAATACTCCTGATTTTTTATAGATTATGCTATATATTATTAATGTAATTATTAGAGCTATTCCAACAACTATCATAAAGTTTGTTACTTGTTTTTCTGTTATATTAGAATATTCATATCTGTTTGTTGATATTTCATATTTTGCTGGAAGTTTTCCAGAATTTTCAATCATTGACATTTCAGCTGCTTGTGAAATATAGTTATTTAAACTTGTACTATTTGATGTTTCTGATCCTATTTTAACTGTAATTTTATCTTTATCTATTTTTGAAACTTTATATGTTGTTCCAGCAATTGATAAATTAGCTATTTTCTTTAAGTTTTCAGTTGTTTCGTTATTTGAATCTGTTGCTTGATTTTCTTCTGTTTGAGTTTCTGTGTTTTCATCTGTTGTTGTTTCTTCTGTGTTATCTTTTGATGAATCATCTGTTGATGTTTTTGATTCAATTTCATCTATTTCTGTTGCTAATAATGCATAATCATTTAAAATTTCATTAAGTTTAGCTTGTCCATCTTTTGTTAATTGAACTTCTGCATATACTTGATAAGCTCCATTTGTTTGATTTGCACTATAAGAATAATGTATTGATTTTACCATATCATCTGATAAAAGTGTTTCACTTGTATCTTTTGCTGCAATTTTTGTTTCTTGATTTACTGTTAAATAATATACATAAGAATCTGTCATATCATTTTCTGGTAATTCAATTCTTACAACACCATTTTCTTTATTTAAAGATATTGTATAATCTTCTGCTTTTAAATTTTTTAATCTTTTTTCAAATGTATTTTTTGCTTGAATATAATCATCAACTGTTAATTCTTTTGTTTCTGTATTTTCTTCTTTATTCTCTTCTCCATCAGTTGTTGTTTCTTCACTACTTGTTGTGTCTGAAACTTTTAATTCGACAACTCTTTGGCTATCAAGTTCTCTTCCAAATTCATATTTTTTTACTTTGTTTTCCATTCTGTTTAATGTTTGTATGTATACACCTCCAAATGCAACCATTGCTATTAACACTATTGCTAAAGTTATTGTTAATATTTTTACTCTTCTCATTTTTTTCAATCCTTTCTGTATTTCAAAAATAAATTTATAATAATTTTGTTCCGTTTATTACTAATTCAAATCTTACATTCAAATATTTTGCTGCATATTTACTCATCATAGTTCTATCCATAAATATTTCAAAATAGTCTAAAACAGGACAAATTTGTGTATCTATATTCATTTTTAATATTATCTTTTTTTCATCAGCATTTATTTCTAATTCTGATTCTGTTACTGCATAATTTACTCTATCATGTATATCAAATGTTGACATATTTGTATTTACAACTCTATCTCTGTGAGCATCAGATTTATCTGCTAAAATTACTGCTGCTGAAATAGCACTTACTGCTGTACCTGTTGCTTCATCATGATTTCCTATTGCACTAACAATTTCTGTTATATCTTCTAACGGCATCCCCATGTCTTTTAAAATTCCATAAGAAAGTATTGCTCCACTATGCGCATGATCTGTTCTATTTACAACATTTCCTATATCATGTAAATATCCTGCAATTTTTCCAAGTTCTATCGTTTTCTCATCATATCCTAATTTTTGCAAAATCTCACCAGTTCTTTTTGATACAATTCCTATATGTCTATATGAATGTTCTGTATATCCTAGTGCTTTTATTTGTTTTTGAGCACCTTCAATAAACGCCTTTACTTCTTCATTTTTTTCGACATCTTCTAATGTTATCATGTTTCTCCTCCTTTTGCCTGTATAAATTTTACTTTATTTTTTTAAAATAATCAACCTTTTTTGGTATTTTTTCCAATTTATTTTTATTTATTCTTTTATATCATTTCAAGCCCACCTTTTAAAACATATACATTATTATATCCTATTCTTGTCATTATATTTAATGCGTCTTGACTTCTTCCTCCATATTGACAATATAATACAATTTGCTGATTTAGCTTAGGAATTTCATTCCTTATTCTTTTTCTTATTTCATATTCTGGAATATTTATAGCTCCATTTAAATGTCCTTCATTAAATTCTTGTGGACTTCTTACATCTACTAAAATTGCTCCTTTTGAAACCTTATCTTTTAAATTATCAAAATTTATTTCATTTTTGGAATTTCCTCTATATCTATAACATCTTCTACAAAACATATCTATCCCTCCTATGTTTTATAATATGAAAAAAGAGGCTATTTTGTGCCTCTTTTTGTATTATATTATTATCTTATAATTGTCATTGCAATTACTATTATTCCAAGTATTACTCTATATATAGCAAATCCTTTGAAACTTCCCTTTTTTAAATAATCTAATAAGAATTTAATTACTAATATTCCAACTAGAAAACTAAATAATATTCCCATAAAAAATGCTAATGTAAATTGAAAATCTTTTATACTTACAAGCACTGCAGCTAATACTATTGGTGTTGACAATAAAAATGAATATTTAGCTGCACTTTCCCTGTCAACTTTTAATGCTCTAGCTACAGTCATTGTTATTCCTGATCTTGATGTACCAGGAAAAGCTGCTGCAATTGCTTGTGATAATCCTATTAAAAATGATTGTTTAAATGTCATATCTTCATATTTGGTTTCTGATGGTGCTTTTTTATCTACAACATAAAGTACAATTCCCAATACAATTAATGCAATTGCAATCATTATTGATTCTATATTAAATTTATCGCAAATATATCCTGAAAATTTATCTAAAATTAAGCTTAAAATTCCTGTTGGTATTGTTACTGCTACTATGTACCAGAAGATTTTACCTTCTGTTGATTTTTCCTTCTTTACTACTTGATTATATCCGCCTTTTATTAATCCTAACCAATCCTTAAAGAAGAATATTGTTATTGCTAATAATGTTCCCAGATGTAATGCAATATCAAAACTTTCTGGTATATTCCAATTGAATATCCATGGTATTAGTTTTAAATGTGCAGAACTTGATATTGGTAACAATTCAGTTAATCCTTGAACTATTCCTAAAACTATTGCTTGATATATTTCCATTTTATTTTTTTCCTTTCTTACTTCTTAATAATATTGTATATGGTATTTTTTATAAATTCTGCTGATGTTATGGGAGCTACTTTTCCAGGAAGAGATAATGCCCATATAAATTTTAATTTTTTATCTTTCACAGATTTTTTATCAATTCCTCCAGGATTTGAGGCTAAATCTATTAATAAAGCATCATTTCTTACATATTCTAATCTTTTTTCATTTAAAACAATATGTGGAACCGTATTTATTATTATATCATATTGATTTAGTTCTTCACCTAGCTCATTGATATTTAAAGATTTATATCCATAAGCTTGAATCCACGCAATGTCATCATCTTTTCTTGCAGCACAAGTTACATTTACTGATAAACCAACAAGTTTTCTTGCTAGAACTTTTCCTATTCTTCCAAATCCCAAAATTAAACAATTACTTCCATGTAATATCGTATTTGTATTTTCTATGGCAATTTGAATTGTTCCTTCTGCTGTTGCTATTGTATTTAAAACAGCTAGTTCTTCTCTTTTCATAATATCAATAATTTCAATGTATTCATTATTAGTCATAAGATACACTTCTGGTTGTATTCCACCAGCAATCAATATTTGTGTATGAATATTATGCATCAATTCTCTTATTGTTATTTCATTATTACTATATGGTGCATTTATTATAGTACCATTACTTGAAAATGGAATTGGTCCTATAACTATTTCCGCCTTTTCTACTGCTTTTTTTACAGATTCACACTTTATGATATTTTCCGCATCTTTCATATCCTCTGCTTTTTCAAGTCCATATACATATATTTCGTTTTCGTCTTTTGCAAGCATTTTGGCTAACTTAACACTCCTTAAGTCTCCTCCAATTACAGCTATTTTTTCTTTCATATTCCCTCCAAAATTCATATATTACTAATTTATTATATGAATTTTGGACAATTTTATGAATTTTATTAATCTTCTCTTTCCTTTTCTGATTCTTTTATTTTCTCTTGTTTTGGCTTTTTTTCAATTTTTAAATCTGCAAATCCTATTTTTTTAGTAATTTCAACCATTTCCTCTAAATGTTCTTTTGCTTTCATTTCTTTCTTTGAAAGATGATGTTGTTTTTCTTCATCAACATCTAAATTAAATGGTATTGATAATTTAGCTATTATTATTGCAAATGTAGTATCTTTTTTTATTTTTTCTACAATTCTTCTGGGTTCTTCTTGAATTGCAACATTTGCATATTGAATTGCTCTTTCTTTATCATTTTTTAAAATATATATTTTTGATAATTCCAAATAAGCATCTGCACTTAATTCTTCATCATCAAGTACTTCCATTAAATATTTTTCTGCTTCTTCAAGTTCTTTGTACATTATAGCTATTTCTGCTAAACTATATTTTGTATTACAAATAATTGTATTCAATTCTGCTGCTTTTTCATAATATAATTTTGCATTAGAAAAATCATTTAACATTGTATATACAATTCCTAAATTATAGTTTAATTCAAAATTTGTTGGATTATATTTTAATGCTTCATTATAAATATTAGCCGCTTCTTTATAATCTTCTTTTTCTATTAACAAATCACCTAATGCAACCGTTGCTTCTGGGTAATCTGGTTTTTTACTTAATAAATTTGTTAATGTATCAATCGCTTCATCCTTTTTATCCAAATCTGTTAATAATGTTGCAACTTTAAAATATATTTCATATTCTTTTGGATTAATACTAATTGCTTGAGCATATTCATCAACAGCTTTTCTTTGTCCACCTTCTTTTTCATATATTTTTCCTAGAAGTTTGTGACCTATAAAACTATTTGGATTTCTTGAAACTAATTCAATTAGAATTTTTTTTGCATTTTTGGTATTTCCAAATACTAAAAACATTTTAGCAATACCAACTGTTATCATTTCTAACAAATTTCCTTGTACTTTATCTAATGCAATTACTCCTATTGGTATTATAACTGATAATAAATATGCTATTACTTCTATAAAAATATTAATTTTATCTGTATTAATATATAAATCTGCTAATTTAGCTGCAATTCCTATTGCTTCTATTGCAAGTATTGGTACATATCTTGTATCATTTTTCTTTACTAATTGCCAAAATATACATACAAACAAAATGAATGAAACTATTACAAATATTAAGGTTTCTACTAACATCCTTTTTCCTTCCTTTAATTATACCCTCTTGGAACTCTTCCTTGATCATAACCATCAAACATACTTCTTCCACCATCATCTTGTTCACGTTGTGATTCTTCAAGTAATTCTTCAAGTGCTTTTTGAGTATTTCCACCATTTTCTGTCATTTTTTGATAAAATTTTGATTGTACTTCTTTTACATCTTCATTACATTTTTCTGCTAGTTGATTCCATGTTATTTCTGTTTCAGGAATAACAGCATTTTCATCAATATTATTTTCATCAAAATTTAGTGGATTTTCTTCATTTGAATTTTCTTCACCTTCTTCAACTACATGTGCTACTTTGTGAGCTACTGAACTTGTACCATTATATTCTTTTCCTTCTTTGTCAAATACTGTTCTTACTTTTGTTGCTTCATCTCTAGTTTCTCCTTCTTGTCTTACACTTCTTGCAACCATTTGATTACATGGTGTTACATCAACTGTTTCAATATCTACTATTCCATAGTCTCCTATTGTTACTGATATTTGCTTTTCTTCTCTATTTGTTTTCATTATAGCTTGTGGAACTCTTTGTTCTATTCTTTTTCCATCTTCATTTACACTTATTATAGTTCTATAATTTGTTTTTGATGTTTCAACATTTTCATTCATTTGCCAAGTTCCCTCTACTTTTGTTAATATTACGTATCCATGTAATTTTTCTGAATATGCAACTGCACTTTCTTCTGAATTTTGGAATACATCTGGCATTCTATCATGTAAATTGGTATCAGTAATTTTTCTAAACTTACTAAGTTTTAAATCTTGCCCTTGTTCTTTTAAATCGTTTTCTACTTCAGCTTGCTCTGAATCTTTTTCTGGCTCTTCTTTCTTTTTTTCTTGCTCTTCTTCTTTTGCATTTTTTCTTTCTGATGAATCATCTAATTTTCTTTCAAACTCCTTAATATCCTCAGCATTTTCTGATATTCCTTTTAATCCTTCTTTTTCATTATCTCTTATTACATCACCAATATCTATTTCGCCAACTGATTCCAAGGTTGCTCTTCCATTCTGATCTGCTGTAACTATTTTTTTCATATTAGAATTATATATTCCATAAGATATTTCGCCTTTTTCGTTTTGTTCTTTTACAATAAAAACATTTTCTAATTCTAATTTTCCTTTTCCATCAATTTTTAATCTATCAAAATATCTTATACTTTGATATTCTGTATTTGTTTGTAAATTAGCTAATTCTTGTTCAAATGAATCAAGTATTCTCATTATTTGCTTTTCATTTTCTCCAAATGTATATTTATCTCCCTTTTTCATAGACACCTCCTATATAATTTCACCAATTAAATCATAATCTTTCACATCTTTAATTTTTACATTTACAAAAGAATTCACTTTATTTTCAAAATTAGTATTTTCAACATATATAATTCCGTCTTCTTCTGGAACATCTTGTGATGTCCTTCCAATTAAGAATTTTCCATCAAATGAAATATCCTCTATTAATACTTCTACAACTTGTCCTATTTTATTTTTCAAATTTTCATTTGAAATTTTTTGTTGAATTTGCATAATTTTATTATATCTTGCTTTTTTTGTGTTTCCATGTATTTGTTCTGGAAGCTTTGCCGCTGGTGTACCTTCTTCTTTTGAATACATAAATGTTCCTAATTTATCAAATTTAGTTTTTTCAACAAATTGTTTTAGTTCTTCAAAATCTTCATCTGTTTCTCCAGGAAATCCTACTATTAAACTTGTTCTTAAAACTATATTTGGTATTTCTTTTCTTATTTTTTCTATTAACTTCTCTATTTGCTCTTTATTTGTTTTTCTATTCATTCTTTTAAGTACTTTATTTGAAATATGTTGTATTGGAATGTCAAAATATTTACATATCTTTTCATTATTTTTTACAACTTCTATTAATTCATCTGTTATACCTTCAGGATATGAATATAAAAATCTAATCCATTTTATACCATCTATTTCAGATAGTTTTTGTAAAAGTTCTGGAAGTTTTGGAGTTCCATATATATCTACTCCATATTTAGTTGTATCTTGAGCTATAACAATTAATTCTTTTATACCTTTAGATGCAAGCATTTTTGCTTCTTCAATTATTTCTTCCATTTTTCTGCTTATAAATTTTCCTCTAATATATGGAATTGCACAATATGTACACATATTGCTACATCCTTCACCTATTTTTAAATAAGCATAATTTTTTCCTGTTGTTATTACTCTATCATAAAATTCATCAAATTTAGGCATTGGCAATTGCTCAATTTGAGATACTTTTGTTACTGCTTTTGTTGTACTTTTTTCAACTTTATTATTTTCTACTAAATCTTGGATTTTTTGCCACATTTGATTATATTCATCTATTTTCAGAAATAAATCAACTTCAGGTAATGATTTTACTAAATCATCATAATATCTTTGTACTAAACATCCCATTACAATAAGATATCTGCATTTTTTCTTTTTATATTCTGCCATTTCTAGTATTGTATTTATTGCTTCTTCTTTAGCTGATGCTATAAATCCACATGTATTTATAACAATTATATCAGCTTTATTGGGATCATTTTCAATTTCATAATTATTGTCTTTAAAATGTCCAATTGCTATTTCTGTGTCAATTAAATTTTTACTACATCCAAGTGATACAAATCCTACTTTCACTTTTTACTTCCTTCCTATTATTTTGGATTGATTATTAACTATTATGTGCACAAATATGTTTTCTTGTTAATTCCATTAAATTTAATTTTGTAAAACCTTCTACTTGTGTTTTAGCTCTATCTTGTTTTAGGGTTTCTCTTAAAAGCTTTTCTATTTTTTCTTTATTCTCATCTTTATGCATATCAATATAATCTATTATAATTATTCCACCTATATCTCTTAGTCTTATTTGTTTTACTATTTCTAATGTTGCTTCATAATTAACTTTATATATTGTATCTTCTAATGATGACTTACCAACAAATTTTCCTGAGTTTACATCTATTGCAACTAATGCTTCTGTTGCATCTATTGTAATAAATCCACCACAATTTAACCAAACTTTACGTTGTTTTGTTTTTTCTATTTGTTTTTCTAAATCATATTTTTCTATAAGATTTACATTTTCCTCTAATATCAAATTTATTGTTTTGTTTTTTAGTTTTTCTTTTAATATATCATAATTTTCTTTATTATTAACTTTTATAGATACTATTTTTTCTTCTGGTAAATCTATTATTATTTTTTCTACTATACTTGGACTCTTATATAATAATTCTGCTTTATTATCATTTTCTTCAAATTTCTTATATATTTTTATCCATTCTTTTTCCAATTCTTTAATTTCAGCAATTATATTGCTTTCTTCTTGCTTTTCTGCAATTGTTCTAACAATTGCACCCATGTTTTGAGGTAAATTACTTTTTACAATGTTTAATAATCTCTTTTTTTCTTCCTCATCTTCTATTTTTTGTGAAATTGTTACAATTGTAGTTTGTGGTAATAATATTAAATATTTACCTGTAAGTTTTATATGTGTTGTTGTTCTTGCACCTTTTTTATCATTGCTATCTTTTTGAACTTGTACAAGTATTTTTTGATTTGTTTTTACTACATCTTTTATTTTTGGTTCTTCTTTTGTTATAATTTTTTCATCTATTTGTGGTATAATGTCTTTTACATGAATAAAACTATTTTTTTCAGTTCCTATATCTACAAATGCAGCTTGCATTCCAGGTATAATATCTTTTATTATTCCTGAATATATATTTCCTTCATTTCTTTCATGTTTACATTCATCATTACTTTCATATAATTCTACTATTTTTCCATTTTCTATAACAGCAATTGTCTCATTTTCATTCTTTTTGTCAACAACTATATCTATCATTTTGCATTCCTTCCCATATTTTAATTATATTTGTTCATGGCATAATCAATTCCGTTATTTAACAAATCTATAACTGCTTTTTCTGCCTTCTCAATTCCATCTTCTAATTTGGAAATCTCTTCTTTTGGTATTGCTCCTATAACATAATTAATATCATCACCCTTTAATTGAGGTCTTCCTATTCCAACTCTTATTCTACTAAAATTTTCTGTTTTTATTTCTTGAATAATGTTCTTTATACCATTATGTCCACCGCTACTGCCTTTTTTTCTTATTTTTATTTTTCCTGGTTCTATATCCATATCATCATATATTACCAATATTTCGTCTATACTTATTTTGTAAAAGTCGACAACTTCTCTTACGCTTTGTCCACTCAAATTCATATAAGTTTGTGGTTTTAGCAAAATTACTTTATTTTTTCCTATCATTCCACTTCCAAATAATGCTTGAAATTTTTTTTGTTTTACTTCTATTTTGTACTCATCTGCGAGTTTATTTATTACATTAAATCCCATATTATGTCTTGTTTTACTATATTCTTCTTCTGGATTGCCTAAACCTACTATTAAATACATCTTTTCCTCTTTTCTTTACGTACTATATTTTACTATATTTTGTCAGTTTTTTCAAGCATTTTATATAATTTCAAAAATCTATTACATTACTTGCAATCATACCAATTAGTTGCTTCTGATACTTCTGCTATAAGCGGAACTTTAAGCAGTACTGCATTTTCCATTTTGCTTTTTAAAATTTCTTTTACTTCATCTACTTCTTCTAATGGTGCTTCAATCATCATTTCATCATGAACTTGAAGTACTATTTTTGACTTCATTTTTCTTTGTTTTAATTCTTTTAATACATTAATCATTGCAATTTTCATAATATCTGCTGCAGTTCCTTGAATTGGTGTATTCATTGCAACTCTTTGTCCAAATTGTCTCATCATATAATTATTTGATTTTAATTCTGGAATATATCTTCTTCTTTTAAATTCTGTTTCAACATAACCATTCTCTTTTGCACTTTCAACAATATTATCCATAAATTTCTTTATTCCTGAATATTTTTCTAAATATTGTTCTATATATTGTTTTGCTTTCTTTCTAGAAATGTGTAACTGCTCTCCTAATCCAAAATCACTTATTCCATAAACTATTCCAAAATTTACTGCTTTAGCATTGCTTCTTTGTTCTTTTGTTACTTCATCTATTGGAATATTAAATACTTTTGATGCTGCTTGTTTATGAATATCTTCTCCATTTATAAATGCTTGTACCATATGTTCATCATTTGATATATGTGCTAATACTCTTAATTCTATTTGTGAATAATCAGCATCAATATATATACAATTTTCCGCTGGCTTAAATGCTTTTCTTAATTGCTTACCTAATTCAAATCTGGTTGGAATATTTTGAAGATTAGGTTCTGTTGAACTTATTCTTCCTGTTGCAGTTATTGTTTGATGGAAAAATGAATGTATTCTATGTGTTTTTGGATTAACATAAGGTTTTATTCCTTCTACATAAGTTGAATTCAATTTCATTAGCTGTCTATATTCTAATATTTTTTCAATTACAGGATGCTCTGTAACTAATTTTTCAAGAACATCAACATCTGTTGAATATCCATTTTTTGTCTTCTTAACAACTGGTAGTTTTAATTTTTCGAATAAAATTTCTCCTAATTGCTTTGTTGAATTTATATTAAATTCTTCTCCAGTTAATTCATATATTTCTTGTGTTAATATTTCTAATCTTTCTTTTAATTTATCTCCATATTCTTCTAATTCTTTTAAATCTAAATACATTCCATTCCATTGCATTTCTGCTAATACTTCAACAGTTGGCATATCTATATTTTTAAATAATTCCAGTTCATCTACTTCTTCTAATTTATTTATTGTTACTTCAAATAAATCCTTTATTTCTTTTGCATATAAACATGCTTTTACTCTAGTTTTTTCTTCACTTGGATTAGTATCAAATAATGATGTTTGTTCTTCTTTATTTAATCCGTTTTTCTCAAAATATTCATTATTATCTATTTCTAAATAATCTCTTACTATTATGTCTATATCATATTTGCTTGTTGGATCTAATATATATGCTGCGACTTTGGCATCATACACTATATTATTCATTGTTATTCCAATTTGCTTTAATAAAATATAATCTTCTGATAAATTATAACCATATTTTTCTATATCGTTATTTTCAAAAACCTTTTTTAATTTTTCTTCAAACTCATTTTTTCTTGGAATATAATATATTTTATTTTCACTATATATTGCAATTCCAATTATAGTCTTTTTTATTATGTCATTTTCCTCTGCATTATCTTGTAAATCTAAATAATAATATAATTTTCCATTTAACTCTGGAATTTCATCTTTTTCTATAATTTCTAATTGATATTCTTCTTTCTTTTCTGCTCGTATATTTTCAATATTTCTTAAATTAAATCTATCAATATATCTTTGAAAACGCAATTCTTCAAATAATTCTAGAACTTTTTGATTATTCCATTCTTCTATTTTCAAATTTTCTAATGTGTCTTCTATTGGTACATTTATATCTATTTCTCCAAGGGTTCTTGAAAGCTCTGCCATTTCTTTATTAGAAACTATATTTTTTCTTTGTTTTCCTTTTAAATCATCTTCACCTTTTTCAATTTTTTCATATAGTTCTTTTACAGAATTATATTTTTTTATTAAAGATATTGCCGTCTTTGGACCTATTCCTGGCACACCTGGAATATTGTCAGATGTATCTCCCTGTAATGCTTTTACTTCTATTAGTTGACGTGGTTCCAATCCATATTCTTCTATTACTTTTGCTCTATTATAGTTTTCTGTTTCTGTCTTTCCACCTTTTGTTCTTGGAATTCTAATTGTTATATTATCACTTGCCAATTGAAATGTATCCCTATCTCCTGAAAGAATAGTTACTTCTAATCCCTGTTTTTCACCATATTTTGCAAGTGTTCCTAATATGTCATCACCTTCATATCCTTCTTTTTCTATTATGTCTATATTCATTGCCTTTAACACTTCTTTTATAACTGGCATTTGTTCTGCAAGTTCATCTGGCATTCCATGACGATTAGCTTTATATCCATCATATAATTCTTTTCTTTTTAATTTACCTTTTAAATCAAATGCAACTGCTAAATATTGTGGTTTAATATCATCCATAATATTAAACAAAATTGCAAGAAATCCATATATTGCATTTGTATATTTTCCATCTTTTGTAGTCAACATTTTACTTCCCATTATTCCATAAAATGCTCTATTCATTATGCTATTTCCATCTATCAAAACTAATTTATCCATATTAGTTATCCTCTCTTCCTTGTGTTAAACAAAGTTGTTTACCTTCTATTTTTCCTTTAGAATATTTATTTACAATTTTTATCCATATAACTGATAATAAAAATAGTACTATAACATAAACAATGTCATAAGCTGGGTGTTCCCAAAAATACATATATACTACATTAGCTATTTCTGTAATAAATGATACTCCTATAATATATTTTATCATTTTTGGTTTTTGCCACATTATTGTTGGAAACATCCACATAATATACCATTGCTGTGCATTTGTTATTGTTAATAAAAATATTACTAATTCTAAATTATATTCTCTTATTATTTTGTAAAATTTTATATCTTTTTGTATTAATGTTTTTATGCAAAGTCTTATATATGTTATTGAAAATATTAACATAGTTATATTTTTCAATATTTTAGCTAATTCTTTATTTTTATACCATATTGCAGAATATATTGATTTTGAATATTTATCTGTTTGAACTAATACTGCACTTAATATTTGGAAATCTCTAAAATATAATAAATATTCTACTCCTAATACAACCAAAAATAACATTCCAAATTCCACACATCTAAAAAATCTTTTTCCTATATTTTTTTCTTCTCTATAATAATACAAAATTACAAATGGCAATATTAATAATGTTATATATTTTATCCCTGCAGATATTCCCAATGATATAACACAAAGTGTAAGATTTTTCTTTTTTAATAAAAAATACAATGCTAACAATACAAAAAATACTACTATAATATCATTGTGTACATTTATAATTGATTCTATTAGTATAAATGGATTTAATCCGTATAATATAGCAAATTTCTTTTTTCTTGTTATTTTATATATAAAATATGTATTTAATAAATGAAATATTAAATTTACAAATTTATAAACAAACAAACATAATGTAACATTTTTTAATGATATTACTGAACAAATTTTAAATATTAATTGAGCAACTGGCCCATAAACAACTGTTGTCCATGACCAAAAGTTATTTACTCCCTTTTCTAAAATTTCATCATTTATATTTTCTTTATTTTGCTCATAATATTGTCTCATTGTAACATAATAAGGATTTTGATGATATACACCATCTAACTCTCCAACTCCCATATAATAAAATATGTCTGAAGAAGTCATTGGTAATGTTATTGTTAGAATTAAACTTGTTATTGCTACAAATATTAGAACTTGTTTTATATTTTTGAATAGGTCTTTTTTCTTAAGTATTATAATATAAAACGTAAAAATTCCTATAATAATTCCAAGATATATTGATGATGATAAAATTCTACTAATTTCTTCATTTATAAAAAAATGATAAAATGTATCAAACTTTAATACTGTTCCATTTTTTATAAAATATACTATCGTTGGCAATATTAATAAAAAATTTAATATTATAAATATAATTTTCTGTATTTTTACTTTCATTTTTTCAACTTCTTTCGATTTTTTTCTTGCATAAATATATCATACAACTAGTTTTTTATCAATGAAATTTTTTTAAATTGAATAAAAAAATAGAGTTGTTACTCAACTCCATTTTTCTTCAACTAAGCTTTTACTTCATTTGTTTCTACAACTGGATATACACTTACTTGTTTTTTATCTTTTCCTTTTCTTTCAAATTTTACTGTACCATCTACTAATGCATATAGTGTATCATCACTACCTTTTCCAACATTAGTTCCAGGATGCATTTTTGTTCCTCTTTGTCTTACAAGAATATTTCCTGCTAAAACAAATTGACCGTCAGCTCTCTTGACACCAAGTCTTTTAGATTCACTGTCTCTACCGTTCTTAATACTACCTTGACCTTTTTTATGTGCCATGATTTTCACTCCTTTCAGTTTTCATATTAGTTTGTTCTCATACAAACTTTTTTATAACTACTTTATTATTTATCTATTTTTGTAAAACCGTCTTACAACTAAGCTTCAACTTTTTCTGCTTTTTCAGCTTTTGCAGCTGCTTTTTTTGCTGCTGTTTTTATTCCTGTGATTTCAACTTTAGTGTATGGTTGTCTATGTCCTTGTTTTGTTCTCTCATTTTTCTTTGCTTTCATTTTGAAAACTATGATTTTCTTAGCTTTTCCATGAGCAACAACTTTTCCTTCAACCTTTACACCTTTTACATAAGGATTTCCAACTTGTACTTTTCCCTCTTCTGATACTAAAACTACTTTATCAAAAGTAACTTTTTTTCCTTCAGCTGTATCTAATTTTTCGAAAAATACTACATCTCCTTCTGCTACTTTGTATTGTTTTCCACAACTTTCAATTACTGCGTACATTTAAAATGCACCTCCCTTATTTGTATACTCGCTAATCCTTAAACAAAGGTAGTTCATGTTTCATAACTTTTGGTTACCTTGACTATGCGGATTACAGTTAAATATTTTAACATATTTGTATATATTTGTCAATATTTTTTTAGGCTTTTATGGAAATTTAATAAAAATTAGGAAAAGCTCCCTTCCATAAAGGAAGAGAGCTTTCGGTATTATTGTTTGTTCATTCAAATGTCTGTTAGAATCTGCCCACAAACATTTCTGTAGGGAGCAAATCGAAAAGTGATGTGATTTCAGAGATTTCAAAGGTTCTCAAGTCGATTTCAAAGGCATTACCATATTTGTTGATATAATCGATTTTTTTGCTTTCAATCAAATATGTGTAAATCCCACCAAAGTCAACAACTTCAATGACCTTATATCCGTCCTCATCAACAAGGAGCAATCTCGTTTCATCTTCAGAAACTAAGATATAATAGTCTTTGTCATCGACTCCAAGTTTGTAGTCATATACAAACCATTCTTTTTCTCCCTGGACACTCATCTCTGTCATTCTTACGCCATTTTTTTCGACTGTCCTTCTAGTAGAATGTTTTCTCCAAAAACCTTTTTCTACCTTTTGAGTACTCTTCCGATAAGCAAGAGGATCTTGTTCCAACCAACCTTGCCCATCAATAATAACATACTCTTTGACTTCGTCTTCACTGCTTTCTGCTTTAAACAAATCCCAAATGCAGTTTGTCGGCGCTTCTGCAAAAGCAGAAACACTAAAAACAGAAAGCATCAATGTAAGAGAAATAATTGCTGAAAAAAACTTTTTCATAATAGCTTCTCCTTTTCCAAAGAACAAACAATAATACACACATCAACTGGTTTATTGCAAAACCACATAAATTATACCATTTTTTTCCTATAAAGTCAAAGTTCTTCTTTATCATCTATTTTAATATGATTTATAATTGTTATTATACCACTTATTAGCACAAATAAATAAAAATTAATTCCTCTATTTAATAATACTGCACTACTCATCAAATTTGCTGGATATACTGTTTTAAATATTTCCATAAATGCTCCTTCACTTACTCCAACAGCACCTGGTGATGGAATTCCTGAAACTGTAGCATATAATACTGCTTGCATTGATATTATTTTTACAATATTATATTGTGAAAATCCTAACGCTCTATATGTCCAATATGTTGTACTATAATATATTAAAAATTGAGCTAATGTTGTTAATAACACTTTTATGATTAATATTCTATTGTTTTTTATATATTTTGCACCATCTTGATATTTAACAAGTTCTGCTTCAAACTTTTCTTTTTTACTTTCAAGATTTTTTACTTTAAAAAATGCTAAAAATTTAAGAGAAACTTTTATAAGCCATTTTGACATTTTTTCTGAAAATACACCAATTATAAGTAATATTAATGCACTTAAATTTAACCCTATTCCTATTATAAAAAATATTATTAAAAATTTACTTAAATATTTATAGTTAAAAACTAAACTTACTAGAGCTATACATATTGTTGATATTTGCATGCTTGTTAAATTTATTAAAAGAGCTAAAGTTGAATTTGATACAGCAATTCCATCTTTATACATATAATATATTTGCATTGGTTGACCACCACTTGCAGCAGGCGTAATCGAACTAAAGAAAAAACCAACAAATGCATATTTTAAATTGTTTATAAATGATGATTTTTCGTTCAAATTCTTTAATGTTCTTCCTATATTAACAGCTTCAAATACTAAATAAATAAACATACTACATATTCCGATAAAAACAAACTCTAATTTTGCTGAAGAAATTATTTTCAATATGTCAATTGGATTTTGATCTTTTAAAATTATATAAAATGTTAATGTTATTAATGCTAAAAATACAGCTGAATTTCTGAAAATTTTTCTTTTTTTCTTCATTTTTATATCCTTCTTTATTATTCTACACTATGTTTATATGTTAGCATAAATGATTTTTTTTATCAACATTTATTTTATTAATTTTTCTTTAATATTAACCTAAAAAAATATATTAAGGAAATCCTTAATATATTTTTTGGTTATTTTAATTCAAATTTTACTCTTTCTGATTTTTTTACTTTTTTGTTTGAAATTACTATTGTTTCATTTGCCATTGATATTGCTTTTTCTGTTTTTATATCGCTATTTGTATATACATTTGCAATAATTTCTCCTGCTTTTACTGCATCTCCAACTTTTTTATTATAAACTATTCCTGCTCCAATATCTAAATTATCTGATCTTTTATTTCTTATTGCTCCTAAAAATTTAGCTAACATTCTAAGCTTATTAACATTTATTTCAGCAATATATCCATCTGTTGGAGCTGTAATTGGAAGTACATTTTTTACTTCTATGTCTTCTTTTAATAATTCAAAATTTCCACCATTATTTTTTATAAGTGTTTCAAAACTTTTTAATGCTTCTCCATTTTGAATATTTTCTTTTATCATTGCTTTTGCTTTGTTTTCATCACTACATGTTTTTGAAATATTTAATATTTTACTTCCAAATTCTAATATTGTTTCTTCAACATCTTTTGGCATTTCTCCACTTAAACATTTATATATTTCTCTTAATTCTATTATATTTCCAAAGCATTGTCCTGTTGGCTCATCTAATTTTGTTATGCAACAACATACATTTTTATTTATTTTTTTACCAATATATACTAAATATTTAGCTAATGTTTTTGCATCTGGTAATGTTTTGATATATGCATAATCTCCATAAGTGATTTCAAAAAATATGTTGTCAAATCCTAATGCAACTTTTTGACTCATTATACTTGCTGTAATAAGATTAATATTATTATCACATGCAATTTCATGTCTTAATTTATATAATTTTTCTTCTACTGGTGCTAAATTTCTTATACTTTTTAGTATTCCCATTCCATCATCTGTTAATTTTTGTCTAAATTCATCTATATTATCTGTAATCTTATAACCTGATACTGAAATTAGTCTGTCTTCCATTCCTAATTCTCTTCCAATTACTTTTGCAGCTTGAACACCTACACTATTTAATACTGAAATTAACATTATTATTATTTTGTCACTTATACCACCTAATGTATGTATATCTACAATTCTACTTGAAATTTTGTTGAATTCAAGCTCTTTTCCTGTTTCTGCCATTGCTGATATAAGACATATCATTTCTTTTTCTGATAGACCATAAATGTAAATTGCTGTCATTAATGCTGCTGCTTGTGCTTCTGATATTTCTTCTTTGAAATACCCCATAACGAAAAATCTTATTTCTTCATCTGTTAATTCTTCGTTTCTTCTTTTTTTCATAATTATATCTCTAATATACATAATTTTATCCTCTCTCATCTTTAGAATATTTATATAAATACATTTTAATATATTCATTTTTTTTTGTCAATTTATTTAATCAAAAAAGAAGAAATTATTAAAAATTTCTTCTTTTTCAATATAAATTCAATCCAAGATTATTAACTAATTATTATGGTTTTTCAACTGCTGGTTTTGTAAATCCAATTGTAAAGTCAACTGATTTACCTGTTGATGCAGTATCAATACAGTCTGGATCTTGTCCATCTAACCATATATAAATTCTTGCTTTCATTATTTTATTTTGTGCTAATGTTAGATTTTCATCTGTATTTAAAATTTTCATATTTGTTGCTGTTGCAACTTGTGCTGGTGTTCCAATTGTATATTGTTCTGCTATATTAGCATTTGCTGTAGATGAATTAACATCTTTAATCTTTGGAACGTTATCATCATCGGTATTTGTTGTTGTTATAGATTTTAATCCTAATGTTGTCCATGCTTGTGTTGCACCTGTAATTCTAGCATCATTTGTTACAATTTCAGCTATATGTTTATCATTATTTGGTTCCCAAATAGATACTTTTGGTGTTCCTGCTGTTATTTTTCTAACATCTTCTCCACTTGATGTCATTGGAATGGCTGTACTATATAAGACAACTGCAGATCTTACACTGTTTTCTAGTCCTGTATTTTGTTGTCCATCTGCTGCAATTGCAACTTTAGATGTTGCATCTAATTGTAATATATCTCCTTCAGTTTTTGAAGATGAGTTTTTAAAATATAAATCAAATACAATATATTTTGTTGATCCTTTTGTTTCATCTGATGGATTTGTTAAATAACTTCCATCTGCAGATACATCACCATAGTACATATTCATGTCTCCACCACTTAAATCACCAACTGTTGATACTGGAACTAAAGCATCTGGCCAAACAAAGCTATTTTCTTTTGCAGCTTGTAATGCTGCCTTATTTATTGTTATTTTTGAACTCCATGATTCTCCATCAAGAGAAATTTGTAAACCTTCTGCAGCTACAACTTTTGCATTAATACCTTCTAATGCAACTTGTTTGTTAGCAGAGAACCAAGCATAAGTTGAACTTAATAACAACATACCTGTTAAAAGTAATACCATAAATAAAGAATTTAGTCTTCTTTTACTTTTTCTACTTCTTCTACTCATTTTCCTTTTTCTCCCTCTTCCTCTTTCTTATTTGGATCGATATGTCCTTCTATAATATCCATGTGCATTTTTATTTCACCACCAATTAGGTCATCTACACAATCTGGATCATTACCTTCGATCCATATAACAATAGTAAACTTGTCTACATCTCCTGATTTAAATCCTGTTCTTCCTTCTACTATAATTTCTTTCTCGTCTCGAAATGGAATTTTTCCCATTTCAGGTTCTTTTGTAGTACTATTTACCTTTGCATATATTGTTTTTTGGTCATTTAATATAACCATAACTCTTAGTGCTTCATCTACATTTCGTATAACATCGTCTAACCAAATTTCATACCAGTATTCCATTTCATTATCACTTCTGTTTTCTACATAAAATGTATAAGCAATATAATTTGTACCATTATGACTTCCTTCTGCTTGATTACCAATATCTGCCGGTAACCATTCTTCAGCAATATTAGTAAAAAATTCAACTTCATCTGCCTCTAGCTTCTGCTGTGGTTTCTTTTCTGATAACTGGTTATATATAATTAAACCACTCATTGGATCACCAGCTGAATCTAATATAATAGTAAATCTTCCCGCATTATACACTATTCTTAATATAAAATAAATTATTAACAAGAAAATAACCATTATAACAAGCATTCGCCTAATATAAATTATTGTCATATTTCTTTTGCTTATTTGGTCGGCATTCTTTCGTATTTTTCTTTTTGACATCTTTCGCACCACCATATTTAGTTCTATTGTTTTATATAAAGCGACAAAAAACAATATATTTTTTATGTATAGATTATACCTTATGGATAATAAAATTACAATTACAAGTTAGTTACATTTAGATTACATTTTTATGACATATTTGTTATAATTTTGTAACATTTCCTTTTTTTGTTGTCTTTTGTTACATATTATGATATTATTTTTTTGATTATTATAGTATATATGGAGGATTTATGAATATTTCTGTAAAGAAAAAAGCTTTTATAGCTTTAACTTTAATTTGGCTTATTATTACTTTTAATCTTGTAAAAACAACTTATGCCAAATATGTTACAAATTTAGATTCAAATACAAGTATAACAATATCATATTGGAATATTATATTAAATGACGAAAATATTATGGATATGGCTACAAAATCAAATCAAATGTCTATTGTATTTCCAAGAACACAATATTCTCAAAAAGATGTAATTGTTCCTGGTGCAACTGGTTATCTAGACTTAAATCTTGACTGTTCATATACAACAATTCCTTTTAAATTAACTGTAACTTCTTCTATTAGTGATGAAAGTGATTTAAAATCTGATCTAAAAATTACTGGTTATTCTGTTGATAATGGTGAATTAATATCTTTGGATTCTGACACTTTGGATTTTTCACTGGATTTTTCTAAAGATGTTATTAATTCAAAAATTAGAGTTTATATTACATGGGAGGATGATGGTACAGACTCTATAGAAGATACAGAATTAGGAATTTCCGGAGGAACTGCATTAATTAATTTAAAACTAAATTTTGAGCAAATTGCAGATAATACATAAAAAAAACGGATATCAAATCCGTTTTTTTATGTATTTTTATGTTGTTGAGCAACAACTTTTATATTTATTTCAATTGCTGGACTATCTTTATGTGCTAAATAATAGTTATAACTATCTACTCCAAATTGAGTATCTAAACTGTCATCAGCAGAATCATATTCCCATGTAAATGATATTGTTGCTTCTGTGGATTCTCCCGGACTTAACTGTGTGGCATTACATACAGAACTTATCGTAAAAGGATAATCTTTTTCAAGCATATTTAATAATTCTTCATTTGTTTTTTCTATTTCATTTCCAGTTAAAGTTGCCTTTTCTTCACTTGATAATTCATTTTTTACAATGTAAGTATTACCCAAAATTCTCATTTTAGATATTTTATAACTAATGTCTGCTAATTTTTCTCCTGAATTCGTAATTTTTATTGTTTGGCTTTTACTTTCCATTCCAGGATATGCATTATCTATTGTAAATAATGTATTTTTTTCGATTGTATCATCACCTATCTCAAAATTTACACTCCATGCATCAATATGAACTTGCATATTTGTAGAAACTTGTGTTATATAAAGAAACCAAGCATAAGCATTAAAGATAAGAGTTATTGATAACATAAATAATGTTCTTAATTTTAATCTTCTTAATTTTCTTCTCTGTTCTCTTTTTCTTCTCATACTTCTACTCCTTTCTTCTATTTGTATCTGTTTCTACGTTTTGCCCTTCTCTCTTTTCTCTTTTTTATCATTTGTTCTACATCGTAATTTTCATTTTTTTCTTCATCTTCTATATCTTCTTCATCAATATCCTTTTTTTCATCTCTAAATGCCTTGAATTCTGAATAAATTATAATTCCTAATGGTATAATTATAAGAAAATACATTCCATACATATTATTTATAATTCCATTCAATTTTGACATTATATTTAACTTAGCTATTACTACTCCATATATTTGACTTTCATTTATTAGTGGATCTTCTTCTGGATTTGCAATACCTTTTGTATGAAAGTTTAATGTTCCATCATCTGCATTTTCTATTTTTATAACTTGATGTGTTATTACTTTGTCAGCATAACTTCCAACTTTCCCCATATATGCCACATCATCTTCTATTTTTATTTTTTTGGCATCTGTCTGTTTTACTAAAAGTACGTCTCCAACTAAATATTTAGGCACCATACTTTCTGTAACTACAGTAAAAATTCTATAACCTGCTACTGATATATTATTATTTGAAAACCTTTGCACTAATATAATAGCAATAATTCCAATAATAATTACACTTATTAAAAATTTAATTATACTCCATATTGCCTTAATTACTTTCATCTTTTTCACCTTTAAATGCTAAAATTACTTATTTTATCTAAATACCTATCTAAATATTTTCTAAATATTTTTTCTATATCTTTCTTTGATGACATTTTTACAGTTTTTATTTTATCAAATTTTTCTCCAAGTTTATTTTGTAATTGTTGTTTTGTTAATTCTGGATTTAAATCTATAATTTTATCTAACATTCTTGAAATTGTTTTTTCCTTTGCTGCCTCTACTTCTTCTGAATTTTCTTCTTTATTTAATGAGCTAATTGTTAAATAATCTAATAAGAATGTTTCATCTATTAATCCTTTCATTTTTCCTTCATCATAATAATCTTTTTGCTCTTTTTTTGTCTCATCTTTGTCTGTAATATGTTGATTAATATAATTCCATAATTTCATTGCATATTGAAAGCTAACATTTTTTAATATAACATTTGTTTTTCTTATTGGATTTGTTACAAAAGCAACATCTTCTTTTTCAAGAGCTTTATATACTTCTGAATTTTGTAGTGATTTTATATCTATTTCTAATTTTTCTATTCTTTTATTATAATTTGGATCTTTATTTAAAGAAGTATCTAATGTAGATTTTAAAGATATTTTTACGCTTACATTTTCTTCACCAACTTTAGTTGTACTTTCGTAATCTATAAACTTATCATCTTTTAATCTAGGGTCTTTAGTTAAGCCTTCTTTTTTTATTTTTATAAATTGCACCATATAATGTATTAATGTATAAATAAACCTATTTTCATAAGTATTAAAAGTTTCTTCTTTAAATACATTTAATAATTTAGATGGAATAATATCACCTGTATCTTCATCAACATCTTGTACTAAGTTTGTATGTTTTGCTAAATGTTTGATTGTCTCCATTCCAATTTTTTTGGTTTGTTCAACTTTCATTACTTCTTCTTCATTTACAATAAATCTTTTTGGATTTCTTACTATTTTATCCAAATATGGCATTGTAAACTCAAACAAATCTAACCAATCTTTATCAAATGCATCTTTTTGGTAATCAGTTTTTACCCTCATTTTTGAATCAATTCCATCAACGAATTTTTCAACTGTACCACTATCTACTCTATCAACTAAATCACTAACATTTAAATCTCTCATATTTTTTCCTTTTCTTCTATTATGACATTTTCTTCAACATTTGTAAGTAATCTATACATTCTACCATTGTGCCTTTTCCAAATGTTTTATCTAAGAATTCTATAAATGGATCTATTTCATCTTTTATCATTGCCATATTTAATTGTTCAAATTTTCTAAATATCTTTTTCGCAATAAAATAATCTACTCCTTCTAATTCTGTTCCACCACATCCTACATATACTGGAACAAATTTTTTCATGTGTGCAACAATACGGTTACCAAAAGCAACACGGAAATGAGCAATAACATAATCATCCATTTTTTCAACTTTATTTAAAGTTTCTTGTTTCATTGCATAATTTACCATTGCATCATTAAAAATTTTATCTAAATATGAATAATTCACATTCATAGCATCTACATCCTGTGCATTAAAAGCTTGTCCTTTGTCATTTATATCTATTGGCATAGCTCTATCATATACTTTATCTGTTACAGCAAATGTAGAATCATCATTATTGATTGTGCCGATATACCACATATTACTAGGAACTTGGATTTTTCCTTGTTTTAATTTTTTTGGATCTGTTGGCCAAGAGTTAGGAACAATTTCTATTATCCATTCTTTTTTATCTGGCATTTCCAAAATTGATAACATTTCTGCAAAATAATATTCAACACGTGATAAGTTCATCTCGTCTAATATTATTGTATATACATCATCTGTATAATTTGCAATATACATTTCTCTTAATATATCTGTTTCATTAAATTTCTTTGTAAATTCGTTAAAATATCCGAACAAGTCTGTTCTATCTCTCCATGATGGTTGTACTGATGCAACACATGAATCACGTTTTAAGAATTTTCCCCATGCATAAGCAAGTGATGTTTTACCAGTACCAGATATACCTTGTAAAATTACTAATCTTGTTGAAGCTAATCCTGCAATAAATATTCTAATAAGTTTTTCTTTATAATATAACCCTAATTTTGATGCCGCAAAATTTCTAAAATTTGAAACTAATTCTGGTAAATCAAATGAATTATTATAATTTTGTATTTTATATTTCGAATATTCTTGATCTATTAAAGTAAGTTTAGCAAATCTTTGTCCCATTTCTCCTTCTTCAAGTTCTTCTTCTGTATTTTCTACTGTATCTGATTCATCAGGTTTTAGTCCAAGTTGAGAAACTTTCATTGCTAATATTTCATCTTTCTCTTTTGATAAATTTACAACTTTTTTATTTAATGTTGCTATTTCATCTAGTAACGCTTCTTGATCTGTAACTGGTTTTCTAAATTTAGTATATTTTTTTACGATAAGTGCTACTAGAAATACAATTAATCCCAAAAACACAACAATCATTGTTATTGATAATATTACCAATACCCATTCTGGAGCACTAAAATCTGCATAATAATTTCTTATTACTTCTATATATTTCTTTATATTAAACATCTGCTTTATTCCATCAAATAAGCCTGTCACTATCATTAGTAAACCTGACATTAATTGATTAATAAATTCATACAAAAATCTTACAAATGTATCCATTTTATCCTCTATCCTTCAACTATTATTAAATTTTCTATTGGTTCTTTATATTCCATAAAATTATCGAAGTTTTTATTTGATTTACTTATTAATACATAATCAAACATCAATAATTTTCTTATTTCTTCTGTTTCAATTTTAAATGTTTCATCAATTATTATTGCAAATTTAAATCCTCTTTGCATTAATTCATATATTTTTTCTTTGTTTTCAACAAAATCCTTATATTTTATTTTTATTTTAATTTTGTCTTGTACGGCTGGATCTTCAATTATTTTTAATATTTGTTCACCTTTTTTTTCTTTTTGAAATAATGATGTAGGATAATCTACTAAATATTGTGCATTGAATTTTCCTTCAAGTATATTTTTTATGTTATAAATTGTAAGCATTATATATTCAATCATTATTTTATCTTCATATACAACACCTTCATTATATACTTCTTGAATTGCCCTATCACTATATACATAAGTTATTTTAAAATTATATTTCAAATTAACTTTATAAACATCTTTTATTAATGGATATTTATTAATTGATAATTCAAAATCTGGTGAGTCAAATTTTGTTAGATAATTTTCTTTCTTTTCTCTGTATTCTTTTATCATTTTGTATAAATTATCTTTTTGACCAACAATTCTCTTAAGTTCAAATTTTACTATTCTTTTTTCATATAATTGGTTTACAAAATCTTTTAAATCTATTTTTATTGGTCTAACAAAATCTATGTAAAATATATACTGATACATTTCTAACATATTTGTATATTGTTTATGCATATCTTCATTAGAATTATATTTAACTATTTCAATTTCTTTTTGTAATGCTGAATATATTCTCCTATAAAATATTCTTTGTTTTTCATTTCCACCATAATTTGAATATCTTGCATCTATATAAATTTCTATAAGTTTATTTGATACCTCAATATCATATTTATCTCTAAAAAATTCCTTCATAAAATCTTTTAAAAAATCTTTAGTATATTCTATATAATCAGAAATTATATAATGAGCCATATTTTTTCTCCCTTTTTGTTTTTTAATAACTTAAACTTATAATAGGTGTCTTTTTGTCACCTATCTCATAAGTATAATCTTCAGTAGGTTTTACTTTATAGAACTTTATTGATATAGTTTCAAGTGGTCCTATTTTAGATGTTATTTCTTTTATATAATCATATCCATTATATTTTTCTGTAACTTTGTTTGTTGCATTAATTGTAAAATTATTTGTCATATCAATTAGTACTGTTTTGTAATCATAAGCTAAAGTTACTAATTTTTCTTCATTTAATGAATTAGTTATATTTACTTCTGCATAAGGAGTATTTGGAGAATCTATTATCTCATAAGTAATATCTTCTGCTCCAACTCCTATAATTAATTTTCCACTCAATGTTTGTACATAAGGTGATTCTGATGTTGCCTCTATTTCGATCCAAGCAGTATCTCCACTTTTTAAAGTAGTACCAGTTGCTGGATTAATTGTTACTATAAAATAGTCTTCATTTACTCCTCCATTTGCACTTCCAATTATTGTTCCTTTTTCTTTACTTAATGTACATTCAATATTATCTGAACTTGTACATTTTATATTATAAACAATATCTGATTCTACAAATACAAGGTCATTCTTTTTACTATTCATATTTATTGTTATATAATATGTTTCTGCTCCTGACCAATTGTTTTCTATTTCAAATTCTGATTTATTAACACTTAATTTGTCACTATTGAAGAAAAAACCCTTTGACCCTAAATAGAAATCATGAACAGCATTATACACATATTTTGCCAAACTTATTTTACTTCCAATAAGATATAAAATAAGCACTACTATTAATAATAAAATTATTTTTTTATTGCTTTTTCTCCTTCTTTTTCTTATCATTTGAACTCCTTTATACTTTTTGTTGAGCATTTATTTTTATTTCTAATGATTCAATTATTCCTTGATAATCAACAACTTTATATTCTGCTGGAAATTCCACTTCTAATTTATATGTGTTTACTTGATCTTCACTAATTCCAAACTCATTATTTGATGAGGTTAATGTTTTGAATGGCATATCTCCATCATAAGATATTTCTGATGTCTCAAACATATTTTCTGTTCCCCCATTTATAAATAATTTATATCTTAATGGTAAATTAGTTGTCATTCTAATAGAAATAGTATACATTATCGCAGTTTCAGTTCTTCTTGTTCCATCATTGTTGGCTACTGAAAATGTAAATTCATAAGGTGTGTCTCCTGGTTCCATTTCTGGAAGATTTATATTTTCTGAAATAGTTTTATCATTTAATAAATAATAAGCAACATCTACTTCTGCATTTGATTTTCCATTTGAACTATATCTAGCTCTTGTGTTTTTTATAGTTACACTTACAATTATAATTGCTATAAATATTATTAGTATTTTGCTATAAAATTTATTTTTTTTTCTCCTTCTACTACTTCTTTTCAATTTTTTTTTCCTTTCAAAAAGTTATTTTTCTTTTGAAAATGATTTTCCAATAAGTACTAACGTAATAAATATTGAAATTAAAATTTTAGGATCTGAAAGAACTTTTATCCATATTCCTAATTTTGGACAAACTGAAACAACTTTTCCTATTACATTTTCCAGAGTTATAGGTTCATCTTCAGTATTGTTTGCATCACCTTTGGTTATTATTTCGTCTTTTGTTATTTTTGTTATTCTATGTGTTATTGTTTCGTCATCTTTTTTAAATGTTATAATATCATCTACATCAACATCTTTTGTTATCTTAACAATTATTACATCATAAATATTTAATGTTTCTCTCATACTTCCTGTTGATACTTCAAACACTGCATATCCAAAGAGATTTGTATAATCTTTATGCAATATTTGTAATTGTGCATAATTATATAAAACTACTAACAATACTATAAAAATGATAAGTATTAATACATTTAAAATTGCGTGTATAATTTTTTCTAATATCTTCATTTTTAAATTGTTCCTTCTTTATATTCTTGTATTTCTTCTCCTAAATACTGACTCACTTTTACCTCTACCGGTACTTCAATTTTTACTCCATCATCTAATGTTCCTAATTTTGTGTCATTTTCATCATTAATTCCTGTTTTATCATCTTCCCATTCAACATATACTTTTAACTTTTCAATTCTACTTTCTGATGTATTTGCTTCTTCTGAAATTAAAACTGTTCCTGTATAAGTATTTTCACTTGTTCTTATTATTCCTTCTTCTGTTTCCGTATTATCAGCTAAAACTTTTACTAATTTTGAAAACTTTATAGATTTACTTATATTTAATTTAGAAAAATCAAGTGTAACATTATATATAATGGCTACACTTGATTCAGAAGCATCTATATTTATTTCAAAATATCCTTCTAACCCAGGTGCAATCTTTCCTGCTAAAACATTATTACTTGAATTATATGTTAATTGATTTATTGTGAATGTTTCTACCTGATTATTTGTTGCTATATTTTGTTCATTTACTTTTATTAACCATTTTCCTATTTGTTCATTAGCATCAACATTTACTTCTGTCATATATTTCGCATAAGTTGTGTTTATTTGATAAAATGTGATAATCAGCATTGCTATTGCTGATAAAATCCATATTTTTCGCATAACTTCTCCTTTGTTTTATTTTTCTTTTATTTCTGCTATTATTTGAACTATTTCATTTAAAAATGCTATTACTGATGGGAATATTATTAAAAATAAAAATCCCCATTTTGATTCTAATATACTTAAAACTTTTCCTAGTTTAGGGTAGACTTTTACTGAGTTTTCATTTCCTATTGCATCATCTTCTATTAGATTATAATTTCCTTCTAAAACATAAGTTGTACTTGCTCCAGCATATTCATTTACTTGTTTTACTTCGCCTAATTTTATGTTTTTCTCATTATAAAAAAAGAGCTTATCACCAGCTTGTGTTTTTTTCAAATCTTTATTTGTTGCTATTATTAAATCTCCATCATTATAATCTGGACTTAGAGAATCATCTGTTATTAATATTAATGTATTATTTCCAAATACGGTAACCTTTTTATCATTAAAATTTAATAGACATAATGTTACTGTTATAGCCATCATTATATATATTATTACAATAATATTCCACAAAAATTTCTTCATTAAATTTCCTCCAAACGCAAATTCAGTATTATTATATCAAAATAAAATAAAATTGCAATAATTTTTAATAATATTTCATTCTTATTTTACTTTTTCCATTTGCACTTTTCTTTATCTTTTAATTCATTATATATAATACAATATCTTTCATATCTCCCTTTAGAAATTGTACCTTTTTCTACATCTTTTTTTATTTCACAATTTTTCTCTTTTATATGTGTACATCCTACAAATTCACATTTTTCTATTTCATTTTTAAATTCTAAAAAACATTTATCAAGTTCTATACTTTCAATTTCATTTATTTCAAAACTAGAAAATCCTGGTGTATCAGCTACATAAGTATTTTTTTCTATTTCATATAATTTTGTATCTGTTGTAGTATTTTTTCCTTTTTTATTTTTTTGACTTATTTCCCCTTCTTCTGTTTTATTAAATCCATATATTGCATTTATTATACTTGATTTTCCAACTCCAGAATTTCCTGATAATACACTTATTTTATTTTTCAAACATTTTTTTACTTCTTCAATTCCTATTTTTTCTTTTGCACTTGTAACAATTGTTTTATATCCAACGTTTGTATATTCTTCTTGAATTTTCTTATAATTTTCTTGCAAATCCATTTTATTTATTACTATAATAGCTTCTATACCAATTTTATTTGCATAAGCTAATTGTTTATCTAACATTAATAAATCTGGTTTAGGATTTTTTGTTGAAATTATAAATATTATTTGATCTATATTTGCAATTTTGGGTCTTTTTATCTCATTTTTTCTTTCTTTTATTTCTTCTATTATTGCTTCTCTTTTTTCTTCATTTATAATTAAGATTTCTACATTATCTCCAACAATTGGCGTTGTTTCTTGATTTCTAAATTTTCCTCTTGCGTAACAACTATATTCTCCGCTTTCTGTCATTATTTTATAATTATTTGCTATATTTCCAATAATTCTTCCTTGCATTTATAATATTTTCTCCTTCTATATTTGCCTTGATTTTATCATAAACATACATAAAATACAACAAAATTAATATAAAATAACTCTATACATTTTTACTGTATAGAGTTATTTTTTATTTATCAATTGTCATTTTGTCTGTACTGTTCAAATCCATATTATATGGTCCATAAGTTTTTCCATTTATTATTACTTTTATTTGTATTGTACCTTGACCTGAAACTTTTACTGTATAGTCTGTTTTATTTTCTTTTACTTTTTCTCCATCTTCTGTTCTTTGATCTCCATCAACAATTACTTTAAATGTTACATCTTTTGGAGTATTATCTTTTTCAACTTCTTTTTCTGTCTTTTTGCCATCTTCTCCAACAACTTCTTCTTTTACAGTGATTTTATCTTTATATCCTGTTAATGCTTTTACATTAATTGTAACTGTTCCATTTTTTGTTTCAGCAAGTTTGTTTACTGTAATAGTAACTGTAGAGCCTTCATCTACTGTTTCTCCTGATTTTACACTTTGATTTAATACAATACCATTTGTTTTTGTTTTGTCTTCAGTATATTCAACTTCAACAACTAATCCTAGATCTTCTAGTAATTTTTTAGCTGTAGCTTCATCCTTATTATATACTGATGATACTACTACTTGCTTAATTCCTGTACCAATACTTATATATACCTTTACAGTATCTCCTGCATTTATTTCTGTATCTTCATCTATTTCTTGTTTTATAATTATTCCAGATTCAACAGTTTTACTTGTTTCTTCTATAAATTCAAGTTTTATTTTTGCATTTTTTGCAGCTGTTTCTGCATCATCTCTATTTAATCCTTTTAATTTTGGAACTTTAGTTTTTTCTGTTCCTAAACTTAATGTTACTTTTATTTCAGTATTTTCTTTTACTTTTCTATTTGCAACATATTGAGGTGTTTGAGAAATTATTTTTCCAGCTTCTACTTCTGAATTATATTCTGGATCATTTTCAATATATATCAATTTACTATTTTTTACTATTTCTTTAGCCTCATCTGCTGTTTTTCCAACTAAATTTGGTATTTCTACTTCTTTTGGTCTTACTGCATTTGATATTCCTACTGTTAAACCTAAACTTAATGCAAATAATATTATTAAACCAATAATTGTTGAAAATATTTTATGCTTTTTTATAAATGTTTTAAATTTACTTTCCTTTTTCTTATTTGCTTGTGTTCCCATATCATTAACTGAAACTGTTGATATTCTTTGAGTTGGAGCATCTACATATTCTGTATTATCTACAAAATTACCTTGTGGTTCTTTTAATGCTCTTTTTAAATCAACCAACATTGCTGTTGCACTTTGATAACGTAAGTTTGGATCTTTTTTTAATGCTTTCATAATAATATCATTTACGGCTACTGGTATTCCAGGATTTACAGCTATTGCTGGAGTTGGTTCTTCTTGTATATGTTTAAATGCAACTGATACTGGAGTATCAGCATCAAATGGAACCTTTCCAGTTAACATTTCATACATTACAACACCTAGTGAATATATATCTGATTTTTCATCTGTAAATCCACCTCTTGCATGTTCAGGTGAGAAATAGTGAACTGATCCTATTGTTGTTCCAAATGCAGTCATTGTAGAGTTTGATACTACTTTTGCAATTCCAAAATCTGTTACTTTTGCAACACCATCTTCTGTAATAATAATATTATGTGGTTTTATATCTCTATGAATTATATGATTTCTGTGTGCTGTTTCTAATGCTGATGCTATTTGTATAGTAATATTAACTGACCATTTCCAAGGTAATGGTCCTTTCTCTTCTACTATAATTTCTTTTAACGATTTTCCTTTTATTAATTCCATAACAATATAATGTAAATTTCCATCAACACCTACATCATAAACAGAAACTATATTTGGATGTGTTATACTAGCTGCAGATTGAGCTTCTACTTCAAATCTTTTTACAAATTCTTCATCTGTTGTAAATTCATCTCTTAATATTTTTATTGCTACATATCTATTTAATACATGACATTTAGCCTTATATACTGTTGCCATTCCACCGCTGCCTATTTTTTCTATAATTTCGTATCTATTTCCTAACAATCTACCTTTTAAATCCATGTTTTTTCAATCCTTCCTAGGTATTTTTAATTAAAATGAATCTCTGTAAATATTTATATGTTTTTTATAATCACAACTGTTATATTATCCATTCCACCATTTTCATTTGCTAAATCAACTAATCTCTGTGGTGCTTTTTCTATGTTTCCAGTTGCTAGTTTAAATATGTCATCTTGTTTAACCATATTTGTAAGACCATCTGACGAAATAAGTAATATATCATCTTTTAAAAATCCTTTTACAGATACATCTGGTTCTACAAAAGCGTTACATCCTAATGCTTTAAGCAACATATTCTTTTTTGGATGTACTTCAGCTTCTTCTTTTGTTATTGTTCCTTCTTTTACCAACTTTTGAACATAACTATGATCTGTTGTTAATTTTCTTATAAAATCTTTTCTTATTCTATATATTCTACTATCTCCTATATGTCCAATATACACTTTATTATTATATATTAAACATACTTCCAAAGTAGTACCCATTCCTTCATATTCTTTATTTTCTTTTGACTTTTCATATACAATCATATTAGCATATTCCATGCTACTAGCTACTAATTGAAGAAGATTTTCTCTGTCTTTTGGAGTTTCCTTAAAATTATTTTCAATATAATTTTTAGTACATTTTACTGCCAAATTACTTGCAATTTCTCCACCTTTATAGCCACCCATTCCATCTGCTAATATGTATAGTTTTACTTCACTTGATGAATCAGATATAAAATATGCATCTTGGTTCATTTCTCTGACTTTTCCTACGTCTGACTTTGCATAAGCAATTATCATATTTCACCTCATATCTTTCTATATGTTTTATGTTATATCATATATAAAAATTTTTTTCAATTATTTTCAAAAATTTTATATTTATCTTATTTTAAGCATATTTTTAAGAATTTAAGTTTTTCCTTCTTAATTGGCCACAAGCTGCATCTATATCTGAACCTAGTTCTCTTCTGATTGTTGCTACTATTCCATGATCATTTAGATAATCTCTAAACTTAATTATATTTTCATTTGAACTTTTTGTATAATCTCCATTTTCTATTTTATTAATAGGAATTAAATTCACATGACATATCATTCCTCTTAATAAATGAACTAATTCTTTTGCATCTTCTAAATTATCATTATTGTCTTTTGCTAATGCATATTCAAATGAAATTCTTCTATTTGTTTTTGCAATATAATCTTTACAAGCTTGTAATAATTCTTCTATTGGAAATGCATTATTTACAGGCATCATACTACTTCTTTTTTCATTTGTTGTAGCATGTAATGATATTGATAATGTACATTGAATATTTTCATCTGCTAGTCTATAAATTGCTGGTACTAGTCCACTTGTTGAAACACTTATATGTCTTGCACCTATATTTATTCCTTTTGGATTATTTATTATTCTAATAGCATTTACAACATTATTATAATTATTTAATGGTTCGCCTATTCCCATAAATACTACATTTGATATTCCTATATTATTGTCTTGTTCTACTGCTAATATTTGTTCTACAATTTCTCCAGATGTTAGATTTCTTACAAATGGAATTCCCGTTGATGCACAGAATTTACATCCCATTTTGCATCCAACTTGTGATGATACACATATACTATATCCATGATGATAACTCATTAATACTGTTTCTATTGCATTTCCGTCTAACAAATCAAATAAATATTTTTTTGTTCCATCACTTGATTCTAATTTTCTTAAAATCTTGAAATTGCACATTGTATAGTTTTCTTTTAATTTTTCTCTTAATTGTAAAGAAAGATTTGTCATTTCATCAAATTCTTTAACTTTTTCTTCATATAACCACTTAAATACTTGTTCTGCTCTAAATGGCTTTTCTCCCATTTGAACAAATTCTTCTTTTAGACTATCTAAATTATAATCTTTTATATTTTTCATTATTATTTTTTTCTCCTAATAATCCAATTTTTTTCACATTTTATTGGAAGAAGTATTTTTACTTGTTGACCTTTTACCCCTGGATTTATAAATTCAATTTCTTTGTCTGTTTCTATATCCCACATTTTCTCTATTTTGAATACAACTGGCTCTATATGATGTGGTACTAAAATTTCCATTGTATCTCCAACTTGTAATCTATTTCTTACTTCCATAATTGATTTTTCTTCATTGTATTCCGCAACTTTTCCACCAAATTGATATAACTCATTATATTGATGTCCATCATATTCTTGTATATCTTGATTTTTTCTATCATTGAAATAAAATGTTGTTAATTCTCTTGTTTTTATTTTTTCAATTTCTTTTAAATATTTATCAACATCATAATGTGATGGATCTTTTTTATAATCATCTATTGCATTTCTATAAACATTTACTATACTTGCAACATAATATTCTGTTTTTAAACGTCCTTCTATTTTTACACTGTCAACTCCCATGTCTATTATTTCTGGAAGTTCTCTTATTAAACATAAATCTTTTGATGAAAATATACTTGTTCCATGTTCGTCCATTTCTATTGGCATATATTGTCCTGGATTATTTCTTTCTTCTGCATATAAATTATATGACCATCTACAACTTTGTGCACAATCTCCTAAATTAGCACTTCTACAAGCTAAAAAATCACTCAAGAAACATCTTCCAGAATATGCAAAACATATTGCACCATGTACAAATATTTCAATTTCCATTCCTTCTGGTTTATTTGCCATTATATATTTTAATTGTTCTTTATTTAATTCTCTTGCCATTATCATTCTTTTAGCACCATTTTTATACCAGAAATTACATGAGTGTAAGCTTACAAGATTAGCTTGTGTACTTACATTTATTGGAACACTTGGTGCATATTGTTTTAATGTTTCTATTACTCCTCCATCTGCTGCAATTATTCCATCTGGCTTTATTTCTTCTAATTTTTTTGCCATTTCTATTATTTCTGGATATGTTTCATCCCAAGCATATATATTTAATGCTACATATACTTTTTTTCCAATACTATGTGCATATTTTATTGTTTGTATTAAATCATCATCTTGTATTTCTGCTCTTGATCTTAATGATAATGATGCTGTTCCACAATATACTGCATCTGCTCCGTATAAAAATGCTATTTTTGCTTTTTCAAATGATCCTGCTGGTGCTAATAATTCTATTTCTTTCACTTTATTCTTTTCCTTTCTTCTTTCACGATAGCACATTTTGTGCCTAATAATACAGGTTAAATTATACTCTATTTATGGATTATTGTCAACTTAATAAAATTTACATTTTATTGCATAAAAAAATTCTAGAGTCTTTCTAGAATTTTTTATTTTTTATTTCTTTACTTATATTATTTTATTAAATTATAAATTTTAAATATATAAATAATATTATCTCTAATATTAATATTGCTGGCATTCCAATTGTAAACTTTAGCTTTTTTGTTTTATGTCTAAATGTGTACATTCCTGAAATTGTACCAACTCCACCACCTAATAGTGTAATTAAAAAAAGTGTATTTTCTGGGATTCTCCATTTTCCTTTTTTAGCTTTTCTCTTATCTATCCACATAATTAAAAAACCAATTATATTTATTATTAATAAATATATTATAAAATTCTTAGTTGTAAATAAATCAAATCCTGTTAAATTTTCCATATATTATCCTTTTCTTTACTATACATTAAATTTAAATACTACAATATCTCCATCTTGCATTACATATTCTTTTCCTTCTTGTCTAACAAGTCCTTTTTCTTTTGCAGCAAGCATTGAGCCTTCTTTCATTAAATCAGCATAAGATACAACTTCTGCTTTTATAAATCCTCTTTCAAAATCTGAGTGAATTTTTCCAGCAGCTTGTGGTGCTTTTGTTCCTTTTGTTATTGTCCATGCTCTTACTTCTGTTTCACCTGCTGTAAGGAATGACATTAATCCAAGTAAATCATAACTTTTCTTTATTAATTTGTCTAGTCCTGATTCTTCTAATCCAAGAGCTTCTAGCATTTCTTTTTTATCTGAGTCCTCTAATCCTGATAATTCTTCTTCTATTTTTACACATAATGGAATTACTTCTGCGTGTTCTTTTGCAGCATATTCTTTTACTTGTTTTACCATTTCTTCATCATCTGCTGTTTGAATTTGATCTTCTGATATATTAGCAATATAAATTATTGGTTTTGATGTTAATAAAAACATATCTTTTACAAGTTCTTGTTCATCTTCATTACATTCTACAGCTCTTGCTGGAATTCCATTATTTAAGTTTTCTTTTAATTTTTCAATTAAATCTATTTCCGCTTGATATTTCTTATCTGCTTTTAGATTCTTTTTTGCTTTATCTAATCTTTTATCAAGTGTTTCTAAATCAGCAAATATTAATTCTAAGTTAATTGTTTCTATGTCTCTTAATGGATTTACACTTCCATCTACATGTATTACATTTGGGTCTTCAAAGCATCTTACAACTTGACAAATTGCATCAACTTCTCTTATGTGTGATAAAAATTTGTTTCCTAATCCTTCACCTTTGCTTGCTCCTTTTACTAATCCTGCTATATCAACAAATTCTACTATTGCTTTTGTTATTTTTGCAGGATTATACATTTTTGCAAGATTATCTATTCTTTCATCTGGTACTGCTACAACTCCTACATTTGGTTCTATGGTACAAAATGGATAATTGGCACATTCTGCACCAGCTTTTGTTATACTATTAAACATTGTACTTTTTCCTACATTTGGTAATCCTACTATTCCTATTTTCATTTTATCACATTTCCTTCAATTTGATTTAAGTTTTTATTTCATCAATATTTTTCTTTATATAAATACAAACATCTAAATATAAATAATTTAATTTAGATGTTTATTTTTTTGGTAAACTTATAAACCATTTATTCAGCATCTGCTAATTCTGGTGCTTCAACAGGGCAAACTGCTCTACATGTTCCACATTCTATGCAAACAGATTCATCAATTACAAAACAACTTTCTCCTTGTGATATACATTCTACTGGACAATTAGCAGCACATGCACCACAACTTATACACTTATCACATTGTATTCTATATGCCATTTCTTTCACCACCTTTCTTCGCTTTCATTTTCTTCATTATCATTATCTTCATTATTTTCTTCTTTATTTACATCTTTTATAACTTTTATGTCTTTTATA
Organism: uncultured Clostridia bacterium; assembly: GCA_934129895.1. Taxonomy (GTDB): domain Bacteria; phylum Bacillota; class Clostridia; order TANB77; family CAG-508; genus CAG-269. The sequence continues at coordinate 410,493 of CAKOWY010000001.1, forward strand.
TTATACTTTTTTTGTTTATATATATCTCCATCTTTAATTTTTACTCTTACTACTTCTTTTAAAGTTTCAATACTATCTATCTCACCTTTTCCATCTGGAGTGCTTACTATTGCTCCAACTCCTGGTAAATGATTAATTTTATCTTCATATACTTCTTGTTCATATTTTAAACAGCACATTAATCTACCACAATTTCCTGAAATTTTTGTTGGATTTAAAGACAAGTTTTGTTCTTTTGCCATTTTTATTGATACTGTTTCAAAATCTCCTAAAAATGAACAACAACATAATTCTCTACCACAAACGCCATTTCCGCCTATTCTCTTTACTTCATCTCTAACACCTATTTGTCTTAATTCAATTCTTGTCTTATAAACAGCTGCTAAATCTTTTACTAACTCTCTAAAATCTACTCTTCCATCTGATGTAAATGAAAATAATATTTTACTATTATCAAACTTATATTCTACATCTGTTAAAGTCATATCTAATTTATATTCTTTTATTTTTTTATTACAATATTCATACGCTTCTTTTTCTTTAGTTTTACATTCTTCAGCATGTTTTAAATCTCTTTCTGATGCCAATCTTAATATCTTTTTTAATGGTGAATTTAATTTTTCTTCATCTATCATTCTGCTTGGAATTACAACTTCTGCAATTTCCTCTCCTTGTGATGTTTCTGCTATTACATATTCTCCTTTTTTTACCTCAAGCCACTTAGGATCAAAAAAATATATTTTTCCTAATCTTTTAAATCTAACTCCTACTATATTTTTCATTTATTACGTCCTTTCTATTAGTGAAATAAATAATATGTATTAAATATTAAATTGTCTATACACATATCATAATTACTATTAGCTTTTAATCTTTTTTTTGTTTCTTCTATTATATCTATTAAATTTACATATCTTATGTCTTCTTTTGATAATTTTAAAGCTAGTACATTCATATATTCTAAAACATAGTTTATCTCTTCTTTTGCTTTATATATTCCTTCTGACATTTTGTTTATTTCTATTAAATCTTTTACTCTAAAGCTTTTTAATATTTCTTCAAGGCTTTCATATAATTCTTTGTTTTTATTTAATTTTATAGCATTTCCTATACTTCCTTGAGATAAATTTATTATATTATCATCAAATACCTCTTCAGGATAATTTTTTTCTAAATATTGTTTTATTTGATTATTTTCTAAATTTTCAAAATATATTCTTGTACATCTTGATTTTATTGTACTTAACATATTATTTTCATTAGAACATATCAAAATTATTGTTATATATTCTGGTGGTTCTTCTAATGTTTTTAATAAACAATTTTGTGCCTCAATTGTCATAAGATCACTATCATTTATTATATATACTTTTTTATTTGAAATTATTGGTTTTTCTGCCACTCTTCTTTGCATTTCTCTTATTTGCTCTATTTTTATTTTTCCATCTTCTGGTTCAATTATTGCAAAATCAAGATTATTATTTGTATCAAATTCTATACAAGATTTGCAATTACACTCTTCTTTTTCTGGATATAAACATAAAATCTTTTTTGCTAATTCTAATGCTATTAACTTTTTTCCAATTCCTTCAATTCCCCAAAACATATAACTATGTGATAATTTATTTAGTTTTATTGCTTTCTCTAAACTTTCTTTATTTTTTTCATTTCCAATTATTTTTTCAAACAATTTTATACTCCCCCAAATTTAGAAAATGGCCAAAATCTGAATGCAACTGTTCCTTCTATTTTTTCTAATGGTATACATCCAAATGATCTACAATCTATACTTCCTGTTCTATTGTCACCTAAACAAAATACACAATTTTCTGGTACTTTAAATCCTGTAAAGTTACCATTTCTTGTTCCCTGTTGCATATCTGTTACAAGTCCATCTTGTAAATAGTCTTCTTGCAATTTTTCTCCATTTATATATACTGCTCCATCTTTTATTTCTACATAATCTCCTGGAATACCAATAACTCTTTTTATATAACTTGTTTTGGATGTTTCTAAAACATAATATATAAATTTATTTATTATCCCTTGTGGTTCATAATCATATACAGCAACTGGGTTATTTAAATCAATTTCTTCTTCTGTAACATATTTTTTACTTGGTGCCTCAAATGTAATTATTTGTCCTCTTCGAGGTAATTTTTTTGTTGTTCTTCCTAATCTATTTAACCACAATCTTTCTGTTGAATTTAATGTTGGATACATTGATGTCATTTGAACTTCTGTTGGAGTTCCTATATAATATCTTACAAATAATGCTAATATCACTGCTATTATAAAGCACATTGCCCATTCAAATATTTCTTTTAATATCATTTTATTCATATATTATCACATTCCTTATCTATTTTATCTTATGCTTATTGGTCGCATTTTCATACTTTCATATTATACATTATCCTAAACAATTTTTCAAGTTAAATAAGAAAAAAGCTAAAAAAAGAACAACCATTTAAAGTTGTTCTCTATATTTACTCTTTTTGGCTTCTAATACCTCTGCTGGTATTATTGAATTGTATCTTTCTCCATCAAATACATCTAATTCAATTGTTTTTGTCAATAAATCTGTATATGTATATGATGCAGTTCTATTGTTTTCTTCATATTTAACAACAAAAAGATTGCTATATACTTTTTCTATTGTTCCTTCTTTTTCAAATTCCTTACTTCTTCCTAATGAACCTTTGACTTTTATCTTTTGTCCAATTTTGTCTGTAATATCTGTTTTTAGACTTGAAATATCTGTTCTACAAATCATTAGATCACCTACTTTGCTTAAGATATGCCAAGTATATCACATAATTTTCATTTGTCAAAATATGCGTTTTTCTTTCATTTTCTCTAATTCTTAGAGCAATCAATGTTTTAACTATTGTTACATCAATATTACATTTATATTACATTTATATTACATTCTTTTATTTATTATTATTATACTCTTTTTTCCTCTTGCTCCAATCCCATTTATTCCTCGTTTTCCATCTCTTAATTCGTATGCAAAATCATCAATTGTTATATATTTATTTTTATCTGTTAAAGCAACATTTCTAGCAACAATTAATGGATCTAAAAAATCTATTAATATCCTAGCTGGTGAAGATGCAAAATTCGCACCTGCTGCCATTAGTGCTTCAAAATAACTTTGACATGCTCCAGCAAATATAACAAGTTCCTTTTTATATTCTTCTTCAAATCTTCTTGCTTCTTTAACTGTATTTATAAAATATCCAGAATTTCTATAGTTAAATATATCATCATATTTTTTATTATTACTAATCATCCCATCATGTCCGCGTTATTACAAGAATATCTGGATTATACATTTTTAATAATCTATATACAACTTTTGGCTGCCTATTTTCTGGTACGTTTTTTACAACTGCATCTAGTTTCATTTTTTTATAATATTCAATGGATTTTTCACTATATTTTTTATCTCCATCCAAATGTAATATTTTTCCTGTCTTTATTATTTTTTTATCTCTTCCTTCTCTTTCAATACATCTATTTATCTTTTCTTTTATGTTTTTTTCACATCTTTTTTCTTCATCTTTACTAAGTACTTTTAAATCATTAATATTTGCATCTGCTTCTACTCTAATATCTATACCTTTTAATATACATATTTTTTCATTATTCGATAAATTTATTATTTTGTCTACAAAAAACACAATATCATTATTATGTGAGTTTCTAGTAACTTTATCACCCTTTTTTATTTCTTTCATATATTTATACTGAATAACGAATTCGCATTTTTCTATTACATAGTTGTATTATTCGCTAATTTATTACTCCTTTCAATATAATATATGAAATTTAGACATTTTTGTGTTTTGATTTCCAAATACATAAAAGAAGTCCCCTTAATTGGGGACTTAATAATATTTATATATTATTCTGCTGATTCTTCTGTTTCAGGAGCTTCATAAGCCTCTAATATAGCGTTTTGAATCTTCTCTCTTGTATCAGCGTTGATTGGATGAGCTATGTCTTTGAATTCTCCGTTTGGAGTTTTTCTGCTTGGCATAGCAATGAATAATCCATTTTGACTTTCGATAACTTTGATATCATGGATAACAAATTCATTATCGAATGTTACAGAAGCAACAGCTTTCATTCTGTTCTCTGAATTTACTTTTCTTAAACGTACGTCTGTTATTTGCATTGTGTGCACCTCCACTGTTATATTTTTTTGTACTAATAAGGTTTATATCTTATGTACTATTTTATTATTCTCCAATATTTTCTTTTTTCCCTCTTTTTTTTCGAAAAATTTCAAAATTTATTTTTTTGAATTTCTTGTAACAAAAAACTTGAATTTTGCATGATATAAGTATATAATGTGTGCTGAATAATACACAAATAAAAAATACAAGGGGAGTTTTAAATGCCAAATATTAATAATTTAAAAAAATATAAAAAAATATATATGATAGGAATTGGTGGAATTAGCATGAGTGGAATTGCCGAAATTCTTGCTAATTGGGGATTCTCTGTTTCTGGAAGCAATAATGTAGATTCAGAAATTTTACACACTTTAGAAAATGCAGGAATTAAAGTTCATATTGGACATAATGCTCAAAATGTCGTTGGAGCTGATTGTGTTGTTTATACAGCTGCAATTCATCCAGATAATCCTGAACTTGTACATGCAAAAGAACTTGGAATTCCAACTATAGAAAGATCTGATTTTTTAGGTGAACTTACAAGATGTTATAAAAACACAATTGCTATTTCTGGAACACATGGAAAAACAACTACAACATCACTTGTTTCTTTATGTTTTTTAGAGGCTTTAAGAGATCCAAGTATACAAGTTGGTGCAATAATAAAAGAACTTGATGGAAATTATAGAGTTGGAAATAGTGAAAATTTTATAATTGAAGCCTGTGAATATGTTGAAAGTTTCTTAAAATTTAGTCCAAAATCTGAAATAATTTTAAATATTGACAATGATCATTTAGATTATTATAAAAATTTAGAAAATATAAAAAATGCCTTTATAAAATATGTAAAATTACTACCTGAAGATGGACATTTAATAATAAATGCTGATGATAATAATTGTTTAGACCTACCTGTTTATTCAAAAGCTCAAGCAATTAAATATGGTATCGAAAATGATGATGTTGATTTTCAAGCAAAAAATATTAAATTTAATGATGAAGGAATGGCTGAATTTGATACTTATAAATATAATGAATTTTATGAACATATTTTACTTTCTATTCCAGGAAGACATAATGTTTTAAATGCTTTAGCTTGTATTGCTTTATGTGATACATATGGAATTTCAAAAACTGATATAAAAAATGCTATTCATAAATTTAAAGGTGCTGATAGAAGATTCGAATTTAAAGGTATGTTAAATGGTGCTAGAGTTTATGATGATTATGGACATCATCCAACAGAAGTTAAAGCTACTGCAAAAGCTTTAAAAAATAAAAAATATAATAAATCTTGGGTTGTATTCCAACCACATACATATAGTAGAACATTCAATCTTTTAGATGATTTCGCAAATGCTTTACTTGAATTTGATAATATTATTGTTACAGATATTTATGCAGCAAGAGAAACTAATACTTATAATATTTCTTCAAAAGATTTGGTTAATAAAATAATTGAATTAGGAAAAAATGCTATATATCTTCCTTCTCTTGAAGAATGTGCTTCTTATCTAAAAGAGAATGTAAAAAAAGATGATATTGTTCTTACTTTAGGAGCTGGAACTGTTACAAATATAGGACCTATGATTGTTGAAAAGAGATAGTTATAAAACTATCTCTTTATTCTTCCCCAAAAACTTCTCCATCTGATTCAATTATTTCAATATTCATCTTATTTTCTTTTTGAGAATCAGCTTCATTTCGAGCAATTTTTCCATCTTGTTTTTTCACTTCTTCGCTTTTTTCTTCTTGATTTTTATTGCAATCTGATTTTTTACAATTCTTCTTTTTTATATCTTCTAAAATTCTTTTTGTTCTTTCATCTTTTTGACAAATAGTTTTATTAAACATTTCATTAATTTTTTGTATTAAATCCGGAACATAATCTATAAGTCTATCAATACAAGATTGATGGTCAACAGGCATTAATTTTACATTATCTCCTTGCACAACTAAAAAAGCAACTGGGTTTATTGAAACACCTGCTCCTGCTCCACCTCCAAATGGTAATTTATATTCAATTTCTTCATCTTTGTCTTTCATCCTGTATTGTTTTATAGTTTCTCCTGAAAATTCGCTTCCACCTGCTGCAAATCCAAAAGATACTTTAGAAATTGGAATAATTGTAATTCCATTCATTGATTGAATTGGCTCACCAATTATAGTATTTACATCTACCATATTCTGAATACTACTCATTGCTGTCATCATTAAATTTTCAATAGGATGTTCTCCCATAATATCACTTACCTTATTTTAAAATTTAGATTTTTATTTAAGGGTTTATCCATAAACCTTTCCTTTTATATTATCTTTTATAAATTTATATATATAATGCATCAAATATATTGTAAATATACCATTTAGATTGATTTTTAATAAATTTTTATTTGCATAAATTGGCAAAATCTGATATTTAGGCTTTTTTATAATTATTCCTAATATTCCTGCTAAAACTCCAACTAATATTGCTGTAATTCCTGCATTTTCTGTTCCAATTTGCAAATCCAAATCTATCTTTCTTATATCTATATTAATATTTTGTATTAATTCCAAATAATTTATTTTTATATCTTTATTTTTTAAAATCTTTATATCAAAATCACTTGCTTCAAATTTTACATCTTTCATTGGTATATTTCTTACATTTTTTCTAAATAATTTAATTTTATTAAATAATAATAAATAAACATATATTTTCCCATCTTTATTTAATTTTTCATTTGCTTCTGTATTAATTATAAGATTTTCTACATCTATACCAATTTTACTTGTATGTATTGCCAATATTAAAATTATAAATATTATTAATATAAAAAGAAAAAACAATATTATCAACTCTTTTCTTAAAAGTTATAATATTATTTTTTCCTATTTTTTCTTTTTTAATCTTCAATTTGTTTTGGGTGAAATTTTGACTTTTCTACCTCTATGTCTCCAAACAATTCCTCTTGTTCTGTCACAACTTTATTTCTACGTGACATTTCTAAAAGTCCTGTAAATGCTGTAACTACTTCATTCTTACTATGTTTTTTTAATGTAAATAATTTATTAAATGTAAATTTTTTATATTTTATTAATGCTCTATACATATCTTTTACTTTATCTCCAACAGAAAATGTTTCTGTAATTGCTATTTTTTCAATATTTGCCGCATTTTCGTTTATCTTTTCTGCATTTGTTCGAATTAATCTTTGATAAATTTCTGGAATTATATTTGGAGTATATTCTTTTTGAATTTTTTGTTTTGGCAATTCAATTTCTTCTGACATTCTAAATAATCTTTTTGAATTTACCAAAAAATCTTCTTTTAATTTTTTTGTTATTTCTTTATATTTCTTATATTCAATAATTCTTCTAATAAGTTCTTCTTCAGTAATTTCTTCATCTTCCGCTTCTGCCTTTGGCAATAAATGTTTGGATTTTAAATATAATAATGTTGATGACATAACTAAAAATTCACTTGTTATATCTAAATTCATTTTTTCCATTTGATTTATATAATCTATATATTGATCTGCTATTTCACTAATATTTATGTCATAAATATCCATTTTATTTTTGTCTATTAAGTGGCATAATAAATCTAATGGTCCTTCAAAATTTTCTAATTTTATTGAGTATATTTTTCCCATTGTAATTAAATTTTGCATTTTGTTTTCCTTCCTTCAAGCTCCAACTCCACCAAAAATTAATTTATTCATATTTGCTTATTGGATATCCTTTTCTAAACAAATATTGATTAATTTTTTCTTCTTCCATATTTCCAGCTTTTTTTCTTCTTATTTTCTCTATACATCTTTTTTCATATTCTTCAAGTTCTTCTTGATTATTTTCTATGTATTTTTCTACTAATTTTTTATCTAATCCCTTTTCTAAAAGTTTGTATTTTAACTCTCTTATTGATAAAGTTTTTAGCATCATATATTCATTTACTTGTTTTTGAATAAATTGATAATCATCCAAATATTTTGCTTCTTTTAGATATTCAATTATTTCATCAAGTAGTTGTTCATCTATTTCATTTTTAAATTTTTTTCTTACTTCTTGTTCTGTTCTTTTTTTATATGTTATATATTTCATTATTCTTGTTTTGGCTTCATCTTTTCTTTTTAAATCATTAATTTTTATTGTTTTTACATCTTCTAAATTTATTGATTTTAATGACTCAAAATCTTCTACATTGTTTATAATTTTCATTATGTTTGCTCCTTTTAATTAATTTTATATGATTTTTTATTTTTTTGCAAGAATTTTCAAGTATATTTTGTTTTAATAAATTAATACTATAAATAAGGTTTTATTTTGAAACCTTTAGTTGGAATTTTTAGAAAGGAATGTAGACATTATGAATAAAAAATTGCTTATTACAATTGGTTTGGCTATAGCAATAATATTCTCTTTTTCTGTTACTTTAAGCTTTGCTGCTGAAAATACTATGCAAAATGCTGGTAATGATGTTGTTAATGGTGTAAGAGATGTTGTTGGCGGAGCCGAAAATGCTGTCGAAGATGCTGTAAAAGGTGTTGGAGATGGTGTAAATGATATAACAAATTCAAATAATCAAAACAACAATGGTACAAATAATACTAAAAATAATGATATAATGACAGGAATAGGTAATGATGCAAATTCAGCTGTTAGAAATACAACTAGTTATAATGCATCAAGAACTGCAACAGATACAAACACTGGTAATTTCTTAGGTATGAATTCTACTATGTGGACTTGGATTATAATCGCTGTTGCAGCTGCTGTTATTATTGCTTTAATTTGGTATTATGCTTCTTCTAATAATAGAAGAACTAATTACTATGATGATGACAATAATCGTTAATTTTTAAGTAAAAAACAGATTTAAGAATTTCTATTCAACAAAAAGACTTCATAACATATTCGCTATGAAGTCTTTTTTTGTGTTTCTAATATTCTCTCATATTCTTCCGTTTTTTGTGCAATTCTTCTATTATTTATTTTAATTTCTTCATTAAGAATTTGTAATATTCTTGATATTGTTTCAGAATCTAATGTTTTAATATTTATCTCTTCTTTTTTCACTTTTTGATATATATCAAAAAATTGTTTTTTATTTTTCATTATCTTCTTCTCCTTTTGATATTCTTCCAGATTGTTCTTCTCCTTCTTTTTGACTTTTTAGATTACTAATTTTTTCATCTAATTCTTGCATCTTTTCTTCTTGTGTTCTTAATTTTAATAATGCTCTTTTTATTGCCTTTTCATTTTCATCAATATCTGTTGAATCTTTTCTACATTCTAGTCTAATACCTACTTCTTCCATTTTATCAATTATTTCTTTTACACTTTTTTTACCAATACATCTCATTTTCATCAAATCTTCAACATTTTTTATCTGGTCTAAAAAATCACCAATAGTATTTATACCATTTCTTGCTAAAGTATTATATGAACGTGCAGATAAATTTAATTCTTTTATATCTGTTTTATTTGAAACTTTTTCTTTATTTCCACCATCATAAATTGTAATTCCAATTTCAGCTAATCTTTCTATTATTTCATTAGCTGTCGCCTCTCCAATCCATCTTAATTGCAACAAATCATCTTTACTTTTTATTCTCTCTACTAATTGTTCAACTGTATGCATTTCATTTCTTGCCAACACCATATATGATCGATGCGATAAATCTAAGCTTTTTATATTCAATCCTACTATTTCTCTCTTTTTTACTCTATTATAAACTGTAATTCCAAGTTCTGATAATTTTTCTATTATCTCTTCTGCTTCTCTATTGCCAATATATGCCATACTTAATAAATCTTTTCTACTTCTCGCTTTTTCTAATAAATCACCAACTGTATTTATCCCATTATATTTCATTGCCTTATATAATTGACGTGTTGAAAAATTCATGTCTTCAATTGCCATTTCATTTATTGTATCATCATCTATCACTCCAACATTTTCTTTTTCAACATCTATCATATTTAATAGTTCTTGTCTATCTTCGTTTGATAACTGTTCACTATCTTTTTCAAAAACATCCATTTTACTAAAATATGCTCTAATAAATTCTTCAGATGGTTTATAAAGATGATTTAGAAAAACATCTTTTATTTCTTTTTTTCGCATTTTTCGTACTACTTGATAACTCATTACTTGATACATACTTTGTTTAGTCATATCTCTTACTTCTTTGGGTATTTCTTCTTCTCTTTTTAATCCAAATTTAAATTCCACAATATGTCTTTCTTTATCTGTTAACATTTCTCTTAAGATTTTTTCTAAAATCACATCAAATTCTGTTCCTAATATTATATTAGTAGCATATTTTTCTCCATACATATATGAAATTAAACTTAATGAAGATTTCTGTTTTTCTAAACTTTGAGTTCCTAAATAAAAGTTTCTTACTAATGGTATTTTAGGATTTTCTAAAGCTGAATCTTTATTTTCTGTCTTTATTTTATGTACCTCATTATAATTCTTTGTATTAGCAATTCTTACAATATATTCAATATATGCTTTTCTAAAGTTATCTACATTTCCAAATTCATTTATTATTTGCCTTTTTTCTTTATCATCAATTCCATATTCTTCATAAAATTCTTCAGTATCATCTCTATTAAATACTCCACCAATTTGACTATTATTTAATTCTTCTTCTAATTCTTTTGGTAATTTTCCTCTGGATTTTCTTTCTCTTATATAAGTATAATCTTTAAAAACTTTTTCAAATTCTATTTTTTCTTTCTTATTTAAATTTTTATGTAATTTATGAAGATTAGAAAATGCATAAGGATATTTTTTGCAAAATTGTTTTAAACATTTTATTTTTTCATATACTGTTTCTTGATTCTTTTCTAATAACCCTAGATTTTCCATTCTTTCAAATTCTTCAGAGCTATATTTTATCAAATTATTTTTCATTAAATATCTAAGTTGCACAAGAATTTTTCCAATATTATATCCTTCAAAAACAGTATCTGAATGAATTGTTTCTTTTGGCTTTTCTTTCAAATATCTTTCAAATAAATCAATTTTTTCTGAAACTGATAATCCACCATAATTGGTTGATTTGGTTCTATTCTGTAATTGATTATTATCTGCATTTATTTCTATACTCATATAAATTCTCCTTTTTACACTATTTATCATTATATCACTTTATGTAAATTATGTCAATTTAAAAGGAGCTATATAAAAAATAAGATAGAAAATTAATTTTTCTATCTTATTTTTATTTTTTTTAAATTCTTTCATGAATTGTTCTATTAATTACATCTAATTGTTGTTCTCTTGTTAATTTTGTAAAGTTAACAGCATATCCTGAAACTCTAATTGTTAATTGAGGATATTTTTCTGGATGTTCCATAGCATCTTCAAGTAAAGCTCTATCAAATACATTAACATTAATATGATGTCCTGTTTGAGCAAAATATCCATCTAACATACTTACAAGATTTGTTTCTTTTGTCCACATATCTTGACCTAATGTTGAAGGTGTAATTGCAAATGTAAATGAAATTCCATCTTCTGATTCTTCAAATGGTAATTTTGCAATTGAGTTCATTACAGCTAATGCACCATTTGTATCTCTTCCATGTAATGGGTTTGCACCTGGTCCAAATGGAGCTCCTGCTCTTCTTCCATCAGGTGTATTTCCTGTTGCTTTACCATATACAACATTTGATGTTATTGTTAATATTGATAATGTTTGTTTTGCCCCTCTATATGCAGGATGTTTCTTTAATTTTCTTAAAAATTGTGTTACAACATCAACAGCTATTTGATCAACTCTGTCATCATCATTTCCGAATTTTGGATAATCTCCTTCAATCTCATAATCAACTGCTAATCCATTTTCATCTCTTATAACTTTTACTTTTGCATATTTGATTGCTGATAATGAGTCTGCAACTACTGAAAGTCCTGCTATACCACATGCCATTGTTCTTATTACATCTTTATCATGTAAAGCCATTTCTATTGCTTCATAAGAATATTTATCATGCATATAGTGTATTGCATTTAATGCCTTTATATAAATTTTTGCTACATAATCCATCATTTGATCAAATTTTACCATAACTTCATCATAATCTAGATATTCAGATGTTATTGGTTCAAATCTTGGAGCTACTTGTTTTCCAGATTTTTCGTCTTTTCCACCATTTATTGCATATAATAATGTTTTTGCTAAATTTGCTCTTGCACCAAAGAATTGCATTTGTTTTCCTATTTTCATTGGAGATACACAACAAGCAATTCCATAATCATCACCTAATGTTGTTCTCATTACATCATCATTTTCATATTGAATTGAAGATGTTTTGATTGATAAGTTTGCTGTATAACGTTTGAATCCTTCTGGTAATCTTGTTGACCATAATACTGTTAAGTTTGGTTCTGGTGCAGGACCTAAATTTTCTAGTGTGTGTAAAACTCTAAATGAGTTCTTTGTTACTAATGTTCTTCCATCAACTCCCATACCACCAATACTTTCTGTTACCCAAACTGGATCTCCACTGAATAATTCATTATATTCTGGTGTTCTTAAGAATCTTACTAATCTTAATTTCATTACAAAATGATCCATTAATTCTTGTGCTTGTTCTTCTGTTAATGTTCCATTTTTGAAATCTCTTTCTATATATATATCTAAAAATGTTGATGTTCTACCAATACTCATTGCAGCACCATTTTGGTCTTTTATTGCTCCTAAATATCCAAAATATAACCATTGTATTGCTTCTTTTGCATTTCCAGCTGGTCTTGATATATCAAATCCATATTTTGCTGCCATTGCTTTTAATTCGTTTAATGCTTTTATTTGTTCGTAGATTTCTTCTCTTTCTCTTATTACATCTTCTGTAAATTCGTCTACATCTAATTCTTCTAAATCTAATTGTTTTTCTCTAATTAGTTCATCAACACCATATAGTGCTACTCTTCTGTAATCTCCAATTATTCTTCCTCTTCCATATCCATCTGGAAGTCCTGTAATTAAATGTGCACTTCTTGCTGCTCTTATATCTGGTGTATATACACTAAATACTCCATCATTGTGTGTTTTTCTTACTGTATGGAATATTTTATCAACTTCTGGATCTACTTCTCTTCCATAAGCTTCACATGATTTTTCTACTATTTTGATTCCACCATAAGGCATTATTGCTCTTTTTAATGGTGCATCTGTTTGTAATCCTACTATTTCTTCTAAGTCTTTATCTATATATCCAGCTTCATGTGCTGATACTGTTGATATTGTTTTTGTATCTATATCTAATACTGAACCATTTGAGTTTCTTTCTTTTTCATATAATTTTAATACTTCATCCCATAATTTTTTTGTTTTTTCTGTTGTTCCTGTTAAAAATGTTGCATTTCCTTCATATGGTGTATAATTTTTTTGAATGAAATTTCTTACATCGATTTTCCTTTTCCATTCGCCTTTTTCAAAGTCTTTCCATTGTTCAAAATCCATTTTTTATTACCTCCATTTTTATTTTTTCCACATTTGTTTATTGTATTACATTTTTATTCTTTTGCCATACTAATTATAAGGATAATAAATTGAAATGTCAATGAAATTTTTATTAATTAAAATATTTATTTTTTATAAAAAGCAGAGGGGAGCATGTTGCTCACATGCTCTCCTCTGCGAAATTAGTTGCCAATTATGGGGCACACGAAAACTTCCTGCACCTCACGACCATCCTTGCCCAAACCTAAACTTCTGACTTTGAGCCGAGTTCCGGCTCTCACATTTTCGTACATCTCAGTATCAGGCAATCTGACCTCGCGATGATAGAGTTCCCAACCATCAATGTTGATGAGCTTCTGAATCTCGGGGTCATTGGTTTTGATCATCATGTTCAACTTCATTTTTTTTTACCTCCTGGCTCTTGGCCAATTTTCTATTTGATATTATACCACATTTTCATAATTATTTCAAGTTATGTATACACATTGTTCTATTTTCTATACAAAAAGCAACAAAATTAATTTTGTTGCTCTTTTTTATACTTATATATATTTTTTAGTACATTCCGTTCATTCCATTATCCATTTCATGATTGTTTCCACATCCACATGATTTTGGTTCTGGAGCATCTGTTACTAAACTTTCTGTTGTAAGTACCATTGCTGCTACTGATGCTGCATTTTGTAATGCACTTCTTGTTACTTTTGTTGGATCAACTATTCCAGCTTTTTTCATATCAACATATTGTTCTTTGTCTGCATCAAATCCAAATCCTACAGCTGATTTCTTTACATTGTCTAATATAACAGCTGGTTCTAATCCTGCGTTTCTTGCAATTTGTTTAACTGGCTCTTCTAATGCTTTTAATACTATTTCAGCACCTAGTTTTTCTCCACCTTCAAGTGATTTTGCAACTTTTTCAACAGCTGGTATAATATTTACATATGCTGTTCCACCACCAGCTACAATTCCTTCTTCAACTGCTGCTTTTGTTGCTGATAATGCATCTTCTATTCTTAATTTTTTATCTTTCATTTCAACTTCTGTTGCTGCTCCAACTCCAATTACTGCAACTCCTCCAGCAATTTTGGCTAATCTTTCATGTAAGTTTTCTTTATCAAATTCACTCTTTGTTTCTTCAATTTGAGCTTTTATTTGTCTTACTCTTTCAGCAATTTTTTCTTTATCTCCTGCTCCATCAACAATTATTGTATTTTCTTTTTGTACTTTTACTTGTTTTGCTCTACCTAATTGTGTAATTTGTGTATCTTTTAATTCCATTCCTAAATCTTGTGATATTACTTCACCACCTGTTAGAATTGCCATATCTTCTAACATTGCTTTTCTCTTATCTCCAAATCCAGGTGCCTTTACAGCAACAACATTTAATACTCCTCTTAATTTATTTAGTATTAATGTTGATAGTGCTTCACTTTCAATGTCATCACATACTATAACTAGTTTTCCTGATGATTGCATTAAGTTTTCTAGTAATGGTAATATTTCTTGAATATTGCTTATTTTTCTATCTGTTATTAAAATATATGGATTATCTACAATTGCTTCCATTTTCTCTGTATCTGTTACCATATATGGTGATACATATCCTTTGTCAAATTGCATTCCTTCCACTACATTTAATTCTGTTTGTGATGTTTTTGATTCTTCAATTGTTATTACACCATCTTTTGATACTTTTTCCATTGCATCAGCTATTAATTCACCAACTTCTGTATTATTTGCTGATATACTTGCAACTCTTGCTATATCTTCTTTTCCATTAACTGGTGATGTAATTTCTTTTAATTCTACTACAGCTCCATCAACGGCTTTTTCTATACCTCTTTTTATTGCCATTGGATCTGCTCCTGCAGCTACATTTTTAACTCCTTCTTTAATCATTGCTTGTGCTAAAACTGTTGCTGTTGTTGTTCCATCTCCTGCAACATCATTTGTTTTTGTAGATACTTCTTTTACAAGACGTGCTCCCATATTTTCAAATTTGTCTTCTAATTCAATTTCTTTAGCTATTGTTACACCATCATTTGTAATTAGTGGTGCTCCAAAACTTTTATCTAATACAACATTTCTTCCTTTTGGTCCTAATGTTACTTTTACTGTATCTGCTAATTTATTAACTCCTTCTAATAATGATTTTCTTGCATCTTCTCCAAATTTAATTTGTTTTGCCATAATTAATCAACCTCCTAAAATTATTTGTTAATATAATTTTTTTATTTTACTATTGCTAATATGTCTTCTTCTCTTAATATAATGTATTCTTCTCCTTCATATTTTACTTTTGTTCCACCATATTGGCTTACTACTACATTGTCACCTTTTTTTACTTCTAATTCTTCTCTTTTTCCATCAACCATTCTTCCTGGTCCAACTTCTATAACTTCTGCAATTTGTGGTTTTTCTTGTGCTTGACTTGACAATATTATTCCACTCTTTGTTGTTTCTTCCTTTTCTTTCATTTTTATTAATACTCTATCTGATAATGGTTTTATCATAATATTACCTCCTCTATTAGTGCTACAATAAATAGCTTTTATTTTTATAGTCTTATTAGCACTCTTTTTGTTTGACTGCTAATAATATATACCCTATTTTTTCCTTTGTCAATAGTTTTATTTATTTTTCACAAAATCTTCACATTCTTAATAATTATATTCATATTTGCTTATAAATAGAACTTTCAGCATCAAAAAAAGTAAAGAATTTTCATATTTCTTTACTTTTTTATATTATATTTTATTATTTATAATCTCTGCTCTTTTATTTTTTAGCATTTCCATTTCTCTTTTAAATTCAGATTCTTTCCAAGTACTAAATGTATAATTTAAATCATTGTTTCTCTTACTAGTTTCTATATCTTCTATTTTTACATATTTTACTTCTGCTACTTCTTCTTTTTGCAATTTATAATCTTCGATATTGTAATTTACCACAAATATAAAATTATACGCAAATCTTTTACTGTTTTCATCGCCTTTATATATTTCTACAACTTTTAACTGATTTTCTGGAATATCTATTCCTAATTCTTCTTTTACTTCTCTTTTTATTGCTTCTTCAACACTTTCTCCACTATCCACTTGTCCACCCGTTTTTGCCCATTTATTCGGATTTCTTCTTTTATTTGCTGTTCTTTTTTGAAGAAGTATTTCTCCTTTATAATTCATTATCCAACATGATACTGTCCTTCTCCACATTCCTTTATTATATGCTGTCCATCTTTCTTCAACTTGTCCTGTTAAATTATTATTTTCATCAACAATATCAACTAATTCCATCTTATTCTCCTATTTCTTGTACTACATTATATAATTTTTAGATAGTAATTTCTTTACATTCAATTTGTTTATATTTAATTTTACATGTGTCAAATAACCTTTTTGATGCAATATTTTCATCTGTTCCATTATATTTATCTGACAAATATATTACTTCTTTTATTCCTGACTGAATTATTAATTTTGCACATTCATTACATGGAAACAAGTCTACATATATTTTTGCATTTTCAAATTCTTTTTTTGACCCTCTATAATTTAAAATTGCATTCATTTCTGCATGACATACATAAGGATATTTTGTATATATTTTTTCACCATCTCTTGCCCATGGAAAATTTTCATCTTCAAATCCATTTGGTGCTCCATTATATCCTATTGATAAAATTCTATTATCATTACTTACTATACATGCCCCTACTTGTGTATTAGGATCTTTACTTCTTTTGGCTGACAATTTTGCAATAGCCATAAAATATTCATCCCAGCTTAAATAATCATTTCTTTTGTTTCCAGATTCTTTACATTTTTCTTGCCACTTTTCAAACTCATTATTCATAAACTTTTTCCTTTCTTATATTAGAATAATTTATTTAATATTTTTAGCTGCTTTAACCAATCCTACAAATAATGGTGCTGGTCTATTAGGTCTTGATTTTAATTCTGGATGGAATTGTCCTGCTATAAAATATGGATGTTCTTTATATTCTACTATTTCAACTAATTTTCCATCTGGTGATGTTCCAGAACATATTAAACCTGCTTTTTCTAATCTTTCTTTATATTCATTATTATATTCATATCTATGTCTGTGTCTTTCTGAAATTTGCTCTTTTACATATAATTCTTTTGCTAATGTTCCTTCTTTTAATATACATGGATATGCTCCTAAACGCATTGTTCCACCTTTTTTATCTATTCCTATTTGATCATCCATTATATGTATAACTGGATTTGTTGTTTTTTCATTAAATTCTGCCGAATTAGCATCTTTTAATCCTAATACATTTCTTGCAAATTCTACAACTGCCATTTGCATACCTAAACATATTCCTAAGAATGGAATTTTATTTTCTCTTGCATATCTAATTGTTTCTATTTTTCCTTCTACTCCTCTATTTCCAAATCCTCCTGGAACTATTATTCCTTGCAATCCCTTTAATTTTTCTTGGGCTGTTTCTTTATTTATTGTTTCACAATCTATTAATTTGATATTAACTTTTACATTATTTGCAAATCCAGCATGATGTAAACTTTCAATTACTGACAAATATGAATCTTCTAATTGAATATATTTTCCTACTATTCCTATATTTACAGATTCATCTCCTATATTTCTTATATTATCTATCATTTTTTGCCATTCTGTATTATCTGGAACATATCTATCTAATCTTAAATGATTACATACTTCTCTTGCTAAGCCTTCTTCTTCCAACATTAATGGTACAGCATATAAATTATCAGCTGTTTTATTCTGAATTACACTACTTTTTCTTACATTACAAAATAATGCTAATTTTTCTCTTATTGTGTCTGGAATATCTTGTTCTGTTCTACATACTAAAATATTAGGTTGTATTCCTAAACTTTGTAATTCTTTTACTGAATGTTGTGTTGGCTTTGATTTTATTTCATTTGAGCCAAATATATATGGTAATAATGTTACATGGATATATACTACATCTTCTGGATTTTTTTCTAGTCCAACTTGACGAATTGCTTCTATTATTGACAATCCTTCTATATCTCCTACAGTTCCACCAACTTCAGTTATAACTATATCTGTATCTGTATTTTCAAAACTATATATTCTTTTTTTTATTTCATTTGTTACATGTGGTATTACTTGTACTGTTTTTCCTAAATAATCTCCTCTTCTTTCTTTTTCGATTACTGTTGAATATACTTTTCCCATTGTTACACTTGAGTTTTGTGTTAAATTCTCATCAATAAATCTTTCATAATGTCCTAAATCTAAATCAGTTTCTGCTCCATCATCTGTTACAAATACTTCTCCATGTTCATAAGGACTCATTGTTCCTGGATCAACATTTAAATATGGATCAAATTTTTGAATTGTTACTTTATATCCTCTATTTTTTAGCAGTCTTCCTAATGATGCAGCTGTTATTCCTTTTCCTAATCCTGATACTACTCCACCTGTTACAAATACGTATTTTGTGTTCATTATATTACTCCCTCTAAAACCGATTTGCATTTTTGAATAAAAAAAATAAAAATAGATTAAATCAAAATCCGTCAAATTCGGTTTTTTTTTAATCTATCTTTATTTATAATATCACTTTTTTTTGCATTTTTCAATAGTTTTTTCTATTTATTTAAAATTGCATCAATTGGTTTCATTTTTGTTATTCTCTTTAATGGAATTATATTAGCAACTACAACTATTCCTAATAATATTCCGATAACCCCAATAATTTGCTTAAATCCAAATGCTAATATATTTACATTTATCATTAATGTAGATGTTACAAAATTGTTAACATTATTAATTATATTTGGCATTATTGCAAATGTAACTAACAATGCAATTGCTAACATTATAATACTTTCATATAAGAACATATTTATTATATCAACACTTCTACATCCTAATGCTCTTAATGTTCCTATTTCTTTCTTTCTAAATCTTACACTTGAATTGATGAAATTCATTACTATTATTATTGAGAATATTAAGAAGAATATTGTTCCATATTTTCCAACTTGTCCAATTGTACTAGCTATTAATACAGCATTTAGTATTGTTTTTGAATATTCACTTGTTGATATTACATCAGAATCATCCATTGGATAATATTTTAAAACTGTTCTCATTTCATCAGCAGTTGTAACTCTAGTTGCAATTGAATAAAGTTTTACATTACTATCTATAAGTGTCTTTATATTATCTTTATTATAATACATTTTATGTACTGTTGTTGTATTATCATCATTTAATACAACTCCAACTATTTTATATTCAACATATTTATCTTCTTCTGTAACATTTTTTCCTGAATTTATACTTGTTATTATTGTACTACCTATTATTTCATTGTTTTTTAAATAATCGTCCAAAAATGCTTGTTTACTCTCAAAATTATCTTTATTCTCTGAATATTTATTTTCATAATCTTGATATGTCATATCATCTAATATGTTTTCATTTATAACAACTTCATCATAATTTAAATCTGATATATTTTTTGTTCCTTCATTTGTTTCAACATCAATTGAAGATAAAATATAAGAAATTACATCTCCTTCATGTTTTTGACCATTATATATGTAATTATAGTCAGCTACTGATGTTGGTGTTTCTAAACTTTTTTCTTTTTCAATGAATGATGAATTTACATATAATTTTAATTCATTTTCTGTTATATAACTCATTAATCCTGTAAATTGAGTTGTAAGCTCACTTTCATCTCCATCTATATCTGTGATTTTTTTATTTTTTAGGTCTCCATATTTTTCTTTTATTGTAGTTGTATTATCTACAATTCCAACGATCTTTAAATAATCTATACCACATATATCAATATACATCCCATCTTCAAGTAATTCATAATAACTATATGGTTTATATTCTTTTACTTCTCCATCTTTACTTGATTTTGCATTAATTCCATAATATAAAATACAATCTGCTATATATCCAGATACAACCACTTCGTCTTCACTTTGTGGTCTTCTTCCCATTAAATTAGTTAATTTTGCATTATCTGTTTCTATAAATGTATACCCTGATTCAATATAACTTGTTAAATAATAATATAATTTTGCATTTAGTACATCTGTATTTTCAAGATATTTCATTGATACATCTGAACCATTTTTATCAGTTATTGTATAAACTTTATGCCAATTTAATCCTGTATTTTCTTGTGCCTTTTTTATAAAATCATTATCTAACTCTAATGTTTCATATTTTTCACTGTAATCTTCTGTAGTATCTTCTTTTCCTTGAACTTGATTTGTAATTGATGCTAATTGTTCTTTAATTATATCCACATAATTAATTTTATTTTTATACTTTGTTAAGTTTACTTCAACAGGTCCATTTTCTTCTAATTGCTGTACACAATTATTATTTAAATTTATCGTATATGCAGAAAGCATTAATTCAAAACATAATATACTAAATATCAGCATAAGTATAGATAATACCAATACAAATTTTTTGTGAAATAAGCTTTCAACTCCCATTTTAAAGCTATAAAAGAATGGCAATTTAGCTTTTTTTAGTTCAAATTTTTTGGTATTTGTTAATTCTTCTTCTTTACCATTATCTGAAACTATTTCTCCATCTTGTATTTCTATTATTCTATCAGCATATTTTTGAGCAGCACTCTCATCATGTGATACAACAACTACTAATTTATCTTCACTTAATTTTCTTAATAACGTCCAAATTTGTCCACTTGTTCTACTATCCAAATTTCCTGTAGGTTCATCAGCAAGTATAATTTCTGGATTTTTTATTAATGCTCTTGCAATCGCAATTCTTTGTTTTTGCCCTCCAGATAATTCGTTTGTTTTTCTCTTTGAAATATCTTTTAACTCAACCATTTTTAATACATCTTGTATTTCTTGTTCTGTTGGCTTTTTATGTTGCAATTCTAATGATAATTTGATATTTTGTTCTATTGAATAATTATCTAATAAGTTATACTCTTGGAAAACAAATCCCATATAAGTATTTCTATATGCATCAAAATCACTTTCTTTAAAATCTTTTGTTGATTTTCCATTTATGATTACATCTCCTGAATCATATTTGTCTAAACCACCAATTACATGTAATAATGTAGATTTTCCACTTCCACTTCTACCAAATATTACAACAAGTCCTTTTTCAGGAAATTTTATTGAAATATCTTTTAAAGCTACTGTATTATCAGCTTTTTTACTTTTGTATGTTTTACAAACATTCTTTAGTTCAATCATATTTATTCCTCTCTTTTATTATTATCATTTTTTTCTTTTTACATTTTAACATAAAAAAATTTTTTCTACAATAATTTATAGTAATTTTTTACTTGTTATTTTTTGAAAAAAATAACAGAAGTTGTAATATTACAACTTCTGTTTGCATTATTCTCCAATTGGTATATATTTTTTCTCCTCAATCTTTTTCTCAACTTCTTTTGGAAATTCTACTGTTAATATACCATTCTTAAAGTTTGCCTTTATGTCTTCTTCTTTTATGTTATCTCCTACATAATAGCTTCTTGAACACATTCCTGTAAATCTTTCTCTCTTCAAATATTTTGCATGTTTATCTTCTTTATCTTCATTTTTTTCTGCAGATACTGTTAAATATCCATCATGCAATTCAACCTTTATGTCTTCTTTATCATAACCTGGTACATCAATTTCTAATAAATATTTTCCATCTTTTTCTTTTATGTCTGTTTTCATTATTTTATTTTCTTTTTCATTAAAAAATGGATCAGCGAAAACCTCATCAAAAAAATCTAATCCGTTTCTTTTTGCTGGTATCATCATCATAATACATTACCTCCTTATAATTTTATGTGTTGACACCTTTTCGGTTGCACATTAAATAGTATTAACTTATTTGTTAATTTCTATTTACATGCTTATTATATATCTTGTTTTTAGCACTGTCAATAGCAGATTGCTAATTTTCACAAAATTTTCACAAATCTCTTGCAATTAGCTTTTTTTCACTATTTTCTGTCTTATTTTAAACTGAATTGCATACATAATTAAAGAAAAAATTGTAGCAAGAATTGCTAAATAATATAAATATAAATCTATTTTAAAATCGATTACTATGTTGAATTGTTTTATAAAAAGCGATAATATAATTGCTAAATAAAATAGTGTAGTTGCAAGTTTTCCATACCATTTGCTATATACAACAACATCATCTTTTTTATATAAAACAGACGCTGAAATTACCATTGCACATTCTTTTATAAAAACAATTATAAAAATCCATAATGGCAATATTTTTAAAATAGTAAGTGCAAGTAATAAAAATAATTGTGTGAGTTTATCTGCAAGAGGATCGATTAATTTTCCTATATTTGAAACATAATTATACTTACGTGCAATAAATCCATCTAATACATCTGTTATAGCAGAAATTGTAAATATAATTATTGCTGTAAGATAATGATTACTAATAACCGATACAAATATAAATGGTATTAATATAAATCTAATTATAGTAAGTATATTAGGTATATTTTCTTTCTTCATTTTTTATCCTTCCTATAAAATTAGGTTGAAAAATATTTATATTTTTCAACCTGTTTACTAGTTTACATTGAATTTTAAGTTTTCATCAATTAAATCAATATTAATATTTTGACCATCATGAACAACTCCTCTTAAAATCATTTCAGAAATTTCATCTTCAATATATCTTTGAATAGCTCTTCTTAGTGGTCTTGCACCATATTTTAAGTTAGTACCTTTTTCTAATATATAGTTTTTAGTTTTTTCTGAAATATCTAAAGTAATATTTTTCTCACTTAATGCTCTAATTGTATCTTTTAACATTAAATCAACAATTTGAAGCAATTCAGGTTTTGTCAAAGAATCAAATACTATTATTTCATCAATTCTATTTAAAAATTCAGGTCTAAAAACTTGCTTTAAATTTTCTTCTATTTTATTATTATCAACAGTTTTCTTATCAAATCCTATTGAATTTGTATTTATATTTGAACCTGCATTTGATGTCATTATTATAATTGTATTTTGAAAACTAACTACATTTCCTTGTGAATCCGTAAGTTTTCCATCATCTAACACTTGCAATAAAATATTAAATACATCAGGATGAGCTTTTTCAATTTCATCAAATAATATAATTGAATATGGTTTTCTTTTTACTTTTTCAGTAAGTTGACCAGCATCATCATATCCAACATATCCTGGAGGAGCTCCTATAAGTTTGGCTGTTGAATGACTTTCCATATATTCAGACATATCTACTCTTATTATTGAATCTTCTGATCCAAACATCTCATAAGCTAAACTTTTTGCAAGTTCTGTCTTTCCAACTCCTGTTGGTCCAACAAATATAAATGATGGTGGACGCTTTGTACTTTGAAGTCCTGCACGATTTCTTCTTATTGCTCTAGCAACTGCACTTACTGCCTTATCTTGACCTATAACTCTTTTATGGAGATTTGTTTCAAGATTTAAAAGTTTTTGTGTTTCTGCTTCTGTAATTTTTTTAACTGGTATTTTAGTCCAGTTTTCAATAACTTGAGCGATATCTTGAACTGTTAAAGATTTTAATTTTATTGTACTATTTATATGATCTATTTCTTCAATTAGTCTACATTCTCTTGTTTTCAAATCTGCTGCTTTTTGATAATCTTCTGTAGAATCTGCTTGAGCGGCATCTTCTTTTTGTGCTTGAACTTCTGCTAATTCTTGTTTTAACATCTCTAATCTGAATAATTCTTTATTTTCAAGGTTTATTCTTGAACATGCTTCATCAAGAATATCAATTGCTTTATCTGGTAAAAATCTATCATGAATATATTTTTCAGACATAATTACTGCTTGCTTTATAACATCATTAGAAATTTTTACTTTATGATATTCTTCATAATATTTTTTTATTCCTGTTAAAATAGAAATTGTATCATCAATATTTGGTTCTTCAACTAATACTTGTTGGAATCTTCTTTCTAATGCTGTATCTTTTTCAATATATTTTCTATACTCTCTTAATGTTGTTGTACCTATTAATTGAATTTCTCCATTTGCTAAAGAAGGTTTTAAAATATTAGCAGCATTCATGGAATGTTCTCCATCACCAGCTCCTATAATATTATGAATTTCATCTATTACTAAGATAATATTTTTAAATTCTTTACATTCATCAATAATACCTTTCATACGAGCTTCGAATTGCCCTCTAAATTGAGTTCCAGCAATTACTGAAGTCATATCAAGTAAATAAACTTCTTTATTTAACAATTTTGCAGGTACATTATTGTTTGCAATTTTTATAGCAAGCCCCTGAGCTATTGCTGTTTTTCCAACACCTGGTTCTCCTATTAAACATGGATTATTTTTTGTACGTCTATTTAAAATTTGTATAACTCTTTGTATTTCTTTATCACGTCCAATAACTATATCCAATTCATTGTTTTTTGCTTTTTCTGTTAAATTTGTTCCAAAAGTATCAAGATATTTCTTTTTCTTTTTTGCTTTTTTAGATTCAACTTTTACTTTTTGTCTACCACCATTTGTTTCTTCTTCATCTTTGGCTTTTGCATTCTTTGGTATAAAGTTTGCAAAAATTGAACCAATAGGAATTCCCATTGATATTCCATCTGGAGAAGAATTTTCATCTTCATCAAGTCCTTCTTCATCTTGTTCAAAGTTATCAAGACTATCTATATTTTCGATTTTTAAACTTGAAGAAAGATCTTTAAACAAAGACTCCAATTGTTTTGACATATTATTCATATCTATATTATTAGTAGGATTAGAATTATTTTGATTTGAAGTTTCTGGTACATCTAATCCACGTTCTTTTGCACATTCCCTACATAATCCTTCCATTGAAGAAACGCCATTTTCAATTTTGTTAATAAATACAACCGCAGTGCGTTTTTTACATTGTGAACATATCATATATTATAATTCCTCTTTTCTTTTTAGAATATTATATATTCTACATTAATTTTTCCAAATAGTCAATAGAAAATACATTTTAGGACTAGACAAATCAAAAAAAGTATGATAATATAATCAAGATTGATAATTTATATGCCAATGTGGCGGAACTGGCAGACGCACCAGACTCAAAATCTGGCGGGAAACCATGTGGGTTCGAGTCCCACCATTGGTACCAAAAAATATAGTATTTAGTTTATTTTACTAATACTATTTTTTTTGCTATTTTTTATGGGACTCGAAAAGGAGGATTAGAAAAAACAGACAAATAATTTATAATTTGTCTGTTTTTTATTATTATTCAGTTATTTCTTGTTTTTCATCTTGGCTATTATCTGACATTTCATCAGAATCTATTTTATCATCTTCACCTTCAACTTTAATTGTAACATCTTGATATCTCTTCATACCAGTACCTGCTGGAATTAATTTACCAATAATTACATTTTCTTTTAATCCTATTAGATTATCTTCTTTACCTTTGATTGCAGCTTCTGTTAATACTCTTGTTGTTTCTTGGAATGATGCTGCTGATAAGAAGCTATCTGTTGCAAGTGATGCTTTGGTTATACCAAGTAAAGCTCTCTTTCCTTTTGCTGGACGTTTACCTTGTTCTATAGCCTCTTTATTCTTATCTTCAAATTCATACATATCAACCAATGAGCCTGGGAATAAATCTGTATCTCCTCCATCATCAATTCTAACCTTACGAAGCATTTGTCTTGCAATTACTTCAATGTGTTTATCATTGATATCAACACCTTGGTTCCTATATGCTTTTTGAATTTCAGAAATTACATATTCATAAACTCCTTCCGGTCCTTTTATAGCTAAAAGTTCAGCTGGGTTTATAGAACCTTCTATTAACGGATCTGCAGCTTTTACTTCATCTCCATCTTTTACTTTTAATTTTGAACCAAATGGTATTGTATATGTTCTTGAATCATCTTTTGATGTAACAATTACTTCTAATCTCTTCTTTGATTCTGAAATCTTTACTGTTCCATCTATTTCTGTTATTACTGCAACTCCCTTTGGTTTTCTAGCTTCAAAGATTTCCTCTACTCTTGGAAGACCCTGTGTAATATCTGCAACACCAGCAACACCACCAGAGTGAATTGTTCTCATTGTTAACTGTGTACCAGGTTCACCAATTGATTGTGCCGCAATAATACCAACAGATTCACCAATTGATACTAAATCTCTTCTTGCTAATCCCATACCATAACATTTTTGACATACTCCATGTTTTCCTCTACATGCAATTACAGAACGTACAACTGCTTTTGTAATTCCTGCATCTACTATACGTTGTGCAATTTCTTTATTAATCATTGTATTTGAATCTACAATGACTTCATTTGTTTGTGGATTTATTATATCATTTAATGGATATCTTCCTTCAAGTCTTTCAGCTAGTCCTTCAACTATTTGATTTCCATCTTTAATATCTTCTATTGTTAATCCATCTGTTGTTCCACAATCATGTTCTCTAACAATAATATCTTGTGATACATCAACTAATCTTCTTGTTAAGTATCCAGAGTCTGCTGTTCTTAAAGCTGTATCTGAAAGTCCTTTACGTGCACCATGTGATGATATAAAGTATTCCAACGCATCTAGTCCTTCACGGAAACATGACTTAATTGGTATTTCAACAGCTTTACCAGTTGTACTAGCCATAAGACCACGCATACCAGCTATCTGTCTTAATTGGTTCATGTTACCACGGGCTCCAGATTTAACCATCATATATATTGGATTTAGATCATCAAAGTTTTCTTCCATTGCCTTACTTACATCATTTGTTGCCTTTTCCCAAATATTAACAACTGATTGATATCTTTCATCATCTGTTATTAAACCTCTTCTATATTGATTTCTTACTTTTTCAACTTGTTTATCTGCCTCTGCTAAAATGTCTTTTTTAGAATCTGGTACTTTTACATCTGCTACTGAGAATGTAATACCTGCTAATGTTGAATATTTGAAACCTAATGCTTTGATATAATCTATAACTTCTGCTGATTCTACTAATCCGTGTTTCTCTATAACTCTATCGATTATAGTTCCCATTGATTTTTTCATTACAGCAAAGTTTATTTCATATTGGAATGGATCTTCTTTTCTATCAATAAATCCTAAATCTTGTGGAATTCCTTGATTGAATATAATTCTACCAACACTTGTTTCAACTTTCTTTGATTTCATCTCTCCATTAATTTCTTTTGTAATTCTTACAAAGATTTTTGCATGGATTGATACTGCATTATTTTGTAATGCCATTATTGCTTCATCAGGATCCTTGAAATATTTTCCTTCTCCTAATTCTCCATCTAATGTCATTGTTAAATAATAACTTCCTAAAATCATATCTAGTCTTGGTACAGCAACTGGCTTACCATCTTGTGGTTTTAATAAGTTATTTGTTGCAAGCATTAAGTATCTTGATTCTGCTTGTGCTTCTGGTGTTAATGGTAAATGTATAGCCATCTGGTCACCATCGAAGTCAGCATTAAATGCTTCACAAACTAATGCATGTAACTTAATTGCTCTACCTTCTACTAATACTGGTTCGAATGCTTGTATACCAAGTCTATGTAGTGTTGGAGCACGGTTTAACATTACTGGGTGATCTTTAATAACTTCTTCTAGAATTCCCCATACTTCTGGGCTTAATCTTTCTACCATTCTTTTTGCACTTTTTATATTATGAGCTAAATGTCTTCCAACTAATTCTCTCATTACAAATGGTTTGAATAGCTCTATTGCCATTTCCTTTGGTAAACCACATTGATATATTTTCAATTCTGGTCCTACAACTATTACTGAACGTCCTGAATAATCAACACGTTTTCCTAATAAGTTTTGACGGAATCTACCTTGTTTTCCTTTTAATAAATCTGATAAAGATTTTAATGGTCTGTTTCCAGCACCTGTAACAGGTCTTCCTCTTCTTGAGTTATCTATTAAAGCATCTACTGATTCTTGTAACATTCTCTTTTCATTTCTAACAATGATTTCTGGTGCTCCAAGTTCTAATAATCTCTTTAATCTGTTATTTCTGTTTATAACTCTTCTATATAAATCATTTAAATCTGATGTTGCAAATCTACCACCATCTAATTGAACCATTGGTCTTAAATCTGGCGGAATTACTGGTACAACATTCATTACCATCCATTCAGGTCTATTTCCTGATTGTAAAAATGCTTCAACTGTATCTAATCTTTTTATTAATTTTGCTTTTCTTTGTTCACTTGCATTTTCTATATCTTTTTCTATTTGTGCAGTTAATTTAGCTAAATCAATTTCTTCAAGTAATTTTCTTATAGCTTCTGCACCCATTTCTGCTTTGAATGATTTTTTTCCATATTTTTCTTCAGCTTCATGGTATTCCTTTTCTGTTAGTACTTGACATTTTTCTAGTCCAGATGTTCCTTTATCTGTTACTATATATGAAGCAAAATATATTACTTTTTCAAGATTTCTTGGTGAAATATCTAGCATCAATGCAATTCTACTTGGAATTCCTTTAAAATACCAAATATGAGCAACTGGTGCGGCTAATTCAATATGTCCCATTCTTTCACGTCTTACTTTTGATTTTGTAACTTCTACTCCACATCTGTCACAAACAATTCCCTTATATCTCACTCTTTTATATTTACCACAATGACATTCCCAGTCTTTTGTTGGACCAAATATTTTTTCACAAAATAATCCATCTTTTTCTGGTTTTAATGTTCTATAGTTTATTGTTTCTGGCTTCTTTACTTCACCTTTTGACCACTCTCTTATTTTCTCATCTGACGCAATTCCAATTTTTATTTTATTAAATATCTCTAATTCGTCTTCTTCCATCTTTGTTTAGATGTCCCCCTTCTTTAATTTTTTGGGCATTTCAAAACAGCTTAAGAGGCTGTCCACTGCTCCTGCAAACTTTTACGTCGCCTCTTTATTGCTTTTTGAAATATTATTATTCAATTATATCATCATCATTATCAAGATTATCATTAGCTAAATCGCCATCATAGATACTCTCATCATCATCTAGATTGTCGTCATCAAATAGTTCATCACTATCTTCTTCATCGTCAATCATTTCATCTTCTTCATATCCATCTTCTAAATCTTCATGTATTAAAACATCATCTTCTGTTAATACTTTTTCTTTTTCAACATCTTCATAGTCTATTCCATCTTCAATATGTTCTTTTAATTCAAGCTCTTCATTATCTTCTGAAAATAATCTTACATCTAATCCTAATGCTTGTAATTCTTTTACAAGAACTTTAAAGCTCTCTGGAACTCCTGGTTCTGGAATATTTTCACCTTTAACAATTGCCTCATAAGCTTTAACACGTCCTACAACATCATCTGATTTTATTGTTAAGATTTCTTGTAATGTGTAAGCAGCACCATAAGCTTCTAGTGCCCATACTTCCATCTCTCCAAAACGTTGTCCACCAAATTGTGCTTTACCTCCTAAAGGTTGTTGTGTTACTAATGAATATGGTCCTGTTGAACGAGCATGTATCTTATCATCTACTAAGTGATGTAGTTTTAACATATACATTACACCAACTGTAATTGGGCTTGCAAATGGTTCTCCAGTTCTTCCATCATATAATGTTTGTTTTCCATCTGGTGATAATCCAGCTTCTTTTAATAATTCTTCTATTTCTTGGTCTGATGCACCATCAAATACTGGTGTTGAAACTTTCCATCCTAATGCTCTTGCAGCTGCTCCTAAATGAACTTCAAGAATTTGTCCTAAGTTCATACGAGATGGTATACCTAATGGATTTAATAATATGTCTATTGGTGTTCCGTCTGGTAAGAATGGCATATCTTCTGCTGGTAATATTCTTGAAATAACACCTTTATTACCATGACGTCCAGCCATCTTATCTCCAACTGATATCTTTCTCTTTGTAGCAATATAACATCTAATTACTTGATTTACTCCAGGACCTAATTCTTCTGAATTATCTCTTGTAAAGATTTTTACATCAACTATTGTTCCTGCTTCACCATGTGGTACACGAAGTGATGTATCTCTTACTTCTCTAGCTTTTTCTCCAAATATTGCACGAAGCAATCTTTCTTCTGCAGTTAAATCTGTTTCTCCTTTTGGAGTTACTTTTCCAACTAATATATCTCCAGGTCTTACTTCTGCACCTATTCTAATAATACCATTTTCATCAAGATCTTTTAATGCATCATCACCTATATTTGGAATATCTCTTGTTATTTCTTCTGGACCTAATTTTGTATCACGACATTCACAATCATATTCTTCAATATGTATTGATGTAAATATGTCTTCTTGTACTAATCTTTCATTTAAAAGAATAGCATCCTCATAGTTGTAACCTTCCCATGTAGAGAATGCAACTAACATGTTTTTACCTAATGCCATTTCTCCATCTTTTGTTGCTGGTCCATCTGCTAAGGCATCACCTTTTTTAACTATCTCACCTTTTCTAACAATTGGTCTTTGATTTATACATGTTCCACCGTTTGTTCTCTTGAACTTACGTAATTTATGTACAACTGTTTTTCCATTGTTATATTTCATAGTAATACTATCACCTGTAACTTTTTCTACAACACCATCTTCTTCAGCTAATATTAATATTCCTGAATCTTTTGCTGCTCTATATTCAATACCTGTTGCTATAATTGGTGCTTCTGATGTCATTAGTGGAACTGCCTGACGTTGCATGTTTGATCCCATTAAAGATCTCTTAGCATCATCATTTTCCAAGAATGGAATCATTGCTGCTGCAATTGATACTAATTGCTTTGGTGATACATCTATATATTGTACTAATTCTTTATCTACTTCAACAATTTCATTTTTATGTCTTACACGTATACGTTTATTTACGAATGTTCCATCTTCATTCATTGGTTCAGATGCTTGAGCTATAATATAATTATCTTCAACATCTGCACTCATATATTCAACTATATCTGTTACTTTATGTGTTTCTGGATCTATTTTTCTATATGGTGTTTCAATAAATCCATATTCATTTATGTTAGCAAATGATGATAATGCTGAAATTAATCCAATGTTTGGGCCTTCTGGTGATTCTATTGGACATAATCTACCATAGTGTGTATAGTGAATATCACGAACTTCGAATCCAGCTCTTTCTCTTGAAAGACCTCCAGGTCCTAATGCTGAAATTCTTCTTTTATGTGTTAATTCTGAAAGTGGATTTGTTTGATCCATAAATTGTGATAACTGTGAACTTCCAAAGAATTCTCTTATTGATGATGTTATTGGTTTTGTATTTATCAATGTTTGTGGTGTTATAACATCTAAGTCTTGAATTGTCATTCTTTCACGAACTACTCTTTCAAGTCTTGCTAAACCAATTCTAAATTGATTTTGTAATAATTCTCCTACACATCTAATTCTACGATTTGCTAAATGGTCTATATCATCTGCTTTTCCATATCCATTATGCATATTTAACAAATAGTTTACAGAAGCTATCATATCTTCTGTTGTTATATATTTAGGAATTAATTCTTCTATTCTATCTTTTAATGTTTTTAATAAATCTTCTTCTGAAGTATTTTCAATTATATTTTTTAATACTTCATAATTTACATATTCTTTAATGTGCAAACTACTTAAATCAACATTTGGTAATACTGCATGAATATTTACTATTCCATTACCAATTATTCTTATTCTCTTTTCAGAAATTTTGATATCAACAATATTTATACCTGCATTTTGTATTGCTTCTGCAGCTTCTTCTGTTATTATCTCACCAGCAGCAACAAATACTTCTCCAGTTTCTTTATCCATTATATCGTCAAAAGCTACTTGATTTTTAATTCTATTTGCTATACTTAACTTTTGATTAAATTTATATCTTCCGACTTTTGCTAAATCATATCTTCTATTGTCAAAGAATAATCCGTTAAATAAACTTTTTGCAGCTTCTACTGTTGGTAATTCTCCTGGTCTTAATTTTTTATATATTTCTATTAAAGCTTCTTCACTTGTCTTTATTGGATCTTTTTGAATTGTTGTTTCTATTAATGAATCTTCTCCAAATAATGATCTTATTTGATCATCTGTTACAAGACCAATTGCTCTTAATAATGTTGTAATTGGAATTTTTCTAGTTCTATCTACACGTACCCAGAACATATCATTTCCATCTGTTTCATATTCCAACCAAGCACCTCTTAATGGCATTATTGTTGATGTATATGTTTTCTTTCCTGTCTTTGTATCAAATATTTCATCATAATAACAACCTGGTGAACGAACTAACTGACTAACTACAACTCTTTCAGCTCCATTTATAATAAATGTTCCACTTTCTGTCATTAGAGGGAAATCACCTAAATAAATTTCTTGTTCTTTTATTTCTCCTGATTCACGATTTATTAATCTTACTTTTACGTGTAATCTTGTTGAATATGTAGCATCTCTTTCTTTTGCTTCTTCTTCTGTGTATTTTGTTTTGTCTTCCATATAATAGTCAAAAAATTCTAATACCAAGTTTCCAGAATAGTCTATGATTGGTGAAATATCTTTTAATACTTCTCCTAATCCTTCTTCAATAAACCAATCATAAGAATCTTTTTGAACTTTAATTAGATTTGGCATTTCTATGTAATCGCCAACTTTTGAAAAGTCTTTACGGGTTGTTCTTCCGAATTTAACATCTTTGATTTCCAAAAAAAATCACTCCTTATAAAATATTAAGCAGCTTTTTGTTTCATAAGAAAACTTGCCATTTAAAGAAAAATGCCACATTAATATGGCTTGGCTCATTTTCTTTTGAAGAATAACATTTATAATTAGAAAAATCCCTTCTTAAAATATATTATTATAAAATTTTGAGTTCAGTCTGCTCTACTGCTCTCTACATTTTATTCTAAATATATCCAATTCTTATTTTTCTAAATTTTATCTATTTTGAACTAAATTTGGTAATTGTAAAACCTTACCAATTCGCAAATTATACGCATATTATTATATCATATTTTATTTTTATTTGTCAACGTTTTTTGTAACTTTTTATTGTACATCCCATTTATTTACATAATATATTGACTCTTTAGTAATTTTATATTATAATTATTATATGCACATTAAAAATGCAAATAATATTAGGAGGTTTTATTTCAGTATTCGTTCGCAGTAACAAAACACAAAAAACATGGAGGCCACATTATGTTTAATTTCACAAAAAAGATTGATATCCCCTTTGTCAAAGATTCCATTATGACAGCATTGAATCCCAAAAATTACACTTGTCCTATTATCTTTTCGGACATTTGTGATGTATCCCAAACCTTAACTGTTCCTAAATTCTTCAATTCATTTGCGAGTCTGATCCTCGCAAATTATTCCAAAGAGTTGTGGAATCAGAACAGCAAAATTTTCAAGGCCAAAAGCCTTGTTTTCGACAGAGTTATGAATTGCTGGGAGTTTACCACTTGCCAAAAGGTTGTTGGCGAATCCGTTTCTGTTAAGAAAAGTTCTATGTCCGGCAAATTCACCAAATATGCGAAAGCAACTATCTTGATGTATTTGAATGTCAGGATCAAATTCAATGGCTCTACTGTTGTCGTCGAAACCTATTTACCGAATGATATTGCACAGCAAAAATATGTGCAGATTGTTCCTTTAACAGGTGACTACTACAATAGCAATTTTCTTCTTAGCGAAGGTACCTTAGAGATTAGCCAAAGCTATTGCCAGGAAGTCGAAAAAGTTTTTACTGACAACATTTCATTTATCAAAGATAAACTTGCAAGTTACAAAGCAAAAGATGGCGACTTGCTCTGGAACATGAGTTTTTGGAACAGCCAGAAATATCAGACCATCTTTGATTACCGTTGCATTTCTCAAGTCTATACTGCTGCAATCAGAACGTTTCCCCTTTTCCGGACTGAAAGTTACGAAAACAAAAAAGAAATTTTGCTTTCTGCTCTCAAAAAGGCCAAGGCAGCTCTCTTGTATGACGGAAAACGTTCTATGGCAAGTTCCGATTTCTCTAAGGCATTATACTTTGAACTCGTAACACGTCATCTTGATTTCCAGATGGCTACCGGAAGATTCGGTATCAAAACCTTGAGTATGCAAAAATGGGGTCGTGAACATTTTGGAAATATTTCCAGAACGCTTTTGTGCACTGAGGAACAGATTATGTCCTTTGATTACACAAAGGTTTCCGCAGACCAACTCGTATGGGTCGTTTACGATAATGTAAACTATGCGGCCTACGAGATGTTCAACATGTTGCTTCCCAACGCAGACGACATCACCAAGAACGCATTCAACACTTCTGTCCAGATTTCTGACAACAGCGATCTGGATGATGATGAACTGGAGGCTTAAATCTCTTAATAATTTTAGCAGGATGCAGGGGCGTTATGCCCCTGCATTTCTTTTATCTTTCAAAAATTAATTAAAAAATACTTGCATCAAAATTTAAAATGATATAATATAATATAGAAATTGAAATATTAAAAATAAATAATGAAAGGAGTTATTTTGTAGCGCCTGAGCACAAACTGTGTTGACGAGGTCTAGAGTTTATCGAATTTTCGGCGGATGCTCTAGTGGCTTAACTTAAGCCATAGTATTATAACAAAAAACAATGTAATGTTGTAACAGAAATTAATACATAAGTATATTTCAATTCCGCATATAAGGGATTTTTGCGTTCAAAAACCCTATTAAACTTTTTAAGGAGGATTCACAAATGTGTGGAATTATTGGATACATAGGACATAAAAAAGCTAGTCCTATATTAATTAATGGTCTTTTAAGACTTGAATACAGAGGTTATGACTCTGCAGGAATATCAACTATAGAAAAAAATGGTCTTTCTGTAATGAAAGATGTTGGAAGAGTTAAAAATTTATATAATTTAAAAGGAATTGATTCTCTTGAAGGTACAATAGGTATTGCTCATACAAGATGGGCAACACATGGTAAGCCTTCAAAAGAAAATGCTCATCCTCATTTAGACAATAGTAATAGTTTCGCTGTTGTTCACAATGGAATTATTGAAAATTATAACGAATTAAAAAAATTTTTATTAGATAATGGTTATACATTTCATTCTCAAACAGATACTGAAATTATACCAAATCTTATACACTACTATTACTCAAAAGATAAAAAAGATGATGATAAAAAGGTCTTACGTGCTGTTCAAAAAACTTGTAAAGACTTAAAAGGAAGTTATGCACTTCAAATTATTTCAAAATATATGCCAGATAATATGATTGTTATTAGAAAAGATAGCCCTCTTGTTATCGGTAAAGGTGATGGAGAAAATTATATTTCTTCTGACATACCAGCAATCTTATCATTTACAAAAGATTTTTATCTTTTAAATGATAATGAGTTTGCTTTTCTTTCAAGAGATAAAGTTGATTTTTATGATATGGAATTAAATAAAATTGATAAAAAATTAACAAGTATTGAGTGGAATGCAAGTGCTGCTGATAAAAATGGATTTGATGATTATATGTTAAAAGAAATATTTGAACAACCAACAGCTATAAGAGAAACAATTGGTTCACGTTTACCAGAAAACGAATTATGTAATTTTGATGATTTAAAATTTACTAAAGAATTTTTATCAAAAATAAATAAAATATATATAGTGGCTTGTGGAACAGCAATGCATGCTGGACTTTCTGGAAAAAACGCAATTGAAAATTTATGCCATATTCCAGTTACTGTTGATATAGCATCTGAATTTAGATATAGAAATCCAATTATTGATAAAAATACTTTATGCATATATATTTCTCAATCCGGTGAAACTGCAGATACTATTGCTGCACTTAAACTTGCAAAATCAAATGGAGCAACAACCCTTGCAATATCTAATGTCATTGGCAGTTCTATAACAAGGGAAGCCGACTATTCTATTTATACACATGCTGGACCAGAAATTGCTGTTGCCTCAACCAAAGCTTATACTTCTCAAGTTATGCTTCTTGTAATTTTAGCAATTTACTTTGCCGAAATATTAGAAAGTACACCACTTTCTGATTTAAAAGATCTAAAAAAAGAAATATTTAATGTTCCAGAAAAAATTGAAGATGCTTTAAAATGTTCTAATGAAATTAAAAATTTTGCTAAAAATATTTATCAAGAAAAAGATGTATTTTTCCTAGGCAGAGGTGTTGATTATAACACTGCCCTTGAAGCTTCTTTAAAATTAAAAGAAATTTCATATATACATTCTGAAGCTTATGCTGCTGGTGAATTAAAACATGGTCCTATTGCATTAATTGAAAATGGTATTTCTGTTATAAGTATAATCACAGACAAAAACTTAGTTGAAAAAACAATAAGTAATATTCAAGAGGTTATTACTAGAGGTGCAAAAACACTAGTTATTGCAAATCAACCACTTCCAAGTAATAATATTGATACAATTATAGAAATTCCTAATACTAATACTCTACTTTCACCTATTGTTTCAATTATTCCTTTACAATTATTATCTTATTATATTTCAAAGGAAAAAGGATTGGATGTTGATAAACCAAGAAACCTTGCAAAATCAGTAACAGTTGAATAAAAAAAAGAACAAATATTAAACAATATGTTTAATATTTGTTCTTTTTTATTTATATAAATATTGTTGTGGATTAATTGCAACTCCATTTACTCTTATTTCTAAATGTAAGTGTGGACCTGTTGTATTTCCTGTCATCCCAACTTCTGCAATAATATCTCCTGCCTTTACAGTCTGTCCTACTGATGCATATAATTTATTACAATGAGCATACCAAGTTTCAATTCCATTTCCATGGTCTATTTTTATAAGATTTCCATAAGATCCATTTCTTTCTGCAAATATTACTGTTCCATTTGCAACTGCTTTAATTTTTGTTCCAAATGAACAAGCTATATCTGTTCCTGTATGAGCTCCCGATCTTATACTACTTACATTTCCAAATCTTGAGCTAACATATCCATTTACAGGTGTAACTGCTAAAAGTACGCCATTAATTGTTGGTAATTTTGTTTTTAAATCTTCTTCTATTAATACATCTACTTTTTGTTCTACAACTTCTTTTGCTGTAGCAACTTCTTCTATTCCTATTTCATCTAAATTTTCTGTATAATTTGTTGCAATCATTAAATCTAATTGAATTTCATCATCTTTATGTTCTTCTTTTATTTGTTCTACAGCTTGTTCTGCTTCTTCCATATTATCAACATAACTTACAGTTTCACCATTTAATGTTACTGCATAATATTTATACATTATATTTGCTTCTTGCTTTAATGCTAATAAAATCTCATTTTCATTAGTTTCTTGTGTTCTTTCTACTAATTTCATTTCATAATTTGGCATTTCATCTAAAGTAACAAAATCAATATTTTTTCCTTCCATTTCTATTACTTCAGATTGAATTCTACTACAAAATTCATCTTTATTTTCTACATATCCTATCTGTTCTCCAGATAAAGTAACTATATATATTGGCTTATATTTTATAAAAAATATCGCTATTATTAAGCCTACCCCTAACGCCATTATTGTGAAAAACTTAAAGCTTTCTTTCGTGTAATACTTTAGTTTTTTCTTTAAAATATATATCCTCTCCTTTTTTATGTTCGAATTTTTAGCGACCAACGTCTATTATAACATATTTTTTCTATAATTGCAAGTTTTTATTATTTTCCCCATTTTTAGACCTTTTATTCCATGTTTTTTCACTTTATTTTTGTATTGTATTTCTTACATATATATGTTAAAATATTCTTACTATAAATTTTAGAAAGAGATTTATTATGAAAGAATTAATTGTACCACAAAAATATAATAATAAAAAAATATGCAAATTTATTTTAGATTCATTTCCTGCTTTATCACAAAACACATTATATAAAGCTTTAAGGCAAAAAGATATCAAAGTAAATGGTAAAAGGATTAGCAAAGATTGTGAAGTTCTTGCAGGAGATACTTTAAATATTTATATTTCAGATAATTTACTATATCCTGAAATAAACCTACCTGTAGTTTATGAAGATAATAATATCTTAGTAATTGATAAACCAATAAACATTGAAGTTACTGGTGAAAACAGTCTAACAAGCATGATTCAAAAAAAATACAATTCCAATAATATTATGCCATGTCATAGACTTGACAGAAATACAACGGGTTTAATATTATTCGCAAAAAATAATACTTCATTAAATATTCTATTAGAAAAATTTAAAAATCACGAAATAGAAAAATCTTATGAAGCTTTAGTTTATGGAATTCCCAAAATAAAAAAAGCAAGACTTGAAGCCTACCTATTTAAAGACACAAAAAAATCTATTGTTTATATTTCAGATTCTTTTAAACAAGGATATCAAAAAATTATAACTTCATATTCTGTAATTAAAGAATACAACAATAACACTTCACTTTTAGATGTAAATATAGAAACCGGGAAAACACACCAAATTAGAGCTCATTTAGCACATATAGGATATCCAATTATTGGTGATGGCAAATATGGAATCAACAAAATCAATAAACAATTTGGCTATAAATATCAACAATTACATAGTTACAAATTAAAATTTAATTTTAAAACTTATTCTAATAATTTAAATTATTTAAATAATATGACTATTGAAAAAAAGAGTTTTTAGAAAATTTCTAAAAGCTCTTTAACTATCTTTTGCAAAATTAAACCTTTACTTCTATTAATTTTCATGATATAATATCCAAAACTAACTTAAAAGGAGGCATTTTTATGGAACAAAATCAAAAGTTAGCAGAAGATAAAGTATTAATTTTATATTTACTAAATAAAATAAATAATGAAATTAAAAATGATAATTTATATAATATTGTATCTCTTTCAGAAGATATTAATTACTTTTATTACCAAGAATTAATTACTGATTTAAAAAACAATAATCTTATTATTTTTATATCTCAAGATGATTGCAATCTTTTAAAATTATCATCTGAAGGAAAACAAGCTTATGAATTAACTAAATCACTTTTACCTGGATTATTAAAATTAAAAGCTGATACTGTTTTAAAAGAACAAATTCCAAATATCGAAGAAGAATCATCAGTTATTTCTGAATTTATTCCTAAAGATGAAAATAATTATACAATTAAATGCAAAGTTATAGAAAAAAATGAAACAATTTTTGAAATTTCTTTATATGCTGGTTCAAGAGAAAATGCAAAACAGATTGCAGATAATTGGAAAAATAATGCAAATTCAATATATCCAAAAGTAATTGAATTATTATCTAAACCATAATAAAAATCCTCCGGCTTAGCCGGAGGTATTTTACTTATAACGCCCATAGGGCTATGTTACAAGCAGAGCCTCAAGGCTCATAGCTATTCCGACGCATGCGTCTCTTATGACCCGTTAAACGGGTCTTTATATTCTTTTATTGATATTTGA
This sequence comes from uncultured Clostridia bacterium, assembly GCA_934129895.1. GTDB lineage: Bacteria > Bacillota > Clostridia > TANB77 > CAG-508 > CAG-269. The sequence continues at coordinate 450,585 of CAKOWY010000001.1, forward strand.
TCACACATCATATCTTCCTGTAATTGATTTCTTACATATTCTGCTATTTTCTTTGCATTTTTACCTACCGTGTCTACATAGTATCCACGGCACCAAAAACTTCGCTGTCAAAATTTGTATTTCAAATTTGACCATCTTTGGAAAATTATGAGGCTGCTTTTGCCCTTTAGGATTCCCATATATTTTGATACTGATAATTTTGGTGGTATTTCTACAAACATATGCACATGATCTGCGCATACTTCAGCCTCTATAATTTTCGCTTCCTGCCACTCTGAAATCTCCCTCAATATCTTTCCAATTTCTAACCTTTTCTGTCCATAAAAAATTTTTCTCCTATATTTTGGTGTGAATACTATATGATATTTGCAATTACATTTTGTATGTGATAAACTTGACATTGTATCATACGTAGTATTTTCTTCTTTAGTTTTTTGGCTGAATATACTATTCATTGATACGCAACTCCTTTCATTTATTTTATTATTTATGCGTCGAAACATATTGATATTATAACATGAAAGGAGTTGCTTTGCTACATAGCTAAAGCCTACTATACTACCGGCATAGCCGGAAGTTTATTTAACAATAAAAAACTATATTTAATGTTTTACATTAAATATAGTTTTTATTTTATCTATCTATTGTTTTATTTTCAACTTCACTTTGAACTTTTTCAATAAATTCATCAATTGTCATTTCACCTAAATTAGCTCCATTTTTTCTGGCACGAACAGTTACAACTTGATTTTCTTGTTCATTTGCCCCTATAACTAACATATATGGAACTTTTTCAAGTTGAGCTTTTCTGATTTTATATCCAATTTTTTCATTTGAATCATCTAATTCAACTCTTATTCTTTTAGCTCTTAATTTGGCTTTTAATTCTACTCCATAATCAATTTGAGCATCTGTAATAGGCAATATTTTTACTTGAATTGGTGATAACCATAATGGGAATGCTCCTTTTGTTTCTTCAATTAAGAATGATATAAATCTATCTGAAGATCCAAGTATTGCTCTATGTATTACTACTGGTCTGTGTTCTTTATTATCTTCACCAACATAAGTTAAATCAAATCTTTCTGGTAATGCAAAATCTAATTGGCATGTTGGTATTGTAACATCATGATTTAATGCTGTTTTTATTTGAATGTCAATTTTTGGTCCATAGAATGCTGCTTCTCCTTCTGCTTCATAGAAATCTATATTCATTTCTTTTAATATTGCTCTTAATTGTGATTCTGCTGTTTCCCACATTTCGTCATTATCTATATATTTTGCCTTATTATTTTTATCTCTTAATGACAATCTATATTTAAATGAATCTGGAGAAAATCCAAAATCTTTTTGATATACTTCTTTTATAAGTTTTAGTACATTTCCTACTTCTTCTTTTATTTGATCTGGTCTTACAAATAAGTGAGCATCATTTTGACACATTTGTCTAACTCTTTCAAGTCCACAAACAGCTCCACTATTTTCATATCTAAAATCATTTGCTAATTCACCTATTTTTATTGGTAAATCTTTGTATGAACGTTGTTTACTTTTATATATTAACATATGATGTGGACAATTCATTGGTCTTAATACCATTTCTTCATTATCCATCTTCATTGCTGGAAACATGTCATCTTTATAATGATCCCAATGTCCACTTGTTTTATATAATTGTACATTTGCAAGTGATGGTGTATATACATGGCTATATCCTAAATCTATTTCTTTATCTTGGATATATCTTTCTAATATTCTTCTTATTGTTGCTCCATTTGGTAAATACATTGGAAGTCCTGACCCAACTAATTCATGTGTCATAAATAATTCAAGTTCTTTTCCTATTTTTCTGTGATCTCTTTGTTTTGCTTCTTCTAATAATCTTAAATGTTCTTCAAGTTGACTTGCTTTTAAAAATGATACACCATATATTCTTTGCATTGAATCATTTTCTTGATTTCCTTTCCAATATGCAGCAGATGTTGTTAATAATTTTATTGCTTTTACTTTTCCTGTTCTATTTATATGTGGTCCAGCACATAAATCTATAAATTCTCCTTGCTTAAAGAATGATATTGTTTCACCTTCAGGAAGTTCTTTTATTAATTGAACTTTATATGGTTCTTCTTTTTCTTCCATTAGTTTAATTGCGTCTTCTTTTGATAATACACTTCTCTCTAATGGTAAATCTTCTTTAACTATTTTTTTCATTTCTTCTTCTATTTTGGCTATGTCTTCTTCTGTAAATGGTTTTTCTACTCTAAAATCATAGTAAAATCCATTTTCAATTGCAGGTCCTATTCCTAATTTTGTATTTGGATATAATCTTTTTACTGCTTGTGCTAATATATGTGATGTTGTATGCCAAATTGTCTTTTGTAATTCTTCATTTCCTTCTTCTAAATCTAAAATTTGTCCATCTTTTTGTATTGTTCTAATCATAATTATACCTCCCTATTTTTTATATAAAAAAACTCCCATAGATATACAATAATATCTATAGGAGTGATTATACACGGTTCCATCCCAATGTTTTACTTAATTAGATTATAACGTATCCTACACGTCTGACTTATTCATCAGATAACTAAAGAGCTAGTTTTTCGAATACGTTTTCCACAATTAGTTCTCAACCTGTGACTAATTCTCTCTGTTGGTAACTTTTATTCTACTTTTTCTCTTATTTTATATCACTATTATTTTTGATAACTTTAAATGAAACTAATCCAACTACTGCTAATAAAGCTATTGTAACTAATACTCCAGATGTTTCTGTAGCTCCAGTATGTGGTAATGTTGTAACAGTTGATGCTGTTGTTTTTACAGTGTTTGTTGTTGCTTGTGTAGTAGTTGTAGTTGTTGTACCTAAATCAATTGTAGATTGTGTTGTTGTTGTAGTTGTTGTTGTTCCTATATTTAATGTATCTTTTGTATTTCCGCCTAAATCAATTACGTTTGTTGGTATACTCTCTGATGTAGAAGCTACATCATCTGCATAGGCTATATTTACTGCTAAACATAAAACTGTAATAATCATTACTAAACTTAATAAAACTTTTTTCATATTCATTTGTTCATCCTTTCTTCTCATTTTTACTTCATAATTATTTATAACATATTTTTTTTATAAATTCAATACTTTTTTCTAAAAATTTGTTGGAAATTTTTTGTTTATGTCATTTTTCTATTTTTATCCAAACAAACTCAATTGATTACTTTGGCTCATTCCTTCAAGACAACCAAATTGTCTCAACAATTCTGTAACAGAATCACCAACTTTTGAACGAATTTTCAAATCATCTATAGACATAAACTTTTCCTCTTGTCTAGCCTTCATAATTCCTTCAGCTGCAACATTTCCCAATCCTGCTATACTATTTAATGGTGGTCTTAATGAATCTCCTTCAACTTGAAATTTTGTAGCATGTGATTTATACAAATCAATTGGTAAAAATCTAAGTCCTCTTTCATACATTTCTAATACTAATTCTAGATCATCATACATATCTTTATCTTTTGGAGTAGCATTATTTCCCATCATTTCAATTTCTTTCATTTTATTTTTTACTTTTTCTTTTCCATTAATCATAACTTCTGCATCAAATGCTTTTGCTCTTATTGTAAAAAATGCTGCATAATATGCTAATGGAATATGAACTTTAAACCATGCAATTCTAAATGCGTTTGTTACATAAGCTGCAGCATGTGCTTTAGGGAACATGTATTTTATTTTTTCGCAAGATTTTATATACCATTCTGGAACATTATGTTCTAACATTAAAGGTATATATTCATCTTTCCATTTTGGCTCTTTTCCTTTTGCAACTTTACCTTTACGAACAGCTTCCATTATTTTGAATGATTTATCTGGTGGAAGTCCTTTTTTCATTAAATATATCATTATATCATCACGACAACATATTGCTTGTTGTAATGTTACAATTCCTTGTTCTATTAATGATTGTGCATTTCCTAACCATACATCTGTACCATGTGATAGTCCAGATATTCTTATTAATTCGTCAAATGTTGTTGGATGTGTATCTAAAAGCATTCCTCTAGCAAATTTTGTACCATATTCAGGTATTCCATAAGTTCCTACTTCTGAATGTATTTGTTCTGGTGTTACACCTAATGCTTTTGTTGATGAAAAGATTGACATTGTTTCTTTATCATCTAATGGTACATCTGTTGGTGCTACTCCTGTTATATCTTGAAGCATACGTATTACCGTCGGATCATCGTGTCCTAGTATATCAAGTTTTAACAAGTTTCCATCTATTGAGTGATAATCAAAATGTGTTGTTATTATATCTGAATTTGGGTCATCTGCTGGATGTTGTACTGGTGTAAATTCATATATTTCTCTTCCTTTTGGAACTACTATAATTCCTCCTGGATGTTGTCCTGTTGTTCTTTTTATTCCTTGACAACCTACTGATATTCTTGCTATTTCTGCTTTATTTATTGGTATATTTCTTTCTTCATAATATTTTTTTACATATCCAAATGCTGTTTGCTCTGCTACTGTACCAACTGTTCCTGCTTTAAATGTTGTTCCTTTTCCAAATATTACTTCTGTATATTTATGTGCTTTTGCTTGATATTCTCCAGAAAAGTTTAAGTCTATATCTGGCTCTTTATCTCCATTAAATCCAAGGAATGTTTCAAATGGTATATCCATTCCATCTTTGGCCATTTTTGTGCCACATTTTGGACAATCTTTATCTGGTAAGTCAAATCCATTTCCAACTCCGTAATCATCAAATTCTGAATATTTACATTTTGGACATCTATAATGTGGCTGTAATGAGTTTACTTCTGTTATACCTGTCATAAATGCTACAAGTGATGATCCTACTGATCCTCTTGAACCTACTATATATCCATCTTCATTTGATTTCCATACTAGTCTTTGTGCAATAATATACATTACTGAATATCCATTGCTTATAATAGAGTTTAATTCTTTATCTAATCTTGTTTGAACTATTTCTGGCAATGGATCACCATATAATTCATGTGCTTTTTTATATGCAATATTTTTGATATCTTCCTCACATCCTGGGATATGTGGTGGACATTTTTCTGGTGATATTGGATCTATTCTATCACACATATCTGATACTTTATTTGTATTTGTTACTACAACTTCATAAGCTTTTTCCTCACCTAAATATTCAAATTCTTTAAGCATTTCTTCTGTTGTTCTTAAGTATAAAGGTGCTTGTTCATCTGCATCTTTATATCCTTGTCCTGCTTCTAATATTCTTCTATAAATCTCATCTTGTGGATCCATAAAATGAACATCACATGTTGCTACTACTAGCTTTCCTAGTTTTTCTCCTAATTCTACAATCTTACGATTTATATCTTTTAAATATTCTCTATCTGGTACAACACCATTTCTTACTAAAAATTCATTATTTCCTATTGGTTGAATTTCTAAATAGTCATAATCTCTTGCAATATTTTCTATTTCTTCATCAGATTTTCCTAATTCTATTGCTTGATATAATTCACCCGCTTCGCAAGCACTTCCTAATATTAATCCTTCTGAATATTTTTTATATATACTTTTTAATATTCTTGGATTTTTATAAAAATAGTGTAAATGTGAAATTGATACTAATTTATATAGGTTTCTTAATCCTACATAATTTTTAGCTAATATTATTGCATGATATGATCTTTGCTTTTTAAATTCTTCTTTTTGAGCTTCTGGATCTTTTGTTGCTGAATCTATTTCATCAACTGTATTTATTCCTTTGTCTTTTAATTTTTTCAACATTACATTAAATACTTTTACAGTTGTATCAACATCTGCTAAAGCTCTATGGGCTACATCTACTTCAATTCCTAAACTATCTGCAATTTTTCCTAATTTATATTTTTTCAAATCTGGGAATAAATCTTTTGCAAGTGGTAATGTGTCTATATATGTATTATTAAATTCATATCCTAGCAATTTTGCATTGTGTTTTAAAAATCCAACATCAAAACTTGCATTATGTGCAACTATTATTGAATCTCCTACAAATTCTAAAATTTTTGGAAATACTTTATCTATTGTTTCTGCATCTTTTACCATTTCATCAGTTATGTTTGTAACTTCTACAACTCTTTGTGGTATTGGCTTTTCTGGATTTACAAATATTTCAAATTCATCTATTACTTCACCATTTTTTACTTTCATTATTCCAACTTCAGTAATTTTTTCTGTTGTTATTGAAATTCCTGTTGTTTCTAAGTCTAATACACAATATGTTGCATCATCTAGTACTTGTCCTCTTGGATTTTTTACTGATTTTTCTTTATCTGGTACTAAATATGCTTCTACACCATAGATTACTTTCATGTCTGGGTTATCTCTTCCCAATAAGTGATATGCTTCTGGAAATGCTTGTACTACTCCATGGTCTGTTATTGCTATTGATTTCATTCCCCAACTCATTGCTCTTTTTATTAAGTCTGTTGCTGATGTCATTGCATCCATTGCACTCATTTTGGTGTGCATATGTAATTCTACTCTTTTTACTTCTGCTTTATCTTCTCTTGTTGTTTTTGGTAATGGTGTTGATTCAACTATTGTATTTGCCATTATTGTTAATTCATTTGAAAAAGCATCCATTTGTGCTCTTCCTGCTAATTTTACTGCTTTTGTTTTTCCTAATCTTTTTACAATATTTTTTGCATTTTTTCCTGGTAAAAATGCTTTACATGTCATTGTACTTGTTCCATCATATATATTTATACTTAATATTACTTTTCCTGTTTTTGTTTCTTTGTCTTCCATTCCAAGTATTTCACCATCTATACATACATTTCCAGATTCTGCATTTAAATCTGTTATTTTTACTAATGGATCTGATATATTCATTGAGTTTCCTAATATTAATGGTGAACTTGTATCTTCTTCTGGTAATTGTGGCATTCCTTCATCTGAAATTTCTATTATGATATTTGCCATTACTGTTAAATCACCAGCATAAGCATCCATTCCTGATTTTCCTGTTACTTTTATTGCTTTTGCAGATTGGATTTTTTCTGATACTTCATTTCCTTCTGTTATATCTTTTGCAAATGCTTTACAATTCATTATTCCTGTTCCATCATATATTTCAAAGATTAACATTCCTTTTCCTGTTTTTGTTTCTTTACATTCACAATTTACTATTCTTCCTTCAATTGTTACTCTACTATCATTTGATGTTATATCTTTTATTTTGAATAGTGTTTCTTTTGCTCTTGATGGCTTACCAAAGATTATATTTGAAGGTTCTTCATTTTCTGGCATTTCTGGTATATATCCCATATCTGCATCTGTTGGCATTGCATAATCTGCATCATTATATACACCTTCTGGTATTGGTGGCATTTCACTTGCTGGATATTGTTCATAATTTTGTGCTGATGGATTTTGATGACTCTGTTGTTGATGATTATTTTGCACATTTTCTCCACTATTTTGTGCTTGTTTTTCTGCTGCCATTCTTTGCGCTTCCATCGCTTCTCTCATTACATTTTCTATTGCTTTTTGTTGTACTTGTTTTGCTTTTTCTTTTTGTTTTAATACTTCTTCTGCATTTATTCTTTCTTCTATATTTACTATATATTTCTTTCCAAATATATTTTCTATTACACTTTCTAGTTCTCTATCTAGTTTTCTTGCTTTTAGAAAATCTGCACCTTGTATTTTCATATATACATTTATTTGATTTTCTGTTACTTCAATTTGACTTTTTAATAATAATAATGGTTTCATTAAAGGATATTTATGTGCCATTAAACATACTATATTTTCCCACTCATCTGCTATTGGCTTTTTTCTTACTCCTTCTGCATATTTTATTTTTATATGCACTTGCTCAAATTGAAATCTTTGTCTTAAGAATTTTTCAAAGTACCATATTTCTTTTATTTCTATATATTCTTTTGCTTGCATTTCTATTTCTAATGTGTTTATCTTTTTTAGTAAATTCATTCTTGCTATTTCTGCATCTTCTATATTACTATTTGTTTTATAATCACTAAATAAATCTCCTATTTTTCTGCTTTTATGTTTTTGCTCTGTTTCTGGCACTTTTTTCACCTTCTTTTTCTCTCTTTTCGTCTTGCTCTATGCTATCACATTTTGTGTTTATTTGCAATTGAATTTTGAAATAAATTTCCAGATATGTTAAAATATAAAGATTAGACATTTTAATGTCTAATCTTTATATTTTAACTATATTCTTTCATCAGCTTTATTTTCATCTTTGCTTGCATTCATTTGTTCTATAATTTTATCTATTTCTTCTATTGCAGTTGATTTGCTATCAATTAAGTGTGAAAATTCTTCTTTTTTTAACTCTCCATTATTTGAAATAAACTCCATAAAATCTTTTCTTGAATCCACTTTTTCTTCTGGTATTTTACTTTTCTTTATTGTTAAAACATCAAGTTGACTATGAACAAAATTTTCAACAAATTTTAAATTCATAAATAAATTATTCTTTCGTAAAAATTGTGCAACTCTTTGTTTTAGTGTAAAGTCTTCATTTTGTGGTACTTCTAATTCTTTATTTCTAAAGTATGTTATCATCTCGTCTAAATTAGAATTCATCATTCTAATAATACCTTCGACATCTGGATTTTTTTCTATAAGATTATTATAAACATATTGAATGGTCTCCCATGCATTATTCACATTAGGAATTACTAGTTTTGATATTTTCTTTGGAGATATATCATGGCCTTCCTTCCCTTTTATATCGAAATTAGAACCTAGCCCATTTATTTCTTCTGGCAAAAAATCTTCTCCCTCTTTTGCATCAACAACCAAATATACTTCATTTTCAAATTTTCTTTTCAATGCTTCATATACTATTTCTTTAGGTATCAAATCTGTGCTAGAAAAATCTTTTATATCAAAATACTTTTTGTAACCTTCTGGAATATCACATATTTTAGTATGTTCAAATTCCCATATAAAAGAATTTTTTATTCCTAATATTCCTTTTACTCCTTGTGAAAAACATACTCTTGATTTATCATCTACTAATTTTGAAGCATCACCAATTTGAGCTTTTAAACCATTTTTGGCTATAGATTTTAAATTACCCTTCTCTGTAAAATGAAAATATGCATTATTCATGTCTATATCTTTTATATTTTTTCTTTTCATATTTTATTCCTCTTTTGTTTTCAATTATTATATTATATATAATATATCATATTTTAAGTATAATTCTAATATTAAAATTATAAAAAAATAAACTATCATATAAAAAAATGATGCTCCTTAAAGGAGCGTCATTTTTGGCACTTGCACTAATTCATATAATCTCTTAATTTTTTACTTCTACTTGGATGACGAAGTTTTCTTAAAGCTTTTGCTTCAATCTGACGAATTCTTTCTCTTGTTACATCAAATTCTTTTCCAACTTCTTCAAGTGTTCTTGCTTTTCCATCATCAAGTCCAAATCTTAATCTTAAAACTTTGGCTTCTCTAGGTGTTAATGTACTCATAACTTCCTCTAATTGTTCTCTTAATAATGTATATGAAGCAGCATCTTGTGGTGCTGGTGAATCTTCATCTTGAATAAAATCTCCTAAATGACTATCATCTTCTTCACCAATTGGTGTTTCTAATGATACCGGGTCTTGAGCTATTTTTTGTATTTCCATTACTTTTTCAACTGGCATTTCCATTTCTGCTGCAATTTCTTCTGGAGTTGGTTCTCTACCATATTGTTGTAATAAATGTCTAGATGTACGTATTAATCTATTAATTGTTTCTACCATGTGTACTGGAATTCTTATTGTACGAGCCTGATCAGCTATTGCTCTTGTTATTGCTTGTCTAATCCACCATGTTGCATAAGTACTAAATTTAAATCCTTTTGTATAATCAAATTTTTCAACTGCTTTTATTAATCCCATATTTCCTTCTTGGATTAAGTCTAAAAATAACATTCCTCTTCCTACATATTTTTTAGCAATACTTACAACTAATCTTAAGTTTGCTTCTGCTAATTCTTGCTTTGCTTCTTCATCACCTTGTAATATTCTTTTTGCTAATTCAAGTTCTTTATCATAAGATAATAAAGGTATTTTTCCAATTTCTCTTAAATACATTCTTACTGGATCATCAACACTTATTCCTTCATAGCTTGTATCTGTTATTTCATCTAATTTTAAATTTTCAACTTCTTTTAAATCATCAATATCTGGTTCTTCTTCAAAATCATCATTTAAAAGATTTACTCCCATTTCTTCAAATGCATCAAATACTTTATCTATTTGATCTGGATTGGTATTTTCTAATTCTTTTGCTAATTCTTCATAGGTCATTTTTCCTTTAGCTTTAGCTTTTTTTACAATATCTTGAACTTTTTCTGCATCTGATTTTTCTTTATCATTACTTGCATTTACATCTTTCATTTCTTCTATTTCTTCTTGATTTTTCATTTTTCCTTCAATTTTCTTTTTCACGAAAATTCACCCCTACTTAATTTTAGCTAATGCAATTATTATATTGCTTAACTGTTTACCTAATTCTTTTTTAACTTCCCCATCTTGTTCATTTTCTAATTTTTTTAGTATGTCTCTTTTCTGACATTCTAATCGTTCTCTTTCGTATTTTAATAATATATCATCAACAGCTTTATCTATATTTTCTATTTCATAATCTGTTGCCATTACTTTTGTAATATGATTTTGAGTTTTTTCATCAAATTCATCAATTAACTTATTAACATTTGTATCTTGCTTTTCAAGTTCTTCATATAATTTTTCTGCAATTAGTCTATTTGTTTCATCCTTAAAGTCTTCCGGTTGTATTTTTTCTTTTATTTTTTGAAAGATTTTTTGATTTGCATCAAGCAATAATGCTATTATTGTATCTTCTCTATTTTTCAAATCCTCATCTATACTATTTTCTTCAATTTTTGAAACAATTTGAGTTTTTACAACTTTTCCTTGTAACAAATTATCAGCTTTAGAATTTGTATAAATAAGTTTATTTACTTCTGCATAAATTGCCTCTTTTGAAATATTATAACCACTTGATATTTTTTCTATGTATATTTCTCTTTCCATTGTGTTATCTACTTTAGCTAATATCTTTGCTATTTCGTTTAGGAATTTTATTTTATCTGATGTATTTTCTAAATTAATATCTTTTTTTAAATTTTTTACTTTGAATTCAACCAACGAAATTGCATTATCTATTGCTAATTTGAATCTGCCTTCTCCAAATTTTACAATAAATTCATCTGGATCTTTTGCACCTTCTATTTGTAGTACTCTCATGTCACATCCCATTTTTTGTAGTATTTCCATTGATCTTGCAACAGCTGTTTGTCCAGCTCCATCTGCATCAAACCCTAGTATAACTTGTTCTGTGCTTTTTCTTAATAACCATCCTTGCTGTTCTGTTAATGCTGTTCCCAATGCTGCAACTACATTTTTTACTCCTCTTTGATGTAATGAGATAACATCCATATAGCCTTCTACTATTAATAGTTTCTTTCCACATTCTGATTTTGCAATATTTAATCCAAATAAATGTCGTCCTTTACTATATACAACATTTTCTGGTGAATTTATGTACTTTGGCTTTGAATCATCTAGAACTCTTCCTCCAAATGCAATTACTTTTCCTCTAATGTCACATATTGGAATCATTATTCTATTTCTATACATGTCTATGTATTGCCCTCTATCATTTCTGACAACTAAGCCAGATTCAAGCATTTCTTTTTCATTAAAGCCTTGTGCCTTTAATTCTTTATATAATTCATCAATTCTTCCAGAAAAACCTATTTTGTAAGTTTCTAATGTTGACTGTGTTAATTTTCTTTTTTTGACATATTCTTGTGCTAACTTTGCTGTTGGCTTGTACAAATTTTGATGATAATATTCTGCTGTAAATTGATTTATTTTATATATTTTCGCTTTTAACTCTTCTTTGGCTGTATCCTCTGCATTTTCTATTGTTGGTAATTGTATATTTGCTCTTTCTGCTAATTGTTCAACTGCTTCTTTGAACCCTATTCCTTCTATTTTCATCAGAAATGAATATACATTGCCTCCCACTCCACATCCAAAACAGTGAAATATTTGTCTGTCTGGTGATACCGAAAATGATGGAGATTTTTCATTATGAAATGGACACAATCCAAAATAGTTTCTTCCTTTTCGAGTTAAATGCACATATTGTGATATTATATCTACAACATCGTTGTTTTGTCTTACTTGTTCTATAATTTCTTCACTATAACGTGCCATTTTCCTCCACTCCTACAATTATCGTTAAAAACTATCAATTCCGTTTTTCGTACATATATAATATTCGACGTATTTTACATAATTCCCTCTTTTTTTGAGAATTTTTTTGAGTTAACCAAAATTATAGTTTGTTAAAATAAAAAAGTATAGGTAAACCCTATACTCTTTATTGAAAAATTGAAACTATACAAAAAATAATTCCAATTATAAATATTCCTATTCCTACAGCCACAGATACATTTCTTATTATATTAGCAGTCTTATCTCCTTTTATACAAAAATCATCATATTTATTAGGATTATAACATATTTCGACTTCTTGACCAACACTATATTTTTTAGGCATATATCCTATTGAAGATACTTTTTCTATATGTTCTCCATTAATATCATATTCTAATTTAGGATATTCAGATACCATTAAAAAACCATCTACGTTATCCCTATTTTCACTTACGATTATTTCTTTTATTTTTGCTGTTGCTTCTTTTGTACAATTTTTCTTTTTATTATTTATAAATATACTAAGACCTATACTTGCTATAATAAATATTCCTCCAAATATCATAAGAAAAATTGCTATTATACTAAAAATATTCATCTTTTTTCCTCCTTAATTTCTTTCATTTATCTTATAACATAAAAAATATATTAAGTCAAATCCAATAACATTTTTTTTAATAAAAAATAAGACAGGATTTTCATCTCCTGCCTTTTACATTATTCCCATCTTTTTAGCAATTTTTTTACCTTTTTTCATCATTTTATTTGTATTAAACATATTATCATTTTGCCATAACATAACCATTCCTGTTGTTACTAATCCACCTATAACTAAACCTTTAACAAATTTCATATTCATTTCAGTCCCTTCTTTACAACTATTATTAGATTTTTAATCTTATAATAGTATCTCATTTTTTTTTATTATTTATTCATCACTAATAAAATTACTCTAAAAAACCATTTTACCTCAATTTTCATTGACTTTTTGCCATTTTGCTAGTATAATCGATATGAAATAATTTCGCTCATAAGAATATTTTTCTTACAACGAAAAAAATGAGAAAGGAATGAATTTTAAATGGCATATAATTTTAAAGAAATAGAAAAAAAATGGCAAAATAAATGGGAAAAAGAAGGAACATTTAGTGCTAGTAATGATTACACAAAGAAAAAATGGTATGGATTAATAGAATTCCCTTATCCATCAGGACAAGGTCTACATGTTGGACATCCTCGTAGTTATACAGCACTTGATATAATTGCAAGAAAAAGAAGATTACAAGGATATAATGTATTATTCCCTATTGGATTTGATGCATTCGGTCTTCCAGCAGAAAATTACGCAATAAAAACAAATATTCATCCAAAAATAACAACTGCAAAAAATATTGCACATTTTACAGAACAATTAAAATCTGTTGGTTTTTCATTTGATTGGTCAAGAGTTATTGACACAACAGATCCTGAATATTATAAATGGACACAATGGATATTTATTCAATTATATAAGCACGGATTAGCTTATAAAGCAACAATGCCAATAAACTTCTGTACAGGATGTAAAGTTGGATTAGCAAACGAAGAAGTTGTAAATGGTGTTTGTGAAAGATGTGGAAGTCCAGTTGTACAAAAAGAAAAATCACAATGGATGTTAAGAATTACAAAATATGCTCAAAGATTAATTGATGATTTAGATGATGTTGATTATTTGGAAAAAATCAAAACACAACAACGTAACTGGATTGGTCGTTCAGAAGGTGCTGAAGTAAATTTCAAAATTGCAGGTACTGACGAAACACTAACTGTTTACACAACAAGACCTGATACACTATTTGGTGCTACATATATGGTAGTTGCTCCTGAACACAAATTAATTGAAGAATTTGCTTCTAAAATAACAAATTTAGATGAAATAAAAGAATATCAAAAACAAGCTGCTTTAAAATCTGATTTTGAACGTGGTGAAATGAATAAAGACAAAACTGGTGTTGAAATCAAAGGAATTAAAGCAATAAATCCATTAACAAATAAAGAAATTCCTATTTGGGTTGCAGATTATGTATTATCATCTTATGGAACTGGTGCTATTATGGCTGTTCCTGCTCATGATACAAGAGATTATGAATTTGCTACAAAATTTGGTCTTAATATTATACCTGTTCTTGAAGGTGGAGATGTTTCAAAAGAAGCATTTACTGGTGATGGTGTACATATAAACTCAGGATTTTTAGATGGTTTAGGATTAGAAGAAGCAAAAAATAAAGTTATAAAATATCTTGAAGATAATAAAATTGGTGAAAGAAAAGTAAATTATAAACTTCGTGATTGGGTATTCTCACGTCAAAGATATTGGGGTGAACCAATTCCAATGGTACATTGTGATGATTGTGGTTGGGTTCCAGTTGATGAAAAAGATTTACCTTTAACACTACCAGATGTAAAAGATTTCTTACCTGGAGAAGATGGAGAATCACCTCTTGCAAGACATGCAGAATGGATTAATACAACATGTCCACACTGTGGTAAACCTGCAAAAAGAGAAACAGATACAATGCCTCAATGGGCCGGATCATCATGGTATTTCTTAAGATATATGGATCCACATAATCATGATTCTCTAGCATCAAAAGAAGCTCTTGAATATTGGTCACCTGTTGATTGGTATAATGGTGGTATGGAACATACAACACTTCACTTATTATATTCAAGATTCTGGCACAAATTCTTATATGACATTGGAGTTGTTCCAACAAAAGAACCTTATGCAAAACGTACATCACATGGTATGATTTTAGGTTCAAATGGAGAAAAAATGTCTAAATCAAAAGGAAATGTTATAAATCCAGATGATATTGTAAATGAATTTGGTGCAGATGCTTTTAGAGTTTATGAAATGTTTATGGGACCATTTGATCAAACAGCAAGCTGGTCTATGGATAGTATTAGAGGTTGCTTTAAATTTCTTGACAGAGTTTGGAATTTACAAGACATTTTAGTTTATGGTGATACATATTCAAAAGAAACTGAAAAAATGATGAATAAAGCTATCAAAAAAGTTTCACAAGATATTGAAGAAATGAAATTTAATACTTGTGTTTCTACATTCATGACAATGATGAATGAATTTACAAAATTAAAGAAAATTAATAAAGCTGAATTCAAAACATTTTTAATATTATTAAATCCTTTTGCTCCTCATATAACTGAAGAGTTAAATGAAATTACTGGATTTGATAAACCTATTTCATCTTGTGAATGGCCTGAATATGATGAAAGTAAAACTATTGATGATGAAATAGAAATTCCTGTTCAAGTTAATGGTAAATTAAAAACAACTATTGCAATTAATTTAGATGAAGATGAATCTTCTATTAAAGAAAAAGTTCGTTCTGCTTTAGAAGGAAAGCTTGATGGAAAATCTATTGTTAAAGAAATTTATGTAAAAAATAAAATTTACAATGTTGTTGTAAAATAAATTAATAGAGATGTGATTTAATCACATCTCTTTCTTTTTAAATATATTCCTTACTTTTTCAAAAATTTTCTTATACCATGGTTTATTTTCTACAACCATTAAAGAATGTTGTTCGTCTACTTTTTCCTCTTGTTTTTCTTCTTTCTTTTTAAATAAATTATCTGGATTATATTTTTCTCTAAGTTCTTCTTCATACTTTTTTTCGTTTTCTATTAAAATATTATTTATTTTACTTTTTTCTTTTTCATCTGCAATATAGTTTAACATTAATATTGCTAATATACTTCCAGCTTCTAGTGATATTTTTTGGTTTTCAATATTTGTATTCTCATCAAATTTGAATTGATAATTTTCATCTTTATAATCTTTAAAAAATTGTATAAGTTTCGGTGGAATTTTTTGTACCAATTCTGGTTTCATGTATTTTATAGTTTCCAATACTTCCACATAAGCCTTAGCACTTTCTTTTTTTACTTGTATCTCCATCGTATTTCTCCTGTTTTCTATTTTTTTTTGATAACTATCTCTAATTTATCTATCATCACCGCTTCTCATCATCATTATATCTCGCTTTTGGAAGCTGACTCAATATTTCTTTAAGTCTACTTACACTAGATCCTTCTTCTGGCAACTGACCAGCAGATCTTTCATATTTATCTGTTTTTACATTTGTATTATTTCCATCTTTTACATTAGGTAATCTACTTGCATTTCTTTGGAACCTTTCAACAAGCTCTTTTATCCTATCGTTTTCCTGGTTTACAGAACTTACTGTAGCACCAGAAGAAGATATCATTCCAAGAATATTTTCAGATGAAACACTTTGTTTTTCTTTTTTATTGTTTATCATTAACTCTAATTCTAACTTTTGTATAATTTCTTCTATCTTATCTACAGATATCATCTTATCAGATTTTAATGTTTTTAATATTTGCTCATCATATTCTCGTTCTAACTTTCTTATTATAGAATCCATATCTTCTGCTCTTCTTGCATCTCTACTTGATCCTAATGTTCCAAAACCATATCTCCCTCTCATAAATTCTGTAAGATCTGGAGCATATTTAATTTTTAGTTGCTTTCCTACATCCCCAAAATACTCAACCATTAAATTTGTCAGATGACTTGTATATGGGTCATTTGCCAAAGAATTAGGTATTTCTTCAATATGAAACTTTGCACTATCTGTGTTTCCTTTTTCAAGCGATTTATTAGCATAATCTACCTCTGCTCTATGTGAGCTTCTTTCTTGAGTTTTTTTATACAACTCTTCTACATACTGAACAAATTGTTCTTTATACATATCTATATCATCAGGTAGTGTTTTTTCTGTTGCATCTATTTGTTCCATTCTTGTTTCAAGTTTTCTAAACATTTCATCAATAATTTGTTGCATTTCTTCACTTGGTGCTTCTAATGCACTTAATTGTTCTTCAATTTCTTTTAAACGTTTCTCTAATATCTCTTTTTCCGTCATATTTCTTTTCCCCTCTTATGTATTTATGCTTCTCTCTTCCAATAAAATAAATATTGTTGAGCAATGCCAGCTAAATTCCCAAATTTTTCATGTGCAAGTTTTTCCAATTCTTTTTTATTAACTTTTGTTTCATCTTCATTTTTTATATAAAGTTCGTTCATAACTCTTCTAACCCACACATCAATTGGGAAAACTTCAAATCTTTTTAATGTTGAAAATAATAAAATACAATCTGCCACTTTAGGTCCAACTCCTGATAATGTTAATAATTGTTCTCTAACTTCCATTGTATTAGGATTATTTTGCATTTGTTCCAAATCAACTTCTTTATTCAAAATCTTATGTACTGTTTCATATAATCTTATATCTCTAAAACCTGTTCCAAGTTTCCTATAATCTTCTACTGTTACATCTTTTAATTCTTCTGCAGTCGGAAAAGTATAATATTTTTCCCCATTCCATTCTATTTCTTTTCCATATGTTTTAGATAGTCTTTCAATTATCCCTTTTATTCTTGGAATATTGTTATTGGCAGAAATAATATAAGATATTATCATTTCCCATAAATCTTGATTTAAAATTCTAATTCCTTGTCCATATTGTATACTTGTTTTTACATTATCATCTATTTTTGATAATGTTTCTTTTATCTCTTCATAATTGCGATCTAAATCAAAATAATCTTTTACAATTTCTTTTATATCTCCATTACACATTCCTTTAAATGTAACATTATTTCCTTGTTTTTGAACATTCATTACATTTTCTTTAAATATTCCTGTATAACTTCCATCTGCTTGTTTGTTCCATCTAAAGCATTGACCACATTCAAATATATCTGTTAATTCAAATGATTTTATATTTTGTATTTTATATTCTTGTTCTTGCATTTTTTCCTCCACATTTATATTTTAATTCATTTGAATTTTATTTTCAACAATTCAAGAAAATAAATTTACTAACTTTCTCAAATAAATAAAAAGTTATCAATACATTATATACTGGTAACTTTCTATCTCTAATAAATTACTACTTAATTTTCACAGATTTTTGCATATTTTTTTAATTTTTCATAAGCTAAATAATTTACTGTACCTGCTGGGAAATTACCATATTTATCTTTCTTTCCTGCTGGTACTCCTGTTAAAATTTCAATTCCTTCATCAATTGTTGATATTGCATAAATATGAAATAATTTATTTTTTACAGCATCTACAACTTCATCAGAAAGTTGTAAGTTATTAACATTTTGAATTGGTATAATAACTCCATGTGTTCCATCAAGTCCTCTCATTTGACAAATTTGGAAATATCCTTCTATTTTTTCATTAACTCCACCAATTGGTTGTATTTGTCCTTTTTGGTTAACAGAACCTGTAACAGCTATTGATTGCTTTATAGGGACTCCAGATAAACTTGATAATAGTCCATATAGTTCTGTACTTGAAGCACTATCTCCATCAACTCCATTATATAATTGTTCAAAACATATACTAGCTGTTAGACATAATGGTATATCTTGTGCAAATAACTCACCTAAATATCCTGATAATATATATACACCTTTTGAATGTGTTGAACCAGAAAGTTCTACTTCTCTCTCAATATTTACAACTCCCTGTTTTCCAGTATATGTGTTTACTGTTATCTTTGCTGGCTTACCAAATGTATAATCACCTATTGTTAGAACTGTTAGTCCATTAATCTCTCCAATAGAACTTCCAGATGTATTTATTAATAATGTGTTTTCTTTAATCATTTCTAAATATTTTTCATCATATTTCTTTATTCTTTCTGTTCTTTCATCTAATGCTTTTACAACATAATTGTCTGTAACAATTTTTACTTTATCAAGCTTTGCCCATGTTGCAGCTTCTCCAACAACTTGTGCTAATTCTGTAAATTTTGTTGATATTTTATTATTATCTCCAGCAATTCTTGAAGCATATTCAACAACCCTTGCCATTGCCGACTTGTCTAAATGAGGTAATTCTTCTTGTTCACAAAATGAATGAACAAATTGAGCCAACTTATTAATATTTTCTTCGTTTACAGGTGCTGTTTCCTCAAATTCAACTTTAATTTTAAATAATCTTCTAAAGTCACTATCTACAGAAAGCAATGTATGATATATACTTGAACTTCCAACCAATATTACTTTTAAATCTATTGGAATTGGTTCTGGTTTTAATGAAATCATAGTCATAGAACTACGTTGTTCCATTGAATTATCTATTGATATTTCTTTTACTCTCAATATTCTCTTTAATTCTTCATAACATACTCCATTTGCTAATAAATCTTTAGCCTGGAATACTATATATCCACCATTTGCTTTTTGAATTAATCCTGGTTTTAACATTGTAAAGTCAGTTTTTAATGAACCATAATAATTCTCATATTCTAACTTTCCAAATAAGTTATTAAATGAATAATTAGAATCCATTATTACTGGAGCTCCTTGTGTTGTACTATTGTCTACAAATAAATTAACTCTATAATTCAAACATGGATCTTGCTTCTTTTGAATAGGTCCTTGTTGTTGATTTTGATTTGTTTTATCTTCTTCTAGAAAATATGATACATTTTTTAAAACATCTTGTTTTACATCATTTAAAAATTGATTTATTTTTTTATTTCTTTTATATTTTGATTTTATAAAATTGATATGTGCATTAACTGTTAATAATGCTACATTTGATTGCCATTCAGATACTTTTTTATCAGATTGTCTTTCAATTTGTTTTATTTGGCTAATTGCATCCATTATTTGTTGTTGCACAATTATTGATGTTTCTTCATATTGTTTTTTTACTTGATCATCAAGTTTTTCAAATTCTTCTTCTTCTATTACTTTTCCATCAACAATAGGCATCATGTATATTCCATTTTGAGCTGATTTTACTTGAAAATTATGTTTAAGTGCTTCTTCACTTAATTTATTCATAACAACTTCACGTTTTTCTTCATATTCTCTTTTTATTAATGATTTTTCTTTTTCAAAATCATCTGCATTAAATGTTTTCTTTATGTCTTTTTTTACTTCTTGAATAAATCCATCCATGCTTTCTTTAAATTCTTTACCTTGACCTGCTGGTAATGCTACTGCTATTGGTTCATTTGGATTTTGAAAATTATATATATAACACCAATCATTTGGTACTTTTTTCTTTGTTGCAATTTGGTCTAAATAATTCTTTGTATACATTGTTTTACCAACACCACTTGGTCCTTCTACATACAAATTGTATCCTTTTATATCTACTTGCAATCCAAACTCAAGAGCTTTTATTCCTCTCTCTTGTCCAACTCCAGTACTAATAGAATCTAGTTCTTGTGTTGTTTCAAAATGCAACATATCTTTATTACAAAACATTTTTAAGTCTTTATAACTCAATTCATTTTTTTCTTTCATTTTTTCCTCCGTATTTTTTTAGCTTTTTCCAAATTATTAAAAATTTATATAAAAAATTAATTATATTTTATCCTTTTTTGTCTTTTTTATTTTATACTAGTTATCTTTTTTTGTAAAGCTTATTTGTAAAGTTTTCTGCTTGAAATTTTTTACATATAAAAAAACACTATTTTATAGTGTTTCAAAAAATTTTTCTATTATATAAGCACATCTTTTTGATGCTTTTTTTAGAAATTCATCAAATGTTATTTCATTTTTTCCATTAGGTTTATCTGATATACTTCTAATTATTACAAATGGTATATTATCCAACTTGCATACTTGAGCAATAGCTGCTCCTTCCATTTCTATTGCTTCAGCATTAAATTTTGTTCTAATTTTATTTTTCATATTTATATCTGTGCAAAATATGTCTCCAGTTGCAATTGTTCCTATAGTTATATTAAAATCCTTATTATCCAAATATGTAATTGTCTTTTCTAATTTCTTTATTAATTCAATATCACTTTCTATAAATTGTCCAATATTACTGATATATCCTTTGGGATGGTTAAATGCTGTTATATCAAAGTCATGTTGAACTAGCTTACTTCCTATAACAATATCTCCTATTTCTAATTTGTCATTACAACTAGCAGCAGATCCAATATTTATTATTTTCTTTACTTCAAATTTGTCTATTAAAATTTGTGTAACTCTAGCTGCATTTACTTTTCCTACTCCTGCTTCTACTAGAATGACTTTGTTGTTATAAATTTTTCCAACAAAAAAAGTCAATTCATATACTTGCATTTCACATATCTCTTGCATTATGTTTTTTATTTCTTGCATTTCTTCTTGCATTGCAGCAATTATACCATACATATTTTATACCTCTTTTTTATTTTGTTTGTTCACAATCACTTATTTTTGTAGTTCTAGCTTGACTATTTGTTTTACTATTTTTGCCAATTTTAGCAGTTTCCTCTTGTATTTTTGCTTTTGCTTTTGAGTCTAATTGCCATGAGCTTTTCTTTTCTTTTTCATTACTTTTTATAACACCATCTCTTATTCTTTCAAATATTTCTTCTTTCCCTAATGCTCTTAAAAAATTTCGGATTTCATTATTTACTAAACTTTCTTTTTGCTCATCTGCTAATTGAACTGATCCAAAATATGTAATTATTAATTCGTCTAATTCTTTAAATATATCATATTGCTCTAGCATTAAATCAAAAGCAAGATATTGCTCTAAGTATTCTCTTAATTCAATAATTTCGTCTTCACTATAAAATAATTCACTTGTTGCAGATCCACTTAATGCTGTTCTTAAGTCCCAAATTCTTTCTCTAATTACTCTTAATATTCCACTATCTTTTCCTTCGATTTTATCCCAATTACTATTTTTTTCTTCATCCATACTTTCATGTCTTGCAATAAATCCATCATTTAATGTTTTATCTAATACATACTGAGTTTCTGCACACAATACATATACAACAGTATATGGTGCAAAATATATTTGACTTTCTCCTTTCTCACTTTTTCCAAATAATTTTATTCCTTTTTCTTTCAAAGTTTGGTAATATTCAACAAGTTTATTATTAAGAGTTACAGCAAGATTAGGAAGATCTGAATAAATATCTTCAGTATCTTCATAAGCCTTTAAACCATTTATTTTTTTTATTCTTTCTTTTATATCTTCTATTACTTCATTAACATTTTGACATGAATCTTCTATATCACTAAAAAACTCAAAAGCTATTTTATCTTCAGTATAATCTATTGGTTTTGAGTTCATAACTATATTTCCTTTTCTAATAACTTATGTCGTATATTATACCACTAAGTCGGCATAAAATCAACAATATTGTATTAGTTATTTGTTTTTTCGACAAAAAAATACATCCCATATCGAGATGCATTTTTTTAATTATTCAGCTTTTTCTGTTTTAGCTTCTTTTGCAACAACTTCAGCTGTTTTTTCAGCTGTTTCTGCAGCAACTTCAGCAACAAGAGCTTCTGGAGCAACTTCTTTGTTTACAACTTCAACTGGTTCTTCTGCTAAATCTTCTTTAACAACTATTTCTTTGTTTTCGATTCTAGCTCCAACCATTTCTTTTGTCTTAGAAGCCTTTCCTGTTCTCTCTCTTAAGTAGTATAATTTAGCTCTTCTAGCTTTACCAACTCTAACTACTTCTACTTTTTCAACTAATGGTGAATGGATTAAGAATGTTTTTTCAACACCAACACCGTAAGAGATTTTTCTTACTGTAAATGTAGCGTTAACTCCTCCACCTTGTTTTTTAATTATAATTCCTTCAAATACTTGGATTCTTTCTTTGTTTCCTTCTTTGATTTTAACATGTACTCTTACTGTATTTCCAACTTTTAAATCTGGAATAGTATTTTTTAATTGTTCATGTTCTATTGATTTTATGATATCCATCGTATTTACCTCCTTCTTTCTTCGTACAAGCGGTGCACTGGAATTGTTTTGCACTTTGTACATAATTATTTTATATCTTTTTTAGATTTTATTTCATCTAAATATTTTTTATCTTTTTCAGATAATTCTACATTTTTTAAAAGCTCTGGTCTTTTATAATATGTATTTTTTAAAGCTTGACATCTTCTCCATTTGTTGATATTTTCATGATGACCTGATTGTAAAATTTCTGGTACCTTTACACCTTCAAAGGTTTCTGGTCTAGTATATTGTGGATATTCAAGAATTCCTTGTGAAAATGATTCTTCAGATGTTGAATCATTACTCAAAACTCCATCTACATATCTACTTACAGAATCTATTAATACCATTGCTGGAAGTTCCCCTCCTGTTAATACATAGTTTCCTATAGATATTTCCTCATCTACTATTTTATCTAATACTCTCTGATCTACTCCTTCGTAATGTCCACAAAGTAAGATAAGATGTTCTTCTTTACTTAATTCTTCTACTTTTTTTTGATTTAAAACTTGTCCTTGTGGCGACATATATATGACTTTAGCATTTGTCTTCTTTATAGACTTATATGCATTATATATAACATCTGCTTGCATTACCATGCCTGCACCACCACCATAAGGTGTGTCATCAACTTTTTTGTGCTTGTTTTCTGAAAAGTCTCTAATATTTATTAAATTAACTTCTATTAGTTTATTTTCTTCTGCTCTTCCTAGAATGCTTTGCTTAACTGGCTCAAACATTTCTGGAAATAATGTAAGCACATCAAATTTCATACATTCCTCAACTTTCTAAATCAATCCTGGTATTAGATGAACTATAATTTTTTTACCTTCTAAATCGACGTTTTTTATAACATCTTTTATTCCTGGTAATAAAACTTGTTTTCCTAATTCATCTTTTATTACATATATGTCATTTGCTCCTGTATTATAGATATCATCAACTTTTCCTAGTAATTTACCTTCATCTGTATAAACTTCTAGTCCAATCAAATCTACTATATAATATGTTCCTTCTTTAAGTGGTACAGCATTTTCTCTGTCTACTTCAAGATATGCATTTCTTAATAAATCTGCTTGTTCTGGAGTATTTATACCTTCAAGTTTTAGTAATACCATATTTTTATGATATCTTACTCCTTCTACTTTATAAAGTTTTGACTCTTTTTTAGATTTAACATATACTTCTTCTAAATCATCAAATCTTGTTATATCATTTGTAAAAGGTGTTATTTTAATTTCTCCTTTTATTCCATGAGTATTAACTATTTGACCTATTTCTAGCCTTTTTTGCATTGTTTACCATTCCTTTCATGGTAAATTTATCTATCCAATAAATTCAACATTTACTTTTTTATCTTTTTTACCAGCAACTGCTTTCATTACTGTTCTGATAGATTGAGCTATTTTTCCTTGTTTTCCAATTACTTTTCCAAAGTCTTCATCAGCTACTTTTACTTCGAAAACTATTGATTTTTCATTTTCAACTTCTTTTATTTCAACAGCATCTTTATTGTTTACTAAGTTTTTGATTATAACTTCTAAAACATCTTTCATAATCTTTCCTCCAACATAATATTTTTTCAAAAATTATGCGTTTTTGATTAATGCTTTTACTGTTTCTGTTGGTTGTGCACCATTTTTCATCCATTGTTCTAATTTTTCTTTATTTAATACTATTGTAGATGGTTCTGTCATTGGATCATAAGTTCCAATTTGTTCAATTATTTTTCCATCTCTTGGAGATCTAGAATCAGCTACTACTATATGATAGAATGGAGCTTTTTTCTTTCCTTCTCTTTGTAATCTTATTTTTACCATTTTATTTCACCTCTTTCTGAATTAAAACTTCTGTATTTAGAAATTTTAGATTTTTATATATAAAATATAAAATTAATAACTTATTTAAAATTTAAAATCTTTGAACTCTTTCATATCGTCCATATTCATACTTTTCATCATTTTTTTCATACTGCCTTTATCATTTTTTAATTTTTTCATCATTTTTTGTGTCATTTCAAATGAATTTATGAATTTGTTTACATCTTGTACTTGTGTTCCACTTCCTTTGGCAATACGTAATCTTCTACTTCCATTTAAGATTTTTACATTTCTTTTTTCTTGTTTTGTCATTGAGCATATTATTGCTTCAACTTTGTCAAATTCTTTATCATCAATGTTTAAATCTTTTATTTTGTTCATTCCTGGTATCATTTTTAATATTGATGAAAATGATCCCATTTTCTTTACTTGACGTATTTGTGCTAAATAGTCATCTAAATCTAATTCATTCTTACGTAATTGCTTTTCTAATTTTTCAGCATCTTCTTCTGATATAGCTTCTTCTGCTTTTTCAATTATTGAAAGTACATCTCCCATTCCTAAAATTCTTGATGTCATTCTTTCTGGATTAAATACTTCTATATCATTTAATTTTTCACCTGTTGCCGCAAATTTTATTGGCTTTCCTGTTACTTTTTTTACTGAAAGTGCTGCACCACCACGTGTATCTCCATCTAATTTTGTTAGTACAACTCCATCAATTCCAACATTTTCATTAAATGTTTGTGCAATATTTACTGCATCTTGACCTGTCATTGAGTCAACTACTAATAAGATTTCATGTGGTTTTATATTTGTTTTTAGATTTTTTAGTTCTTGCATTAACTTTTCATCTATATGTAGACGTCCAGCTGTATCTAATATAACTACATCATTTAATTTTGACATTGCAACATTCATTGCTTGTTTTGCAATATGTACAACATCTTTTGATTGTTCATTTGCATATACTGGTATATTTAATTGTGCCCCAACAACTTGTAATTGTTTTATAGCTGCTGGTCTATAAATATCACATGCAACTAGCAATGGTTTCTTACCTTGTTTTCTTAATAGATTTGCTAACTTTCCAGCTGTAGTTGTTTTACCAGAACCTTGAAGTCCAACTAGCATTATTATTGTTGGTGGATTTGGTGTAAAATTAATTTTGCTTTCATTTCCTCCCAATAGTTCTATCATTTCATCTTTAACAATCTTTATTACTTGTTGACCAGGTGTTAATGATTTCATAACATCTTGTCCTAAAGCTTTTTCCTGAATATTTGCTATAAATTCTTTTACTATTTTATAGTTTACATCAGCTTCTAATAATGCTAATTTTACTTCTCTTAGCATTTCTTTTAAGTCAGACTCTGTTATTCTGGCTTTTCCTCTCAATTTTCTTGTTATTTCTTGAAATCTTGATGATAGACCTTCAAATGCCATATTTGCCTCCTAATTCTTTTGTTTACACTAAACAATTTAATTCTTTTTTAACTTCTTCTAATATATTATTAACTTTTTCATCTGATGAATCTTTATGTATTTGATTAAGTTGTGATAATATATTTTCGATTTGTTTTTCTTGATTCATTGTCTTTTTCATAAACAATAGCTTTTCTTCATATTCGAAAAGTTTCTTTTCCCCCTTTTTTATGATATCTCTTACTCCTTGTCTTGTTATACCTTCATTTTGTGCTATTTCTGCTAATGACAAGTCTTCATTGTAGTAGTAGTCTATATATTCTTTTTGTTTTTCAGTTAAAAGTTTTCCATACATTTGTGATAACATACTTATTTCAACTTTTTTATTCATTTCTACTACTCCTTTTCTCTAAAGTGATACCTTATAACTTTAAATAAGGTGTAATGCTAATATACTTTACACCTTTTTTGCTGATTTGTCAAGTATTTTAACCAATTTTATTATGTTTATATAAAGAAATTTGCCTTTTTGCCTGCTCATATCCGCATTTGTACATTTTTTCGCTACTTTGATAATCTAATAATGATACTTTTTCCATGTTTATTGTAATTAAATTCTCAATTCCTTCCTTTTCATAATTAGCTAATTCTCTTTCTTGCAATTCTAATGCTCTTACTGCAACATCAATCATATTATCACAACATCCTTTTGACGATGTTGTTTCAAAACAAATCGCTATAATTTCATCTGCTCCAATTTCTTTTAATGATTTCCATGGAAGATTTTCTCTAACTCCTCCATCTATTAATTTCATATTGTTATATTCATAAGGTGTAAAAATAATAGGGAAACCACAACTTGCTCTTATTGCTTTACAAACAGGTATGTCTGTAATATATTTTACATCATCAAATGTTTCCAATCTTTTTTCTACTGATGTTGCTATATATGTAGTTCCATCTTCTGCATCTACCATAGATATATTAACTGGCATTTTTATTTGACTAATATTATATATTTTCTTTCTATTACACATTTCTCTCATATATTTCTCTATAGTTTTTCCACTGTTTAATCCATTAATTATTATTTTTTTTTGGAAAATTAATCCATATAACAGTTTTAAAATATTTTTCCATTCAAAATATTTTATTTTTGGTGCAATTTTATTATAGTATTTCCACATTTCATCACTATTATATCCAATTGCATACATCACAGCAACAATACTTCCAGATGAAGCACCTGATACACAATCAAATTTTATATTTTCTTCTTCAAATGCTTTTAATGCTCCTATATGTGCAGCAATTTTTATCCCACCACCAGAAAAACATAATCCTTTCATAGCATTTCCTCCTAAGCCATATTATGTTTTTTATTAAAAAAATGTGATAATTATATATTTTTATTTTATATACACAGAAAAAGAACATCATTTTATTACAAAACAATGTTCTTTCTCTGCTTAATTACTTTTTATGCACATAATGACCTACACGGTTAATCTCACTTTCTCTCCTCTTATTGATTTGGACTTTCTTTTCGATCTCACTTTGAAGATCAATTCCGTTCAATTCGGCAATGCCAAGCAGAAAAATCCCCACATCAGCAAGTTCTTCAGGAAAAGTATCTAATCCTCTAAAATAAGCATCATACGCCTCTCCCATTTCAGCCATAAGATGACAGAATTCCTCGTTCATATCTTTCGTGTTGAAATTATGCCGTTTTTTATTTTCGACAATTTCTTTTTGCAATTCTTTTAAGGTCATAAAAGTACACCCCTTTTCAAACCACAGTGACCAATCCCACTTCTTTATGTAATTTATCACTTTCTTTTTTTAATGTCAATAAATTTTATTATAATGCTACTACTTTTATTCCTATTTTTATTAGTTCATAAATCATAAGAAAATTAGCTCCAGATAATACTACAAATGCACCTATTGCAAAAGAAAGCACTTTATGTTTTTTTAAAAACTTCATTTACAAACCTCCCTATATACTTGTCCTTAATATGTATATGTAAAATTTTTAAAAATATTCATAATTTGCTTTCCCTTTTCATCGCAATATATTACAAAATTTTATTTATTTAATTGAGTTAATATATTTTTTGCCAATTCTTCATTTATTCCACTTACTTTTATAAGATCTTCAACTGAACTTTTTCTTATTTTTTCAACACTTCCAAAATACTTTAATAAAGCTTTTTTCTTTATTTCACCAATTCCTTTAATATCATCTAACTCTGATTTAGTTATTGATTCATCTCTTAATTTTCTATGATATGTAATTGCTGTATCATGTACTTCATCTTGAAATTTTGTAATTAAATTCATTAAATTTTCTGATATTTCAAATTCTTGTCTTTGCTCATTTATTAATGCTCTTGTTTGGTGTTTATCATTTTTTACCATACCAAATACTGGTATATCTAGTTCTAATGATTTTACTGCTTGTTTTATTGCTCTTATTTGTGTAATCCCTCCATCAGCAAATATTGCATCTGGCAATTTTCCAAAACCTGATGAATTATTATTTTCTATTGAGTGTTTTAATCTACGCGTTACAACTTCTTGCATACATTTTGGATCATCTTGTGTTAAAACTGTTTTTATTTTAAACCTTCTTGACATATTTCTTTTTATTGTTCCATCAACCATTACACACATTCCAGCAACCATATACTCACCAGAAATATTTGATATATCATAAGTTTCAATTTTTCTTGGTAATTTATCTAATCCTAATACTTCTTTTAATTCAGCTAATGTTTCACTTCTATCTCTTTCTTTATTTTCAAGTGTAATTTTTGCGTTATTGTCAGCCATTTCCACAAATCTTAATTTTTCACCCTTTTTTGGAGATTTTATTTCTACTTTTCTTCCCGCTTCTTTACTTAACCATTGTTCTATAGCCTGTTGATCTTCTAATTCTTCTCTTATCATTATTTTATTAGGTAAATTTTGACTATCTATGTAATATTGCTTTATAAATCCTGAAATTATTTCCTTATCTTCCATCTCTCTTATGTCCTGAAAAAAGTAATGCTCTCTCCCTACCATTTTACTTCCTCTAACAAAAAATATCTCAACACATACTTCAATTTCTGATTTTGCAATTCCTATTACATCTATATTATTTTCTGTTATATTTGATACTTTTTGTTTTTCATTAACTCTTTGAATTGCAAGCATTCTATCTCTTATATATGCTGCTTGTTCAAAGTTCATCTTATTTGATTCTTCAATCATCTGTTTCTCAAGTTCTTTTAATACTTTGTCAACTTTCCCATCAAGAATATCTATAATTTCATCAATTTGCTTTTTATAATCTTCTTTTGAAACATATCCCATACATGGTCCCAAACATCTATTTATGTGATAATTTAAACATGCTCTTGTTTCTGATCTAAAATTTTTACATTGTCTAATTTTATATTTTTGTTTTATAAAGTCAAGCATTTCCTTTGCTGCACCTGGATTTGCATAAGGTCCAAAGTATTTTGAACCATCATTTACAATTCTCCTTGTTATTGTTACATTTGGATAATCTGACTTTACATCTATTTTTATATATGGATATGTTTTATCGTCTTTTAATAATACATTAAATTTAGGTCTATTTTTCTTTATCAAATTACATTCTAATATTAATGCTTCTGCCTCATTATCAACAACTATATACTCAAAATGGTCTATTAATGATACCATTCTTTTTATTCTTTCTGTTTTATCTGTTTTTCTAAAATATGATTTTACTCTTCTTTTTAGGTTAACAGCTTTTCCGACATATATTATTTTATCATCAACATCATGCATTATATATACACCAGGTTTATCTGGTAACATTTTTAACTGTTCTTCTATATTAAACACACTTATTCTCCTTTTTTCTTCTCATTCTCCCTCTTACAATAATACACTATTTAAGCAAATATATCAACATCTTTTCTATTTAAGAATTATTTTATTGACATTTTTCTTTTTTATAGTAAAATGATATAGTACTAAAATTTAGTAATAAAAATATTATTAACAAAGGAGAAATTTATATGGCAAGTTTACCAATAGTTGTAAAATATTTAATTGTCTTTTTCATATCAATGGTTCCAATCGTAGAATTAAGAGGAGCTATTCCAATTGCTGAAAGTTTAAAATTAAGTATATCATTATATTATCCAATAGCTATAATTGGAAATATGTTACCTGTACCAATTATATATTTATTTGCAAGAAAAGTTCTTGAATGGGGAAAAGATAAAAAGTTTATAGGTAAATTTTTCACTTGGTGTTTAGAAAAAGGCGAAAAAGGTGGAGAAAAATTAAAAGCTTCTGCTGGCAATAGTGGAATATTTTGGGCTTTACTTTTATTTGTTGGTATTCCTTTACCTGGCACAGGTGCATGGACAGGAACTCTTGCAGCAAGCTTTTTAAAACTTGATTTTAAAACAAGTATAACTGCTGTTGCTCTTGGTGTTATATTAGCAGGAATTATAATGTCATTAGGAAGTAAAATCGTAGCACTTCTAGGTTGGGCTGGAGTTATTGCAATTATTGCAGTTATTCTAGCAATAATTGTTGCTTCTATTATTATTAAGAAAAAATCTAAAAAACAAAATTAATTTTAAGCATCAATATTGATGCTTTTTTTATTATGTTTACATATTATAACATAAAGATATTTTTGGATTGGAGATATTTTTATGTTATTAAATTGTATTTTATTGGCTCTTTCTGTCAGTATAGACTCTCTTGGAATTGGAATTTCTTATGGAATAAAACATACCAAAATTTCAAAAACAAGTAATTTTATATTATTTATTATTTCATTTCTTATGACAAGTTTTTCAATTTTTATTGGCAATACTATTTCTTCTTTATTTTCAGAGAAACTTTCTATAATAATTGGCTCACTTCTTCTAATATTTCTAGGTTTTTATGGAATTTACAAAAATTATTCTAATAAAACAATAGATTATGATTTTAATCATTCAAATATAATTGATAAAAAAGAAGCTATTTTTTTAGGATTAGCTTTATCTATAGATTCATTTTGTGTTGGACTTGGAAGTGGTATAATTGGAACAAATGATATTTTACTGCCAATTTTAGTTTCAGTATTTCAATTATTTTTTATAAATTGCAGTGCTAATATTGCTAACTTATTATTATCAAAATTTAACATTTCTGACATTATACTTTCTTATATATCATCTTTTGCTATTATTTTATTAGGCATCTTGAAAATTTTGTTTTAATTTGTCACATTTTATCTAATTATACATATTATTATATAAGATAGACTATCAATTTGATTGTCAGAAAGGATTCTATTTTATTATGATAAGCTGTATATTACTTGCTATCTCTGTTAGTATAGATGCTTTAACACTTGGAATTACATACGGTATAAAGCACTCTAGAATTACTAAAATTAGCAATTTAATTGTTTTCTCAATTGCATTTGTTTCAACATCATTGGCAATTTTTCTTGGTAAACATATTTCAAGATTATTTTCACCATCTGTTGCAACATTTATTGGTTCTGCTTTATTAATTTTACTTGGAATATATTCTATTTATAAAAGTTTTAATAAAAATACAGAAGATTATGATTTAGATCATTCAAATTCTATTGATAAAAATGAAGCTATCTTATTAGCATTAGCAGTTTCAACTGATGCTAGCTGTGTTGGACTTAGTTGTGGAATAATTGGTATAACTGGATTTCTTTACCCTTTTTTTGCTGCATTATTCCATACCATATTCATAAATTGTGGTAATATAATTGCTTTTTATGCTAGCAAAAAAATAAATATTTCAGACAAATATTTATCTATTTTTTCTGGAATTGTTTTAATTTTAATTGGCTTAATAAGGTTATAAATAAAAAAGAGACTACTATATAGTCTCTTTTAATTTTTATGCTTCTTTTAATTTCATTGATAATAATTTTGAAATACCCTTTTCTTCCATTGTAACACCATAAATAGTATCAGCAGCTTCCATTGTTCCTTTTCTATGTGTAATTACTAAAAATTGAGTATCTTTAGCAAATTTCTTTAAATATTCAGCATATCTATAAACATTAACATCATCAAGTGCTGCTTCAATTTCATCAAGTACACAGAATGGTGCTGGATTTATTTTCAATATTGCAAATAATAATGCAATAGCTGTAAATGCTCTTTCTCCACCTGAAAGTAATAACATACTTTGAAGTTTCTTTCCTGGTGGTTGTGCATTTATTTCTATTCCACTTTCGAGAATATTGTTTTCATCTGTTAACGAAACTTCTGCCATTCCTCCACCAAATAATTCTTTAAATACTTCTCCAAAGTTCTTATTAATAATTTCAAATTTTTCTTTAAACTGTGTTTTCATAACATCTAGCATTTCAGCAATTACTTTATTAAGTTTTGCCATAGTACTTTCTAAGTCTAATCTTTGTTCACACATAAAATCATATCTTTGTTTTAAATTCTTGTATTCTTCAATAGAATCAACATTTACACTACCCAATTCTCTTATATCTGTACGTAAATTATTTACTTTTCTTTGTGTTAATTGTACATTTTCTGGCATTGGATAATTTCCTGCATTATTAGGAGTTAATTCATATTCCTCCCACATCTTATTTATAATTTCTGTTATATCTTCTTCTATTTTTGATTTTTTTACTTCTAATTTTGTAACTTGTGCTTTCAAATCTTCAATTACTTTAAATTCATCAGTTTGTTCGTCTTCTTTTTTAGTTAACTTTTCATTTTTTGAAACTCTATCTTTTTTCAATTTTTCGATATTTTCACCACTATTAGAAACTTGAAATTTTATTTCTTCTATTTGCTTTTTTGTTTCTTCTATTTGTTTTTCAAGTTCAATATTTTCTTTTTCATCTTTTTCTATTTGTGCTTTCTTAATTTCCACATTCTTTGTATGTGTTTCAATTTCTTTATTTATCATTTCTGACATTTCTTCAATTGACATTTCGCTTTCATTAAATGATGAAACTGATATTTTTAAGTCTGTAATATCTTCATTTAAATTATCTATATATGTTTGACTATCTTTATTTGAATTTGCAAATTCATCTATAATTGATTGTTTTTCTTCATTTTCTTTAGAAATTTTAGACATTTCTTGCTCATCCAATTCTTTTGAATTTAACAATTCTTTTTTATTTTCTTCTGACTTTAAAACTTCTTCTTTTTGCTTATTTATTCTATCTCTTATTGTTTGAATATTTTCATCTATTGATTCAACTCTTTGTTTTTCTGTTGCATAAGATATTTCAATTTCTTGTAATTGTTTTTCTAAATGTTCTGCTTCTTCTAATACATCTTCTGATGAATCTTCATATTCTTCTTTTGATTTTTCTAATTTTGAAATTTTAGTTTTTATATCATTAATTTCTTTACTCAATTCTTCAATTTCTTTGCTTCTACCTAAAATATTAACTGTTTTTTTAGCAACTGATCCACCAGTTATTGCTCCAGATGGATTTATTACATCTCCTTCTAGTGTAATTATTCTAAATGAATAATTATTTTCTTTTGAAAGTTTTATTGCATTTTGCATATTGTCAACAATAACTGTTCTACCTAATAAATTTAATACAATTTGCTCATATTTTTTATCAAATTTTATTAAATCACAAGCAATTCCAATTACTCCATCTTTTTTGCCTTTTATATTATCTAATTTTTTTCCTTTTACAGATGTAATTGGTAAGAATGAAGCTCTTCCTAAATTATTTACACGTAAATGTTCAATTAATTTTTTTGCATCTTCCTCAGTTTCTGTAACAATATTCTGTAAGCTTGCTCCTAGACACATCTCAATTGCAGTTTGATATTCTTTTGGAACATCTATAACATTTGCTAAAACACCATGCATACCTTTGCCGAGTTCTTTGGCTTTTTCACAATCTATTAATAATGATTTTACACTTTTTATATAACCTTCTTTTTCTTTTTCAGTTTCCACAAGAAAATTATATCTTGATGTTTTCATTCTCATTTCATTTGTTAAATTAGCAATTTGAATTTCAAATTCTTTAATTTTTGTAGTAATTTCATTTTTTTGTTTTCTTATTTCTTCAATCTTTTTTAAAATATTATTTCTATTTGATTCAGTTTCATTAAATTCTCTTGCTATGTCTTCTTTTTTTATTCTAATTCTATCAATTTCAAGTGTTTGTGATGATATTTCTTGATTTAATTGATTTTTTCTCTTCTCTAAATTTTCTATATTAGCTTGTTTTTTACTTATTTCTGCTTGTAATTCATATTTTCTGTCTGTGTTTTTTTCTATAATCTTTTTTATTTCTTCCATTTCAAGTTCTTTTGAACTTAATTTTGCAGTTAACTTTGCTAATTCTTCTTCTTTTTCTTTTAATTCATTTTCAAATTTTGCTTTATTTTCTTTTAAATTACTTTTTCTAGATTCTTTTTGCTCTATATCACTTTTTAAACTAGCAATTTTTTCTTGTAATTCAGATATTTCTATTTTATTTCTTTCAGCAATTTCTTTATTACTTTGAATTTTTGCTTCAGCTACATTGATATTAGAATTACATTGTTCTATTTTCTTTTGACTCTCAAAACCAATATTTTGCATTTCTTCAATTTTTGTTGTTATTTCATCAATTTCATCTTTCAATTCTTCTTTTAGGATTTTTATTTTTTCAAGTTTTCCTTCCTCTTGATTCAATGTTGATTTCATTATATCTTCATCTTGAGCAAGTGCTTCTAAATCTTTTTTATATTTATCAATATTATATATAAATAACCCTATTTCTATATTTTTTAATTCTTCTTTCAAGTTCAAATATTTTTTGGCTTTATCTGATTGAAGTTGTAATGGTTCTAAATTTCCTTCTATTTCTATTATAATATCATTTATTCTTAATAAATTAAGTTTTGTTTGCTCTAATTTTTTCTCTGTTTCTTCTTTTCTTGCTCTATATTTTACTATTCCTGCTGCTTCTTCAAATATATGTCTTCTATCTTCTGATTTGTTACTTAATATTTCATCTACTTTTCCTTGTCCTATTATTGAATATCCATCTCTTCCTATTCCTGTATCCATAAATAGTTCAATAACGTCTTTTAATCTACATGCTGTTTTATTTATATAATACCCTGTTTCTCCGCTTCTGTAAATTTTTCTTGTAATTGTTACTTCTGAAAATTCAATTGGAAGTGCTCCATCAGTATTGTCAAATACTAATGATGCTTCTGCAAAACCTAATGATTTTCTATTTT
Organism: uncultured Clostridia bacterium; assembly: GCA_934129895.1. GTDB lineage: Bacteria > Bacillota > Clostridia > TANB77 > CAG-508 > CAG-269. The sequence continues at coordinate 486,197 of CAKOWY010000001.1, forward strand.
GTGTTCCTGCAAATATTATATCTTGGGTTTTACTTCCTCTTAATGATTTCATACTTTGTTCCCCAAGTATCCATCTTATAGCATCTGATATATTACTTTTTCCTGATCCATTTGGTCCTATTACCCCTGTTATTCCAGGTCTAAATTCTAATATTGTTTTATCTGCAAATGATTTGAATCCTTGCATTTCTAGTCTTTTTAAATACATGTTTTTTCACCTTTGTTTTTTCGTTTTTTTTATTATAACAATTTTCGAAAAATATTTCAACAACAAAATAAAATCTTGTTTCTTATAGTTTTTATGTTATAATTGTTATAGTAATTTTAGGGAGGATTTTTATTTTATGAATAAAACTGATGCAACAAATTTTATAAATACACTAAAAAAAGCATATCCTGATGCAACCTGCAGTTTGGATTTTAAAACACCTTTTCAATTAGCTATTGCTGTTATGCTATCTGCTCAATGTACAGATGAAAGAGTTAATAAAACCACTCCTATTCTTTTTGAAAAATGTAAATCAATTGAAGATTTTGCTAATATTGACTTACACAAATTAGAACAAATTATACATCCATGTGGATTTTATAAAAATAAGGCAAAAAATATAAAATTATGTGCTAAGCAAGTTTTAGAAAAATTTAATGGAGTATTGCCAGAAAATATGGATGAACTTGTTAGTCTTGCTGGCATTGGTAGAAAGAGCGCTAATGTTATTATGCTTGAAGCATTTAATAATCCTCAAGGAATAGCTGTTGACACTCATGCAAAACGTGTATCAAATAGAATTGGTCTTTCAAATCAAAGTGACCCAATAAAAATAGAACAAGATTTACTAAAAATTTTTCCCAATGAGTTTTTAAAAGATATAAATCATCTTTTTGTTTGGCATGGAAGAAAAACTTGTGATTCTCGTAAACCAAATTGCGAAAATTGCTGTGTAAAAGATTTTTGTGAATATTTTAAAAATAATAGTATTTTATAATTCTAACCTTCATATATTTTATATATGGAGGCTTTTTATGTGTGGAATTGTTGGATATGTAAACTATAAAAAAGATATTTCAAATTCAAAAAATATCTTAATTAATATGAATAATACTCTTTCAAAAAGAGGTCCTGATGAGGAAGGTTATTTTATTAGAAAACACATTGCTATTGCTCATAAAAGATTAATTGTTATTGATCCTGAAGGTGGAAAACAACCAATGGTTAGTGTTTCAAATAAATCTACAATATCTTCTACCTCTTCAAAAATGACAGTATATTTTAATTCGACCTACATTATCTCATATAATGGTCAAATTTATAATACAAAAGAGCTCAGAAAAACTTTAGAAGAAAATGGATTTACATTTGACGGCCATTGTGATACAGAAGTTTTATTAAAAAGCTATATTTATTATGGAAAAAATGTTGTAAAACATTTAAATGGAATTTATGCATTTGCAATTTGGGATAGTCAAAAAGAAGAACTTTTTATGGCAAGAGATCATTTTGGTGTAAAACCATTATTTTATACAATGCAAAATAATTCGTTTATTTTTGCATCTGAAATAAAAGCTATTTTTCAATATCCTGGTGTTCAAAAAATATTAGATTCACAAGGCATTTCAGAATTATTTGGAATAGGCCCTTCTCATACTCCTGGAACTACTATATTTAATAATATATATGAATTAAAGCCTGCACATTTTTTAATTTTTAATAGATCAGGAATATATATTGAAAAATATTGGAGTTTGAAAAGTGAACCTCATACAGAAAACTTTACTCAAACTTGTGAACATCTTGAATATCTTTTAAAAGATTCAATAACAAGACAATTGGTTTCAGATGTTCCATTATGTACATTCCTATCTGGAGGATTAGATTCAAGTATTATTACAAAATTTGCATCAGATTATTGCAAACAAAACAATTTGCCACCACTTAATACATATTCTGTTGATTATGTTGATAATGATAAAAACTTTGTAAAGAGTGATTTTCAACCGAATTCAGATAATTATTATATAAATTTAATGGTTTCTAAACTTGGTACAAATCATCATTCTATCATACTTGATACTCCAGAATTAGCAGATACTCTATATGATGCTATGATTGCACGTGATATGCCTGGAATGGCTGATGTTGATTCTTCTTTACTTTTATTTTGTAAAAATGTTAAGCCTTCAGCTACAGTATCTCTTACAGGTGAATGTGCTGACGAAATTTTTGGTGGGTATCCTTGGTTCTTTAGAGAAGATGCCTTAATAAGCAAAACATTTCCATGGTCAATTGCAATTACAGAACGTCAAACTCTACTAAACCCTTCAATCTCAAAAAGAATCAATTTAAAAGAATATATTGATTTTAGATATAATCAAAGTTTAAAAAATGTTGAAATATTAGACACTGATTCAAAAGAAACTGCTGAAAAAAGAAAAATTTCTTATTTAACATTAAATTGGTTTATGCAAACTCTTCTTGATAGGTCTGACAGAATGGCGATGTATAATGGATTTGAATTACGTGTTCCTTTTTGTGATTACCGTTTAGCTCAATATGTTTGGAATATTCCTTGGGAAATCAAAGCTTTAAATGGTAGAGAAAAAGGGCTTCTTAGATATATTTCTCGCAAATTTTTACCACCTGAAATTGTTGATAGAAAAAAGAGTCCTTATCCAAAAACTCATAATCCTACCTATCTCGCAAAGGTTAAATCTATGCTTACTGATATTATGAGTAATCCTAAAGCTCCTATTAATTATTTATTAAATAGAGAATATATTTTAAACATTTTAGAAACTGATGGTAAAGCTTTTTCTAGACCTTGGTTTGGGCAATTAATGACTGGCCCTCAGCTTATGGCTTATTTGTGTCAGGTTAATATGTGGCTTGAGAAGTATCAGCCTGAAATTAAAATTTAAGTTTAAAATAGAGGTTATATTTAACCTCTATTTTACTTTTTATGTATTGTTTTAAATTAATCTATTTGTTCTAAATTAATCAACTCATCCTTTCTAAAAATTAGCTTTAACAAACATGGTGATTTTATATTTAATATTGTATTTTGATTATAAACAAGTTTAACATTTTCACTTACCATACACCAATTTAATAAAAAGAATTTTATTGAACCTCCATGACTGATTACTGCAATTCTTTTTCCTTCATATTCTTTAAGTATTCTATCAAAAAATTTATTCATTCTTTCTCTAGTTTGCTCTGCACTCTCTCCGTCAGATGTTCTAAATGTTCTATCTAACAATTGTTCTTGTGAAGGATCTCTCGTGTTTTTTCCCTTCATAAATTCTCCTAATTCTTTTAAATTTCCTAATCTTCTTTCATTTAAACTACTATCTATGTTAAAAGATAAATTATTTGCACTTGCAATATATTTTGCTGTCGATTTAGCTCTAGTATAACTACTTGACCATATAATATCTAAATCTTTCAATTGATCATTTTTACTTAATTTTTTTGCTTGTTCTTCTCCTTGAACTGATAATATTTCTTTTTCATTAATCATTTGATAATCTTCATCTGTATTTCTAATCCCATTTTCTTCAACTGTTTCAGCATGCCTAATTAAATATATTATTGTATCATTCACTCTTTTTAGTCCTCCTTTTTCTTATACTAATACACATAGTAATACCAATTGTTGACAAACTTATAAATATAGAAATTTTAAACATATCATCATAATTAAAAGTATTTTTGTACAAATACTCATATATATAATAATGTTGGTAAAATTATTAATATAATTTTTACAAAATTCAAAAATATTTTCTTTAACATAAAACTATGCTCTCTTTCAAATTAATATCCTCATTTTTTATATTATAGCATAAAAATACATTCTACAAAATATATTTTTAACTTCCAAATCTTGTAAATATTTTTTTGTATGTTATAATATCTTTAAATCAATATCAATTAATTTTTAAAGGGAATTTCATATGGAAAACGAAAATAAAACTAATGAAGCAACTATCACTAATAATAAATCTACAAAGAAAAATGTTAAAGAAATAATAAAAACACTATTAATTATAAAAGAATATTTTAGAAAATGAAAAAAATGAACTTAATAAAAAATTAGAAGAAGCAAAAAAAGTATCTTCTAATAATTCTAATACAACTAAAAAAACTTCAAACAGTACCTCATCAACTAATTCTAATTCACAAGGAACTATTGTATATATAACAAAAACTGGCAAGAAATACCATAGAAGTAACTGTTCTTATTTAAAGAAAAGCAAAATATCTATAAATATCAATACTGCAAAGGCTGAGGGATATACTGCTTGTTCAAGATGTAATCCTTAGAATATATTAAAAAAAAAATCATTGCAAAAATAATGCTCGTATGCTATAATTTTGTTTGATGACTTTTAAAATAATATATTTCTATTTTGCCACTATAGCTCAGTTGGTAGAGCGACGGATTCGTAACCCGTAGGCCAGCAGTTCGATTCTGCTTGGTGGCACCACCAAGCATTTAAAGTACACAAAACGATTTGATTCAACAAAAAAGCAGAATCAAATCGTTTTTATTTTTTTATAACTCTTCAAATGTTACTGTAACAGAATTTGATAATAAATCATTATCACTTAACCATTTTGTAAAATAATTTATAATTTTATATTTAGTAAAATTACTCATTTTAGAATTATCTGCATAAGATATACAACTTAATTTACTAGAATTATTAGAAAAACAAATCTTTCCATCATTATCAATCTTATGTTTTATATCTACCAATTTTCCTTTATATGATAATTTAAAATCAATCTTCGAATCATTTTTATTAAATTCAATATAATAATTTTTAGAATTTTGAGTATATGGACTAATCAATAAAAAATATATTATTGATAATACTCCTGCACCAAATATAATTATATTTTCAATATTGATATTAATTAAAAAGTATACAAATCCAAATATGAATATTATTTCTAGAATTGCAAAAAATATAATAGAAACTATTGCTTTTTTTCCAAATTTTGGTTTCATCTTTCCATTCACAGAATTTATTCCTAATGATATTCCAACTAAACTTTCAAGTTTCATACTTTCCACCTCCCATATTTTTATACTATCATTAATAAGTTATTTTTGCAACTTTTTCTTAAAATACCTTGTATATTAAGTTAAAATATGATATAAATTACGTATACAACTCATTTGGAGGTCTTATATGGAAAATAATAATTTTGATGATGAAAAGAAAACTATCTTAATAGTTGATGATGAACAAAAAATTGTAGATTTATTAGTTCACAACTTAAAAAGAGAAGGATATAATACAATAGAAGCAAATGATGGACAAACAGCAATAGATATTGCAATCTCTCAACGTCCAGATTTAATATTATTAGATGTAATGATTCCTCGCGTTGATGGTCTTTCAGTATGCAAAAAAATAAAAAATTACTACAATGTTCCTATCCTTATGGTATCTGCAAAAGATGATGAATTAGATAAAATTGTAGGACTAGAAATTGGTGCTGATGATTATATAACAAAACCATTTAGTGTTAGAGAAGTTGTTGCAAGAGTAAAAGCAAATCTACGTAAAACAGAAGCTCATTATGACTCTTCTGCAGTTCAAAAAGATTCTAACAATAATTTTGATACAAAAAAATCAAATACAATAAAACTTGGAAATCTAACTTTAGATTTAGAAAAATATGAAGTTAATGTTGATGGAACAATTGTAAATCTTACATTGAGAGAATTTGAAGTTCTAAAATATTTAGCTCAACAACAAGGTCAAGTTGTTACAAGAGAATCTCTTCTTGAACAAGTATGGGGGTATGAATATTATGGTGATATTCGTACTGTTGATGTTACTGTTAGAAGAATTAGAGAAAGAATTGAAAAAGATACATCAAACCCACAATATTTGATAACAAAAAGAGGAATTGGATATTATATTCCTAATTTTAACCAAAATAACTAAAATAAAAAGACTAAAATGAAATTATTATATTTCATTTTAATCTTTTTTTATTTACATCATTGATAATGCTTTCAATATTCCTAATTTTCCATATTCATAGGTTAATCCACCTTGCATATATGCTATATATGGCTCTCTGATAGGTCCGTCACAACTTAATTCTATTGTAGAACCTTCTGTAAATGTTCCTGCTGCCATAATAACTTTATCATCATATCCAGCCATATCACTTGGTTCTGGAACAACCATAGAATCAATTGGAGAACCACTTTGTATTCCTTGGCAAAATTTTATTAATTTATTTGCATCTCCTAATTCAATTGTTTGAACAATATCAGCTCTTTTTTCATCAAATTTTGGTTCAACATTATATCCTAATTTTTCTAAGATTCTACTTGCAAATACAGCTGTTTTCACACTACTAGCAACAACACTTGGTGCAAAAAATAATCCTTTTAAAAATGGAATATTTTGATTTAATGATGGTCCTATTTCTTTTCCAACACCAGGAGCTGTCAATCTTTCTGCACATAATTCAATTATATCTTTTTTTCCAACTATGTATGCTCCACTTGTTGCTATTCCAGCACCTAAGTTTTTCATTAATGATCCTACCATTACATCTGCTCCAACATCTGTTGGCTCTTTCTCTTCAACAAATTCACCATAGCAATTATCTACCATAATAATTACATCTTTATTTACTTTTCTAATAGCTGTTATTACTTTCTCTATTTTATCAACTGTTAAACTTTTTCTTGTAGAATATCCTCTTGATCTTTGAATCTCTATTAATTTTATATCATTTTTTTCGACTCTTTTTATTATTTCATCTATATCAAAATCATTATTCTTTAATTCTATTTGTTCATATTTTACTCCAAAACTTTTCAAAGAACTTTTACTTTGTTCTTTACTTATTCCTATAGCAGTTTGAAGTGTATCATAAGGAGCTCCTGAAATACTTAACATTATATCTCCTGGTCGTAGAATACCAAATAATGTAACTGCAAGTGCATGAGTTCCAGATATAAGTTGTGCTCTAACTAATGCATCTTCAGTATTAAAGATTTTGGCATAAATTTCTTCAATTTTATTTCTTCCAACTTCATCTATTCCATATCCAGTTGATGAATGTAAATGCATTTCTGATAATCCACATTCTTGGAAGGCACTTAATACTTTTATACTGTTTATTTCTTTTATTTCATCAATCTTTTTAAAAATTGGTTCTATCTCTTTTTCTACTTCTTTTGATAATTGTATTATTTCATCTTTTATTCCAAATTTTTTTAACATATTTTCCTCCTATATTACGTTAATTATTATAACATAATTATGTAAAAAAATCTACCCTGTTTTACTCATTATATCTTTTTTCATTTTATTTATAATTTTCTTTTCTAATCTAGATATGTAACTTTGGGATATCCCCAACTCATCAGCTACTTCTTTTTGCGTTTTTTCTTTTCCACTAATAAATCCAAATCTCATTTCCATTATATTTTTTTCTCTATCATTTAATTTCCTTATTGCCTCTCTTAATAATTTCATATCAACTTCATCTTCAAGATTTCTATATGTAATATCTGGATCTGTTCCTAATATATCTGATAATAATAATTCATTTCCATCACTATCCTTATTTAATGGTTCATCAATAGATACTTCTGTCTTTATTTTATTGTTTCTTCTTAAATACATTAAAATTTCATTTTCAATACATCTTGATGCATAAGTGGCAAGCTTTATTTTTTTATCTGAATTAAATGTATTTACACTTTTCATTAATCCAATTGTTCCAATTGATACCAAGTCCTCTATTCCTATACCTGTATTTTCAAATTTTTTTGCTATATAAACAACCAATCTTAAATTTCTTTCAACTAATATTTTTATAGCTTGTTCTCTATTATCAGTATCTAATTGTTTTATCATTTTTTCTTCATCTTCGGCATTCAATGGAGCTGGTAAAGTCTGACTCCCAGCAACATAAAAAACCGGTAAAATTTCATCATCCAAATTTCTTTTAATATATTTTAAACATATATTATTTATTTCTTTTTTTATAGCTTCTAAAAAATTCATAATTTCCTTTCTTTAATTTTTATTTCATCACCTCTTTTCCGAAAATAATTGTACATCTTTTAAGCTGAAAAGCCTGTCATTTCTTAATGTAGAAAAAAAGAAATAATCGATATCTTTCGATTACTTCTTACCAATTAATTAAAATTATACTATTATTCATGCTAATTCTGTGCCTATTAATGCTCTATATTCTCCTTTTTTGGTTAAACTTTTATCATATATTCCTAGTACAATATTTTTATTAACCTTAATTTCGTCTTCATTTTCTACTATTATTTCTGAAGCTTTTATTCCTACTAACATCCCATTTTCTTTTCCAAGTGATGAAAACGGGATACACCTTAGTTTAGATATATATATATCTTGCAATTCTTGTGATATATTGTTTAAATTTCCACATAATATATTATCTAAATTTTTTAATATTTCTATTGGAATAATTCCTTCTAAAAGACTACTTTCTACTATAACAACTGGGGCATTTGTAATTGGTTCTTTTACTAAATTTCCTGTATCAATCATAGCCTGTGTTGTTATTTCTTTTTCATTTAATTTTATTGTAATTTTACAATATGAACATTTAATCTTACTTTTTATTAAATTTATAGATATTTTAACAATTATACATGCAAATATTGCTCCTAATATTATTACTTTAAGAACATATTCACCAACATACATTCCATTTTTTATCAAAATTTCTTCTGGTTTCAAATAATATATTAAATATAATGCAACTCCTCCAAATATAAATGATGTTAAATAAAATATAATCGTCTGTTTGCACAATTTTTTCACTTTTTGCGGTTTAAATGCAACATACATCATTATTATTGATAATACAAATTTTGAAAATATAGATGTATAAATTTTCATATTTGTTATGTATAATGCTATTGAATATATTGCTCCAATTGTTGCAGATAATATTAACCTTATTATTTTCACTTTACTTTTCACAATAAGAGATGTTGCATAAATTATTATCGAATTCATAATGATATTTTCAAAAAAAATTAAGTCAATATATATAGTCATTATACATTCCTCCTATATAATGTATTATTGTTAATAACACATTATACTCCCATTCAAATATAAAATCTGTCATTTATTGTATTCTACTATCCATTTTTTAATAAAAAAATCTTTATTATAAAACTTTTCATAAGCTTTATAATAAAGACTAATTTTCTTATATATTTTTTCTCTTATTACGTAAAAATGCTGGTATATCAAGATCACTTGAGTTTGAGTTTGAATCAGATGATGATGGTATTGAATTTATCTTCTTTTCCCATTGTTTATTTACAAAGCTATCTACACTTGAAGCTGTTCTTGCATCTGGTTTTTCAAATCCAGTTGCTATAACTGTTATTTGGATTTCATCTCCCATTTCTGGATCTGTAACTGTACCAAATATAATATTAGCTTCTGGATCTACGCTGCGTTGAACTAATTCAGCTGCTGTGTTTACTTCATGTAAACCTAGATCTTCACCACCTGTAATATTTATAATTACTCCTCTAGCACCTTCTATTGAAGTTTCTAGTAATGGACTTTGTACTGCTTGTTTTGCAGCATCTTCTGCTCTATTTTCTCCAGATGCTCTACCAATTCCCATGTGAGCCATTCCAGTATCTTTCATTATTGTCTTAACATCAGCAAAGTCTAAGTTAACTGTTCCTGTAACAGCAATTAGATCTGATATTCCTTGTACACCTTGTCTTAAAACGTCATCAGCCATTCTAAATGCTTCATTTATTGATGTTTTTCTATCAATAATTTGTAATAATTTATCATTTGGTATTACTACTAATGCATCTACTTTTCCTTTTAAGCTTTCAATTCCACGTTCTGCTTGTGATAATCTTTTCTTTCCTTCAAATGTGAATGGTTTTGTAACAACTCCGATTGTTAATATTCCCATTTCTTTAGCTGATTGAGCTACAATTGGTGCAGCACCTGTACCTGTTCCTCCACCCATTCCGGCTGTAACAAATACCATATCTGCTCCCCTTAATGTTTCTGCAATTTCAGATTTATTTTCTTCTGCTGATTGGGCTCCAATATCTGGATTAGCTCCTGCTCCCAATCCTCTTGTTATTTTTTCTCCTATTTGAATTTTGGCACCTGCTTTTGACTTTTGTAATGCTTGTCTATCTGTATTTACAGCAATAAAATCTACTCCTTTTATTCCTGCTTCAATCATTCTATTTACGGCATTGTTTCCTGCTCCACCAACACCAATTACTTTTATTGTAGCTGCACCATCCATCATTGTTACATCTTCATATTCTTTCATCAAGATTTCCTCCCCATAAATACTATATAAATTTTATTTTTAAGAATAAAAAAACTCTTTTATTCTGTTCATTATTGTTTTTAATATGCTTTCATTTGGCTGTTTATCAATACTGCTTGATACAGATTTTGCATAAGGTCTTGCTGCTATATATCTAACTAGTGCATAACTGGTTCTAAATTCTGATTTTATTGTGCTTATTAATCTACCAGTTGACATTTTTACAGGTATATTCAAATTAATTTTTCCTGCTACATCACTTTTATTTATTGTAGATATTCCTCTACCTGTTAATACTACTGTATTAATATTTGATTTTACATTGTTTGATGTTATATCTTTATTAACCAATGAAAATATCTCTTCAATTCTTGCTTCAATTATTTCTATTAATTCTGAACTCTTTATAACTTTATTTCTACTTTCATCTTTGCAAGTATTTAACATTATCTCGTTATCATTATCTATAAATGATTTTAATGCTAATCCATATTGTTTTTTTAATTTTTCAGCTTCGTCCTCTGAAATATTTAAAACTAATGAAATATCATTTGTAATATTATCTCCTCCTAGAGGAATTGTGTTTGTATATGTGAAGTTGTTTCCTTCAAATACTCCAATCTCGGTATTTCCAGCTCCAATATCTAATAACATTACATTATCGTATAATTCATTAGTATCTAACATTAAATTTCTTTCAGCTAAAGCTGTTGGGACTATGCCATCTATTTCTATTCCTACTCTTTTAAAGATTGATGATAATTGTCTTATATAATCTTTATTAGCTAAGATGACTTGAGCCTTTAAAGTAAAGTTTGAACTTAAATTGCCTACTGGATCTGTAACAATTTTTCCGTTGTCAAGCGTTACTTCTGATGGTACTATATCTATTATTGTTTTCCCTTCTGGTATTTCTATATCTTTAGCTTGCATAATTGCATTTTGAACATCTTTTAATGATATACCGGCAAATTTATCTTTTAATTCTTTTAAGATACTATTTTGCACTATTGTAACTTCTTTTCCAGGAATTGTTACATAAGCTGAATTTATTTTAAATTCTGCAATTTCTTCAGCATCTTTTATTGTTTTTGCTATACTTAAACTTACCTCTTCTTCATTAATTATTTTGCCTTTTTTTATTCCATTACATTTATATGATGTACTACATAGTGTTTCTATTTGTCCAAAATTGTTTACTTCACCAACAACTGTGCATACTTTAGATGTACCTATATCAATACCAACTATGATATCACCTATTGCCAAAATAATTCCTCCATTTTTTACGTTTAAATTTCTATATTATACAATATTTTCTTCTTTGTTATATATATTACATTTTTGGAAAAAAGTCAATATTATTTGAAATATTTCCGAAATATTTTTGTAATAATTCTGAAATCTGTGTAATATTTCTGTAATATATTTTTATGTTAAAAAGCTGAATTAAAATTCAGCTTTTTACGATTATTCTACTGAGTTGTTTTTTTCTTTTTTATGTAATTTTTCAATATGTTTTTCTTTATATAAATCTATATAATATCTTCTTATAATTGTTAAATTTGTAAACATTCTTCCTACAAATACTACTAATGCTGCTAAATAAATATCTATATTTAATTTTTGACCTAAGTATGTTAGTGCTATTGACAATAAACTATTGCAGAAAAAACCTGATATAAATATTGTTAAATCAAAATTTTTCTTTAATACTGATGTTATTCCTCCAAATACAGAATCTAATGCTGCCACAACTGCTATTGCTAAAAAAATTGAATATGTATATGGTATAGTCGGAGCATTCATTCCAATTACAGCCCCAATTACACATCCTAAAATAATTGCTATTAATATCATTTCATTTTTCCTTTCTATCAAAAATTATTCTTTGTCTTTCATATATTTTGCATCTATTGTTCCATTATATGCCTCTACTGTTATTGTTCTATTGTTTGATTGAATTTCAACAGAATGTCCTGCTTCTTGTAAACTACTTAATTTTCCATCTTTACTTTTTGCAGCACTTTCCAAATATGATTTATTTCCTATTGCTTTTATTACATAAGGAGATGTTATTCTCTTACTATCTATTTGCATAATTTTGTTTTTATCACTTGATCTTAAAAAGATATCTGTCATTGCTACAATTCTATTTCCATTTATAGAAATTGCTTCTGCTCCTGCTGACCAAAGTTCTCTCAAAACTATTAATAAATCAGAATCTGTTATAGAACTAACATTAACCTCTTCACCAGAAAGCTTTGTTCCTCCATTATCTGTTAAAATTATTGTTATTCCTTCTCCTTCAACTTCTGTTGTTCCCAAAGCCAATTCAAGCTGGTCTAATTCTTTTTGAAGTAACTCTGATGTTTTTTCATCAGATTCTTTTTCTGTTTGATATTCTTCAATTTTTGTAACTAATTCATCATATCTTTCTTTTATTTCTGCATATTTAGTTCTCCAATCTGATAGTTCTGATCTTAAATCTTCTTCTCTCATATTTTCAATAGAAGTTATATCTATTTGTTTTACAACTTTAAACTGCATAAACATTACTAGCATTAGTGAAAAGCAGGCTATTCCTATTGTTACAGCCATAACACTTTTTTCTTTACTAATTTTCTTTTTTTGCATTATGTCCTCCTAAAATCTTATTTACTTTTAGCATAATTAAATTTATATGTTCCTGTATATTTAGGTATTGTTATATTATCTGATGTTTGAAAATTAACTTTTAATAAATATACGTTTTCTAAATTCCACAAATATCCACTCACTCTATATACATTTCTTAATGTTTCTTTCATACCAATTGCTTTTATTTCATAAGGTGCTCCAACTTTTTCTCCATTAATTTTTATAACTGTTCCATCACACTCTATAACAGTATTAGCAACTATTCGTTGTCCATTTACAGATATAGCTTCTGCACCTGCATTTTTTAATTCATTAACTACACTTAATATATCTACATCATGTACAAGTAAATCTGTAGGATTTACATATAAACCAACATAACTTGCTGGTACCGAATTATTATCATCAATTTTTATTACAACACCACTTCCTGTAACTTCTGTTAATCCTAACTCTGTATTTATTGTCTTTATATTTTCTTGTATTTTTGTAAGCTCACTATTATTTTGAGTTGCATTTTCTCTTTCTTTTTCAAGAGCTTTTTCAGCACTTTCAACTTCTGCATATAAATTATCATAATTTTCTTTTGCTCTTAATACTGCATCTCTTAAATCATTTTCTGTAGAATTTGTGCTTGATGTTGTTCCAATACTTTTTATAGTTCTTATTTGAATTGCTATTCCTGCTGATAGTAATATACACATTCCACCTAATAAAAGCCCTACAATTTTTTTGTTCTCCATTAAATTCTTCCTTTCTTTAATTTGCTGTAAAATATGGTACAAATCCTTCATTTAAATTACCATCTACATTTATAGTTCCTTTATTTCCAACTTCTTTTTCTAATATTGCTTTTACATAAAACATTCTATTTTTTAAATTTGTACAATTTCCTAAATTTATTGTAATTCCTTCATTTTCTAATTTTACTATATAATCTTTTCCAATTTGAATTTCTGTTACTTTATCATATAAACCAATATTTTCACTTTCTTGTTTTATATGTAATATATTTTCTAATTTTACACTTAGATCATTGTTTTCTAATCTTTTTAAGCTTTGAGCTTGTTCTTCAGTTATATCCATTCCAAGAATCGTAATTAGATTTTGCTTTTCTTGAGATGTTTCTATTATATAGCCTTGTTCATCTATATATATATATGAATTATTTTCAGTTTCTATTTGAAATTCTTTTTTTCTTTCTTCTACTGAAATTAATATTGTATTTGGCAATTTTCTGCTAACTTTAACATCTTTTATAAATCCATTTTGTTTTAATTTAACTTTTGTTACAATATTTAATTTAGAAAATATACTTTTTCCCTTTTCTAATCCTGATTGTTCAATAATCTCTTCTGCTGTAATTTGTTCATTTCCAGTTATTTCTATATTTTGTAGAAAAAATGTTTCTGCATTTAACAAATATACTATAATTCCAATTATAATAGCAATTATAACTCCAATTATAAGTCTACTTTTTCTTTTTTTTCTTCTTTTTAATTCTATTTCCCTTTGTTTACTTAATCTTCCATTATTTTTAGAAGCCATAATTTTCTCCTTTTATACTATTATATTTTACTATACAATAGCCAAAATAACAAGATTTTATTTATGAATTTATTATTAAATTTCCAAAATTTTCTTTGCTCTTTCCTCATCTTCTATTGTTGCATCTCTAACTCCATCAAGTTCATATTTTAGTCCCATTTTCTCCCATTTGTACTTTCCCATACTGTGATATTTTAAAATTTGCACTTTCTCAACTGTTTTTAATGTTCTTAAAAATTCTTTTAATTTCTTTAAATCTTCTTCATCATCTGTATATCCAGGGACTAATACTTGTCTTATCCACATTTTTATATTGTTATCACTTAAATATCTGGCAAATTCTAATTCTTTTTTATTTGATGATCCAACTAATCTTTTACACTTTTCATCATCAATATGTTTAATATCTAATAAAACTAAATCCGTATATTTTAATAATTCTTTTATGTTATCTGTTATGCTCACCATACCTGATGTATCTATACATGTATGTATATTTTTTTCTTTCAATTTTTTAAAAAGTTCAATTAAAAATCTAACTTGTAACAATGGCTCTCCACCAGTTACAGTTACTCCTCCACCTGATGGTATTATATAATTTTTATAGTTCTCTATTTTTTCAATAATCTCATCTACTGTTTTTACTTCTCCACCATTAATATCCCACGTATCTCTATTATGACAATATTTGCATTGAAGACTACATCCTTGCATAAATACTACGAATCTTATTCCTGGTCCATCTACTGTTCCAAAACTTTCAATTGAATGTATTCTAGCTGTATTTTTTAAAATTGTTTCCATTTTGTGCTCCTCTCTAATAACTTTTCTCCTTCTTTTTATCCATACTATATTTTACTCTATTACTGTAAAAATAGCAATATTTTATTACTATTTTCGACTACCAATTTCAAGCATTTATCATAAAAAAGTGAAATCGCCCCCAGAAAAATTCTGGGGGCGATTTTTTTAGTTTGTGCTCGAATTAGCCGAACAACAAGCTAAAGTTGAGAGCAGTGCTTGCAGAACTGCTGCTCGAGGATGTGATCTTCACATCGTTTCTGCCCAGCAACTGCTGGAAGATAGATGTGAGCTCCTGTTCGACCTTTTTGGTGCCTGCGTTGATGCCAAGCTTGATCTTAAAGTCAACCCTGATCCGGTTATTGTTCAGGAAGTTCACCCGTGCGGACGACCCCTGGCTAATGCCGATCTTAGTCAGCGTATCTCCGAAGTTCACCGTAAAGGCTTCAGATGTGTTCTGGCTGACAGACCAACCCCATGTACTGGAGATCAGTCCAACCAGGCCACCTCCGACCTGTGCCGTAGAACAAGCAGTCATCGTGGTCATCCCAACGACAAGAGCCAACATAAGGCAAATGTTAGCGAGCAGTTTTTTGATTTTCATGATGTTTCTCTCCTTTTTTGTTTCCAAAAAAATATTCGGACATTTTTATTATACCATCTTTTTTTAATTATGTCAATTTTTGAAATTTTTATATTTTTTTAGTTGATTTTTTTAATTTTAGAATATATAATCTTATGAGAAAATCAAGCAAAAAATTTTTATACGCACAATAAAGGAAGGAAAATTATGGATAAAATTATTAATAAAATTGCAGAAGAATTAAAAATAAAACCAGAACAAGTTGAAAATACAGTAAAATTAATTGATGATGGAAACACTATCCCATTTATAGCTCGTTACAGAAAAGAAGTTACTGGTGGATTAAGTGATGAAATCTTAAGAGATTTAGGTGAAAGATTAAGTTACCTAAGAAATCTTGAAACTCGAAAAGAAGAAGTTATAAAGTCTATAGATGAACAAGGAAAATTGACTGATGAACTTACAATTTCAATTGCCTCAGCAGAAACACTTGCAGAAGTAGAAGATTTATATAGACCTTTCAAACAAAAGAAAAAAACAAGAGCTACAGTTGCAAGAGCCAAAGGATTAGAACCTCTTTCAGACATAATTCTAGCTCAAGAAGAAAAAGAAAATATTTATGAAATAGCAAAAAAATATATAAACATAGATACATTATCAGATGAAGATAAGAAAAACAAAGACAAAGTTGTTTCTACTGCTGAAGATGCTATTCAAGGTGCACTAGATATAATTGCTGAAAATATATCTGATAATGCTAAATATAGAAAATACATAAAAAAGGTATGTTATAGAGAAGGTACTATATGCACAAAAGCTACTAAACCAGATGAAAAAACAAATTACGAAATGTATTATGAATTTTCTGAACTTGTTTATAAACTACCAAGTCATAGAATTCTTGCTATAAATAGAGGCGAAAATGAACAATTTCTAAAAGTCTATATTCAAAAACCACAAGATAAAATTCTATATTACATGCAAAAAGACATTATAAAAGGTGACTCACAATTTAAATTAATGTTAGAAAATACTATTTTAGATGCTTATGAACGTCTAATAGAGCCTTCTATTGAAAGAGAAATTCGTTCAGATTTAACTGAAAAAGCTGAAGAAAAAGCTATTAAAGTATTTGGTCAAAATGCAAAACAATTATTATTAGGTGCTCCAATAAAAGGTAAAACTGTTATGGGATTTGATCCAGCATATAGAACTGGATGTAAAATAGCAATAATTGATGAAACAGGAAAAGTTTTAGATATTGCAACTGTTTATCCAACAGCTCCTCAAAATGATGTTGAAGGTGCAAAAAAGACATTATTATCTTTAATCGAAAAAGATCATGTTGATATGATTGCAATTGGTAATGGTACTGCATCAAGAGAATCTGAAATGTTTGTTGCTGATATGATTAAAGAAGTAAAACATGATGTTTGCTATGTTATTGTTAGCGAAGCTGGTGCATCTGTATATTCTGCTTCAAAACTTGCAACAGAAGAATATCCAGACATAAATGTGTCTATAAGAGGTGCAATATCAATTGCTCGTAGATTACAAGACCCACTTGCTGAATTAGTAAAAATTGATCCTAAAGCAATTGGTGTAGGTCAATACCAACATGATGTTAATCAAAAGAAATTGTCTGAAAGTCTAACTGGTGTTGTTGAAGATAGTGTAAATAAAGTTGGTGTTGATGTAAATACAGCCACTCCTTCTCTACTTTCTTATGTTTCTGGTATTAACAGTGCAATTGCAAAAAATATTGTAAAATATAGAGATGAAAACGGAAAATTAAAAGAAAGAAAAGAACTTTTAAAAGTACCTAAGCTTGGTAAAGTAGCTTTTGAACAATGTGCTGGCTTTATAAGAATCCCTGATGGAATTAATCCACTTGAAAACACAGCTGTACACCCAGAAAGCTATGAACAAACTGAATTACTTTTAACAAAACTTGGATTTACAAAAAATGATTTAAAAAATAAAGAATGTATAAATGAATTAAGAGAAAAATTAAAAAATGTAAATATAAAAGAACTTTCAAAAGAATTAAATATAGGTGAAATGACTTTATCTGATATTATTTCAGAACTTTCAAAACCTGGTCGTGATCCTAGAGAAGACATGCCAAAGCCAGTATTAAGAAATGATGTTTTAAAATTTGAAGATTTAACTATTGGTATGATCTTAACAGGTACTGTTCGTAATGTTATAGACTTTGGAGCCTTCGTGGATATTGGTGTTAAATATGACGGGTTAGTTCATCTTTCTGAAATGAGTGAAAAATATATAAAATCTCCTTCAGAAGTAGTTTCTGTTGGTGACATTGTAAAAGTTAAAGTAATAAAAATAGATTCTGAAAGAAAAAAAGTTGGACTTAGTATGAAATTATAAAAAATAAGCAGTTGATAAATAAATCAACTGCTTATTTTTAGTTATTATCAAATTCATTTGTTATATATCTACTTTGAATATCAATTATTTTTTCATATTCATTTTTTAAGATATCTAAAAATATATCTGCGATTTGAGGATCAAATTGAGATCCTTTACATCTTTCAATTTCTCCAATAACAATATCTAATGCTAATGCATTTCTGTAACTTCTTTTACTTGTCATTGCATCAAATGTATCTGCAACTGCTGCAATTCTTGCAAATAGAGGAATTTCTTTGCCTTTTAATCCTTCTGGATATCCTCTTCCATCAAATCTTTCATGATGATATTTTACTATTGGAACCATATCTTTAAATGCTTCTGCATCCTCTAAAATATGTGCACCAATTGTAGGATGTTTCTTGATTTCTGCATATTCTTCATCTGTTAATTTAGCTTCTTTTAATAATATTCTATCTGGAATACCAATTTTTCCTATATCATGGAATAACCCACCTATACGTAAAATTCTTAAGTCTTCTTCAGATAGCCCCATTTTTTCTCCAATTAAAACAGAATATTCTGAAACTCTATCAGAATGTCCTCTTGTATAACTATCTTTTGCTTCTACTGCATATCTTAATGTTTGCACAGTTTCCAAATATGCTTTTTCTAATTGTTCTTTTGACTCCTGTAACTCTTTATTTATTTTTCGTATTTGATTCATTTGTTCAAGAGATTTTATTCCAGACTCAATTAATAAAAGTAATTGATCAAATTTATCACTTTTCTCACAATATCCTTGAATATCAAGTCTTTTTATAGTTTCTAATGGTGGAGCTAAATCCTTATGACCTGTCAATAATAAAATATATAAATCTTTATTAAACTTTCTTATTTCTTCTACGACTTCATCACCATGTAACGGAGTCATCATAAAATCTAATAACATCATGTCAAAGTGTTCATTTTTTACTCTCTCTATTGCCTCAATTGGATCTGTTAATCCAACAAAATCATATTCTGTTCTCTTTAAAAAAACAGATAAAGAATCTATTATTCCTGATTCATCATCTACTGCAATTATTTTATATTTTTCATGTTCTTTATTATTTAATTCATTTTGAAGTGCTTTTCTCATCCGTTTTCTTCACCTCTTCTTATTAATTTATCGACATTATATTAGTTTAATAAAAAAAAATCAAGTATTTTTCGACAATTTTTTTTATTATTCAAGGCCGAAACTAACTCCCAAAGCATTATTCAATTTATTCATTATGTCTGAATCATCGATGTGGCCTATCTTTTCCTTAAGTCTACTCTTGTCAATTGTACGTATCTGTTCAGCTAAAACAACCGAGTTACTTTTTAATCCACTAGTCTTTTCTCCTATTTCTATATGAGTTGGAAGTTTAGTCTTATTTGTTTGTGATGTTATAGCAGCTGCAATTACAGTAGGACTATATTTATTTCCCATATCATTTTGTATTATTAAAACTGGTCTTATACCACCCTGTTCTGACCCAATAACTGGACTTAAATCTGCATAAAACATATCTCCTCTTTTTATTATCATTTTCTTCACTCCTAAAATTACTATATATTAAGTCTATATATTCGTATTTTATTTATATCTTAACTTGAAGCAAAGATAACACAATTACATATTAATTAATCTTCACTTCATTATATAATATGTAAATTATAGATTTTTGCTTATTATCTATTATTTCCATTTTTATTGGAAGTCCTGTTTCTTTACTAATATGTAATGCTTTTTCTTTTAAATATATATTTTCCAATTTACTATTTGTTTTCATTATTATTTCTCCATTTTTTTCTTCATATTTTGATTCATTAGAAGTATTATAGTCTTCTATAAAACTTGATAAATCTAAACAATTATCAGTTATATATTCATAGTTTTCTAGAATTTTTTCTAAACTTAATTGTGAATTTTCTATTTTTAAGTTTGTTCCATCATATTGTATTTTTACTCCTGCAATATTACTGGGTTCTACTATTTCTTGTGAACTTGCATTAGGTTTTTGATACATTTGTTTTATTATATATTTATTATTATTTTTATTGCTATTAACAGTAACTGTTATTTGTGTTTCATAAGAATTAAGATTTAATATATAATCTACGATTTTTTGACTATCTTTATTATTACCGTTTTTTTCTGTTTTAAAACCTTTTTTCAAAAAATATATACCTCCAACTAAAACTAAAATTGTAACTAATAAAATTAACCAATATTTCTTTTTCATTTTATTTTCCTTTCATATTTCATTTTTAAATATTTATTAATTTTAAAAGTTTTTTATAACTATATTAAGCAAAATAGATAAGTACAAATTGTACTTATCTATTTGTCTTACTTTATTTTTTTCTCAAAGAATTCTGTAACTTTGACTGGCAAAATTACTAACAAAAAAACAATCACTCCCAAAAGCAAAATCACGATTATCGAGCATATCAAATCATTGATTAAATATAATACTTTGTCCAATAACACATTGACCATTTCTGTTAAAATCTCAGCAACAATAAGAAATATACTTATTAAAAACTCTTTTTTGCTCAATAATATTACACATAAGCTATTATTTTTTAAAACAGATTTTTCACATTTTCCAATTATCTCTAATGTTTGGAACATCAGTATAAAACTTAATGATATAGTAACTATCATTACAATAATCCATTTGTCATTTTCTGTATATGTTCCAATAAGAATCAAACTCAATACTAAAGATGACATTAGCAAAAAAATATTCTTGATCTTTTCTTTCGCGCTAATTGTTATAATTTTCTCTTTGATTGTATTCATCATATTTCTCCTAACAAATTATTGTGATGTTTTTCGTTCATATATGTCAACTCCATTTGGAGATAAAAAAATTAATATTGTTATTATAGCACTACTCTCTATCAATTACCATATTTATATTAAATTATTTTTATTTTAAATGCTTCAAGCCTTAATGTTTTTCCTTCTGTCCCAATATGAATTTGTGTTCCTTTTGAAACTGGCATCCAACCAACATCTTGAACATGCTCCTGAACTTGTAATGTCTTGTTTGATTTTATTTCAATTGCTTCAATTCTTCTATTCTCGCCAGTAGTTCCTGCTACTTCTCCATTTTTTACAAATTTTCCCCATCCAAGTCCATCCATGTGTACTCTATATGATAATTCTATTCCATTATTCCCTTGTAGCACTATCGCTTCAATCTGTCTTGCCTCACCAACTGTTCCTGCTACTTCTCCAAGTTTTTTCCATTCAGTCCAACCTATATCTTGCAAATGGACTTTATATTGGATATTGGTTTGTGTAATTATTTTGCTCTGATCCTTTGCCCTTAAAACTCCTAATAGTCCTTTATATGAATGTGTTACTTTATGAACAATTTTGTTTTCCCAATTTAAATCATAGGAATTAAATTCATTATTGTTCCCTTCGCCTGTCGCTATTGCTAAATGTCCATATTTGCTTCCTATTTTTTCTCCCCAAACACATATATCACCTTTTTGCGGTATTAATTGATTTGCGTTTTCTATTTTAATGAAAATGTCTTTAAATGGTAATTTGCTAAAATTATTGTAATAATCTTTAGCATTTCCCCATGTTCCGCCTTTTATCCCAAATACTTTATCTATATACATCTTTATTAAGTCTACACATTGTATTCCAGATACTCCATCATAATCAAAAGACTTTCCATTATATTCATTTATAAACTCTTGATAATTCATACATCTCTCCTTTGAATTATTATATTCAAATACAGAAAATTTGGATACAAAAAAAGAAGTAGTAACAATTTACTACTTCTTTTTTTCTAGCTGTTCATAAAAATATACTTTTCTAACAACTTATTTCCTGGTGGCTTCAAGTGGAATCGAACCACTGACACGGGGATTTTCAGTCCCCTGCTCTACCAACTGAGCTATAAAGCCATACTCCATATTTTTATATAAAAAAATGGCGACCTGGAACGGGCTCGAACCGTCGACCTCTAGCGTGACAGGCTAGCGTTCTAACCAACTGAACTACCAGGCCGTAAAACATGGTGGTCGCTATAGGGCTCGAACCTATGACCCTCTGCTTGTAAGGCAGATGCTCTCCCAGCTGAGCTAAGCGACCATGTCTTTCGACATTGATAAGTATACTATGTTTTACCAAAATTGTCAATACATTTTTAAAATTTTTTTATTTTTTTTATAAATTATTTATTTTTTACTTTATTGTTGTATTTGTAGCTCCTGTTCCAACAACATTTTCCTGTAAAGACCTCCATGTATTACATCCTATTATTCC
This sequence comes from uncultured Clostridia bacterium, assembly GCA_934129895.1. Taxonomy (GTDB): domain Bacteria; phylum Bacillota; class Clostridia; order TANB77; family CAG-508; genus CAG-269. The sequence continues at coordinate 508,826 of CAKOWY010000001.1, forward strand.
ATCAGAAGTTAAACCTCTTGCTGTTTGGTATCTTTTAACTGCTTGAAGTGTTTTACCTCCAAATACACCATCCAATCCTCCAGTTGTATATCCCAATGTATTTAAATCATCCTGAGCTATACAAACATAATTTCCTCGTGAATTTTGTCTTATTATTGGATATCCTCCACTACTACATGCTGGTGTTCCAAATCTTCTATCAAAGTGAACCCATGTTGGTGAAAGTGATGCAGGTTCTATATAGCTCCATACACCAGAATTTCTAGCACTATTTCTTAAAACTGTTCTCTGAGCATTTGTTAATGTTTGACCTACATCAAATGCTGTTCCGTGCATAATGTTGGCTCTGATTTCCGATGTCCTCCTTCATAAGGCCTTTTAAATGCAAATCCAACATATATTGGAGCACCATATATATATCTTTGACTATTCCATGCTTGAATAGTCCTTTTATCAGTCCATAATATATTACTTTTACTTGAACCTCTAAATTCTTTAACTTTTAAAGTTCCATTAGTATTATATGGCATTGATTCATTTTCACCTCTATAATATGTTTCCATCCTATTCGTATCTTGATTATATACTAAAATTTTTGCCATAAAAAAACCTCCTTATCAAATTATATGATAAAGAGATTTTTTCGTTATATTTTTTCTTTACATTTTACAATTATTCTTTGTGAACTATCTTTTGTACAAGTAATTAAAGTTACTTCTCTTCTTCCATTTGTTTTTTGTGTTGTATCATCAACATTATCTGGAAGTACTGTATGAATATCATATACCTCATACTCTACTGTTTTTCCGCTTATTTCGACAATTTGAATTATATCCCCTATATCTAGATTCATAATTCTACTGAAAAATCTTTTATTCCAATAATTATGTCCAACTAAGCATAAATTTCCCACCTCATTTGGATTAGGTCCATGAAATTTACAAATTGAAACTTTTAGCAACTCATCACTCCAATGATCTAATATAGGATAATCAACCTCTATTTTAGGGATAACAATTCTTGCTATATAATTATATTGATTTCCCTTTTTATCCGTATAAACTGAGGATACAGGAACATTATTATTTGATTCTATTTCTTCTTTTGCCGTTGTTTCTTTATTCTCGGCTTCTTTTGCTACATCTTGTGTTATTTTTACTATTAAAGAATTTTCTGTTTCACTAACAAGTGTATCATCATTTTCTTCTTTATTCATATCTTTTAAAATATCATTAGATATTTCTGTTTCTTTATTTCTATCATATTCTGCATAAATATATAAAGTTGAAAAACATACCAAAAGAAATGAGGATATTATAAATAAGACTTTGTATATTTTCTTTTTTCTTCTTAGTTCAGGTGTAACATATACCGTATCGGTTATCAATATTTGATTCATCCTATTTTCCTTTCTTTATATTATTTTTCTTGAATAACTATAGTATCAATTAAATTACTATTTGAATTATAACTCATTGATATATCATATTTCTTCTTTTCTTCTATTTTAGTCAATAAGCTTTCAACCAATTCATTATTTGTAGTACCTTTTTCAATATTTAACTTGATATTTAGTTTTCCTTTGCTACCAGATGTAGATGTTTCTACCATTGTTAACTCAACGTCTTTTAAATTGTCTTTTACGACCTCTAGTAATTGTTTTACATCATCATAAGATTTTCCTGTTCCAATATAAAACTCAAATTTAGCATTAAATTGATTTTTTTCTAATTGAATTTGTTCTTCATTTACTCCACTACTTTGATCTATTATTATTTCATTCCCAGTATATTTGAAAAATTCACTAATATTTTTAGATATTTTGGCAAATAATTCTGTTGAATTAACTTTAGCTAATAACCAGTCATATCTTGTTTTTAATAATCCTGGTACTTGTGTTACTAGTACTCCAATTGTATTTGATACTGATGTAGCATCTAAATCATTTAAAACAAGATTATTATCTGAATTCAATTCCATCTTTTCTGATATTTCGTCATATATATTATTTGTTAGATTTACATTAATCTTTTTAATTCCATTTTTATATTCAACTTTATAATCCATTTTACTGTTTGATATACCTGTTGAAATATTATATTCTTTAATGTCGTCTCCATTTGTATATTTTACATGTGTTGTATAATTTTCTTCATCTCCAGCAATTGTTTTTGCCGTATTAACAGCTATTGATATTTCTTTTTCACTATTTAATACATTATATTGTAATTGTGTTGTATTTGCCTTTGAATCAACATATATAACACCTCTTTTTGTTCCGTAATCAATTTCTAAACCAACTGACTCATTTCCTTTTTTATAAACCATAACTTTGGTAGTTGGCATTTCTGTTACTTCAGCAGTTCTAATAAGACTTTCAATATGCTTTTGTAATGCTGGATATTTTTCATATAAATTTGTGAATTTTTCTTCTGAACTTATATCTCTTAAAATTTCTAAAACTAAGTTTTGCATATTATTAGAACTTATTTCTGCTGTATAAATATCAACCTTTTTTTGTTCTGAATTTACTGTTATTATAGAATTAGATTGTTTTGAGAAATTTGACATTTTTAAAGTATTTACAATAACATTGAAATATTTATTTTTTAATTCCTCTATATTTTCTTTTGATAGTAAATCTTTAATTATTTGTTTTGTTTCATTTGTAGAATCTTCTAAATTATTAACATATTCTTCATTACTATCTCCATCTACTAATTGCAATTCTTTATCTAAATCTATGCTTACAAACTTGCTTAATAAATTTGTAAATCTTATTCCAACTAGAGAATCTTCTTGAACTCCTTCAAGTTCAATTACATTTTGATCTCCAAATAACAATTTAAAATCTGAATAATTATATCCTACATCTTTTTGTGTTAAAGCTGTAGCTGTAACTTCATTAAATGGATTTGACATTTCTCCACCTTCTGAATATTCAACATTTAAAGTTGTTCTCATTTCATATTTTTCTCTATTATTTAAGTTCGTATAATTTTCAATAATTTTTGGATTTGTTATATCCTCAATTTTCTCTACATTTTGTGATAAATATTTAAAAAATACTTCTTTATTACTTTTTAACACATCAGTTTTAAAAAATAAAAACAATAATGTTCCAACTATAGCTCCTAATACTAAAACTACTGATAATACTATTATTATAATTTTACTACTTTTTTTCATTTGATTAATCCTTTCTTATTCTTTGTTTTACAGATTCATATACAACAATTCCAGTTGAAACTGCTGCATTTAGTGATTCAATATTTCCTTTCATTGGAATTTTGACTAAAAAGTCACAGTTCTTTTTTACTTTCTCACTAATACCTTTTCCCTCATTACCAATAACAATTCCTAATGGTCCTGTTAAGTCTTGATTGTAGTAATACTTGTCTGTATCCACAGCTGTTCCACATATCCACAATCCTGCGTTTTTTAGTTCTTCTATTGCATCTGTTATATTTGTTACTCTTGCAATTTTCATATATTCTACTGCTCCAGCTGATGTTTTATTAACTGTACTATTAACAGAAGCTGCTCTTCTTTTTGGAATTATTATTCCATGAACTCCTGCTGTTTCAGCAGTTCTAATTATTGATCCAAGATTATGTGGATCTTCTATTCCATCTAATATTAATACAAATGGATCTTCTCCTCTTTCTTTTGCTGTATTTAAAATATCATCAATTTCTGAATATTCAAAAGGTGGTACTATTGCAATTACACCTTGATAATTTTCTTCTTGTGCCATTTCTTCCATTTGTCTTTTATCTTTTTCAACTACTATTATTTTTCTTTCTTTAGCAATTGCTAAAATTTTATTTATAGAACCATGTCTTTCTCCTCTTGTCACAAATATCTTATTTATATCTTTTCCACTTTCTAATAATTCTAGTACTGAATTTCTGCCTTCAATTTGATCATCGAATTTTTTTGTTTCTTCTACATTTTTTTCTGTTTTCTTTTCATTATTGTTTCTGTAATCTTTTTTAGTTCGTTCACCTTTATTTTTTTCAAATCGATCTTTTTTATAATATTGCTTTCTATTTTGATTCATATTTTCTCCTTTACTCTTCATCTAATTTTAATACTGATAAGAATGCTTCTTGAGGCATTTCTACATTTCCAATTTGTCTCATTCTTTTCTTGCCTCTCTTTTGTTTTTCAAGCAATTTTTTCTTTCTTGTTATATCTCCACCATAACATTTTGCTAGTACATCTTTTCTCATGGCTGATATTGTTTCTCTTGCAATTATCGTTCCTCCTATTACTGCTTGAAGTGGAATTGCAAATAAATGTCTTGGAATAACTTCTTTAAGTTTTTCAACCATTTTCTTTCCTCTCTCATACGCATTATCTTTATATACTATAAATGATAGTGCATCAACAGGCTCACCATTTACATGAATGTCTAGTTTTACTAATTTAGATTCTCTATACTCTTTAAATTCATAATCAAATGAAGCATATCCTTTTGTTCTTGATTTTAAATTATCAAAAAAGTCATATATTATTTCATTTAATGGCATATCATATATTAATTGAACTCTACTTTCATCTAAATACTTCATATCAATAAAAATACCTCTACGATTTTGACATATTTCCATTATATTTCCAACATATTCTTTTGGAGTAAATACATTAGCTGTAACAATTGGCTCTTCCATATAAGCAATTTCAGTTTGTGGTGGTAAATCTGCTGGATTATATACATCTAATACTTCTCCTGTTGTTTTATGAACTTTATATATTACAGATGGTGCTGTTGTTATTAATCCTAAATCAAATTCTCTATCTAATCTTTCTTCTATTATTTCTAAATGTAGCAATCCTAAAAAACCACATCTAAATCCAAACCCTAATGCTGCAGATGTTTCTGTTTCATATTCAAGTGCTGCATCATTTAATTTTAACTTTTCTAATGCTATTTTTAAATTTTCATATTGACTTCCATCAACAGGATATAATCCACAATATACCATTGGAGTTACTTTTTTATATCCAGGTAATGGCTTGTCAGCTGGATTATCTTTTTGTGTTATTGTATCTCCAACATGAATGTCTGTTAAACTCTTTACGCTTGCTGCAATATATCCAACTTCCCCAGCTTTTATTTCACTAGTTGCTTTATAATTTCCTGGAGTAAAATATCCTACTTCTGTAACTACATAACTTTTTCCCGTAGCCATTAACAAAATTTCGTCTCCAATTTTTACAGTTCCATCAACAACTCTTACATAAGCTACTGCACCCTTATAATTATCATAATAAGAATCAAATATTAAACATTTTGTTTTAGCATTTTCATCTCCTTTTGGAGCTGGTAAATCTGTTACAATTCTTTCTAAAACTTTATCAACATTTAATCCTGATTTTGCTGATATACATGGTGCATCCATTGCTGGTATTCCAATTATATCTTCTATTTCTTTTTTTACCTCATCTGGTCTTGCATTTGGAAGGTCTATTTTATTTATTACAGGTAATATTTCAAGATTATTATCTATTGCTAAATATACATTTGCTAATGTCTGTGCTTCTACTCCTTGACTTGCATCTACTACTAATATAGCTCCATCACACGCTGCTAAACTTCTTGAAACTTCATAGTTAAAATCAACATGCCCAGGTGTATCTATTAAATTAAATATATATTCTTTCCCATCTTTAGCTTTATAATTCATTCTTACGGATTGAGATTTTATTGTTATTCCTCTTTCACGTTCTATATCCATATTATCTAATACTTGCTCTTCCATTTCTCTTTGAGACAATACACCTGTTTTTTCTATAATTCTATCAGCAAGTGTTGACTTCCCATGATCTATATGTGCAATTATACTAAAATTTCTTATATTTTCTTGATTCATTTAGTTGGTTCACGTTAGTTTTATTTAACTAAACATTTCCTCCTTTTTTATTTTATTATTTATTAATTTTCATAGCTCTCGGCTATTTTATTATAGCATGTTTATTATAAAATTTCACTATTTTTTATAAAAAAAAGAGAGAATTTTATAAAATCTCTCCATTATTTTTATTCAACAACTGTAACTGGTAAGTATTTAACTCCCCAAGCCAATGCTTCAGCATGTGAATTCATAAAAACGTCTATTCTATTTCCTTGGATAGCTCCTCCTCTATCTTCTACAACATAAGTATATCCAGCTATATCTAATTTTGTACCAAATGAGAATTGTGAAGATGCAGCAATTGTTCTACCTGCTGTGGCCATTGTTCCAGAAGCTGTTCTTCCTGTAGTTTTTCCACAACATTTAGCACATGGACAATATGCAGTAACTTTGAATATCTTTGTTTCTCCTACTTTTTCTCCAACTGTTTCTGTTCTTTCTGTATTTCTTGATGTTGTTACAACATTTTTTTGAACTTGAACAATTCTATTAACTGCTTCTTTTATTATTTTTTCTGAAAGTACTGTTTTTTCAATTTCTTCTTCATTTTGGTATTTTATTTTATATGTTATTTCTTTTATACCATCTTCACCTTGTTGAATTACTTTATTTTTTGTATCTGTGGCACCTTGTGATGCATCTTTTGTAATTGTTTCATAAGGTATTATTTCTTGCTCAACAACTATTTTTTCTACAATTGGTGAATATCCTTTTAAGATTTCATCATAAGTTATTTCTATACCACTCTCTGATATTTTAGCAACTTGTACCTCTTGAACTGATTTATTTGTTATAACAATTTTATTACTTTCATTTATATCTTCTTCTAACCCTGGGGTTACTCTTTCGTCTTCTTCTACTATTATATTATTATCTTTTAGTATTTCATATACGTTTGTTTTGGATGTAATAACTGACATTTGATAACCATTAGCTAATTTTATATCAACTGTTCTAACGCTTACTTCCGTAGCCATTACTGTTATTCCTAATATAAAAATCACAATTAAAGTTACTCCAATGATTTTCATAATTGATATAGATGCTCTATCTTTTTTATCCATAAAAATAACAAATCCTCCTTTTTACGACATATTTATTATACACAATGTTTACTTTTTTGTCAAATTTTTTTCTTTATTTTGTTAAATTTCCGTAAGCATTGATACACTTGGGATTTATTATATTATATGTTGCTTGTACAAAAAAATTCCAGTTTTTTCAAAAAAATTTTTTTGTAAAAAAAATACCACTATTTTTAGTAGTATTTTCTATTTTTTATTTATATAACATTTCTTTATTTACATATAAATCTGCACTTGGATGTGCTAATCTAATTTTTTTATTTTCTAATAATTTCATTATACACAAATTAACTTTATTTTTAAATGAAAGAAATTCATTATAATCTACTATATTAACATACATAAATAATTTTATAATTATTGCATCTGTTTCTATTGAATCAACATTTATTTCTATTGTTTTTTCATTAACTTCTTGTATGCTTTCTAATATATTTTTTATTGATTTCATTAATTCTTCTGTTTTACTTGCTGTAGTATCTAATGGTAATCTCAATTCTAAATCAAATCTTCTTGAATTTATTGATGCTGCATTTATTATTGCTTCTGACAAAACTTTTGAGTTTTGAAGAGTTACTGTTGTATTTTCAACTGTTCTTATTTTTATACTTCTGAATTTTATGTCAATTACTGTTCCTGATATATCACCAACTGTAATCCAATCTCCTATTTCAAAAGGTTTTTCTGAAGCTATTGCTGCTCCACTTATCAAATTACTTACAAGCTCTTGTGCTGCTAATGCGATAACAACACTGCTTAACCCTAATCCAGCGATTATTCCATTTAAGTCATATCCAAAATCTGCTATTATTATAAATGTTGCTATTACATATATAAGAACTTTTGCAATTCTTATTCCCATGTCAATTGCTTTTTGATTTTCTGATAATCTATCATTTTCTTTTACTTTTTTTATTAGTTTTGAATCTGGTGAAATTAATCCTATCAAAATTCTTGCAATATTTAAAATTACAATAACTCTTATTATTTTTACACAAATTCCATAAGCATTTTCTGGTAAACTTAAAATTACTACTGCAATATATAATCCAACACATAAAAATAAACTTTTTATACCTTTATATATATCATTGCTTTTTAATTTCTTTTTATCTCTTTCTTTTACTTTTAGTATTCTTAATATTAATTTCGTTCCCCATGAACTTATTATAAAAAACAATAAAATTACACCAATGGCAATTACTATATCTATTATATTTTCCTTTTGTATCTCTTCTATAAATATCTTTATTTTTTCCATTTGTAGACTCCTTTTTACAAGGATTATTTTATCATTAATATTTTCATATTTCAACATTTATTTTAAATAATTTCTGGATTATCTTCAAAAATTTCACTTGAAATGTCATTTTCATCATTAAATATTTTAACATATCCTTGTAGTGATTCTGCTTTTTGTCTTAATACATCAACATCTGAATTAACATATATTTTGGCTTTTCCTTTTCCGTTTTTTGCTTCTTGTACTAAATTTGAAACAGGTGAATTTCCATCAAATGCTATTACTATTGATTTTCTTCTTTCAAAAATTTCATAATTAAAGCTCTTATATATTCCAAGTTCTTCTGCTTCTGTAGAAATACAAATCCCAGAAATCTTTTCATCTAGTAATCTATTTTTTACCTTTTCTGTAACTTTTTTAGGAACAATTGCATCTATTTCAATATTTTTGTTTAATTCTTTTGATATTTCAACTGCAGCTTTTTCATATCCTTGCATTTGGTGTCCTATTACAAAATAAACATTATCACTATTTACTTTTTCAATAAATTTTCTTAATGCTTTTATTCCTTCTTCTGTTGCTTCTGTTTCTCTACCTTTTGTATTAAAACTACCTCCTGCAATTACAACTGGAACTTTATCTACTGGCAATTTTTTTATTTTTTGTGATAGTTCTTCTTCTGTGTCTAAACTTGAATTATTTCTCAATTCTTCATCATTCTCTGTTTGTTTCATATATTGTTCTTCTAATTTTAAAACTGCTTCTTTAATAGTTCTTCCATTAAGAAATTCATTAAATTTTTTACTTTTTTCTTCAAAATATGCATCATTTTTTTCTATTAATTCATTTTCAACTTCTCTCATTTTGGAAAAATCTTCATCTGTAAGATTTAACAAATTTTGAAGAGCTAATTGCTCATCAAATGTATCAGAACCATACATTCCACATCCATCAGTTCCTTGAACACATTTTACTCCATTGTTTAAAAATTTCTTTATTGGATGATTATTTAAATTGCTTAAATTATTTAGTCTTACATTTGAAGTCAATTGAAATTCAATTATTACTCCTGAATCTTTTAATAGTTTCATAAGCTCTTTTCCAGCTTCTGTATTTAAATCTTCAGAATATAATCCATGCCCTATTCTACATCTTGGCATTTTTTGCCCATCTTCCAAGGCTTCTTTTATACAAATAATAGATTTTCTTACATTATCTCTTAAACTATCATTTTCTCCAGCATGAATTCTTATTGTAAAGTCTTTATCTTCTTCATTAACATATTTAACAATTTCTCTTATTACAGGTTGTAAATCTGATATATCATTTATTTCTTCGCCAATAAAATCACTTCCAACAACATAAGGGCTTTTGGCAACTGCTCTAAGCACATTAATATTTTCTTTTAAATATGTACTACTTGTTTTTTGATCTTTTATAATTGTTAATGGTATTCTTCTAATTCCTATTAAAAATCTAATTTTTACTCCTGTTTCTTTTTCAATAGCTGGCATCAATGAATGTACTTCTTCTAATACTTTTACAGCTGGTTCTCCATTTTTTCCCAAATCTGTATCTGCGATTTCTACATATTTTATTCCTTGTTTTTGATATTCCCTTGCTATCCATAATAATTTATCTTGTCTTAATGTGTTATTTTTATATATACTATTTTCTTTTTTATCATCTAACATTTTATAAATATAATCTTTTATGTCTGGTTCTGGAATTTGCTCAATTAATTCTTTTGTTAAAGAAATTTTTTCTTTCATTTCAATTCCTTTAGCAAACACATATCTATAAATATAACTTTTTTCTAGATTTGTAAATACTGCTTGTCCATCTTTCATTATGGCTAGACTAGTTCTAATCTTTTCAATATTATATTCTGCATTTTCAGGATTGTTTAAAATAAAATCCGCAAAATTTATAAATGTATTATCATCAATTTTTCTTATTTTATATTTTCCCTGTAATGGACTATCTATAAATTGTTTTTCAATTTCTTCTCTTTGCTTATATATTTTTTCTTCTTGTTCTTTATTCATTTTTAAATTTAATTTTTTTATATAATATAATGGATATCTTATCTGATGAACAATTCCCAATGCAATCAAACAATCTGGAAATAAATTTGCATTCATATGAGTGTGTAAATCTGTTCTAAATTTTGATTTTTTTAATATATATGTTTTTACTATTGTTTTTTCAATAGGTAATTTATAATTTTTGGTTTGTGACATAAGTGTTTTGGTTATAGCTGGAATTTTCGCTTTTATTTCTATTCTATTTTCATAAATATTAGCAATTTTTATTCCACCTAATCTAAAAATATATACTTCTTCATTATCACTATTTATACTTGCTGGTATTTTTCCTGTTATTATTTTCATGTCATTTTCATTTTTTATTGTTTTAACTCCACAAATATTGGCTAAGTTTGTTATTAAATTGCCTGTATTATGATTTGGAGTTTCTAATACATAAGTAATTTCTTCATCACTTGTTTTACTTAAATTTACAATTATATCCTTTTCTTTGTCTAAATAAAACTTATTTATCATTATTCTATTTTCCTTTCTTTTTGGAGTTTTAAAAAAAATATTAAGCAAAATTATATCATATTATTGCAAATTAATCAAGATTTATGTAAAGTTTTAATTGAATAAAAAAAAGCAAGGAGAGGATCCTTATTAAAAAACCCTCTCCCTGCTTTTTATTCATCCTCAATAAACAGAGGATATCCGATATTCGACTCTTCCAGTGCTCACTTCAATCTTTAATGCTTTCCATAATGCGCTAAACGGTGCTTTATCTGTGACCTTTATTTTTTCTTCTCTTTCTACAATGATATATTGCTTCTCTTCTCCTTTATCATTTTCTTCAATAACAATAGTCATAAGTGGAGTAACTTCAAAATTCATCCCTGAATAATAAAGATTTTTGTCTTCAAATTTCGTTTCTCGCCACGAACTAGGTCCATAATAAAAAACTGCATTAAATGCCAGAAATTCAATCAGAAAATTTGCCAACACAAAAGTGATTATCAAATTAATTCTGTACCTAGGTCCACTGCCAAAAATTTTGTTGTTAAAGTCCTCTTTTACTTCCGTACTCAAAGTAGAATGATTGACTCCAAAGCAAATTAGTGCCATAACAAGCACATCAATTGCTGAAAAAGCCACGCCAATAATCACTGCTGTCATCATAGTTTTCCTCCTGTTGTTAGCTGTGAATTTTCGAATGTCAACTCTCAAACGGAATTGCTATAATATTATACACTTAAAAGGCTTCTATGTCAATATTTCACATCTTTTTCGTACATCTGTAATTCTCTCATTTATCTCTTCTATATTAATACCTTCTATCTCTTTAATATCTGATATATTATATTTTTTCTTTACTTTTAAAATTCTATTAACACTTCTATTTATTCTATTTTCTTTGATTTTACCTGATTGTACTAAATTAAAAATATTATCTAATGCTCTTTTTTCCTCTTCTTTATTAAATCTAAATACAATAATATCATTTCCCGCTTCAAATGCTTTTTTTACAGCTAATTCTGCTCCATAAAATAATTTTATAGCTCTCATTTTTAAATCATCTGTAACTATCAAACCTTTATACTTAAATTTTTTTCTTATATATTTACAAATAAATTTTCTTGATAAGGATGCTGGATAAACACCTGTTACTTTTGGTATTAACAAATGTCCAACTAATATAGCATCTGCTCCATTTGATATTATTTGTGAAAAAGGATACATATCTTCATCTTCAATTTTACTAATTGGAACATTTATCACTGGTAAAAAATAATGTGAATCTTGTTTTGTAGCTCCATGTCCAGGAAAATGTTTTGCAACAGATATTATATTATTTTTTTGCAATTCTTGCATTGTAGCAATTCCACATTTTGCTACTACTTCCTTATCTTCACTATAACTTCTGTCTCCAATAACTGTTTGCTTATTATATCTTTTCAAATCTAATACTGGTGCAAAATTCAAGTTAAACCCAGATTTATGTAGTATCTCTCCTGTTATATTAGCCGCTTTTGCTACCATCTGTTCTCCACCAATACTAGCAATCAAGTTGGCAGAGGGTAAATTTTTTAATTCTTTTGGCATTCTATTTACTCTTCCACCTTCTTGATCTATTGCTATAAATAGTGGAACCTTATTCCCCTGATTTATTTGCTTTAATTCTTTTATTAGATTTATCATATCCTGATATGTTGCAAAATTTTTTCTATATAAAATTATTCCACCTATTTTATAATTTATTATCATATCTTTTATTCTATCGGTTATGTAATTAGTATCCATTCCAATCATAACCATTTGACCTATTTTTTCTTTTAATGATAATTTTTCTATTTCCATATAATAATCCTTTCATACAACTCAAATATTATTTAGATTTTGTAAATATTTGTGTTTGAATGAATTAATTTTATTTTCTAAGTTCTGCCCCACATTTTTTAGATACAGCATCAATTATTTTGTCCATTAATCCATTAATTTCTTCATCTGTTAATGTTTTTTTCATGTCTGAAAATGTTAAAGAATATGCTATTGATTTTTTATCAATTCCAACTCCAACACCAGTATAAACATCAAATACTTCAATATTTGTAAGCAAGCTTCCACCTGCTGATTTAATTACTTTTTCAATATCTTTTGATACTGCTTTTTTATCAACAACAAGTGCTATATCTTTATTAATGCTTGGGAATTTTGAAAATTCTTTATATTTCATCTTTCCTACTTTTTTTGTAAACAATTCATCTAAATTAATTTCAAGAACATATACATCATCTTTTGTTACACTTGGATGTATTTTTCCTATCATACCTATATTTGAACCATTTACATTTATCATTGCACTTTGACCTGGATGCATTTCTTTAGGCATCTCTTGTTTCATAAAGCTATATCTTCCAGCATATCCAAGATAATCAAGTACTTCTTCTGCAATTCCTTTTATTACATAAAAATCTACAGTTTTATTATTGTTTAATCCTGTTGAATATTTTCCAGACATTAATACACATAATTTTGTATCTTCTCCATACACTTCGCCTTTTTTATAGAATCCTTTTCCAATCTCAAATATTGATATATCTTTTTGTTCTCTTGCTTTGTTATATTCATATACTTTATATAATGATGGTATCATGCTATATCTTAATGTATTTCTATCTTCTGTTATTGGATCTAATAATTTTAATGGTTCAAATTTATCTAATGTATATCCATTTACTTCTTTATCATTTATTAAAACATAAGTTAATGTTTCTTTTAATCCTAATGCTATCATTTTATTTCTGATTTCTCTTTGTGTTTTATCATAGCTTCCTTTTCTCATTGGAACAATTGGCAATTTTCCTTCTATATTGTCAACTCCATATATACGGCTTACTTCTTCAATTAAGTCTTCTTTTATTGATATATCTAATCTTCTTGTTGGAACTGTTACTTTAATTGTTTCTCCATTTACTTTATAAGTAAATCCTAATTTTCTGAATACATTTAATATTTCTTCATTAGGTATAACTGTTCCTAATACATCATTTATATTTTTAAATGTTATTTCGATTTCTTTTTCTTTATTATTTGTTTTGTCATATTCTACAGTTCCTGTTACGACTGTTCCTCCAGCGTATTCTTCTAATAGTTTGCAAGCTCTTTCAATTGCCATTTTTGTTCTTTCTGGATCTAATCCTTTTTCAAATCTGTTGCTTGCTTCACTTCTTACTATTTTCTTTGACGTTTTTCTTACTTTTACTGAATCAAAAATTGCTGATTCTATTATGATATTTTTCGTATCTGGTTCTACTTCTGTTTCAAGTCCTCCCATAACTCCTGCAAGACCAACACCATGTGTAGCATCTGCAATTACTATATCTTCACTTGTTAATGTTCTTTCAACATTATCTAATGTTGTTAATTTTTCTCCATCTTCTGCCATTCTTACTACTAGTTTATTTCCTAATTTATCAGCATCATAGAAATGTAATGGTTGACCTAATTCTAACATTACATAATTACTAATATCTACAACATTGTTTATTGGTCTTATTCCAGATGCAATTAATCTATTTTTTATAAATATTGGACTTTCTTCTATTTTTACATTTTCTACTTTCTTTACTAATAATTTTGAACAATTTTCTGTTTTTACTTCTGTTTTAAATGTTTTGTTTATATCTTCTCCAAATTCTTTATGTTTTAAATCAACATCTTTTACTTTTTTATCATAAATTGCTCCAACTTCATAAGCCATTCCTAAAATGCTTAATAAATCCCCTCTATTTGCTGTTAATTCAAAATCTATTACTCCATCATCCATTTGAAGATATTTTATTGGATCTTCACCAATTTCTGCATCTTCTCCTAATTCTGCTATTCCTTCTGAATCCTCTGGTTTTAAAAATTTATGTTCAAGTCCTAATTCTGCTATTGAACATAACATTCCATTTGATTCTTGACCTCTTATCATTCCTTTTTTTATTGTTTTATCTGGCAATATTGCACCATCTAAAGCTACTATTACTTTTAATCCTGTTCTTGCATTTGGAGCACCACATACTATATCTAATACTTCTGTTCCAATATTTACTTTGCATAAATGTAAATGGTCTGAGTCTGGATGTGGCTCACATTCTGTAATTTGTCCTATAACTAATTTTGTTGCATTTATTAAGTTACTTGCTGAATCATATTCATTTCCAACTCTTGTCATATCTTCTGCTAATTTTTTTACATCTACATCTATATCTATATAGTCTTTTAAAAAGTTTGTACTTAGTTTCATTTTATATCCTCCTTTACGAATTACTCTTCGTCCTTTCTGTCAAATTGACTTAAGAATCTAATATCATTTGAATATAAATATCTCATATCTGGTATTCCATATTTAAACATTGCTAATCTTTCAAGTCCTGTTCCAAATGCAAATCCACCATATTCTTCTGGATCATATCCATTCATCTTTAATACATTTGGATGTACTATTCCTGCTCCTAAAACTTCAATCCATCCTGTTTGCTTACATAAGCTACATCCTTTTCCCCCACATTTGAAACAACTTACATCTACTTCATAAGATGGTTCTGTAAATGGGAAATAACTTGGTCTAAATCTTAATTCACAATTTTTTCCTATTAATTTCTTTACAAATATTTCAAGTGTTCCTTTTAAGTCTGCAAGTGATACATGTCTTTCTTTTTTATCTATTACAAGTCCTTCTACTTGCCCAAATTGATGTGAATGTGTTGCATCATCTTCTCTACGATATGTTTTTCCAGCACAAATCATTCTTATTGGTGTTTTCTCTGTATTTGCTAGCATTGTTCTTGCTTGAACAGCTGATGTTTGTGTTCTTAATAAATATTCATTTGTTATATAAAAACTGTCTTGCATATCTCTTGCTGGATGTCCTTTTGGTAAATTTAATCTCTCAAAACAAAATTCATCTGTTTCTAATTCTGGTCCTGAAATTACATCATATCCCATTGACACAAATAAATCTTCTATTTCTTCTATTACTCTATTTACTGGATGTTTACTTCCTCTTTGAATTTTTGTTGATGGTAATGTTATATCAATTGTTTCTTTTTCTATTTTTTCCTCTAACATTTTTGCTTTTATTTGTTCTTCTGCAATTGATAATTTTTCTTCTATTTCTTTTCTTGCTTCATTTACTAGTGCTCCTACTTTTGGTCTTTCTTCTGCTGTTAATGCTCCTAATCCTTTCAATAAATTTGATAATTCACTTTTCTTTCCTAAAAATTGTACTTTTAATTCTTGTAAATCTTGTGAATTTTTTATTTCTGATATTTTTTCTTCTGCTAATTTTTTTATTTCATCAATTTTGCTTTGCATTTTTATTTCCTCCTTTTTATACAAAACGTAAACAGAGCCAATCTTCCTATTTTTTAGGACGATTGGCTCTTTCGTGGTACCACCTAATTTTATTAATAGCTTGCCTATATATAATATTTTCTCTATAAGCTAGCTTAATTAACCTCTTTATAGTTTTAACGGTTCTACCGCTTCTTTCTACTTGTTTTTAACTTTAAAAAGAAGACCTCAAAAGTGAAATTTCAATATATTTAATATAAATGGCTCTCATCTTTACCATTCTCTCTGTGATATTTTTTAATATATCTACTTTGCTTTTTCTATGGTTTTATTTCTAATCTTTGCATATTATATCATTATTTTTTGAAAATGTAAACTAAAAAAGTGATTTTATTTTATAAAATCACTTTTTACATGTTAGAAACTTCTTCCTCCACCACCATGTGTTGTTCCACTACTTCCAGAATGTGTTGAACTTCCACCACTATAAGAATCATTTTCAACTCTTCTTGTTTGTGAAACATGTTTATCAACAAATTGATCCATTTGATCTGTTAGTTTTAATGGTTTTGAAATATATGTACTAGCTTCTTTATTTTTTTGTGGTTTTTTATGTGAAACCAAGCCTATGATTAAAAATATTATCATAGTAACAACTCCACCAATTGATGAACTAATCAATATCTTAGATATTGATAATATATTATCTCCTCCATTTCTTCCTTTTTTAGCAAAATATGTTGCATATTTTATAAATTGTTCTACACATCCAGAATAATCCTTTTTAGAAATTTTATCATATGTATAATCTAAAATAGCATCAATTCTTTTATCATTATATATCTCAATTGCATCTCCTGTTGTTGAAATCCACATTTTTCTATTACTCATATCAATTAAGAATAATACTCCACTTTTATTTGCTCCAATTCCAAATTTATTATAATCATAAAAATCATCTGCGTAGTCCATTGAACTACTTTTTGGATTTTCATCTATTGTAACAATAACCATATCCATATTATAACTTGATATAAATTTTTTAATTTTTTCATAAATTTTTTGTTCTTTTTCTTCTGGTATCAATTTTGCATAATCATATATTTTTAAAGTATTGTCTACATTTGGTGTTGTTCTTTTTGCATTAGAACTCCCAACTCCATTTAAATCAGTATATGCGTACACACTGTAGAAATTACTAAATATAATAGCACTAATAAAGAATATGCAAAAACTTAAAATTCTAATTTTCTTTTTCATTTACATCATTCCCCTTATTAAATTAAATATAAGAAATATAATAAATCCTATTCCCCAAAAAAATATACATTTTTTTATAACTTTTCCTTTGTCAATTGGTACACTACCTACCACTTTTTTTGTTTGTCCATTCATTGCAAATGTATACATTTTTTCATTAAATTTTATATTTAACATCCATACTGGCAATAATGCATATTCAACTTCTCCATTACTAATATTAATATTAGAATTATCAATTGTTACTGAATCATATCCTTTTATTGTAGATTTTAATTCATTCACTATTGTATTTTCCATTCTTTGTTTAGCTCTATCATATACTTCATCTTTATTTAAATCATATTTTTCAGCAAAAAATCCAGATAAATATGACCTATTAAATGGTTTAAATTCCTGATAATTATATGGTTCTATAGAATCCATTATTTCATCTTCAAATTTAGTTGATCCATCTACTGGTAAATCTTGAATCTCTAGTTCACCACTTCTCATACAACGAAATTTGGAAGTTTCTGTATAATCATAATCTCCTGAACTCCAGCATCTTGTTTTAGTTGTTCTCGCTTGTATATTTCCTGTCATACGACTATCATATAACCAAAATGGAATATATACTCCAGTTATTTTTTCTATATTATTTTCATTATGAAATTCTGATGGAGCAAACCATCTTTTCTTCACATTTTTCTTAAATTCTTCTATTGCTTCTTCTTTTGTTGTTTTAAATGGAATTAATTTATCTGGCTTAAATTCACCCTGAAGTCTGTTTTTCATAATCGTAGTATTTCCACAATATACACAATGTGTTGCAACTGTATTAGCATCTGTAACAACTTTTGCCCCACAGTTAGGACATGTATATTCATCAATTTCAATACCTATATTTTCATTTACTTCTTTTTCTTGTTGTTTCTCAAATTCGCTTATATCATACGAACTACCACAATATTCACAATCCCATTTTTGTGTTGTTGGATTAAATTTTACGTTTGCACCACAACTAGGACATTTATTGTCTGCTGTAACTTTCATTAATTTTTCTCCTTTAGTTTAATTTAGATCCACAATTTGGACAGAATTTTGCTCCACTTTCCACTTTTTGACCACAATTTGAGCAAAATGATTTTTCTGGCTTCTTTTGACCACAATCTGGACAGAAGTTTCCTTTTACTTGTTTATTACATTTTGGGCATTCCCATGTATCTAAAGATTGATTATTATTTACTGATGAATTATTTGTATTTTGCCAAGGAGCACTAGTAGCACCTCCCATTACACCACCTGATGCCATATTAGCCATTCCAACTCCCATAAATCCGGTTGCTGCACCATTTGCATTATTAGCTGCATCTTTCATTGATTGTGCATAAGCTCCAACCATTGTTCCTTGTTGCATATATGCATTTGAACTTAATTCATAATTATTGATTTTTTCTTGTGATGCATCATCTAATGTTACTGATTCTATATTAAAGCCTTCAATTGATATTCCTCTTCCTTTAATTCTATTATCAAAATTATCTTGAGCCATTATTTCTTTTATTTTGGCTTTTTGACTTGGTAATGAACGTACAGGAATTTTATTTATACATCCTAATTCATTTAATACTTTTTCAAAAGAATCCATTACTTCACTTCTCATTTGTTCTAATAATTGCTCTTTTTTATACACTTCACTCATTCCTGCTATTTCTCTCATAAATGTAGCTGGATCTGTTAGTTTAAATGTATAACTTCCAAAACATTTTATATTAACTGATAATGGTAATAGTTCTCCTGTCATTTGATTTGGTATTGCATGTGACCAATCATCATACATAACTGGTGTAGGTGTTCCAAATTTATTATCTATAATTTCTTTTATGTTAAAGAAGAATACTGCTTGTTGCTTACTTGAAGCTCCATTATATGTAAATCTTTCCCACATTTCTTTAAACATTCCTTTAAATTCACCCTCAAACATTGATGGTGTAGATGATGTATCAAATTTATAATATCCTTCTTCTGCAGTTGCATCAATTACTTTTCCATTATCATATATAATTGCACATTGACCTTGTCCAACTATTATTGTGCTTCCATTTGATATAACTCCATTTTTTGTTGTTTTTTTCATCATTAATATGTCATTTCCCATTTCTTCACATCTAATTGCTTCTTTCCATTGATCATGTAAAGTACTTCCTATTGCACTTACTGCTGCTTTTATTAATCCCATTTTTTATTCCTCCTAATTTTATATTTATATATCTTAATTTTATCATTTATTTTATCTTTTTTCAATGTGTAACTTCAATTTATCTCATCTTTAAATTTTTTTGATTTTTTTTGTTTTTTCTATTGACAAATATCTATAATTGTCTTATAATAATCATTGTCGTAAGACATAAGCCAGTTTATAGTTATGCAGATGTGGCGGAACTGGCAGACGCACAGGACTTAAAATCCTGCGGTTGAATAAACCGTGCCGGTTCGATTCCGGCCATCTGCACCAATGACGTATCTGTTCGAACTAAATTGAACAGATGATACAAATATCATTCTGAAAAGGATGGTATTTTTTATTTTCAGAAAGTAACTGCCTCGAAGAGCCCCATGTTATGATAGTATGTCATAACATATAGGGGGTTAGGACTTATGACAAGGTCAAAGTCCTATGCTTCGAAGAAATTTCAAGGAGGTGTTTTCATTGGAGTAAGAATATAGAATAAAAATGATTGATGTGTATAATGAACAAGTTAAGGAATTAGCTAAAATTGTACCAACATTTAAAATAGCAAATGCTACTATAAAAATGGCTTATTTGACAGCAATGATAATGAGACTGCAAATAATATTGCTAGAAAAGTAACTATTCCAGATGAAAACAAGACAATTAAGAATAAAAAAAAATACAAGAAATAGCAGATAATAGAGTACAACAGATTATTAGTGAATTAAAAGCAAAAAATAATTTGACAGAAGATATGAAAAATACAGATATGCTTTATTGGGTTGGTACAATGAACTTTATTAAGGCACAAGCTGAGGAAATTATATATAAAGAATTAATTTATACTTAAAAAAATCGTATTTTGTTTTATAATTCTATTGCTTAAAATTATGTCAAGTTGACTTTTAATAGAAAATTTTGTATAATAAATATCTACAAGCAGTAAGCTTTTTAACATATCTTCACTTATGCAGTCTAGTGTAATCACTAGTTTAATACAGATGTATTTGTAAAATGTTTTAAAGTGTAAAAACAAAGAAGTACATTGATAATTTAAGATAAGGAGGAAAGAAGGCTCAAAAGTAGAAACGCATTTAACATTAATTTAATCTTTTATAAGGAGGCTAATTTTATGCAAGAAGTTAATAAAGAGTTATGGACAAAAGCATCTATGGTTGCAAGTGGAATTAATAAACTTATTTGGGCACATAAGTGCTTCTACATTTATCCTCATATTGATGAGGATTTAAAGGAGTACAATGTTTATCTTAATAAGTATGGCAAATTTTC
The DNA here is from genome assembly GCA_934129895.1 of uncultured Clostridia bacterium. Taxonomy (GTDB): domain Bacteria; phylum Bacillota; class Clostridia; order TANB77; family CAG-508; genus CAG-269. The sequence goes on from CAKOWY010000001.1 coordinate 529,711, forward strand.
AGTAAGAATGGATGACGGCTCAGAGTTTTTTTTGATACAACCTTGTCCTCACTTAATTTATCAATTATATGAAGCAAAGGTTAAAGCTGACAATGGAAATACAACTGACGAGAATACTGCAATTAATGCAAAAGCCTATGAGAAATTTAAGAGTTTCTTTGAGTTTATGATAAGCTATTGTAGCATTAACCTTGTAGGATAATAATTTCATAATTTGTTTCTTTGTGGAATAGGTAGGGAATTTTTCTCTACCTGTTCTTATTTTGAAAAATACCTTTAGAAAAATTATTTAAAAAATTTTAATGTAAAATTGATTGAAAAATACTTGATTTTTTTATAATATTTTGATATGTAAATTGATTGATTTTTATATCAATCGTCAAGAGAGCCAAAAAAGTTGTAGATAACTACTTCGATGGCACCAAAATATCAGGTTAGAAAACAAATTTCTAACCTGTATTTTTTTGCGTAATTTCGGCAAAAGTGCCAATTTTATAGGTGCTTTGAAATAGTTCTGAAAAGTTTCAAAAAATACCCAATAATTCATATAAAATGTTGGGATTACATGTCGAGAAAATTTTAATCTTTGATAGTTCTATCAATTATATCATTTATTTATTATTCTTCCTATTCTGATTATCAGAAAGGATGTAGAAATGGAATTTATACCATACAAAGCTCACAAATGTTTTGCTTATCTCTATTACCCAATACCAATGGAATTGTTCTTTAATAAGAAATACAAAGGCAAAATAAAATCAACAAGGAAATTATTATATGGATTTCTATTAAATAGACTTTCTCTATCTAAAAAAACAATGGGTTGATGAAAATTGAGATATTTTTTTAAAATTCACTAGAAAATGAATCCCGAATTGGAAAATCTACAACTCAAGACACGGAAAATTTACTACCGAACTATAACAATAATAATTATAGTAATATAGTATAGAAAAATAATTATCAAAATTATGAACAAAGACAATACGATAATTTAGATTTCTTGTATGCAAATAATAATTTTTTAAATAAAATGGAGTGATTTTTATGAAATTAGAATATACAAATTGAATTTAATAATTATAGAGTACCAATTACAAAAGAAATGAAAATATCAATAAAACATCTAGAAAGTTTAAATCAGCAAACTATTTTACTATCTGAAAATAAAATTAATAATTTAGAAGAACTTAAATCTTATAGATACAATTTAGAGGAGAAAGTAAGAATTTTAAAAGGTAAAAGAGAAAATCTATGGAGAAAAAGAAGTAACAATGCAAAAGAATACCGTATTTATGATAATCTTGACGAGATTGTTAAGATTATCGACCAGGCATATTAGTCCCAGCAAAAAAAAGGTATTGGGTAGCGAGAACTCTTACAGCCTTATACCTCCACCGAATATTCAAGTATTCGATAGTTTCTTTTATATTGCCATGATAATAAATTTCTTTCCAATACTTATAATTATTTCTTTTTAATATTTCTCCGCTAATATGTGCATGATTAGAATTGTTTCCACATTCATAACAAATCTCATGATAAAATTCTAATACAAATAAGTCTTTTAATTCGTTATCATTGAAGTTATATTTTTTTCCTATTTCAACCATTTTTTTAGCCACAGCCAAGGAGTATCTTAATCTACTTTCATCCATAGTTTTTTCCATATATCTTATTTAATAATTTTACATTTAGTTTTTACATCCAGCTCTCCACAATTAGTTTTGTAGTAATCAAAAAAGATAATATCCATATTTCTTTTATCAATATTCTTATTTATATTTATTATTGGTGTGTATAATACATCATACAATAAATATTCAGATCCACTCTTATTAAATCCAAGTCTTTTATAAAATTCAAATCTTTTTATAGTAATTGGATTGTTTATATTTTCTTTTTCAATTTCTGCAATTATTCCCTTACCAACAGTAATCTTATTTTCTAGAATTTGCATAGCTTTTGTTCCATATCCTTTATTTTGAAATTCATTAAATATAGCAAAGTAATCTATATAAAATGGATAATTGTCACTCAATTTTTCCAACATAAAAAATCCAATAGTTATATCTTTTAATAAAATTTTATAGAACTTCTCAATTCCATTTTTATAAGTTCTTTCTATTTTTTTCCAATCTCTTTGTTCATCTTTGGGAAATAATCTAATATATTTAACATAGATATCTTCCTTAAATTCATTTAGTGTTATTTCAACTACATCAATCATTATAAACTCCATTATTACTTTAATGTATTTTTTTTAATTAAGTATTTATTTAATATTTTTATTATATATTTTAACGATAATATCAATAGTATAAAGCCAATAACAGAAACTAATTAGCTTAAGTAATTTCTTACTATGTATAAATAAGCAATTACAACGATATATGTTAATACGCGAATACATATTTTCCTAGTTCAAACATTTTTTCCATTTTTTATCCAATTCAACTCTTGCACTTCTAATTTTAATATTTTCAATTTGTTTTCATTGTACTAGACCAATCTTTTTGTGAGTCTTTCCAAAAATACTTTTTTCAAAATCTAATGCATTGATAGAAGTATCATATCATAATTAAACAAAAAAATGCAAGACATTCCCTTTAAATTTATCGTACAAAGATGCAAAATAAAAAAAAGAACTAGTTATAGAGAAAATTTGTATTTTTATGTAAAGTATGTTATAGTATGATGAATGGTTTTTACTCCGTTTCATCAGTAGAAGACTATCAACAAAGAACGCGTATTATACGCAAGGAGAAAAAAGTTATGGCAAAATATGAAAACGAAAGTTATTGTCCGTATAAGAATGTTGACCTTTCTGGTGATAACCGCCTGGTAGGTCTGTGAAGTTTGATCGGGTACAACATAGTGTACGAGAACAAAGATGATGCAAATTGTTCTCCAGACACTACTACTTGTGACAAGGTTTTTAGCACTGATTCCATTGCTTACGATGTGCTTTCTGCCATCGTTAAAAGGAATGTGAATGCTGGTAAGCCGTAACTAAAAAAACAAATTGTTTTCTGCACTCATTCCGAGTGCAGTTTTTTACTGAAATTTTCATAAACTTATTGTTTTTCATAAAAAATGTGATATACTTTAGCAAATTGATTGATATTTGTATCAATCGTTATGAAAGCCAAAAAAGTGGTAAATATCCACAAGGTTGACATCAAAATATACAGTTTTTTATATAGTTTTTAATTGCTTTGACTATCAAGAGAAACTCATCTTACAAGAAAATTTGCAAAAAATATATACAGGACTGTTCCTTTTTTACTTAATGCAATTTATTTTTCACTAATTGTACTATAAAATACCACCAGTACATTTGTAGTGTATACCTTACATACGTACTGGTGGTATTAATATTATTATTGTTTTATTTGTTTTATTCAATTTTATCTTTTAACATATTATAGGTACATTTATTTTGCACATTTTTTGTAAAATCCCATGTATGAAAAGCCCCTCCAAGACAAAATTCCCATTGTTCACATTTGCTACATTCTTCACATTTTGTCCTATCTTTTAATCTAAATTCTTTATACTTATTATCCCAGACTTCCTTAAAATTATCAGTTCTAATATTTCCTTGTATAAATCTCTTTATTCTAGGCACGTTGGGACAAACAAATAAATCTCCATTATATAAGATACTTGCAACACTTATACCTGTTCTACAATAAAAATAATTTCCTCTAACTTCTTTTTCATAGTCCAATCCTAAAAAACCTGGGCATCCATAAGAAAGTTTTAAGTTTTTATCCTTATTTTTCATTTTTATAAAATCAAGTAATTTTCTTATTTCTTTTCCATTAAGTAATAAATTATTATTTTCATTAGCTCTTCCTATTGGATCCATTGATACTAGTCTCCATGAATCTAATCCTAAATCTAACATAATATTATATAATTCTTCCAATTGATTTATATTTTCTTTATGAAAAACTGTTGTTACTTGAATATGTTTTACAAATCCTGCTTTTCTTAATTTTTTTATATTATTTATTATTATTTTATATGATCCTGGAACTCCTCTAAATGCATCATGAACTTCTTCCAATCCATCAATGCTTATTGAAATCGTTTCCATATTTGCTTTTCTTAATTTTTCAATATTCTCGTCATTTAATAATATACCATTTGTAGTCATTCCCCAATGAAAACCTAATTCATTTGTAGCATATTCCATAACTTCACATAAATCTTTTCTAACTAATGGTTCTCCACCTGTAACATTTATTAATATTTTATTTGCATCCATATCATTAGCAATCTGTTTAAATGCTGATTTAATCTCTGTTGTATTTAATTCTCCTTCATATTTTTTCTTTTCAGCACTACTTCCACAATGTTTACAGTTAGCATTGCATGTCAAAGTACATTCCCAAAACAAATCAGTCAGTATATGCTCTTTTCTTGCTTTTTCCTTATATTGGGTCATTAAAGTTAATTCTCCATATTTGTATATTTTTTTGATTATTTTCATTTATACTTATCCCTTCTATCATTTAATTGTTTCTTATTTGCACTACCAATTGCTTATAAAAAGCTCTATAATAAGTTGTCCTATTAAGAATTGCTGATTCAAATAAAATCGGAATTACTATAATTTTTATCTTTTTGGTTAACTTTTTATTAAAATATCTATTACGAACACTTTTCTAACACAATTTGTTATAAATAATTCAAGATTTACAAATATATTTTTTATACTTTATTCTCTATTATTTTTATAATTACTTTAAGAAAAGATTTGAAATAAATTGTCCTAATATAGAAATAACTACTGCAGATACAAATAAAATTGGAACGACTATAAGTTTAACTTTCTTTGTTATCTTTCTGCTAAATACAAAAAATATTCCAACCATAAATACTATAATTGATATTATTGATTTTATTCCTCGTATAAATGTTACTACTGGTGGAATATAAACTCCATACAATGGTTGAACATCAAGTTCTGTTGCAAATACTTTTTCAATACAATTTGTTATAAATAATCCAAAACTTACAAATATTTTCTTTATTTTTTCCATATTTCCCTCCATTAACAATATTATTGTATCATTTCAGTTCCAATTTGACAACAATTAAATATAAATAAAATATTTTTTCCTTTAGTTCTTATATTGTAAATTATTTTTTATATGTATATAATGTAATCAAATAAGAATGATTGGAGGTGAATTTAATGGATGAAAAGAAATCAAAATCAACTGGTGTATTAACATTTTTCTTAATAATCACATTATTAGTAATTATTGGTATGGCATATTATATTTATATAGAAAATAAGCAAATATCTATATTAGAATCAGATACTACAACTATGAAAAACACATTAATTGATTTACAACAAAAAATTGACACTCAATTAGCTTCAAATGTTTCTACAAATACAATTACAGATTTAACACTAGGAACATACCAAATAACAAATTATGTTCAAGATGATGGCCCATATTATGGTGATGTAGGTATCACTATAACTGATAATAATCTTTGCTCTGTATATATAGGAGAAGGTTGTAGCTATCTTGGAACATATACAATAAAAGATAATAAAATAATTTGCAATACTTTAATAGAACGTGGTGAGGAAGGCGGAAGAAGTTATTCAGAAAAAAATATTGTATTTGAATATGAAATAATTGAATCAGATGAAATAAAACTAGTTAATATAACTCCTTCAAAGCTTTTTGATAATGATCCAGTTTTGAAATATGGAACAACATATAAATTATCAACTAATAGTAATTTTAAAGTATTACTAGATAATAATTAAATTATTATTTAACATTCTTGCAATTTTATGTAAAATGTAGTATAATAGTTTTATTGTTCGTTAGTACGTAAGTACTTTATTGTCTGCCTATGGAGGGCAGTTGAAAAAAAAGGAGAAATAAAAACATGGCAAAAGAAATCATTTCGCATCTCAAGAACACTTTTCTCTGTGGTTTTCGGAAAAAGAGAGTCACAGTAACCACACGTAGAAACTGTGTTACCTTTAAGTTCAACTCCAACGAAAAGAGTTCGGAAACAGACGAATGCAAAAAGGAAATCTGTTCCCTGGCTCACAGCCTGCACGTTAAGGCAAAAGTGAAAAACAACCTTATCATCTTCGAGTGTCCCGATAAATATATGGCTCAGACCATTAAGTTTCATTGGGCACATTAACTCTACTCCCTTCCACTTGGCACCAAAAAAGAAGCGTTATTCGCTTCTTTTTTGGTTTAAAACATTATATTATCACCATATTTTTTCAACCATTTATCAATTTCTTTATAATTAGGAATAAATTTTTCAACCAAACTATAAAAATCATTATTATGATATTTATACTTTATATGGCATAATTCATGAACTATTATTGCATCAACTTTATCTTCTGGCAACATTATTAACCTTGAAGAAAAATATAATTTTCTATATTTCGGCATACAACTTCCATATCTAGTTATAGCATCTCTTACTTTCACTTCACTATATTCAAATCCAGTAACCTCACTCCAATACGGCAATATTTGAGAAATTAGATTTTCCGTATTATTTTTCAATATTTTTTTTACAACTTTATCAACTGATTTTTTTATTATATTTTGTTCAATATTTTGAGGTACAGCTATAATTAATTGATTATGTTCTTCATCAAAATTTACATTTATTTTTAATTTGTCTATATATTTTCTGACAATTTCAAATTCTTTTCCTTTATAAAAAAATTTTTCTCCTGTTTCCCATTGTTTTATCGATTTTACTTCAGATGCAATTATATTTTTATATTTATTATATAATTCATCTTCTTCCACCTTTATAATATCCATCATTCTTTTTATAGATAATCTAGTTGGTTTAGTAATATTTAAAACATTTCCTTTAAAATACATTTTTATTGATTTTGAATTTTTATAATTTTTTATATTTATAGGTATTTCCATATCTTTTATTTTTATATATCTTTGTATCATTTTTCCTCTATTCTGTCTCTATCAAACCACCATAGTCTATTACATCTAATCCACAAAATTCTATTATTTCTAAATTTCTTTTTTTTATAAATTCTCTTATTTTGTTTTCTGGATCAATCTTTTTTAATTCTCCAAATACTATTATTTTATTATTAATTCGAGAAATACAACCTCCTATAAAACCTCTTTTATTACTATATTGTTTTCCATTTAATAATTTAATATCTAATTCATTACTCAAATATAATGTATCAATTCCATTTTTCTGTAATATCTTATTCAGTCCTTTATCTGTTACAATTGCGGATCTATCATCAATTACAGCTATAGAACAGTTTGTATATCCTTGTGTTGTATTTATCAATTCAAAACCTTTATTAAATAGCTCTTTTTTTAGAATCTCATCTGTATATTTTAAATTATGTATTGCCTTATTTCCAATTATACATACATTATATTTGATATCAAATGGATATTGTGACAACACTTTATCCTTTCCATAAATTTTATTAGAAATATTATTAATATTCTGTGTTGGTTCTACAATAATTTCATTTTCAATTTTACATGCAAAAATATCTACATGTGATGATATTTCTTTATACACATTTGGGCTGGTTTGAATTTCTATAATTTCATATCCCATATTTTGGAGTTTTTGCTTTTCTATTTGTCTCATTCTATTATCAATAATTACTTTTTTGTTTGCCATTTATTATAAAATACTCCCTTATTAGTTATTCTGGAATTTCTAATGTTATTTTTCCTAATTTTCCGCTTCTGAAATCATCAAGTATAAGTTTTGCTGTTCTTTCATCATCTACATTTCCGCCAAGTATTGCTCCTCTTCTTCTTCCTATTAGTTGCATTATCTCATAAATATTTTCATTTTCAGCTTGTTCTTGTGCTAAAATATCATCAATATTTTCTTCATCTAATGAATATCTTTGCAATAAATTCTCTTTATAATTTTCTAACATAAATTTAGTCAATGTATAAGCTACTTCTACTAAATCTAATATATCATCTTTTATAGTTCCTGTTATTGCTAAATTCATTGCAACTTTTTCATTTTCAAATTTAGGCCACAATACTCCAGGGGTATCTAGCAATTCTATTTTTTCATTTATTCTTATCCATTGTTTTTGTTTTGTTACTCCTGGTTTATTTCCTACTTCTGCAGATGTTTTCTTTGATATTCTGTTTATAAATGATGATTTTCCTACATTTGGAATTCCAACAATCATTGTTCTTATTTTTCTTCCAATGCGCCCTTTATCAGCCATTTTTTGTATATCTTCTTCCATTACTTTTTGGATTTGTCTTACTGTTTCATTTACTCCTTTTCCTGTTAATGAATCAGCTAATACTACTTTTTGACCTTTTTTAGTAAAGTATTCAATCCATCTTTCAGTTTTACTTTTGTCTGATAAATCATATTTGTTTAATACTATTATTTTCTTTTTATTTTGCGTTATTTGTCTTATATCTGGATTTTGGCTTGACATTGGTATTCTAGCGTCAAGTATTTCTACTACAACATCTATCATTTTTAAGTCTTCTGCTATTTGTCTTCTTGTTTTTGCCATGTGTCCTGGAAACCAGTTGATACTCGTAGATGGTAAACTTTTTACATCTTCGTTCATTTTTTTATTTTTTCTCATTTCTCTTTTTTGGTACATATCCATTATTTATCACTTCCACTCTCTATCATTCTTGTTTCATTAATCTCTTCTTTATTATTAAAAGCAATTTCAATCATGCAATACTTACTCATTCGCCCCTCCAATTAATTTTTGATTATCTAATTTCGTTATACCTATTATATTATTATCGCTTGCTAAAATAGTTATTTGTCTTTTAGCAGTTTCATTTAATTTTTCTAATCTATCTTTTTGACCAATATTATTTTCTATCATACTGGCATTTAATACCTCTAAATTAGATAAGACAACTAAATGTAAAATATCTGTATAATCTCTTATATTACCCTCCAATTTTGGATTATTTTCTCTCCACTCTTTTGCAGTCATTCCAAACAATGCTACATTTATTACATCTGCTTCGTTAGCATAAACAAAAACTTTTTGTTTATCTGTTAAAGTAGGAACTAAATTTTCTTTAATACTATCAGTATGTATTCTATAATTTGTTTTTGATAAGCTTCTTCTAACAGACCATTCTATTTTTTCTTGATATGTTTCATTATATTTTAATCTTTCAAATTCTTGAATCAAATATAATTTAAATGCGGGATCTATCCAAGAGGCAAATTCTAAGGCAATATCTGGATGTGCAAATGTGCCACCATCATATTTTCCTCTTTTACTTACAAAACCCTTAGCATTTGTAGTGCTTATCCATCTAGAAGGACTCATTGTAAAAGAATTATTTGCAGAGTCATTTTTAAACTCGCGAGATTCCGCTAGTTTAAAATTTTCATTAAACAGTTCTTCCCAAAGTGAATAAAAATCAAAAGAACTTTTATTGCTCATCCACTTAATAACAACATCCCCAGGATTATCTGGATTTTTGTATCTTGCCAAATCTGTTAAAGATATATAATCTATATTATCAATTCTCATTACGTTTATCAAATTATCTTTTACATTCATTTTTGTTGTAATTTTATTATTCATATATTATCCTTCCTTTCTATTTTATATTTTAGATACTACAAGAAAAATCAAATATATATTAAAAATCAATTTCATTTAATAATTTTTAGTATATAATTAGTATCTAAACGCGTTTTTTTCTTATTGTAAAAGTGTTAAAAGCCTTATTTAACGGTCTTTTTATTTTTAACCTAGCCTAGAAACAAATTGCAAAGTGTAATTTAGTAGCCCAAATTCTAAAGTTGGTTGCTTTTTTTGAATTTACTCTATATCCAACTGCAATAATCATATCAAGGTTATATATCTTTACATTTTTTTTAGAATTATCAACGTCGGTTTTTCCGACGGTATTATTTTTATCAAGTTCACCACTATTTAATATATTATTAATATGTTCTGTTATGTACTTCTTCCCACGCCAAACAATTCTGCAATTAAATTTTGAGTAAGCCATATGTCATTATTTATTAACATTACACTAACCTTAATATTATTGTTTGAATCTCTATATATTAAAAAGTCATGATTAGTTATTTGTAAGTTTTTATTGTCTATTTATTATTCTCCTTTCTTTTAAATAATTATCTATAATTAATTTTTGATTAGTTATGCTATTTGATTCTTTTTCATTACTATATTCTTCTTTTGATAAACGAAGATACACTGCTACCTTATATGTCATCTTAATATTACAACTTTCTATAAAATTTCACAAAGAAGATTTTGTTCTTCTTTTTTTATTTCATTTTCAATTATCCATTTTATATCTTCTATCGATTTATCAATATTAAATATGCCATTACCTACTGGATAATAAACAGGATAAACTTTATATTCGTTTTTATTAATTTGTATTTTGTGACATTTTTTTCTATTTTCAGATACAGATATCTTTTTATTTAAAATAATAGAACTAACTTGGTTTCCAAAAGTAATAATTATTTTTGGTTTAATTATATTTATTTCTTTGAATAATAAATCAAGATATTTTTTCAACACTTCATCAGGCAATGGTCTTGCATCTATTTGTGTACATTTACCTAAATTAGTAATGAACAATTTATTTTTTTCAATTTCTTCGTAAACATAGTCGCAAAACTCATAATCCCATTCTTTTGGTTTCTTTTCTTGAATTTTGTTAAATGTTTCTTCACTTAATAAATCAACTTTATAGAACAACTTCCATATGTTTTTAGTTCCTAACCATGGAGACTTTCTACCTTTCCAAGATTTATCACTGGCAATATTTTTTCCGGTAGGATTCATAAAAACAAAACATATATCAGGATTTTTTTCACATCCACCATTATATATAGAATCTAATTCCTTAGCACCATATTTAACTTGTAATTCATCATAATCTTTTCTTAAATCTTCTATCTTCAAAATATTCACCTTCTTATAAAAAAGTTTCTTTAAGTAGTTCTTACCCAATTTTTCTTATAATTTTTGTTAATTTTTTATTAAAAATTGTAAAAAGAAATTTAATTAAAAGCCTTATAAAATAAGAGTTTTAAAGAGAGTTTATATAAGTCGTTCTTTCCCAGTTAATTCCAACTTTAGTTGCTTTTTCTTCTGTATTACTATTTTTCTTTTCTTGTCTCATTTTTCTTTTTTGATACATATCCATTTTTTATCGCTTCCTTTTTATAAATTATAATTTATGAAATTATTTATTATTAAACATAAATATTCCATCTTCGTATTTATTGTTGTTCTCTGTATACTCATTTATAACTTTATTCCAAAAATTATAAGCTGATTCACTTCCAATAGATGGAGAAACTTCCCAGTTACCTTTGTACATATTAAAGCAGTCAAAAGCAACCCCTTTTCCTAATTTATTTCTTCTATATTTCGGAATAATCATAAATTCAGCAATACTATGCCCATATTCATATTTTTGCATATAAGTATTTATCATTACAAAACCTAATAATTTACCATCGACTTTATCCTTGATAAAATATGCATCTCTATCATTGTTAGAAAAGTATAAATTAAAATACTTATACTCAAATATAGCATTTTCATTCATTTCATTACCATCATTTAGACTTTCTTCAAACAAAGAATATTGTAATAACCTATACAGTATGTCCTTATCTTTTTCATTTACTTTATCTAAATAATATTCCATTTTTCCTCTCTCCAATCTCAATGATAAATTACTATTTATTTTTCATTTAATACTTCTTTTTTATATTTAATACATTTTGTTTTCAGATTCTTCTCTAAACTCTGGTATTAAATTATATTTTTTTATTATCATTTCAGCAACATCTTCAGGAGATAAGTTTTCATTATTTATTTTATAATGATTTTCAAACCAAAATTCATCATCATTTGAATTTAATTTATATTTTATATCTCCTTTTATACGGTTATTATTACTCCATTCAATATCCTGTTTAGATTTTTTCTTTTAATGCTTCTGCTACCGTCATCTTTCCAACTGCCATTGGCCCAGTTATAATTACTATGTTTGCCATTTATCCTCCTCTTACATTTTTAATCTTCAAAAATCACATTTGCTTTATTAATTTCATTATTAATCATTAAACCTTAGTAAATATCCATCAGGATCTTGAATCAAAAATTCCTTATCTTGATATATTTTGCCATTTACTCTATACTCACTTACTTTAATATCTATAAAAAAATCAGTTTGTTTTCTTTTTAATTCATTGTACATATTCTCTATATCACTAATTGTCATACTTATATTAATTCCATTACCATAAGGATATTCTAATTTTCCAACACTCCAATTATCATTTTTTTCTTCTATCATAATTTGATTATCTTCAATTTGCATAAAACAAAATTTGTTTTCTATTCTTTCATATATAATTTTAAATCCCAAATTTTCATAAAACTTTTTACTTTTTTCTATATTTGAAACACTTAACTCTGGAATCAAACTATTAAATACAATATCCTTTCTAATTAACTGATGTTTAAAAAATCTTTCTTGAAACTCTATTAAAGCCTCAATTTCTTTATTATCCATTTTTCTATCCTTAGGTACAATTATAAGTTTATCATCATTATCATTAACTCTATGAATTAATGCAATACATTTTCCATCAAACTCTTTTAATGGTTCAAATACTCCCAATACATAACAATCCAATTCTTCTCCATCGCCACTTATTGTATTGGGAACATATCCATAATTTACCGGATAAATATAATCATATTTAGGATGTCTACTTCCAATAGGTCTATCAATTTTTACACTGACAATTTTATTCAAATAAGTTCTAGCATCTATCATCTTTTACATTTCCTTCTATCCATGAAAAAAATTCTTCACTTCCATTTTCGATATCAATTGCTGATATCTCTGCTACATCATAATCATGAATTCTTTTTATTTCTTTTTCTATCTCTTTAAACAATTCCTTTTTTGTTCTAAATTGTAATTTGAATTCGTCACATTCTTCTAATTGATTATTCCACCAATATTTCGAATGCACTTTGGATATTTGACTTCCAGAGACTAATCTTTTTTCTAATAATGTTTGTATTATTTTTGTCGCAATTTCTTCTTTATCACAAAAAGTATTAATAATTATATATTTACTCATATTACACCTCATTCTATAAATAAACTTTTATATAATTCTATTTTCTCCAATATTTCTCTTTAGAATTTCTAATGCATTTCTTTTATTCCTTGTTCCAGACATACAATAACAATATTTTTTCAAAACATATACATTATAATTATTTTCAAATAAGTTTAATGCTGTTGTTAGAACACAGCATTCTATATCAATTCCGCATAAATATATTTCATCAATATTCTTTTTATTGATATAATCTATAAACTCACTATTAAGCACTGTATATGTATCTTTTTTTATTATTTTGCTACTTTCTGTATTAATACAAACTTTTTGACTTTCTTCTGTTAAACAGCCTTTCCATGCCAAATTTATATATGTTGGATTATTTTGACTATTAATAAATTGTGAAAATATTATTTCGTCAAAGTTATCTTTTTTTATCAATTCTGATATTTCTTTTATTGCTCTTTTTGTATTTTTGTTTATAAATTCTTTTTGCAAATCAATAACTACTAATGCTTTCATTTTTCTTCTTATCTCCTATTATAATAGGTTAATTATACCACATATATGCTATTTTAGGAAGTATTAAATTAATAAAAAAAGAAGGAAACATTATTCCCTCTCATTTTTGTTCTTACATTAAAAGAACTTATATTCATTTTTGTCTTCTCTGTCATCCCTTTTGGCAAGTTCATCATCATATTCTTTATTATTAAAATACCAATCTGTTTTTCTATCTTTTGGATTTGCTTTTCTGTTTTTGTCAACTAATAAATCAAATATACAGAAAAATGCCAATATTATAGCTATAAAATCACATATCAAATTCATACTTAAATTTATAGATAATGTTTCTGCTCCTTTTGATAGTACAACCATTGTTTCAACAAAGTGTTCACCATAATATAATCCATATACAAGTACATAAGCTAATCCTCCAATTAACTTTCTTTTAATTACTAACAAAATACATAAAAGAACAATAAATGAAATTATAATTTCTAGATTCATATTATATGCAACAACACCATTTAAATCAATCGAATATTGTGTACAAACAGTAACAATTGCTCTAAAAATCCAAAACATTACCATAAACATTACTATTATTATTGTTGAAAAACTCATTTTCGCTATCCTCCCCTAAAAATAAAGTTGGCAAGTAGAAAAAATTTATTTCCACCGCCAACCCAATTTATTTTTATTCTTCTACAAAATTAAATTCATCTTTATATTTTTCTTTAAATATTTCAAAAACTTTATTTAATATTTCTTCATCATCAACACCAACATAAGATTCTTGGTCTGAATCTTCATCAGAATCTTCTAATTTAAGTATTACTACTTCTCCGTCGCTTTCTTCTCCCTCTGCTTCTACTGGTAATAATACAACATATTCTTCATTATCTAATTCAACTAAATCCAAAAATTCGAATTTAACTTCTTTTCCGTCTTCATCATTTAATACTATTATGTTATTATCTACTTCTTCATTTTCCATTTTTAAAATCCTTCCTTTCAATTAGGTTGATTTCTCATACCTATTTTATCTTTCTTTAATTTTATCAACTATTTTTTTGTTTTGCTAAATAAGTTTCAAGAATATATACTGCAGATATAGTATCTACTATATTTTTCTTTTTATACTTATTTATATCTAGCATATTCATTGTCTTGTGTGCTGCAACTGTTGTAAGTCTTTCATCAATTGTTTCTATTTTCATTTTATTATATTTACATTTTAATTTATGTATAAACATATCTGTTACAACTGTTCTATCAGATTCTGTTCCATTCATATTTATTGGTCTACCAATAACGATTGTATCAATTTCATACTTTTCTAACAATTCATCTAATCTTCTTAAAATTAATTTATCTGATCCTTTATTATAAATTGTTTCAAGCCCTTGTGCAGTTATATTCAAAGCATCTGTAATTGCAATTCCTGTCCTTGAATCACCATAATCTATTCCTAAAACTCTCATATTATGTCCTTTCAATTATTATAAAGTATCATCAAGACCAATGAAATTTCTTACCATTTTTTCAAGAAGTTCATCTCTTTCAATTGCTCTAATTTTATTTCTTGCATCATTATGGCTTGTTATATATGTTGGATCTCCAGATAATATATATCCAACAATTTGATTTATTGGATTATATCCTTTTTCTACTAATGCATTATATACATCTTTTAGAATTTCTTTTGCTTTTTCATTTTTTTCTTTTTCAAAATTAAAACTCATTGTTTTATCGAAATCCATAAAATTACCTTATCCTTTCATATAAAATTTTATAGAAAATATTATAAACATGTTATATCATTTTCTGATTTATCACAACTATCAAGATATTGCTCTAATCTCTTTAAGACTTCTTCCATTCCAGTTCCTTTATAATATGTAGTTATTGCAAAATTTAAAGTTGCATTAACACTTACATTGTTTTTACTATCTTTACTATTAGATTGTTTTTCTTCACTTTCTGTTGATTTTAAAGATATGTTTATTTTTTCAAGTTCTTCTTTCATATTTGTTATAAATCCTGAAACAGAGTCTATATCAACACCTGAAAATGCTATTACAAATTTTGGTCCCATATATCTTATAAATATATATTCTTTAGATATATTATTTTTCACATAATTGCTAATTTGAATTATTGTTTCATTTCCTAATTGTCTTGAGTATTTTTCATTTATCTCTTGAATATTAGTAATCTTAAACATACAAATTGCAGATGTAGTATATTGATCTATAATTTTCTTTCCTTCACCGTATAAATATTCTTCTGAATATAATCCAGTAAATTGATCTGTTTTTACTATTGACTCTAAGGTCTTTTGATGTACTGTTGTTTTTAATACTGAAACAATATTATCTTTTACTATTTCAAATATTGTTGTATCTATATTATCAAAATCATGTGGTATTCCACTTTCTATTATCCAGTATCCAATATATACATTATCTGAATATATTGGGAAGAATATTGCTGACTTAGCTCTCTCAAATTCCATTTCTTGATATGGTAATCTTTCATTTTCATTATTTACTGTAATGTATTTTGGAGTAGCTGTTGCAACACTATCTTTAAATATTGGAAATTCTTGTAATTTTTTTAATGTTGGCCAGTGTTTTTTGTCGACATTAGATGCCTTGACTTGATATTCAGTACCATCAAATACTACAATAGTTGAATATTTTATTTCATATTTTTCAATTAAAATATCATTTATTTTTTGAATTTTTTCATCTACAGAAGATGTTTCTCCTATTGTATTCAAAAAATCTTGTAATACTCTTAAATTATTAGCTTGCCTATTTAAACTATTAAATTGTTGTATTTTTTTGTGTATAGTAAAATTGTATATTAACAATCCTATTATGACTGCAACTAATATTCCTATTATTATTAACACTAGTTTTCCCTCCAATATTATATTTTTTACTTTTACATGTTTTTCATTGATGGTGGTGTATATTT
Organism: uncultured Clostridia bacterium; assembly: GCA_934129895.1. Lineage (GTDB taxonomy): Bacteria > Bacillota > Clostridia > TANB77 > CAG-508 > CAG-269. Next base: position 546,382 of record CAKOWY010000001.1, read on the forward strand.
ATCTTGTTTCTTCTTACCATTTGATTCATAAATTGCTTTTGATAGAGTTTTTAATGCTAATAAGAAATTTTTAGATTTCTTTGGATTATAGTTTTTCAGTGTAACATCACATACTACAAGTCCATCTAAATATCCAACCAAAGCATCTCTATCAAATGGAACTGTAAAATATCTAATTGTCTTTCTATCAAATATATCTTTTTTGTATGTCATTTCAGGATCATTATATCTTGACATTCCACCAATTAAAATGTTTTCATTTATATATTTAGTTGAACTAAACATATTTAAAACAACACTTGCTTTACTTTGATCAAAACAACCTCTACTTTCTATTTTATTAAGAAATGCTGTTAATGGTTGTATTGTTAAAATATCCATTGATTGAATAATATATATTTCAGTTGCATATTTGAAATATCTTTCTGGAGTTTCAAAATCACAATCTAATAATATAATATCATGTTTACTAGCTAATGTTTCTATTATTGGCTCTGTATGTTCAATATCTTCTATATTAGAACATGATGTATATACAGTTAAATTTTTATGAGCTTCTATTCCATTTGCAATTCCTTCTCTTAAGTTTTTAAAACATTCATTTGCTCTTATTCTTAAGTTTTCTTCATTTTTTGTATATATATAATATGAACTTCTATTTTTTGTTAAATCCACTATTGCTGTATTTACATTATTTGTTGATAATATTTCAGCAATATTATTTAATAAGAATGATGTTCCGTTTTTGCTAGTTCCAACAAATGCAACTATTTTTTGGTTTGCTCTAATAATTTTGTCTATATCTATCTCTTCATATTTTGGTAATTCATGCTGTTTCTTTTCTTCATAATATGGAACTGTTTGATTATGATTTTCTTTTCTTAAATCATTCAAAACATTTGTATATTGATTTCCATCTTCTTGTTCATCTTCTAAATTACCTGTTGGTAATTTATCTTCTATTTCATTTAATATGTCTTCTTCTTGTTCAAATCCTGGTAATATACTATCATCTGATTCTTCTTTTTTGTCATCATTTACATCTTCAAAAGCAGGTAATACATTTTCTTTTTGCTCCTCTTCGAATCCAGGTAAAACATCTTCTTTTTGCTCTTCTTCAAATCCAGGTAAAACATTTTCTTCTTGTTCATCTTCGAAACCAGGTAATACACTTTCTTCCTTTTCTTCTTCAAATCCTGGTAATACATTTTCTTCTTGTTCTTCTTCAAATCCTGGTAATACATTTTCCTCTTTTACGTCTTCAAATCCTGGTAATGTATTTTCTTCTTTTACATCCTCAAATCCTGATAATTCATCATCTTTTGGTGTTTCTTCTTTTCTTGGACGTCCTCTTTTTCTTTTTGGCATATTATCATTTACTGGCTCTTCTACAATCTTTTTAGGTCTTCCTCTTCCTCTTTTTACTGGTTGTATTGGCTCTATTTCTTTTAATGTATCATCTTCAGTTTCATTTGAAATTTTATTTGGTTGTTCTACTGGTGTATTTACAGGTTTTACAATTTGTTGTGGCTTTTCTTCCACTAATCTAACTGGTTCTACCTTTTTTACTGATGATACTATTTTTCTCTTTCCACTGGTACTCATTGCTGATGGAATTACAACTGGTTCACTCATCTTACTTACTTGACTTGTACCAATCATTTTTTCACTTGTGCCAGTTTCTTCTACTTCGTTTTTCTTATCTTTTGACTTCTTTTGAGATTTAGCATCAACTTTTACATTATTTGATACACCTTCAGTAAACGATTTAATTTGCATATATTTTGGAGATTTTTCAGCTAATACTTCTTTTACATCATCTGGTAATATATTGCAAATAATTCTTAATTGATAATTATTGTATTGTGATGCTATACTATCAAAACTATCTACTATTTTTTGTTCATCATGTCCTATTTTTTTATAATGTGCACATATATTTTGAATCTCAAGTTCACTTACATCATTTTCATCATCTTTTTCATAAGTTACGTCTTCTGAATCTATTTTATAATAAAGTTTTGCTTCTTTTTTTAATCTTGGTCTTTTTATAAGTCTACAAACTTCATTAATACTTCTATCATTTCCTATAATGGCATTATATATTCCTATTCCAAATAGTTTTATTAATATTGAATCTCCTCTAGCTCTTCTTTCTTCACAAATTAATATTATTGGAATATCTTCTCCTTTCATATTTGATGCCTCATCACTTATACTGTCTAATCTTCCAAATATGAAATTATCCATTTGTTCATTGTCAGAGTTAACATATTGCTCTAAATCTTCACTTATTACTACTCTATCATAAGTCTTATCTCTTTGTAATTCTTTTAATATTGCATTAAAGTAATATACATTCTTATATGTAATTATTTCTTTATATTCTTTTTGATATTGTTTTACAATTGCCTCTGACATTTTTTCATTACTTACTGCAAATAAAACTTTCATTTGTTACCCCCTTCCGAATTTTACAACAATCGCAAACGCTAATGGTAAAATCTGGCATATTACAAAAATGGTTATAAAAGAAACCATCATTACTAACCCTTTTTCTTGTGTATCTAATTTACGTATTCCTATTACATATTGATATATAGCACTTACTGCTATTCCCAAAAAGCACAATGGAATACTATATATTCTTACTGTATTTAAAACATAAGCCGTTATTCCATAAGTATCTGATCCGTATTTTTCTTTATATTCTTCTATTGTTTTTGCTGTATTTTCTTTTATTTTTACTAATTGATCATGGTTTTCTGCATCTAATATTTGTTCTGTTGCAAAAACTTTTGTTGTAGCAAATATAGAAAATATTACTAAAACAGCTAGAACGACTGTTGTCACTTTTTTCATACTACTCTTTCCTTTCCGTTTTTGTTATTTATACTTATATATCATACACTAGAATTAAAAAAATAGCAAGTTATTTCTTGCTATTTTTTTATATTTTATTTTTGCAATTTTTTTGGTAATATTCAGCTATTAATTTATCTAATTCTACACTTAATTTATATATAATACTATAGTCTTCTCCTGTAACAATACTTTCATTTAATTTATCGCGTAATTTACAAATTTCATCATTCAACATACAGTTTCTCTCCTTTTTTCAATTATTCGTCTGTACATTTAATAAATTAACATATTTTTACATTTTAGTCAATGAAATATTTCATTTTTTTTACTAATCATAAGACTGATTTCTACGAAAAAAAACTAATTTTGACAAATTTCATTTAAATTCAACATTTTATTTTATATTTCTTGTTACATTTATATTACTTTTCATACTTATATTACTTTTTTATTACAGAAATTACCATTCTTTTTTCGTCAAAAACTTCATTTAATATTTGTTCAACATATTGTTTATTTATTGTTGATATTTCCTCTAAATATTCAAAACTATTTATTCCTTTAAAATAATCTGCTAAAAACATTCTTGCAATATCTCCCGGCTCATCATATTCTTTTACATATCCACCGTAAATCATTTTTTTAATTCTTCCAAATTCTTTCTCATCAATTCCATTTTCTTTAAGCTTTCTTACTTCTTCTTTAAATTTTTCATATACTTCTTCTGGCTTTTTAGATTGTCCTGTTATTAATACATGGGCATATCCTCTTGCAAATTCATAATCAAATCCTGGTGTTCCAAATAAGATTCCCTCATTATATAAAGCTTGATATAATCTTGAACTCTTTCCAAGCAATATATTTAATATGATTTCTATAGCAATATGTTTTTTTACTTTATCTTTTTCATTTGATATTTTATCTTTTATTCCTATTGTAAATAATGGCTCACTAACATCCATCTTTTGTTCTATTTTCTCTTGAACTATACTTTCTGGTTCTTCTGGATATATTCTTTTTATCTCACCATTAGCCTTTTTATCTATTAATCTCTTCTTTACCTCTTCTAATAATTTTTCTGGTTCAAAATCACCACATAAAACCACTGCCATATTTGATGGATTATAAAATGTATTATAGCATTTATATAATATTTCTTTGTCAATGTGACTTATTGTTTCTATTGTTCCTGTTATATCAAGTTTTATTGGATGTTCATGATACATGGCTTCTAATGCATTCAAGTATACTTTCCATTCTGGATAATCATCATACATCATTATTTCTTGTCCAATTATTCCTTTTTCTTTTTCAACATTCTCATCTGTAAAATATGGATGTTGTACATAATCCATTAGTTCATCTAATGCTGGATAAAAATTTTCTGTACATTCAAATAAATACGCTGTATGATCATTTGTAGTATAGGCGTTTGCCTCAACTCCCAATGCTGTTAATGTATCTAAACTATTTACTCCACTTTCTTGTTCAAACATTTTATGTTCAAGAAAATGTGCTACCCCATTTGGAACTTCTGTTTCATTATTTTCTCCAGGAACAACAAATTTACTTTCATTTGATCCATAATTTGTTCCCCAAATTACATACTTTTTTCGGATTCCAACTTTTGGTACAATCATAACTGTTAAACCATTTTCTAATTTTTCTACATACAATTTTTCTTTTACTTTTGAATTTTCTATTATTTGCATTTAGTTTTCCTCCTTTTGTTGATTTTCATTGTTCCTTAAAAAATATACTGTATTTATTTGTACTAAATTAGCTATTTTTATAATGTTTTCTTTTTTTACATTTTCTATATTTTCTATATATTTTTCAAGTGTTATTTTATTATTTGTCAATTCTTGTCCGAAGAAATAACTTATTTCTGTATCTTGCTCATCATCAATACTTCTTATTCCAGATATTATTCCTTTTTTTGCATTTTGTATATCTTCTTCTGAAAATACCCCATTTTTCATATCTTCTAATTGTTTTCTAATTATACTCATTGCTTTTGAATAATTTTTTATTTCAATTCCACATTTTATAAAAATATTATTTTTATATTTTAAATAACTTGAACCTGCTGTATAAGCTAAACTTGCTTTTTCACGTACTTCTTGGAACATTTTTGAATTTGCTGTTCCTCCCAAAATTGCATTATATACTATTGTATCATATTTTTGTTCTTCATTTTGTATATTCAAATCCATTCCAATAACTATTTTTCCCTGTGTAACATCCATTTTTTCTATAACTTCATTTTCTTTTACATCAGTCTTCTTTTCGTTATCATTTATTATATATTTTGGTTCTCTTTCTGCTAATCTTTTTATATTTTCATTTTCTTCTAGTAATTTTGAAATATTTTCATCTATTTTACCAGATATGAATATATCTATTTTACTTTCTGATATTACTTTTTGATAATATTTATATAATTTTTCAGCATCTATTTCTTCTAAATCTTCTATATATCCATATTTGTACAATCCATATTGTTTTCCTTTATACATTTCTTCTATACATCTATCTAAAGCGTATCTTGCCTTATTATCTGATTTAGCTTGTATTATTCTTTTTATATTCTCTTTTTCTTGTTTTACATATTCTTCTTTAAAATGGTTACTTTCAACTATAGGATTAAATACTATTTCAAGCAATTTTTCCAATCCAGTTTTCAACATATTTTCGTCACTTTGTGGAATAAAATTATCATTAACTGTTTCTAAATAAAATTTCAAAACATGATTATCTCCTATTTTATCAATTCCATTGTCAAATGTAGCACCATACATTTCTTCTAATTGCTTATTAATTTCAAGAGATGTTGGCATATTAGTGCTTCCTCTTCTTATTACTGCTGATAATAGTGCATTTAATGTTACATTTTCTCTTGTTATTGGCATTGTAATAAATATAGCTAATAAATTTGTTTTAAACTTTTCTGTTTCTATTGTATGCAATTTTATTCCTTTTTTTATCTCTTTTTCTGTATATTTCATTTTTTCCTCCATTTCTTTATAAAAAATATTCTAATTATTTATTTTCTTTTATAGTATAATACTTTTAATTGTATTTATTCAAGTGTTTTTTATTAAATTTATCTAAACAAAAAAGAAGCAAATTATATATTAATTTACTCCTCATTTTACTATTAAAATTTTCTTTTTCTAGCAGCCTCTGATTTTTTCTTTCTTCTTACACTTGGCTTTTCATAACATTCTCTTTTACGAACTTCTTGAAGAACCCCATTTCTAGCACATTGTCTTTTAAATTTTTTTAGTGCTTCTTCTATATTTCCATTAACTTTTATTTCTGACATTTATTAATTCCCCTCCTTCCGGCGTTTAGAACACTGTATGTGGGATTTCATCCTATATACGCTAGTTATTATACATTATTTTTTAGGAGGTTGTCAAGGGTTTTGGAAGATTTTCTAAATTTTAGTAATTCCTGTGATTATTTTAACCACTTTCTTCCATTTTTTATTCTTTATTTAAACATTCTTCTTTGGCTTTTTCTTTTTTATTCTTTATTATAATTGTTGTACATATAATAATTAATGTTAAATATAATATTGTCATTTTTAAATCAGCAAAAGCATGATATTTATAATATATTTGTTCTAATATTAACATCCTTATTAATACATAAGTTATAATTGCTATTGATATTCTTGTTGAATCTTTTACCTTATTTCTTAATACTATTAATTCCGCATAACATCCGAACCACACAAATGCTTCTATTAATGGTGTTGGGAAATATGTAGTTATTCCAATTTTGGAAAGTATAGTCTTTAAATATCCTGACAACTCAAATCCGCTTACAACATCCTATTACAAAACATTCTAATTTAGTAAGACCTGCCCCAAGAAAAACAGCCTCTACTATAGTATCTGTTAACTCTTTTTTGTATTTAGGGAACATTTTTCTTAATATATATATGCCTAATATTCCTCCCATTAAAATCCCTGATATTTTAAGCCCGCCATCTGATTTTATATCAAACAACATTCTAATATCATTTCCACCTTCAACAATAAACCACATTAGTCTTGCACCCAAGGTTACCAAAAATGTAAGTATTATATTACATGCTAATGTTACTTTCAGGTTTTTTGTTCTAATTACTCCAGCCACAATCAATATATATATTTCAGCTATTCCATAAGACAAAATTCTTGTACTACATATTTCTTTAAGCATTTTCATTTTCCGCCTTTCTTTTATCTCTTACAATCACATACATACATATTATTATTATTGTTAAGTATAATATTGTCATTTTAGGATCCGCAAATGCATGATACCCTTCATAAATTTGTTCTAATATAAACATTCTTATTAATACATAAGTTATAACAGCTATTGATATTCTTGTGGAGGCTTTTACTTTATTTTTTAACATAATTAATTCTGTAAAGCATCCAAACCATACAAAAGCCTCTATTAATTGTGTTGGAAAATTATATTTAATTCCAATCTTTGCAAATAACCATTTCCATGATTCAGGTAATACGAAACCGTTGACAACAACTCATTCCAAAACATTCTAATTTGGTTACTCCAGCCCCCAAGAATATTGCTTCAACTATTGTATTTGTAATTTCATTTTTATATTTAGGAAATATTTTTCTTAACAAAATCACTCCCACAATTCCACCAAGCAATACACCAGATATTTTTAGTTTGCTAAAACTTAATTCAAATAATTCTGAAACATTTCCTTCTCCTTCTACTGCAAACCACATTAATCTTGCCCCAATTGTAACAAATATAGAAAGTATTATATTACACAATAATGTAACTTTTATATTTTTGGTTCTAATTACTCCTCCTACAATTAAAATATATAAATTTAATACTGAATATGATAAAATCCTTGAATTACATATTATACTTATATTTTCCATATTTTTCTCCTATTATAATATATGTCTAAAGCTCAATTAAGAGCTTTAGACATATTTCATTTTATTTTTTCTTGAATGCTTGTTTTTACTTTTTCTTCAAGCACATTCTTATATGCTATTTTTTCTCCATATCTATTCATTATTTCTTGAATACGATCTTCTTCTATTGAATAACAATTTAAAATATCTTCTTCTGTAACTTCATTTATTCCTAATTTTAGTGCTAGTGCCTGATACATAATATCATCTCTTATTAAAATTGCATATCCTGTCTCATTTTCTTCTATGTATTCATCCATATTATTTAAATTATAATTATTCTTTATATATTCATTTATATCAATATTTTCTTCTGAAGCATTTTTTTCTATTTGTGTTTTTACATCTTCTTCGTAACTATTTATTAATTCTATTGGAATATTTATAGTAGAAATCGCTGTAATATTTTCTATTATTTCCTCTATACTTTGGCTATTATTTATTTCATCTAAATAATTATCTGGTATACTTATAGCACTATTAACAATATCGCTTTTCATTATACCTCTTTCATAATAATCATAATATAAAGATTTACCTTCATCCGTATATATTTCAACATTTCTAATTCTTTCTTTGCTTACAATTCTTACTATTGTATAACATACAACTACACTTATAATAATTATTAAAAACATCATAATTACTTGACTAATTCTATCTTTACTCATTTTTTCTCCTAATCTTGGTATATTGTTATTGTTGCTGAAGCTGATGATTGATACTCTGAACTTTCCAAATATAACCTGTAATATTTATATTTTGGTGGGTTATCAAATGTATCTGAAAAAGATCCTGCCCATCCAAAACTTTTTGACGCAATACTTGTCCAACCTGATCCATTAGTTCCTTCTAACCTTATTGTTGCACTACAACTTGTATTTGGTGAAAGTGAAAAAGTAATATGATCTGGCTTAAATGGAATTTCTCCAACTGAATTCGTTGCTATGTTTTTTGCTTTTCCTCCACCTCCACCACAGCATTTTGTATCTGAAGCACTATCTTGGTTCATTCCTGGGCTTGCAGTTATATACCCTCTCCATACAGCATATAATGTTGCACTACTATTAAATGTTGGTTTTTCTTCTACTTTATACGCTACATTACCAGTTGAAGTTGTTGCCCATCCTTTTAATTTATAGTTACTACGTGAAGCACTCGGCATTGTAACAGTACCTCCTTTATATGTCTTTTGATCTCCTAAATTACCTGTTACACTATCTGTTGTATTTTTATTAAAACTTATTGTTATTTCTTCATAAGTCCAATGTGCATATACAGTTATATCAGATGTTAATGTAAACGTTGTCATCTTGTTTCCACCATTTGGCTGACTATACCATCCATCAAATCTATGTCTTGCTCTGCTTGCTGTTTTAAGTGTTGTATTAACTGGAGTTCCATAATTCTGTGTTACTGGCACTCGAGCTTGTCCATCTACTGTTCCTCCATTTGCATCATAAGTTATTGTATATTTATTTATCTGCCAATGTGCATATATTGTTTTATTTGCTGTAAACGTATATGAAGTTATTCGATTTCCACCATCTATATTGTCATACCATCCCAAGAAAGTATGTCCATCTCTTCTAGCCTCTGGGAAATCACCTCTTGTTACCATATAATCTTCTGTATAACTTCCAGGATTTACTGCTCCTCCATTTGGATTAAATGTTAATGTATATCTTACTTTTGCCCATTGTGCTACTAATGTTACATCTTTTGCTCCTATTCTATAATTTTCTCCTGCATTATATATTCTTGAACCATCTGACCATCCTTTGAATTCATAATGATTTCTCTTTGGTTCTTTTAATGGTATTAATGTTCCATAATTTTCTTCAAATTGTAGTGGTCCTTCTACTGTTGCTGGATCTTTGCTATCTCCTGCTGGATCTAATATCAATTTATATTTATTTATTGTCCATTTTGCTACTAATATTATATCTTGTGCATAATGCATTGTATATCTTCCACCATATGTTTCTGGTGTTGAACTATCTCCATAATACCATCCCATAAATGTATATCCTTCTTTTGTTGCTACTGGTATTGTTATTGTTGAATCATATTGTACATTATATACATTTGGATTTAATGCATTTCCTGTATTTACATCTAATGTTATCTTATATGTATTTGCTTGCCATCTTGCTTGTAATGTTACATCTTTACTTATTACATAATTTCCTAATTCTACTTTTGTATTTCCATCATACCATCCTAAAAATGTATACCCTGTTCTTGATGGTGCTGTTAATACAAACGTCCTTGTAGCGACATCATCATCTCTAAAAACTTCCTCTTTTTCTTTTCCTTGAACAGATCCACCATTTCCATCTAGAATTAACTTCCATTGATGATGTGTCCATTGAGCTGTAAATGACATATTTTTTGTTATTGATATCTGCTGTCCTGGATTGTATATATTTCCATCTTGATCTTTCCAATTATTAAATGTATATGCATAATCCTCTCCATGTTTTCCTGGTTGAGTTATTGCATTGGCTATTGTTATCGTATTTGCTGCATCATTTCTTGTTATATCAAATTCTTGGAATAATGATTCTATTCTTTCTGAATTGTATGTATATCCATTATAATAATCTACCGTTCTCCACCTTTTTGATATGTATATTGGATAAAATATACATGTCTCTTTTACTATTTTCTTATTTCCATTTACATATACACCTGCTACATCATTTTCATTTAATGACCATCCATCAAACTCCCAAGAATGGTTATTCCAATGCGTCATCTCTGGTCCATTTATTGTTCTTTCTTCATTATATACTGCTGAATCAACATTTGCAACTGTATATGGTGTTTTATCTGGACCTCGATCTACATACGCTATATCATACGTTTTTAACAATTCGTTTGAGTCTTTATATGCACCATATCTTTCTCTTGCTAGTGCTGTATAAAATGCTTGTGCTAGTGTTTTTACTCCTGATGAATTTTGTCCTTTACTTGCTACATATTTATATATATCTTTAAAATCTGTATATTGATTTTGATTTACTATACTATTATATGATCCATAATAATTACTTAATGGATAATAATATTTTGTTGTCGTTCCACTTAATAAACTCTTTCTTTCAAAATCTAAATTTAATCTTCCATCTGCACTTGATTGCATCAATCCTAAACCTGTTGTTATTTTTACATTATCTGCTGTTTCTAAGTATGTATCTCCTATCTTATGATAAAATCCATCATTTCCTAGTACGTATATATCTTCTTCTGTTACTGCTTCTTTGTTTTCTGAATTGTTTACTATTGTATATCCATTATATACTTTTCCACCTAAATCTATTCCTTGTACAAAGCTTATTACACTTATATTATTTAATACTCTATTCCATTCATCATCTGTTAGTTCTGGCATTTCAAAGTCTGTTCCTACTGATGTATCATAATTTGCTATTGCTGTTGATAAGTTTGTTTTTATTTTACTTTTTATTACTTCTAGTCTATGTTGGTTAAATGTTGATGTTTCATTTTCTATGTTTTTTTCTATATCGCTTCCATCTGTTTTATTACTAAATTCAAATATCTTTCTGTTATCATTTGGAAATATTTTTTGTAATTCATAATCTCCATTTTCATTTACTACATAGTCTGTTGCATCGCTCCACTGTAAACTTGTTAGTTTTTGCAAATTTCCATTAGTGAATTTCTTTTTAAACTCATAAGCTTCTTTATAATATTCTCTTGCATTTCTATTATTTATTATTAAGTCTTTAAATTGATCATATAATTTTCTTGTACTTGTTGCTCCTTTATTTTGAGCTTGTACTGTTAATACTCCATTTAAGAAATAAAATACTCTTTCATTTGCTTCATCTAAATAATATTTTGTTCCATTAAATTTTACATATTTGTAATTTCCAGCTTGTATTCCTTTTACTCCATCTTTATCTTCTACTGCTGGTAATGTTTCTTCTAATGTTTCAAAATTTATCTTTACTCCATTATATGTTACTTCTAGACTATCTGATCTATAATCTATTCCGTCTACAAGATATCCTGATTCTTCTATATAATTTCCATCTATTGTTCCTGTTATTGATATAAAATTATCTAATGCATATGTTATTACTACATCTATGTTATTTTTATTATATCTTGCACTATATGATATATACGGTTTTAATCCTGATATAGTTTCTCCATTATTATCTACCTGGTTTCCATCTGCATCTGTTAAATAATTTGTATTTTGAAATTTTGAGTATATATAAAATCCATCATACATCGTATATACTATTGCCGGAATATATTCATCCATCTCGTCTTCACTATATCCATTTAAACTAAATGTTGATTTTAACGATTCTTTAAATGTATTTACTGATGCTTCTACATCTCTTATTTTTGAATTTGCTATCTCTGATGTTGAACTATTTATTGTGTTTATTTGCAATGCTTTTATTGCATCCAGCGTTGCTGCCGTAAGTTTTGTGTCATATTCTGTCTGTACTGTTACTGTTTGAATTTGTAATTGTGTAAATATTGATAGTACTATTGTTATCGGCAATATTATAATTACAAATATTAGTGCTAGTTCTTGTATTTTCATTTGTTTATCCCCCTTTTTTCTTTAAACTTCATAACCAACAACTTTATGAACTTTTAATGATTCTTTTACATCAATTATTCTTTGATTTGATGATCCTCTAAATTTTAAGTTTAAATCCTTTTTATTTTCTTCAAATTTTCCATCAACTAAAACATCTATATAAGACATTAATTCTTTAGTTTCTTTCCAATTTTCAAACATCTTTCCCATTACATCTTCATCAAATGTATACCCTGTATAGCACCATATATTTTTATTTGGTAATTCTTCTTTTATCCTTTTTACTAGTGGAAGTAATCCTTTTTGATTTGTATATTCTAGTGGTTCTCCTCCCAATATTGAGAGCCCTGAAACATAGGGATGGTTCAATTCTTGGATTATTTTACTTACTTCTTTTTCAGTAAATTCTTTTCCATAATTAAAATCCCATGCTTGGGAATTAAAGCATCCCTTACAATGATGGGTACATCCACTTACAAATAATGATACTCTTACTCCTTTTCCATTCGCTACGTCTGCAATTTTTATGTCTGCATAGTTCATAATCTTTTCCTCCGTAATATTGGATAATCTTTTTATATTTTACATTATAACAATGGTTATAAATAATTTCAACAATTTTTTTATTTTTTTGTAATATTATTTTTCCATAAAAAAAATAGGTATTAAAATACCTATTTTTATTCAAAGTTTACTGTTAAATTAAATTTTGCCCATTTTGCTCCTCCGGAATCAATACTTGTTGAATATCTATATCTTACTCTTATTGCATAATACGTTGTATTTGGCCATATATCAACATTTTGCCAGTAACTTCTATCTTTTCCAAAATTCCATTTAAATTTATCTGAACTAGCTGGTCCCCATATAGTAACCCAGTCTGAACCATTATATCCATCCATTGCTAAACTAAAAAATCTATCGCTCCACATATCATTTGCTCCCATTCCAATTGAACCGTAAATTCTAGTAATTTTTCTATTTTCTCCAAACCATATTTCATTACCACATGTTCTCCAATCTGATGATAATGCATTTGGAGTAGAAGAACTATCCGAATAATCTGCACTTGTTAATTTCCATACTGCAAATAATGTTTGCCCCTGTTTAAATGTATATGATGTTCCTGCTTTATATACTACACTTCCATTTCTTTCAGTTGCCCATCCTTTAAATGCATAATTCTTTCTACTTGGTGATCCCACATTTAAAGATTCACCTTTATATATTGTTTGATTTTGAGGCATATTACTTACCGAATCCGACGTATTTGAATCAAATATTATATTTATTTGTTCATGTTCCCAATGTGCATATAATGTAGTATTTGTTTTTAATATAAGCTGTGTTATTTGATTTCCACCACTAGGCTCATCATACCATCCCAAGAATTTCCAATTTTCTTTAATTGGATCATTAACTGGATCATTTTTTCTTATATATATCGTTGTTCCATAATTATATGTTAGGGGTATCTGATTTTTTCCATCTATTGTTCCACCATTTGCATTAAAAGTTACTGTATATTGATTTATCTTCCAATGTGCATATATTGTTTTATTTGCTGTAAATGTATATGAATTTATTCGATTTCCACCATCTGTATTGTCATACCATCCTTGGAATGTATATCCTTCTCTTTGTGGATATGGAAAATCGTCTCTCGTCGTCATATAGTCTTCTGTATAACTTTTTGGATCTACCGCTCCTCCATTTGCCTCAAATGTTAATGTATATCTTACTTTTGTCCATTGTGCTACTAGTGTTACATCTTTTGCACCTATTCTATAATTTTCCCCTGCATTATATATTCTTGAACCATCTGACCATCCTTTAAATTCATAATGATTTCTTTGTGGTTCTTTTAATGGTATTAATGTTCCATAATTTTCTTCAAATTGTAGTGGTCCTTCTACTGTTGCTGGATCTTTGCTATCTCCTGCTGGATCTAATATCAATTTATATTTATTTATTGTCCATTTTGCTACTAATATTATATCTTGTGCATAATGCATTGTATATCTTCCACCATATGTTTCTGGTGTTGAACTATCTCCATAATACCATCCCATAAATGTATATCCTTCTTTTGTTGCTACTGGTATTGTTATTGTTGAATCATATTGTACATTATATACATTTGGATTTAACGCATTTCCTGTATTTACATCTAATGTTATCTTATATGTATTTGCTTGCCATCTTGCTTGTAATGTTACATTTTTATTTATTATATAATTTCCTAATTCTACTTTTGTATTTCCATCATACCATCCTAAAAATGTATATCCTGTTCTTTTTGGTTCTGTTAAAACAAATGTCTTTGTACTATCATCATCATCCACATATACTGTTTGGTTTTCTGGTCCTTGAACTGTTCCTCCATTTCCATCTAATATCAATTTATATTCATGATGTGTCCATTGAGCTGTAAATGACATATTTTTTGTTATTGATATCTGTTGTCCTGGATTGTATATATTTCCATCTTGATCTTTCCAATTATTAAATGTATATGCATAATCCTCTCCATGTTTTCCTGGTTGAGTTATTGCATTGGCTATTGTTATCGTATTTGCTGCATCATTTCTTGTTATATCAAATTCTTGGAATAATGATTCTATTCTTTCTGAATTGTATGTATATCCATTATAATAATCTACCGTTCTCCACCTTTTTGATATGTATATTGGATAAAATATACATGTCTCTTTTACTATTTTCTTATTTCCATTTACATATACACCTGCTACATCATTTTCATTTAATGACCATCCATCAAACTCCCAAGAATGGTTATTCCAATGCGTCATCTCTGGTCCATTTATTGTTCTTTCTTCATTATATACTGCTGAATCAACATTTGCAACTGTATATGGTGTTTTATCTGGACCTCGATCTACATACGCTATATCATACGTTTTTAACAATTCGTTTGAGTCTTTATATGCACCATATCTTTCTCTTGCTAGTGCTGTATAAAATGCTTGTGCTAGTGTTTTTACTCCTGATGAATTTTGTCCTTTACTTGCTACATATTTATATATATCTTTAAAATCTGTATATTGATTTTGATTTACTATACTATTATATGATCCATAATAATTACTTAATGGATAATAATATTTTGTTGTCGTTCCACTTAATAAACTCTTTCTTTCAAAATCTAAATTTAATCTTCCATCTGCACTTGATTGCATCAATCCTAAACCTGTTGTTATTTTTACATTATCTGCTGTTTCTAAGTATGTATCTCCTATCTTATGATAAAATCCATCATTTCCTAGTACGTATATATCTTCTTCTGTTACTGCTTCTTTGTTTTCTGAATTGTTTACTATTGTATATCCATTATATACTTTTCCACCTAAATCTATTCCTTGTACAAAGCTTATTACACTTATATTATTTAATACTCTATTCCATTCATCATCTGTTAGTTCTGGCATTTCAAAGTCTGTTCCTACTGATGTATCATAATTTGCTATTGCTGTTGATAAGTTTGTTTTTATTTTACTTTTTATTACTTCTAGTCTATGTTGGTTAAATGTTGATGTTTCATTTTCTATGTTTTTTTCTATATCGCTTCCATCTGTTTTATTACTAAATTCAAATATCTTTCTGTTATCATTTGGAAATATTTTTTGTAATTCATAATCTCCATTTTCATTTACTACATAGTCTGTTGCATCGCTCCACTGTAAACTTGTTAGTTTTTGCAAATTTCCATTAGTGAATTTCTTTTTAAACTCATAAGCTTCTTTATAATATTCTCTTGCATTTCTATTATTTATTATTAAGTCTTTAAATTGATCATATAATTTTCTTGTACTTGTTGCTCCTTTATTTTGAGCTTGTACTGTTAATACTCCATTTAAGAAATAAAATACTCTTTCATTTGCTTCATCTAAATAATATTTTGTTCCATTAAATTTTACATATTTGTAATTTCCAGCTTGTATTCCTTTTACTCCATCTTTATCTTCTACTGCTGGTAATGTTTCTTCTAATGTTTCAAAATTTATCTTTACTCCATTATATGTTACTTCTAGACTATCTGATCTATAATCTATTCCGTCTACAAGATATCCTGATTCTTCTATATAATTTCCATCTATTGTTCCTGTTATTGATATAAAATTATCTAATGCATATGTTATTACTACATCTATGTTATTTTTATTATATCTTGCACTATATGATATATACGGTTTTAATCCTGATATAGTTTCTCCATTATTATCTACCTGGTTTCCATCTGCATCTGTTAAATAATTTGTATTTTGAAATTTTGAGTATATATAAAATCCATCATACATCGTATATACTATTGCCGGAATATATTCATCCATCTCGTCTTCACTATATCCATTTAAACTAAATGTTGATTTTAACGATTCTTTAAATGTATTTACTGATGCTTCTACATCTCTTATTTTTGAATTTGCTATCTCTGATGTTGAACTATTTATTGTGTTTATTTGCAATGCTTTTATTGCATCCAGCGTTGCTGCCGTAAGTTTTGTGTCATATTCTGTCTGTACTGTTACTGTTTGAATTTGTAATTGTGTAAATACTGATAGTACTATTGTTATCGGCAATATTATAATTACAAATATTAGTGCTAGTTCTTGTATTTTCATTCGTATCTCTCCTTATAAATCCCCTATATATCATTTTACCTATTAATATCACTTTTTGTCAATAGATAACATTAGAAATTCACACAAAAAATACCAATAGTTTTATTAATTTTACTATTGGCATTTTTACTTTACTAATTATTTTCAAATATTTTATCGAATTCTTCTCCTTCGATTTTTTCTTTTTCCATTAGTATACCAGCAACTATATGAAGTTTATCAATATGTTCTGTTAAGATTCTTACTGCTCTTTCATAAGCTGTTTGAATTATCTTTTTAACTTCTTCATCTATTAAAGCAGCTGTTTCTTCTGAATAATCTTTTGTCTGAGCAAAATCTCTTCCTAAGAATACTTCACCTTGACCTCCACCAAACATTACTGTTCCTACTCTATCACTCATTCCATATTTTGTAACCATATTTCTAGCAATTTGTGATGCTCTTTCTATATCATTACTTGCTCCTGTTGAAATATCATTTAATATTATTGCCTCAGCAACTCTTCCTCCTAATAATGATACTATATTCTCTTCCATTTCTGTTTTTGACATGAATGATTTGTCTTCTGTTGGTCTATACATTGTATATCCACCAGCCATACCTCTTGGTACAATTGATATTTGATGTACAGGGTCTTGTGTTGGTAAATATCTACTTACAACAGCATGACCTGCTTCATGATATGCTACTAGTCTGTTTTCTTTTTCACTTCTAACTCTTGTTTTCTTTTCAGGTCCCATAGTTACTTTTACCATGGCATCTTCTATTTCTTTCATTCCAATTTCTTTATAATTTCTTCTTGCTGCTAATAATGCTGCTTCATTTAATACATTTTCCAAATCTGCTCCAGCAAATCCTGATGTATTTTTTGCTATTACTTTTAAATCAACATCATCTGCTAATTTTTTCTTTCTTGCATGTACTTCAAGTATTTGCTCTCTTGCTTTTACATCTGGGCTTCCAACTACTATTTGTCTGTCAAATCTTCCAGCTCTTAATAATGCTTTGTCTAATACATCTGGTCTATTTGTTGCTGCTAAAATTATAACACCTTCATTATCTGAAAATCCGTCCATTTCAACTAGCAATTGATTTAGTGTTTGTTCTCTTTCATCATGTCCTCCACCTAGTCCAGCACCTCTTTGACGTCCAACAGCATCAATTTCATCTATAAATACTATACATGGTGCATTCTTTTTAGCTTGTTCAAATAAATCTCTTACTCTTGAAGCTCCAACACCAACAAACATTTCTACGAAATCTGATCCACTTATTGTATAAAATGGTACTCCTGCTTCTCCTGCTACAGCTTTTGCTAATAAAGTTTTTCCTGTACCTGGTTGTCCTACTAATAATACTCCTTTTGGAATTCTTGCTCCCATATCTGTAAATTTTTTAGGATTCTTTAAGAATTCAACAATTTCCTCTAATTCTTCTTTTTCTTCATCTACTCCAGCGACATCATCAAATGTAACTCTGTTCTTTTCACCTGCATTTACCATTCTTGCTCTACTTTTTCCAAATGTCATTGATTTTGTTCCATTTTGATTATTTCCTGTCATCATTATAAACCAGAATATTAAGAAAATTATTAGTAATCCAAATGGTGTTATTAAACTTAATACTGTTATCCACATTGATTCTTTTTCTTCTTCTAATGAAAATGCACCTGTTTTTAAATAATCTTGTGCATAATCCATAAAACTATCTAAACTTGGAATATTTACTTCTTTTTCTGATTTAGGATCTTTCATCTTTACAGTTGCTTTAGTTCCTGTTGATGATATCTTTATACTCTCAACCTCTTCATTTTCGATACTTGATATTAATTCTGAATAAGTAATCTTTGAATTATTATTTTCCATTATTGATGATAATAATACAACTACTATCACTCCAATTATTAACCATATTGCTAATGTTTTTATTCTTTTTTTCAAGTTATCACATTCCTTTCTCTATTAGACACAACTTTATAGAAATTTTATGTCTTCTTTGTTTTTTTACACTGAAAACTATAACATACCTTTTTTTTATTTTCAATAGTTTTTTGTGATTTTTTTATGTCTTTTTTGTTACATTTTTCCAGCTTTTCTACGGATTATCAACCTTTATAAGATTTATTTTTTTGTCTTTTATAAGAACCTTTAAATTTTTGTTTGGTTTTAAAAATTTGTTTCCTATATTATTATTACACAATTTTATTATATCTTCTAAATTTACTTTTTCTATTCCTTGTGTTGATCCAAATATTTTTCTTACAGATAATAATATAATTCTATTTTGTATAACTTTGTCTAATTTATTAAATTCCTTTAACTTTAATTCTATTTTATCTGTACTTTCTAAAATACATATTTTTTTATATTCCACAATTGAAGTATCTTCTATATATCTATCTTCTGATGCTATTACATCTGAAAGTCTTGTTATTGTTTCTATTATATTAGGATTGAATTCTTGTTTTATATATGGTATTACTATATTTCTTATTTTATTTCTTGTATATTCGTTTTCAAAATTTGTTTTATCTATACGTGGATTCAATTTGTTATCTTCGCAATATTTTTCAATTTCAGTTCTATCACATTCTATCAATGGTCTTATATATTTTTCATCCCTTTTAGGTTCTATTCCTTTTAATCCTGAAATTCCACTTCCCCTAAGTATATGCATTATTATTGTTTCTACTTTATCATTTTTATTATGTGCAATTGCAATTTTATTTGACTTTGTTTCTATTAAGACTTCTTCAAAATAATTATATCTTACTTCTCTTCCAGCTTCTTCTGTTCCTATTTTTTTATCTTGAGCAATTGTTGGAACATCTATTTTTTTTGAAAAACATTTTATATTATATTTTTCACAATATTTTTTTACATATTCCTCATCTGCATCTGCTTCTTTTCCCCTAATATTGTGATTTATATGTGCAACATACATTTCAAAATTCATCTCATCTTTTATTTGCCTTAAAATATCTAACATTGCAATTGAATCTGGTCCACCAGATACACCTAATACTATTTTGTCTTTTGAATTTATTAAGTTATACTTTTTTATAGTTTCCATTACTTTTTGTTTCATTTTTGTCTCATCTCCTTCTAGCGAACAAACCATCCCAAAAACAAAGGGATGGTTTGTATGGATTAAAACTTAAGGAACCCGTCCTTTAGTTTTATTTTAAAGTTGTTAGTAACCGATAGCCTTCGTGAGCTTCTTGAATTCCTTCACGATTGCCTTACGATTGGTTGCGTTGACAATCCCAATCTTGTGTGCATCACTGCACTTGCTGGAGTAGAGATTCTCAATAGCCGTTACCAGCCACTTGACAAACTCAAACTGAGTCTTTTCGTCCTGTTCTTCCCAAGTAGAGAAAAGTTCAACATGGTTTTCCCCCTTTTTCTCGAATTTGTCCAGGCACGAAATCATTCTCCGTACCTCATTCTTCCCCATAAGCTCCTCCAAAAACTTAGGGAATTTCTTCAACTGGGTTACATTGGTTACTGCCATTTCACTTACCTCCATTTTTTCGAGTGGTTTTTGGCAAACGCATATATTATAACATTTATTTCTTATATTTGCAACTCTTTTTTATCTTTTTAAGAATTTACTTTTAGTCATCAAATCTTCTCTCTATATTTACAAACTTTGTATAATTTCCCATCCAATACAATTTTACAGTTCCTGTTGAACCACCTCTTTGTTTTGCTATTATCACTTCTGCAATATCTTTTTCTGCACTTTCTTTATTGTAATAATCATCTCTATATAAAAACATTACTATATCAGCATCTTGTTCTATTGCTCCAGATTCACGCAAGTCTGATAGCATAGGTCTATGGTCATCTCTTTGTTCTACAGCTCTTGATAGCTGTGATAATGCTATTACTGGAACATTTAATTCTTTTGCCAATACTTTTAATGATCTACTTATTTCTGATATTTCTTGCTCTCTACTTCCATTTCTTTTATTGCTTCCTGATATTAACTGTAAATAATCTATAACAACAAGTCCTATATTTTTTTCCATTTTTAGTTTTCTACATTTTGTTCTTATTTCCATTACAGATATACCTGGTGTATCATCTATATATACTCCCGCTTCTGAAAGTGGTCCTATTGCTTCTGCAAGTTTTGTCCAGTCTTCTTCATCTAGTTTTCCTGTTCTTACTTTATTACTGTCTACCATCGCTTCACTACATAACATTCTATTTACTAATTGGTCTTTTGACATTTCGAGGCTGAATATTGCTACTGGTACATTTGCTCTTAATGCTGCATTTGTTGCAATATTTAATGCAAATGCTGTTTTTCCCATAGCTGGTCTTGCTGCAACTAATATTAATTCAGAGCCATGTAATCCTGCTGTTTTATCATCTAAATCATAAAATTGTGTTGGTACTCCTGTTACATGTTGTTTCTGATTATATAATTTTTCAAGATTTGTAAAACTTTCTACTAATACATCTTTGATTGGTGTATAGCTTTTGGTATTTTTGCTTTGCATTATATCAAAAATCTTTTTTTCTGCTCCATCCATTATATCCTCAACATCTTCTGTTGGGTTATATCCTAATTCTATTATTTCATTTGCTGTTTTTATTAAATTTCTTAATACTGATTTTTCTTCAACTATTTTTATATATTTTTGTACATTTGCTGTTGTTGGAACTTTGTCTGGCAAACTTGCTAAATATTCAAATCCACCAACTTGTTCAAATTTTCCCATTGATTCAAGTTCATCTTTTAATGTTATTATATCAATAGGTTCTGATTTACTATATAAGTTTAATATTGCTTGATATATTATTTTGTTGTCTTCTCTATAAAATGCATCTTCTTTTAGTACTTCAACTGCTGCCATTACTGCATCATTATCTGTTAGCATACTCCCCAATACAGCTTGTTCTGCATCTTCATCATGTGGTGGTACTTTTCCTAATTCCATCTTTTTGCCCCCTTATAACAATCTTTATAATTCATTATTTTAAATAATAAATATAAAAGTTGTTAAATGAAATTTATCCAATTACATCTACTTTTATTTTTCCTACTACACCTTCAAATAGTTTTATTGAAACTGTATGTACACCTAATGTTTTTATTGTTTCTTTTAAATCTACTTTTTTCTTATCTATTTTTATATTGTGTTGTTTTTCAAAAGCATCTGCTATGTCTTTTGCTGAAACTCCACCAAATATTTTTCCATTTTCTCCAGCTTTTACTTGTATTCTTAATGATATTTTATTCATTTTTTCTGCTAATTTTTGTGCTTCTTCTTTTTCTGTGTCTTTTTTGAATTGTTTTGAAGAATTTTGTGCTTGTAATTTAGCCATATTTTCTGCATTTGCTTCTACTGCTAAATTTTTAGGGAATAAAAAATTACGTACGTATCCGTCTGATGCATTTATTACTTCATCTTTTTTTCCTACTCCTTTTATGTCTGCTTTTAATATTACTTTCATACTAATCACTTTCCTTTCATGACTTATATTGTACTCTAAAATAGCAAAAATAGCAAGTAAAACTTGCTATTCTTTTGTTTTATTCTTTCTCTTCAAAATATTCATTAATTTTAGAAATCAATTCTTGTTTGGCTTCATCTATTGTCACATTTTCAAGCTGTGCACCAGCAAGAGTAATATGACCTCCTCCACCTAGTTTTTCTAGTATCATTTGAACATTTACATCTCCTATTGAACGTCCACTTATACAAACTTTTCCATCTTCCATTAATCCTAAAACAAATGATGCTGTTATATTTCCTATTGTTAATAATTCATCTGCTGCTTTTGCACAAATTAAGCTTGTTTCTTTTTCTTGGACATCATATATTGATATTCCTATTGACTCTCTTACAATTTCTGCTTTTCTTACTATTTCAGATATTGTATTATAACTTTCTAAATCACTTTGGAACCATTTTTTTACTTTTATTATATCAACACCACATCTACGTAAATATGCTGCCGCTTCAAATGTTCTTACACCAGTTTTAAATGTGAAATTTTTTGTATCCATCATAATTCCTGCATATAATGCCTCTGCTTCTACTTCTGATAATTCAACTTCATTTTGTGTATATTGAATTATTTCTGTTACTAATTCTGCTGCAGATGATGCATATACTTCTTGGAATGTTAATATACTATTATCTATAAAATCTGCACTTCTTCTATGATGATCTATTACTACTATTTTATTTGTTTTTGTTAATAATTCTGGTGATTCAACATATGTTTTTTTATGTGTATCAACAACTACTAATAATGTTTCACTATCTACTTGTGCTAAAGCTGTTTCACTATTTATAAATACTTCTTGATATTGATCTTTTATTGATTCATAAAGATCTTTTATTGATGGAGTTTCTACATTTGCTACAATTCTTGCTTCTTTTCCTAATGTTTTTGCAATTCTATATATTCCTAAGGCTGAACCAATTGCATCTATGTCTGGGTTTGTATGTCCCATTATCATTATTTTATCATTTTCTTTTATTAATTCTTCTAATGCATGTGCAACAATTCTTGCTTTTACTTTTGTTCTCTTTTCTACTTCTTCAACTTTTCCACCAAAGAATAAATATTTTCCATTTTGTCTTATTACTGCTTGATCTCCACCTCTACCTAATATTACATCCATTGCTGCAGAAGCTGATTTATATACATCTCTTTCTGTATCTCCTTCATTTGAGATTGCTATACTTAATGTCAATTGTATTTTGTCTTTTCTTACAAGATTTTTAATAGAATCTAATATTGCAAATTTTTCTTCTTTAATTTTTTCGAGATTTTTTTGTTCAAATACATATACATATGTATCTCTATCTGTTTTTACTAGTATCCCATTTGTTTCATTTACCCAATCATATATTGTGCTTTCTACTTTTGCCATTAATTGTGTTTTCTGTTCTGCGTCAACTCTTTGTGTCACTTCTTCATAATTGTCTATCATTATTATTCCAACACATATTTTTTGGTCTTCATTCTCTTGTTTTAGTTTTACTTTTTCTGTTTCATCAATAAAATATAAAATCATCATATATTCTGGTGATTTTTTTCTTTCATATTTTTTAGATTTTGCAAATTCTCCTTGTACTGTATATGTTTTCTTTCCTATTTGTATTTGTCTTATTACTGATTTTCTTTTTTTATTATCACTTTTTTCAATCTCATCTTTTATGTCTATTATTAAATCATTTATATAATTATTCATATCAATATCTGCAAACTCTGTTACAAATTTTGAACTTTTCCATACAACATTACCATTTGTTTCTAGTATTACAAGTGGGAATGGTGAATTTATTAAACTGCTTTTTGCTGCTGAATCTACTGTTAATGTTAAATCTTGCAATTGTTCTGATATTTCACTTTTTCTTTTATTATTTGCAAAATATGTATAACATAATATTGATATATATAATATTATTGATGGAATTATTAATATAGTTCTAAATACTGATATTAAAATAAGTAATATTAATATTATTACTAAATATATTTTGGTTCTTGATACTAAGCTATCAAATACTTTTCTACTATTATTTTCAGACATAGTTTCTCCTTTTATACCTTTATAGTATACCTCTAAATATGCTATTTGTCAAGTTTTCAGTTTTCTCAAAGTTCACAAAAAAATAGATATTATAACATTAAATATTATAATATCTGTTTTCTTTACAATATTTTTCCTCCACCAACTACAATATCATCAATATAAAATACTGCTGATTGACCAGGTGTAAGTGCTCTTTGGGGTTCATCAAATTCTATTTTTATATAATCTCCATTTTGAAGAATTGTTGCTTTTGCTACTTTTGATGAATATCTTGTTTTAACATCTACTTTAATTGGTTCTTTTATTTCATCTAATAATAATAAATTTATTTCTCCTATTGTTATTTCTTTTTTATATAATTCATTTTCTTCACCAACAATTACTTCATTTTTCTTTGGATTAAATCCTATAACAAATAATGGTGCTTTATAAGATATTCCCAATCCTTTTCTTTGCCCAATTGTATAATTATATAATCCTGTATGTTTTCCTAAAATTTCGCCTTTTGCTGTTACTATATTTCCAACTTTAGGTTTTATATCTGAATTGTTTTCCAAAAATTTCTTGTAATTTCCATCTGGTACAAAACATATATCTTCACTATCAGGTTTATTTGCAACTTTTAAATTATTTTCTCTTGCAATTTCTCTTATTTGTTCTTTGTTTTCAAAATCAGCAAGAGGAAATAATACATGTTCAATTAATTCTTTTGGAATATTCCATAGAACATAGCTTTGATCTTTTTTTCCTGCATTTGATTTTTTTAATATCCATCTTCCATATTTTTCACTATATTCTGTTTTTGCATAATGTCCTGTTGCTATATATTCACAACCTAATTCTTTTGCCTTTTCCCACATATATCCAAATTTCATATATTTATTACATTCTATACATGGATTTGGTGTTTTACAATTTGAATAACAATCTATAAAATCTTGTATTACACATTTTTTAAATAATGTTTTACAATCATCTGTAATATGTGGAATACCAATTGAATTACATATATTTTTGGCATCTATATATGTATTTATATTACAACAACTGCTTCCTGCAAATAATTCTAGTGTCATTCCTATTGGATCATATCCATTTTGTTTTAAAAGTAATGCTGATACACTACTATCTACTCCGCCACTCATTCCTAATAATACTTTTTTATTTTCCATTTCATTTTCCTTTTTAATAATTAATGACAACAATTTATTGTTCCTTTTCCATTTTCATCATTTTTATTTAACATATCTTCTAATGTATGCCATGCAAGTAGTGCACATTTTACTCTTGCAGGCATATTTGATACATTTTTAAATGCTATTGCATCTTCTAATTTTTTTAATTGTTCTTCATCTGTTATTTCTCTTTTTATCATTTCTATAAATGTTTTTATAATTTCTTTTGCTTCTTCAATCGTTTTACCTCTTAAAGTATCTATCATTATAGATGTTGAAGCTTGTGAAATTGCACATCCATGTCCTGAAAATGCCATATCTTCAATTTTATCTCCATTTAGTTTTAGTTCTAGTATTATTTCATCTCCACAATTTGGATTATGGCCAATTTCTGAATAATCTGCATTTTCTAGCTTCTTTTTATTATATGAATTCATACTATGTTCCATTATTAAGTCATTATATACATCTGTTAAATCTTCCATTTTTTAGCCTTTCTTTATTTTATAAATTTTTTAAACATATCATAAGCTTTATTTAAAGCATGTACAAGTCTATCTACATCTTCTTTTGTATTATAAAAATAAAAACTTGCTCTACATGTTGAATCAATTCCTAAAAATCTCATAAGTGGTTGTGCACAATGATTTCCAGAACGTACACATACACCTTCTGAATCTAATATACTTGCTACATCATGTGGATGTACACCTTTTATATTAAATGAAATTACACTTGAATGATTTTTTTCATTTGGAGTCATATATAATGTTAAAAAATCTAATTTTGATAATTCTTGTCTTGCATATTCTAATACATCATTTTCTAATTCTTGCATTTTATCATATCCTAAATTTTGAATATAATCAATTGCAGCACCTAATCCTACAACACCTTCTACATTTTGTGTCCCAGCTTCAAATTTATTTGGTAATGGTGCATATGTTGTTTCTTGTTCATATACATATTCAATCATATCTCCACCCATTAAAAATGGTGTCATTTTATTTAATATTTCTTTTTTTCCATATAACACCCCAATTCCAAGAGGTGCTAACATTTTATGTCCTGAAAACACTAAAAAATCTGCATCTAAATCTTGTACATCTATTTTTATATGTGGAATGCTTTGTGATGCATCAATAATTACTACTGCTCCTTTTTTGTGTGCATATTTGATTATTTTCTTTACATTATTAATTGTTCCTAAAACATTTGAAACATGTGCTATTCCAACTATTTTTGTTCTATCTGTGATTTTTGTTTCAATTTCTTCATCTGAAAGTTCGAATTCTTCATTAATATACATATAATTTAATTTACTTTCAGTTGCTTTTGTTATTTTTTGCCATGGTACTAAATTTGAATGATGTTCCATTATAGATATAACAACTTCATCATCTTTTTTTAAATTATCCATTCCATATGAATATGCTATTAAGTTTAAACTTTCTGTTGCATTTTTTGAAAAAATTATTTCTTCTGGATGTTTTGCATTAATAAATTTTGCAATTTTTTGTCTTGTACTTTCATAAGCTTCTGTTGCTTCAATACTTAATGTGTAAGCTCCTCTATGTGGATTTGCGTTATTTTTTTTATAAAATTCTTCTATTGCATTTATTACTTGTATTGGTTTTTGAGTTGTAGCTCCACTATCTAAATATGTTATATTACGATTTTCTAATAACGGAAAATCTTTTTTTATATTTTCAACATTCATTTTTGCAATCCTTTCTTTGACTTTTTTTCCTATTAGTGATATAATAAAGGTTGACCGAATATCCATTTTAGGAGGGCTTTCGTATTATGAACTTAATAAAACTGATAACTTCCGATTTCAACTTTGCCCTGATGCTTTTAGGGCTTTTGTCAGTTGGACTTGGAATTTGGTGTATGTCTGACAAACACCAATTCTTCCTCTTCCATTTTATCGGAGGTTTAGCCTTAATTGGCTTCGGTGTTCCTATTGTGCTCTTGGCACTATGAGGTTCACTCCCAATCTCGCACTGCGGATTGGGAGCTTTTTTAATCTAGTTTTTTGTCAATTTCTTTTAATATCACATTTTTTAATTCTTCATCATTTATTCTATCAATTATCTTTTGAAAATTAGCTCTAACAATTAATTTCACAGCTTCTTTATAACTTAATCCTCTAGTCATTAAATAAAATAATTGTTTCATATCAACTTTTCCAGATGCTGTTGAATGATTTCCTTCGACATCTTCTTCTGTACATAAAAGCATTGGCAATGCTATTGATTTTGCTTTATTTGATAATAGCATACAATATTCGTTTTCATTACCTTTTGACTTTTTAGCACCTTTTTTGAAATCAATTGTTCCTTTAAAGTTTTTCTTTGCAGAATCCTTTAGAGCTCCTTGAACATCAATGTCTATATTAGTCTTTTTTCCTCTTAATTCCGCAATATAATTAATGTCTTTTATTTGATTATCTATTCCTAAATATATAGATTTTAAATCATTTTCAGCATTATCACCTATAATATTAGAATAATAATTTGATATACTCGTTTTTCCACCAATATCAATAATTGTATATTTTACATTTGAATTTTCTTCTAATTTATTTTCTATTGCCTCAAAATTTTCTGATTGCTCATTTAATAAATTTACAATTGTTATATCTAATTTTGATTTAGCATTTGCTATTGTTCTTATAATTCCATTATGAAAACACTTTTTATTAGTATTTGATATATATTCTATTATTATGTTTGTATCTCCATTTGCAATAATCTCTATTTGATTTATCAAATTAAAGTTTTCATCATCAAATATATATTTAATTCTAATATTTTCTTTTTTGCTTCCTGTTTGAATTCTTATTTTATTATTGGCTGTTTCATAATTTAATTCTTCTAAAATTTTACCAGTTCCATATATTAATACTTGATTTGTTGTTTGATTATCAATTATGCTTCCATTATTAATAATTTCTACATTTTTAAATTCAGCAATCTTTTCTGGCATTTCTAATTCAATTTCAATATTGTTTATTAAAAAATTTCTTGCTGTTCTTACTGGTGTATCATTTACTCTTAATTTTTCCATTATCCGATTGCCCCCTCTAACTCTAGATTTATCAAATTATTCATTTCAACTGCATATTCTACTGGTAATTCTTTTGAAATAGGATATGCAAATCCTCTTACTATCATCGCTTTTGCATCTTCTTCTGACAATCCTCTTGACATTAAATAAAATATTGTTTTATCACTTATTTTTCCTATTTTGGCTTCGTGTGAAAATTCTACTTCATCTGTTCTAATATCATTTACTGGTATTGTATCAGATCTTGAAATATCATCTAACATTAATGATTCACAACTTACACTACATTTTGAATTTTTTGCATTTTCATTTATTCTTACTAATGCTCTATAAGTACATGCTCCTCCATCTTTTGAAATTGATTTTGAATTTACTACAGATGATGTGTTTGGAGCATTATGAATTACTTTAAATCCTGTATCTAAATTTTGTCCTCCACCTGCAAATGTGATTCCTGTATATTCTGTTTTTGCATTTTCACCATTTAATATACTCATTGGATATAACATAGAAATTTTTGAACCAAATGAACCTGTTACCCAGTCTATTTGTGCATTTTTTCCTACTATTGCTTTTTTAGTATTTAGGTTCATCATATTTTTTGACCAATTTTCTATTGTTGAATATCTTAAATACGCATTATCTTTTACATATAATTCTACACATCCTGCATGTAAATTTACTTTATTATATTTTGGAGCTGAACATCCTTCTATAAAATGTAAACTTGCTCCTTCATCGACTATTATCAATGTATGTTCAAATTGTCCTGATTCTGGAGAATTTAATCTAAAATATGATTGTAATGGTATATCTAATTTTACTCCTTTTGGTACATATACGAATGATCCTCCAGACCATACTGCTGCATGTAATGCAACAAATTTATGATCACTTATTGGTACACATTTCATAAAATGTTCTTTTACTATTTCTGGATAATCTCTTACAGCAGATTCCATATCTGTATAGATTACTCCTTGTTTTATTAAATCTTCTTTCATGCTATGATATACTACTTCTGAGTCATATTGTGCTCCAACTCCTGCTAATGATGTTTTTTCTGCCTCTGGTATTCCTAATTTATCAAATGTATCTTTTATCTCATCTGGCACATCTTCCCATGAACTGTTTAAATTTGTTTTTGGTTTTACATAAGTTGCAATTTCATCCATTTTTAATTCTGATAAATCAGGTCCCCATGTTGGAAGTTCTAATTTTTCATACGTTTCTAATGCTTTTAGTCTAATTTCTAACATCCATTCTGGTTCATTTTTTCTTTTTGATATTTCTTCTACTATTTCTTTGCTTAACCCTTTTTGCATTTTAAATTCATAGTCATCTTTATTTTTTATATCATATATATTTCTATTTATTTCATTTACTTGTGTTTTTGCCATATAGAATTCCTTTCTTTGTTGACTTTCTCTTCCTTATAAAGTATAATTTCTTTATACTTTTGAGAAAGGGTGTTGTTTTATATGAATAACAAAAATTTTGTAATCATTTTCACAATCTTTATCTCTGTTTGGGGTATTATTACACACTCAACTGATCTCGTCGAATGGGGCTTGTCTCTTTCTATCGGAATGTTTATTGCCGATTATGTGCTCTCTCCCATTCTTAATCGCACTCATACTCACAACAAAAAGTAAACTGTCGGCACTGATTTTTATAAAAGTCAGTGCTATTATTTTTTATATTGTGCATATCCTGTTTCTTCAATTTGTTCTGCTAATTCTGCTGTTGAAGTTTTTACAATTTGTCCATTTACTAAAACATGTACATAATCAACTTTTAAATGGTTTAATATTCTTGTATTATGTGTTATTATTAAAACTGCATTATCATCATTTTTAAACATTTCAATTCCTTTTGAAACTATTTTTATAGCATCAACATCTAACCCTGAATCTGTTTCATCTAATATTGCAAGTTTTGGATTTAATACAAGCATTTGTAATATTTCATTTTTCTTTTTTTCTCCACCAGAAAATCCAACATTCAAATTTCTTTCAATTAATTTAGGATTCATATTTAATTCTTCTGAATATTTTTTTACAGTATCCTTAAATTCAAATACTTTTACTGGTTTTTCAGTGATTTTATTTTTTGCATATTTTAAAAAGTTCATTGTTGAAATTCCAGGTATTTCTTCTGGCAATTGAAATGACATAAATATTCCTTTTTTGGCTATTTTATCTGTACTTAAATCATTGATGTTTTCACCTTCAAATTCAACAGTTCCACTTGTTTTTGTATATTCTGGATTATTTAAAATAACATTTGCAAGTGTTGATTTTCCTGCACCATTTGGTCCCATTATTACATGTACTTCGCCTTTATTTATTTTCAAATTTAAACCTTTTAAAATCTCTTTTTCCCCTGCATTTACATGTAAATCTTTTATTTCTAATAACTCTTTATTCATTTTTATTATTCCTTCCTTTTATTAATTTTGCATATCATTACTTTTCTTCGTTTTTGCTCTTTTTACACAACATCTACATTTTTCCTGATTTATATCATAGTTGCAATTTAATTCTCTTAATCCTAAAACATTATGTACATATTTTGCTAATTTATTTATTGTTTCATCTGTTGTTACTAATTTTATTTTTTCTGCCTCGTCTTTTGCAGATTGTTCATCTAAATCTAATACATCTTTTAAAAACAAATAAACAATGTCATATGCTTCTAAAATTTTTTGTGCCAAATTTTCTCCTTGTTCTGTTAATTCTATTGTTCCATATGTTTCGTATTTTACTAATTTTTCTTCTTTTAAATTATTTAGTGCTTTATTTACACTAGGCTTTGTACAATTCATTTTGTTCGCAATGTCTGTTACTCTAATATTTCCATTTTGTTTTTTTAATACATACATTGTTTTTAAATATTCTTCAGATGCTTTTGTTATCATGATCTCTCCTTTTTTCTACACTTAATCTCTTTGTTAACTACGGCTAACATTATACTACGCTATATCATATTTTGTCAATATATATTGCTATTTTATGTAAAAAAAAGAATTTTTATACAGTTTAATCTGTAAAAAATTCTTTCTTTTAATCATTTTCAATATATGGTTCAACATGAACTATTGCTTTTGAAATTTTATTTAAACTACTTATACTCTCTTCAATTTCATCTGCTAATTTATGACTATTATAAGTTGTCATCTCTCCATCTACTTCTATTACTAAAAATATCAAATATTGGTATCCAACAGGAGTTGATGAAATACTTCTTATTGTTTTTACGTCTTTATAAGCTTTTACAGTATTTAATATCATATCTTTAGTTTCTTCGTCTATTGATGCATCCATTAATACATTAAAACTTTCATGAAATATCTCTATACCTGTCTTAAATATCCACATTGCAATTCCAATACCGACAACGCAATCTACCCAATAAATTCCTTTTAAAGACAAAAGTATTGATATAAGAGTAGTTGTAGTTATAACACAATCATTTCTATGATCTTCCATACTTGCTTCAAGCAAAATATTATTACATTTTTTATAGGCAATTCTTGTATATATGTATAAAAATATTTTTACTACAATTGTAGTTATGCATACCACAACTAACCACCATGAAAAAGTAAGTTCACTTTTTCTAAAAAGATTAGTAATTGAATCTATTGCTGTTTTTACAGATGCAATAATCATTGATATTGAAATAAATAATGAAAATATATATTCTGCCTTTCCATGTCCAAAATTATGATCATCATCTATTGGTGTACTTGCAATTTTATTTCCTATAAATGTCATTAATGATGCAAAAATATCTCCTGCACTATTTATGCTATCTGCAATCATTGCTTGACTTCTACTTATAATACCTGCTGTTCCTTTTATTACTAGTAAAAATATATTTCCTATTATTCCAAAAGTTCCAACCTTCTTTGTTGTCTTAAATCTATCTCCTGTATCAACTTGCATCATTTTATCCTTTCTAGGATGCTCTATTTACTTTTAAAATTCCCCCAAACATCCCACATAAAATTCCCAATATTATCATTATAACTGATTGAATTGTTAATGTAAACTCTTTATTAAGAAAACTTGATGCTATATATATAATTAATAAATATATTCCTCCTATTAAAGCACCAGTAAACATTCCATTTTTCTTTATTTTATTTTTTCCTATTGTACTTCCTATAAATATACTAATTGCCGTAATAACAATTATTGCTGGTGAAATAAACATTTCACTTAAATCTGTATATGTTAAAAGAATAGATAGAACTAATATCATCAAAAGAGTTGATATTACTGATATAACTACACCTTTTATGACATTTATCATTGTTAAAAACATTACTTACCTCCTTTTATCATTCAAAATATATTTTGTAATTTGCAAATTTTTTTCGTGTATGCTATAATATATTATATTGGAGATAAATTACAATTATTCCAATATATAACACCTTTGGAGGAATATTAAATATGAATTTATTAATTATAATATATATATTGATTTTTATTATATTTGCTTTATCAGCCTATGCTGTAATGCAAATTAAATTAGCAGGAATAAATGTTAAAGATTTTTGGAGCTTTATTCAAGCAAATCAAATATTAGATAAATTATATGAGTTTTCTCAAAAATACAAACATCTATCCCCTCAACAACAAGTTATTTATTTGATGGAAGCAGAAAAAGTATTTGATGCTTTTGATAAAATTCCAAATATAATTTGGGAAGATGAATTTAAAAAATATGATGAAGTTTTAAAAAAATATAAAGAAATAAAATTAAGTAGATGGATATCAAATTAAGATATCCATCTTATATTTTAAATATTGTTTCTTTATATTTTACTATTTTACCATTTATTATTTCATCAACAATTTTATCTTCTACCATTTCTTGTACTTTCCTTCTCAATGGTCTTGCACCATAATTTACATCTGTATTTAATTCACATATAGTTTTAGCAACTCCATCATCTATTTTTACAAAGTAATTTTTTTCGTATAATCTCTTTTCTACCTCTTTCAACATTATTTGTGCAATTTGAATTAATTCATCTTTTTCTAATTTATTAAATACTATTATTTCATCTATTCTATTTATAAATTCCGGTTTCATCTCTTTTTTTAATTCTTTTATTGTCTCATTTTTTATATCATTTTTTTCAGTTTTTGAATTATTTTCAAATCCTAAATTTCTTTTATTTACCATATATTGAGCCCCAATATTAGAGGTCATAATTATAATTGTATTTTTAAAGTTAATTTCTCTTCCTTGCGAATCTGTTAATCTTCCGTCTTCTAATATTTGTAATAATAAATTCATTACATCTGGATGAGCTTTTTCTATTTCATCCAATAAAATCAATGAATAAGGTTTTCTTCTGACTTTTTCTGTTAACTGTCCTCCTGAATCAAATCCAACATATCCTGGAGGAGCTCCTATTATTTTTGAAACAGAATGTGGTTCCATATATTCAGACATATCTAATCTAATCATAGATTTTTCATCATCAAAAATTATATCAGCTACTGCTTTAGATAATTCTGTTTTTCCAACTCCTGTTGGTCCAAGAAATAAAAACGATCCAATCGGTCTATTCTGATCTTTTAATCCTATTCTTCCTCTTCGTATTGCTTTAGCAACTGATTCTACTGCCTCATTTTGTCCTATAATTCTTTTATGCAAATTTTCTTCTAATCTTTTTATTTTTTTGGTTTCATCTTCATTTAATTTATATATAGGTATTCCTGTCCATTTTGATATAATTTCTTCTATGTTTTCTTCTTTTATTTCAATTATATCTCTATTTTTCTGTGAATTCCAATTTTTTATATCATCTTCCAATTTACTTTTTATTAGTTTTTCAGTATCTCTTAATCTTGCTGCTTCTTCAAATTTTTGATTATATATAGCTTCATTTTTTTCTTTATCCATTTTTTCTAATTCTTCTTGTAGTTTTTTTATTTCATCTGGTTCTACAAATTTTTTCATTCGTACTTGTGAAGCTGCTTCATCTATTAAATCTATTGCTTTGTCAGGCAAAAATCTATCTGTAATATATCTTGTTGAAAGAAGTGTTGCAGATTTTATTGCCTCATCTGTTATTTTTACATTGTGATGTGCTTCATATTTATCTCTTATTCCTTTTAATATTTCAATTGTCTCATTTTCTGATGGCTCTTCTACTTTTATTGGGCTAAATCTTCGCTCTAATGCAGAATCTTTTTCTATATATTTTCTATATTCTTCTATTGTAGTAGCTCCTATTAATTGAATTTCTCCCCTTGCCAATAACGGTTTTAAAATATTTGCTGCATCTATTGCTCCTTCTGCTGCTCCTGCTCCAACTATTGTATGTATTTCGTCTATAAATAATATTATATCTCCTGCTTTCTTTACTTCGTCTAATGCTTTTTTTATTCTTTCCTCAAAGTCTCCTCTATATTTAGTTCCAGCAACTACACTAGAAATATCTATACTAACTATTCTTTTATCTTTTAAATTTTGTGGAATATCACCTAATACTATTTTTTCAGCCAGTCCCTCAATTATTGCAGTCTTTCCTACTCCTGGTTCACCAATTAAACAAGGATTGTTTTTAGTTCTTCTTGATAAAATTTCTATTATTCTTTCTACTTCTTTTTCTCTTCCTATTATATTATCATATTTTCCTTCTTCTGCTTTTTCCGTTATATCTTCTCCAAATTGGTTTAAAGTTGGAGTTCGAGTTATTTTGTTTTTTACTTTAGATGTATCATTTTTTAGTTCATTATCTATTTCTTCTTCATTTATGACTTTGGCTATTTCATTATATATTTGAACTGTTTCAACATTTGATTCAAATATAATTTTTACTGCAACACTATCTGTTTCTTTTAAAATTGCTAATAATAAATGCTCTGTTCCTATATAATTATATCCTATTCGCTTTGATTCCAAAAATGCATTTTCTAACACTCTTTTACTTCTCGGAGTAAATCCTAAAGAAGATTTTATTTTATTTCCAACACCAAGTATATCCTGAATTTGTGTATATATTTTTTCTGCTGTAATTCCTTTATTTGTTAATACTTTAGATGCAATCCCCTCTCCTTCTTTTACTAATCCATATAATATATGTTCTGTTCCTATATAGTTATGCCCTAGTTCTATTGATATATCATTTGCTATTTCAATTACCTTTTTTGCTTTACTTGTAAATTTATATATCATCTTTCTTCTCCTTTTTAGTCATATTCGCTAACTCTTCTGCCTTTTCTTTTTGTCTAGCAATTGGTAACCATGCAAAATAAGAACTTACAAATTCTCCATATTTAGTTACATTTTCATCTTCACTAATACCTTTATTTTCTTTCATAATATAAAAAGCACTCCTTTCTAAATAAGGTATGTGCTTTTTTTTATTTTTTATTCACTTACTCTTTTATTCCAAATAATAGTTTAACTATTCCTCTTAAGCATTTTGGAACTTTTTTTACGACTATAGTCATATATGTACCTCCTTTTTTTGAGATGCCTAACAGAGTAACCATAATATTCCAACTAATACAACTATTAATCCAATAATAAATAGCCAACCCGTTATTGGTAAAAATAGTGCTAGTAATATTCCTATTCCCAATCCTACTAGACATACTCCTAATGTCTTTTTTAAGATCTTCATTATGATTTCCTCCTATCTTTATATATTATATTATTTTAATTTTATTATGTGATATTTAACTAATGCATAAAATTTCTCATATATTAATACATTTAATAAGAAAGGGCTTTTTTAATGGGAAAACTTAAACTATATTTTTTTAATACTTTAATTTTATTAGTTAGTTCTATTATATTACAAATAATAAATATATTTTTTAATGTATATATATCTAATACTATCGGAGAAGAAGCTGTTGGAATATTTGCTCTTGTAATGTCTGTTTATGCATTTGGAATAACATTAGCTTCTGCCGGAATTAATATTGCAACTACACGAGTTGTTTCAGAAGAACTGGCTTCAAATAATGAACTTGGAAGTAAAAAAATAGCAAGTAGATGCATTGCATTTAGTTTACTTTTTGGCATAATAGCAAGCTTAATATTTTTCATTTTAGCTGATTTTATTGTACAAAGATGTCTTCATAATAGGATTAATAAAAATGTTATTTATCTAATATGTATTGCACTCCCATTTATTTCAATGTCATCAGCAATAAATGGTTATTTTACTGCAGTTAGAAGAGTATCCAAAAACGCTATATCTAAATTTTTTGAAGAATTTATAAAAATTTTATGCACATCCATTTTTTTGAGTTCTAATACAGCAAAAAAAATTACTTATGCATGTTATTACTTAATTTTAGCTGATGTAATTTCAGAAGTACTTTCATTTTTTGCATTATATATTTTTTACAAATTAGATAGAAAAAAATCGTTATTAGAATCTCGCTATAAAGATTTAGATACATATAATAAACGAATTTTAAGAATCACCATTCCTGTTGCATTAACATCTTATCTACGTTCTGGATTATCTACAGCAAAACAATTACTTATTCCATTAAGTTTACAAAAAAGTGGAATGAATGTTTCTAATAGTTTAGTTTCTTATGGAATTGTTAATGGAATGGCTATGCCAATTATAATGTTTCCTGTTCTTCTTGTAACTAGTTGTAGTTTATTACTAATCCCTGAATTTTCAAGAATGTATGTTGAAAGAAAATATAAAAAAATAAAAAATATTTCTATTTTCATTTTAACTTCTACACTTATATTTTCTGTTATGGTAGCTGTTTTTATTTTTGCTTTTTCTAATTTTTTAAGTATTAGTATTTATAAAAAAATTGAAATTGCTAAATATTTGCGTATCCTTTCACCTTTAATTATAATTATGTATTTAGATATTGTTATAGATAGTATTTTAAAAGGCTTAGATGCACAAGTTAGTGTTATGACCATTAACATTTTTGATTGTCTCATCAGTATAGGGTTTATTTACTTTTTAGTCCCTATTTTGGGTTTCAAAGGATATATTATTTCAATTTTTATTAGTGAAGTATTTAATTTCACTTTTAGTGGTCTTAAGCTTTTAAAATTACTAAAATGTTCTTACAAAAAATAAATCAGATGCTTTCCTCGCATCTGATTTATTTTAATCCAATTATAGCTGTTGCAAGTCCATATTCTTCTTTTTCAACTCTATATGAGTGTATTAAATCAGAATTACAAACACTACATATTTTAGAATCAATTATATTATTTTCACTCAATCCTGCCATTTTTAAAATTTCTTTATTTATTTGTACTGTATCTATATTCCATTTTTTTTCAGATTTTTGCTCAATTATTAATTCTAAATTTAATTCTTTAAACTCACCTCTAAATAATTGTTCAACATCTTTTTCTACTTCAAAATGACATTTTCTAATACTTGGACATATACAACAAATAATATCTTCTGGACAACTTTCATATTCTTTTTGCATTTTTCTTACCGCTTCTACAGAAATTCTTTGAAGAGTTCCCTTCCATCCAGAATGTACATTAGCAATTACTTTTCTTACAGGATCAAAAAACATCAATAAAATACAATCTGCATTTGTTGTTGCTAATAAAATATCTTTTTTTGCTGTAATTAAACCATCTGTCGAATTATATTTATTTAAATTAAAATCAGGTAAATTTAAATTAATCTTCTTATCAACTTTTTGAATATTTTGTGTATGATCTTGATTTGGCTTAACTATATTTATATAACTTTCTCCTATTGCATTACACAATTTATCATAATTTTTATATGCTTGTTGCATCTCTTCTGGACTTAATTGTTTTTTATTTTTTCCTCTTGATGTTCTAAAATTTGTGTCTATTCCTAAACTATAAGCATGTACTAAAATATCTTTATATTCAAGTAATCTTCTAAATTGCAGATACTGTACACCATTCTTATTTATATGAATTACATTTTCATTTGATAAATCTTTCATATTAAGTCTTTTTCCTTTCTAGTCTTGGTTAGTCATGTTTTATTTTTTCTAATATCTCTTGTTTGCTTTTTTCGTCAATAAAATTATATTTATTTTGACAAGCTCCATTATTGAAATTACATATACTTCTATAATCACAATAACTACATGGTGTTTTTTTATTTTTATAAAACGGTTTTAAATCTATCTTTCCACTCAAAATTTCATTTGAAATTTGTTTTATTACTTTATACATATAGTCTTGTAAATCTTTAAATTCTTCTTTACTTACACAATTAGAATTTCCTTCACTTATGTCTCCTGTTTTTTTAGAAATATATGCTGGTACCAAACTTGAATATCCACTTTCTAAATTTTTATCATGTAACTTCACTACTTTTACATCTGCTAATATTAGTCCTTTCATTTTGAATCCTTTTCTTATTTGCTCTTCAATTTGTTCTTGACCAATATTTTTGTCTGTGTTTATCATCTGTTCTATTAAATTAAAATATAAAATTCCTGCAGGCAACAAATCCTCTTCTTTACAAGCTGCATCTAAATATGTTAATAACTGTATCTGTAACCCCGCATATACTTCATTTAAATCTATATTTTTTACAGATGACTTATAATCAATTATTCTTAGATATTTTCCATCCTCATTTTGTGCTGTATCTATTCTATCTATCTTTCCTATTATTTCAACATTTTTTCCATTTTCTAATTTTATTTTAATTGGTTTATATTTTCCTTTTTCATCAAATTCTATTTCAGTTCCTAATACATTAAATTCACTTAGTGTAAGTGTTTCTATTATATATTTTAATGCTTTTTTTACTAATCTTTTTAATCTAACAACTAATGCTCTATATTTTGCTGTTGATGTAAAAATATAGTTTTTATTTTGTAATAATTTTTCATCTATTATTTTATCTACTATTTCTGATATCTGATCATCTGTCAATTCTGACAATTGATATCCATTTTCTTTTACAATTGAGAAAAATTCATCAATTGTCTCATGCATAAATGTTCCTGTGTCAAAACTCTGTACTTTTAATTCTTCTTGTGGTTTTATTTTTAATCCATATTGTAAGAAATATGAAAATGGACATCTTCTATATTGTTCCAATTTAGAAATACTTGTTGTTAATTTATTTCCATATAGTTTATCTATATTTTCTTGTTTAATTTTTTCCGGCAAATTTGAATAATCTAACCCTTTTAAACTTTGCTGTAATTTAGTATTCCAATTTTCATCTTTTTTATAATAATCATATACATAGTACCACATTTTTTCAATTTCATCATTTTTTAATTGGTTAATTTTTCTTACTAGTTCTTCAAATGTAACATTTTTGTTTAATATTTCTGATTTTGTTTCTATTAAATCACTATTTTCTTTAATGTTTTTATATAATCTTTTTATTTTGTTTATTAACATAGATGGTCTTAATGCTTTTCCTTGCATATCTGATGATGGATAAGATAAATATAACCTTTCTTCTGCTGTTGTAAATGCCTTATAAATATTGAAATTATCTTCATATAATTTATCTATTGTTCCTTTTGCAAGTTCTATTCCATCTTTTTTTAATGTTTCTCTATCTTCATCATTTAGAAATCCTTCATCTTTTCTTACACTTGGGAATACCCCATCATTCAATCCTATTATAAATATCGCTTTTACTTTATGACTTCTTGATCTATCTACATCTCCTATTATTACTTGATCTTGAGTTCCTGGTATTTTTGTTAAACTGCTATTTTTAAATCCAACTTTTAATATTTGAGCATATTTATCTAGTGTTATCTTGTCATCTTTAAAAACAAGTACTATTTCATCTAATATATCTATTATTGTTTGTATACTACTTTGATATTCATTTGATAGATCTATTAATCCTTGTTCTTCTAATTTTTCTTGTTTTTGTTTTATTTTTTCTGCTATATTTTGTTCTATCAGAAAATTATATATTGTTTTTGATATTCCCTCTGCAGTTCGATTTTCATCAAATTCCATTTTTAATTTTATCAATGGCTCCACTATTTGTTTTCTTATTTCTTCTAATCTTCCAATTTCTTCTTTATCTTTTTCTTCATAATTTCCATAATTGAATTCTTTTTTCCATTTGTTTTGTTTTATTCCCCATTTTAAACAATACTTTTCTAGCCTAAATAAATCATCTTCATCTATTTCTGAAAATCCTATCTTTAAATAATTTAATACTGATTCTTCTGTCCAATTTTTTGTAAATATTTCTAATATAGATAATATGTATTGTACTAAAATATTTTGACTTAAGTCTCTATTTTCGTCTATAAATATTGGTATATTATATTTATCAAATATCGCTCTTACTAAACTTGCATAAGTATCAATATTTTTAGTTATTACCGCAATATCTCTATATCTATAATTTTCATCTCTTACTAGTTTATATATCTTTTTAGCTACTTCTTCTATTTCTGAGTATTGATTTTTAGCAAGAAAAATACACATATTTTCTACTTTTTGCTCATAATTTTTTCCTTTAAGACTATATAAATTTTGTTCTAAATGCTTTAATTCTGGAGTTTTAAATCTATATGTTTGCTCTAATTCTACTTCTTCTATTTTGATATCATTTTCTGATGCTAATTGTAATAATTTATCTATTGTTATTTGATTTGAATAAAATATGTCTGTGTCTGCATTTTTTATTTCATGTAATGTGTCTGTACATATTGTTATTGTTACTTGTTTTGCAATTTTTACAAGTTTTTGAATAATATCATATTCTTGACTTGTAAATCCTGCAAACTCATCTATATATATCAAATTATCTTTAAAATCAGATACTTTATCCACATTTTGTGCTAATATTGTTAATAAGTCTGTTTCATCTATATATTTTCCAGCAATTTGTTCTTGGAATTTTTCATATATCATATTTATGTCATTTAATTTATTTTTTAAATATATATCACTTTGTTTTTCTGTTTCTTGTTTTAATTGTTCTACACTTATTCCGTGTTTTTTAAATTCTGTTATTGCTGTTCCTGCCATGTCAACATTTTCGTCTGTTTTTCCAAGAAATTTTAGGTCTTTTTTACAATTATTTAATATTGAATATATTAACATTGCTTTTCCACATTTACTTAAGTTTGTTTCTGTTCTTCCTCCTATTTCTTGTATTACTCTATATGCCATTCTGCTAAATGTTACAACTTCTGCATTGAATACTGCTTCTGTTTCTATTGCTTCCATTAGCTTTTTTTCTGCTGTGAATGAAAATTGCTCTGGTGTTATTATTAATATTTTGTTGTTTTGTTTTATTTTTTCTGATATTTCTTTATAACATTTTTCACTTTTTCCTGTTCCAGCTCTTCCATATATTAATCTTAACCCCATTGTTTAATTCTCCTTATTTTTGTTCTTGTTTTTTATTAAATTGCACAAATTATTGCTTCTAGGCCAATATTCAAATCAATCAATCCAATTTTATATTGATAATCTAAATCTTCCAATTGTTGAACTATTTTCCTTAACTCCTGTTCACTAAATTTTTGAGCTTGCATTTTATATTTATTTACTAAAAACATCTGATTTTGCTTTAAATTTAAACTTGTTGCAACATCTTTATTATTTGCAACAGCAATTTTAACAAAATATAATTTTTTTAAATGATTATATAATGTTATTAAAATCTTCTGAATTGGTTCTTTTGATGCAATTAAATTGTGTAATACATCAATTGCCTCTTTGGTCTTTTTTTGTCCTAGGTTATCTGTTAAATCAAATATTACACTTTCTACTTTTTTGGTACATAATGCATCTATATCTAATTTTTGAACCTTTCCTCCTTCACCTGCATATTCAATTAACTTTCTTGTTTCATTTATTAATTCTTGCATATTTGTTCCACAACATTCTATTAAATATTGCAAATCTTTCTCATCAAATTGAACTTTATATGCATTGCATATTGCTTTTAGTCTTTTTATTATTTGTTGAGGCTTTTGTTCTTCAAATTCACATACTATTCCAATTTTTTCAATTGTATTAAAAATAGAATTCTTTTCAACTTCATCTTCAACAAATATTAATAAAACTGATTCTTTTATCATTTCTATATTATCTTTTAAATATTCATTTATTCTATCTTTTAATTCTTTACTTGCTCCACCTGTTTTTCCTTTACCTTCTCTTTTAAATATTCCTGTATTCTTTACAATTATCAATTTTTTAGGATAACCAAAAGCAGGTGTTTCTATGTCTGCAATTAATTCTTGTATACTATTTTCATCAATTATTATATAATTTATTCCCTTTACTAAATCGCCAAAAACTTTTTTCATTTTCTTTACCTGTTGTTCTAATAAAAAAGTTTCTGCTCCATAAAACAAATATATTCCTTCTACAATTCCACTATTTACTTGCTTTTCAAGCTCCTCTACTTTTAGCATCTCTCTTCTCCTTATCTCTGTATAATCAATTAAATTATACAATTTATATGTAATTTTTGCAACTTTATATAAAAAATAAGAACATATTTTAAATATGTTCTTATTTCAATATTTAACTTCTAGTAATAATTCTAAATACTTCTGCCACACTCCATGCTTGAGCTATAGCTCCTTTCGGATCATATGGCCTTTTTGAATCATATATTTCAGCAATACTTCCTATACATCCTCTTTCATTAATCTCTTTTGAAAATGTTTCTGTAACATTTTGTACAAATTCTTCTAATCGTTCATTATATTGTTTTTTACCTGTTTTACTATCTGTTGCAAGTCTTTTTAAACTATTATAATATATTCCTAATAACCACGTCCATGTAATTCCTTGATGATAGCTAAAATCTCTTTTAAATCCATTTCCTTCATAGATTTCTATATAATTTTCTTCACCTTTTGCTAATGTCTTTAATCCATAATTATTTAAAAGCTTTTTGGTTACAACTTCAAAAACATTTCTTGCT
Source organism: uncultured Clostridia bacterium (assembly GCA_934129895.1). Classification (GTDB taxonomy): domain Bacteria; phylum Bacillota; class Clostridia; order TANB77; family CAG-508; genus CAG-269. Next base: position 590,169 of record CAKOWY010000001.1, read on the forward strand.
TCTTCTGAATTTATTTCTAAAACAGGATATGTTAAATTCATTGCAAATAATTGATTTGGTCTTATTTTACTATCACCTAAAACATCATATAAACATTTTCTCCTTTTATTATAAAATTTCTCTTGAAAAGAATTTTTACATTTTAATGCCATTCTTTCATATCTAGTACTTTCTTTTTTTTGCTTATTTTGAACTGCTAATTCAGCCATTATTTTCAATGCATTATACCACATTGCATTTATTTCAACTACTTTACCATTTCTTGGAGTTGCAGGAATTCCATTATATTTAGCATCCATCCATGTATTTTGAGTTAATTCAGTACCAGACACTACTAAACCGTCTGAATCCACATAAATATTATTATCATCTAAATCAATTCCATTAGTATAATTTTCTATTATTTCTTCTAATTTAGGATAAATCTCTTTCATTATAAATTCATAATCTGATGTATAATTCAAATATTTTTTTACTTGTTCAAATAATAATAATGAAGCATCTACACTATTATATAATGGTTTATGATCTTCTTCTCCATAAGAATTTGGAACTAAACCACATTTCATATCTTGAATACAGTTTTTTAATATATATTTTGCAATATCATATTTTTTTGTTATTAAAAATAATCCTTCAAAAGATATTAAGGTATCTCTCATCCAGTCTACGAACCATGGATAACCTGCTATTACTGAATATGTATCCTTTTTTGGTATTTTTACAATAAAATTATCAACTGCTATTAAAAATTGCTGTATTAATTGATTTTTACTTTTTTCTTCTACATTTTCTTCTTTATTTATTAATTCTGATCTTAAAATTTCTTGGTTTTGTCTAACAATTTCATTTGTTATTATGCTTCTTGCATCTAATTCATCAATATTTTTTTCTAAAGAACATATTATAGAAATTTCTTTTTCTTCAAAAGGATTTATTGTTATTTCAAATCTTCCAGGAATAATATGATTTTCTTCTGATTCAAAACCACGTTTTTCTTCTTCTGGATAAAACATATTATAAAAAATATCATTATTATGTTCAATATAATTTCCTTCAGATACTTTCAAATATATTGGCATTCCATCATCAATTTTTATTGTATGAATTTTTCCTTTTTCATTTTGTTCCAATTTAAATATATGATTTTTATTATCACAATGTACATTTCTATAATTCATCAATGGTGTTAATGTTAATTTAACTCTATTTTTTCCATTTTTTATTTTGTATAATATAGAAACTGTATTTTTTAAATGTTCCATACAAATTATTTTAGTAATTTCTGTTCCATCAACTTCATACTTAAAAGCTGGCATATATTCTTTTGAAAATCCAGTTTGATATTTATATCCATGTTTTATAAAGTTTTTTCCTAAATTTGTATAAATATCATATTTTTCATCATTTATTTCTAGACTTTCATCAATTTTAGATAATATCAATGTTCTTTTTGCTGGTGGATTTATTGAAGCTACTAATAAACCATGATATTTTCTTGTATTAGCTCCAATTATTGTAGATGATGCAAAACCACCTATTCCATTTGTTATTATCCATTCCTTTTCTAGGCCTTTTTCTAAATTCAACTCTTCTTTAGCAAATTTCATTTTAAATCTCCTTATTGTCTGATCTCATTTTATGCGTTTGTCTAAATTTTTCGTCTGATTCTTTTATTGATTTTATTCTATCACTATATTTGTCATTAAATTTACTTTTTCTGTTTGGTACTCTTTTTTCGGCATTTAGATTTTTGCTTTTCTTTTCTAATTTTGATTGCATTTTCTTTAATTTGTTAATTCTTTTATCTGACTTTAATTTTGCATTAAGCATTAAATACTCTGGATCATCTTCTCTATCTTCATATTTTAAGTCATTACAAATTAATTTAATTGCTGATTCTGCAATCATATATGGATCATGTCTTACTTTTCCTTCAAATATTGTTGAAATATTCTTTTTAATAAATTTTATTTTTCTTAATTTTGGATCATTTATATTTTGTTCAACTAAATCTGCACCTTCTCTATTATATTTCTTTATATATTCTGGTATTACTTCTCCCGTATCATATATACAATAATCAATAATTCCTTCTCCGCAATGATCAATTATTGCTTTGATATGATCTGCAACAGAATAATTATCAGTTTGACCAAATTCAGTCATTATATTATTTACATATATTTTTATTGCTTTGCTTTCTCTAAGTGCTTTTGCAACACCATTTACTAATAAATTAGGTATAATATTTGTATATAAACTTCCTGGTCCTATTATTATACTATCAGCTTCTTTTATAGCTTCTATAACACCTGGAGCTGGTTTACAATTTGTTGGTTGAATATAAACTCTATTTATCTTTGTCATTTTTTCGCTTACAATTTCAGGTATCATTTCTTTATTTTCTACTACATATCCATTATCTAATTCTGCACATATTCTAATTTCTGAATCACTAACTGGAATTACATTTCCAGTTATATTAAATATAGAACTACTTCTTGCTATCGCTTGAACATCACTTCTATATACTTCTTTCATTGCTGTATAATAAATATCTGAAAATTTTAAACCTCTTAATGCTGGATTTGTCATCTCATGATTTAATAATCTTCCAATATCTTCTTTTTTTTCTGGTGATAATGCTACAATACTATCTTTTATGTCATCAAATGGCAATGTTGTTCCTAATCTTCTTCTTGATAAAGTTTGTTCTTTTCCATATTCAGATACTGCAACAATTGCTGTTAAGTTATTGGTATATCTTTTCATTCCTGTAAGTACTGTATTTAATCCTGATCCCCCTCCAATAACAACTATTTTTGGTCCTTTATCATAGATTTTTTTATCAAATATTAGAGAATTTACATTAACTGTTTTTTTATTTTTCATTCTTTCATCTGTTGCTTCTATAAATAATTCCATATTTCTTTTATTTAGCATTATAAGTCCTACTACAATTAGTATAAATCCTATTACAAATATTACTATAACTTTTCCTGCTTCTGAAAATTGCATTTCTTTTTGCACTAATATATCAGAAATTCCATAACATGTAAGTACAATTCCAATTAGTATTATAAATAACCATCTTTTCATTTTTGAACTTGATTTTAGCCAATGTGTTATCCCTTTCATATTATACTTCCTTTCATTTCTATTTTATAATTTCTATTTCTGTTTCTATTTTTTTTCCAAATTTTTCATAAACCTTTTCTTTTGTATATTCTATTAATTTTTCTACATCTTTTGCCGTTGCTTCTTTTTTATTTATAATAAAACCTGCATGTTTCTCGGATATTTGTGCTCCTCCAATTTGATACCCTTTTAATCCACATTCATCTATTAATTTTGCTGTTATAAAATCTGTTCCTCGCTTAAATGTACTTCCTGCACTTGGATATTCTATTGGTTGCTTCTCTTTTCTATAATTAAAATATTCTTGCATTTTAGATTGTATTTCTTCTTTTTTTCCTTTTTTTAGCTCCAATTCTGCTTCCACTATAACACTATCATTTTCACAGAATATGCTTTTTCTATATTCAAATTGTGCATCTTTATTATCTATTTTATGAATATTTCCATCTCTACTAATATATGTTACTGTCTTTATTACATCTTTCATTTCAGAACCATGCGCACCTGCATTCATTCTTACTGCTCCACCAATCGTTCCTGGTATTCCAGCAGCAAATTCTAATCCTTCTATATCCATTTTAGCAAGTTTATATGCAACTTCTGCTAATTTACATCCTGCACCTACTGTTACTATAAATTTTTCGTTTTCTTCTTTTACTTCAAATTTATTTATTTCTATTTTTAATACTATTCCTTTTATTCCTTCATCACTTACTAAAATATTACTTCCATTTCCTAAAATAAATATTTTTTCATTTTGAGCTTCATTTAATACTTTTTTTACTTCATCTATTGTTTTTATATTAATTAATGTTTCAGCATTTCCACCAATTTTAAATGAAGTATATTTTTTCATTGGTTCGTTTTTATGAATTCTTTCTTTTGATATTATTTTTTCAAAATCCATAAATCCACCTCTTTCTTAGCTTCAATTTTCCAAAGATATATTATCATTTTTATTCCAATTTTACAAGTTTTTTTCACAAATCTATTTAATTTATCGGAGATTTGTAGTATAATATATGTGTGGCTTTTAATAATGTCATAATAATCTATAAAATGGAGGAATTTTTATGTGGCAAATTTGGTTAATCGCTGCAGGTATATTCTTTATAGGTGAAATATTTACAGCAGGTTTTTTAATATTCTGGTTAGGATTTGGTGCATTACTTGCTATGCTTGTTAGTTTTTTCACATCAAATATAATCATACAAATGACTGTTTTTGTTTTGTCTTCAGGATTATTAATTTTCGCAACAAAACCACTTGTAAATAAAATAGTAAAAAAAGATACAATTCCAACAAATGTTTATTCTGTTGTAGGTAAAAAAGCTATCGTAACAGAAGAAATTAACTGGACTACAGGAAAAGGTCAAATAAAATCTGAGGGAGAAATTTGGTCTGCAAAGTCTACTGAAAATATTAATATTCCAGTTGGTAGTGAAGTTGAAATTTTAGCAATTGAAGGAGTAAAAGCTTATGTTAAACCAATAAGTACATTTACTCAAATAAAATAGTTATTAGTATTAATTTATATATATAAACAAGGTAAACTTGTAAAAGGAGGATAATATGTGGTTTTTAATTGCCCTACTTGTTATAATTTTAATTATAGCATTCAAATCAATTAAAGTAGTTAGACAATCAGAGGTTTATATTATTGAAAGATTAGGAAAGTTTCATAAAGTTGCAGATGCAGGTCTTACAATAATAATTCCATTCTTTGATCATGTTAGAAGTGTTGTAAGCTTAAAACAACAAACAATGGATGTTCCACCTCAAGGAGTAATCACTAAAGATAATGTTACAATTACAATAGATACTGTTGTATTCTATCAAATAACAGACCCAGCAAAAGCTGTTTATGAAATTCAAAGTTTAAAGAAAGGTATTGAATATCTTGCTATTACTACAATACGTGATATTGTTGGTAAAATGGACTTAGATGAAACATTTAGTTCAAGAGATGGTATAAACTCTCAATTAAGAACTATTCTTGATGACGCAACAGATAGATGGGGATGTAAAATCGATAGAGTTGAAATTAAAGATATTACACCACCAGCAGATATTAGAGACGCTATGGAAAAACAAATGAACGCAGAAAGAAATAAAAGAGCTTTAATTCTTGAAGCAGAAGCTCAAAAACAATCTGCAGTTACTATTGCTGAAGGTAAAAAACAAGCAGCTATTCTTGAAGCTGAAGCTGATAGAGAAGCTCAAATAAGAAGAGCAGCCGGTGAAGCACAAGCTATAAAATCTGTTGCTGAAGCCAAAGCTCAAGAAATTTCTATGGTTTATGATGCTATTAAAAATGCAAACCCAGATGACAAATTAGTACAAATAAAATCTCTTGAAGCTCTTGAAGAAATTGCTAAAGGTGATGCAAATAAAGTATTTATTCCATTTGAAGCAACAAGTGCATTAAGTAGTTTAGGTGCTGCAAAAGAAATGTTCAAAGATAATAAATAACAACAAAAAAATAGATGAACTTTAAACAAGTTCACCTATTTTTTTATCTTCTACAACAATAAGAATTATTATTTGATAAACAACTTACATTTCCATTACTAATTCTAGCTACAATTTCTCCATTACTATTTACAATATTTAATGGTTCAGATGTATTATTTGCCAATTGGATTACCCCATTTATGTCTGCATTTACTCTTGTGTATCTTACATCATCATCACGTCTTCCACAACAGCTATTGTTGCTTCTACTAAATACAGCAAAAAAGCTAAAAATTGCAAGAATAATTGCAATTACAGCAACTATAATAAATATTATTAGAAGTGTTTCCATAACTTTTATCTCCTTTTAGTTTTTGTTATATATTATGAATCCACTCTTTTTTTGTTACTCATACTCAACTTTTAATAAATAAAGACCATTTGGTGGTAATGTTTTTCCAGCATCTTCTCTTTTTCCATTTTTTAATATATCTTCTATCTGTTCTGGTTTTATTTTTCCAAGTCCCACATCAACTAGTGTTCCTGCGATAATTCTAACCATATTATATAAAAAACCGTTTCCTGTTAATTCTATATATATTTTATTATCCTTTTCATATAATTCAGTTTTATAAATTGTCCTAACACTACTTTTACTGCTTGTTCCACTTGCCTTAAATGCTTTAAAATCATGTTCTCCTTCAAAATACTTAATTGCTTTTTTCATATTATTTACATCTAACTTTTGAGGTATATGTGTTTCTAGATATCTATAAATAGCTGTTCCTTCAGGTGTATTATTAATAATATATCTATATGTTTTTTTCTTACAGTTTAATCTACTATGAAATCTCTCATCTACTTCTTCTGCTTTTTTTATTACAATTGATTTTTTTAATCTAGAATTTATAGCTATTGCAAATTTCTCAATTGGTATTTGTGAATTTGTTTTAAAATTTGCAACTTGTCCTAATGCATGCACTCCTGCATCTGTTCTTCCAGAAGCATTTAATTCTACATCTTCATTTGTAATACTTTTTATAGCTTGTTCAATCGTCCCTTGAATATTTAATTTATTAGGTTGTTTTTGCCATCCGTTAAAATCTTTTCCATCATATTCTATTGTTAATTTTATATTTCTCAATTTATTGCCCCTATTCTAAAAAGAGCTGCTTTTATTGCAACTCTTTTGTATTATTATCTTTTTTATTTTTCTTTTTAAAAACATTTTTTATTTTTTCAATAAATTTTTTTCTTTTTGTTTGTGTTTCTTCGTTACTTACTAATCTTTTTGTTACAATATTACTTATCAATATTTTCTTTAATACATCTTCTCTTACATCTGCAATAAGAGTTCCATCTTTAGCTATTGATACTTTTCCAGTTTCTTCTGAAACAATTACTGCAATTGCATCTGATTCTTTAGATATTCCTATACCAGCTCTATGTCTTGTTCCTAATTCTTTTGCAATATCTTTATCACTTGCTAATGGCAACATACATGCTGCTGCTGCAATTTTATTTTCACTTATTATAACAGCTCCATCATGTAATGGTGTATTAGGAACAAATATGTTCACTAATAATTGAGGAGATACTTCAGCATTCATTGGAATACCTGTTGATATTATATCATTAATTTTTATATCTCTTTCTATTACAATTAAAGCTCCTGTATGGCTTTTTGCTAATTCAAATACTGCAATTACAATTTTATATATATCTTCTTTTGTTCTTGTAACTATATCTTTATCAAATCCAAAGAATCTTGAAAACTTATTAGTTCCGCCTAATTGTTCAAGAGCTCTTCTTATTTCTGGTTGAAAGATAATTATAAGAAGAATTACCCCCCAATCCATTATCATTGATAATAGATAGTTTAAGATGTTTAAATTTAATAATTGACTTACTGCTGTTGCTATTATTAGTACTGCTATTCCTTTTATCAACTGCCATGCTCTAGAATCTTTAACAATTTTTAGCAATTCATATCCTAAAAACAATACTATTCCAATATCCAATATTAATGATACTATTTTTATTGGATATTCTTGTAATGTTTGAAAATATGATAATATGTTTTGCTCAAAAAATGTATTCATTATACTACTTATATTATTCATTTTTTCTCCATTCAAATTATTTATATAAATACTATTTTATTTTTTTATATTAGCAACCACATAATAGATACATGTAGAACATGATGCTAATAACATTAGCACTAATAAAAATCCCGCAAATACTCTATTAATTATTTTCTTTTTATCTATTTTATTTTTTACCTTTTTTTCAGTAGTTTGTTTCATTTATATTCAATCCTTTCACTCTTATATACATAATTATTATATCATAAAAAATAAGATTTTCAATAGCTATATCTTCCATATTTTAAGAATTTTTTCTTTTGCTTCTTCTATTTTATCTTCTTTATTTGTATAAATAAATGCTAATGGTTCTTTGATTTCAACATAATCTCCAACTTTTTTATTTACAAATATTCCTGCACTATAATCTATTTCATCTTCTTTTCTTATTCTTCCTGCACCTAACATACAAGCTAATTTTCCAACCTCTTCAGCATTTACTTCTTTTACAACTCCGCTTTTTTCTGCTTTAACACTAATAATATATTTAGGCTTTTCAAATTTTTCCAAATCATTCAAATAAGATACGTCTCCACCTTGATTTTTAACCATCTGTACTAATTTTTCAAATGCTTTTCCATTTACTATATTTTCTTGTATTAATGATTTATTTTTTTCTAAGTCATCACCTTTTCCTGCTAATTTAATCATATTAGCTCCAAGCTCAAATACTACATCTTTTAAATCTTTTGGCATATATCCTTTTAAAAATTTAATTGCCTCTTTTACTTCTAATATATTTCCTACTGCATATCCTAAAGGTTCATCCATTTTTGTTTGAATACACACAACTTCTCTTCCTGCTAATTCTCCTATTTTTATCATCATTTGTGATAATTTTAATGCATCTTCTTTTGTTTTCATAAACGCACCTTTTCCAACAGTTACATCAAGTACAATTTTATTTGCACCACTTGCTATCTTTTTACTCATTATACTTGAAGCAATAAGTGGAATATTCTCAACACAAGATATTGTATCTCTTAATGCATATAACTTTTTATCTGCTGGAGCTAAATTCATTGTTTGTCCTATCATGCTTATTCCAACTTTTTTTACATTATTTATAAATTCGTCTATTTCTATATTAGTTCTATATCCTGGTATTGATTCTAGTTTATCTACTGTTCCTCCTGTAAATCCTAGTCCTCTTCCTGACATCTTGGCAACAGGAATTCCTAATGATGCAATTATTGGCAATAAAATTATTGATACTTTATCTCCAACTCCACCTGTACTATGTTTGTCTACAATGTTTTCTCCTAAACAAGATAAATCCAATACATCCCCTGAATATGCCATAGCAATACTTAAATCTGTTATTTCTCTTTCAGTCATTCCATTTAAATATATAGCCATTACAAGTGCTGCAGCTTGATAATCAGCTATGTTACCATTAGTGTATTCTTTTACAAAATACTCAATTTCTTCTTTTGATAGCTCGTTTTTGTCTCTTTTTTTAGAAATTATTTCCAATATATTCATAATTTTCTCTCCTTTATTGGATATTTTCTATTTCTTCATAACTATATTTTCCTTCATATCCTTTTGTATTTATTACTTCTATATCAGTTTCGTAAACATCGTCATCTACATCTCTATCTGTACTATATCCAACTATAAAATATCCATCTTTTTCATTACTTTTTATATCTGTTAATCCAAGATTTTTTATTGTTTCGTCATCTAAATAATAATAATCATATTTATCAAAATTCTTTTCTATATCTAAATTGTTAAAAATGTCTTCTATTTCTTTATTATCAGATATTTTTTTACCTTTTAAATATTTTTCTTTAAGACTATCTGCATCTTCTTCCTTAGAAGTTTGAATTTCAAAGTTATACTGTTCTAGTCCACCTTTTAATTTTGCTTGTATTAACAACATATCTGTTTTTAAATCTGTTAATTCATTTTTATGTATTTTTCCTTTTGCATAATATATAATTGTTGTTGCTATTATTCCTAATAATATTAGTATAACAACTAATACAATTATTGAATTTCCTTTATTTTTTTTCATTATATACCTTTCTGTTAAATAAAATTTTTTATAAATGTTTTTCTATGTAATGGACAAGGTCCATATTCTTTTATTGCTTTAATATGTGCTGCTGTTCCATATCCTTTATGTGTTGCAAATCCATATTGAGGATATACTTTATCCCATTCTCTCATTATTCTATCCCTTGTTACCTTTGCAATAATTGATGCTGCTGATATAGAATAGCATTTTGCATCTCCTTTTATTATAGATTCATAAGGGATTCCTAATGTGTCTATATGTGTTAAGGCATCTACAATTATTAAATCAGGTTTTTTATCCAATTCTTTTAATGACATTGTTAAACCTTTTTTTGTTGCATTTAATATATTAATATCATCAATTTCGTCTTGTCCTATTATTCCAACTCCATAACTGATAGCTTCTTCAAGAATTAAATCATATAATTTTTCTCTCTTTTTTTCTGAAACTTTTTTTGAATCATTTACTCCTTCAATAATTGAATCTGCTGGCATTATAACACTTGCAACAACTACAGGTCCAGCAAGAGGTCCTCTTCCAGCTTCATCTATACCACAAATAAATTCAAATCCTTTTGATCTTAATTGATTTTCATATTCTTTTAATTGTTTTAATCTTTCTTCTTCTTTTTCTTTCATTTTGAGTCAGTCCTTTTTCGACATTTTATATTTCAATTCTACAATACTTTAATAAAAATATCAATACCAACAAATAAAATAATTTTACTGGTTTTTCACAAAATTTTCACATTAATTGTGTATCATAATAATGAAAAAACTTAAGGAGGTCTTCATTATGGAAGAAAATAATAATAGTAATAATATTAATAATTTTGAAGTAATTTCAAGTAAAACTTCAAATGCAAATTTTAAAGAAAAAAAACATAATAATTTTGGTAAAAATATTCTTTTACCTTTTGTAAGTGGAATAGCTGGTTGCTCACTTGTCATTGGAACTTGTTTTGGGGTACCTTCAATAAAAGAAAAATTAATTGGTTCTTCAAACTCATCAATTCAAACTTCAACACATTCAACAGCTTCTGGAACTACAACAAATTTAGTTTCACTTTCAAATTATACAAATACAGCTGTTTTTGCTGCAAATAAAATTATGCCATCAATTGTTGGTATTGAAATAACTTATACTGTAAAAACAAATTCTATGAATTCATTTTTTGGATATGGTGGTCAACAACAAACATCAACAGCTACAGCAACTGGATCTGGTATAATTATAAGTGAAGATGGATATATTGTTACAAACAATCACGTTGTTGATACTTCAGCATCTTCTAGCTCATATTCTTATTATGAAATTTCAAATGCTACATCAATAAAAGTAAAATTAAATTCTGATACTTATGGAGATGATGCAGTATATGAAGCAAAAATAGTTGGTCAAGATTCACAAACAGATTTAGCTGTTTTAAAAATAGAAAAAACAGACTTAACTCCTGCTGAATTTGCCGATTCTGCTGAAGCAGTTGTTGGTGAATTTGCAATGGCTGTTGGTAGTCCTCTTGGATTAGATACAACTGTTACTACAGGTATAATTAGTGCTGTAAATAGAGAAGTTGAATCTGATGGAGTAAAATATAAATGTATTCAAACTGATGCAGCTATAAATTCTGGTAACAGTGGTGGTGCTTTAGTTAATAGTGATGGAAAAGTTATTGGAATAAATACTTTAAAATTATCTGGAACTGGTGTTGAAGGAATTGGATTTGCAATTCCAATAAACTCTACTCTTGATGTAATTAACCAATTAATTGACAATAAAAAAGTATTAAGACCATATATTGGTATAACAGGAATCGAAATTGACGAAGCTTCTGCTAGTAAATATAAACTAGAAGTTGGTATTTATATAAAAAGTGTAGAAGACTTTTCTCCTGCAGAAAAAGCTGGATTAAAAGCTGGAGATGTAATAACAAAAGCTGATGGCAAATCTGTGAAAAATGTTGATGAATTAAATGAAATTAAAAATTCACATCAAATTGGTGACACTATGACATTAGTTATCAATAGAAACGGTCAAAACAAAGAAGTTACAGTTACATTAGAAGAAAATCCTTAATAATATTTGATTTATTTTGTTAAAAACTTTCACTTTTAGTTCACAAAAAGAACAAAATTGATTGGTATACTATAAGTATAGTCAGTAAACAAAAACTGATTAAACAAACATCCCCTTTTATTTTCGAAAGATCTAGTATTAAAACTAGGTCTTTTTACTTTATTATAAACAAAAAAAGATTGTAATATGTTTTAAAAACATATTACAATCTTTTTTTACATAACAACAATGTCCATTTCATTTGTCTGATTTTGATTTCCATAAGCAAATATGACATATAAAACATCATCTTCTCCTAAGAAAAACTCTGTAATATTATCTACATTATACATAGAATCACTTGAATTTCTTTTATATACTGAATATCCTAATTCAGCACGTTCATTAACTTGTTTTTCTACTTTCTTTATTTCAGATAATATTGTACTATTAGCTTGTTGTCTAGATATTTTCTTTAAATTTAGCATATCTTCAAATGTACATTCTTTTTTATTTGTTAAATCATAATTATAAGTTTGAACCATATCTCTTTGTGGATTTTCACCTTGTTTTAATGTTGATCTAATAACTAATGATAATATATTATTTGTAACATAAGCACTATATGTTACTGTATAAACTATGTTTTGATTTCTAGAGTTAAGTACATCTTTTGCTGTTTGTTCAAAAACATCTTTTATTTCATTGTTATATTTTCTAATTACTTCGTTATCAATGTTTATATATGGTATACAAACATTCAAATTATAATCGCTTACTTTGCTCTTTTTTTCTTCATATCCAACATAAACAATTTCTTTAGAATTATCTACTTTTGTAATTTTATAATTATTGTTTTCTAAATAATTTATTTTATTTTGAAAAACACTATTAAATTTTGCTTTATATTCTTGTAATTTGTTATCATCTATTGTATTTTTATTTGAATTTTCTTTAACTATTTGTATAACAACTGCTGTTATTATTGCAATTACACAAATAACTACTATACTTATATAAAAAATTTTTAGTGATTTATTTTTCTTTTCATTATCTTCTAATCTAACATTCATATTTTTCTCTTATATTAGTTCCCTTTCTAATATATCTCCTTACTTCTAATATGATATATATATTTATATTATATTATTAATTACTTATTGTCAAGAGTATGTATATGATTTTTTTCATATTTTAGTTTAGTTGCCATCCCTCCTCTTATGTGCCTTTCAGCTTTATTCTCATCTAAAATTTTTCTTACATTTTTAGCTAATATTGGATTTATTTTTTTCATCCTTTCTGTTACATCTTTATGTACAGTACTTTTACTTATTCCAAATTTTTTGGCTGTTCCTCTTACTGTATCTTTTGAATCTATAATATATTGGGCTAATTTTATAGCTCGCTCTTCTATCATTTTTTTACTTGTCATTGGCAAGTTATATAAAACTTTTCCTTTCATTAAGAACCCCCATAAGAATACTTTTGTTTAATTGTATTCAAATAGGCTCTTATTTATGAAAATAGAAAAGTTTTTTATTATTTTTATCTTTATATTATTATATCTTCAACATTTAATGCTATCATTGCTCCATCTTGTATTAGCTTATTTGTCCCTAAACTCGTTTCTCTTGTAATATCACCTGGTATTGCAAATACATCTTTTCCTTGCTCAAGTGCATAATTAGCTGTAATAATTGCTCCACTCTTTTCTCCTGCTTCAACAACGAGCACTGCTTCTGCTAATCCACTTATTATTCTGTTTCTTTGCGGAAAATTTGTTTTGTTAGGCCTTGTTCCATTAGAATACTCTGAAATAATACATCCACCTGTTTTGATAATTTTTCTTGCTAATTCTTTATTTTGAGCTGGATATAGCATATCTATTCCACTTCCTAGCACTGCAATTGTTTTTCCTGCTATTTTATTTTGAAAATTTGCTTGTACATTTCCCCAATGTGCATATTCATCTATCCCAATTGCTAAACCACTTATGATATTAAATCCTTTCAAACTTAATTCTTGTGAAAATTCGAATGAAATTCTTTTACCATATTTTGTACATTCTCTGGTTCCAACTATCGCAATTCCATGATTATTTAATATTGACTTATCTCCTAATACATATAATTTTAATGGTGGATTATTTATATTTTTGAGTTTTTGTGGATACTCTTTTGATTCTATTGCTATTTCTATTATTTCTATAAAGTTTCACTCCTTTGATTTTGACTTTTTGCAGCTTTTATAACATTATTCATTAACATTGCTATTGTCATTGGTCCAACCCCTCCTGGAACTGGTGTTATATAGCTTGCCTTTTTACTTACATCATCAAAATTAACATCTCCAACTATTTTTCCATTTTCATCTCTATTTATTCCAACATCAATTACAATCACTCCATCTTTTAACATATCTGCTGTTATAAATTTAGGTTTTCCAATTGCAGAAATTACAATATCTGCATTTTTCGTATGTTCTTTTAAATCCTTTGTTCTAGAATGGCACACTGTTACAGTTGCATTTTTATTTAGACAACATTGTATTAATGGTTTTCCTACTATATTACTTCTACCTAAAATTGTTACATTTTTTCCACTTATTTCAATGCTATATTCTTCAAACATTTTCATTATTCCATAAGGTGTACATGCCACAAATGTATCCTGATTTAAACATAACTTTCCAACATTTACAGGATTAAATCCATCAACATCTTTTTCTGGTAATATAGTTTTAAAGGCTTCATTTATGTCTAAATTGCTTGGTATTGGACTTTGTAACAATATTCCATTTATTGATTTATCCATATTTAATTTCTGGATTAATTTAATTAATTCTTCTTGTTTTATTTCTGCTCCCAAGAAATATTCCTCAAATTCAATTCCTATTTCTTTACAAGCTTTACTCTTATTTTTCACATATATTTGAGAAGCTGTGTCATCTCCAACCATAATAACTGCAAGTTTTGGGATTATCCCATCACTTCTTAGTCTATCACAATCTATTTTTAATTTTTCTCTTGTTTTTCTTGCCAATTCTTTTCCATCAATAATCATAATTTTTCCTCCGTTAAAAAATATATTAAAATGGGACCAAATAAATTATAAAATTTATTTGCCCCCAATTTTCATTATTTAATATTCAAATCTAATGAATTTGAAATATGATAAATTCCATTTTGATTTGTTACTATATTCTCAAATTTGTAATTTCCTTCACTTGTTACTATTAGTGGTATTTTAATACTTGAATATCCTTTTTGTTTAAATATTGATATATAATCTATTGCGTTATTCATTATCCAGTATTCTTTTGCTGTATCTACATAAGCTAATCTTAATGAATTTGGTAGAGCTATTCTTATCTCTCTTGATTCTATATCATTAAAATTAATTTGTAAATATACTACTGAATTTTTTCTCAAATTACCAGTAATTTTTATTGACATATCTTCAACTATATTTTCTGATTCAATATTTTCTAATAATGTTTGATAATAATATCTTACAACAATATCTTTGCTATTTGTTTCAAATTTAATATTGTCTAAATCTTTGTTGTTTATTACATAAGTTTTTACTGACATTCCATTTAGTTTTATTGTTTCATTTATATTTGAAGATATAATAGAAATTTCTTCCTCATTAGAAATATCTACTTCATTATTTTTAAAGAATGACAATATAGCAAATCTTATATATTCATCTTCTGGATTACTTTGTATTACTTCATCTATAATCTTACTAGAATTTTCCTTATTTATAAATGTCTCAATTGTTGCAACAATTGATTTATATTCTTCTTGCTCTTCATCATTTAATTCTATTTGATTATATAATTCTTTTGCATTCTTATAATCTCCTAAAAATTCTAATGATAATACAACAAGTAATTTATTATAATTTTCAATATCTTCCTCTTCTTTTAATTGTAATAAATCTGCTAATACTGCTTGTTGTTGTGCTGCTGATACTAAATATTGTTCAAATAAATTGCTATCATCATTTATAAATGGATCCATATTTAAGTTTGATATATAATCTTTTGCATAATATTCCACTAATGCTGTTAATACAGTATTTGTATTTCCATTTTCTAAATTTTTCAAATAAGTTTCTGTTCTGTATTTATACATATCAATATTAACTGCACTATTAGAAGTTCCATAATATTCTGTTCTTATTTTTTGAACTTCATTATATGCTATTTGTGTATCTAATCTTTCAGTTAAAGTGTTTTCAATAAAATCAATATATTCAACATATTTATCTATATTTTTATTATATATTTCCATTACAATTGGATTCTTTGTTGGTGTTATTTCAGGTGTTTCACTAACATTTATTTTTGTATATTTTTTTACCTCTTGAGCAGATTCTATAATATTAACTGTATATCTTATTGCATCTTCTTGACCATTTCCGCTTCCCTTTATTGTCACATTATATGTTCCATAATCTAATTTTCCGAAATTTACTGTTGCAATAGAATTTGTTGTTCCTTCTGCTTCTAAAGTTTTGTTTAATTCTTCTATTGTAAATTGATATTTAACATTATATTGTTCAGATGCAATACTTGTTGCATTTAATACTAAATCATCTGTTGTTTTAACATTTCTTGGTTCTGTTGATTGTATAAAGAAGTCCAATTTAGATGTTATATCTATTTTATCCACTCCAACATAAGCATCTTCATTAGCTGCATGAACTGTTACTCTATATGTTGTAACATTATCAGGTAATTTGAATTTTACGTTTGCAACTCCATTTGAATCTGTATATACGGTTTCGAAATATGCTGTATCTCCAAAGTTTGCTCTTACATCTTCGCCTCCGCCACCTTCTCCACCTGCTTCTTTATTTATATAGTCAAAATAACTTGAATATGTATATATTGGATATTCTGGATTTTGATATATTGTTGAAACAATTTCTGTAGAATCTTCTCTTACTGCAAATACTCCCTCATTAACAACACTTATATTTACAAATGTTTTTATTGGTTTATTATTATTGGTAGTTTTAATAGTTAAATTTACTTCATCTCCAGGCTTATATTCTGTTTTATCTGCACTTATATCTATATCAACTTTTCTTGTTTCTTCGTTAAAATCGTAATAATATCCTGGCATTCTATAAAATTTACCATTAAAATAATATGCTGATGTTATTTTACATCCAGGGAAATCTTGTTCTGCAAATGTGTATTCAATTTCATTTTTATCTGTTATTTTTTGTGTTAAAATATCATCTTGAGCTGATATTAATAATAATTTTCCTCCATTTGATATTTCTTGATCTTTTTTGCCAGCCATACTTTCATATAATGAAAATTTAACTGTATCTCCTATATTAAAACTGCTTATCTCTCCTGCATTTAAGTAATATCTGAATACATTATAATAAGTTGAAACATTTCTTTTATATCCTAATCTTCCTAAACTTGAAGCATATTCATAAACATATCCCAATTCAAAATCTTCTGAATATCTTACAATATATTTTTTAATTTCCATTGGATTTCCGCTTCTATCTTGGAATTTGAATATTAACACATAAGAATAAGTACTTACATCTGTATTATCCTTCATTTTTAGAGAGCTTGAATCATAAGTCATCTTTCCATCTTCTGTATTTACTTCAGTAATTTTATTTGCATTTTTTGTAACTATATAATTATATACAGGCTCATTTTTCTTTGTGTACTTATTAATTTCATATCCTACAATTTGTTTTACTGTTACACTTTCTTCTAAATCAACTTCAACTGTTGTATTATAATTTCCATCATATAATTCTTTCAAATCATAACTTGCATTTATTTCTTTATCCTTTAACAACTTATGTAATGTTAATTCATATTTATTTCCAGTATTTTCAACTGATGTATATACATCTCTGAAAATTATATATACATTTTTTGAAGTAGAAACATCTGTATATTCTTCTAAATCTCCATTGTATACTTCTATATACATATATCCCATACTATAGTCTTTAACATCATCTCTTGATATTTTTACTGAAAAATGTGCAATTCCATTTGCATCTGTTCTTTCTAATAATTCTTGACCTTCTAGTTTTACTACAACCTTTTTATTTGATACTGCAATTCCAGTTATATGTGTAACTTTTACATCAAAATCATAATTTTCATTATTATATACATAATTTTTATTTGCTATAATTTCATAAGAATAATTTTGAAGTTCATAATTTTCTATTGTTATATATCTTACAGCAATTTCTTTATCTTTATAATACAATATAATTGATGCATATTCTACGTCATAATGATTTAATAATTCTATTTTATAATTATAATTTCCGTCTTTTCCAACTTGTATTTTTTGTTTACTTTCTCCATTTAATGATATATAAAATTCATCTTCTAAATCATTTCCATATATTATTTTAGGAACAAATCCCCATATATTTATTGTATCTGTACTCTTATATAATGTTCTATCAGTATAAATATATGAATCAGAATAATATAGTTCTTTATTATAATTGTATACTCCAACAATTAGCTTATTTTCTGTATTACCAATCTTTAAATATTTTATTGTTTCTGTATTGTCTGAAGTAAATTTTGCAATTCCATCAGAATCTGTTCTTTTAGTTTCATCACCATATTGTACTTTTATATTTGAAGCAATTCCATTTATATCTGCAACCCATACAAGAATACTTTGCTCTGTGTTTGTAACATAAGCGTTTAAATCATTTATTTGAATTGGACTATTAAATAATTCTGTTCCATTTTGAGTTTTCATTACAGCAACATAATATCCGTTTGATAATGTTTTGGTTAATTTTATACTATTCTCACCTTCATTGAAATCTACTTTTTCAAAGCTTGTAGCTTTAGAATAACTATTTGTTTCTATATAATCTATAAAATCATCTTCTGTTTCAAATTTTCCAATCTCAACATTTGATATTTTTTTATTTCCGTTTTTATAATAATATATAGTTACATTTTCCCTAGAATTAAAAGTATTTATCTTATCAATTGAATTTGATATATTATAATATTTTTCTGATTCTCCATAATCATTATTTACTTCAAAAGAAAAACTATAATTATCTTCTAATTCCTTATCATCTATTTTTAATCCTTTTTTAATTGTTACTGTATATTCTGTTTGATTTTTCAAACCTGAAGTTGGAACAAATCTGTATACTTTTCCTTTTTGTTGCCATGTTCCTTCAATTTCTGGAACAATTTGAACATAATTTTCAAAATTTTCTATATTTGCATAAGACATCTCAACTTCTATATAAGAACTTGTTGAAACTCTATTTGCATTATTCATTGGATATGTATTTGTAACACTTAATTTATTTGATGTTTGATATGCCCAACTATCTTTAGTAATTTTATCTTTTACATATTGTAATTTTAAAATTGTATTATCTGGAATATTTTGTTTGAATTTTAATTTATATTGACCAGATTTTTCTGTTTTTTCTATTGAATATTCTAGTGCTGGTTCTATATATATACTTTTCTTTACACTTTCTATATTTACGTTTTTGTCTGTATATATTATAAACTCTGAATCATAATCCAATACTTGATTTGACATCTTTGTTGGCTCTATATTTACTATTGATACAATTTGAATTTTTGATGAATTAGTATTTATAAAGTTTAATCCTATAGCAAATACCATTACAAATACTGCAACTAAAGATGTAATTGCAATTATTTTTTTATACTTTTTGTTGCTCTTTTTATTTTTCTGTTCTTCTATCGTTTTTTGCATTTTATTCTTAAATTCATCAGAAGGTAGTATCTTATTTTCAAATTTTTGCTTTAGCATTTTATCTATTTCATCATTTCTATCCATTCAAATCCCCCTTTTCTATATTTTCTTTTAGGAAAATATCTTCTAATTTTTTTCTTGCTCTTGATAGTCTTGACTTTATTGTTCCTTCTGGTAATTTTTGAATTTCTGAAATCTCTTTAATGCTAAATTCTTCAAAATAATATAATATTACTAATGTACTTAGTTCCTCATCTAATTTTTTTATAGATTGTCTTATACCAAAATCATCATATTTATCATTATAAATCAAATCTGTTTGACTATAATTTTCTAAATATATAATTTTTTTGTTTTGTCTGTGAATCTTATTACATTCATTTATTAAAATTCTAATAAGCCATGTTTTGAAGAATTCGGCATGTTTTAAAGTATGTATTTTTTCGAATACAATTACTGTTGTATTTGAAATTGCATCAGATATTTCTTCTTCTGTTTTTAAAATACTAAATGCAACTCTATACATTGATTTCATATTTTCCATTAAAAGATTACCTAGTTCATCTGTGTTTCCACTCTGGGCTTTTTTGATCCTTTCAATATCCATTTTTTCCCCTTTCTATATCTATATACTCTTTAGATGTTTTAACAAGTTGATTGGTTCACATATTTTTAAAATTTTTAATTTAATAAGCTAAAAATTTTTACGTTTCTTCTTGCATAAAAACTTTTAGCTTATTTTTTACGAATTAAATTCGTCTAATATTCCAACTTTATATTCAATATCTTCCATGTGTGGAAAAATTTCTTTTACTCTTTTTAATGTTAGCATTGTCATCCTAGGTTGTGGATTCTTTGGATCATCTAACAATAATTTTTGAGTATAACAATTTTTTGCCGTTTTAAATAAAACATATCTATTTCTTACATAAGTATAGTAAATTTGATATCCATTTTTTAGATCTAACCACATGTCTTCAAATGTATAATTTTCCACTAATTATCCTCCTTAATTACTTACACATTTCTTCAAATTCTTTTTCGCTAATAATTTGAATTCCTAAACTTTGTGCTTTTGTAAGTTTGCTTCCAGCATCTTCTCCAGTCAACAAATAAGTTGTTTTTTTGGAAACTGAACTTGACGTTTTTCCGCCAAATTTTTCTATAATATCTGATGCTTCTTCTCTTGAATATTTTTCAAGTGAACCTGTTAATACAAATGTTTTTCCTGCAAATCTATCATCTTCATTTTCTTGCTTTTGTCTTTGCATATTTACACCTGCATCTTTTAATCTTTTTAACAAGTCTTTTGTCTGCTCTTGACTAAAAAATTCGTTTATACTATTTGCAACAATTGGACCAACTTCATCTACTTCACTTAAGCTTTCAATTGATGCATTTGCTAAATTGTCCATATTGTCATATTTTTTCGCTAATACTTTTGCTGCTTTTACACCAACATGTCTTATTCCAAATGCTGTTATTAATCTATACAAATCGTTTTTTTTACTAGCATTTATACTATCTATTAAGTTTTGAGCAAATTTTTTCCCATTTTTCTTTAATGACGCTATATCTTCAAATTTTAAATCATATATATCTGCAATATTAGAAATCATCTTCTTTTCAAGTAATATTCCTATAATGTTTTCTCCAAGACCATCTATATTCATTGCTTCTCTTGATACAAAATGTACTAAGTTTCTATACAATTTTGCTGGACATTCTATTCCTGTACACCTTACTGCAGATTCTCCTTCTTCTCTTACAGCTTCTGCCCCACATACAGGACAATGTGTTGGCATAACAAATTCTTTTTCTGTTCCATCTCTCTTTTCTACAATTGCTCGTACTATTTCTGGAATTACATCTCCTGCTTTTTGTATTATAACTCTGTCACCTATTTTTAATCCTTTTTCTTTAACAAAGTCTTCATTATGTAATGTTGTTTTTGATATAAGTGACCCAGCAACTCTTACTGGCTCTAATATTGCAAGTGGTGTAATTACTCCTGTTCTTCCAACTTGAAATTCTATGTCTTTTAAAATTGTTTCTTTTTGTTCTGGTGGGTATTTATAAGCAATTGCCCATTTTGGAACTTTTGATGTTGTTCCTAAAATTTTTCTTAATTCCAAATTATCAACTTTTACAACTGCACCATCTATTCCAAATGTTAATTGTTCTCTATCTTCACCAATTTTATTAATTGCTTGTTTTACTTCTTCTATATTTGAACAAGGTATACGAACAGGATTAACATTAAATCCTAATTTTGCTAAATATTCTAATTCTTCAAAATGAGAATTAAATTCTTTTCCTTCTATTTTTTGAACATTAAAAATATAAATATCTAGAGGTCTTTTTTTAGTTATATTACTGTCTAATTGTCTTAATGAACCAGCAGCTGCATTTCTTGCATTTGCAAATAATTCTTCTTCATTTTCTTCTCTTTCTTGATTCATTTTTTCAAATTCTTTTTTTGATATAAAAACTTCCCCTCTAACTGTTATATTTATTTTTTCTGGTAATTCTTCTGGAATTGTTTTTATGGTTTTTAGGTTTTCAGTTACATCTTCTCCAACTAGGCCATTTCCTCTTGTTGCACCTCTTACGAGCTTTCCATCTTTATATTCTAATGCTGATGATAAACCATCTATTTTGGTTTCTACAACATATTTTACTTCATCTATTCCATTTTCACTTGCTACTTTTTTTACTCTTTCATCAAATGCCTCAATTTCTCCAAAATTGAATACATCTTGTAAACTTTGAAGTGGTACTTCATGTTCAACTTTTGTAAAACCTTCTTTTACATGACCACCAACTTTTTGAGTTAATGAATCTTTTGTTATAAATTCAGGAAATTGACCTTCTAATGTTCTTAATTCTAACATCATCATGTCATATTCATAGTCTGTTATTTCTGGATTATCATCATCATAATATTTTTGTGCATAATATTCTGTTTTTTTTCTGAGTTCTTTTATTCTTTCTTCAGCTTGTTTTTTATCCATTTTTCTTACTTCCTTTTTTTATTTTATATGCAATTTCATTATATCAATAAATATAAAAAATTTCTACCTAATTTAAAATAAAATAGACTAACAAATTTAAAAATTTGTTAGTCCCCATTTTTTTATTAACATTATATTAAGAATCTGCTCTTGCTAATATAATTAAACGTGCTTCACTATTGTCTGTACATGTTGATAAAGATATTTCAACTGCTCCATTTGTATCTCTAGACATATATTCTGCATCTGTTTCAGTAGTTTCATATTTATTATATATTGTATAAACAACTTTCTTTTTAGTTAAATCTGTTATATATATTTTATCTCCTACTTTTAGCTTTTTATTGTTTGAAAAGAAATTTCCATTTCTAAAGTTATGTCCTGCAATACATGTATTACCAGCTTGATTTAATCCTGGTCCATAAAATTCAACAACAGATGTTTCTAATGCTGATTTTGAATATTCTGATCTAGATAATATTGGACATTTTAAACCAGTTGCTGGAATTTCTATTGTACCTGCTATTAAATATCCATTATATCTTTCTTCTTTTGGAGTTTGTTCTGTTGAATTATTACCAGTATTTGTATTATCTGGTTCAGTTATATCTATTTTTTCATCATTATTGTCATCTTTCTTTGGTTCTTGATTGATATTACTATTATTCCATGTATCTGTAAAATCTTCCGCTTCTTTTTTACTATTCATTGAGCTTACATATTTATATCCCAAAAAAGCTATTATACCTACAATTGCTATTATTACAATTACTAATAATACTGTTAAAAATGTATTATATTTACTATTCATAATAACTCCCCCTCTCTTTCCAGATAAGTCTCATTAAAATTTATACGTTTTTAGCCTTATACATTTATTATATCATATTTTTCAATAAAATGGAATGTTTTATCGAATATTTTTATACTATTTTTTCTCCAAGCTTTTTTCCAGCTAATAGATGAAAATGTAAATGTCCAACTTCTTGTCCTCCGTCTTCGCCACAATTTACAATTACTCTATATCCTTTTTCTTTAAATCCTTGTTTTTCAGCAATTTCATTAATAACTTTATATATTTTTGAAATTATTTTTTCATCACCATCTTCCATTGTAGCAAGTGATGCTATATGTTTCTTTGGTATTACCAACACATGTATTGGAGCTGCTGGATTTATATCCTTAAATGCTAATACATCTTCATCTTCATATACTTTACTTGATGGAATTTCTCCTTTTATAATTTTGCAAAATAAACAATTCTCGTCCATTTTTTCCTCCTTATAAATAAAATTTCCCACAATTAAAAATTGTGGGATTTCGTATTATTCTAATATTGCCTTTATTCTTCTAATCCCTGATGAACTTGACTCTTCTTTCTTTATTTTGAAATGTCCTAATTCTGATGTGTTTGATACATGAGGTCCTCCACATAATTCAAGTGAAACATCACCTATTTTATAAACAGATACTATATCACCATATTTTTCAATAAACATTGCTTCTGCTCCCATTTTTATTGCATCATCTTTTTTCATTTCTATATGTTCTACAGGAATTGCCTCTTTTATCCATTCATTTACTAAATCTTCTGTTTTTTGTTTTTCTTCATCTGTCATTTTTGCTGGATGTGAGAAGTCAAATCTCATTCTTTCAGCTGTTATATTACTTCCTCTTTGATGTACATGTGAGCCTAATACTTGTTTTAATGCTGCATTCAATAAATGTGTTGCTGTATGATATTTTGTTTCCATCTCTCCTGTTGAAGCTAATCCACCTTTAAATTTCTGTTCTGATCCTGCTCTTGACTTTTCTTGATGTTCTTTAAATAATTTATTAAATCCTTCTTTGTCTATTTTCATTCCGTTTTCAACAGCAAGTTCTTCTGTAACTTCTGGTGGAAATCCATAAGTATCATATAATCTAAACACAACTTTACCTGGTACTGTATTTTCACCTTGTTCTTTTACTTGTCCAACTTCTTTTGCAAATTCCTTTTCACCTTTTTCAAGTGTTTTTATAAATTTGTCTTTTTCTTCTAATATTACTGCCTTTATTATTTCTTTATTTGTTTCAAGAGCTGGATACATTTCTTTTAAATTTTCAATATTTAAGTCTATTAATGATGATAATTCATCTAATTGTATTTGTAATTTATTTAAGTGTCTTACCATTCTACGAATTAATCTTCTTAAAATATATCCTCTATCAACATTACTTGGTCTTCCACCATCACATATTATCATCATACTTGAACGCAAATGCTCTGCAACAACTCTTCTGCTTGCTATATTATCTACTTTTTGTAGCTCAACTAATTTTTCCATAACTGGAGCAAATAATTCAGTTTCATAAGGTGTTTCTTTTCCTTGTAACAACATTGTCATTCTTTCTAATCCTAAACCTGTATCAACATTATGTTGTTTTAATTTTGAATATTTACCATTTTCGTCTTTATAGAATTCCATAAATACATTGTTCCAAATTTCAACATATTTACCACATCCACATGATGGATTACATTCTGGTGAACATTTTGGCTTTCCTGTATCATAGAACATTTCTGTATCTGGTCCACAAGGTCCTGTTTCTCCTGCAATCCACCAGTTATCATCTTTTCCAAAATAATATATTCTTTCTTCAGGAATTCCTGCTTTTTTCCAACATGATGCTGTTACTTCGTCTCTTGCACAATCTTCATCCCCAGCAAAACATGTTACTGATAGTTTTTCTACTGGAATTCCTAATTCCTTTGTTAAGAAATCATAGCTCATTTGTATTGACTCTTCTTTAAAATAATCTCCTAATGACCAATTTCCTAACATTTCAAAATATGTTAAATGTCTATTGTCTCCAACTTCATCAATATCATTTGTTCTTACACATTTTTGATAATCTGTAAGTCTTGTTCCTGATGGGTGTGGTTCTCCCAATAAATATGGTACTAATGGTTGCATTCCAGCTGTTGTAAATAATACTGATGGATCATTTTCAGGTATTAATGGTGCTGATGGTATTACAACATGTCCATGATTTTTAAAAAAATTCAAATATTTATTTCTTATTTCTATTGCTTTCATTTTTATCTCCTATTCTTTTTACAGATTTTATTATACTCCAAAACCCTACAAAAATCAACTCTTTTATTACTATATCTTATCTACAGTTTTTAATATACACCATGTTCCATTACTTTCTGGTAAACATTTAAAGGTCATTTTTTCTTTTGATATTGGATGTTCTATTGTAAGTTCATAAGCCCATAGTGCAATTTGTTTTCCTTGTCCTCTTGTTCCATATTTTTGATCTCCAAATATACTATGTCCTGCATGAGATAATTGTACTCTTATTTGATGATGTCTTCCTGTATGCAAATTTATTCTTACTAATGATAAATTTTTTACTTCATTATATGCTAGAACTTCATAATCTAGTTTGGCTAATTTTGCATTTTTCTTATCTTTGCTTACAACTTTACTCATATTATTTCTTTCATCTTTATATAAGTAATCTTCTAATTCTCCACTATTATGTTCAAATTTCCCATCTACAACCGCCAAATATTTTTTCTTAAATATTTTTTCTCTAACTTGATCACTCAATCTTGATGCCGCTTTAGATGTTTTGGCAAAGACCATAACTCCGCCAACAGGTCTATCTAATCTATGCACTAATCCTAAATAAACATTTCCTGGTTTATTATATTTTTCTTTTAAGTATTCTTTTATAATAGTAAGCATGTCAATATCTTCTGTTTTATCGGCTTGAGATGGAATATTAGGCTGTTTTTCTACAACAATTATATGATTGTCCTCATATATTACATTTAATTTATCCATATTCACTTTCCTCTCTTTCCTAATATTAATTGGAAAAAAATCAAATTTTGGCAAGTCAAATTTTATTTAAAAGGCAATGACACTTATGTGATGTACATAACCACATTCTAAATGATTTTTAACACAGTCAAAATTATAATTATTTTTCAATCTTCTCCCAACGTCCATATATTCCACATGGTAACACTAACTTTGAGTTTTCCATTGGTAAACCAATCTCTCCTGATGTAACTTTACCACTATGTTCTTTGTTTACTGTTAAATTTAATATATTTTCTAATACTTTGCTTGAAATTCCCGTAGTATATGAATTTATTAAGAAAAATAATGGTTCATCTGATAGTACTTTTGTACATAGCTCTACTAAATCATAAATATTATTTTCAAATTGCCATACTTCTCCATTTGCTCCTCTTCCATAAGATGGTGGATCCATTATTATTGCATCATACTTATTTCCTCTACGAATTTCACGATTTACAAATTTTACAACATCATCAATTATGTATCTTACTGGTCTTTCTGCTAATCCTGATGATGCTATATTTTCTTTTGCCCAAGTTACCATTCCTTTTGAACTATCAACATGACAAACAGCCGCTCCTGCTGCTGCACATGCTACTGTTGCTCCTCCAGTATATGCAAATAAATTTAATACTTTTATTTCTTTCTTTGAATTTCTTATTTTCTCCATCATCCAATCCCAATTTACTGCTTGTTCCGGAAATAGCCCTGTATGTTTAAATCCCATTGGTTTTATATTAAATGTTAATTCTTTATATTTTATTTGCCACTGTTGAGGCATTTTCTTATTATATTCCCATGAGCCTCCACCTGTTTTACTTCTATGATATGTTGCATTTATATTTTTCCATTTATCTGGATATAATTTATCTTTCCATATTATTTGTGGATCTGGTCTAGATAAGATTACATCTCCCCATCTTTCTAACTTTTGCCCATCTGCCATATCTAATATTTTATATTCTTTCCAATTATTTGCTATATTCATTTTATTCTCCTTTTTTAATATGTATTATTATACTACAAAAGTTGTCATAATGGAAGTATTTATTTATAATTAAACATAAAAGTAAAAAAATATTAAGGATATAATCCTTAATATTTTTATGCTGTTTCTTTTACATCTGTTTGTGGCTTTGATTTCTTATTAGATACCTTGTTTGGATTTTCTATAATTTTAGGCTTTGCATTATTAGTAATTGTTTCTTTTGTAATAATACATTTTTCAATCTTTTCATTTGATGGAATATCAAACATTATATCTGTCATAACATTTTCTATAATTGAACGTAATCCTCTTGCTCCTGTTTTTCTTTCAACTGCTTTATCAACAATTGCTTCAAGCGCTTCTGGTTCAAATTCTAATTCTACACCATCAATTTCTAACAATTTTTTGTATTGTTTTACTAATGCATTTTTTGGCTCTGTTGTTATTTTTATTAATGCTTTTCTATCTAGTTCTTTTAATGTAGCAATAATTGGCAAACGTCCTATAAATTCTGGTATCATTCCAAATTTCAATAAATCTTGTGGTAAAATTTGTTCGAATACTTCATATTTATCCATATCTTTGCTACTTTGGATTTCAGCACCAAATCCAATTGATTTTTTTCCAATTCTATCTTTTATTATATTTTCAAGTCCTTCAAAGGCTCCACCGCAAATAAATAAAATATTTGATGTATCTATTTGTATCATTTCTTGTTGTGGATGTTTTCTTCCTCCTTGAGGTGGAACTGATGCAATTGTTCCTTCTACAATTTTTAACAATGCTTGTTGAACACCTTCACCACTTACATCTCTAGTTATTGATGGATTTTCAGATTTTCTTGTAATTTTATCTATTTCATCAATATATATAATTCCTTTTTCTGCTCTTTCTATATCTCCATCTGCAGCTTGAATTAATTTTAGAAGTATATTTTCTACATCTTCTCCAACATATCCAGCTTCTGTAAGTGTTGTAGCATCAGCAATAGCAAAAGGAACATTTAATATTTTAGCAAGTGTACTTGCTAATAATGTTTTTCCACATCCTGTTGGTCCAACTAATAAAATATTGCTTTTTTGAATTTCAACATCATTTTCATCAACTTCTTTTTTTTCATTCATGCTTTCTTCATAAGCAACTCTTTTATAGTGATTATATACAGCTACGGCAAGAATTTTTTTAGCTTCATCTTGACCTATAACATATTCATCTAAAATCTCTTTTATTTCTTTTGGACTTGGAATTTCATCTATTTCAGCTAAAGTATATGTGTCGTCTTCTTCAGAATATTCTGAATTTATTATTTCATTACAAAGACCTATACATTCATTACAAATATATACACCAGGTCCAGCAATTATTTTTCTAACACTATCTTGTGTTTTGTTACAAAATGAACATCTTACACTTTTTGGTACATCACTCTTTGGCATTTATTCTCTTCCTTTCCTAAGCTCTTTTTGTCATTATTCCATCTATTAAACCATATTCTAATGCTTCTTCTGCTGTCATATAATTATCTCTTTCTGTATCTCTTTCTATAACATCTAATGGCTTTCCTGTTCTTTCACTTAAGAATTTATTTAATTTTTCTCTTGTACGAACTAAATGATCTGCATGAATTTTTATTTCTGTTGCTTGACCTTGTAAACCGCCACCACCGATTAATGGTTGGTGTATCATTATTTCAGAATTTGGCATTGCAAATCTCTTTCCTTTTTCACCAGCTGTTAATAAAACTGCTCCCATACTTGCAGCAAGCCCAACACATACTGTTTCAACAGGGCATTTGATATAGTTCATTGTATCAACAATAGCCATTCCATCTGTTATTGATCCTCCAGGTGAATTTATATAAAAATATATTTCCTTATCTGGATCTTCTGATTCCAAAAATAGCATTTGTGCAACTATTAAGCTTGATGTTGTTGGATTTACATCTTCTCCCAAATATATTATTCTATCTTTTAACAATCTTGAAAATATGTCATAAGAACGTTCTCCTTTACTTGTTTGTTCAACAACATAAGGTACTAAACTTGATTTTTCTAACATTATTTTTTCCTCCTTAATTAAAATATTCTTATAAAAAAAGCAAAGTTAGGCAAAGACTCTTTGAAAAAAGACATTCCCTCCTAACTTTTTTACTTTATTTTATTTTTGCATTTTTTACTATGAAATCAATTGCTTTTTCTGATTCTATTCCTTCTTTTATGTAGTCTTTTAAATTATCATTATTGCTCATTTCTTCAACTTTCTTTCCATAGTTTTTAGCCATTTCTTCTAATTTTGCTTGTATTTCTTCTTCACTTGCTTCAATTTTTTCTTCTTTTCTAATTGCTTCTAAAGTTAATCTTGATTTTATTGCTTCAATTGCTTGTGGTTCATATTCTTTCTTAACTTCTTCTTCAGTTTTTCCTATCATTTTTAAATATTGTTCCATTTTTAAACCTTGATAAGATAATCTTTGTGTAATATCTTGAAGCATGTGTTCAACTTCCATTTCTACCATTCCTGAAGGAATATCAACTTTGGCTTTTTCACATACTGCTTTTATTGCTGCTTCTTCAGTATCATATTTTGCTTTTTGTTCATTACTTTTTTCTAATTTTTCTTTTATACTTTCTTTTAATTCTTTTAATGTATCAAATTCGCTTACATCTTTTGCGAATTCATCATCTAATGCTGGTAATTCTTTTCTTTTTATTTCATGTAATTTTACTCTAAATTTTGCATCTTTTCCAGCTAAATCTTTAGAGAAATATTCTTCTGGGAATTTTACATTTATTTCTTTTTCTTCATCTATTTTCATTCCAACTAATTGGTCTTCAAATCCTGGAATAAATGCTCCACTTCCTATTTCTAATTCATGTCCTTCTGCTTTTCCACCTTCAAATGCAACACCATCAACAAATCCTTCAAAATCAATTGTTGCTGTATCTCCATTTTCTAATGCTCTATCTTCTACTGTTACTAATCTTGAATTTTTTTCTTGCATTTGTTTTATTTCATTATCTATGTCTTTTTCTTCAACTGGATATTCTATTTTCTTTATTTCTATACCTTTATATTTTCCTAATTTTACTTCTGGTTTTACTTGAACTACTGCTGTAAATATAACATCTTTTCCTTTTTCCATTTGAACTATATCTACAGATGGTTTGCTAACAGCATCAATATTATTTTGTTCTAATGCTTCACCATAAGCTTCTGTTGCAACATCATTAAATGCATCTTCATAAAATATTTGTGCTCCGTAATATTTTTCAACTATATTCATTGGAGCTTTTCCTTTTCTGAATCCTGGTATATTTATATATTTAGCATTTTGAAAATATACTTTTTTCATTGCATTTTCAAATTTTTCTGCTTCTACTGTTATTTCTAATTTTACTTCATTTGCATTTTCTGTTTTTTCAACTTTACAATTCATTTTAAATCTTCCTTTCTTGTATTGGCTTTATTTAGCTTTTATATTATATCATATTTTTTCCAATTTGCAAGTAGTTTTCAAAGATTTTTACTTTATTTTAAATGATTTGTTTGATGTGATTAATTTGACATTTTCCTTCTTTTATCAAAATCTCTATAGCATCAAATCTTATTGTAGTTTTAAATAACTTTTTATGAAACAAATATTGTGCAGCACTTTTTTCTATATGCATTTTCTTTATTTGATTTATTGCTTCTCCAGGAGTTCCATATTTATCAGATGTCCTTGTTTTTACTTCTACAAAAATTATAGTTTCATTTTCCTTTGCTATAATATCTATTTCACCATTTTGAGTATAATAATTCATTTCTAATATTTTATATCCTTTTTTTTGCAAATAATCTCTAGCAATTTTTTCTCCTATTTTTCCAAATTTTCTTTTATTTATGTAGTTCATCTCCTTCTTTTTTCACTATATACCTTTTTCCTGGAAGTTCTTCAATTAAATTCTGTAATTGCAATAATGTAATTTTATAACTGATTTCGCGTATTTCTTTTTTGCACTCCACAGTTATTTGATTTATATCTTTTGGATTTTCATATATTACTTTATATATTTCTAATAATTCTTCTGAAATATCTGGTAATATCATTTTAGATGTAACTTGCACTTTTTCGAATTTTATATTTTTGTATTTACTAATTATATCATCTACATTACTAACTAATATTCCTCCTTTTTTTATTAATTCATTTGTTGTTACTCCTTTATTATTTTCCAAACTACTTGGAATACAAAATACTCTTTTTCCAAGTGTTTGAGTATATTTTGCAGTTACACTTGTCCCACTTCTATATCCTGCTTCTACTACTAAAGTTCCAATTCCTAATGCTGCAACAATTCTATTTCTTTCAAGAAATTTTTTCGAATCAGCACTTACATTATCATCATATTCAGATATCACAAGTCCATTATTTTTTATTATATTTTCTACTAGTTTTAGATTATGTTTTGGATATATTTCATTCAAACCTGAAGGAAGAACAGCTATTGTTTTTCCATTGTATTTTAAACATGTTTCATGAGCAAAGCTATCAATTCCAATAGCAAGGCCACTTATTATTACTAAATTATATTCTATTAGTTCCTTAGTAAATTTTTGACACATTCTTTTTCCATATTCAGAATTATGTCTTGACCCTATAACTGCAATACCTTTTTGATTTAATAAATCTATATTTCCAATTGCGTGAATTCTTAAAGGTGGATTTTTTAACTGTTTTAAACTTTCAGGGTATATCTTATCATTATATTGTATTATATTTTCTTTCATTATCACTCCATATTCAAAAAAATTTATCTAAACTTCTATACTGTATTGCTTCTGCCAAATGATATATTTTGATATTTTTTTCTGAATCTAAATCAGCAATTGTTCTTGCTAATTTCAATATTTTTTCATAAGCTCTAACACTAAATTTGAATTTTTTAAATGCTTGTTGTAGCACTTCATTTCCTTTATCATCTAGTTTACAAAATTCTGTTATTAATTTGGTTTTTAATTCAGAATTTGAATTAATACCATAATCTTTATATCTTTCATATTGAATTTTCTTTGCATTGTTGACTCTTTTTCTTATTTCTTTTGAACTTTCTGCTTTAGAGGCATTTCTTAACAAATCTATTTTTATTCTTTTTACTTCTATTTGAATATCTATTCTATCTAGTAAAGGTCCACTAATCTTTCTTAAATACCTATGTATTTCATATTCTGTACATTTACATTTTCTCTCATCATCTCCATAATAACCACAAGGGCAAGGATTCATACTTGCAACAAATATAAAATTACATGGATATACATAATTTCCACTTAATCTATTTATAACAATTTTGTTTTCTTCAAGAGGTTCTCTTAACGCTTCTAATACTGATTTATTATATTCTGTTATTTCATCAAAATATAAAATTCCATTATGTGCTAAACTTATTTCTCCGAGGAATTGGAATTTTTCCACCTCCAATAATTGTTTTTATAGTTGTTGTGTGATGAGGAGTTCTAAATGGTCTATTAAAAATGATTTGACCTTCATGTAATTTTCCTGATATACTATAAATTTTTATGATTTCCATTATTTCATTTACTGTTAATTCTGGTAAAATAGTTGGCAAACTTTTTGCAAGCATTGTTTTGCCTGTCCCTGGACTTCCAATTAACAAACAATTATGATTTCCAGCAGCAGATATTTCTAATGCTCTTTTTGCATTTTCTTGACCTTTAATTTCTGAAAAATCATTATCATACTCTTTTTTTATAATGTTTTCTTTACATTTGAATGCTGAAATATTAATTTCTTTATTTAAATATTTAACAACTTGATTTAAATTTTCAATTGGAATTATATCAACTTCTTCTAAAATCCTGATCTCACTTAAATTTGCTTTTGGAAGTACTATTTTCTTTATTCCTAATTTTTTTGCTTCTATACACATTGCAAGTATTCCTCTTGTATTATTTATTCTTCCATCAAGTGATAATTCTCCTATAAATACAGTATTGCGTAGCAATGAAAAACTTACTGTTGATATTATTCCAATCGCATATAATATTCCTATTGCCATTGCTAAATCAAAACCACTTCCCTCTTTTCTTATATTTGCTGGTGCCAAATTTATCAATATTTTTCTACATGGAAATTTTATTCCTGAATTTTTTATTGCTGATATTATTCTTTTTTTAGCTTCTTTTAAACTTGCATCTGGAAGTCCTACAATATCAAATTCTGGTATTCCATTACCAATATCTGTTTGAACTTCTATCAATTTTCCTTCTAATCCAAATAATGATATAGTCTTTACTTTAGATAACACTTCTTCTCCTTTCTCTACATTAAATTTGAAAAATATATTTTGCTTTATATTGCAATTTGTTTTT
The DNA here is from genome assembly GCA_934129895.1 of uncultured Clostridia bacterium. Taxonomy (GTDB): domain Bacteria; phylum Bacillota; class Clostridia; order TANB77; family CAG-508; genus CAG-269. The sequence goes on from CAKOWY010000001.1 coordinate 624,009, forward strand.
ATTTATTCTATAATATTTTTATTAAAACAAAAGAATGGTGATTTTATGAATAAGAAAAAAATAAAAAATAAAAATGATGATATAAATACTCCGAATATTGTATCATCCGCAAAACTAAAAACATTTTTTGTTATTATCATTTTATTAATAATTGCACTTATATACAGATTAGCATATATACAATTTGTTGATGGTGAAAAATTACAAACAAGTGCTACAGCTCAACAAACTTTAACAGAAACCATTTCAGCAAAAAGAGGTACAATTTATGATGCAAATGGACAAACTCTTGCAATAAGCTATGAAACAGATAAGATTTATATTGATCCAACAGTTATAAAAGATGAAAATAAAGAAATTGTTGCTAATGGTATTGCAAGTAGTCTTGATCTTGATGCAAATGATGTTCTTAATAAAATAAATACAAATACAAAAAAATTCGTAGTAGCATCTGATGTAGAACAAGATAAAGTTAGCAAATTACAACAATGGCAAAAGAGTCTAAATAAAATTTCTACTGGAATTAGTTATGAAGAAACTACTTCAAGAACATATCCTCGTTCAACTTTAGCATCAACATTATTAGGATTTACAAATGCTGACAATAAAGGTGCTTATGGAATAGAATATTCATGGGATTCCTTTTTAAGTGGTACTGCTGGTAAATCTGTTAGTTTACAAGATGCCAAAAGTCAATCTGAAATTGCTAATTCAGAAAAATCTTATTATGCTGCTGAAAATGGATATGACATTTATCTTACAATTGATGTTAATATTCAATCAATTGTTGAAAAATATCTTGCTGAAGCAGTCGAAGATTATGAATGTGATAGTGGAATAACAATTGCAATGGATCCTTCTACTGGTAAAATATTAGCTATGGCTGATTATCCAAGTTATGATTGTAACAATCGTAATACTCCAAACAATAAATTAGCTGCTAATTGGGACTCAATGTCAAGTGAAGAGAAAACAAATGCAATTTTTAAAATGTGGACTCCTAAAGCTGTAACTGATACTTACGAACCTGGTTCTGTATTCAAATTAATAACTTCTTCAATAGGATTAGAAGAAAATTTAGTTGATACAGATGTTCCAAATACATTTAATTGTACTGGATATTTTTATGTAAAAGGTGAAGAAGAACCAATCAGATGTCACAGATACTATAATCCACATAGACAACAAACATTAAGAGAAGCTCTTATGAATTCATGTAACCCTGCATTTATGGAACTTGGAACAAAAATTGGTGCTTCTTGTTCTTACAAATATTATAAAGCTTTCGGATTATTTGATAAAACTGGAATCTCACTTTCAGGAGAAAGTACTGGAATCTTTTATGATTTAAACACTATTGGTGCACATGAGCTTGCAACAATGTCATTTGGTGAACGTATCACTGTTACACCAATTCAAATGATTACAGCTATATCTGCAATTGCTAATGATGGCGTTTTAGTTCAACCACAAATTGTTGACAAAATTGAAAATACTGATACTGGTGAGGTTACAGAATTTACTACAAAAGAAGTTCGCCAGGTTATATCAAAATCAACTGCCGACAAAGTTGCATCTATGATGGAATCAGTAGCAACTAAAGGTACTGGTAAATTAATTGCTCCTTATCTTCAAGGATATTCATTTGGTGGAAAAACTGGTACTTCAGAACCAAGAAAAGGTACAGATGAAGGTTACACTGCTTCTTATGTAGCAATTTCTCCTGTTGAAAATACAAAAATAGTTTTACTTGTTATTTTAAAAAATCCAAAAGGAAGTAATCATAATGGGGGCGCAATAGCAGGTCCAACAGCTGGAAAAATGCTTGCTGAAATTTTACCTTGTATGGGAATTGAATATGGAAATAAAATAAATGAAATAAACACAAATGTCTCACAAGATGATTTATATTAAACTTTTAGATACACTTTATGGTGTATCTTTTTTTATTCCTACTAATAGCTCATAATCTTCATCTTGATTAAAGCATTCTAAAATTTCTAAATATTCTTTTTCTAACTTTTTTTCTATAATATATTTTTTTACATCAACAAAATTAATTTCTGTTCCATTTTCAATCAGTTTACTTATGTTATTATCTATTCTCAAAAAAATACTTTGATAATATTTCTTTTTTTCTAGCTCTGAAATTAATACTTTGTTTGTATAGTTATTCGACTTAATTTCTTTTTGATTATTTAATATTTCTTCTTCATATAATAAACACCAGTAACAAAAAACAGATTCTTTTATTTTTGTTTTCTTAACTAATTTTAAATACATTTCAATTTCTTTTTTTGATTGTAATACTACTTTTAATTTAAAAACTTCAAAATTATATTCAGACATATTTTTCAGTTTTAAAGTTTTTTCAAATGACATTTGACTTATTTTTATTAACAAAATTTGATTTAAAATATCTTTTAATTTTTCATCACCATTTTCTAATACTTTTTTTAATCTATTATTTTCTATAACTAATCACTCCTCTTAAATTGCAAAATATTATTACTGTGTATTTCTAAAATGAAATAAAAACTTTTGAATTAACATTTTTGAAAAAATAATATAGAATTTATATAACAACTAAAGTATATTTTCTTTTTTAATCATTGTCAATAATTTAATAATTGTTTTTTCAGTTTTCGTTGACAAAAACAGACAAAATTGAATTAGATTACATCATAATTCGATTTTATTTATTTTTAATTACTTAATTCTTTTATTTTTGACAAATTTTCTATTGTTGTTTTATATCCATATTCAAAACATTTATCCATCTTTTTTATATCAAGCAATCCTGTTCTATCTGTTGGAATGGTTAAAACAAAATCACTAATATTTATAGAATTTTCTGAAAGTTTATTTCCCATAACATCAAGAGTTTTCATAATAATATCCATAACATCATAATTTTCTTGAACTGGATCTGCTTTGAAATTTACTGATATAATTTTTCCATCATATACCTTTTTTAATTCTTCTGTTGGAATGTTATCCAATACTCCTCCATCCATAAATAAATGTTTTTTATATTCAAGAGGACAAAATATTGCTGGGAAACTACTACTTGCTCTTACAGCTTTTCCAATTTCAACTTCTGTAATATATTTATCATCATAATTATCTCTTGGAGCACAATTAGTAAATATATATTCTTTAGCCTCCCCTATATCTACTGTTGAAATCACAAGTGGCATTTTTATATCTCCTATCAATTTAAATCCCTTTGTCTTTGCTAATTCATTATACATATTTTCCATCATGCTTCCATCATTCAGTCCATTTAATCCAATCTTTTTACATTTTATATAATTTTTTATACCATTTAAAAATATTCTATTTTTTATATTTATTATATCTTTGGCATATTTTTTAAAAAGAATATAAATATAATATGGTTTAAATCCCATTGCATACAGTGTTGCTACTATACTTCCTGCACTTGTACCTGCTATTGCATCTACTTTAATATTATTATCTTCTAATGCTTTTAAAACTCCGGCATGGGCAATTCCTCTTATGCCTCCACCTGATAAAGATATTCCAATTCCCAAATTTATTTACCTCCAACAAAAAAATACATAAATAATTATTAAAATTATTTACGTATTTCTTATTTTTTAAACTATTTATTTTGAATATTTCCATCTTTATCAAGAATATATTCATTTGTTTCATTATAAACTTTTATTATTTCTCCATCTATTTCTATATTAGCATTGTTCATTTCAAGAACTTTTTCTAAATTCTTGTTATAAATATCTGTCACATTAGTTTTAAAATTAACAGCCTGAAGAATTTCTGTATTTTTTATTATTTGTATCAAATCATACTTACAATCTATTAAAGAATTCATATTTTTATCTACAATTCCATACATATTTCCTTCAATTTTTATAAAATAATTTGAATTATCTGTTTTTTCAATTGTTGTATCATAAGGAATATCTACTTTTTTTGCTTCTGTATCAATTACACTTTGTTCTTCACCTTTCTTAATATAAATATATATTCCTCTTACTTCTATTGAGTCATATTCTGGTTTTAATATTTCTAAACCTTTCTCATTAAAAATTCCATATTTTCCTGTTCTTTCGACTATAAATATCTTTAAATTATTATCATAATTAATTGATTGATATTGTGTATTAATTATCTTTGCATTGTCAACATACACACCATATTGTCCGTTTTTGGCAACAATCAAATATATTCCGTTTTTATTACTTATATCTGCCATTCTAGAAATTTGATTATATTCAATATCCAAAACTTTATTATACTCACAATCATAATATCCATATCTGTATCCATCTTCAGTTATTTTACAAACAATATATCCTGAATTTTTATATCCATTTTGTTCATCATAAAATCCATCTGATTCTATTGCATTAAACTCATCCTTTATTAATTGATTACCTTTTACATCATAAATTTTATATTTATTGTTATCATTTACAATTACTTCATTTTCTTTATTTCCAAGACTATAAATTGAATCATATTTAGCCTCTAAAATTCCTTTTCCAGAAATTGAGATAAGTCCATATTTTCCATTTTTTATATATATTAATGCATTTTTTTCATAAGTTTCCTCAATTATATTTTGTAATTTTATTGGTTCAACTTTTTCATATTCTATAAATATCTTTTTGCCTGTATTATTTAAAACTACAGTATTATCCCCATTAATGCAAAAGAATACATCTCTATGTTCATTTGGTATAATGATTTTTTCATAATCTGCTTCTATAATTACTTTATCTTCTTGATTTTTTACTCCATATTTTTCATTTTCTTTGATAATACTATATGTTACTGATTTATCTTCTGTTTCACTATTTATTTTATCTTTATTGGGCAAATATATAGATGCCACTAAGCTTAGTACGATTATTACACTAAATATTACTATTCCGATTACTTTTTTCATATTATATTCTCCTTATAGCCTATTTTACTATGTAAAAAAAATTTTTTCAATATTTTTATTATTTTTCTATATATATTTTTGCCCCAACATTTCTTAATTTTTCATCAATTCTCTCGTATCCTCTCAAAATATAATGAATATTTTCAATTTGCGTTATTCCTCTTGCAGCTAATCCTTCAAGAACAAGAGCTGCTCCACCTCTTAAATCAGTAGCCACAACATTTGTTCCTTGAATTTTCTTTACACCTTTTATTATTGCTGTTCTTCCTTCTACTTTTATTTTGGCCCCCATTCTTATTAGTTCTTGTACATATTTATATCTACTTTCAAAAATATTTTCGGTAATTATTGATGTTCCTTTAGCTGTAGACAATAAAGCTCCAAAAACAGATTGCATATCTGTTGGAAATCCAGGATAAGGTAATGTTTTTATATCTACTGATTTTACTCTCTTTGGAGATTTTATAAATATTTTATCTTTTTCAATTTCAATTCTACAATTTGATTCTTCCAATTTATTTAATATTGGTACTATATGTAAAGAATTTGTATTTGTAACAACTAAATTACTTCCTGTAATTGCTCCTGCTATTAAATACGTTCCTGTTTCAATTCTGTCTGGCATAATACTATAGCTAACTTCTGATAATTTCTTTACTCCATTTATTTCTATTTTATCTGTTCCAGCACCATTTATTTTTGCACCCATTTTATTTAGATATTTTATCATATCTTCAATCTCTGGCTCTTTAGCTGCATTGTTAATAATTGTTGTTCCTGTTCCTAAACAAGATGCAAGAATAATATTTTCTGTTGCTCCAACACTAGGAAAGTCCAAATTAATTTGTGTTCCTTTTATTTCTGTCGTTTCACAGATAATTTCTCCATACTCATCTTTTATATTTATTCCTAACTTTTCAAATCCTTTTAAATGTAAATCTATTGGCCTAGATCCTATATCACATCCTCCGTGGGCATGAAAACTTAGCTTGATGATATCTTCCTAATAATGCTCCAGCTAATATAACAGAAGATCTCATCTGTCTCATTAAATTTTCTGGTATTTCATATTTACTTATTTTACTTGTATCTACTGTTAGCTTATTATTCTTTTTTATAATTTTAGCTCCTATTTCTTTTAAAATGTTAAACATTGTATTTACATCTTCTATATTTGGAACATTATATAATACTGTAGTTCCACTATTCAATATAGTTGCTGCAAGTATTGGTAAAGCTGCATTTTTGGATCCTGATATTTTTATTTCACCTTCTAGTTTATTTCCACCTTGTATTATGAGTTTTGACATTTTTTCACCTCTTTTTCTTTATTATGCTATATTTTATGTAATTTTCAGAAAAATGTTAACTATAATTTTTACCATATTTGCAATTGCTTTTTACAAAATAATATAGTAAAATATTTTGGAGGTAATTATATGGAGCAAAAAATAAAAAAAGAAAATATCAAATTTTTAAAATATAATATTGGGGAAATATTAGCTTATTTCATAATATATAGTATTGCTGGATTTTTTATTGAAACAATATTTGCTTTAGTCAGATATGGAATTTTAGAAAGTAGACAAAGCTTTTTATATGGACCATTTTGTAGCATATATGGTCTTGGTGCTGTTATAATGGTTATTTTCTTGCAATACTTTAAAAAAAATAGAATAACATTATTTTTCGGAGGTTTTATAATTGGTTCAATTACAGAATATTTAGTAAGCTTAATTGGAGAACTAATTTTACATGTTAAATGGTGGGATTATTCAAATATGCCATTAAATATTAATGGTAGAATTTGTTTTTATTATTCTATATTTTGGGGAATACTTGCAATATTTCTTATGAAAGCAATTCACCCAAAAATAAGAAAATTTATGGCTCTTATTTTAAAAAAATTTGACGCATCTGCAGTAAAATCTGTTATATCAATTATATCAATCTTCCTTTTATTTGATTGTATAATATCTGCTTATGCAATAAACTTATTTAGAATAAGAATGATTGCAGTTAATAATTTAAATGTTCAATATAAAGACGAAATAATAGCAATAAATGAAAAAATTTCGAATGACAAATTCACTTCTTTTTTAGTTAGATATATTTTTAATGATAAAAAGTTAATTAGAACATATCCAAATCTAAAGCAAGAAGAACTTGATGGAAATATAGTTTACTTTAAAGATTTACTTCCAGATATTAAACCTTACTATTTAAAAATATCAAATAAAGATTTTTATAAATAAAACACATAGAATTAAAATTCTATGTGTTTTGTTTTTATTATAATATTACATCTTCAAATTTTCTTATAATATTATCAACATTTAGTCCATATTTTTCTTTAACTTCTGTAGCTGAACCTGATTCTGTAAATACATCTTCAACCCCAATAAATCTTATTGGTGAATGTTTTGATTTTTGTGCTAATTGCTCTGAAATAGCTGAACCTAATCCTCCTATAACTGAATGATTTTCAATTGTTAAAATACATTTTACACTATCAGAAATCATATTAACTACATTCATATCTAGTGGTTTTACCGAAAATATATTAATTAACTTTCCTTTATATCCTTTTTGCTCTAATGCTTCATATCCTTTATATGCAATAGCTGCAGCAGTTCCTTCATAAACAATAGCAAAATCGTTTCCATTATCTTTTACAATTGTTGATTTTCCTATTTCAGGATTTACATCAAATTCAACATCTGGTACAACGTCTCTTGCAACTCTTATATAAACTGGACCATTATATTCAATTGCAATTTTCATTGCTTCTTTCATTTCTTTTACATTTGAAGGTACTAGAATTTTTACATTTGGTATTGCACGAACAATTGCTAAATCTTCATTTGCATGATGTGTAGCTCCATCTTTTCCATTATCCATACCAGCATAACTTGCAATCATTTTAATATTTGAATTTGCATAAGCAGCTTGTCTAAGTTGTGTCCAAGCAGTTCCAGAAACAAATATTGCAAAATTTACATAAAAAGGAATTTGTCCTTCTGAAGCTAATCCCATAGCAATTGACATTGCGCTTGCTTCAGATATTCCCGCTTCTACAAACTTTTCTGGAAATTTATTTTGAAATTCTATTGCTTTAGTTGATTTTGCTAAATCACTATCTATTACATATATTCTTTTATCATTTTCTCCAAATTCACATAAAAATTCACCTATTTTATCTCTTAAACAAATCATTTTTTCTTCCATATTACATTTTCCTTTCAAACACATAATTACAACAGTTTTTATTCTTCTCCTAAATCTTTCATTGCAATTTTATATTCTTCATCACTAATTGCTCCATTATGCCATTTAGGATTATTCTCCATAAAAGAAACACCTTTTCCTTTTATCGTATTACAAATAATAGCTATTGGCTTATCTTTAACTTGATAAGCTTCATTTAATGCATCAACAACTTGTTTCATATCATTTCCATCTATTTCTATTGTATAAAAATTAAAAGCTTCTACTTTTTGCTTTAAAGGTTCTAAATTCATTGATTTATTTACTTCATCATAAGATGATAACTTATTATAATCTATAACCATTATTAAATTATCTAATTTATAATGTGCTGCTTGCAACATTGCTTCCCAAATTTGTCCTTCTTGCATTTCACCATCACCTACAATTGCATAAACATGATGGCTATCATTATTATTTTTTTTGGCAATTGCCATTCCAACAGCTATAGAAAGTCCTTGTCCTAATAATCCTGTAGTTGCATCAACTTCTGGAATTGTACCAGTATAAGGATGACCTTGAAGTCTTGAATTTATTTTTCTTAATGAATCCATTTCCTCATCTTTAATTATTCCTTTTGAATTTAAAATAGCATATTGTGCTGGAACCGTATGGCCTTTTGATAAAACAACCTTACTTCTTGGTGTTTCATTAAAATTAACATCTAATTCATAAATAGCTGTCAACATATCAATAATAGATAAAGATCCTCCTTCATGTCCAGACTTCGCTTTATATATCATATCTATTATTCTTTTTCTATTTTCGTTAGCTAATTGTTTTAATTGATCTATATATTCCATAAAATCATTCCTTTCATCATTTATTATCAAAGCAATTATATAATATTTTATCTACAATTGCCAGTATCTATTACAAATTTTACAAATTATTATTGTAAAAAAATCAAATTTAATATATAATATTTTAGAGGTGATACAAATGATAAATTCTAATAGAGAAGAACTTAATTCAATAATACATGTTCAACAAAATCTTATGAAAATCCTTTTTTTTTATGTAGAAAAAATAGTACATTCTTTAGATGTAACTAGTTCAACTTATTCAAAAGATATATTAACTCTTTTAGAAAAATCTCAAAGCTCTCTTGAATATTGCAATGAAAATGTCAATTTGTTAAACTCTCTAATAAGCGATTTTAATAATTCTTCTGAAAATTTAGAAATTAATTATGCAAATAGTATTATAAAAATTAATAATAATATTGCCTTTATAGAAGATTACATATACTCTTCGTTACAATGTTTTGAATTATCTCTACCTGATGTAACACAATCTCATGAAAAAATTACAGAAATTGCCGAAGTAAAACCAGAAAATAAAATTCCTGAAGAAATATTAAATAAAGAAAACTGTTTAGTTATTTCAGAAACAACAGGAAATATTATTCTTCCATATTATATAAAAGATTTAGAAAATGATAAAAATACGAATAAAACTTATGGACAAATTATTCAAGATAATTATACACTTCCAATTAATTTGTTTAAACCAACATTTGTTGCAAGATTTAGAGAAGCATTCAAACTAGCTCATAACAAAGAAAAAAAATCAATAATTTTTTCATTAAATTTAGCAACAGAATTAGTATTTAACTATAACCTACATCCTGCTATTATAACAGCTTGTAGAAATTTAGATGAACTTGATATATATCTTGATTGTTTAGAAAATAATGAAACTGAAAACTTCAAATGTTTTAATATAATATTTGAAATTCCACCTATAATATCAAAAAAGAAGCTCTAATTTTTAGAGCTTCTTTTTATTCTGTTATTCTTACTATAAAATTTATAAAATCTTCTGACATAACATTTCCATATTTATCACATAATTGATAAACATATCTATAGATTCCTTCATTTTTAAATATAATTGTTGATACTGGTGTTAATAAATTTTTACTATTTAAATTTGTAATTTGTTGTGATTCAACAGAAGTTGAATCTACAATTTCTATATATTTGAATTCATCTTGTCTCTTATATGTTTTTATATTTATATAAGCACCATCCTCTAATGTTCCTGTTTCTGTTTTTATATTTATAATTCTTGCATCATCTAGTTTATAAATTACCTGTGAATCTGTAGTACTAACTTTAATTCCATATCCCTCTGCTTTCTTAAATGTAAATTCTGTTTTTGATGATATCAATGGAATATTTTCAAGTAATACATCTTCATCAGCTAAATATGTATCAACCTCTAATGTTTTTACAGCTGTTTCATCTGTTTTACCATCATTTGCATCATTTCCATTTATCTGATCAACAAATATAACATCATTATTTGTATAATATAATTCTTCATAATATGATTGTTCATATTTATCTAATTTTACTATAGCCTTAAATTCTCTACCAATTTTTGCATTTGTTATATCATACTGATAATTTGTTTCTCCATCTATTTTTGTTTATCTAATTTTTCGTTTATAATTTTATTTGTTTTTTTAGAATTCATTATTCCAATTATAATCAATAAAATGACTGGTATTGATAAACTTACAATCATCCCCATTGGAGTTTGAATAAATATTGCTAAATTTCCTAATCCAGATATATTACATATAAATATTCCTTCAACTTGCTCTGGTAAAACTGTTCCTTCGTCTCTTATATTGTTGTTATCACCTTTTTTAAAAATACTTGTGTCTACTTCTTTTACTATTACTAAATCTCCAACTGATATTTGCGTTTCCATTGAGCCAGATAAAACTATAAATGGTTTCCAACCAAAAAATGAAGGAACTTCATCTTGATGCACATAAGAATTTATTAAAATTACTCCACTTACAAATAATATTGGAATTAGAATAATAAAATAATAATTGTTAGTATTCTTTTTAATATTTGCATGACAAGATCCTTTCTATTATTCCTAGATATAATATAATTAAAGTATATTGTACAGTTTTTTAATCAATATGTAATATATTTGTAATAATTGAATAGCGTATTTTATTGAAAATTCATTAAAAAAGACAAAACAAAAAAGCCCAGATAAACTGGACTCATCTTGGCTCCCCGTGTTGGACTTGAACCAACGACCTATCGGTTAACAGCCGAGCGCTCTACCAACTGAGCTAACGGGGAATATATAAAAATCTAGCAACAACTTATCTTTCCAGCAGGGTAACCCACAAGTATTTTCAGCACATTGGAGCTTGACTTCTGTGTTCGGTATGGGAACAGGTATTTCCTCCATGTCATCGTCACTAGAAAATTAATAACTAATTTTAAGACATTTGCATTATATAACATTATTTTAAATAATGCAATAGTATTTATAATATTTTATGCAAAATATTTAAATTTATACATAAAATGTAAAGCACACTCAAAAATACATAGATGAAAACTTATTAGGATTCTTTTAATAAAAATTATAGTTAAGCCCTCGATTTATTAGTATTGGTCAGCTCAATATATCACTATACTTACACCTCCAACCTATCTACCAATTAGTCTTATTGGAATCTTACTATCTTTCGATATGGGATATCTTATCTTAGGGTGGGCTTCACACTTAGATGCTTTCAGCGTTTATCCCTTCGGAACTTAGCTAT
>CAKOWY010000002.1 GCA_934129895.1 uncultured Clostridia bacterium
CTTTAATCCTGTTCCTAGAACAGAAAAATCTGCTGTAAGTAAAATCATAATAATTAATACTGAAATTACTTTGTTTAGTGTTTTCATATATTTATCCCCCTATTTTCTAATATTAGCATTTTATGGGATATTTTGTTTTTTTTCAATACTTGTATTTAGCCCATTATTTTTTCAATTATTTTTTTCTCTTAAGGATTTCAATATTCCAAGATAATATTACATTTTTATTAAATTTTATTACGTTATATTTCAAATTTTGACTGTTTTCTTTGGGAAATAACATATTTGGTATTTTTTTTGCATTTTTTTTATTTTTAACTTTATTATTTTTTTATCATATTATAATTATTATTACATATTTTATATTAATAAAAAGAAAGGAGTATTTTTGTGAATAATTTTTATAGAAATAATTCTTATTATTTTTATAATCCATATAAAAATAAATATTATAATAATTGTACTCCTTATCCCCCTAGCTCTCAAAATAATTATTATAATAAAAAAAATAATTATGAAAATAATACATTAATAAATAATAATGATTCAATTGATATAAAAAAAACTGAATTAAAAAATCTTCCTCCAAACAAAGACTTTATTTTAGATATTTTCGGATTAAAATTATATTTTGATGATATTTTAATTTTAAGCTTGTTATATTTTTTATATGAAGAAAATGTTAAAGATGAAGGATTATTTTTAGCTCTTGTTTTACTTCTTATTAGTTAAAAAAAGCTTTTTATATTTCTATAAAAAGCTTTTTTATTTCACCATTTTTCAATTTCTATATTATCATTTTTTACACAAATATATGCTCTATTAACTGATTCTTCAACATTCTTATCAATTTCTCTAACAATATTAGAAATTCTAATTTGTACAGCATCTAATACCCCTGCTAGAATAATTGCCTCTTTATTTCCTTTTGCACCAGCATGTGCTAAACCTCTTAATGTTCCCATTACTACTATATTGTCTTTAGCTATTATCTCAGCTCCTGCATTAACATCTCCAATTATAACAATACTTTCTTCTGCTTCCAATCTTTGTCCAGAGCGTATAGAACCTCTATGAAATACTATTTTAGAATTTTCTATTTTTTCTTTATAACTTCTTACAATTCCATTTAATCCTAATGTTGTTGGAGTATCAAATGTTATAGGTACATCAATATATTCTTTTATTATTTTTTCAATATTAATTAATTCCTCTTCTGCTAATATTTTTCCTGTTACTCTAATATGTGTTTTTTCTTGTTGATATAATTTAGATAATTCAACTAGCTTTTCTCTTAATTCTTTTATAATTTCTTCTTCTGTTGCATTATCATCTATTTTTATTAATGTTTCTTCTTTTTTTAGATTAATGCTTATACAACTCATAAAATTTTCCTCCAATGTTGATTTTAATTATCTTATTTGTTCTGTATATGGTGTAGCTGTCACACTTTCATTTATTTCTGTTGATTCATTTGTTCCAAAATATTGATTTAATACATCTCTTGCAACTTCTGCTGCATAATTTCCATGTCCACCATTTTCTATCATAACAACAACAGCAACTTCTGGATTTTCAAAAGGAGCAAAGCATACAAACCACGCATTAACTAAGTCATTTTGATTTTCATCTGTTCCTGCTTCTGCTGATCCAGTTTTTCCAGCAACTTCTACTTTAAAATTTTTAAAGATATTATATGCTGTTCCACCAGCTTCACTTGTTGCCATCCTCATTCCCTCTTTTGCAACTTGAATGCTTTCTGGGCTTATTTGTATTCCATCATCTTCATCTGTAATTCCTAACTTTGTATTTACATATTTACGTATTTCTTCTGGAGAAACCTCTGTGCCATCTAAATTCATTATTGTTTTTACTATTGATGGTTGTACTATAGTTCCACCATTTGCAATTGAAGATATATATTTTGCAATTTGTATTGGAGTAAAGCTATTATTTCCTTGACCTATTGCTGCATTTAATGTATCTCCTAATCCATTTATATTTTTTGATGCTACTGTTCCTGCTTTTTCGCTTGGAAGCTCTATTCCTGTCTTTTTTCCAAGTCCAAAATGTAATGCATATTTTGCAAGAGTACTTATACCCATTCTATCTCCTGTTTCATAAAAGAAATAGTTGCATGAATGTTGTAATGCCTGTGTTACATTTAAATACCCATGTCCTCTACGATAACTTGTATAATACCAGCATTTCATTTCTATTCCATATTTTTTATATATTCCTGTATCATTTATTCTTTCCTTTGTTGTAATTGCTCCTGTTTCTAGTCCTGCTATTGCTGTAACCATTTTAAATGTCGAACCAGGCTCATACGTGCCTTGAATTGTTTTGTTTAATAATGGATGAGTTTGACTATCATTCATATAATTCCATTTATCAGCTTGTAATGTTCCAACAAACCATTGTGGCTCATATGATGGATAACTTGCCATTGAAAGAACTTCTCCTGTATTTACATTCATAACAACTGCTGCACCACCTTTAGCATTATATGTTTGTGAAAATCCTCCTGCCTTTATCTTTTCAACACAGTCAGCTAATGCTTGTTCTGTTACTTTTTGTAGATTTGCATCTATTGTCAAAACTATATTACTACCTGAAATAGCATTTTTTGTGACATTTTCAGCTGTAATTGTTCCATCAACAGACATTTCTACTTCTTTTTCTCCAGCAGTTCCCTTTAAATAATCTTCAAATAATGCTTCTATACCAGTTTTTCCAATTATATCATCCATATCATAAACATCTTTTTTAGCTTTATATTCTTCATCACTAATTTTTCTTGTATATCCTATTACATGTGCAGCTAAACTTCCATTATTATAAGTTCTTACTGCATTTGTTTCTATACTTATTCCTGGAAATTCATTATTTCTTTCATTTATCTGTGCTACAACAGTATCATTTACATCTTCTGCTAATGTTATTGATTTTGTTGTGCTATACCCAGTTGTAGTAATCCAGTATCGTATAGCAATTATTTTTCTTACCTCTGCATTATCAGTATTTGAAATTTTATATTTCTCTTTAAATTTATTAAATGTCTCTTCTGCTGTTGCATCTTCATTTATTTTATATTTATTTTTCCATTGCGTTAATGTTGTATCGCTAATAGTATATTCATAAGGATCTATTTTTATTGGAAATGTATCTGGATAAGTTACTTGCTGTTCTTCAAATAATTTAATTAATTTTAATATTGATGTATTTAATTCTTCATCTGACACATTTGTTTTATATAATTGAATATCATTTCTTACCCTAATTCCTGCAAGTTCTGTACCAGATCTATCCAAAATAGACCCTCTTGATGAGTCTATTTTTGTTACTCTTGATAGTCTTGTATTTGACTGTTCTCTATAACTTTCTCCATTTACTATTTGTAAGTTAAATAATTGAGCAATAAGAATTATTCCTATTAAATAAACTATTATTGTTATTATATTAAATCTAAGATTTATTTGCTCTGTCCCAATTTCTCTTTCCCAAGCTGTATCTTTGTCAAAGCTAATTCTTTTATTCAATTATTCACCTTCTTTCATACCCAAAAAACTTAAAAATATCTTGTTAATATTTTATCTCCCTTTATTTCACTTTCTATTTGATTTCCTATATTTCTCATTAAAGGATACAATATTATTATTATTAAAACATTATATAAAATTTCTAATAATAATACTTTTATAAATGCAAATATTTCAACATTTATTTTCATAAAGATAATATTACAAACATATAATAATACCTCATAAAATATAGTACTTAGTACTCCTATAAATATAATTATTATTCTACTATCCTTTGAAAAGTTTTTATCAAAGGCTCCTCCTATAATTCCTACTAATGCTAAACCAATAGAAGTTAATCCAATCCTTTGTCCAATCCATAAGTCAATTAAAACGCCAAATATTATACCATAAATTGTTCCCATACATCTTCCCATGTATAATCCAATAAATAACACTAATATAATAAACATATTTGGCATTACACTTGCTATTGTAAAATTCGTAAAAACTATGGATTGTAATAAATATATAAATATAAAAGTAATAATCAAAGAAGCATGTATTAATACTTTTTTCATTTTTTATTTTTCCTCTCCATATTATTGTATTATGACAAGAACTGTTTCTAATTTTTTAAAATCAACAGCTGCCTCTATTACTGCATAAGTATCTATTTTATTTGTTCCTTCTACTATTTTCTTTACTCTACCTACATGTATTCCTTTAGTATATATACCTCCCATTCCAGAAGTTTCTACACTATCTCCTTGAATAATATTAGCATCTGTACTTAAGTTTGTTGCTTTTAATGTTGCTTCACTTTCAATTGTTCCTTTACAAACCATAGTATCTCTTGTTGTACTTGCTAAACAACTAGTAGAACTTGCACTATCTACTATTGTTTGAATTTTTGCTGTTGTTGGTGTGGTAGAAACTATATATCCAACTAGTCCTTCATCTGCAATTACAGTCATATTTTCTTTTATTCCATTATTTGATCCTATATTTATAACTAATGTTTTAGAATAATTACTTATATCTCTTGAAATTATTGCTCCAGGTACTGTTTTATATTCACCATATTTTTCTGCTAAATTTAATTGTTGTTTTAGTTGTTCATTTTCTGTTTTCATAACTTCAAATTCTCTTAATGATTGTTCAAGTTGACTGTTTTTTTGTTTTAATTGTTCATTTTCTGTTTTCAATTCATTAACATTTTCAAAAAATTTATCATTACTATTTATTTTATTTTTCAAATATGTTAAACCATTTTGCACTGGCACAACAGCTACATTTACAATATTTTCAAGTACTGATACATTTTCTGTGTTCTTATTTGTAAATACAACTAATACTATTAAAATTATTATTGTTATAATAACTCCAATTACTCCACTTTTTCTATTTGTTTCCATACATTCCTCTCACCTTTTTATCTTTTTCTGGCATTTTTTAGTACAGATTTTAACTTTTCAATTTCTTGTAATGTTGTTTCAGTTCCTTTTACTACACAATCTAATGGCTCTTCTGCTACATAAGTTGGCATTCCTGTTTCCATACTTATTAGTTTATCTAAATTTTGTATTAATGCTCCTCCACCTGATAATACAATTCCTTTTTCCATAATATCAGATGCTAATTCTGGAGGAGTTTTTTCAAGTGATGTCTTAACAACTTCTACTATTTGCATAATTGATTCTTTTATTGCTGTTTCTACATCATTTGATGTTATTTTTTCCGTACGTGGTAATCCAGTTGCTAAATCTCTTCCTTTTATTTCCATAGACATTTGTGTCATTAATGGCATTGCACACCCCAATTCTTTCTTTATGTTTTCTGCTGTTACTTCTCCAATTGCCAAATTCATTTCTCTTTTTACATAATTGACTATATCTTCGTTTAATTCGTCACCAGCAATTCTTATTGAGTTACTTAAAACAATTCCACCTAAAGATATTACGGCAACCTCAGTTGTACCTCCACCAATATCAACAATAATATTTCCACTTGGTTCTTCTATTTCTATTCCTGCTCCTATTGCTGCAGCCATTGGTTCTTCTATTAAATAAACTTCTCTAGCCCCTGCATGTATTATTGTCTCTTCAACTGCTCTTTCTTCTACTTCTGTTATTCCAGAAGGAACACCCACTATTACTCTTGGTCTAACTGCATTGTATTTTTTGCAAACCTTCTCCATAATTTTTTTTAATAACAATTTTGTAGCTGTAAAATCAGCAATTACACCATCTTTTAATGGTCGAATCGCACTAATTTCTTTTGGTGTTCTTCCAAGCATTTCTTTTGCTTCATGTCCTATTGCAATTACAGCTCCTGTTGTATTATCTATTGAAATTACTGATGGTTCTCTTAATACTATTCCTTTTCCTTTTATTGTTACTAAAATATTTGCTGTTCCTAAATCTATTCCTATATCTTTAGAATTAAATGATAATAATCCCATTTTATACATTCCTTCCTAATGTATATTTTTTTCTTTACTAAATATACTTATATATTTGTTATCTCCAATTACAATATGATCTAACAATTGTATTTCGAGTAATTCAGATGCTTTTCTTACTTTTTCTGTAAATTCATAATCTTTTTGGCTTGGATTTGGATTTCCTGATGGATGATTATGAACAAGTATAATTTTTAATGCTTGTATTTTTACTGCTTCATTTAATATATTTCTGACACTTGCACTCACAAAATTATTTGTTCCTTTTGCTACATCTTTTATTTTTAATATTTGATTATGATTATCTAACATTATTACTTTCAGTATTTCTTGTTTTTCAAACCTCATATCTTGAATAATTACTTCTACAACATCTTTTGGCTTTCTAATTATGATTTTCTTGTAATTATCTATTGAATTCATTCTAGATGCTAATTCACAAACTGCTTTTACTTGAATTGCCTTTACTTTTCCAATTCCTTTTATCTTTACTAATTCTTCTATTGTTATATCTCTTAAAAAGTTCAAATTATTTTTGTTTATATTTTCATTTAACATTAGTATTTTTTGAGCTAATTGAACTGATGTTTCTTCTCTGTTACCTGTTTTTATTATTATCGCTAACAATTCAGCATTTGTTAACGCTTTTTCTCCCTTTTGTTCCAACTTTTCGTAGGGTCTCTCCGTTTCTGGTAATTTTTTTATAGTAAATGACACTTTTTTCCTTTCCTTTTTCTTCATATTTTTATTTTATTCCCCTACGGCTCCCTAATATTGTGTTATTATTATATATTGATTTTACTTTTTTTTCAAGTACTATTAAACAAATATTATATATTTTTAAGAATTGGAAAAAATTGTTCCTTTAAATATATTATGTTTCATTATATAATATATTTGAACGGAGGATTTAAAATGAAGTTTGAAAAAATTACTGATAATAAAATAAAAATATTTTTTTCTACAGATGATTTTAATTCTAAAAATATTTCACCTAAAGTATTATTCTCGAATAATTATATAATTCAAAATTTATTAAATACTTTTTTAGAAAAAGCTAAAGATGAATTAAATTTTAAAGTTAATGATGAACAATTATTATTAGAGGCAATTAGTTGTACTGATGGCTTTGTTTTTACTATTACAAAAATTTCACCTTATTTGTTTGAATATAATTCAATGACAAATATTTATAAATTTGAAAATTTTGAGAATTTTGTTTGTTTTTGTACATATATAAAAAATATGAAAATAAGTTTTAATACTAATTTTTCATTATACTTTTACAATAATAACTATTATTTATGCTATTTAAACGATAGTAAATTAAATATTATTTTAAAAGAATTTGCCACTCAAGTAAAAAATATTTCACGGAATTTTTGGAATTCTTAATGAATATGGAAAAGTTATTTTGGATAATAATACATTTGAAAATTTTACAAGTTTATTTATTTCAATGCAATAAAAAAATGAACCTAAATTTTATACAATATTTAGGTTCACTTATTTATTTTAATATACATAATTTTGTGGATTATATGCTACTCCATTTATTCTAATTTCCAAATGTAAATGTGGTCCTGTACTATTTCCTGTTGAACCTACGGCTGCTATTACATCACCTTGTTTTACTTGTTCTCCAGCACTTACATATAGTTTACTACAATGTCCATAATATGTTTCTATACCATTTCCATGTGAAACAACTAATAACTTTCCATAAGACTTATGTGTTCCTGCAAAAGTTACTGTTCCTGAAGCTGCAACTTTTATAGGTGTACCTGTTGGTGCTGCTATATCTAATCCTGTATGTTGACTTACTCTTATTCTACTTACAGATCCAAATCTTGAACTTATTGACCC
This sequence comes from uncultured Clostridia bacterium, assembly GCA_934129895.1. Taxonomy (GTDB): domain Bacteria; phylum Bacillota; class Clostridia; order TANB77; family CAG-508; genus CAG-269. The sequence goes on from CAKOWY010000002.1 coordinate 7,855, forward strand.
TGTAATTGGTCTTATTAAATTTAAACTTATTGGTACTTTTTGAAATGATATATTTGTTGATGTATTTAACTTTCCTGTGCTTGTTGTATTTTTTTTGGCTACTGCTACCGGCTTTTTTTCATATAAACTTGCAACAACAGCATCAACTTCTGAAAATTCTTTTATTTCTGTTTCATATATTTCAGTTATTGAAATTTTGTCTATATTATTACTATTTTTTTCTTTTAATTTATTAACAATTTCTTCTGCTGTTGAAAATTCTGAAACATAAGCTTTTACTTCATCATCAAGTGCAATTCCATAATATTTATAGTATGGAATTCCTTCTTTTTTTACCTTTTCAAATATTTCTTCATCATTTGTTACAATATTTCTTTTTAATAAACAAATCTTATATTCTGGTAAATTATCTATTTGAACAAATGCTATGTTTGTTTCTCCATCTCCATTTTCCATATATGTATTAATTTGAGCTTGTAATTGACTTTTGTCTTGACTATAGCCCACTTGCTCACCATTTATATAAACACTATAAATCGGTTTGAAAAATATGGCAACAGCACATATGATTAATAATATTGACATTCCTAAAAGTATTGTAAGTTTTATCGTTTTTCTTGCAAATACTAATATTTTTTTTATCATTAATTTTCTCCTTTGGCTATTTATTCCATTATATTATTTTATATTTTATATTATTTTATCTACTTTTAGCAATTTATCTATTATGTTGTTTTGGCTATTTATTTTCATTTTTTCTTTTGTTTTATCCTATTTTCTTTTATTTTCTCCTTTTTATGTTTGAATTTGCTGTTTTATTTCATCAACCTGTTGTGCCGTAGCCCTTCCAGAATATATTGCATATCCTTTTATTTTTATAATTTTATTTAATTCATATTGTAAACTTTCATTCATATTTCTCATTTGTTGTAATATTTGTCTTAATTGAATATTTTCACATTCCAATATTGCTATTTGATATAAATTAATATTAAATTTTAAATCTGATATAATATCCTCTAGCATAATTTTTTCATCCATTTTTTATCTCCTTGTTTAATTATTCAAAAAAATCATTAATGTTTGTTTTGAATTCAATGATTCTTGTTGTATTTTACTAAATATTTGTTGGGTTTGGACGTCTTTTACTTGAGACATATAATAATTTATTTTTTGATATTCTTCTTCATTTTTATTTAAACATTGTCTTATATATTGTAATTCCAATTGTGTTAAATCTGGCATTTCTATCTCCTTCTCTTTCTATATTATAACTATCTTTTTTTTATTTATACAAAAAAAGATGAATTAAAAATTCATCTTTTAAATCTATATCTATATTATTTCCAAATTAGCAAATTTTGCCATTAATCTCTTATGTCCAAATTTATCAAAATTAATATCAACTTTTAAATCATCACCTTCAGGTTCAACATAATTAATTGTTCCTTCTCCAAATTTCTTGTGATATACTTTTGTTCCTGCTTGATATTGTGATAAATCAACACCTTTACTTTGAGATTTTTTATTCAAGCTACTCAAGAAACTTTCTGCAGTTCTAAATCCATATCCTGAATTTTCACTACTATTTTTTGAACCAAATATATTTGAAGCTGCTGTTGCATATTGTGGTTCTTGAATCTTATAAGACTTAATATTACCATTATTTCTACTTCCATAGCTCCAAGAATATCCACTATCTCCAAAACTAGATTTTTCATAAGTAATTCCACTTCCCATTGCTTCTTCATATCCATCTACCATTTCAGCTGGAATTTCTTTTAAAAATCTTGATGGTTGATTAAATGATGTTGATCCAAATGTTGTACGTTGTTTACTTCTTGTTAAAAATAATTTTTCTCTTGCTCTTGTCACTCCTACATAACATAAACGTCTTTCTTCTTCAATATCTTTGTCTTCTCCAATTGATTTAAATCCTGGGAATACTCCTTCTTCCATTCCTACTAAAAATACTACTGGGAATTCAAGCCCTTTTGCACTATGTAATGTCATTAATGTTACAGAATCTTCTGTTTCTTCTACATTGTCTAAATCACTTGATAATGTTATTCCTTCTAAGAATTCACTTAATGTATTTTCCGCTGATTCTTCTTCAAATTCTGTTGCTACATTTAAAAATTCTTCAAGGTTTGCAATTCTATTTTCTGCTTCTATTGTATTTTCTGTTTCAAGTGCTTTTATATACCCTGTATCCTTTAATATTTTTTGTATTAATTCTGATATTTTTAGATTATTTTTTTGAACCATAAATTCTTCCATACAATTTATAAATTCTCTTGAATTAGTATAAACTCTATTTAGTCCATAACTTTGAGCATTTTTTATTACTTCATACATAGATGTTCCTGCTTGCTCTGCTGTTTGTTCAACTGCTTCTAAACTTGTTTTTCCTATTCCTCTTTTGGGTTCATTTATTATTCTATTCAAACTTAAATTGTCTGATGGATTTTGCACTAATCTTAAATAAGAAATTATATCTTTTATTTCTTTTCTTTCATAGAATTTTAATCCTCCAACAATTTTATATGGTAATGCTTCTCTTCGTAAAATTTCCTCTATTGCTCTTGATTGAGTATTCATTCTATATAATACTGCAAAATCTGAATATTTATAATTATTCTTTTTTCTTAATTCTTCTATTTTATCTACAATGTATTTTCCTTCATCATATTCATTATCAGAACAATATACTTCTGGTAATTCTCCTTCTCCATTTTCTGTCCATAATTTTTTTTCATATTTTACTTCATTGTTTTTTATAATTGCATTTGCTATATTTAATATATTTCCTGTACATCTATAGTTTTGCTCTAATTTGATTATTTTCGTTCCTGGAAAGTCTTTTTCAAAATTCAAAATATTAGCAATATCTGCTCCTCTAAAACTATATATACCCTGATCATTATCTCCTACTGCTGTAATATTTCCATTTTTTGATGCCAATAATGTTACTAATGTAAATTGTGATTTATTTGTATCTTGATACTCATCTACTAATATATACTTGAATTTGTCTGAATAATATTGTAATACATCTACATTTTCTAATAAAATTTTAATTGTATAATTTATTATATCATCAAAATCTATTGCATTATTTTCTTTTAGTCTTTTTTGATACATTTCATATACTTCTGCAATTTTTTCTCTTCTAAAATCTCCATGTACCTTTGCACTATAAGCATCTGGTTCCAACATATCATTTTTGGCATTACTTATTTCTGATAAACATGATCTGTCATTTAATATCTTTTCATCTATGTCTAATTCTTTTAAGCATCGTTTTACAAGTGTTTTCTGATCAGATGAATCAAATATTATGAATGACGAATCAAAACCGATTCTATCTATAAATTTTCTTAAAATTCGTACACATATTGAATGGAATGTTCCAACCCACATGTCTTTTGCTTTATCTCCAACTAGCAATTCTATTCTTTCTTTCATTTCATTTGCTGCTTTATTTGTAAATGTTATTGCTAATATATTCCATGGTAATACATTTTTTTCTTGTAATAAATATGCTATTTTATGTGTTAATACTTTAGTTTTTCCGCTTCCTGCCCCTGCAATTACAAGACATGGTCCTTCTGTATTTATTACTGCTTCATATTGTTTGTCATTTAATCCTTTTAATATATCTTCCATTATTTTTTCCTTCCTCATAAGCATAAAATTAAACGGATATTTTTTCGAATATCCGTTTGAATTATACTATATTTTATTTTTTTTTACAAGGCTTTTATCAAAAAGTTTTTAAATATCATCATCCTTAATTACATGATATTCTTTAAGAAGTTTTTCAATATCTGTACCTTTAATTTGCTTTAAAGCTTCTTTTAATGCAATTTTTTCTTTTAAGCCTAAATTCATTTCTGTAATAGCTTTTCCGTCTCTTAATTTAACTGTTGCATTTAATAAATCTCTTATATCATAAGTGCTTCCCCATACTTCTGGTACACCACGGTCAACATTTAATAATGTGTAAACAGCAACCATTGCTGTACGTATTGAATATTCTGTTGTAAATATTGTATCTCTTTCTGTTTCTGCAAATTGACCTAAAAATGCAAAATTTACTGCTTGATTTGGAACTACTTTTGGTCTATCTGTTCCATTTCTTGGCATAAAGAATGCATCAATATATGGCATCATTACAGGTATTGTATTAGCACTATTTTCAGCTAATTCTTCTATTTGATTTTCTGGTACTCCTAAATGATATAACCATTCCATACAAATTTCTTTACCTGTACAATCTCTCATTGGCTTCTTTACATAGTTTCCTGGAACATTACTAAATAATCCATAAATCCATCCAACAAGTTGTCCTTTTGGTTGACTTCTAAATTGTGGTTGACGATTAAATGTCCAACTTAATAACCAATTTGAATCTTTTACTGTTACAATTCCTCCTGTAACAACTTTTCCACTAAATGGATCTCTCTTACATATTTTTTGAATATATGGTGGAATTCTATCATCTAGTGTTGTTACTGTTGCACTCATCCAATTTGTCAATTCTGGATCATAACAGAATTTGTCTGGATTTCCAAATGAAGAATCTTGTTCAGCAATTTTACGCCATAAATCCCATCCTCCACCTGGTTTTATTTCTGAATTCATTGTAGCTGGTGTATTTTGACTTCCCATACTTGAGTTTTCAACACATCCACCATTTGTTATAAATACTAAATCATTTTCTGTTAAATCAATACTTGATTCTTCTCCATCTTTTGTTATTATAATATTTTTTGCTACTTTTTTATAATCTAATATCTCAAATTTTACATTTTCAACTTTTGTACCATAATGAAATTGAACATCATATTTCTTTAGATATTCTATCATTGGTAAAATCATTGACTCATATTGATTATATTTTGTAAACCTTAATGCTGTAAAATCAGGAAGTCCTCCAATATGGTGTATAAATCTTTTTATATATAATTTCATTTCTAATGCACTATGCCAATTTTCAAATGCAAACATTGTTCTCCAATATAACCAGAAATTTGAGTTTAATACTTCATCTGAAAAATAGTCTGTTATTTTTTTGTCATATAAATCTTCATCTGGTGTAAAGAATAATTTCATTATTTCCATTGCACCTTTATCAGATATATCGAATTTTCTATCTGTATGTGCATCTTCTCCTCTATTCATTGTTGCTCTCATTAATGAATAGTTTGGATCTTCTTTATTTAACCAATAATATTCATCAAGAACACTTACTCCTTCTGTTTCTATTGACGGAATTGAATGAAATAAGTCCCACATACATTCAAAATGGTTATCCATTTCCCTTCCACCACGCATTACATATCCTAATCCATCATATAAATATCCATCACAAGCTCCTCCTGGTATTTGATCTTTCTCTAAAATATGGATATTTTTTCCTTTCATTTGTCCATCTCTGACTAGGAAACAAGCTGCAGATAATGCTGCTAATCCTGATCCTACAATATATGCTGATTTTTTGTCTACATCTACTGGCTTTTTTGGTCTAGCAAATGCTTCATAATTTCCACTACTATAATACATAGTTTATCAACCTCCTTATTTTTACTATGTGCTTTTATCTTATAGATAATACATAAAGTTTTCAATAAACAAAAAAATGGATATGTATGATTTTTTTACATAATCCATTTTTTGTATAATTTAGTTTACATTTTTAATTAGACATTTTTCTTACCGCTTCTTCAAAATTTCCAGATATTAAAATATCTAATTTTTTTATTATATTTTCAGGACTTTCTTTCATTTCTGTGACTATCCAATTTTCTATTACCCCTGCAAACCCATATTTATAAAAATTTGCTATAAATATTTTATTTTCTTTAGTAATATTATAATTTTTTGATACATCATTTATAATATCTATAAAAATAGTGTTATATTGCTTAAACAAAAAATCTAACAATGTTTTTCTACTTAAAGAATTATATGTTTTTATAATGAATTTTTTATTATCTAGCATATAATCTAATACATATTTAAAATTTTCTTGCCAATTTTTTATCGTTGTTTCTTTTTCTATTTTTTCTACAACTTCATTTGCGAAAACCCATTCTAGTAAATCATAGATATCTTTAAAATGATAATAAAATGTTTGTCTATTAATTCCGCAGTCATTTGTTATATCATTTATTGTTATTTTATCTAAATCTTTTATTAACAACATCCTCTTTAATGATTGTGCCATCGCTTTTTTTGTTATATTTGACATTTTATCATCTCTCTTTCATTAGTACATCCCGTTTTATCTAAATCCGCCTCCTGAAGATCCTCCAGCTGAGCCTCCTCCATAAGGATTACTTGCCCCTCCTGTTCCATCATCATTATCTTTAAAAAATTCATTTAATTTTTTACTTTTTTCTTTATCTTTATCTTCACTTATTCTAGCTTCTCTAAATCCTGTATCTATAATATTATCTATTTGCACTACCACATCTTCATACTCATCTGTTGTATATATTTTAAAATCTGGATATAGCAACTTAAATTGCTCTTGAACTTTTTTGGCAATTCCTAATAATTGTGCAAATATTAAATAATCTTCTAAAATATATGTTTCCATATATCCTTTTTCCGAGATATTACTATATTCCAATAAGAATCTTTTTAATCCTTTAAGTTTTATTGCTTCTTCTTTTAATTCATCACTAACAATTCTTATTTCACCTTCACTTGAAGTTTCTCTAACTATCATTCCTTGTTGTTCCAATTGTTGCTCCGCATAAATTCTGACATTATTAAACCAATTTGTTATATTTTTATAGTTTTTCTTACACCATATACTAAATTCTTTTGATTCTAAAATTTTATTTTTTCCAGAAGCAGCTTTTAACATTTTCAATAATTCTTCTTCAATTTCATTATCACAATTATTAATTTTGTTTAAATCAATATCACATCTATTATTTACTTTATTTATTGTAATTTTTTCTTCTTTAAACCACTTTAAAAATATTGCTCCAACTAATCCTTTTCTTAAAACTTTTGCAGAAGAAATATAGTACTTACAACAAATCCAATAAATAATCTCTAAATTTTTATTAGATGGCATATCACGAAAGTATTCAACTTCATTTGGCAATTTGTTCTTTTCTGCATCAAATTTCAATGGTTCATCTATTTTTTCTAATGGTTTTATAATTATTTTTTGACTCTTTCCACCTACAATTGCTATTATAAGTGCAATTAACATTAATGGTATAAATGTTACCAATATTATTAATATTTCTGAAAATTTACTTTCTTTTTCTGCAGATTTTTTTACCTTTTCAAAGCTTAAATTTGATTTATTATTAGTTGAAAATATATTATTTTCAAATTTTATCAATCCAACCATATATTGAGATTCTGATACCTCTCCATTTGAATCCAATATAATACTCCCATCTTTAAAATTAATTGCCCCTTCATATCCGTAAGCCCATATCTTTGAATTTTCAGCTGATAAATCATAGAAATTACAATATATTTTTATAGTTGCATTATTTATATCTTGATCTAAATTCAAAAAGTTAAAATATATTCCTTGACAATCAGTATATTGTGTAACCAATTTATTTATCTTATATGTTAAAGTATATGTTTTATTTCCATATTGAGATATTCCCCAACATAATTCAACTCCATTACTTTTTTCTTTTATCCCACATTTATATGCTTTATAATCAAAACTTTCATTCGTATTCCAATCAGATATTGTTTGATATTTTCTTCCACTTTCATCTACAACAGAAAAATCCGTAATTGTCGAATTTTCTAATTTTGAAAATGCTCTGTATCCCTCTGTTCCTTGAGTTGAATCAACTTGCCATGTTTCTGTAACTAAAGCATTCCCATTTTCATCTAAATTAACATCCATCTCTATATTTTTTATAGAATTGGCTTGTGATTTATTAATTAAAATATAAAACATTAATATAAAAGCACATAATATAATTCTTTTTATCATTTTATTTTTCATTTTTATTCCTCTTCTATAACTTTGTTCTATTGCAATAAAATTTTATCTAAATCCGCCTCCTGAAGAACCTCCTGCTGAACTTCCTCCAAAAGGATTACTTGATCCTCCTGTTCCATCAGGGTTAGGTCCAAAGCCATCATTATTACGTGCTCTCTCCATTCTTTCAGCTTCTCTTATTCCTTCAAAACAACAATCAACAAGGTTATCAATATAACTCGTAGTATTACTCATATCTAATATTGTATCTGATTTAAAATTTGGATATAATTTGCTAAATTGTTCTTGTACCTTATCTGCAACTCCAAGTAATTGAGCAAATATTAAATATTCTTCCCATATTTGAACTTCTATATATTCTTTTTCAGATATAAGACTATAATCTAAAAGAAATCTCCTTAATCCTTTCAATTTTAATGCATCTTCTTTTAATTTAGGACTTACATTTCTGACAGCCATTCCATCTGAATATCCTTTTGTAATCAACCCTTGTCCAAATAATTTTCTTTCAGTATAATTTAATATATTATCAAACCAAATTTTCATATTTTCATAATTATATTTACACCAATTTTTTAATTCATTAGGCTCTAAAATTTCATTTTTTCCTGCTGCACTTTTTAAAATAGCTATTAATGAATTTTCAACTTCATTTTCTCCATACTCTATTTTACTAAGATCTATTGAATAATTGTTATCCTTAAATTCTATTTTCTTATTCTGATTTTTGTTTATTGCAATTTTTCCTTCTTTAAACCACTTTAAAAATATTGCTCCAACAATTCCTTTTTTTAAAACACTATCAGCAGAAACATAATATTGATAACATACCCAATATGTAACTTCTAGATCTTTATTACATGGTATTTCTCTATAATATTCGACTTTATCATCTGATGGTAACTGTCTATCTTCTTGTAATATATTTAATGGTTCTTCTACATTTACTGGCTTTTCTACAATTGTCCTTTTATTAGCATCTTTTATAACAATTATTGAAATTATTATTATAACTATAGTAATTGGGTTTAATAAAATAAATATTATCCCCAAAATAACATTTATAAAAATCACCATACCTTTTCCTAAAGTTTTTTTACCATTACCTGTACCGTTTTCTGCAGATTTTTTTACATCTTCGAAACTCAAATCTGATTTATTATTAGTTGAAAATATATTATTTTCAAATTTTATCAATCCAACCATATATTGTGATTTTGATAATTTTCCTTTAGAATCTAAAACAATGTTACCATTCTCAAAATTAATTGTTCCTGTATATCCATATGCCCATATTTTTGAATTTCCAGCTGATAAATTGTTATTACAATGTATTCTTATCGTCACTTTATTAATATCTTGATCTAAATTTAAAAAATTAAAATATATTCCTTGGCAATCCGTATATTGTGTAACTAATTTATTTATTTTATATGTTAAAGTATATGTTTTATTTCCATATTGGGATATTCCCCAACAAAGTTCAACTCCATTATTTGTTTCTTTTATTCCACATTTGTAAGCTTTATAGCTAAAACTTTCATTTGTATTCCATTCAGATATTGTTTGAAATATAGTTCCACTTTCATCTGTAACTGAAAAATTTGAAATTGTTAAATTTTCCAAATTTGAAAATGTTCTATATCCTTCAGTACCTTGTGTTAAATTTGCTTGCCATATCTCTGTTACTGTAGCATTTCCATTCTTATCTAAATTAATATCCATATCTATATTTTTTATAGAATTAGCTTGTACTTTATTAATTAAAACATAAAACATTAATATAAAAGCACACAGTATAATTCTTTTTATCATTTTATTTTTCATTTTTATCTCCCTTTTATAAATTCTAATACATCTCTATAAATTTGCTCATATTCTTTTTCGTTTAATATTTCATGTCTTAAATCAGGATATAATTTACTTTTTATATTTTTATATCCTAATTTTTTCAAAAATTGTTCTAATTGATTAAATTTTTTATAATTTTGTATAACAGGATCATTTTCTCCTGCAATTAAAAAGATATTAAGCTCTTTGTTCTTTACTTCATACAAATTTGCTTTAAAAGCATTTTTCAACAATTTGTATAGATTTATAAAACCATTCGTTGTAAAAACAAATCCACATAATTCGTCATCATTATAAATACTTATATTATTAGGATTTTTTGATAACCATTCATTTTCTGAATTATATCCTTTATTATAGCTACTAAATGTTAAATAATTTAAAACTTTATTTGTTTTCTTACCCATTCCAATAACTTTAAAGAAATACGCCATAAATATTGCAAATGTTGTAAAAGGATTTTTAGTTGGTGTTCCACATAAAATAATTTTTTCTATTTCATTATCATATTTTTGCATATATCCTCTTGCTACCAATGTTCCCATACTATGACTAAATAAGTATAACTTTTGGGTTGGGAATTTTTCTTTTATATATAATGTTACATCATGTAAATCATTTATTATAAAATTTGTATCTTCAGTATAAAAATATCCCAAATCTTTTTTATCTTTTACACTTTTTCCGTGTCCTCTATGATCATTTATTACACATACATATCCATTATTTGAAAAATATTCCATAAGGTTAAAATATCTCTCTTTATGTTCGGCCATCCCATGCGAAAATTGTACAATTCCTTTTACATCTTTTTCTGGAATACTATAAGCTAATTCTATTTTTAGTCCATCACTACTCGATTCTATGCAATCATATTTTATCATTTTATCTAAATCCTCCTCCTGAAGATCCACCAGCAGAACTTCCGCCTCCACTATAACTGCTTCCGCCTCCGCCACTGTCTCTACTACTTCCACTATAATCATGGCTACTATAACTACTACTGCTGCTCGAATATCTAATATGTTTAATTCTCTTTTCTTCGGCCACTCTACCTTTAACCATTCCATTTACTCCTATATTTGTCATCTCAATTACAGCAATACATTTTAAATCCACCCCTACATTATCTTTTATATCTAGTTCAGGATACATTTCTTTAAATTGTTTTTCAACTTTATTTGCTATTCCAAATAACTGTGCAAAAATTAAATAATCTTCCCATAATTTTACTTCAATACTTTCTTTTTCTTTCATAAGACTATATTCTGTCAAATATTTTTTTAATCCTTTTAATTTAATTGCTTCTTCTTTTAATTTGGGGCTTAATCTTTTTCTTTTTATAGTATATTTTCTAAATAATGATCTCTTTTCTACTTCCTCACTAATAATAAATTGTTCTATTTCTAATTTATTTTTACCATAATATAATGCAGATGAAAACCATTGTTCTAACTCTCTAAAATTATTTAAACTCCATTTTTTAAATTCATTTGGTTCTAGTATTTTATTAATACCAGATGCGTCTTTTAAAATCTCAAAAAGCTTCTTTTCGGTATAATCTTCTATTTCAACATTTTTTGAAAAATCAATTGCATAATTTCCACTAAAAATATCAAATATTCCTTTTTTATTTTTGCATATTGTTATTTTATCTTCTTCAATCCATTTTAATAAAAATGCTCCTATAAGATTTTTCTTTAAGTCTTGCTCTTTGGCCATATTATATGTGTTCATTACCCAATATGCTTTAAAAATGTCTTTATTAAATGGAATTTCTCTGCAATATTTTATTTTCCAATTTGGTGGTAACTTTATATCTTTTTTTCCAATTACAAGTTGTACATTTAAAAATTTATTACTTATTCTTGGTTTAAATAATATATTTTGAAATATAATCATAAGAACTATCATTCCTATAAAATACATAATAAAAGTATGATTTGACTCCCATATTATACTAATAATATATAAAAACCTTTTCCATGGATCATTAGGATAAAATGCATCTTTCATTGCATCATCATATATTTGATCAAATGATTCATTAATATTATTTGTTGTATTAAAAATATTAGATTGGAATCTTGCCATAACTACCATATAATCAGAACCAGGCATTAAATTTGTTGCACTAAAAACAATATTTCCGTCTATAAAATTTATTTCTCCTTCTGCACCAAATGCCCATATTCTAGAATTTTCTAAAGAAAACGGAAAATCAGAATGTATAGTTATTTTTGCATTATAAATCAATAAATCCATATTTAAAAAATTAAAATATATTCCTTGAGTATCTGTATATTGTTGTACAATATTACTTATTTTATATTTTAACACATAAGTTCTATATCCATAGTTTGAAATTCCCCAACACAATTCAATCTCATTTCCATATTTATTTATTCCACATTTATATGCTTTATTTTCAAAGCTTTCGCTTGTCAACCATTGATCTTGATATTGGTATTCTTTTCCAGTATCATCAAAAACTTGAAAATCAGATATTTCTGAATTTCCAAGATTTTTGTATTCTTTATATCCTTCAGTCCCTTCATTTAGCCATTCCTTCCAAGTTTCTGTAACATTAGCATCTCCATTTTTATCTATATACACATCAATATCAATATCATTTATAGAATTTGCATATACTTTTCCAATAAACATATATAATAATACTATAGTAAATATAAATATTATTTTATACATTTTTTTAACTTTTGTTTCTTTCATTTTTTATCCCCCTATATACATTTATACTACATTTTTTTATATGTTTTGTCAATAAAAAATCTAGTTATTACTGTATTATAGTTACTACTATTCCTAATAAAAATCCAATTATATTTCCTAAAGATACTATTTTCCCACTATATAACCTATTTGATTCTGGAATTAATTCTCCAGAAACAATATATAACATTGCTCCTGCTGCAAAACTCAAACAAATTGCAATTATTTGTTCTGAAACTCTTCCAACAATACTTCCAATTAATGCACCTATTCCTGTTGCAATTCCTGACAATATAACATACAACATTACCTTCCAAATTTTCATTCCACCATTTTTCATAGGTAATGCCATTGATATCCCTTCAGGAACATCATGGAAACAAATTGCAAGTGCCAAAGACAGTCCAAGCTTTGTTGATGCTTCAAATCCAGAGCCAATTGCAAGTCCTTCTGGAATATTATGTATTGCTAAACCTATACTTACTATTATTCCTGTTTTTAATAAATTATTAGATATATTATTATCTAATTTTTTTATATTAAACTTTTTGTCAACTAAAATGTCACAACCAAACATAATACTTATTCCAAAAACAATTCCTAATATTGTTAACACAATACTACTAATTTTCAATGATTCTGGTATCAAATCAAAACATATTACTGCCATCATAAGTCCTGCGGCAAATGATAATGTAAAGCTTATTAATTTATTCGATGTATTTTTTATTATACATCCAATAACTCCTCCAATTGTTGTGCCTATTGTTCCAAAAAATAATCCTAAAATAGTTGTATTTATTATGTTTTCCATAATTTGTATCCTTTCTTTTATCAAAATCTACATTGTATTAAATTTTGACATCAAAAAAACTCCTTTTTAAATTTATATTTAAAAAAGAGTTTTTTATTACTTTTATTCTTCTTCACCTTGCAATTTATCTGCTCTATCAGCTGCTATTAAGTTATCTATCATTTCGTCTAAATCACCATTTAAGAAATTTTCCATTTGAAAAATACTCATACCAATTCTATGGTCAGTAATACGACCTTGTGGATAATTATATGTACGTATTTTTTCACTTCTATCTCCACTTCCTACTTGTGATTTTCTTGCATTTGCTATTTCTGAATCTTGTTTTTCCTTCTCTATATTATAAAGTCTTGAACGTAACATTTTCATTGCATATTCTCTATTTTGTAATTGTGATCTCTCTGTTTGACATTCAACTACAATTCCTGTTGGCTCATGTATAAGTCTTACAGCTGATGATGTTTTATTAATATGTTGTCCTCCAGCTCCTGATGCTCTAAATACTTCCATTTTTATATCTGCTGGATTTATTTCTATTTCAACATCTTCAACTACTGGTAATACTGCAACTGTTGCTGTTGATGTATGAATTCTTCCGCTACTTTCTGTATCTGGAACTCTTTGAACTCTGTGTACACCACTTTCAAACTTTAATCTACTATATGCACCTTTTCCTACAATCATAAAAGATATTTCTTTATAACCACCTAGTTCTGTTTCATTCTCATTTAATACTTCTATTTTCCAATGTTTTCTTTCTGCATACATAGAATACATTCTAAATAGTGTTGCAGCAAATAATGCAGCTTCTTCTCCACCTGCACCACCACGTATTTCACAAATAATGTTTTTATCATCATTTGGATCTTTAGGAATTAATAAAGCTTTTAGTTCTTCTTCTATATGTGGCAATTTTTCTTTTGCCTCATAAAAATCTGCTTCAGCTAATTCTTTTAATTCTTTATCTTCCATCATTTCTTTTGCTTCATCCATACGTTGTTTTTCTTTTTTATATTCTCTATATTTTTGTACAACTTCTTCTATTGAACTATGTTCTTTTATTAGTTTTTGCCATTCTGATTGATTTGCTATTACTTCTGGATCACTAATTAATTTTGTTAGTTCCTCATACCTTTTTTCTACAGCTTCTAATTTGTCAAACATAAATTTTCTCCTTCATTATTACTTTTTAACGTTTTTTATTATACTACATATTAGCATATTTTTCAAGTATTTTAAGGGATTATTGAATTATATTTCAATTAAATTAAAATTAATTCTTACTTTTTCTAAGATCTTTGTTTCTCTGTTTGTACAAGTAAATATTATAATTTGTCTTTCACTATATTCTTTTGATAGAAATATTAAAATATTTCTTAATCTTTCTTCATCGAAAAAAGCAAATGCTTCATCTAATATTATTGGTACTTTTTCATCAGAAACTTCATCTAGCATTGCTAGCCTTAGGGAAAGATATATTTGATCTATTGTTCCCACACTTAATCTTTCTGCTGGTACATAATTTCCATTTTTTAATTCTACAACTAATCCTTGTTCATCATTAAATAATATTTTACTATATTTATTATCTGTAATTCTAGAAATATTCTTTGATAATTGTTCAGAAAATGTAGGACTAACATCATTTTTCATTTTTTGGTATGCTTTTTCCAATAATTTTTTTGCTAATTCTATTGATTCATTTTCTTTATTTAAGTTATCAATTTCTTGTTCAATTATTTCTTGTTGTTCTTCTAAATCAGATAATATTTCTAATTGTTTTTCAATATTTTCTTTTATTAATTCTAATTTATTTAATTCATATTTTGAATTATCTAATTTATTTTGTAATATTTCTATTTTTTTATCTATTTCTCGATTATTAAATAATTGATTAATTTCTTCCTGAGTATATTTAATATAATTTTTATTCATTACTTGTTGCTTATGTAAATTAAATAAAAATACATTTCTATTTTTATCTTTTTTTATTTCATCTTCTAATAAATTTGTATTATTATTTAATGCTGTTAATTCATTTTCTAATTTTTCTATTTCTTCTTTATAATCTTTTATATTATTATTATTTTTTTCTTCAAATTCATTTATTTTTTTGTTTAATTTTTTTACTTTTAAAATATATATTAAAATATATATTGGTAAAAATACATAACCAATTTTTGGAACAATTTTATTGCTTGTAAAATATGGCATTCCAAATATCCATGCAATTTCTAAAATAATTATTATTAAAAATATTATTCTTAATTTTTTTTGCTTTTTCTTTTTTATTTCTTTTTTATTTTTTACTTTTTTATTATTTTTTATTTCTTCAAAGTTTTCATTTTTTTCTTTAATATTTCTATTTAATATTATTTTTTTTGCATTATTTTCTTCAATTATTTTTTCTTTTATTTTTATAACTTCATTATTTGTTTTATCTTTTTCATATACATCTTTTATTTGTTTTAACAATACCATTTGGTCTTCATCATCTTTTATTTCTGATTTTATTTCTATTATATTTTCAATATTTTCAGATTGATTTTTTTGATATTGTTTTAATTCATTTATTTTTTCTTCATTTTCTTCAAATTTTCTTTTTGCAATATTTATTGGTTTATCTTTACTTCTATTTGTACCTATTGTTTCCAATTGAATTTTATTTAATTCATCTAATGTTTCTTGATACGAAATATTATCTTCACCTGTTCTTAATAAATTTGAAATTTTTTCTATCATTGAATTTCTTATATTTTTTCCTATTTTTACTTCTTGTTGCATAGATATAGATGTTGCTAAAAACATTTTTGAATCAATATGTGTTTGATCATAAAAAAAGGTACTCCCATTCTTTTTATCTGTTCTAAATTCAGAAGATATTTCTTCACCATTTTGATTAAATATTTTTGGACTTTTTTTATCAAATTCTCTATATATTTCATATTTTTCTTTATTATCTAATTCGTATATTAATTTTCCGGAAAATTCATCTGTATCCCATGGTTTATATTTTTCATAATCAGATATTTCTTTTCCGTTTTTTAATTTTGAGGCTCCATATAATATATTAAAAATAAAATTTAATACTGTTGATTTTCCACTTTCATTTTTTCCAGAAATAATATTTAATTTATTATTTAATTTTATTTCTTTATTTTTTATTTTACCATACGAATTTATTTTTATATTATTTATTTTCAAAATAAATCCCTCCATATATTATTTATTCATTATTTCCATTACTATTTCGAATGATTTTTCTAATATTTCTTCACTATAATTATTTTTTTCTTCTAAAATTTCTTTTGCAAATAAACCTTTTAAATTATTTTCTTGTGAAATTTCTTCAATATTATAATTTATTTTTGTTTTATTTTTTATTTTTATTATTTTTTCATTCAAATTATATTTATATAAATTAAGTACATTTATTTCAAAATTTCTTTTTCCAATTAATACTATTTCATATAAATTATTTTCATCTAAATATAATGTATTTATTTTTTCTATTAATTCTTCAATTGAAAAAATTTTGGAACAATCTAATTCATATTTTACAAATTCAGTATTATCAATTTTTATGTATTTTAATTTATTTTTATTTTTTTGAATTTCACCTGTAACCATTCCATGTTCTCCAAGCTCATCAAATCCCATTGCTATTGTTGAACCAGGATATATTATTTTTCCATCTTTTGAAAAATTATTTTTATGTATATGTCCTAATGCTACATAATCAAATCCTTTTTTCTCGAGCATTTTTTTACTCAAAGAATTATATTTCATTTCTTCTGTAGTAGCTCCATCAAGAGTTCCATGAATAATTAATATATTTAATTTTTCTGGATTTTCTATTTTTAATTTATCATATTCTAAATTTGAACATGAAAAATTATCAAAACCATATCCATATATATCGGCATCATCTGTTTCAACTTTTTCAAACTTTGGACCAAATATATGTACATTTTCACTCCATTCGTAATTATTATAATAAGAATTTTTTAAAAATGGGTCATGATTTCCAGGAGCAATAAAAATTAATGTATCTTTTATTTCTTTAAACAAATCATTTATATAATCTATTGTTGATCTTCTTATACTTTCATGTTCATATAAATCTCCAGCAATAAAAAAATATTTTATATCATTATCTTTAATATAATTTATTATTTTTCTGAATGCCATTCTTTGATCATATCTTCTTCTATCTCCTATTCCATTCTTATCTGATAACATTTTAAATTGTGTATCTAAATGTGAATCGGCAATATGTATAAATTTCATTTTATCACATTCCTTTCAATCTTTTGTCAATTTTACATATTTATTCTATACTACTTACCTTGGTTTTTCAAGTCTTTTTTCAATAAAGTTTTTGCATAGTTCAAAAATCCCTAGGCTTGCAACAGCCTAGGGTATTTTTTATTTTATATCTTTATATAATCTATTTTTATGGTGTGCATATATTAATAATGATATAGTAGCTATAATAGAAAAAACAATCATATTTTTTATTCCCGTATTTGGTAAATTTCCTGGAGCTACTGTTGTATCATTTGTTTCATCTTCTTTTTGGTTTGTATTATTATCTACTGTTATTTCAACAAGTTTTATTTTTGGACTTGATTCTAATAATGCTGTTATTTCTTTTTCTGCACTATCTACGTATATTAATTCTGTCTTCTCATTTGTTGCAATTTCTTTATTTAATAAATCTTTATTTTTCATATCTTTTATCTTCAATGTATATTTTATACTTACATCTTTATCAGCTTCTATTGTACCAATATTCCAAATAAAATATTTATCATCTTTTATTTTAGATATATCTATAGAATCATTTTCAACTTCTATATCAAAATTATTCAATATTTCATCTGAAAAATATTCTTTTATTTTTACAGACTTTAAATCTGCTCTTTTTTCTTCTGTTGTTCCTAAATCTAAATGTTCATTAACAATTTTACTCATATTTGAAATATCCATTGTGTACATTGAACCATAAGTTGGATTCTCTTCTGTTCCATATATTTTTTCTCTATATTCAGTTATATTTATAGTAAATGATTTTTCCTTTGTTTCATCATCATACCATGTTTCATTTTCTTCTTTATTTTCTTGTTCCAATATTATAAAATCAACATCATTATCTTTTAATTTTAATATTTCACCTTTTGTATTTTCAACTACTTTATTATATAATGCTTCAACAGATTCTTTTGCTGTTTTATATACTTTATTGTCTCCATATTCAAAATGTGATCTAGTTCCTATAGATATTTGTGGCATAGAATCATATACTGATATTAAAATTTTATTTACATTTTTTGAAAATGTTTTATTTGCCAATCTTATTGCTGCTTGATAATTTGATCTATATTTCTTCTTGTCAGTATTCATTTTTTTAAAATCAGACAATAATTTAGTAGAATCATTTGTTAATTCTGCTATTATTTCAGCATTTTCTTCTGTTCCATCAACATTTGATTCATCATCTTCTCCAACTACAACATTTCCATCTTTTTTAACTATACTATCTATTGTTCCTTTCATACCAATTATTCCAACTTTAGTATTTGGATTCTTCGGTAATACATAAGCTGTTATCATTTGTAAATAACTCAAATATTGTTCATAATTAGCTGTATCATTTACAAGATTTTCATCAAATATTGCAAGTATTTCTGTATTTTCATACTTCGTCTGACTTGTATTTTTTGATGTATTAGATACCGTTAATTCTACTGTTGCTTCTCCTTTTTTTTCATTTAAATTAATCAATTTCTTAGAAAATTTTCCACCATCATTTTCTAAATATTTAATTTCACTTGATTCTTGCACTGTTTTTAATTCTGTCTGAATATCAACTGCAAAAACTGTAGAAATTGATGTTACTATAATAAAAAATATTATAGCAAGACTCATAACTTTTGTTACTCTTTTCATTATTTTTCCTCCTATGTTTTTTTCCCATTATATAAAATTAATATAAATTTGTAAATACTTTTTTATTTAATTTTATTTCAAATGCAAGATTCCCTAGTAAAATATTACAAAAAAATAAAGTAAAAAACCTTAATGCTTTCTACTTTATTTTTGTTTTTATTCATCATCAATTGGTCCAAATAATTCATCAAATTTTGCTTCTAATTCTTTTTGTAAATCATAAGTATCTTCTGGTTCTTCTTGAATTTTATTTCCTGCTTTCGGTGTTTCTACATCCTCAAACATATCATCTAAAGAATTTGTTGAAACCGGTGCAGCTACTTTTTCTTTACCCTTTTCTTTTAATTCACTTTTTTCTTCTTTTTTACCATTATCACTTTGCTCATCAAATAACTCATCTAAAGATTCTACTTTCAAATTTTGAGCTTCCTTTTCATCTTGGTCTTCTGTCCATGGATTATATGGATTAAATTTTCTCCAATTTCCACGTTGAATTTCACCAATATCATTATGACTAATTTCTAATCTTGCCATTGTATTAGCAATATTTTTATGTTTGAAATAGTAGAATTTATTTGCCTTTACTGGCTTTATTCCTTTTTCAAATATAATACATAAATCATTATCTAGTCTTCTTAATTCATCTGGTGTCATAAGTGCTCTTGCCATAACTTGATCTGAATCACTTGTACCTGTTTTATGATGTTGTTTATCTCTATTTACTGAAATACTTTCTCTATCTATTGTTTTTTCTCCTAAAGCTTTAGAAAAATATTCAACTGTTTTATATGAGTTACTTCCTAAAAATAAATGTGTATCACAGTTTCCTATGATTGTTTCATAAGATTTTTCATAAATTGCTTCCAACTGATCTAAGTTCTGTAAAATAACACTAAATGATATTTTTCTACTTCTTGATGTTGAAATCTTCTTATCAAAATCCGGAATTTTTCCTATATTAGCAAACTCATCTAATATAAAATATGTAGGTACTCTTAATTTACCGCCATTATCATCTGCATAATTATATAATTGTTGTATCATCTGTGAAAAGAATATTGTTAATAAAAAGTCATACGCTGTATGTGTATCTGAAGATATAACATATACCGCTGTTTTTTTGTTTCCAATGTCATTAAAATTGATTGTATCTGTTGAAGTTAATTCTGCAATTTCTTTTGAATCAAATTTACCTAATTTTGATTGCAAAGTACTTAATATTGAACTATATGTTTTTTCTGGAGCAATTTCTATTGATTTATAATTCATTCTTGCAGGATGGTCATAAGGAAGTTTACTTATTAATTCTGTAAGTAAGTTACTACCACCATTAGAGTTTGCAGCTCTTACCAATTCAGCACAACTAGCTAAATTTTGCTCTTCTTCAGGTCTTGTTGCCATTAAATAATATATTAATGCTTTTAATAACATTTCTGCTGAATCATCCCAGAATGGATCTGATCCTCCTCCATCTGATTTTTGTCCTTTTACTATTGTATTTGCAATAACATCAACATCTATTTCTGATGATATATGCATTAATGGATTATATCCATCACTGTATTGAGGTCTAACTAAATTTAATACTTTTATTTCATATCCATTGCTTCTTAAATATCCTGCTGTTCTATCATATAATTCACCTTTAGGGTCTGTAAATACATAAGATCCTAATTGTTGATATGCATTTGGTATTGAATATGATGCTGATTTACCAGAACCTGATCCTCCGACAACTAGAACATTAACATTTCCTCTCTTATCTACTGGTAAGTAATTATCTTCCGCTAATATTATGCCTTTTCTATTATTTAAAACTGTATATTGTTCTCCATTTTTGCTCCAATCGCTAGATCCATGTTCCATATCTGAATATTCATGTTTTGGTGCTGTCTTTATAAGTCCAATTACCATAAGTATTGCATATAATATTGTGAACATTCCTATATTTTTTATATAGTCTATGAATAATCCTTCTGTTTGGATTTTTTTCATTGCTTGTCCTAAATGTATTATTAAACTAACTGCTGTTTCAATTCCTTTTCCAGGATCTTTAAAAACTTCTGCTTCATGAATACCAACTGTTATAGGCATAACTAATACTATGGATATAAATACCCATAGTATTGCTAACCATATAAAATATTTTCTTGTTCTTCTTATTGCACCTTCAATTTTATAATTCATGTACAAATCACCTTCTCTTTTGTTTTATTTTGATTGTTCTTCATCATCTTTGGCTTGTTTTTTTGGAACAATATTATATGTTTGAGCTTTTATTGTTACATAGTTTTCACCAATAAAATGTCCTCCCATGCTTTTATGTATCTTTCCTTTTGCTTCTAATTCTCCATCTTTTTTTACATTTTCAATAATTTTTTCTGTTTGTCTAACATCCATTGCTGTTAATTGAAATTTATCATCTACGCTTGGTGCAGTTCCAATCTTTCTTCCATTTACTGTGTGACTTCCCATAGTAAAATATCCTCCTTAATTCTACTCTCCTCTTACTTCAAACGCGAAATAAGATTTATTTGGCTTTAATTTACATTTTCCTTTAACTTTATTTTCTTTTTCATCATAATAAAGCCTTGGTTTTATTTCTTCTGTAGTTTCCGGATCAATTACACAAATATCTCTTTTTAAGTTAGGTGTATAATTAAAATCTTTAAATTCTTGTTCTTCTTCTGAATATAGTGTATTAAATTTAAAAGCTGATGGACTTTTTGAAATTCTTACTTCATCATCAATTAATACACCTGAATTAATAATAACTTTATCACCTGCAAATGATAAAATTGCTAATTGATTTCCTTGTGGTTGTGGGTCCTCAACATAAAACGTTTTTCTTCTAGATTCTCCTCTTATTTCTTCAGAGCTTTCTAATCTTTCTACTGTATATTTGGGATATTCTTTTAAAAACTCTTTTTTTGTTTTATATATTTGATAAATAACTGTGTTTACTCCTTTTGGATCTGTTATGCTAAAGTGTTTTCCTTGTAACATATCCATTATATTTCCCTCACTTTCTATGTTAATCCATAGCGTTATCTTATGTTTACCGAAACAACCATACTATATTATAACTCTTTCTGCGCCATTTGTCAATGATTTTATTGTCCCATACTAAATTTTCACTTTGTTTCAGGGGCTTTAGACTCTTCTTGGATTAAATTTTGATATTTCTTTTAATTTTTTAAAAACTTCTTTTTCCTCTTGTGTTAACTTTTCAGGTACTACAATTTCAATTTTTCCAATCAATTCTCCTCTTTTTCCATCTTGAGTTTTATATCCTTTTTCAGGTATTTTTACTATTTCACCTGCTTGCACTCCATTTGGAATATATATTTGTGTTTTACTATCATCTATTGAATCAATTTGCAATCTTGTACCTAATGCTGCTTCCCATGGTGTAATTGGTATAGTAGTATATAAATCTTTTCCATCAATTTGGTATTTTTTCCCATTTACTATATTTATTTTTATGAATAAATCTCCATTTTTACCACCATTTTTTCCTACTTTTCCTTGTCCTGCTACTTTTATTTTTTCTGAATTTTGAATACCTTCTGGTAATTTTACTTTTACAGTTCTATCTTTACCAGTTATATCTTTTAAAACTATTGTTTTGCTAGCTCCAAAAAAACCTTCTTCTATTGTAACATTTATTTCTGTTTCAATATCTTGTCCTCTTTCTGGAATAGCTTTTGGTTGGTCTATTTCTTCTTTTTGATCATTATTTCCAAAAAACATTCCAAAAAATTCTCCTGCCATTTGTCCTGATGTTTTACTTTTGTTCTTTTTTCTTCCTATATTGT
Source organism: uncultured Clostridia bacterium (assembly GCA_934129895.1). Classification (GTDB taxonomy): domain Bacteria; phylum Bacillota; class Clostridia; order TANB77; family CAG-508; genus CAG-269. Next base: position 31,025 of record CAKOWY010000002.1, read on the forward strand.
AATTCCATGTTCTATCATATTTTCTTTTTGAAGAAAAATCTGAAAGTATTTTATATGCTTCATTTATATCTTTTATTTTTTCTTCTGCTAACTTATCTCCTACATTTAAATCTGGGTGATATTTCTTTGCTAATTTTCTATATGCACTCTTTATTTGATCTATTGTAACTTTGCTATCATCTAGTTCAAGTATTTTGTAGTAATCTTTAAATTTCATTTGACATCCTCCCAATCATGTTTCTCTTCCTTAATCTTTTGAAAAAAAATTGGTGTTTTTATTATACCAATTTTTTCTCAAAAAATCTATAGTTTTTGACAAATTTCATAAAATTTCATCGCATTTGATGCCTTTATAAGTACTACATCTCCATCACTAACAATTTCATTAATTTTTTTCAAAATTTCATCATTAGTTTCCAATATTATTTTTTGTGTTTTCTTATTTTCACTTGCTCCTTCAACAATATAATTTGCATACTTCCCTCTACAAATTAATATGTCAATATTATTTTTGGCAACTTCTTTTCCAACCCTTTTATGCAACTCTTCAGAAAACTCACCTAATTCTAACATATCACCAAGAACTGCTATTTTTCTTTTTTCTTCTCTTGAAGATAAATATTCCATACTAGCTTTCATGGATTCATAACTAGCATTATAACTATCATTTATTAATATAGCTCCATTGCCTAATTTTTTTATCTCCATTCTCTTTTTTGTCAACTCAAAATTTGCAATTCCATTTTTTATTTTATCATTTGATATTTGTAATAATTTTCCAACCATCATTGCACAAAGTGCATTATACACAAAGTGTGTTCCACCAACAGGAACAGTAATTTCAACTTTATCTTTTCCATCTATTACTGCATTAAATTCACTAAAATTTTCGTTTAGTTTTATTTTTTCAGCTAATATTTCACTTTTGTTTTCTATTCCATAAGTATGTATTTCTATATTTTCTTTATTTGTTTCATACCATTCATGAAGCAAATCATTATCATTATTTATAATTACTCTTGGTTTATTCATTCCTTCTAATATTTCTAATTTTGCTTTTAAAATATTTTCACGTGATCCTAAATTTCCTATATGTGATGTTCCTATATTAGTTATAATTGCAATAGTTGGTCTAGCAATATTAGTTAATAAGCTTATTTCTTTAAAATGATTCATTCCCATTTCTACAACAAGTGCTTCATGATCGGCTAATTTTAAAATAGTTAATGGTAGCCCAATATTATTATTATTATTTCCTTCAGTTTTTAATGTTTTAAATTGTTGAGATACAACACTAGCTACTATATCTTTAGTACTTGTTTTTCCAACACTACCAGTTACTGCTATTACCGGTATATCATATTGAGATCTTTTATATTTAGCTAATTCATATAATGCTTGTAATGTATCTTTAACTTCTATTATAGTTTTATCTTTATATTTACTTTTATCATCTTCTGTAATTTCTCTAGGTGAAATAATTACTGCAGAAGCTCCATTATCTAGTGCCTGCTTCCAAAAATCACTTCCATCAAATTTTTCGCCTTTTATCCCTATATATATATCACCATTTTGTATTGTTCTTGTATCTTTTGAAAAACTATTCATTTCTAATTCAACATTTCCTGTAACAATTTTTCCATCAATCAAATCAATAATCTCTTTAACTTTCATATTTATGCCCTTTCTTTTTTGGATATTATATTCTTTTTCTTTTTATATTGCAATATAAAAAATAAAAATAGCAAGATAAAATCTTGCTATTTTTATCTAAAAACTATTGTTTTTCAACTGCTCTATTTGCAATTTCTATAGCTTTTGAAACTATATTTCCACATTTTTTAGAAGAAACATTTTCCCAACTTCCACCATCTTTTTTCACTTGATCATATACACCTAATTCTTTTGCTATTTCTGTTCGTAAGTTTTCAGATATTAATTTGTTATTTCTTGACATACATAGATCTCCCTTCAAATCTTAATCTGTTTTTTACGGACCGCTTCGAAAATATTTTTTTATATTTTCAATAATATTATTTGCTAAATTTCTTTTTTTATTAGTGCAAATTTTTTCAAAATTTTGAAATTTATTCTGTTAAAACTCCATTTTCTGTATTTATAACTATTAAGATATCCTCTTCTTCTCCAGTTTTAGCATTTATATATGCAATAAATTCACATTCATTTATTTTTCCTTTAAATTCATAACATAATATTTCAGTATTGAATTCTGTTGGAATCATTGCTAATTTTTCACTTGTTATCTCTGTTTTATCTGTAATTTTACTTCTTGCTTTTTGACTTGTAATTAATTCACTTGATATTTCTCTTATATGATGATTATTTAAATACCCTGTTGTATCAATTCCAATTACTTCTCCATTATCAAGTGCTATCTTTACTTTTATTAAATCAGCATACATTGTAACATTGTTTTGAATATATGCATAATTAACTGTTATAAATCCTTCATTTTTTACATAATAAGTTTCTTGCATATTTTCAAACCCTTTATTTTTTAGGTAATCTTTTCCAATTTTGACAGCTTCTTGTTCACTTATAGAATCTTCATTAATATTTCTATTCAAATTCATGTAGACAACATGTCCACCTTTTTTGGATATTGATATTCCTATAGTTTCATTATTATTATTTTTTATTTCAAATCTATATACATTTATATTTCCATTTTCAACATTTCCATTATTCTTTGTTTCTACTACTTTTTCTTTTCCAATAAATTCCTCCGCAATTTCTTTTGCCTTGTCTTCTGTTATATCCTCTCCTGTTAATCCTTTTTTTTCACTACTAACTATGTGTTCTGAAAATGCACCATCATAAATTAATCCCATATATTCATGAAAATTTTGTTCAACAACATCAAAATTATTTATACTAGAAACTTCTGATTTTTCTATATTTTGTTGTAAATCTTTCCATGTTAATGATTTATTATTCAATTCTTCAAGCATTTCATTTAAAGTATTTGATAAGTCATTAGCATAATTATATAATTCCTGAATTTTAGTTATTTCTTCATCAGTTAAATTTTGTCCTTCAATACATTTAATAGATAATGAATATGCATATTCACCAACTTGATTTAAAAATTTTTCTGTATTTTCAATTTCTTGACTTTCTATTGGCAGCATTCCTAAATAACTCATTGCCAAATTTGCTTCTCTCCAAACCCATGTAAGAGTTTTTGCACCATGTACAGATTCTTTTGATATCATTACTTTTGCTAAATAAATTTTTACATTTTGTACTCTATCAACAACCTCATATAAAGCTTTATCATTATCATTTTCAACAATATTTGCGTAAGCTGTATTTTTATTATATAAGCTCATTCCTAATATTACTACAATAGCTAATAATATCAATGCAACTATGTTCAACTTATTTTTTAATCTCTCCATTTTTATATCCTTTCATCTATGGTATTTTTACCAATATTAATTTTTTCTTATTTTTTCATTTTTTTCAAAAAATTATACAATTATTTATGTTTTTATGTTAAAATAATTTTTGAAAAATAAAAATGAGAAGGGAAAAACTATGAAAGTAATTATTTTTTATGCCAAATATGGTGGTGGGCATCTATCAGCTGCTCGTTCTATTGAAAACTGTATTAAAACTAATTATAATGGCATTGAAGTTGAATTAATAGATTTTATGGAATATGTTAATAAAGAATTTAATAAAATTACCACAAAAGCTTATGCAGAAATGGCAAAAAAAGTTCCAAAAGCTTATGGAAGTATTTATTGGAAATCTGAAAAAGGCCCACTTGCTCATATAAGTACTACATCAAATAAATTACTATCTATAAGACTTCATAAATTATTGCAAGATAAAGCACCTGATTTAATTATTTGCACACATCCATTTGCAAGTCAAATGTGTGGATATTTAACCAAACATCACAAATTAAACACACAAATTGCAACAATACTAACAGATTTTGCTTCACATGATCAGTGGTTAGTATACAATGAATATATAAACAAACTTTTTGTTGCAAACCAAGAAATGAAAGAAACTTTAATAAGCAAAGGTATACCTTCAAACAAAGTTTTTGTTACTGGAATACCTATATCAGACAGATTTTTAATAAATTATGATAAAAGTTCTATATTTCTAGACTTCAATTTGTCTCCTAATAAAAAAACTGTATTATTTTTTGGAGGAGGGGAATTTGGTTTAGGAAAAAGTTATACTCTAAAAGTTTTCGAAACCTTTGTAAAAAACTCTGCTGATCTTCAAATTATTGCAATTTCTGGGAAAAATCAAAAATTAAAAGAAGCATTTGAAAATATAGTAATCAAATACAATAAAGAAGCAAATGTACATATTTTTGAATATACTAACATGGTTCCAGAATTAATGAGTATTTCAAATTTAGTTGTAACAAAACCTGGTGGTCTTACTACATCAGAAAGCCTTGCATCAGGATTACCAATTGTCGTTATAAATCCTATACCTGGTCAAGAAGAAGAAAATGCAACATATTTAGTAAAACATAATGCTGCTATTTGGTTAAAAAAAGATGATGATATTGAACAAATTGTTACAAATTTACTTACTGATTCTCAAAAATTAGATGAAATGAGTAAAAATGCAAAATCAATTTCAAAACCAAATGCAACAGATGATATTTGTAAAATTTTATTACCAAACACAAAAAAAGACATTTCATAAAGAAATGCCTTTTTTATAATTCTCTTCTTCCCTCTAACGCCTTAGTTAAAGTAATTTCATCTGTGTATTCTAGATCTCCTCCAACTGGAATTCCATGTGCTATTCTTGTAACTTTAATTCCCAGTGGTTTTATAAGTTTTGATAAATACATCGCTGTTGCTTCTCCTTCAACTCTTGGATTAGTTGCCAAAATAACTTCTTTAACTTGTCCATCCATTAGTCTAGCTAATAATTCTTTTATTTTAATATCATCTGGACCAATTCCATTCATTGGTGAAATAGAACCATGTAATACATGATATACCCCTTTAAATTCATGTGTTCTTTCCATTGCTATAATATCTTTTACATCTTCAACAACACATATTTGAGATTGTTCTCTTTTAGGATTACTACAAATAGGACATGGATCTGTATCAGAAATATTCCAACATTTACTACAATATTTTAGATTTTTTTTAGCATTTATTATTGAATTAACAAACTCATTTGTTTCCTCTTCTGATGCATTTAATATATAAAATGCTAATCTTGCAGCAGTCTTATTTCCTATACTTGGAAGCTTTTCAAAACTTTCTATTAATTTTTCTATTGATGGTGAATACATTGACATTTTAATTTCCTCCTAGATAATTATAGCAGAGTTTTACCTCTGCTCAATTTTACATTAATCCTGGTATGTTGTATTTTCCCATTGATGCAGCTTGTGCATCATCAACTTGTTTGAATGCTTGATTTATACATGTTACTATTAAGTCTTGTAACATTTCAACATCATCTGGATCAACAACCTCTTTTTGTAATTTTAAGTCTATTATTTGTTTTTGACCATTTACTTTTACACTTACTGCATTTCCTCCAGCTGATGCTTCAAATTCTTTTTCTGATAATTCTTGTTGAGATTTTTCTAAATCTGCTTGCATTTTTTTTGCTTCTTTCATTAAGCTATTGATGTTCATTCCACCAAATCCTCCCATACCTCCTGGGAATCCTCCTCTTTTTGACATTTTACATTCCTCCTATTTACATTTTATTCAACTACATCAAATGGAATGTCAAATCCATTTGCAAAACTTGATATTTCTTGTTCTTCATTATTCACTTGTTCTTGTGGCTTTGTGTCTATAAATTGAACATGCATTTCTTTTCCAGATGCTATAGAAACTTGCTTTATTATTTCTTGTTTATTTTCTGGTTTATCTAATACAGCTTTTCCAAATGGTGTAATTCCACCTGGAAACTGAATTCCTATTGTCATATCATTTATTTCAATAGCATTTGTATTTATTAAATTAGTATATAATACTATTTTTCCATTTTGTTTTAAATTATTTACAATAGCTTTCCAATACTGTGCTGGCTTACTATTTTTTCCAATACCCGCAATACTTGACGTATCAGATGTTTGTGACTGACTCTGTGCTTCTTTTGGCTTATTTGCTACTCTACTTACTGAACCGCTTCGTCCTCCACCTGCTCTTAAATAATTTTCTATTTTTTCTAATCTTGCATATATATCTGCATTACCATTTCCAGATACATTTGAAGATGAATTTTCTTGTTTTTCTGAAATTTCTCTATCACACAATTTAATTATTCCTGCTTGAAAAACAATAATTCTTTGTGTTGATTGTTTCATATTATTTTCTAATGTTGACAATTCACTTATTAATTTTATTGCCCTACTTTTTGAAACTTTTGTTGATAATTCTTTTAATTTTTCAAAATCTTCTTCATTGTAAATTGTTAATTTTTGATTTGTTTTTACCATCAATATATCTTTTATATATTTTATTATTTCCCAAAGTAAATTTCCTAAATCTTTTCCTTCATTTAGAACTTTAGTTATGTTTTCCATCGCTTCATCAATATCATAATTTATAATTGCTTCTGAAATATTATAAATATATTCTAATTTTGGTATTCCAACAAGTTCTTTAATTTTATCTTCTGTTATATTATTTTCTCCATCTTGAATACATCTTTCTAATATTGATAATGCATCTCTCATAGCTCCTTCTGATAATGAAGCTATTATATTTAATGCTTGTGGTGTTGCTTCAACATTACTCTCTTTGCAAACAATATCAAGCCTTTTTATTATATCTTCATCAGAAATTCTTTTAAAATCAAATCTTTGACATCTTGAAAGTATTGTTGCAGGAAGTTTTTGAGGTTCGGTTGTAGCTAAAATAAATTTTACATGTTCTGGTGGTTCTTCTAATGTTTTTAATAAAGCATTAAACGCACCTTGTGATAACATGTGAACTTCATCTATGATATATACTCTATATTTGGCTTTTGTAGGTAAAAAATTTACTTCTTCTCTTATTGAACGTATATCTTCAACACTATTGTTTGATGCAGCATCCATTTCGACTATATCTGTTAAAGAGCCATCTAATGCTGCCTTACATATTTCACATTCATTACATGGTTCACCATCTATTGGATTTAAGCAATTTATTGCTCGTGCTAAAACCTTAGCTGATGTCGTTTTTCCTGTTCCTCTTACTCCATTAAATAAATATGCATGCCCTACTCTATTAGCTATAATTTGATTTCTTAGTGTTCTCGTTATGTGCTCTTGACCAACCATTTCTGAAAATGTTTGTGGTCTAAATTTTCTATAAAGAGCTGTGTACCCCATATAATCACATCCTTTATATTTAAAAAATGGTGTGAGTTCCAATCTCTCTATGGAAAACAACGCCCACATAAAAGTATCTACTTATTGCTGCTTCCTCCCGGACCTGACAAGATTCATAGGCTTTTATTGAGTTTGTTTTCCATACAGAGGTCAGTTCTCATACCTTTGTTATTATACAATGCAATTTGATTTTTTTCAAGTAATTTATTAAAGTTTTTCTTTAATTTTCAATTCTTTTAAACACTAAATTTTCAAAGTCTTTAATTTCTGTTCCAACTGTTCCTTTTTCAATTACTTCATTTGTAGGAATATCTATACTAATATTTGTTTGATATGTTCTACCTGTAGTTAATTTTATTATCATATTAAAACTTATAGTTGTCTTTATATCTTCTTCTGTTATATTGGTTAATTTCAATAAATCACTATAATTGACTTCTTCTGCATCATCAGATATATAATTAGCTATATTATTTATTGCATATCTAAATGCAATTATTCCTCCTTGATTTGATATTTTTAATTGTTTTATATTTGATTCAAGTTCTCCAGTATATGTTATTCCAGATATTTCATTTTCTTCTGTATTTTTATACATAACTTTTTCATCTTCAACTGGTTTATATAATTTGGGTTCACCTTTATCATTTTCTTTTTTTATTACAATATTTGATAACTCTACATTATCAATAATTTCTGTTTTTTCATATTTAAAATTCTTTTCTAGATAAATATACATATCATTGTTTTCACAAACATTTAAGTTCCACGTTGTACTGCTTGCATCATTTTCGATTGCATCTACATTTTGTGCAATTATTATTTTGGTTATATGAAATGGCATATTAGTTTCACCTTCCACTTGATACAAAATAATAAATATTCCTGCTGTACACAATATAACAGCTACTATTGTTATAATAATTACAATATGTATTATTTTTTTTATTGAATTAGACATTTTTATTTTTTCTTAACTCCTTAAAAAAATCTTTTAATATTTTTTCACACTCTTCTTGTAATATCCCTTTTTCACTTTCTACAGTATGATTAAATTTATAATCATCAAATAGATTCAAGACAGAACCAACTGCCCCTGTTTTCTTGTCTTCAGCTCCAATGTAAACTTTTTTTATTCTTGAATTTATTATTGCTCCTGCACACATTGAACATGGTTCAAGTGTTACATACATTTCGCAATCAAGTAATCTCCACGCTTTTAGCTTTTTACTTGCTTTTTGAATTGCAATTATTTCAGCATGTTTTGTTGTATCTGTTTTGGATTCTTTTTGATTATATCCTCTTGCTATTATCTTTCCATCCTTAACTATTACAGCTCCAACAGGCACTTCTAACTTTTTATAAGCTTTTTGTGCTTCTTTTAAAGCTTCCTTCATAAATTTTTCTTTCATTATTACCTCGCAATATTTTTAACATGTTCTTATTTTTACAATCCATATCATTTTTGGTGTTCCCAGGCGGACTCGGCAAGCCGCGTCGGGAAAATGGTTTACCAAACCATTTTCTTTTCCTCCTTTTCGAGTCCGTTTTAAAACACAATACTTTGGTGTTCCCAGGCGGACTCGAACCACCATCGGTCGCTTAGGAGGCGACTGCTCTATCCTGCTGAGCTATGAGAACATTTCTTTCACATTATAATACATTAAATGTAAAAAAGCAATACAATTTATTTGCTTTGTTTTTCTATAAAGTTTTAATTTTCTCTTTTTTAATGCTTTTATATTGATTAATCGACATAAATGTTTTATAATATTTTAAATATTTTATTCATGGAGGAATTTATGCAACATATATTAAGTAAAATGAGAAAAGCTATAGAAGATTATAATTTAATAGATAATGGAGACAAAATTGCTGTTTGCTTATCTGGTGGAAAAGATTCTATAACAATGTTAAACGGACTAAAAGCTTTACAAAGATTTTATCCAAAACATTTTGAGTTAATTGCAATAACTGTAAATCCTGGTTTTGAAAATTTCAATAAAGAAATTTTACAAAAAAATTGTGATGAAATTGGCGTTCCTCTCTTTATTGAAGATACTCAAATTAAAGAAATTGTTTTTGATGTTAGAAAAGAAAAAAATCCATGTTCTTTATGTGCTAATTTACGTAGAGGAATTATTAATTCAGTCGCTAAACGAGAAGGATGTAATAAAATTGCTCTTGGGCACAATTTAGATGATGTAATCGAAACTTTTATAATGAATTTAAAATATGCTGGAAATATATCTACATTTGCTCCAAAAAGTTATATGGATAGAAGTGGTATTACAATGATCAGACCTTTAATTTTATTAACAGAAAAAGATACAAATCATTTTGTAAAAAAATATAACAAACAAGTTATGTCAAAAGTTTGTCCTATGGATGAGCATACTAAAAGAGAAGATATTAAAAACGAAATTTTCTCTTGGCAAAAAGAAATTCCAACAATAAAGGCTAATTTATTTGGTGCAATTTCTAGAAATATTGATGGATGGGAAAAAAATATATAGTAAAAGAAGCTGAAAAGAATTTCAGCTTCTTTTTTTAGACTTATTTAAATCTTTTTTCTACTAATATTCCACCTAACAATATGGTCAATATTGTCAAAATACTTATAATAATTATTATATAATTAAAATCACTTACACCTGTATTAGGAAGAACACTTGGTAAATCCTCTTCTTCATCTTTAATTTCTTTATCCTCATCAGGTTTAATTATTTCATCTTTTTTATTTGAGTCATCTTTATTATTATCATCCTTTTCTGGTTCCTTGTCAGGTTCTTTGTCTGGCTCTTTGTCTGGCTCTTTATCTGGCTCTTTTTCAATTTTCTTATTAGCAATTTCAATTACATTTTCGATGTTTATTATTTCTCCATCTTTTTCCATATAATTATCATCATTTATACTAAATTTAGTATCTTTTTCTTCTATTTCATATCCATTTGGTGCTTCTTCTTCTCTTAATATATATTCTCCATAAGGCATATTAATCAAAGTAATTTTTCCTTCATCATTTGTTTGTAAAATTTCTTCACCATTTTCACTATCGATAAAATATTCATTGTTTTCGTTTTTTGAAACTTTTATAATATTTTCATCTTGATCTAATAATTTTAATTTTGCATCTTTTAATTTTTCACCTGAATCTTTATCAATCTTAAAGATTGTTACTTTAGCATCATTTCTTGGTGAATTTGTAAATACAATATCAACATTTTTATTTCTATCATACTTAAATGTTACCATATTTCCATTTGTATGTACATCATCTATACTAATATCATAAGTTTTCATTGACTTTGTTTGTTTTTCTTTTATTGTATATGTTTTACCATTTTCTAATTCACCATATTCCTCATTATTATCCAAGTATTTTGAATTTAATTCTATTGTTTTTCCTACTTCAACATTTATTGTTTTTATTAAATCCATTCCATCATATATATCAAATTCATAAGTTCCATCACTTTCATCTGTAGTTAATTTTGTTAATTTTATCTTTGAATCAATCTTTACACCTACTTTAGGTGGTTCAGCAGTTAATTGAGATCCATCAACATAATATCTATATCCAAATGAATTCCATGCAATTTTTGTTGGCTCTGCATCTTGCATTATTTCTCCATCATATTTTACAGTTAAGCTATAATTTTTTGGTAAAACTGCTCCATTTATAAATGTTATTCTAAATGATCTTGTTGTTTCTTTTGGGCTATCGTACCATCTCTTGTTTTCTTTTCCATTCCAATCATTATTAGTATATTGAATATCATCCGTATAATCTATTCTATATGTATCTTTAGAAATTTCAACCTCATTGTTATTTTCATCTTTCATTATTAATTCAAAGTTTGGATTATCAGTTAATCTAATTGTAAATTCTGAATTTCTATTTTCATTTAAATTTACTGTTCCAGTATCTCCAACCTCAGGCAATTTATCTATTATAACTAAATTATCAAAATTCTTTTCTGATTTATTTGATACATTTAAACTATATCTTACAAAATTCTTTCTTGAATTTACAGAAATGTAGTTATATTTACCATCTGCATAATCTTCTTCTTTTCCATAATAACTATATCCATAATTATAATCATTATCTTTTTCTTGTATTCTTTGATATGAAGCTGATATATGCTTATCTGTTCCAAATTGATATTCTGGATTTTTTACATTTACTTGAACTGGATTACAATAACTATCTGCTTTTATTTCAAATTCAATTTTATCTTCAATTGGTGTATATCCACTTGGTGCTATAATTTCTTTTAAGTAATATTTTCCAATTGGTAAATTTGATATATTTATCTTTCCATTTAATGTAGTAAGTCTTGTATATGTATTTTCACTATTATCTTCAGATAAATAATATTCTCTTGTTGTATTTTCTTCATTTTCATTATAAGCTAATTTCATTTCTTCATCTTGTTCATTATATAATTTAAATACAACAGCATTGCTTTCTATTAATTCTCCATCTAAATTTGTTTTTTGAATATTTACATTTCCTCTGTCTTTTCCATTTTGAACTGTATATTGATACTCTTTATTTTCTGCAATATTCATTATTGTTTCTTCACTACTTGCTACATATCCTTCTGGTGCTTCTATTTCTTTTAATTTATACTTCTTACCAAGTAATAAATTTTCTACTTTAATTTTACCTTTATAAGTCTCAATCTCATTTGTAGTTTCTTCTGTTTGCTCTGATATAATTATATATCTTGAGCTTTCTTCTAAATTATCTAATTTTTTAAAGTTTAATTTTTCTCCATTTTCATCATATATTTCAAATTTAGCATTTTCTTCAACTATCAAATTATTTTCAAAATCTGTTTTGTTAATTATTATTCCATCATTTTTATTAGCAGTATCTTGGAAATCAATGATTTTTGTGGGTTGTGTTGAATAACATTTACCTGATGATAATGATCCATTTAATTTATATCCATAAGGAGCTTCTACTTCTTTTATATCATACCATGTATCTAATTCTACTTGTATATTTGCTTTTCCTTTATAAGTTTCTATTTCTTCTGTTGTTTCTGTATCTTCGTCTGTTGCCAATCTATAATGACTTCCATCTTCATCATTAATATTCAAATTTACTAATTTATATGTAGTATATGGATAGTAATATTTTTTTATGTTAAATTTAGTCTTATATTCTGATATTATTTCTTTTGTTTTTGAATCAATTTTATTTATATGTATTATTGCAATATCATTTATAATATTATCTCTAATCTCTACATTTTTAGTTTTTCCAATATCTTCTTCTGTAATTTCAAACTCTACTAAATCATTATTTATTTCATAATTATTTGGAGCTTGTGTTTCTTGTAAATAATATTTTCCAATTGGTAATCCATATAAATATGTTGTTGAATAACTTGATTCTATTTCCTTTACAGTTTTTTCATTTTCTTCTTTTTCATAATTAAAACTATCTGAATACTTCTTTTTAAAATTTAATTCATTTTTATTTTCATCAAAAATCTTATATTTAACTGTTGTATCATCAAATAAAATATACTTTCCATTACTATCTCTTTTTAAAATGTTTACATTTGTCCTCTTATCTTTTACTACAACTGGCATAGTATCAGCTGTTATTGTTGTACTATTTCCATCATTTGAAACCATATCATATTTATATGCCATAATATTTCCATATTCATAACTTCCAATATCTTCTCTTATTTCCGCATTATATGTTACAAATAACATATCTCCTTGTTGTAATTTTACATTTTCATCAAAAGATATTTTAAATGCTCTCATATCTTGATTATATTCATCTTCCCATATCTTTGAATTTGATGCTGAATTACTATCAAAATTGTATTTTGAATCTTTTACAGATAATGCATAACTTTGTGCTGCATTTGTACGTAAAGATCTTTTTGTATATTTTATATTATATTTATCTTTTGCTAATTCAATCTTCGTTCCATCTGTTTTTAAAATATACGCAGATATTGTATCTGGTTTTAATCTATATCCTCCACCAACTTCTGAATCATATAATTTATCTCCTGCCTTTCCTGGTAAAAGATCATATATTTCAATATTTTCTAAATTTCCATTTGTATAATTTGCATTTTGATATAAATGTGATTCTAATTTTAAAGTAAATTTAAGCTCTTTTTCATTTTGGGAATTAATTTCAAATTTCTTATTATCTTTTGAACTTATTTGGCTATCCTCACCTTTATTTATATATTTTGTTGCATCTGTTCCAATATAAGAAATCCAATCATCACTCTTTATTCCTGAAAATCCATTAACTGATGCATCACTATCGGGATTAGAACCTGTATTTTTCATTTCTAAAATTGCCGTATTATGGAAATTTCCAGATTTTTTTTCAGACATTTTCGACCAAATATAAAGTTCAAGTTTTTCTCCTGGATAAATTTTTACACTCATATCTCTTCCAATCATCATTTGATATACGTTTCTTGAAACATTGTTTGATTGGTTCACACTTATTTGATTAGCTCCATAACTTTTATTTTGTATAATATATTCATTATTTATATCATACAAATTAAATTCAACATAATTAATTTGTAGTGGTTGATCTATTATTTCATATATAATAGGATTTTCAATCGGTAATTTATCATTATTTTTAATCGTTACTTTCCATATTATACTATCATAATTTCCATCTATTCCATGAATTCCATCGCCATTATTAATATATTTTCCATATATCGAAATATTCTTTATTGGTTCAAACCTTACAGTAGTATTATTTTCTTTTTTTATAGCTTGTCCATCTTCATTTTCCTTATATTCTTCTGATGTTACTTCTTGTCCAATCTCATCACTATTAAATGCAAATACTGCTTCTTTTTCAATTTGTACTTCTGTTTTTATTCCTTGCATTTTTACTGCAGACCATAAATAATTTCCGTAACTTGAATAATATGGATTATTTATTCCATTATTATAATCATCCCAATAATCATATATATAGTCATACTGTACATTAGAATAATAACATTTTCCATCATTTAATTTTTTTGCATAATTACTAGTATTTTTTCCCCAGAATCCAGAAATTTCATATGCAGATGACTTTATTACATCATTATATTTTTGCTTATCATTTATCTGCCACATTACATAATTCACCCCACTATATGAATTATCATAATATGATTCACTTAGACCACCATTTACCTTACAACTATAAATAATATAACATCCTTCACCTGGTTTTAAAGTACCAGATGCACTTATTGATTGCTGTCCTCTCCAATCTGTAGAACAATTCCAACTTATATAATTACTCTCTTTTCCATAATTATTCATAGCATAAATATAATTTTGCATTATCGTTGGTGATGTTGAACGAGAATCATTTGCCCATAAAATTTGTGCATTATAAGAATTTGTAACTGAATATACATAATTTTTTATACTTGATAATTTAGTAGCTGGTCCATTGTAATATTTATTTGTTTTAGTACCTTCAACCGTGTTAAAACCTAAAAACTCAAAGTTCTCTGGAATTTTTAAATATATTGATGTTTTATGCATATCTAAATCATATAAAGAATCATTTATAAAATATGCATAATAAGTAACTACTTCATCACTACTTATAGAAAATTTAGAGCAATCCGTGTTATACATATCAATTTCTGCATTTCCATTATTCATGTCTTGATATGTATTTCTAGCCAATACACCTGTTTGTACATAATATCTTGATTTTACCTTATGATATACAACACTATTAATTCCTTGATCTTCATTAATATAAACACAATTATATGGCACCTGATAATTTTGATGTGCATATTGATTGCTTGCATATCCAGAATTATATCTTAAAATATCTAGCCATTTGTCATAACTATTTTCATATTCAACTCCATCTTTTATCATTCCTGGCATTTTTAATATATATGTCTGTTTAAATTCTGTATATGCTGGTATTTCAACCACACAATTTATTCCTGATTCATTATTTGGTCCATAACTACTTATATATTTATTATTGTTTGCAAAATCTTTATAATTATGTATTGCCATATTTCCTAATGAACTATTATCACTTATTAGTTCAAATTCAGCATCTCTAAATGATGTATAATAACCAAAACTTTTAAATATATTACTTGAATTATATAATGGACTAATATCTACAACTGTCAAAATCTTTGTTTCAGATGTATCATTTTTTAATGTAACTGTATATTCTATAACATCATTTGGTCCTATAACATCTAATTCATCTCCACCAGTAACTCTATATGTTGGTCCATTTTTATTAATAACATATCTTGATGTTATTTCTTTACTTAATGAAATCTTGCTTTCAACAATAGTAAATTGTGCTGAAGCAGTTAATTCTCCGTATTTTGCAGTATTATTTATTGTTTTCAAAGAACTTGTATTAACAGTACCTTCAATATTTAATGTTAAACTTTCTTCTTTTTCTAATTTAATCTTTTTACTAATTTTATATGGTGCTTGTTCAGAAACATCAAATCCCATTTCTTTTAAAGCCTCAATAGTTGAATCCTTTAATACAATTTCGCTTGGTATCTCATCAACAAATTCATTTTCGACTGGGAATCTACCATTATTTACAATATCTATTGTATATATTATATCTTTATCTTCTGAACTTACTGTGCTTTTATCAACACTTTTCTTAAAAACAATATCTTCCTTATCTTCTTCAATAATAACATCTTTTTCAGCATTTAAAACAATTTCCTTTGTTGTACTATTAGCTGGATACATTGTAGCTTCAACTGAATTAGTAATTTTATCATTTCCCTTTGATACATATCCTTGAGCTATATTTAATTTGTCTGAATATAATGTTGTTGTAATATCAGAAAATGGATTAAAATTACTTTTTACTTTTCCATCTTCAATATTAGGATTTAATATTGTAATTTCAAATATAATATTATTTCCCTCTGCTTTAATATCACTAATATTATATCTACCAACATAACTTTCTGGCATGTTAATACTAAATAGCAATTCATCATTTGAATATACATTATTTTCACTATATGTAATATTTTCTGGTAAAGAAATACAATCTGGTAAAGTTAATGTATCTTTTAATTTTACAGAATAAGTATATATACATCCAACATCTGAACTAAAATTTTCAGCAGAAAAATTATAATCTATATTTTTAGATAATTTATTTTCAGTATTAATTTTTATAGAATCTATATTAGCTCCTTTTATTAAGTTGCTCCAATCAAATTTTGCAACCCATTTAACAACTAATTCTTCATCTATTTTATTATTACTAGATATTCCATCTTCATCAACTCTTTCAGGTTTTAAAACAATTGTTTCTTCTTCATTACACATACCATTTGGAACAAGCATTTGTAATTCAATTTGTGTAGTTGTTCCTGGTGATAAACTATAATCTAAATAATAATCTGATACTTTTCCATTCTCATCTAATTCTTTTTTCAATTCAACTGTTACTGTTTCTTGATGCTCTCCATTAGATTGAAATATCATTTTATTATCAATCATTCCAAGAACTTGACCATTTGTATTTGGATTTCCATCCTCATCTGTAATGTGAACCTTTATATGTGCATTTCCTTTTGCATTTGGAGTAGAATATGAATTTTTTATAGTTATTTTTTGTTCTTCTCCTGCATTTACTACTTCTTTTTCGCTTTTTAATTTTATTAAAACTTCGTAATTAACAATCTCATCACCAATCTCCGCGGCAATAGACATTACATTTGTAGTAGTAAGTAATAAAACTATTAATATAATCGTTGCAAAAGTCTTTTTCAAACATCCCTTCATAACAACCACCTCAAAATTATTTTATTTCAATTTAACTATATATAATATAGATATTACTGTCAATATATCCATTTTCTCGTACTTTGCTTTCTCTTTAGGGATATTCATTCTATAGATTTTTTAACATTTATATTACATTTTTGTAATATAAAAAATTCTTATCAATATCAGAACAATTCTGATATCAATAAGAATTTTTAATAAATTATTTTACTAATTCTACCATTGCTTTTTTCAACTCTTCTAAATCTTTTTCAGCCATTTCCATACTGTCTGCTTTTACACCCATATATAGTTTTATTTTTGGCTCTGTTCCAGAAGGTCTTACACAACACCAAGCATTATTTTCTAATTCATAATATAAAACATTTGATTTTGGTAATCCTGTTTTTCTCTGCTCTCCTGTAACTAAATTTTTAACTTCATCTAATTCAACATCTTTAAATTCAATTACTTTATATTTTCCTATCTTTTCTGGCAAATTATTTCTCATGTTTGTCATCATATCTTTAATCTTTTCAGCACCGTCTGCACCTTCTAAAACAATTGACACTTGATCTTCTTTATAGAATCCATATTTTTCATAAATTTTCATCATTTGATCCCATAAAGTCATTCCTTTTGATTTATAATATGCTGCTGCTTCACATAAAGACATTACTGCGGAAATTCCATCTTTATCTCTTGCATAATCACCAATTAGACATCCATAACTTTCTTCAAATCCGAATACATAAGTTTTATCTTTCTTTTCTTCTGCTTTTTTTATAACTGCTCCTATATTTTTAAATCCTGTTAAAACTTCAATACACTCTAATCCGTAATTTTTTGCAATTGCTTTTGCTAATTCTGATGATACTATTGTTGTTATAAACATTCCATCTGAAGGTAATATTCCTTTTTCTTTCATTTGAGAAATTCTATATTCTGCAATTAATAATGCTGACATATTTCCTGTATAAGTCATATATTCACCTGTTTTAGAATCTTTTGCGTATATTCCAAGTCTATCTGCATCAGGATCATTTGCAAGTACAACATCTGCATCTACTTTTTTAGCTAATTCTAAAGCTAACTTAAATGCTTTTTTATCCTCTGGATTAGGATAATCTACTGTTGGGAAATTTCCATCAGGTTCAGCTTGTTCTGGAACAACATATACATTTTTAAATCCTAATTCTTTTAAAAGACGAGATGTTACTGTATTTCCAGTTCCATGTAGTGGAGTATAAACAATTTTTAATTCTTCTCCTTCTTTTTTTACGATATCTGGATTTAATACTAGACTCTTTAATTTATTTATATATTTATCATCCATTTCTTCTTTTACAACTTTAAATAATCCTTTTTCAACAGCCTCTTCAACACTTATTGTTTTTATTTCTTTAAAGTCTTTTATTGCTCTTACTTTTGCAATTATATCTTTATCTCTTGGAGCAACTATTTGTGAACCATCATCCCAATAAACCTTATAACCATTATATTTTGGAGGATTATGACTTGCTGTTATCATTATACCAGCTGTACATCCTAATTGTCTTACAGCAAATGAAAGTTCTGGAACTGGTCTCAAATTTTCAAATAAATATGTTTTAATTCCATTTGCATTTAAAATTAATGCTGTTTGTAAACTAAATTCATCTGACATTCTTCTTGAATCATAGCTAATTGCGACACCTTTTTCTTGTGTTCCTTGTTCAATTATGTAATTTGCTAAACCTTGTGTTGCTTTTCCAACAGTATATTTATTCATTCTATTTGTTCCCATTCCTATAACACCACGTAATCCAGCTGTTCCAAATTCTAATTCTTTATAGAATCTATCTTTTATTTCTTCATCATTACCTTTAATTTCTAATAATTCTTTTTTTGTTTCTTCATCAAAAGAAGGTTCTGTACACCATCTTTCATATTCTTTTAAATAATCCATCTTTTTTCTTCCTTTCGTATTTTATTAAAAAAGCTACTGATTTAAAACCAGTAGCAATATTATATACTATTTTAAATTATAGAATTTTCTATATAGCTCTCTTGCTGTTTCAGGACTATCTGTTCCAGTTGCATTTTTTACTGGTGCAAATTCCTCTTCTCTTTTTACTCTTAATATAGCCATATCATCTAATTCCCCAAACGCATCAAATAAGAATGCTTCAAATTTATATGCATTTGGACCATCTGGTACTACTTTGTTTCCATCTTTATCAATATATGTGGCTTTTTTAAATGCTGTATGATATGGTAATGGCTTACTTCCCATTCTTTCAATTGCATCTATATTAAATAAATTGCACAATATATGAGATTCACCAAATACAAGTTCTCCATTATCATCAACTTGTTCAGCCATTTCCTTTGGAATTTCTGTGTATTCTATAACTGATGGTCTTCCATTCTTTTTACAAAATACACCAACTTTTTCACTAGGATTTGCTTTAACTACAGATTTTCCTGCAGCTGTTACATGTTTATCTATTGCAACTCCCATAAGAACTGGGTCTACCATTTTTACAAGGCAGTTATCAACTCCACCGATAAATACCCATTCAACACCTAATTCTCTCATCTTTTTTGTCATTCCATTTTTTACAAGTGCTTCATATATTCCACCATGTCCATTTGCAGCTTCTTTTACAAGACCATCTTCACCTATTAATATTTTACCTTCCATATCAACCATTGGTAATTCTTCTTGAATAAAGAAAAATAAATTTTTATCTTTTTCATAACCAAAATTTCTATTTTTTGCAAAAAATTCTATTGTATCACTATTATTTTCTCTACTTGTCATGATAAACCATGGAATTGTAACTCCATACTTACGGCTTTGTTCTTTTAAACCATCACTTAATAATTCAAATAATGATTTATGTGATTCAAGTCCAATATCAAAAGTTCCTTTTGGTCCTTTATGTCCAAGTCTTGTACCTTGTCCACCTGCCATTGTTACAGCTGCTAATTTTCTATTTTTTATTGCATCTGCTCCTATTGCATGATATTCCTTATAATTATCATATAATTTTTCTTTATCCATATAATCTATTGGTTTTATATCAAATTCTTCAATTTCTGGAGTTTTTTTAGTATTTTCATATAAACTTTTTATTAACTCAAAGTCAATTTCATTTATTTGTTTTAGTAATTCTTTTTGTTTTTTTTCATCAAGCTTATCATACCCATTCAATAAATGTTCTTGACCATATTTCTTCAAAGTCCATTTAATTTCATCTAAATCTTTGTCCATAATATAACTTCCTTTCTTGGTTCATAAGTTATATATATACTATTTTTACAAAAATTTCAATAGATTATACAAAAATTTTTTGATGAAGGATTTTTAAACCCAACTTTAAAAAGCTGAAATCCCTAATGTATTTAGGCTTCTGTCATGTTTTTCTACAATATCTTGCATCTTATTTTTTATTTCTTCAAAATAATAACAATCTATTATTTGTATTTCATTTATATTTTTTTCTTCTATTTCTTTAACTTTATCTTCAATGAATTTTTCTTTTCCGATTAAAATAATATTTGATTTGTCTTTTATTTCAACTATATTTGAACAATTCCATTTTAAATTTAATATTTGATTCTTAATTTCTTCTTTTAAATTAACTTTTGATACTAATTCTTTTATTGAATTTAATAAATTTTTTTCACTTACTATTAATATTGGTTCTTTTCTCTCTATTTTTTGACTTATATATGGTAATAAAATCATTCCTAAATGAAATTCACTCACATAAAAACTACATATTCTTTTTATTTGTATATTTTCTACAACCATATTACGCATCCTTTCAATAAATACTTTATATGTTACTGGTAAATTTTACCATTTTATTTATCCTTTGTCAATAGTTAAATTTAACTTTATGTATAAATTATATTTTTTGGGCAAAAATTAATTAAAAGATATTTTTTTACAAAAATTCTAGTTTGGAGGATATTTATGAAAAAATTATTAAAAATATTACGTGTTATATTTTCTTTATCATTATTATTATCATTATATATATTAATTTCTGCACATAGTTATGCAAATGCAGTTTCTAACGACTTATCTACTGCTGTTTTTAGATTGCATGTTATAGCTAATAGTGATTCTAGTGAAGATCAATCTTTAAAACTAAAAGTTAGAGATAATTTATTAGAATACATGAATTCAATAAGTTCTGAATGTAAAACAAAAGCTGATGCAATAAAATTGGCTGAAGAAAACATAGATATATTTAAACAAATAGCTCAAAAAACCATAATGGAAAATGGATGTAATTATCCTATTAATATTAGTATTGGTAATTTTTATTTTCCAACAAAATTTTATGGAGATATTTCTCTCCCATCTGGATATTATGATGCTTTAAAAGTAGAAATTGGAGAAGCAAAAGGTAAAAATTGGTGGTGTGTTATGTTTCCATCATTATGTTTCATTGATATAAATTCAGGTGTTGTAAATGATGATGCCAAAGAGAATTTAAAAGAAAACTTAAACTCTGAATCATACTCTGTAATTTCAAGTACTTCACCAGAATTAAAATTCAAATTTAGGATTATAGAATTCTTTAAGCAAAACGAATTATTTACAGCCAAAAATAATTCATCTGAATCCAAATAACACCAAAAAAACTATTGTATTATTTCTTCTTTTATGATATATTCTAGATATTAATCATAAACAATTTACAAGGAGGAATACTTTTGGAAAAGTTAGTAATAACAGGACAAACACACTTAAAAGGTGAAGTTTCAATAAGCGGTGCCAAAAATGCTGCAATTGCAATTTTACCAGCAACTTTATTAATTGATGGAGTTTGTACAATTGACAATTTACCTAATATAAGTGATGTAAAAATGTCTTGTAAAATATTAGAAGGTTTAGGTGCCAAAATAACATGGAATAATCCAAATGAAGTAACAATTGATACAAGAAATATATCAGAAACAGCAGCATCAGAAGAATTAACTAGAAAATTCAGAGCCTCTTATTATATCATTGGTAGTATGCTTGGAAGAAAAGGTGAAATTTCTGTTGGCATGCCTGGTGGTTGTCAATTAGGTGCTCGACCTATAGATCAACATATTAAAGGATTTGAAGCTCTTGGAGCAAAAGTAGATACAAGCCAAGGAAAAATATCAGCCAAAGCAAAAAAATTAGTTGGTACATCTATATATATGGATGTTGTTTCTGTAGGAGCTACAATAAATGTAATGCTTGCTGCTGTTTTAGCAGAAGGAACAACAATAATAGATAATGCTGCTAAAGAACCACACATTGTCGATGTTGCAAACTTCCTTAATACTATGGGTGCTGATATACGTGGTGCAGGAACAGATATGATAAAAATAAATGGTGTAAAAAAATTAACTGGAAATAGCACATATTCTGTTGTCCCAGACCAAATTGAAGCAGGAACATTCATGCTTGCTGCTGTTGCAACTCAAGGTGATATATTAATAAAAAATTGTATCACAAAACATCTTGAATGTTTAACAGCTAAAATTTTAGAAATGGGTGGAACTGTTGAAGATTTTGGTGACAGTATTAGAGTAAAATGTAATAAACGTCCAAATAAAGCAACAATAAAAACATTACCATATCCTGGATTTCCAACAGACTTACAACCTCAAATGGGTGTTGCACTTGCATTGGCAGATGGAACAAGTAGAATTATAGAAAGTATTTGGGAATCAAGATTTCAATATACTGATGAATTAAATAAAATGGGAGCCAAAATAACAGCTCAAGGTAAAACAGCATTTTTTGAAGGTGTAAAGAAATTATATGGTGCTCCAGTCTATTCAACTGACTTAAGAGCTGGTGCAGCATTAGTTATTGCAGGTATTGCAGCTGAAGGAAAAACAGAAGTTTATAACTTAGAACATATCGATAGAGGTTATGAAAATATTGAAGAAAAATTCAGAAAACTAGGAGCTAAAATAGAAAGAGTTTCAGAATAATATACAGATATAGAAAGAAGAAATACTTATGCTAAATTTTTGTAGTTTATATAGTGGTAGTAGTGGCAATAGTTTATTTGTAGAAACAGAAAACACAAAAATTCTTGTTGACGTGGGATTAAGTTGTAAAAAAATTGAAGAAGCTCTTGCATCAATAGAAAAAGATCTTTCTTCAATTGATGCTATTCTAATTACACATGAGCATTCTGACCATATAAAAGGACTATCTACAATATCAAAAAAATTTGATATACCAGTTTTTGCAACAAGGGAAACCTTTGATGCTATGCCTAATTATACAGAAAAAATTTCAAATAAAAACATTCATTATTTTTATCCAAATGAACATTTTGAAATTAAGGATTTAAATATAAAACCATTTAGTATCCCTCATGATGCAGCAAATCCTTGTGGTTTTAGTATTCAAAATGAATCTGGTCACCAATTAAGTATTGCTACAGATATTGGACACATGACAAATGGTATTTTAAAAGAATTAGAAGGTAGCGAATTTGTACTTTTAGAATCTAATTATGATATAGAAGTTTTAAAATGTTGCAAATATCCATTTTCATTAAAATCAAGAATTGCTGGAAGCACAGGACATCTTTCTAATAACATGGCTGGAAAAACTATTTCTTATTTATTAAAAAATAGTAATTTACATACTGCAATATTAGGCCATTTAAGTAAAGAAAGTAATTTTCCAGAACTAGCTTACCAAACTGTAATTGACGAAATAATTGAAAATGGTTGCAATACTAATTCTATCAATTTATCTGTTGCAAGTAGAGATAAAACTGGTAATTTAATAAAATTATAATATATTTTTCGGATTTATAAGTAATTATAATCCGTTTTTTTATATATAACTGTAAAGAGAATATATAAGAACAATAAATAATACATTTTTTGATTTCTGTAATAATAAATTGGGGCCTATTATTGAAGAAAAATTTTTTTGACTAAAATGGGGAATTTGGTCTTTATTAATTATTGATTTATGGGGAAAATATATATTCCCTTTACAAGATAAAAAACTAAATTAAAAATTTAAAGAATTAAAAAATTATTTTTCTTTTTAATTTAAAAATATATTACACCCATTCTCCACTTTTGTCAACAAAAATCGTTCGACCTCATTCGACAAACAAGCGTTAAACACAGTATTTACAAGCTTTATCTATTAAATAATAAATTACAAATAAGTACTGCAACAATTATTCCAGTTGCATCAGCAGCAAGAGAAGCAAGTAAAACTTTTCTTGTTTTTTTTATTTTTACACTACTAGAATAAACAGCAATCGTATATAAAGTTGTTTCTGTCGCTCCCATTATAACAGATGCAATTAATCCAACTTTAGAATCAACTCCATTACTTTTTAAAATATCAGTAGCAATTGCCATGGAAGCACTTCCCGATATCGGTCTTAACATTGCTAATGGTGCTATTTCTTTTGGAAAATTAAAAATATTTAATATTGGAGAAATAATTTCAGTTACAAAATCAATAATTCCTGATTCTTTTAGTAATCCTATTGAGAAAAATAAACCTATTAATGTAGGAAATATTTTTATTGTAATTTCTACACCTTTTTTCGCACCTATCAAAAATAAATCAAATACAGACTTTTTTTCCTTCACTCCAAATAATATTATTATAAAAATAACTAATGGCATTGCCATTATAGAAATATATTGAATTATTTTAATATATATCACTTCCATTTTTTTATTTTATCAGTTTTTATAATTAATTTTGTAAAAAATATTCCCACAATTGCTGCACAAATTGTGGATATCCACACTGGAAATATTATTCTCGTTGGATTTGTTGATTCCAAAGATGCCCTAATTGCAATTACCGTTGTCGGTATTACTTGCAGCGAAGCTGTATTTAAAACAATTAACATCATCATATTATCACTCAATTTATTTTTTTCAATATTGTCCTTTTGTAATTCATCCATTGCTTGTAGTCCCAAAGGAGTAGCTGCATTTCCCAGTCCTAAAATATTTGCTATTATATTCATTGTAATTTTATTTAATGCTTTATCGTTATTAATATCAGTAAATAAAAAATTAATAACTGGTTTTAAAATTTTAGATAAATATCTAACAATATTCGTATTTGATGCAATTTCCATGATTCCGCTCCATAAACAGGTAATTCCAATTAAAGTCAATGTTAAATTTAATGCATCTTGAGTTGAATTAGTAATTGCCATATTAATTTTATCTAAATTTCCAGAAAAAAAAGAATAAAAAATCGAAACTAATATAAATACTGGCCATATATTATTTAACATATTTTTCCTTTCTTCATTTCTTATAGTATTGATTTTATAAGCTTTTTAAATTTTGTATAGACATTTAATTTATATTCATTTCAATCAAAAAAATAACAATTTTTTACAAAAATAATTGACCTAGTTTTATATTTGTGATATCATATATACGAATTGAAAATAATTTTTGAGGAGGACATACCATGAAATCAACAGGAATAGTAAGAAAGGTGGATGAATTAGGTAGAATTGTTATCCCAAGGGAAATTAGAAACAAATTTGAAATAAATGAAAAAGACCCTTTGGAAATTTATGTAGAAGGTTCCTCTATAATTTTAAAAAAATACGAACCTAACTGCATTTTCTGCGGTAATTCAAAAAACCTAATAAATTTTAAAGACAAGTTATTATGTCCAAAATGTGCAGAAAAAATTGCAACATTAGATAACAGTCTAAAAGAAGTAGAGAACTAACCTCTACTTCTTTTATTTATTAATAAAATACATATATATTTCATTTTTATTTAATTCTCTATCTTTAGCAATTTTTTTTATTATTTCTTTTTTATTAAATCCTTTTTTTTCATAGAATTCATAATGTTCTTCTAATGTTAAATTTATTAATTCATTATTATCTTCTTCTTGATTATTTCCTTCTATAATTAAAATCATTTCACCCTTTAAATTATCAATTTCACTTAATAAGTCATCAATATTTTTTCTAATAAATTCTTCATGAATTTTTGTTAATTCTCTTGCTAAAACAATTTTTCTATCATTTAATATTTCTTTTAAATCTTCCAA
Source organism: uncultured Clostridia bacterium (assembly GCA_934129895.1). Classification (GTDB taxonomy): domain Bacteria; phylum Bacillota; class Clostridia; order TANB77; family CAG-508; genus CAG-269. The sequence continues at coordinate 57,262 of CAKOWY010000002.1, forward strand.
TGTATTTTTCATTTTATGTGGGGCTTCATAAATTATCATTGTTTTTTTAGAATTTTTTATTTCTTCTAATTTTTGTTTTCTTAATTTTTTATTTAATGGCAAAAATCCTAAAAAAGTAAATTCTTTTGTATTTAAACCTGATGTAATTAGTGCATTAATCATAGCACAAGCACCAGGAATTGGAATAACTTCTATTTCTTCTTCTATTGCTTTTTTTATAACTTCTTCTCCAGGGTCACATATCCCTGGTGTTCCAGCATCAGATACTAATGCAATATTTTCACCATTTTTTAATTTTTCAATTAATATTTCACTTTTTATTTCTTCATTATGTCTATGATAGCTTATTAATGGCTTATTTATTTCAAAATGATTTAATAATTTTAAAGTTTGTCTAGTATCTTCTGCAGCAATTAAATCTACTTCTTTTAAAATTCTTAAAGCTCTTAAAGTTATATCTTCTAGATTTCCTATTGGTGTTGCAACTATATATAATTTTCCAAACATAATTAATTTCCTTTCATATCAATTAAATATTATTTATTATATCATATTTATTAAATTTTTTAAATATTTTATCATTTATTTTTTTCATTCATATAATATATTAAAAATTATTATTTATAAAAAAGGAAATTAATTATATGAAAAATTCTAATAAAAAAAGCAAAAAAGATTTTTGTTTTAAATCATTAAAAAATAATACATTAAATTCTTTAAAAGAAGTTGAATGTTTTTTAAATAATTTTAATTATTATTGTAATTTATTTAGAATATTTAAAATATTTAAAAAATAATATTTATTTGTTTTTTAAATATATTTCATTTAATTTTTCATTTTTTTCACCATTAATTAAAAAACTTACAGAATTAATTTCCTTTAAATTTGTTAATGTATTTACAATACTATTAATTATTTTTAATTTTTTTTCTTCATTTTCATAATTTAAAAATTCCTCTGAAAAATTTATAATTGCACAATTTTTCTCGATATTTACATCATTTAATCTTGTTCCATCTGGAACTAATTTTTTCAAATTACTACTTTGTGGTCCTTTTATTAATAAATCAATTAATTCTTTATATGGATTTTTTATTAATAAATTTGCATCAATTAACTTTATTTCCGTTTCTAATTCTCCTGTTTCAATATTTTCAAAATATAATATGATTTTTGTTTGACGTGTTTGTGAATCTGATATTTCTTCTTCTGGAGTATAATCTTGATATTCATTTTCTACTTTTTTTATTTCTATATTCTTATATATAAAATATATTCCTAAAATGATTGCTATAAATATAATAATAGATATTATTGTTTTTTTCTTCATTATTTGTCCTCCCTTTTTATTGAATTATATTATTATATATTTTTTTTATGAATAAATTTCAAAAAAATAGCTCTAATAAATTAGAGCTATTTTTATTAATTTATGCTAAATGACATTTCAAATTTTGTATCTTCTTTTAATTTCATAACAATTGTTACATCTTTGAAACTTCCACTATTTTTATCTTTTAGTGTTATTTTATAAACATAATTGCTTCCTTGTTGTGTAAATTCATTATATGTTACCGTATTTTCTTCATAGAAATTATTTTGAATATATTTTCTAAATTCGTTAATATTTGGATATTTATTTTGTTTAAAACTATCTGCTAAAATACTATAAGAATAATTATAATTTTTATCATTTATTGCAGTAATAAATTTATTTATATTTAATGCAACTTTATTTTGAATATCTGATTTATTATATTTTTCTACTGCATTATTTATATCAACTGTATATTCATCTAATAATAATGTATAATTTATTCCATCTGTTACTCTAAAAATTAAATAATTATTTGAATTATCCATACAAATATATTCTGTATATTCATCTTGTTCATCTTTTATAAATTGTGTAATTGTCATATTAAATAATTTTTCTTTATTTGTATTTATGTATTCTTTATATTCGTCTATATCTAAAAATCTTTTTTCTCTATAGTCTTTATCTAATAAATAATATGAATTTTCTACATTATTTTTTATTGAATTAATATAATCATCATACATTATTAAACATATTTTTCCTTGATATGTATCACTATATTTTATTTCATTGTATTCATTTAATTCAATACTTGTTTTTTCTATTTTTATTTTTCCATTAATATAATTATTATATTGTTCTTCATTAATTATATTGATATTATATGCTGCTGTTTCTAAGTCATTTATTATAACTGCATATATATATGATTCTTTTCCATTGTTTCTTACAAGTATTTTTAAATAATTATTTTCTTGAATATCAATTTGTTGATATCCTATTTCTTGAGTATAAATTTCTTTTATATAAAATGATTGCGGAATTAGTTTTGAAAGTAAATTAACACACTCTTCTTTTGTAATATTTTCTCTCTCTATATATTCACTGTCAAGAATCCCATATAATGCCTCTTTATTTTTAGTATTTATATATTCAAAGAATTTTTCAATTAAATCAATACTTTTTATATATGAATATTCTGTTTTTTCTAAATAACATGTACTTGGTGTTTCTTCTGATATTCCATCATTTTCATTATAATCTATATCATCAGCAGAAATATTATCTTTTTGATTTCTTTTTATGAAAATCAATACAGTTAAAGCTATTATAAATATAATACATAAGCATATTATTACATACTTTATTTTTTTCATAATAATTATTACTCCCCCACTATACTATATGACTTGTTGATCCATCCATTAATCCTTGTGTTATTGGATATTTAGAGTTTACTGGAGTTGGACTATACCATCCCCAACATTGAACATTATATTTTTTCCAAAATCCATTTTCACCATCAACAGGTTCAATTTTTACATTGTTGTTTCCTATACAACTTGCAACCATTCCATTTCCAATATAAATACCACAATGTCCCCACTCGGTTTGTCCAACTGATTTATGTCTACCATATCCATATAAAGCCGCTCCTAATGGTATATGTGATTTATCTTTTGAAACACCATAATAATATCCTGCCTGCCTTGCATAACCTTTACGCGGAGCTTTTGAATTAGTAGCAACGTCGTATACATCAATCATCCATCTTAAACACTTGCCTCCATTTGCTGTAACACCATACTTTGAACTATTTGCAGCTATTAAAGCAATTTTTTTCTGTAATTCATTTGCTTCCTCTACTTCATCAGTTCCAGCTAAATCAGATACATCCATTCCATCTGCTGTTTTTGCTCCAACAGCAACAGCCCCAGTTGTATCAAAAGCTTCAAGTTTATCTACACCATAACTATTTCCAGTCATTAGCATAAGAACATATTTTAATACTTTTTCCAACTCTTGGGTTTTTTCATCTTTTTCTAATAATTCGAACAATAAACTTGGAGCTGTCATTAAATTATTCTCAACTCTTGGATATTCATCTAAAAGTGTTATAAAATCTGTTACATCATATCCGCTACTAGTTTCTGTTGCAGAGATTTCATGTGTTACTACTTTTGTTGTAATTTTTTCTTTTACTATAATTAAATGTGCCTTTAGTGTTAATTGCGCAGTTAATCCATTATATCTTGCTTCAACTTTTGTTCCAGAATGAAGTTGGCTATATGTTTCTGGTCCGCTTATATTTTCAGTACCTTGAACAATCTCCAAATCAGATTGCAATAACCATGTTTTTGCATGTGTAACATACAAATATCCCACATTGTTTGTCGTTACTGCTAAAGCTGGTTTTAGTTCAAAATTTGCACTTTTATCATAATTTTCACTTTTTATTTTATCTCTATCTATATCTACTGCATTTACTCCCTGTCCGCTAACTTGGGACCCATCTATTATAGTAGTAGTTCCTGTCGTTCCTCCATCAGCTCCTGATATCCCATCAACATCCATTACTTTCTTTATTTGTACATTTGAATTATTATAATTTAATAAATGTTCAGCTTTTAATGTTGTATTATTTAAATCAAAGGCTGTTTGATTAACTGTTGTTCCATCACTTTCTTTTACTTTATCAGTACTTTGTCCTGCTTTATTACTATTAAATACACTTGAATCTTCAGCACTATCATTAAGAATAGAATCTGAGTTTATATTGTTTCTTATATTTTCTCTTAATCCACTAGAATCATCTTCGTCCATTAAATCTCCAATTATACTTTCTGCATCACTTTTCAATCCAGATAACATTCCATCTAAAACATCACTACCTATTCCATCAATAGAGAATCCTAAAGATTTTCCTGTAAGTAATAGAGAAATTGCAGTTGCTCCTGCAAGAATACCTTGTGATATTCCCTCACCAGTAGACAATGGCATTGAATAAGAAGCAATCAAAGCTTTACCACTATAATCTGCATATTCATATTCAACAATTGGATTTTCAACAAAAGAAATCGTAATTTCTGTATTATCCATAACCAATTTTACTAAATCATTCATAAAATCTACATTTTGTGAAATTAAATGCATCGCAATAAAAAAGCTTACTGGAGTTGCATATTTAGATATTCCCGATTGATAATCGAATTTTTGTATTTGATATGTAGTTGTTCTACCTGTTTCAACATATCCATCTTCATTTCCATCTTGATCAGTTCCTTTGTCATATTCAACTCTTACTATTGAATATACTAAACATAGTTCAAATGTTTCTGGATCAAGAGAAAAATACTTTGTTAGATCCTCTTCGCTATCACCAGAATTTAATAGCTCATTAAATTCGTTCCATGGCTTATATTCTAATTGTTCTGATTCATATTCATTGTTCTCATTTAATGACATCCTATTAATTAAAATACAACCATCTATCTTTTTAGAACCAATCTTTGGAAACATTGTATATAATTGTGCTTTTATATATTTTTCAATCATATTTTGTAACTCTTTAACTGACGTGCCATCTTCTTGTTCTACATTTTCATTGTTTAAAAATCCAATTATTTCTGTATCAACTTGATTTTTATCTAATTGATCTGTTATAGATTTCGCATAATCCTCTTTAATTTTATAATTTTTTTGGTTTTCATCAAATTCAATCATTTCATTTGATTCTGATGTAATCGTTACTGTACCTGCTGTTTTATCATCATCACCATTAACTGCCTTTCCAAAAAATGAAAGTATAGAATAATAAACAACTATTATTAAACAAATTACTAAAAAGATTATTCCAAAATGTGCAAGTACAAATCCTAAAATAACTTTTAATGCTGCCCATATTGCTTTAGCAGCAAGCTTTATCATATTTTTTATTAATTCTCTTAAATTTTCTCTTACTCTTTTTAAAGATTTATTTTTTACATTATTAGCTAAGTTCTGAAATGACTTTCCGACTTCTTGAGCTAATCTTGACAACTCTTCATTATTTTCTTCCATGCTTCCACCTCCTCTTTTAGTAATCCATTGTTATAGTAGTTCTATTAGTATAGTTAGTTTTATTATTACTTGACAAATATTCATCATAATTCAATATAATATCATTAAATGTTAAATATTTTGCACTATTTGAAATACTATATGATTTATTAAATTTTACTTTATATTTTTTTATATCTTTAGCATCCATAACTACATTTCCATAATCAAATTCATTATTTATTGCAGAATATTTTGTTCCTGATTTATTTTCTAAATATAGTTTCTTTGTAGATTTATCTCCTGTTAAACACATTTTATTTTCTGTTTTATTTCTTATTTCAATTTCTGCTTCTTCATAAGTTGCAAAAATATTTACTTTTCCAATTTTAATATAAATATTATCATCATTATATTCTTTATTTTTATTTGTTGAATAAATAAAATTATTTATATTTATTTTATAAATACCATTTTCTTCAAAAAATGTATAGTATTCTTGTACAGAACTTTGATCTCCACCAGTTGCCATCATATCACCAAAAAAGTTAATTAAATATGTAGTATATTTTCCATCTTTAGACCATTTTACCATAGAATATTCTTGAGACTCTGAAAATCTCTTTTTTAAATAATATTTATCAAAATCATCTTCACTTGTATAATTAAATACTTCTTTACATTCATCAGTAAGAAAAGAATATGCACTTGATATATCTCCTTTATTACATGAAGCAACAAATAACTTCATTGCATTTTCTAGCGAATCTCCTGTTAAATTGTCAGTTTCACTTTTTTGTATATTATCTAATGTATAATTATTTCCAATTGTATAATTTTTTGATGAATTATTATTACCATATTTTATTGAATTTTCCTTTTCTTGCTCTTCATAAAAATAATTTAATAGTTTAATCCCAAGTAACAAAAATATTACAACAATTACAACAATTACAATTGCAGTAGAATTTCTATTAATAAAACTTCTAATTCCCATATAAAATTCCTTTCTATAATTATGGTCAGTTAAACATTAACTAACCATAATTAATTATTATTAACTCTATCAAAATCTCTTACATTTTCAATAAATGTTTCATGCATCCTTCTTACTGCATTTAAAGAATGTGATCCTCCATAATATTTTGCTTGTGCTTTTAGATATTTTTCTCTTCTGTCATTATCAACCATTACCCAGTAATTTCCTGATCCTATCAATTCTTGTTTATATCTTAATGTTGCAATTGCTAGTTTATCTGCTTCTTCTGCAGTACTTGCTTTTCCTTGACTTAATAAATGATCTGCATAGTTTAAAGCCTGTTTTTGATCAGAGAAATCTGTTACACCATATTGTATATATCTATCTCTTACTCTTTTTCTCATCTTCTTAGCTTCAACACCATATTCAGAATTATATTGTCTTATTACTCCATCATTATTGTACCAATCTTCACTCTTTTGTCTTAAGAATGATTCTTCATCTTTAGTCATCCTATTTCTGGTTGTTCCTCCAGCTGATCCAACTGCTTTTTCAGCAATTGCCCTTCCTCCTGCATATCCTGCTGCAAAAGATGCAATTGGTTCTGCAAGTTTAAATTTTCCATCTGTTATACTTATTCCAGCTTGTACTGCTGCAACTGTAGTTCCTGTTGCAACTCCTGCAGCACCTTTTATAATATTTTCTGTAATTTTCTTACCATTATATTTAAAATCTTTTTGTGTATCATAAACAGGCTTTGCCAATTCCCTTGCAACGCTTCTTACACCTAAAGCAACAGGTGAATTAACAACTGCTTTTCCTTTTTCTTTTACTGTTTCAATAACATTTCTCTTTCCATTTTGTGAATTTCCAACTTGTCTTCTATCATTTTCTCTATTAAATTGCTCTAAACCATTATCTGTATGTCCAATTGCAGGATTATATACATTTCCTCCAACTCTTCCAGAATTTTCATTTGGATTTTCTTCGCCATTTTCTCCACCTGTCTGTTGTCCTCCATTTCTTCTTGCATTTTCTGATCTAATAAATGCTTCTGGTCCTCCTGCCCTGTTAGTAATACACTTATTTTGTTTCATTCTATTGTTTAAAATATCAAAATACTCTTGTGCTTTCGCGTCATCTCCATTTTGCATACTTTCCATCATCTTATTAAATAACTCTTTTGATGAAATATTTGCAAACCTGTCATTATATTGTAATGCAAATCCAGCCTTATTAAATGCAAATTCATTATTTGAAATTCCTACATTAAATAATCTTTTATACTCTTCAAAATCAAATTTCAATGTTTCTCTTTCATCTGATTTTAAATTTCCTTTTTTTAGATCAGCAAATATCTTTTTCAAATTATCATAAAATCCTGAAAAATCCATAAAATCTCTTTCGTTATTCCATTTTAGATTAGCTAATTCTTCTTGTGAAAGTTGATTTCTCAAATTAAATATGTATTTATCTATATTTAATCTTTGACTTGAAATATTTCCATTTATTCTATACAAATTTGCTAATTTAAAATAATCTTCTTCTGAAAAATCAAGTGGCATTATATCTCCATTAGAATCAGAAAATTGGAAATTTTCTCTAATTCCTCCTGGCCCAATATTTCCACCTGGTCCTTTTCCGCCTATAATAGGATTTTTAAACATGTTCATAAGCATACTAGTAACTGCTGCTGTTTTCATAGCTCCTGCTATACCTCCAACTGTTCCCATTCTCGCTCTTTGGAATCCAAAGATTTGTTTCAATAGTTTTTCAGCTTCTGACATAAATAGTAATGCTACTATTGCATATATCGGATTACTTGCTGCTAATGTAAGACATGAATTTATTAAAATTAAATATAAAAAGTAATGCATTGGTTGTAATAATGAATTATAAATATAATCTTTTAGCCATAGATTAAATCCTTGTGCTTGTCCATTCATTTTATCTATAGGATATGTCAATGCTACAATCGGTGCTATCAATGTTAGGAACGCCATGTTTAACATCCTTCTCAAATATGTAATTGTAAATTTTAGAGTAAGTGTTACAAGTGCTATATATATAATTAAGTTTACAACTTGTTTTGAAAGTGGTTGTTGTTGCATTTGAAATCTTGCTAATCCTATTAAATTTGTGTCAAATTTCATATCTCCTGCTACAACCGTAATTTTTCCAATTGAGCTTCCAAATAATGTTGTTATATTCTGAACTACCGTAACTATAAATGCCATCAAATAGTGCATAACAAACAATAACACTATTGCTACAAACCAATTTACTATTCTTTCCTTATACTTAGCTTTATCTCCTGCATTTGAACTTATTATTATTCTTATGCCTGTATAAATAAGAACAGATAATAGTCCAATTAATGCTATATATCTCATTACTTTATACCATGTTGCTACGTTTTTTCTTATTGCTTTCCAACCTGTTGAATTATTATCTCTTATTCCTTCATAGTCTGTAACCTTTCCAGTTATAAAATCTATACTAAGCATGTCTACATTTCCTAAGAATATCTCTTCTGGAGAATATTTAAATTTAGGAAATTTTAATCTTTTTACTTGATTAAACACATTTTTATAATAATTCATGTTCATTGTCATCGTTATTCCATCTTTATTTTCAGCTGTTGTTGATTCTTCTTCATCTAATCTTTCATTTGCATTTGTTGTTCCTGTTGCCCCTCCCGTAATTGCACTAACAATACTCTTTACAAACTTTCCTAAAGACCCTACTACACCTGTGTTATTCTCATCTATTGTAGCATCTGTTTGCATAACTGGCTCTGCTTCTTTTTCTTCTAACATAAATTTTGCTGTCCAGCTCATTATTGTATCTGAAATAAATGTAACAAAATCAATTATTGGTTCTATCATCATCCCTAATATTGTATCCACCGTATCTAAGCCTGATCCTTCTACATTATTAAGTTCATTATTACTAGTTTCATAACCTTTTACATCACTTAATACAATATTAATCCATATATCAGAATGGCTTCCTGTTGGTTTATTATTACTATCTACTGAATTAAAAGATACCCTAATTTTATTTATATTATTCTGATATTTTTCAATAATCTTATCCCAATCATAATTTCCATCAATAATTCCATTTGCTCCCATGCACTTATTAATTATTGCTTGTTTTATATCACTTCCCCATACATCTATTGCAACCTTAGCAGTACAAAAATAAGTTGATCCACTCTTATATACTCCTTCAGATATTTTATTTAATTCGTCTTCACTTAAATCAGAACTACTTGGAGCATTATTTTTTATCTGTTCTTGTGTTCTATTTATATAGGATAATAAACTATCTGAAACTCCAGATAAATCTGCAGATTTAAATTCATTATTACTTAAATCATATTCTATTTGAATTTGATCTCTTGCTTCTTCCATAAGTGTTAGAACATCATCCTCTGTAACTGTACTTTCCTTAACATAATTTTCCAAAATATAATTTGAAATTGGCGTTATATATTTTTTATAGTTCGCTCCATTGGGATCGTTTAACAACTTTGTAGTTGCTGATTTATGTCCTAGTAATCCAAAAAACCATCCATCATCAGCTGTTATTCCTGCAGCTTTAACTATATACTCTTCCAGTGTACATTTAGATGTTGCTGCAAAAACATTCTTTAATGAAATACAAAATTGTACTATAATATTTAATAAAAGAATTATCGCTACTAATCTTGAAATTTTGTTCCTCATATTTCCTCCTAATTATTAATTCTTTAAGTAGTTTTTTTAATTAGACACTATTTTTTCATAGTGTCTAATTCCTAAAAGCCACTTATTTTTCTACTTTGTTTGCTTCATTTGAGCTAATAATGTTCTTAATTGTGATTCACTTACAGAATCACTTACCTGACTTTTTATAAATTTTTCAGCTTGTTCATTATCATTCATTACTTTTCCATACATATTCATGTCTTTTAATTCTTTTCTTGCTTTTTCAATATTTCTCATCTGAGTATCTGCTGTAGTTGTATCCCAACTCTCATTTGATTTCATAAGTTTATCTGCATTATCCATATTTTTAATCATTTTTGAAACATCAGTTTCTCCATAAGCATAGTAATTATTTGCAGCTCTTTCTCTTTTATCTTTCCAATCATCTCCATACTTTTTCTTAAATGCAGCTATTACATCGTCTCTATTTTTGAAGTCGTCAACAGCTTGCTTCATTTTTGCATCATTATCTCCTGAATTGTATCCACTCATAAATGTATTTTCAATTGCAGCACCTTTATTTACTACTGCACCAGCTCCAGCATATCCTGCTGAAAATGCTCCTACAGCTTCCATTGGATTATATTTTCCATCTGTTATACTTATACCAGCTTGTACTGCTGCCGCTGCAACACCCATTCCAGCTCCAAGAGCTCCTCTCGCTACATTTCTTACAAACCTTTTCCTATTATATGATCCTGTTTTATCAACATCATATATTGGTTTAATTGCTGATTTTCCTAGACTTTTTGCTCCATTCCACATTTTCTCTAATCTTCCTGTTTCTTTTCCTCTAGCAAGGTCTTGAACTGGTTCTATGTTTTCTCCTTGTGAATTGTTTCCAGCATCAGTACTATCATTTTCATTTGTCCCTGCATTATTTGCAGTTCCTTCAGTGTCAGTATCTGTATCATTTCCTTGTCCTTTTAAATTAGCAGAATTATCTCTCGTTCCACCATCTGTATTATCATTTTCTTGATCTCTATCAGATGAACCTGTTCCAGGACTTGGAGGTTCATTACTTGATTCATTATCTCCACCACTCGTTGCTCCTGAATTTGGTGAATTTGATTCTATCATTAATCCTTTTGTTCCATCTACTGTTTTAGGTTTAAAATCTCCAATTTTTCCATCTGATGAACTATCTTGACGATTTCCACCCTTACCTTTTCCTAATCTTCCTAAATTTTTAAAACTTGATGCAACAGTTGCTGCTGTTATTGCAGACATTCCTCCAACAGTGCCTCCATTTGCTTTATCAAATCCAAATATCTTCTTTAACAACCTTTCTGCTTCATTCATAAATCCTAACGCAACAATTGCATATATTATATTATTAGCTGCAAGCTCAATAGCTGAACTGATTAATATATGATATAGTAAAAAATGTAATATTTGTAATAATGCATTAAATGTATATTCTTTTAACCACATTTCGAATCCTTGTGCTTTACCATCATTCATTTTATCTATTGGGTATGTTAATGCTACAATCGGTGCTACTAGTGTTAAGAATGCCATATTTAATACCCTTTTTAAATATACAAATGTGAACTTAAGTGTATATACTATCAAAGCAACATACATTATTTCATAAGCTATTTTGGTAGAAAATGACTCTTCTAATATATGAAATCTTACCAATCCCATTAAGTTTGTTGTAAATGTCTTTATTCCTAATCCTTGAGAATCATTAGTTGGTACAACTTCTATACCTGTGCTACTTGTATATAATAAATTACTTATTTCCGAATTAACTGTTATTATAAAACTCATTATATAATGCATTGTAAATAGCAATGCTACTGCTATAAACCAATTTACTATCCATTCTTTATATTTGGCTTTATCTCTTGCTGTAGAACTCATTATTATTTTTATACCTGTATATATCAATACTGATAAAAGTCCAATTGCTGCTATTAATCTTAATGCTTTATACCATCCTGCAATTACCTTTCTTAATTCTGTCCACCCTGTATTATTAATTGTATTTCCATCTGAATCTTTTCCTGATATAAAATCTATACTTAATATGTTTACTTGTCCTGAAAATATTTCTTCTGGGGTATATCTAAATTGTGGATAATATTTTTTTGAAAGTGCTTTAAAATTAGAAACATCTACTTCAACCTTTGTTGATTTCTTATAACCAAGATCTACTGCATTTCCTGCAGTCATTATATCTGCTCTATCACCTGTTTCACTATTATAAGCTTCTGGATACATTATTTCTCCTGTAACTCTCATTACAGAATCTGCTATGTAATTTACTAATGCAAATATCGGTCTTAATAATATTCCTCCTAATTGGTCAGCCATTTCTCCTATAGTTGTGTTTGATGATTCATTTTTAGCAATTTGAGCATCAGATGCACCATAGTCCTTTAATTCATCCGCTGTGGCTGTTACGGTAACTGATCCATCTTCATTTACAACATACTTTTTATTCTCAACAATAAGTTTTGCTGTTGAAGGTGAATAATTATATTCTTCAACTATTTTATCTTCAATTTTTTCTTCTTCTGTTCTTGTATCATTTTCTCCTTCTGGAACCGTTGTTTGAATATTTTCATCTACTTCCAAAAACTGTGGATACAATCCATAAGCAATATTATATGCATCTGATGAATCCGAACAAAAATTTTTCAGAACAAGTTCAACATCACTTTTTACAGCTTTTACTACAATTTTATTTCCATTAACTATTTCAACACTATATCTTCCTCTATTATCTTTTTCTTTTATCTGACTAACAAAACTATTATATTTACTATCATCAAAATCAAATAAAGAATTAGCCCATTGTTTTTTTAACTCATTAAAGATTTCTGCTCCTGTCATCTGTGAATTTGTACTTGTATTCGCATTATTTTCATTATTTGCATTACTCGAACTTGTTTCTTCTTTTTCAATCTCTGAATCTTTTTTTCCTGTTTCCCCATTAACTACAACAACTTCAATACTGTTTGCAAAAATATTTGATGAATTACTAGCAATTAGATCAGCATCTGCAGTATTATTACTGCATATAGTATTAACTAAAGCTGTTCTTACTTTATCTGATGAACTAGTTTTTATTATAATTTTTCCATCTTTCTCCTCAATACTACTAGTACTATCCTGTTCTTTTAATTCATTTACAAACTTCTCATAGGTTTCCTCATTCATTCCCAAAAAACTGTCTATACCTGAATTTGCTAAAATCTCTGCGGCATCTTTATTTGTCAAAGCAAAAACTCGCATTGGATAAAAAAACATTATACTAATAAATATGCTAATTACAAGAAAACTGCTTATTAATTTATTCAACTTACTTCTATTTATATAACTTCTCATTAAAATCCTCCTAAATATATTTTTTAAGTAGTTTTTTTAATTAGACACTATTCTTTTATAGTGTCTAATTCCTAAAAGCCACTTAATTATTTTACTTGTTTCATTTGAGACAATAAAGTTCTTACTTTTCCTTCATATTCTGCAGCCTTTTGTGTTGGATTTTTCTCATTTTTTAATTCATTTTTTACATAGCTTTGAACTTGACTCTGAACAAATTTTTCTGCTTGTTCATTATCATTCATTATTTTTCCATACATATTCATATCTTTTAATTCTTTTCTTGCCTTCTCTATATTTCTTATTTGAGTATCAGCTTGATTTTGATCCCATTTTTGATTTCCCTCAACGGCATTATTTGATTTCATAAGTTTATCCGCATTATCCATATTTTTTATCATTTTTGATACATCTGTTTCTCCATAAGCAAAATAGTTTTCTGCAGCTCTTTCTCTTTGTTTCTTCCACTCATCTCCATATTTTTTCTTAAAAGCTGCTATTACATCATCTCTATTTTTAAAGTCATCAATTGCTTTATTCATTTTTGCATCATTATTTCCTGTATTATATCCATCCATGTATGTACTTCCAATTCCTTCTATCTTGTTAGTTACAGCTCCTGCTCCAGCATATCCTGCAGAAAACGCTGCAACAGCTTCCATAGGATTATATTTTCCATCTGTTATACTTATACCAGCTTGTACTGCTGCAGCAGCAACTCCCATTCCTGCTCCAAGTGCTCCTCTTGCTATATTTCTTGCAAGTCTTTTTCCATTATATGCTCCTGTTTTATCAAAATCGTATATTGGTCTTACAGCTGCTTTTCCTAAGCTTCCTATTCCTCTTCCTATTTTTTTCAATCTTCCTTCTTCTTTATTATCTGCTAGATTTTGAATTGGTGTTTCAGTAGGTTGAGCATTTCCTGTTCCATTATCATTTGCTGAAACTGTTGGAGGTGTTGGAGATTTAGGAGGTTGATTCAATAAATCTTCTCCTTTTAAATAGTCTTCATTATTATCCCAATAATTTTCATCCTCTGGTTCAGGCATATTATCAAATTCATTATCATATTCTGCATATTGATCTAAATATGGATCTGAATCACTTTCATTGTTATCTAAATTTAACTGGTTACTACGTCCATTAGTATTAGCACCACCATTTCCTTGTCCACTTGTTCCTGCACTTGTTGGTGTTTCTGTTACATTAGCTGGTGCTTGTGCATTTGGATCTACTAATAATCCTTTTGTACCATCTATTGTATTTGGTTTAAAATCTCCAATCTTATTATCATCTTTTCCACCTGGACCTTTTCCACCAGGTCCTTTTCCAAATTTTCCAATACTTCTTAAGCTTGAAGCAACTGATGTTGCGGCAAATGCTGTTGCCATACCACCAACAGTTCCTCCACCAGCTTTATCAAATCCGAATATTTTCTTTAACAATCTTTCAGCTTCATTCATAAATCCTAATACAACAATTGCATATATTGGATTATTAGCTGCTAGTTCAATTGCTGAACTTATTAGCACATGATATAGTAAAAAATGTAATATCTGTAATACTGCATTGAATATATATTCTTTTAACCACATTTCAAAACCTTGTGCTCTACCATCATTCATTTTATCTATTGGGTATGTTAATGCTACAATCGGTGCTACAAGTGTTAAAAATGCCATATACATTACCCTTTTTAAGTATACAAATGTAAACTTCAAAGTGTATACTATTAATGCAATATACATTATTTCATAAGCTATCTTATTTTTAAATGATTGCTCTAATATATGAAATCTTACTAATCCCATTAAATTCGTTGTAAATGATTGAATCTTTCCATCACCATTTACTGGTATAACTTTTATTCCTCTAGTACTTGTATATAATAAATTGCTTATTTCTGAATTTATTGTTATTATAAAACTCATTATATAGTGCATTGTAAATAATAATGTTATTGCTATAAACCAGTTTACTATCCATTCTTTATATTTAGCTTTATCTTTAGCTGTTGAACTTAAGATTATTTTTACACCTGTATATATTAATACTGATAAAAGCCCAATCGCAGCTATCAATCTTAATGCTTTATACCATCCAGCAATTACTTTTCTTAATGCTGTCCATCCTGTATTATTAATTGTATTTCCATCTGAATCTTTTCCTGATATAAAATCTATACTTAATATGTTTACTTGTCCTGAGAATATTTCTTCTGGGGTATATCTAAATTGTGGATAATAATCTCCAGATAATGCTTCATAATCAGAAACATCAACTTTAACCTCTTGGACTGTTTTTTCATCATATCCCAGTGGAACAGGGCCATTTGTCATTATTTCTGTTGTTCCATTTCCATAAGCTTCTGGAAACATTGTTTTTCCTGTTATTTTTATTACTGAATCTGCAATAAAGTTTACTAATGCAAATATAGGTCTTAATAATACTCCTCCCAATTCGTCAGCCCAATCTGATTTGTTTTCAGATTCAACTTTAGCAATAGTTGGATCTGAAACTCCCAAATTTCTTTGATCTTCTGCAGACAATGTTACTGTAACTGTTCCATCATCATTTACATTATAACCATTATTTTCCACTATAATTTTCGCTTCTGTTTTTGAATATCCCTGTTCAACTAATTTATCTTCTATTTTTTCTGTTTCTGTTCTAGTATCCTCTTCCCCATCTGTCGGTTCCGTTGAAATAATTTGAATTTCAATAATGTCAGAATACAAATTTCCAACAATTCTATCAGCTTCTCCTTCAGAACAACATTCTGGCCATAGAGATTTTTTTACAGATTCTGCTGAAGTAGCCTTTACCAAAATTTTATTATTAGTAATCTCTACACTATTTCTGCTATCATCTTTTTTTAATTTTTTTACAAAATTATTATATTTACTATCTGCACTTGCAAATCCAACAAAACTATCACATTTTTCACTCAATTTACTAAGAATTTGTGCGCCAGTTAGTTCTTCATCATCTGATTTTCCACCAGAAAAAACATTTTTCCATTCATCAGTCCAATTCGAAAATGCATCTTTAGCCCAATCAGTAAAACTATTAGCATAAACATGTATAGGAAAAACAACTGTACTAAATAAAATACTAATTAGAATAAAACTACATATTAACTTCTTAACCACATTACCTTTTACATAATTCTTCATCTATATCCTCCTATCTTTAAGTAGTTTTTTTAATTAGACATTACAAAAATATAATGTCTAATTCCTAAAAGCCACTTATCATTTAAATTATCTATGTGCTTTTTGATTTTTTGCAGCTAATATGTTTAAGTTTGTCTCAACAAATTCAAATTCCTTTCTAGTAGGTGTAATTTGAATAATAGTTGTATCTTGTCCAACCTTAAGAAGTCCTTCACCCTTTGTGCATGTAACTAAGAAAGATGCTTCACCTTCACTTAATTTAAATACTTCTTTTAATTGTGCAATTTCTGATTTATCCTGTGCTAAGAATAATTTAGTATCAGAAGATGTAAGAACTGCTTGAGCTTCTGGCTTCTCATAAAAATCTTGGAATCTCTGTGAAATAATAGCTAAAGATACATTTCTTTTTCTTGCACGTCTTGCCATTTTATTTAAGAAATCAACAGCTTCTGGGAATGGAAGTAACATCCACGCCTCATCTACTATAACTCTTTTTTGTCTAGCCTTTTTTCTATCCTCACTATTTTTCTTTACGAATTTTTCCCATATCCAAGACATTAAAATCTGTTGAGCAAGTGGTCTAGCAAAACGTTCCTCAAGTTGAGAAATATCTATATTAATGAATGGTGATCCTTCTAACAAATCGAATGTAGATTGTCCATCAAAATATGCCATCTGACCATCATACTCTCTTATATACTGTTTCATAACCTTTAATAAATAATTATAATGATATTCATAATCTTTTATTGTATTGTTTTGAGCATTAATTTGTAAACGTTTATACCAAGAACCAATTGTTGGCATTAATTTTTTTCTTTTTTCAAAAATATTATTTGGATTTGCTTCTTCATATAAACTTAATGGATTAGAAGTTAATCCTATTGCATCATATTCTTCATTTACAGCTTCTGAAATAATTTGTTTTGTAAGCTCGTTAACCTCTTGGCTCTTTGTACTACCTTTTGCCATTGTCATCAAAGCTTGTGTAACGTCTTCAACTTTATTCTCAATATTTAAAACGTCTCTTTCTTTTCCTGTAATTGCATCTCTTGTTCTTTCTATTTCAATATCAAACAAATTTATAATTGTTTCTGAAGTTGGACTAATTACAACATTAATTCCTCCCAATGACTCTGCAACTATTGTGTACTCACCTTCAGCATCTAGAGCTAAACTTTCAATTCCCATTAACATTGCAGATCTTGATACTAATGTTTTCATTGTTACTGATTTACCAGCACCAGATTTAGCAAATATAACCATATTATAATTTGTCAAAGATGGGTGGAAATTATCAAACAATATTGGTACACCAGTTTGTTTATTAACTCCTAAAGGTACACCTGTATCATGTCCTACATTTGATGTAGTAAAAGGGAAAACTGTTCCCATTGAAGGTCTATCAAAAGTATGTGTTTTATTTATACTATTTTCCATTAATGGTAATGCTGATTTAAATCCTTCTTCTTGAATTGCCCATGCACTTCTTATTCCAACTAATGACTTTGACATTTCTGATGTTAGCATTTTAGATAATCTATCCAAATCTGTTTTACTATAAGCAAATAATGTTGATACAATTGAAGCTTCATATAATTTATTAAATCCTGCTGCAATTTCATCTCTTAATTGTTCTGTTTCATATTTCTTTTGGCTTAATATACTTTCTCTGTTTATATTTCCTTTATCAGTTGCAACAATTCTTTCTGTTTCTAGTTCTGTAATTATTTTATTTAATTCATTTTGTGAAGAAGCTTCACCAATAGGTTTTATATATATTGATGTATTAATATCTCCAAACATATATAATGATCTAAATAATTCTGGAAATATACAAGACCTTGGCAAACTTGAAACATAAAAACTTCTTGCATATCTAGTAACATTTGAAATTATCTCTAAATGATCTATATTTGATGCATCAATTCCTGATGGTGCTATCAATTCTTTTATACTCTTTTTTCTTAAAAAAACTGGTTCTTTAGCATTATTTGCTAATTGGTTTTCTTCCTCTTGCTTTTTTAACTTTAGGTTCATTAGATTCATTATCTTTTCCTCCCTCCTCAGTTTCTTTCTTTTTTCTCCTTAGTTTAACTTTTGCATCTTCCGCAATATCTTTACCTAAATATGATTCGTTCTCTGTTATTAAATTTTCTGCAAAATCAAATATCATATTTTTTGCATTTTCTTCTCTTAGCCTTACCATCATTTCCTTATCACTTCTTGCTTCATTTACTGCTTCATTTGCAATTGTAACGGCTTTCTTTTGAATTTCTTCATCTAATAATTTTATCTTTTTATCAAATACATCAGGTGCTGTTGAATATAAATCTTCAAATCCAGATGCAAGTGCTTGTTTTGCATTAAATACATCTGCGTCTTCCCTGTTATATGCATTATATAATAATTCGATTAATCCTTGTGAATCAAGAATTTTAGAATTTACTTCACATCTTCCTAATGTTGCCATCATTGATCTTGCTCTTGTATATAATTCAGAAAATACTAAATTTTGTATCTCACTTTTTGAATAGTTCTCTGTATCAACTTCGTCTTCGTAATATGATAAAATTATATAATATCTCTTATGCAATACATTACTATTTTTACTATTCTTCTCTGTATCTGCAATTATATCTTTTGTATATTCATATTTGTTTCTTTGTTTTATTACTTCCATGTATGCTTTTCTTAATTCTTGTTCTGAATGTGTTCCTTCTTCTCTCATCTGCTCATAACTGTTTTCAACAGCATTATATCTATCTTCTATATCTCTAAACTTTAATTTATATGATTGCAAACTTGATTCCAAATTTACTGTTCTTGTCTGTACATATATTTGTATTTCATATTTTAAAGTATTTAAAAATTCAATAAATCCTTGTTCAACGGATGTTCTTTCCATTTCAGACATTAAATCATAATTTATTCCTTGACACTCTATTACCATTAAGTATTTTCCTTTTTTCTGAATAATCATGTTATCTTCAATTCTTTCAAAATCCATAAAATCAAATATTGAATTTAAATTATACTCTGGCTTTGCTTTAGCATTTTCTTTTGACTTTTTGTCTTTCTTTTTATTATTTGACTCTATATTTGCTTCTTTTTCGCCAACAGTTTCCTTTTCATTTTGTTTCTTTTTATTTTTTATCATAATAACAATCCATATTATAGCTAAAACTATAATTATAAAAAATAAAATAACAACTACAAATGATAATACATTAATTAAATTTTCTGTCTCATTGCTCATTCTTTTCTCCTCCTTTGTAATATAAATATAATCTTTTTCCCTTTCTTCTGAATTTTATATATCTAATTAGTATTTCATCTATATTTTCTCCTCCTGTTTTTCTTAGAATCTCAAAATTTTGTGAATTTGGCATTTTCATAGTAGATATTATAAAACCTACTAGCCCAAATAATAATGTTCCGATTATTCCAATAACTGCATGATTTAATATGGTACAAATTAAATATACTGTTATTAATCCAAATCCTGCAAAGCATATTGTCCAAATAAAAGATTTTTTGGAAAATATCATTAAAATTTTTCCTTCTCCTTTTGTATCTCTTGGTATGGTATAGGTGTATCTTGCCATATTTTTCTCCTCTCTTTCGTTTTACTTATTTCTCCTATTTTATTATAACATATAAAACAAAAAAAAAATACATTTTATGATAAAATTTATCATAAAAATGTACTTTTTTTAATTAATTAACTTTGCTTAAGTATTATGACCCTGAACCTGTAATTGACATTATCATTTTTGCAATACTTGTTGCTGCAAATACAACAACTAAACCTACTATTAATGGAATAAATGATTTTTGATAATCTGCTTTTTCGTTAGCACTTCCCATTATAAATTTAAAACCAAATACTGCAATTAATATTGTTGCTAAAACTATAGATGCTACTTGGATTAATCCAATAACTTTACCAGCCATTTCTGTTAGCCCACTTATGTCTTCAGTTGTAGGTTGTGTTGGTGTAATTTCAACATCTGTTGCCATTGCAACATTAGAAAATGCAAATACAATCATTGCTACTAACATTAATACTGTAATTATTTTTATAGTCTTATTCATATTTTTCCTCCTTTATTATTTGAATTATATTTATAAAATTTTAATAACTAATTTATTTTACATTTGGCTCATAATGTTTATTGTTACTTGCCATATTGCAAATGCTCCAAATGCTACAAGTATACCTATTACCCATGGTGTCATAGATTCTTTTATTTTTGCTTTGTCTTCTACACTTTCTGTCATAAATTTTATACCCATTATAGCTGCTGAAATTACAGTAATTGCTATTGCTATTGTCAATAATACTCCTGATACAAATTTTGAAACAGTTTGTAATCTTGTTGCATCTATTATATTAGAATCTTCTCCAACTTGTAAGAATGCATTTGCACTTTTTATTATATCATCTACACTACTTGCTGTTGAAGAATATTTACTTGGATCTTTTTCCCTATCAAATGTATATACATATAAAACTTCGTCAAGTTTTTGTGATTGTCCAGATGACAATGTTTTCTTTAATGAATCTGCTTGATTTTTTAATTCTTCATATTGTTGCTTCAATTCTTGATATTCTGGTGATGATTTTAAACTATCTGACAAATTGAATACATTTTGAAAATCTTCCAAAAGACTTTCTACTTTATTTAATGCTTGCAATGCATTTTGCTTATCTGTTGCAGATAGCCCACTAGTCTTAAGAACATTTCCCAATCCATTAATTAGTTTTTGTATATCAGAAAGTGAACTTTTTGCTCCACTCAAATTCGTTAAATTAAATATATTTTTTCCATTTAATCCATCTACTTGCTTTAAAAGGTCTTTAATTGCTTTAACATTATCTTGACTAATTCCTGCTTTACTTAACAAGTCTTGTGGTAAATTTCCAATATACTTCGTAAGATCATTTCCTTTTGTTCCTATATCTTTTACATATCCTGCTAATTTTGTAAGAGAATTACCAAGACCACTTTGATCATATTTTTTTGCTAAATTTCCAGCGTTTTCAAGCATTTTACTAAAATTTTTAGTAGAATTAGAAACATTTCCCAAAAATTTTACTCCATTATTAAATATTTTTCCTACACTATTAAAAAAATCTCCAAAACTAAATGCTTTTGCTTCAACTGGATATTGAAATGTTATTACCATTACTAACATAAATGCCAAAATTATTTTTAAACATTTTTTCTTCATACACATCACCCTCTATATTATATCATATATTAAAAAACTTTGCAAATCTCACTTTTAAAAGCCGTTTGCAATATTTACAATAACTTTTGCAATTGTTGTTCCTCCTGTTATCATTATTGCTGCTACTAATATTCCTATCATCTTTTCTTTAGATATTGCTTTTTCACTTGCACTACCTAATATCATGTCAAATCCAATTAATGCAATTGCAACTACTATTCCAATAGCTCCAACTGCTTGCAATGCTGACAAGATAATTCCAACTTTTTGAGATGTAGTTGTTCCAAGAGTTGGGGTACCTGGTTTATAATTACTTGTATTTATATTTAAACTTGATGACCCTCCTCCAGAAGATGTTCCTGAACTTGATGATAAGCTTGTTGTAGATAATGCCTCATCCTCCTCATCTGTTAAATTTACAAAAACAGATGAAACGTTTATTGATGAAGAATTTACATGTGCTGTAATCTTGTAAGTTACAGAAACTTTTTCACTATTATTATAATATTTGGTATAAACTTCTTGAGCAAGTTCATCCGTATATCCTTTTGCTCTTATACGCCTTAAAATCTGATTTTTTACCTTAGACTCTTCGATTCCTTCTTTTTGGGCTTTTGTTACAACTTCACTAATTGTTACATTTTCACCAGACTCTATGTCATCACCAGCAAAACTATAATTTGGAATTATAATATTACTAAATAATATTGCTATCAAAAAAATATATATTAAATATGTCGTTTTTCTTCTCATGGCATCACCATCTTTCTTTATTTGCATATTATTACATATTAATTATAAACTATTTTTTTTTTTCTTGCAATATTTTTTGGCAAAATTATTCAATTTTTTTATTATACACAGCAAAAAAACAGGATCTTCAGTCAAATTTCCTGTTTTTTTGCTTTTTTATTCCTTGGTGACCTTCTTGAACAGCCATACGATAAATCCAAGCACTGCAAAGATAATCACAAGCTGCCATGCGTACGCCAAGAGAATGAATACTGCCCCAAAAAGGAACAGCGGAGTCAGCGGTGGAATCAGACATGCAAGTACCACGCAGCCAACAAACATCCAGAATGCATTCATAATTTCTCTCCTCTTTTTCTCCAAAAGTTTTTGGTAATATACTACCACTCGTATATTTATTATAACATTTTTTTATGTAACTTTCAAGTCCTTATTTTTTTATACACCTTTCTATAATAAATTTTATATACAAAAAAAAGACCTCAATATTATATATTGAGATCTTGGCGTAGGTGAGAGGGTTTGAACCTCCGCGCCGATTACTCGACCTAGCAGTTTAGCAAACTGCCCCCTTCACCACTTGGGTACACCTACATTATATAAACAAAAGTTAGATATTTATTTTTGATATCTAACTTTTTTATATGGCGGAGAGGGTGGGATTCGAACCCACGGTACGCTATAAACGCACGCCAATTTTCAAGACTGGTGCCATAAACCAACTCGACCACCTCTCCGTGTCTTGCGACATTACTTATATTAACACACTTTCATGTCGCTTGTCAATAGTTTTTTTAAAATTATTTAATTAAATCTAAAATTCTTTCTAGGTCTGCATTTCCATTGTATTCTATAATGATTTTTCCTTTTCTTTTTCCTTGATCTAATTTTACTTTTGTTCCAAAAAATCCTTGAAACTTATCTTCTATATCATCATATAGCATTTTATATTTAGGATCTAAATATTTTTCTTTTTTCGCTCTTAAGTTTTTTTGTTCAGCTTGTCTTACTGATTCTCCTCTTTCAATCATTCTTACAGCCATTTCATACTGTCTTTTTGGGTCAGTTATTGCAGCTAGTGCTTTACAATGTCCTTCAGATAGTTTTCCCTCTTTTACAAATTCTAGAACATCTGGAGCCAAATTTAATATTCTTACTGTATTAGATACAGCACTTCTACTTTTCCCTATTCTTTTTGATACTTCTTCTTGTGTTAATCCATATTTATCCATTAAATTTCTTATTCCAACTGCTTTTTCATAAGGATTTAAATCTTCCCTTTGTATATTTTCTATTAATGCAATTTCTCTATTTTTTTGTTCATCATTTTCTCTAATTATTGCTGGTATTTCTTCCAAACCCGCTAATTTGGCTGCTCTCCATCTTCTTTCGCCTGCTATTATTGAATAATATCCTTCTTGTTCAGCTACAACTATAGGTTGAATTATTCCATATTCTTTTATTGATTCTGCTAATTCCTCAAGAGCTTCTTGCTTAAATTGTTTTCTTGGTTGTTCTCTATTAGGTTCTACATCAGTTATCTTTAATGTTTTTAAATTTCCTGAATTTTCTAACTCATCTTTTATATTTTCTTCTTCTGGTTCAACATTTACATTTGCAAATAATGCATCAAGACCTTTTCCTAAACCTGTCATTTTTGGTTTTGCCATTTTATCCTCCTTTTTTTGAAATATATTTCTTAATTAAACTTACTCAAAAGTATTAATTATTCTTTTCAAGTTCTTTTACAAACTTTTCATAAGCCTTTGCCCCTTTTGATCTTGGGTCATATAATGTTATAGGCATTCCATAACTTGGTGCTTCACTTAATCTAACATTTCTTGGAATTACAGTTTTATATACTTTATCTTCAAAATATTTTTTTACCTCTTTTACAACTTGATTTGATAAATTTGTTCTCGCATCATACATTGTAAGTAAAGCTCCTTCAATTTCAAGATTTTTATTTAAATGTTTTTTTACCAAATTTACTGTATTTAAAAGTTGTCCCAATCCCTCTAATGCAAAATATTCACATTGTACTGGTATTAATACACTATCTGACGCAGTAAATGCATTTAATGTTACTAATCCCAAAGATGGAGGACAATCTATTATTATATAATCAAATTTATCTTTGATCACATCTAATTTTCCTTTTAATCTCTGTTCTCTTGACATCATAGATACAAGTTGTACTTCTGCTCCTGCCAAACTAATGTTTGATGGACAAACTTTCAAATTTTTTATTGTTGTATCTTGTAAAGTTTCTTCAAATTCAGTTTCACCTATCAATATATCATATACAGATAATTCAACTTGCTTTGTTACTCCTAATCCACTTGTTGCATTACCTTGAGGGTCTGTATCTATTAATAAAACTTTTTTCCCTCTTTTGGCTAAAATAGTACTTAAATTAACAGCTGTAGTTGTTTTACCAACTCCACCTTTTTGGTTTGCTACTGAAATTACTTTTCCCATATTCTACTTTCCCCTCTTTCTTAAGTTTTTTAATAGAAACTTTTGTTATTTTTGCTACCTAATAATAATATAAAAAATTACAAAATAAGTCAATGGTTTTTATAAAAAATTCACACAATATTTTTTTAATAATATATAAAAAAATTGCTCCACGTTTTTCCGTGGAGCAATCATTTTTATTTTATTGGTTCTTTACTTGGTGTTCCTGCCTTTCTTGGGAACTTGTTTGGTGTCATTTTTATTTTATCAATTATAATTATTGTTCTTCCTATATCGCTTTGTGGAAGATTAAATTCTTCTACATTGGTAATTTTTCCACCTAATAATTCTATTGCTTTCTGTGCCTGACTTATTTCTTCATTCGCATCAGATGCTTTCATACATAAACATTTTCCATTAATTTTTACAAGCGGAATCAAATATTCTGATAGTGTTGCCAAATTGGCTACTGCTCTTGATGTTGCTATATCAAATTTCTCTCTATATTTTTTATTTTGACCAAATTCTTCTGCTCTTGCATGGACAAGTTCAACATTATTAAGATTTAATTCCTTTATAACCTCTTGTAGAAAAATCAATCTCTTATTTAAAGAATCTACTAATGTTACTTTCAATGCATTATTTAATATTGCAATTGGTATCCCAGGAAATCCTGCTCCAGTTCCAACATCAACAAAACTTTTTGCATTTTTTAAATCTTTATATATTGTAAGTGAATCAATAAAATGTTTTAATATTATTTCTTCAGGTTCTATAATTGCTGTCAAATTAATTTTTTCATTCCATTCTATCAATAACTCCATATATCTATAAAATTTTTCTAATTGCTCCACAGAAAAATCAATATTAATAAATTTTGATTTTTCTTGCATTTTATTAAAAAATTCCTCTTTATTCATTTAATAAATATCCTTTCTTTTCTACTTATTTTTTCTAGATTGTAAATAAACTAGTAATACTGATATATCAGCTGGTGAAACTCCAGATATTCTTGATGCTTGTCCTATTGAATGTGGCTTATGTTTATTTAATTTTTGTCTAGCTTCTAAACATATACCTTTAATATCATCATAATTAATATCATCTGGTATTAATTTTTTCTCCATTTTTTTAAATTTTTCTACTTGCATTTCTTGTAATTTTATATATCCATCATATTTAACTTGTATTTCAACTTCTTCTTTAACTTGTTCTGGTAAATCTGGTCTTTCTTTATCAATTGCTGCAAGTGAAGCATAAGTTATTTCTGTTCTTTTTAATAATTCAGCTAATTT
This sequence comes from uncultured Clostridia bacterium, assembly GCA_934129895.1. Classification (GTDB taxonomy): domain Bacteria; phylum Bacillota; class Clostridia; order TANB77; family CAG-508; genus CAG-269. The sequence goes on from CAKOWY010000002.1 coordinate 83,611, forward strand.
TGATCCTGTTGTTAATTCAGATGTACCTTGTTCTCTTAAATATTTATTTACTTCTTCTGTTGGCTTTACAATAGTTTTTTGTAATCTTTCTTTTTCTTCTTCTATTAATTTTTTCTTATGCAAAAACTTTTCATATCTTTCATCAGAAATTAATCCAATCTCATGTCCTTTTTCAGTTAAACGTAAATCAGCATTATCTTGTCTTAATAATAATCTATATTCTGCTCTTGATGTCATCATTCTATATGGTTCATTTGTTCCCTTTGTAACAATATCATCTATTAATACACCTATGTATGCCTCTGTTCTATCTAATATCAATGGTTCCTTGCCTTTAATTTTCTGTGAAGCATTTATCCCTGCAATTAATCCTTGACATGCTGCTTCTTCATATCCAGATGTTCCATTTGTTTGTCCTGCAAAAAACAAACCATCTACAGTTTTATATTCTAAAGATAATTTTAAATCAGCAGGATCAATACAATCATATTCTATTGCATAAGCTGGACGTGTAAATTCACAATGTTCTAATCCTGGTAAAGTTCTATACATTTCAATTTGTACATCTTCTGGTAAAGATGAGCTCATTCCTTGTATATACATTTCATCAGTATCCATTCCTATTGGCTCCACAAAAACCTGATGTCTTTCTTTATCTGCAAACCTTACAACTTTATCTTCTATTGAAGGACAATATCTTGGACCTGTTCCTTCTATTACTCCTGCATATAATGGTGATCTATGTAGATTTTCTCTAATTATTTTATGAGTTTCTGCTGTTGTATATGTTAAATAACAATCTACTTGATCAAAATTATTCATTTTGTCTTCAAACGAAAATGGAATTATATTATCTTCACCTTTTTGAACTTCCATTTTTGAAAAATCTATACTCTTTTTATTAATTCTTGCTGGTGTACCTGTTTTAAATCTAACAAGTTTTATTCCATTATTTTTTAATGATTCAGATAGCTTATTTGCTGGAAAAACTCCATCTGGACCACTTTCTTTAGAATACTCTCCTATAAATATTTTTCCCTTTAAATATGTTCCACTAGCAACAATTAATGTTTTTACATTATATATAGCACCTATATCTGTTTCTATTGACTTTATTTTATTATTTTCTATTTTTATGTCAACTATTTCTGCTTGTTTTAAATCTAAATTTTCCTGTTTTTCCAATGTATGCTTCATTTCCATTTGATATCTTTTTCTATCTGCTTGCGCCCTCAAAGAGTATACTGCTGGCCCTTTTGAAGTATTTAACATCTTAATTTGTATCATTGTTTTATCTATATTTTTAGCCATTTCTCCACCAAGTGCATCTATTTCTCTTACTAAATGCCCTTTTGAACTTCCACCAATATGAGGATTACATGGCATATTAGCAACAGCCTCCAAACTAATTGAAAAAACTACTGTTTTCATTCCAAGCCTTGCAGCGGCTAAAGCTGCTTCACATCCTGCATGTCCTGCTCCTATTACAGCAACATCATAATCTCCTGCATAATAACTCATTTTTATTTCTCCTTTCTTATTTTCCTAAACAAAATTTAGAGAAAATTTCATTAATTATATCTTCTGTTACAGAATCTCCTGTAATTTCTCCTAAATCGTCTAGAATTTGTTTAATATATATAGTAATGATATCTATAGGCATTGAATCTGAAAGTGCCTTATTTGCCATTTTAACGTTTTCAATTGCTTTTGATATTATATTTTTATGTCTTATATTTGTTATCAATATTTCATTATCTAAATTAATTTCATTTAAATTAAATAATTCTGTTATTTTTTCATACAATTTTTCTAGTCCTGTTTTATTTAATGCTGATATTTTTATTATATTTTTTGAATAATTATTTATTATTTTATTTTTTTCGTCTAAAACATTATTTAAATCAGATTTATTTAATAAAATAATTGATTTTTTATTTTTTATTAAATTTAATATTTCCATATCTTCATTATCAAGCTCTTTAGAACTATCAAAAATTGCAATTATTAAGTCTGCATCATTCGCTTCCTCTACGGATTTGTCGATTCCGATTTTTTCTACAATATTTTCTGTTTTTCTAATTCCTGCAGTATCAATTAATTTTAATGTAATTCCATTTATAGTTACAAATTCTTCTATAGTATCTCTTGTTGTTCCTGGAATATCTGTTACAATTGCTCTATCTTCTTTTAAAATTGCATTTAATAATGATGATTTTCCAGCATTTGGTTTACCAATTATTGCTGTTTTTATTCCATCTTTTATTATTTTACCATTATCAAATGATTTTTCTAATATTTTTAATTTTTTTTCTATTTTTTCTAACATATTTTTTAATTCTTTTTCTTGAACTTCAGGTGTATCATATTCTGGATAATCTATTGTTACTTCAACATTTACTAATACATCTAAAATATCTTTTTTTATTTCTTTTATTTTTTCTGATAAAAAACCTTCTAATTGTTTTACACTACTTTTCATTTCTTTTTCAGATTTTGCATTTATAATATCTATTACTGATTCTGCTTGTGTTAAATCAATTCTTCCATTTAAAAATGCTCTTTTGGTAAATTCGCCTGGCTCAGCCATTTCTGCTCCATTTTTTAAACATAATTCTAATATTTTTCTTTCAATTAAAACTCCTCCATGTGAATTTATTTCACACATATCTTCAGTTGTATAACTTTTTGGTGATTTAAAATATGAAACTAATACTTCATCAATTATATTATTATTTTCTACAATATTTCCATATTTAATTGTATATCCTTTTATTTCTTCTATTGGTTGTATTTTTTTTGGAATAAATATTTTATTTAAAACTTTAAATGTTTCCTCTCCACTCATTCTTATTATTCCGATTCCTCCAATCCCTGGTGCCGTAGCAATTGATACAATTGTACTCATATTTTCCTCCTTTTTATCATTAATTATTTATTTTTTATTATTAATTATTTATTTTTTATTATTTAAATTAATTATTAATTATTTTTATTAAAAATAAAAAGTCAAAATTCTTATTTAATCTTTTGATTAAAATCTGAACTTTGACTTCCGATTTTTTATTTAATTTTCTTTTTTTGTAATAACTATTCTTCTTTTTGGTTCTTGTCCTATACTTCTTGTTTCTACATTAGGATTTTCTTGTAATGCATTATGAATAATTTTTCTTTCATAAGCTTTCATAGGCTCAAGTGTTATTATTTTTCCTGTTTTTTCTACAATTTTTGCTTTTTTTATTGCTAAATCTTTTAATGTTTCATTTCTTTTTTCTTTATAATTTTCTATATCTAGTCTTACAATTACCTTATTTTTTGATTTTTTATTTGCAATTGCTTTTAAGATATTTTCTAATGAATATAAGGCGTCTCCCCTATATCCGATTAAATTTCCAATATTATTTCCTGTTATTGATATATATATGCATTTTTCTTTTATTTCTATATTATATTTAGCTTCTTCAGATATTTTATTTAAAAATTCATCTAAAAATATTCTTAAATCTTCTTCTGCATTTTTTAATTCTTCTTCTGTTGTTTCAATCTCAATTTCCTCTGGTTTTTTTGCTTCTATTTCTTTAATTTCGACTTTTACAACTTTTGGAGCTAATATATCAAAAAAGCTCTTTTTTCCTTCATCAATTATTTTTATTTCGCACAATTCCTTAGGTAATTTTATAATTTTTAATCCCTTTTCAATAGCTTCTTGAGTTGTGTGTCCTTCTACTATTATACTTTTAGCCATTTCCTATTCCTCCTCTTCTTTTATAAATTTATTTAATAAAAGTTTTTCAGCTATCATTAACAAACTATTCATTAACCAATATAAAGCTAATCCTAGTGGTGCAACTAACGCAACTGTTAAATATAAAAAAGGAAACATTATATTCATATTTTTATTCATTTGATTCATTGAATCCATCATATCATCTTTTTCTTCGTTATTATTTTCTTTTTGTTTTTTAGTTGGATTTGTTAATCTTAATGAAATAACTGCAATTATAACATATAATATTGGAATTATATATGCTTTCCAATTATTACTATTTATAGGAATTTGAGCTAAATTTAATCCAAAGAATTCCATATTAATATATAATGAATCTAATTCTTCTTCATTTATATTATTTTTTAATTCTTGTTGATTTTCTGAACTATTATCTGCATTTTCGACATTTTCTGTTTGATCTTGTTGATTTCCAATTGATTTTAAATTATCTATTTCTCTAATAATTTCAATTTCTGGATAAGCACTATTTGTACTTAAATTATTTTCTTGAAGTATTTTTGAATATTTATCAATTAAATCACTATCAACTTTTTTCATATATGTTAATGGTGATTTTACTAAATAAAATACCGCAAATAATAAAATAATTTGTACTATAGCACTAAAACATCCGCTAAATGGACTCATATTTTCCTTTTTATATAATTCCATTGTAGCTGCATTTAATTGTTCCGGATTGTTTTTATATTTAAATTGTATTTCTTTCATTTTATTTTGTATTTTTGTTGTTTTTTGCATAGTCCTTTGCTGTTTTATTGAAATAGGAATCATTATTAATTTAATTAAAATTGAAAAAATAATTATTGCTATTCCATAATTATTTACAACATTATAAATAAAATTCAATACATATCCAAATATATTGGCAATTGGTGCTATCATATCTTGCCCCTTTCTATTTTAATGGGTCATATCCTCCTTTTGAGAAAGGATTACATTTCAAAATTCTTTTTCCACCTATTATACTCCCTTTTAATACTCCATATTTCATAATTGCCTGTTTTGTATATTCTGAACAAGTTGGATAATATTTACATCTTATATTTTTAGCTTCAAAAAATTTGGAAATATATTTTTGATACCATTCAATTAAATATATAAATATTTTTTTCATATTTTCCTCTATTCCTTTATTAATTGTGCTTTTTTTAATGTTTTTTCCATTTGAGTTAAAATATCTATATATTTCATATTATTTATATCTATATTTTTATTAATTAAAATTACTATGCTATAACCATTTTGTATATTATCCTCTAAAACTTTATAGCTTTCTCTTATTAATCTTTTAATTCGATTTCTTTCAAAAGCTTTTCCATTTTTTGTACTTACGGCTATTCCTAGTAATTTTATATCTTTTTTATTTTTTAATACTACTATTTTTAAATCTTTACTTAAGTAGAAACGACCTTTTGTTAGAACTGTTTTAAATTCATAATTTTTTTTCAACATTTCTGTCTGTTTCATTTTTTCTAACATCCCTTTCAATAATATAAAAGAACTTTTATTGATTGTTTTTGCGGTTCTCTTAAGGTACAATTACTTTTAAATTCTAGGAAACTTTCCTAGAATCTAAAACATTGCTAATTTACTTATGCACAGATTTTCTTTCTTCCTTTTGCTCTTCTTGCTTTTAAAACGTTTCTTCCTGATCTTGTAGACATTCTTTTCATAAATCCATGTTCTCTTTTTTCTTGTCTATTTTTTGGTTGGAATGTTCTTTTCATTTCATTGCACCTCCTATTTTTTTGTTATATATTAATTCCTTTTCAGGAAATTATTGTTACAAAATAACAAGTACATCGATTATACACCATATTTCAAGCTTTTGTCAATAGATTTTAAAAATTTTAAACTTTTTATAATTTCTAAAAAATATTACCTTGCAATTTGACAAAAATTATAGTATAACTTTTAAACAAAAGCATTGTAATAATTTTGTAATAATTGTCGTTTTTCATAAATTTTAGAAAAGTTATCCACAATTTTTTCAAAATTATCCACAATTCTATTGACTAAATTTGTAATAATTTGATATGATAGTAGAGACTTTATAATATCAAACACTATTCAAATTTGCAATGAATAAATGTTTGTATAAAATATTCTGTTTATTACATAAATATTACAGAGTTATCCACACGTGTGGATAACTCTGTGGATAACTTATGTTATATATAATTATTTTGAAAGGATGTTTTGAATATGCAAAGCGATTATGAAGAACTTTTTAGACAAGCAAAAGAACTTATAAAACCTGAATTAACTTCAATTGCTTATGATACTTGGATTTTACCTTTAAAAATCGTTGATATGACTGAAGATAACATTGTTTTAAAATCTCGTTCAAGTTATAATATCGATATATTAAAGGGGAAATACGGTGATCTAATTATTAATACTTTCAAATACTTAACAAATAAAGAGAGGACATTAACAATTATTTTTGACGATGAAAATGCAAAGACAGAAGTAAAAAATGAGATTTTACCATCAAGTCAAGAAGATGAGGGAGAAATTGATTTATCAAATAAATCTTTAAATCCAAAATATACTTTTGAAACTTTTGTTGTTGGAAATAATAATAGATTTGCTCAAGCTGCAGCGCTTGCAGTAGCGGATAAACCAGCAGAATCTTATAATCCACTTTTTTTGTATGGGGGAGTAGGATTGGGAAAAACTCACTTGATGCATGCAATAGGAAATAGAATTTTAAAAAATTACCGAAATTATAAAATTCTATATGTAACATCAGAAAAATTTACCAATCAAATGATTAATGCAATAAAAGATAATAAAATGGAAGTATTTAGAAATAAATATAGAAAAATTGATGTATTACTTATTGATGATATTCAATTTATAGCAGGAAAAAAGCAAGTTCAAGAAGAATTTTTCCATACATTCAATGAATTGTATGAGGAAAAGAAACAGATTATTATCTCAAGTGATAGACCACCTAGAGAAATTCAACTATTAGAAGATAGATTGAAATCAAGATTTGAATGGGGGTTATTAGCAGATATATCTTGTCCCGATTATGAAACACGTTTAGCTATTTTGAGAAAAAAAGCTCAAGATGAAAAAATTTCAGTAGAAGATAGTATTTTAGCAAATATAGCAACAAAAATTGACTCTAATATTAGAGAACTTGAAGGTGTATTTAATAAAATGATTGCTAGAGCATCTCTAATGCATAGTCCTATAACAATTGAATTAGCCGAAAATACTATAAATGAATTTAAAGCTGAAAGTGAAAAAGTACTATCATCTGATTACATAAAAGAAATTGTTGCAAAATATTTTAGTATTAATAAAGATGATTTATCTAGCAACAAAAGATCAAATGAAATCGCTTTTCCAAGACAAATTGCAATGTACTTATGTAGAGAAGTTGCTAATATGTCTTATCCAAAGATTGGAGAGGACTTTGGAAACAGAGACCATTCAACTGTAATGCATGCATGTAAGAAAATTGAAAATGAAATAAAAGAAAAAAATAATACAAAACTAATTGTGGAAAGTGTGAAAAGTATAATCATAAATGGTGAACAATAGTTAGATAAACAATTTTAACAATTATTTCAAATATATGTTCTTATGAATTTATGTTTGGTTACAAATTATTTATCTTTACTTACGGAAGAGCTTGATTGATTATCCACAGCAAAATGTGGAAAGCGTGTTGATAAAATGTTTAAAAGTAAAATATCCACAACACACAAATTTTCGTGTGGAAAGTTTTAATAGTTATCCACTATGTTTTACACATGTTCAACACATAGGGACAATAAGTTTCCACATAGTTTTCCACATTATCCACAAGACCTAATACTACTACTACTAATTATATTTATATTATATATATAATTAATACAAAAAAAGATTTTTGAAAGAAAGGTGTTTATAAAATGAAAATTGTTTGTTATAAGGATACACTCCTTAAAGCATTAAATTCCGTAATAAAAGGAGTAGCTTCAAAAACTACAAATCCAATATTAGAAGGAATACTTATACAAACTAATGATAATCAAATAAAATTAACTACTTATGATATGGAATTAGGAATAGAATATGTTATTGATAGTGACGTAAAAGAACAGGGAAGTACAGTTGTTAATGCAATAATGTTTAGTGAAATAATAAGAAAATTACCTGATTCAGAAATTTATATTACATTAAATGAAAATAAATTATTGGAAATTGAATGTGAAGGGGCATTATATAAACTTACAACAATGAATCCAGATGAATTTCCAGAATTGCCAAGAATAGAAATAGAAAATTCAATTGATTTAGAACAGAATATGCTAAAAAATATGATAAGAAGAACAATATTTGCTGTAAGTACTGAAGAAAATAGACCAATATTCACAGGTTGTTTATTTGAAGTGGAAAACAATAAGCTAAATGTTGTTGCAGTTGACGGTTTTAGACTTGCTTTAAGAAGTATATATTTACCAGTTAAAGTTAATGATTTTAAAGCCGTTATTCCAGGAAAAACATTAAATGAAATTAATAAGATATTATTAGATTCATTTGATCATATAAAAATAGGAATTGCAAAAAATCAAGCTTTATTTGAAATGGAAAATTGCAGAGTAGTAACTAGAACATTAGATGGAGAATTTTTAAATTATAAATCTGTTATACCAAGTACATGGGAAACAAGAATAAAAGTAAATAAAAACAGTTTACAAGATAGTTTTGAAAGAATAAGTTTAATTTCAGCATCATCAATAGAAAAAGAAAAAAAATATCCTGTAAAAGTTTCTGTTGATATTGGAAAAATAACAATTTCTTGTACAAATCAGACTGGTGAAGCAAAAGAGGAAATTTTTATTTCAACAGAAGGAAAAGATATTGAAGCTGGATTTAATCCAAAATATTTTTTGGATAGTTTAAAAGCAATTGATGATGAAGAAGTATTTGTTGAATTTGGAACAAATATTTCACCATGCTTGATAAAATCTATTGAAAATAATGAATATGTATATATGATTTTACCAATCAGATTAAAAGATTAATAAAAATAATTGGTCAGAATATATATTCTGGCCAATTATTTATTAAATAAAAAATATTAAAAAAATATCGACACACGAGAATCAAAAATAAGACGTTTTTAAAAAATAATGGTATAACTTTATTCTAAAAAATATCAAAAAATTTTAAAATTGAAAATAAAAATAATAAAAAATTAATTAAAATATTAAAAAAATATAGATAAAATTGAAATATCAACGAAATTCGACACACGAAAATCAAAAATAAGGCTTTTTTATTTTATTTTTATATAATTAATAAAAAAAAAAATAATAAAAAAATAAAAATGTTATACACAAATGGAGAATAAAATGTGGATAAAAGATATCAAATTAAATAATTTCAGGAATTATAATTATCAAGAAATAAAATTACATGAAAATATTAATGTATTTTATGGAGAAAATGCTCAAGGAAAAACTAATATTATAGAATCAATTTTTTTGAGTAGTATTGGAAAATCATTTAGAACTAATAATGAAAAAGAATTAATAAAATTTGGAGAAGATAAAGCAATATCTGAAATTTGTTTTCAAAAAAGTGATAGAGCTGGAAATGTAAAAATAGAAATAAATGATAAAAAAAATATTTATTTAAATGGAATCAAATTAAAAAAGGTAAGTGAATTATTAGGAAATATAAATATTGTAATATTTACACCAGATGATATAAATATTTTAAAGGGTGGACCACAAAATAGAAGAAAATTTTTAGATATAATGATTAGTCAATTAAGACCTAATTATATGCATGTTCTTACATTGTATAGACAAACTCTTGAACAGAGAAATAATTATTTAAAACAAATAAAATTTGAAAACAAGCCAGAGAACTTACTTGATATATGGGATGAAAAATTAGTTGACTATGGAATAAAAATATATGAATATAGAAAAGAGTTTATTGATAAATTAAAAGAAAAAATAAAAAATATTCATTTAAATATTACTCAAGAAAAAGAGAATATAGAAATTAAATATTTTTCTGATGCAAGTACTAGACAAAATTTTATAAATGAGTTAAAATCTAAAAGAAAGTTAGATATTATTAGAGGATTTACAACAAAAGGAGTTCATCATGATGATTTTTTAATATATTTAAATGATAAACAAGTTGATATTTATGGATCGCAAGGTCAACATAGAACAGCAATGTTATCATTAAAATTATCTGAACTTCAAGTTATATATGATGATATTGGAGAATATCCAATTTTATTATTGGATGATTTTATGTCAGAGCTAGATGAGAACAGAAAGCAAAATTTTCTAAAAAACATAAAAGATGTTCAAGTAATTATTACATGTACAGAAAAAATTAAGCTTGAAAATTTGGAATATTATATGTATAATGTTGTTGATGGAAAAATAATAGAAAAAGAAAATTAGGAAAAATTTTACATTTATAATATTTAAAAATTAAACTAATAGGAAGGAATGGAAATAATGGAAAAATACGAACATAAGTATGGTGCAGAACAAATTCAAGTATTAGAAGGATTAGAAGCAGTTAGAAAAAGACCAGGTATGTATATTGGTAGTACATCTGTTAGAGGATTACACCACATGGTATATGAAATTGTAGATAACTGTGTTGATGAAGCATTAGCTGGATATTGTACAGAAATAAATGTTATTATAGAACCAGGAAATATAATGAGTGTTGAAGATAATGGAAGAGGAATCCCTGTTGAAATACATCCAAAAACACATATATCTACTGCTGAAACAGTATATACAGTTTTACATGCAGGAGGAAAATTTGGAGGAGACAGTGGATATAAAGTTTCTGGTGGACTACATGGAGTTGGTGCATCAGTTGTAAATGCATTATCAAATTGGGTTGAAGTTACAATTCAAAGAGATGGTGGAATATATCAAATGTATTTTGAAAAAGGAAAGACTGTAAAAAAACTTGAAAAAATTGGAAATTCAAAAAAGACAGGAACAAAAGTAAGATTTATAGCTGACGATACAATTTTTGAAACACAAGAATTTGACTATGAAGTGCTTGAAACAAGATTTAGAGAAATGGCATTTTTAACTAAAGGATTAAAAATTACATTTGAAGATCAGAGAAATCCAGAAAATATAAAGAAAGCAGAATTTTGTTATGAAGGTGGATTAAAATCATTTGTAGAATTTTTAAATAAAAATAAGGAATGTTTACACAAAGATCCAATTTATATAGAAAAAGATGGAGAAGTTCCTGTTGAAATTGCAATGCAATATACAACAAGTTATTCAGAAAATATATATACATTTGTAAATAATATTAATACAATAGAGGGTGGAACACATTTAGAAGGTTTCAAAAGAGCACTAACAAAAGTATTTAATGATTATGCAAGATCACATAATTTATTAAAAGATAAAGATGCAAATTTACAAGGTGAAGATATAAGAGAAGGAATAACAGCAGTTGTTTCTGTAAAAGTAAAAGAACCACAATTTGAAGGACAAACAAAAACTAAATTAGGAAATAGTGAAGTTGCAGGTATTGTACAATCTATGGTAAATGAAGCATTATCAACATTTTTAGAAGAAAATCCTAATGTTGCTAAAGCAATTTTGGAAAAATGTGTAAGTGCAGCAAGAGCAAGAGAAGCTGCAAGAAAAGCTAGAGAACTTGTTCGTAGAAAAAGTGCATTAGAAACAACAACACTTCCAGGAAAACTTGCTGATTGTAGTAGTAAAAATGCTGAAGAATGTGAAGTATATATAGTAGAGGGAGACTCTGCTGGAGGTAGTGCAAAACAAGGAAGAGATAGAAGATTCCAAGCAATCTTACCTTTATGGGGAAAAATGTTAAATGTTGAAAAAGCAAGAGCTGACAAAATATATGGAAATGATAAATTGAACCCAGTAATTATTGCTGTTGGAGCAGGTATTGGAAAAGATTTTGATATAACAAAAATAAGATATGGAAAAGTTATAATAATGGCTGATGCCGATGTTGATGGAGCACATATTAGAACATTAATGTTAACATTTTTCTTTAGATATATGAGACCACTTATAGAAAATGGAAATGTTTATCTTGCACAACCACCATTATATAAATTAGCAAAAAAGGGAATGGAAGATATTTATTGTTATACAGATGAAGATCTTGATAAAGCATTTGCAGAACTTGAAGCAAAGGGAATAGCAAGAGATTCATTATCACTTCAAAGATATAAAGGATTAGGAGAGATGAATCCAGAACAATTATGGGAAACAACAATGAATCCAGAAAAGAGAACATTAATACAAGTAACTATGGATGATGCAATGAAAGCTGATGAAATTTTTACATTATTAATGGGAGACGATGTTAATCCAAGAAGAGAATTTATAGAACAAAATGCAAAATTTGTAAAAAATCTTGATATATAAAAAATAATAGCGAAGAGAATTTTTCTCTTCGCTATTATTTATAAAGCTAATAATAATCTTAACTCAAACTAATATATATAATGTTCAAATCTAATGTATATTACTATACAAATAAACTTTATACCACATATATTAATTAGTTGCTCGACTATAAATACAATATTAGAAACTATATTCATCCTATATAAAATATTTAGGACTATTAATAATCCCATCTAATATAAGTATAATCTTAGCTCGAATAAAAAATATATAATTTAACCATAAAATTTTATAGCTTGCATATACATAAGATATTCTTCTCGCCGACAAATATTAATCTAAATAATAAACCAATAATTATCTTTGTTTGAATAATAATAAACTAATTTTTAATCTATTAATATTCTTTGCTCAACTATTATTAACCTTATACACATATTATGTTCAAAAATTTTTTTTATATACATTAAATAAAAAAATTTTTTCGTCGATTTATGTCAAAATGTTTTTATTGACAAAAAACAAAAAAAGTGTATAATAAAAAAATATAAAGTTCGAACATTTATATAAAGAAAGGAGAAAAAAATAAGAGCAGTACAAAAATGGATTCCAATAGAAAAAATTTATGATAAAGGAATTATAAAATTAAAAAATAATAGGTACATAAAAATTGTAAAAGTAATTCCTATAAATTATAATTTAAAAACACAGTTAGAAAAAGAATCAATTTTAAATTCATATAAAATATTTTTAAAATCATGTAATTTTGATATTCAAATTTTAATTCAAAGTAAAAAAGAAGATTTAACAAATCATATTGAAAAAATAAAAAAATTTCCCAAATTAGAAAAAAATAATTTTATAAAAAAATATTCAGAAAATTATATAAATTTTATTCAAGAAAAAAATAATCAAAATAAATCTTCATCAAAAAATATTTATATAATTATAAAAAATCAAATAGAAAAAAATGAAGAAAATATTTTTCAAGAATTAAATGAAAAATATTTAAAATTAAAAGAACATTTATTAAGATGTGGAAATTTAATTTTAGAATGTAAAAAAGATGAAACGAAAAAAATTTTATTTTCATTTTTTAATACTAAAATTTTTTTAGAAAAATAAAGAGGCGATAAAAGTAAAAAATAAAAAATTGGAAAAAAATAATTTAATAAAAAAATATTTATTTAATAAAGAAAAAATAAATAATATTAATCAGGGAAAATTTTCAGAAAAAGATTTTATTTCATCATCATATATTAATTTAAATAATCCTAAATATTTAGAAATAGATAATTATTTTTATTCAGGATTAATTATTGTAAACTATTATAGAGAAAATAACGATTTAATTTTAAAATCATTATTAGAGTCAAATATTAATATGACAATTTCAATATTTTATGAAAAATGTGATAAAACAAAAATATTAAAAGAATTAACTTATAATATTGGAAATGTTTCAGCCGAATTAAAACAATTTAATGATAATAGACAAGATGTAGATATTGCAATTTTTACTTATAATGATGCAAAATATATTAGAAAAGAAATACAAATTAATAATGAAGATATTTATTTTTTATATATTTATATTAATTTATTTTATGAAGATAAAAAAGAATTATTTTATAATATAGAAAAAATAGAAGGTATTTTACAAAGTAAAGGAATGCAAACAAGAAAATCATATTTTAGACAAGAGCAAATATTTAAATCATGTTTACCATTAATGGAAAATTCAGAAGAATTAAAAGTAGTTGGAAAAAGAAATATTTTAACTAGTCGGATTAGTTAGTACATATCCATTTATTTCATCTTCAATATATGATGAAGAAGGAATATATATGGGAAATAATATATATAATAATTCATTAATATTTATTGATAGATATAATACTAATAAATATAAAAATGCAAATATGTGTATTTTTGGTACAAGTGGAGCAGGTAAAAGTTTTTGCACAAAAACAATTATTTTGCGTAATGTACTCTTGGGAATAGAACAATATATTATAGATCCAGAGAGGGAATATACTGAATTAGCTAATAATTTACAAGGTACGATAATTAAACTTGGACCTACTTCAGAAAATTATATTAATATTTTTGATATAAGAAAAGAAAGTATAGAAGAAAATGAACATGGATATCTTGCAACTAAAATTGGAAAATTAATTGGATTTTTTAATTTAATTTTTGGAGAATTAAATGAAGAAGAAAAAGCAATATTAGAAGAAAAAATAATTGAAGTTTATAAAAATAAAAATATTAATTTTAATGATAAATCATTATATAAAAATAATAAATTTAAATCAACAAAAGATATGCCAATATTAGAAGATTTTAATAATATTTTAAATGATGAAAAAACAAAAAAATTTAAAATTAAATTAATTCCATTTATAAAAGGTTCATTAAAATTTTTTAATAATTATACAAATATAGAATTAAATAAAAAATTAATTATAGCAGATGTATATGAATTAGGTGAAGATAATTTAAAATTTGGAATGTATTTATTTGTTGAATTATTCTGGGATAAAATTAAAATTAATAGAAAAATAAAAAAGGCAATTTATTTAGATGAAATTTGGAGATTAATTGGAGTAACTTCAAATAAGGATGTTGCAAAATTTATTTATAAAATATTTAAGACAATAAGAAAATATAGTGGAAGTAGTGTAGCTATTACTCAGGATATTTCGGATTTATTTAGTTTAGATGATGGAGCTTATGGAAAAAGTATTTTAAATAATTCTAGTATAAAAATGTTTTTTTCATTAGAAGAAGAAAATATAAAATTATTGTCTCAATTTTCAAATATATCCGAAAAAGAAAAAATGGAAATTAAATCATTAAGAAAAGGAGAATGTTTAACTTTTGTTGGAGATGAACATGTATTAATGAATATTGAAGTAAATGAATTTGAAAAAAATTTAATTGAAGGAGGAAAAAATGGAATTAGAAAATAATTTAAATAATTCTAATTCAATAGAATTGGAAAATAATCAAAAAAATTTTTTTGATGGTGTAATGGGAAAAGTAGTAAATAAAGCTTTAGATTTTGGAATAAGAGCTATTTTACCAGATATTATAGAAAATCAAGTTATTAATATAAAAAATGCCTTAATAGAAAATGGAATAAATGATGGTATAAAAACAACTGTTGAATCTATTATGGAAATGGGAAAAAGTTTTTCAGGTATATTTACAGGAAAGTTTGAAAATATTTCTCAAGTGCAAAATGCAGTTGGAAGTGGAGGAATTATTGATACTTTTTCAGATATATTAGATAAAGCAACAAATAAAATTTATGAAAAAGGTATAATAAATTATAATATAAAATCTTTAATTACAAAAGGAAAAAATATTATTTTAAATAATATGACAAATAATATAAAAACAGAATTGAATTATCAACAAAATTCAATTCAATATATATCGAAATATGTAAATAATTTTAATAATTATTTATCTAATAAAGATTTTGATGGAATGACAAAAGAATATAATAAAATAAAAAATCGAATGGAAAATATAATTCCAATTGAAAATATAATAAAAGATGCAAGAAAAGTAGAATTAATCTATAATTTAATAAAAAATAATGGAAAAAATTTCAATTTAGATAATAGTGAATTGGAATTAATAGAAAAATTAAAATAAAGGTATAGATAACCATACCTTTAAATAATATAATTTATTTGTTAGTATTTAATTTTTTACAAAAATCACTAGAACACATTGCAATATGATATATAAAATCTGATGTTTCTTCAGAATTAACATTTAGAATATTATTAATTTTTTGTATTGTTTGATTATTTGTATTTTTACCGAATAATAAATAATCAGCAGATACACCTGTATATCTAACAATTTTTCTTAAAGTTTTTGCACTTAAAGATCTTTCTCCTCTTTCGATTTGTCCAAGAAAAGAATCTGTTATATCTATTTTCTCTGAAAAATCTTCTCTATTCATTTTCATATCTTCCCTAATTCCACGTAATCTTTCGCCTGTGGCTATATCATCTGGATTGTCTGGTTTTTTATACATTTCTACACCACCTTTAATCTATATAATATTAATAAAAAAAGAAGTTTCTACATCCATTTTTTTACATTATATAGCGATTTCGATAAACATATAATAAGCAAAAAGAGTATAATTATCATACACTTAACTAACATGAATAAAAATGAATTGAAAAGTTATAAGAAAATATATCAGAAATGAATAAAAAGCTAAAATAAGGTAAAAAATATAAAGAGGTGATAAATTTGTTGGATGAAGAAAAATTACAGCGAATTTTCGAAAATAATCAAGAAAAAGTTGAAGAAAGAATTAATAAAAAATATCATACAATGATAAAAGAAATAAAAGAAAGTAATGTTTTAGAAAGAGAAAATATAAAACAAGGAATACTTACGGAAATGTACTATAAAGAAGGATTTTTAGATGGTGTAGAATATGTTATGGATAAAATCAAAAAAAGTAAAAATAATTGTTGAAATACCTTGCAAAATCGTACTTATTATAATATAATACAAACGTATAAAACGAAAAAGAAAGAGGTAGAAACAATGGAAGAAAGACAAGATGGAATAATAATCAAGAGAGATATAGAAGAAGAAATGAAAACAGCATATATTGATTATGCCATGAGTGTTATTGTCTCTAGAGCATTGCCAGATGTAAGGGATGGTTTAAAACCTGTACATAGAAGAATTTTATATGCAATGCATGAAGATGGAATCACATCAGATAAACCATACAGAAAATGTGCTAATACAGTTGGATCTGTATTAGGAAGATATCATCCACATGGAGATGCATCAGTATATGATGCAATGGTAAGAATGGCACAAGACTTTTCAATGAGATACATGTTAATTGATGGACATGGAAATTTTGGATCAATAGATGGTGATGGAGCAGCTGCAATGAGGTACACAGAAGCAAGAATGTCAAAAATTGCAGAACAAATGCTAGTAGACATTGAAAAGAATACTGTTGATTTTATGCCAAATTATGATGATAGATTACAAGAGCCAACAGTATTACCAACAAAAATACCAACATTATTAGTAAATGGCTCATCTGGTATTGCAGTTGGAATGGCAACAAATATTCCTCCTCATAATTTAACAGAAGTTATAAATGGAATTATAAAAATTATAGATAATGACAATGTTACTGATGAAGAATTAATGCAAGTAATAAAAGGTCCAGATTTTCCTACAGAAGGTTTAATACTTGGAAGAGAAGGTATTAAAGATGCATATACAACTGGTAAAGGAAAAATTATAATGAGAGCTGAAGCTGAGATTGAAGAGATGAGTGGAAATAAGCAAAGAATTATAGTTTCATCATTACCATATCAAGTAAACAAAGCTCGTTTAATTGAAAATATAGCACATTTATGCAAAGAAAAAAGAATTGAAGGTATTTCTGAATTAAGAGATGAATCAGATAGAAATGATAGAGTAAGAATTGTAATTGAATTAAAAAGAGATGCTAATGCAAATATTGTTTTAAATCAATTATATAAAAATACTCAAATGCAAGATACTTTTGGTGTAATTATGTTAGCATTAGTTGACGGTGAACCAAAAATATTGACATTAAGACAATGTTTAGATTGTTATATTGATCATAGAAAAAATGTAATTTTAAGAAGAACACAATTTGATTTGGATAAGGCTTTAGCAAGAGCACATATATTAGAAGGATTAAGAATAGCTATTGATAATATTGATGAAGTAATTAATATTATAAGAAATTCTTATGATGATGCTAAAGAAAAATTAATGAAAAGATTTGGACTAACAGATATTCAAGCTCAAGCTATTTTGGACATGAGATTAAAGACTTTATCAGGTTTACAACGTGAAAAAATAGAAGAAGAATATAAACAATTAATGGAATTAATTGCACATTTAAGAGCTATTCTTGGAAGCGAAAGATTAGTTTTTGATATTATAAAAGAAGAACTTATCGAAATTAGAGATAAATTTGGAGATGAAAGAAAAACCAAAATTGTTGCATCACAAGGTGAATTTGAAGATGAAGATTTAATTAAAGATGAACAGTCTGTAATAACATTAACACATTTTGGATATATTAAAAGAATGCCAATAGATACATATAGAAGTCAAAAACGTGGAGGAAAAGGAATTATTGGAGCTGCAACAAGAGAAGAAGATTTTGTAAAACAAATCTTTACAGCGTCAACACATGATATGATTTTATTCTTTACAAATAGAGGAAAACTATATAAATTAAAAGGATATGAAGTACCTGAAGCTGGAAGAACAGCAAAAGGAACAGCTATAGTTAATTTATTAAGTTTAGATCCAGGAGAGAAAGTATCAGCTGTTATACCTATACAAAATTTTGCTGAAGGAAAATATTTATTAATGGCTACAAAGAATGGATTAATAAAGAAAACAGCATTAAAAGAGTATGATTCATCAAGAACAACTGGATTATTAGGAATTACATTAAAAGAAAATGATGAACTTATAGGAGTTCGTTTGACAGACGGTGAAGATAATGTTGTATTAGTAACACGAAACGGATTATGTATTACATTTGATGAAAAAGAAGTTAGACCTATTGGTAGAGTTTCTCAAGGCGTTATTGGTATTAGAATTGATGAAGATGATGAAGTTATTGGTATGGAATCAATTGTTTCTGGTGGAAAAGCAACATTATTAGCAATAACAGAAAATGGCTTTGGAAAAAGAACAGAACTAGATGAATATAGAGTACAACTTCGTGGAGGAAGAGGAGTTGTAACATATAAAATAACTCCAAAAACAGGTAAATTAGTAGGAGTTAGAATTGCAACAGACGAAGAAGATGTAATGTTAATAACTGATAAAGGAACTATAATAAGAATAAAAGTAAAAGATATAAGTGTATTAGGACGTTCAACTCAAGGTGTTACTCTAATGAGAACAACAGATGGTGGAAAAGTAGTAAGCATAGAAACATTAACTCCTGATATGGAAAATATCGAAGAATAATAGAAAATAAATTTGAAGTATATTTACTTCAAATTTATTTTTTTATATTAATTATTCACATTTTGTGAGAAAATTGTGGAAAACTATTTGAAAAAAGTGTAAAAAATGTATTGCAATTTAATTGAAGATAGTGTAAAATAAAGTCGAAAAATAAAAAGTGGGGTATAAAAATGCAAAAGACAATAATATTAATTAAAGAAGAAAATATAATTTCAAGCAAGTAAAATTTTTATAGATAAAATTTTGCTTGCTTTTGATGTCTTATAAGAGTACCACATATAAAGAAGGAGGGTAGAAATATATAAAATATATAAATAAAAATTGAGAGGAGAAAAAATTATGAAAAGTGAAAAAGATTGGTTAGTAACACTATTATTATCAATATTTGTAGGAAGTTTAGGAATCCATAGATTTTATGTAGGAAAAATAGGTACAGGTATATTACAACTATTAACATTAGGTGGTTGTGGAATTTGGACATTAATAGATATAATAATGATAGCATGTGGAAGCTTTACAGATAAAGCTGGAAATGTAATAAAAAATGGATAAAAATAAAAAGATTATGATATTTACTTTTGTAAATATCATAATGTTTATTATTTTATATAATATACCTATAGAAATGGCAAATAACTTGTGTGTGTTTAAATTAGTTTTACACAAAGAGTGTTGGAATTGTGGAATGACAAGAGCATTTTTATCTTTGCTACATTTTAATTTTAATGAAGCAATAAATTATAATAAAAATGTTATTATTATTTTTCCATTTACAATTTGCTGTTATATAAGTTCGTGGATAAATTATATAAGGAGGGGTAAAGAAAATGAGTGAAAAAGGAAAAGGTGTAATTGCATATTTATTAGGATGGTTAGGAGGATTAATTATACTTTATGGAGTAAAAGAGACAACAAGAGATACAAGATTCCATGCAGCCCAATCAATAGTAATTTCATTGGCATATATTTTTATTAGTGTTATTTATGGATTTAGTCCATTAACAATTCCATTTTTTTCAACATTATTATATATATTATATGCTTTAGGTATTATTTTTGGAATTGTAAGAGTTGTTAAAGAACAAGATCCAGAACTACCTGTTGTTGGACCAATTGCCAAAAATATTTTTGGAAAAAAAATAGAAGAAGAAAAAGGAGAATAATATGTTTGGAAAAATAATTGAGCAAATAAAATTTCCAGTAACTTCAACAATAAATAGATCAAAAGAAGAAACAATAAAAAAGGGATTAATAAAATTATTGATATTATCAGCTATATTTGCAATAATAAATGTAATTAATACATTATCATCAATATTTTCAAAATATTCATCAAAAGGATGGTATAGCTATCTTGATAAAGATGTATTAAAAGAAAGAAGATGGGAAGCAATAAAAGATGCTGGATTAATAGGGGCATTCTTTAAAACAGTTCTTATTATTGCAGTTGCAATTGGAGTTGTTGCATTTTTATTATGGGTAATATCTAAAATAGTAAAATGTAAAAAAGAATATTCAGAAACATTATCAATGACTAATAGTTTTATGACAATAATAGCTGCTGGTTCTATATTGAATCTAATAATATCTTTAATTTTTGCACCATTAGGATTAATATTAATGTTTATGGTAAGTATTTATGCTGGATATACATTGATTTATGCATATAGAGATTCATTAGAAATAGAAAGTGCAGATAAATTAGTTATAGTAACAACAGGAGTATTTACAGTAATTTTAGTTATAGTTATAATTTTATTATGTGCAATAATAGGTGTATCACTAAAAAATATATCTGCTATTACAGATTTAATAAAATTATTTTAATAAAATAAAAAAGAACAAATTATAAAATTTGTTCTTTTTTTATTTATTTTCTTTTAAAACGTAAATCATCACCGAAAAAATAATAAATATCATAATAGCCTGCAATTCTAGAACCTATACGTTCTTGATAATTTTGAAAAATATTATTAATATCTAAATTAGTTGATATTATTGTTTTTGTTGATTTATTATTTAAATTTAAAATACGTGTATTTAAAATTGTAAATAATTCACTTAATTTCATACTATTTAAACATTCAGTTCCTAAATCATCAATAATAAGAAGATCTGTTTCTAAAACATCGTTATAGAAATTATTTTGTTTTATATTTTTATATTTATTAAATTTACTATCAATAATTGATTCTAATAAAACTGGTGCTGTTTGATAAAGTACATTTTTATTTTTTTTAATTAATTCATTGGCAATGCAATTTGTCATAAATGTTTTTCCTAATCCGGTATTACCAGTAAATAATAAATTATGTGTTTCAAGATTATCAAAATTATTTATAAACTCAATACATTTTTGTTTTATATTTAATATATTTTGTTTTGGTGATATATTAAAACTATTTGAAACAGTATCCGAAAAAATATTTGGATTAAATGTTTCAAAATTTTCTTTATTTAGATTTGTCATGTTAGATTTATTATAAGATATATTTAATAATTTTTGCTTTAAACATGAACACATTATTGTGGCAGAAGAATCTGATTTTATATAACCAGTATCATTGCATTTTGAGCATTCATATATTGGATGTAAAAATTCTTCATTAATTTTATTTTCTTCAATAATTTTATTTTTTTCGTTTTTTAAAAATTCTAATTTTTTGTGTAAATTTTTTAAAGAATTTTTATTTCCTAATAAAATATTTTTTGTTTCTGCAATGGCTGTTGAATTTAATTCTTCTTCAATTTCTTGTAGTCTAGGAAAATTTTTATATAGTTCATTTTTATTATGTTCATAACGTAATTCGGCCATATTCTTTTTTTGTTCATACTCACTTAATAGTGATGTTAAAATATCATTAGACATTAATATCTCCTTTTAAATATTGGATATTTGTTGCAGCAATATTAGGTTCAACTGTATCTGAATTAGTATTTGGTAAATTATTTGGCTGTTGTTGAATATTTGGATTTGCATATAAAAATGATAGATTATTATATTGACGTTGTTCATAAGAAGCTTTATTTACTTGTTTTTCAAGTTGTTTTGTATCCTTTTTTTGTTTTTCTCTTTGCTCTATAAATACCATAATTTCATTGGCTGTTTTTAATCCACGTTCATGCCAGTTAGTAATGATATTGTTAAAATATTCAAATGTTGGATTAGTTTTATAAACACTTCTTTTTAAAGCAATTTCGATTATATCTAAATTGTATTCATAATCTAAAATCCATTTTTCAATATATGCTTCTTCATACTGAGTTAAAGTATGTTTTCCTAATTTTTTTGCAATTGATTTTTTTATTTTTACAAGATTATCTTGTTTTTGGTAATATGAATCTAAATCATCCCATGTTTTGATATGGTTACTTGCCCAAGCATCTGCAACTGTTTGAACATATTTTAAATTTAAAGCAGAACGTCTAAAGCAATAGTCAAACAAAGATATTATAACTTGATCATCAAAGCCGTATTTGGTTAGCCATAAATCAATATTGTTATACCAAGATGGACCCATTACACCTGAAAAGTATGAATTATTAATATGATCGATAACTTTTGCTCGTGCTTTATTTTTAGCAATGTTAGCTACCTTTTCTGCAGATAAAGTTAAATTTGGCTGGTATAATTTATGAAGAGTCTGCTCTTGCAAATTCGCAAGGATATATCCATCTTCTTTTTTTATTAATAACATATTTTCACTTAAATATGTTATTGCATCATTTATATCTTTTAAAGGTAATGCTAAATTTTTGGATAAATCATTTAATTTAACATCCTTGTTGTATTTTGATAAAAATATAATATATAAATATACTTTTGCTGCGGATGCTGGCATTTGTGGTAGATATTCAGCAAAAAATATATCAGGAATAACTGTTTCAGAAAATAAAAGTGGTTGATCGGATTGTGTTAGTTTCATTTTTTTCTTCCTTTCTTCATGTATAATCATGTAAGATTATATCATTTATTGGGAGAAAATCAAGTAAAAAAATTAAAGTTTTTATTATTAATATTTTTTATATAAATATAATTTTGGTCTAAAAATATATTTTAGAATATATTTTAAAACATATAAAATTGGTTCACCGAAAAAATCCAATAAAACTAAAAATTGTTATTGGAAAACAAAAAGAAATTAATAAAAAAATTCGTATATTCCAATTTTTAAAAAATAATTTTAAAATAAAAAATATAAATAAATACCAAATTATATTAAAAAATATTGTAGAATAATCTAATATACCTAAAAATTTATTTTTAAAATTATAATTTTGTGGAATTATAAAATTCATAAAACTCCTTTCTAAATTTTATTATTATTTTTTTAATAAATTATTCACATTTTGTGAAATATTTGTGGAAACACCACCCAAAAATTCATGTACAAGAGAATTGGATTTTATTAATGCAAATATGGCACCAATATAAATAAATTTTGTTATTAAATTTTTTGAAGAATAATCAATTGAAAATAATATTAATAAAACAATCGAAACAATAATTTGAATAAATAAAAGGGCGAATAAATTTCTTATCCATGTTTTAAAGAACCAAGAGGTATTTTCTAATATTAATGATAAAAAAGCAAATGGAGTAAGTAAAATAAATATTTTTACCATTATATATCTAAATGAATATGTAAAAACTAAATTTAAAAGCGAAGTAGAAATAGTTGCTTTTATTATTCCTTCTAGAGAAAAAATATTTAATGTAGAATTATTATCTGAAGAGAATTTATTTATTTCGGAAAGTAATTCTGAAAAACAAATATTTTTATTAAATAAATTTTCTCCAATACTTCTAATAGCTAAAGTAATATTTGATGTAAAATTCAATAATTCATTAATAAAAAAATATGAATAATTTATAAGTAATCCAAAAATAAAAATTTTAAAAATAAAATGAATTGGATTTTCTATTTGAGAATAATAAAAATGTGAAAATAAATATTTAATTGAATAATATAAAACAAATCCAAATAATAAGGAATTACAAATTAATGTGATTCCAGATTGAGCAGAATTGCCTAAAATTTTTTCAAAAAAAGAATCAGAAATAATATTTGAATTGATAAATGTTATATCATCTAAAATATTGTATAAATTATTATCGATTGATGAAAATAAATTTTTGAAAATTGTATTAATAGTTTCAATTATTACATTTGTAACATTTTGAGTTGAATCCATTAAACCTCCTAGCTAATTAATGATTGAATAGCAGATAATATTAGATCCGCAGCAAGGATAAATGCATAAGAAAATAAAGAACCAGTTATCAATTTCTTTCCAGTTCTTATTTTTTCTTCATCTCCAAAACTGAATTTTCTCATCAATGCTCCCGAACATATTGCGACTGCAGCAGCAGGAGTAGATATTTTTATAATCCATGTTTCTATTTCTTCGAAAGCATTTGTAAGTTTTCCAATTAATTTGGGAGTTGAAGCTTGAACTTTGCAAATTAAAATAAACAATAAAAAAATAAATAATAAGAAAATAAAATAAATTTTTTTCATTTAACCTCCAATCATATTTTAATTAAAAATTAATTAAAATATTAATTAATTTTATTTTTTACTTAAAATATGGAAACATTTGTATTTTTGATGGTTTTAAAATTTTATTACCATCAGATAGAAATGCCAAACAAGTAAATGTTTCTAAATTTTGAGTAAAAAAATTAGTATCAAAAATAAAATCATTTTGAGTGTATGTATTGTAACTTTCTGTTATATTTGAATTTTTTGAATTTAAAGAATTTGTTATATAATTAAAATGTGTTTCTTTAGCGTTTTCAGAAATTGTTGAAGAAACTTTTTCTTTTTCTTCTTTTCCAAGTTGTTTTTGTGCTTCTTCAATTGTATAAATATCATCTGTTCTAAACCATAATTTATTTATTAAATTTTGTGTAATTACTTTTACGGCATTTTCATCTTTTAAAGTATTATTTAGTGAAGAATAACTTTGGGTGGAGATAATATTTATACATTTGGCTTCACGACTTAATGAGAAAAAGTTGGCATCTGACTTAGTAACATATTCGGCATATTCATCACAAATAAAAGCAGAAGGACGAGTTTTGTTATGTGACAAATTATACATTACTTCAGACTGAAAATCTAATTTTAAATATGCTGAAATTAATTTTGATAAATTTTTATATTCAGCAATATTCATGTTTAAAACAACAATTTTTCCGTTTTTTAACATTGAACTAAAACCAGTAAAATTTAATTCGCTTTTTTTAGGACAAAATGTTTTTGAGATATTATAATCGGAAATAAAAATATTTGTAATACGTGTAATTTCTGATTTTAAAATTGCAAGAGTTCGAGAATCAAGTGTATTAAACTCTTTTTCAAAAAAATCTAGGGCGGTATTCAATTCATAAATCTGTTCGGAATTAAATTGATTTTTACTAAAAAAAATTCTTATTTTTTCTAATTTTGATTTATAATATGTTGGAACTGTAATTAATTTATGCAATTCTGTAAATGTTACATAGCCATTATTATATAGTCTACAAAGTTTTATTGCTTCTGTTAAAATTTGCTCTGATTTATCTATCCAAAAAGATTCAGAATTATTTTCTGAAAATAATAATAGAATTGTTTTTAATCTATTGGCTAAAACCGAAGGTTTTAAATTTGGTTTATGTAATGGATTATATTTTATTTTTGAATTTATTCCAATTTCAATTAAATCATTTATTAAATTATATTTTTTTAATAAATTTTTTACATAATAGAAATAATTTCCTTTTACATCTAATATTAAAATTGGAATTTTATTTTTTTGATTTAAAAAATTATATTTTATTAATTGTTCTGTAAATGGATACATTGCAGAAGAAGTTTTTCCGGTTCCAATTGTGCCAGTTATTAAAAAATTTTGAAATAATCCAGATTGGGGAATAATTATATTTTTTTGTGAATTAATTTCTTTTCCAATAATTAATTTGATTTTTTGCTCATTTTCTGAAATTGGGTTAAAATTGGGATTTATTTTTTCTTTTTTTGATTTTAAAGTAAGAAGTGAAATAAATTTTTCAATAATAAAATTATATTTATTAATAAAAAAATTAAAAATGATTAAATTAGAAAAAAATGATAAAAATATAAATGTTGATTTTAAAAATGTCCAAATATATGAATTTTTCTCATAAATATCAAAAGGGTGTAAACCAAATGGTATTATTATTTCAGAAGAAAAATATATTGGGTAAAAAAGAATATATAAACAAATACATGAAAAAATAGAATATAAAATAATAATAAATAATTTTTTTATATGCTTCACCTCTTCAAAATAATATTATTTATTATTGGATAAATTTTTCTTTAATTTTAATTTTGAACCTTGTAAGTTATGGAAAAGTTTCATATCAAAAAAAGTGTAAATAAAATAGAAAAAAATAAAAAAATTAAAAAAATAAATAATGAAAAAAATATAGATTAATTTTGAAATAAAAATCACCGCCTATTAAAATTAATGATATAATAAAAAAAATTAAATGTCTATACTTTTCTAAAAATAAAATAAAAAGAATATGACAAAAAAATACAAAAAATAATATTATTTTTATATAATTTAATAACAAATGTAAATAATTAATTTGTTATATAACAATTTTAAGAATGGGTAATATTAGTTGATATATGAAAAAGTGAATTTTATAAAATATCTTGATTTTTTTCTGAAAATATAGTAGAATAAATAATCAAAAAACAAGATATACTATATAATGAAGAAAGGAATGAAAATATGAAATTTAATAAAGATACAAAAATTGGTGAAATTTTAGAAGTTGCACCAGAAAAAGCAGACATATTAATTGAAATAGGAATGCATTGTTTAGGATGTCCAGCATCACAAATGGAAACATTAGAAGAAGCTTGTGAAGTACATGGAATAGATGTTGAAGAAGTTGTAAATAAACTAAATGAAGAAAACTAATAGCATGTAATTTGAGACAAATTTCAACAAAAAATAAAAAAATTTAAAAAATTTTAAAAAATGTATTGACAAACAAAAAAGATTGTAGTATTATAATTAAGCATTGTTCAATACATTGCTTACGGGCTATTAGCTCAGGTGGTAGAGCACTTGACTTTTAATCAAGTTGTCCCGCGTTCGAGTCGCGGATAGCTCACCAAAGAATAAAGGAATTCTAATTTGAATAAAATTAGAATTCTATAATTTATGGCCCCGTGGTCAAGCGGTTAAGACACCGCCCTTTCACGGCGGAGTCATGGGTTCGATTCCCGTCGGGGTCACCATTGCCACTTTAGCTCAGCTGGCCAGAGCACCGCACTTGTAATGCGGGGGTCCCCAGTTCGAATCTGGGAAGTGGCTCCATACAAGGTCAATAGTTTTGAGGTTACTCTTAATTATTGGCTTTTTTTATATTTGTATTATTGCTAAAACAATATAAGTGTGATAATATAAAAGAAAAATGAAAGGAAAATATAGATGAACAAGGTTGTGTTGATTACGGGAGCTTCCAGAGGAATTGGCAGAGAAATAGCAATTGAATTGGAAAAAGTAGGATATCAGGTAATAGCTAATTACAATAAATCAGAACAAAAAGCAAAAGAGCTACAAGTAGAATATAATGATATAGATATTTATAAGGCAGATGTATCTAATAGAAAAGAAGTCCATGAAATGATTGAATATGTATTATCAAAATATAAAAGAATTGATGTATTAATAAATAATGCAGGAATTTCGATGAGTGGAGTATTTACGGATGTTACAGATGAAGAATGGAATAGAATTATGAGTAATAATTTATATTCTGTTTTTTGTACAACACAAGAAGTATTACCAGATATGATTAATAGAAAAGAAGGATGTATTATTAATATTTCTTCTATATGGGGAATGGTAGGAAGTTCATGTGAAACAATATATTCAGTTACAAAAGCTGGAATTGATGGTTTAACAAAATCTCTTGCTAAAGAGTTAGGTCCTTCAAATATTAGGGTTAATTCAATAGCCCCAGGAATAATAGATACAGAGATGAATAATTGTTATACAGAGGAAGAAATCAAAGAGATTAAAGAAGAAATCCCACTTGAAAGAATTGGCAAAAAAGTAGATATTGCAAAATGTGTGAAATGGCTTATAGATGATGATTATACAACAGGCCAAGTTATTTCAATAAATGGCGGATGGGTTATAAGATAAATTATGATAATGAAAAAAGACTAAAATGAAAAACTTTAGTCTTTTTTTGTTATATACTAATTATTTGATGTTAAATGTTTTCTATAATTACCAGAAATAATTTTTGGAAGATATGTTATTATTTTATATACAGCTAATCTTATTTTTTTACTCCATAAATATGTTTTCCTTAATTTTTTTGCGTTTCCAAGTGAAACTGGTTCGTCTTCTAAAGTTATTAGTTCAACAGGCTTTTTTTCTATAAGAAATGAATAATTTTGACCATTATTATTATCCCATTCATTGTTTTCGTTACAAAAACAAAAATTAAAAGTATCAAATTCGCCTAATTCAATTTCAGTTTGAAAACCTAATTCTGTTTTAACCATACTAATATTTGTTTGATTTTCCCAATTATTGTTAAATCCATAATGTATAAATACTTCTTTTGATTCATCTTGAAAAAATTTTCCTGTATAAGATATCTTTATTTTGCTATTTTCAACGAGTTTATCTGTGTTGAAAAAGATATTTTTTACTAATTCCATTTTGAAACTCCTTATCTTTTGATATCGTCTATTATAATATTTTATTTTACAATATTCAAGTATTTTTTATAAAAAAATGTAAAAACATAGATGATGAATTATGTAAATTACAATTTTAAAACAAAAATGAATAAAAAAGCCTTAAAAACATATTAATTATAAAGAAAATTTATTAAAAAAGATTGCCAAATTCTTGAAAATATGGTATTATATAAGGTGAGAAAAAAGGAGTTTTTGTATGGTAGATTTGGATGTAAAAGAAAAAGAAGCAGAAAAATTAGAAGAAAACAAAGTTGAAGAACAAAAAGTAGAAATTCCCAAGGAGTTATCTTTAAATTTAAACAATAAAAAAAATGGAAAAAAATGGGGGATAATAATAGCAACTATTGTATTATTACTCCTTATAATAATGTTTTCAACAATATTTGCATTGATAAATGTGAATAATAACAAGATATTAAAAGGCATATTCATAGAAGATATTGAAGTGTCTGATTTAACAAAAGAAGAAGCTCAAAAAATGTTTGAAGAACTTATATCGAAAAAAATGGAAAATGAGATTGTTTTTAAATATAAAGAATTAGAAACACCAATTACTTATGAAGCATTAGAAGTTAAGTTCAATATAGAAAATGCAATTGAACAAGCATATAACATAGGAAGAGATGGAAATTTATTTGAAAATAATTTTAATATATTAAAAACTTGGATAAACGGAGAAAAAGTTAAGTTAGATCATTCTATAGATGAAGATGTTATAAGACAAGTGAGTGAAAATATAAATAATACTTCAGAAGATGCCGTTGTTGAGCCAAGTTATTATATTGAAGATAATAATATTATAATTACAGCTGGAAAAAACGGAATAAAAGTAGATGAAGATATGCTAAAACAAGAAGTAGATAAAAATATTAGTATAAATTCAGATAATAGTGTTGTTATAGAAGTACCAGTTGTAAGTTCTGAACATGGTAAGATTGATTTAGAGAAGATTCATAATGAAATATATAAAGAAGTAAAAGATGCATATTATGTACAAAATCCTTTTACAATATATCCTGAAGTTAATGGTGTAGATTTTGATATGGAAAATGCTAAAACAATTATAACTGAAAACAAAGAAGAATATACTATACCTTTAATAATAACAAAAGCACAAAAGACAACACAAGATATAGGAACAGAAGCATTTCCTGATTTATTGGCAACATTTTCAACAAAGTATAATGCAGGAGATAGAGATAGAACAACAAATTTGATATTAGCAGCACAAAAAATAAATGGAACAGTTTTATTACCAGGTGAAGAATTCTCATATAACAAAACTGTTGGAGAAAGAACAATAGAAGCAGGTTATAAAATGGCGGCAACATTTTCAAACGGAAAAGTTGTAGATGGACTAGGCGGAGGTATATGTCAAATTTCTTCAACATTGTATGATGCAGTTGTTATGGCAAATTTGCAAATAACCAAAAGAAGAAATCATCAATTTATAACATCATATTTACCAGGTGGTAAAGATGCAACAGTTGTATGGGGATCACAAGATTTTAAGTTTATAAATTCCAGAAAATACCCAGTAAGAATTACAATGTCAGTATCTGGAGGAACAGCAACAGCACAAGTATGGGGATTAAAAGAAGAAGTAGAATATGATATTACAATAGAAAGTCAGAAAACTGCAACAATAGCATATACAACTCAATACATAAATGATCCATCATTACCAGAAGGAACACAAGTAGTAAAACAAAATGGAAGTAATGGAAGCAAATATGAAGCATATAAAGTTATGAGATTAAATGGAGTTGTTGTTTCTAGAACACTTCTTTCAAAAGATACGTATAATGCGAAACAAAAGATTGTAAGAATAGGTACTAAAAAATAAGTAATTAACAAATGAAAAAATGAGTTTAAATAGAAGAATTTTCCAAGGAAAGGATGTAGAAAAAAATGAAAAAATTAATATTAAAAAGAATAATACTAATTTTAACTATTATAATGCTTTTAAATACAAACATATCAATATTAGGGTATGGACTAAAGTGTTATGCAGAAGATAATTCTAAAAATAATAGTGAAACAAAAAATGTAGAAATAGTTACATATTTTAAAAATGAAAATGGAAAAAATGTTAATGAAATATCCAAAAGTATAAATGATACAGAAATAAAACTTTATGCTCAAATTTCTGTAAAAACAGAAGGATATTTTAATGGAACATTAGAATTGAAAGATAGTAATTTCAATATAGAAAATGAGATATTATCTAATGGTATTTCTAGTATTAGTGAAAATAAAGTTTATTTGAAACAAATTAATGCTGGAGAAACTGTAAATATTGAATTGAAAGTTAAACCAATTATATTAGATACTTTAAATATAAATATGCTATCACAAGAATCTCTTTTGAATTTAACTGGAAAATATATTGAGAAGAATAATAAAGAACGTAAAGTTGATATTACTAATGCAGTAAGATTAGACTTAAAAGTTCCTGAAAAACAAAATGCAGAATTAAAGTCAAATATAATTACTAATGAAAAATTAATTGTTAATGGAGAAGAAAAAAGAGTTATACAATTAAGCATAGATTCAAGATTAGAAAATAATTCTTATCCAGTAAAAGAGACAATTGTAAATTTAACAAATTTAAAATTAATTTCAAAATTAGATAACAAAACAGTAGAACCAGAACAAGTTAAAGTTTTATCATTAGGAACATTAGCAACAAATGGAGAGAGTTCAAAAGCAATCGAAAATATATCCAAAATAGATGATAATACATTACAATTTAAAATAGAAAATGAACCTAATACAAATAATGAAATTCAATGGAAAAAGAATGTATATGATAGATTTGTTGTAACATATATTTTTGACAAAGATGTTGATGCAGATAAAGTTGAATTAAAATCTAGTATTGAAATTTCAATATACAATGGTCAAAATAAATATACAGCAGAATATAAAAAAGGAATAGAAAATACAGAAAGAAATAATATTGTAATTGGAGAAACTAATAATTATACAGAAAGTATATATAAAGGACAATTATATGCAAATATAAATAATAAGAATGTAAAGAAAGATGTTGAATATAAAAATTCAACAAAAATTAATATAACAACAGAAAATGTTGTTGATTCAATTACAGTTACAGAAAAAGTAGATAATTTTGTACTTAAAGATTCACAAGAAATAAGTGCAAATTCATACTTTAGAAAAATAGAAGTTAGTAAAGAAAAAATAAAAGAACTTTTTGGAGAAGATGGCTATATAACAATAAATAATATTGTTTTAAATAAAGATTCAGAAGTTAATGCAAATGGAAATATAGAAGTAATATTTAATGATAATGTTACAGAAGCTAAGATTGTTACATCAAAACCAATTAAAGCAGGAATATTAGAAATTATAAATACAAAAGCAATAACTGGAAAAGTTTTTTCAAAACAAGTTATAAGCCAAGTTGATAAGATAAAAAGTATAATAGAATTAGAAAATGTTCAAGCAAAAAACAAATATACAAATACAATAAATTCTGAAATTCAACTTCAAGACACAGTTACAAAAGCAGAATTAAATATAATAGATAGTAAAGGAGAACTATCTACATTAAATGAAAATAAAATTGTTTTAGGAGTTAAATTAGTTACAGAAAATGAACAATATGATTTATATAAAAATCCAGTAATAAGAATAAAACTTCCTAACGAAGTAGAAAAATTCACTTTAAATAATTCAGATAAATTATATGCAGAAGGATTTTCAATTCAAGCAGAATGTGATCAAGCTAATAAAACAATAACATTAAAATTAAATGGTGAACAAAAAGAATATCCATCAACATCAGCAACACAAATATATTTACAATTAGATTTAACATTAATATTATCAAAAACAGCTCCAAAAAAGAACGAAAAAATAATAATGCAATATCAAAATGAAAATGCTTTAAAATATTTTGGAGATACAGAAGTTGGAGTTGCAACACAAGAAATTGGAATTTCTTCTCCTGTTGGATTAATTGCAATGTATAATGTTAATACTTATGGAATAAATACTATTTCTGGAATAAGTGCAGATAGTGAAAAGATACAAGTATTAAGAAATGATGGCAGAAAAAATGTTGAATTTGAAATGACTTTATTAAATAATACAGGAAAAGATATTTCAAATGTAAAAATTCTTGGAATATTACCAAATGCAGGAACTAAAAAAGAAGAAATATTATCTTCAACACTTTCAGAAGTAAAAGCTGATAATTGTTCAATTTACTATACACAAAATTCAAATGCAACAACAGATTTAAATAATGTACAAAATGGTTGGACAACAACTTTTAATGCAAATTCTAAAATGTTCTTAATTGTTTTAAATGGAGAATTAAAGAAAGAAAATAGTTACTCAGCAAAATATACAATAGTTTATCCATCTGAAATTGATACAGATGTTGAAGCAATTTCTCAATATAAAGTTATATATGATAATGATCAAGAAAAAGATAATCAAGTAAAATCAACAAGTATAAAATTTGCTACACCAAGAGAAATAAAAATGGAAGCAAATATGGTAGCTCAAGTTGGTGGAACAACATTAAATTCAGGTGATATTGTAAAAGTTGGAGAAGTTATCAAATATGTAGTTACAATAAAGAATACAGGATCTCAACCAATTGAAAACGTAAATGTAAAGAGTTTAGTTCCTGATGGAACAGTACTTGTTGAACCAGAAGAAGGATATGAACATTCTGGAACAAGTTATTATAAAGAATTAAATGATAAAGAAAAAGAAATTAAAATAAATTCTTTAAAGGCTGATGAAACATATAAATACGAATATGAAGTTAGAGTAAAATCTAATAATAATAAAATTACAAACAAAGTTCAAGCAGAATGTGAAGATGTTAAAATTGAAAGTACAGAAGTAAAAAATAAAATAGAAGATGCACCAGTAAGAGTTACAATAAAAAATGCAGATGAATCAGATAAAGTTCAAGGAAAGACAACAACATATATTGCAATAATTGAAAACTTGACAAATACAGAATTAAAAAATTACGAGATAAGTTTAGATTTATCTGGAATTAATGTAACAGAAATTGTAAAAGATGATGAAACAGAAATAACTAATAATTTTAAATTAATAAAAATTGATTCGATATTAGCTAATGAGACAACATATTTTTCAATAAAAGGTGAAGTAGAAAAAAATGCATCAGAGATTACAGCAGTTGCAGTAGTTAATGATAAGAATGGAAATAAATATAGATCAAATAAAGTAATTGAAGAAGTTCTTAAAGAAGATGCAACAATTACAATGTATAGTGAAAACGAAAATGCATTTGTAGAACAAGGTAAAGAAATAATATACAACATAACAGTTGAAAATACAGGAAATGCTCCAACTAATGTTACTATAAATGATACAATTTCTAATTATTTAAAAGTAAAAGAAATATATGTAAATGATGAAAAATTAGATGACTTTTATAAAAATGAAAATGATTTTTCATATATGACATGTATTGAAAAAGGACAAAAATTAAATATAAAAATTGTTACAGAAGTATATGATATTTATGGAAAACAATTTGAAACTTTAGAGATATCTAATATAGCAGAATTAGTTGTAAATGGAGAAGTTAAAAAGACAGAAGAGATAATTCATACTATTTTAGGTAGAGAGGGAGTAAATTATACAAAACCTTCTGAAGATGATTCAAATAATAACAACAACAATAGCAATAACAATAATAATTCAAATAATAGTAGCAACAACAATAATGGAAACAACAATAATAACAGTAATAACAATAACAATAATAACAATGGAAATAATTCAGTAGAAGAAAAAACATATATAATTAGTGGTACAGCTTGGATTGATGAGAATATGAATGGCGAAAAAGATGAAAAAGATTCAATATTATCAGGAGTAACTGTTAGAGTTTATGATGTAAATAAAAACGATTATTTAAAAGATAAAAATGGTAATATAATTGAAACAAATACTGATGAGAATGGAAAATATACAATATTATCTATTCCTGAAGGTCAATATATAGTATTATTTAAATTTGATAATAATAAATATGAAACAACAACATATCAAAAAGATGGAATAGCAGAAAGTAAAAACTCAAATGTTGTATTAAAAACAATAAAAATAGATGGACAAGAATTATTATATGCAGTAACAGATACAATTGATTTAAAAGGAAATATATCTAATATTAATATTGGATTAAAACAAAAAGTAAATTTTGATTTGGAATTAAATAAATATATTTCAAAAATAACAGTTCAAAATAGCAAAGAAACAAAATCTTATGATTTTGATAATCAAAAATTTGCTAAAATAGAAATTAATGGAAAACAATTAAGTTCATCAACTGTAATATTAGAATATACTATTCAAATAAAAAATACAGGTGATATAGCAGGATATGCAAGTAATATAGTAGACTATTTACCAAATGGATTAGAATTTAGTTCAGAATTAAATGATAATTGGTATTTACTAGATGGTAATTTATATACAAAACAATTAGAAAATGTAAGAATTGAACCTGGAGAAATAAAAGAAGTTAAAGTAGTATTAACAAAATTAATGACAGAGGATAATGTAGGATTAATAAACAATAGAGCAGAGATTTTTGAGGAATTTAATGAATATGGAATTGCTGATATAGACTCTACACCAAATAATCAAGATAATAACGAAGATGACATTGGAGCAGCAGATGTTTATATAGGAATAAAAACAGGTGGAACAACAATTGCTATATATACAATAATAGTTTTAATTAACCTTGTATTAATTGCAATGACACTAAGATTAATAATTACAAAAGATGCGGGATTTTATAATAAGAGATTTTGGGGAAGGAGGTAACTAAAGATGAATAAGATTAAAAAAATAGCAATAGTACTTTTAGTATTATGTATTACAATATTCTCAGTAGTTGTTTCTAGTGCAAAATCATCAATGGGAATCCTTCATGGAACAGACCCCGCAGACTATAAATATGGGGAAAATAATAAATATACATTTAGGACAACAAAAACAGCAGAATCAATATTTAAAAATGCAGAATCAAATCCTAGTGGATATCTTGGACAAAAGATATCCATGGGACTTGCACAATCAATGATTAGTACAGACATAGTATATTGTGTATCTCATGGGACAAAAATGACATCACAATATTTAACAGATTATACTATAACAGGATATGTTGATATAGATGGGTCAACAGCAACAATATATGAAAATGGAAAAGCAACAAGAACATATACAGGAAATATAGTAAAAATGATGGCAGCAGCAGTAGCTAAAGATGGACCAAATGCAGGAAAACTTGGATATGGTGCAGGAGAAAATATGTATTCAAAAGCACAATATTCTGTATATAGTATATGGGATGAATTTGCAACAAGCATAGGATGTAGTAAATGGAAAGGAAATAACAAATTAAGTACAAATGCAGCATATTATGCAAGTATATTAAAATATATTACTGAAAATCCAGGAAAAGAATTTAAAGCACAAATATTTTTCCTTGAATCAAAAGGTAGTGTAAATTCTCAAAGTTTAATTTTAGCACAAGGAGAAACAACAGAAAGTACAACAACGGAGCTTACAATTCAAAAAGTTTGGGAAGATGAAGATAACAAATACAATTCTCGTTCTAATATAAAAGTATCAGTATATAGAAATGATGACTTAATAAAAACAGTTGAATTAACAAGCGAAAATAATTATACAGTAAAATTAGAAGGATTACCTGGAAAATTTGAAGAATATAAAATTGTAGAACCAGAATTAGCAGATTATGATCAAAAATCAATTGAAACAGATAAAGAAACAAAAACAATAAAGATAACAAATAAATTAAAAGATATTTCAATAACTGTAAAGAAAGTTTGGGAAGATGGTGGTACTGGTAGACCAATTAGTATCACAGTAAGATTAACAAACAAAAAAACAGGTGAAGTAAAAGTTGGTCAAATAACAGCGGCAAGTGGATGGGCACCATTAACATTCACAGGATTAACAGGATCAGTAGATGATTATGAAGTTTCTGAAGATAAAGTTTCTGGTTATGAAGATGGTTGGATTTCAAGTTATGAACATTCTATACGTGTAGCAAATTATACTATAACAAATGTTGAAGAACCAGAACCAGATAATCCACAAAATGCAAATGGAAAAGTAAAAATATCAGGTTATGTTTTTGAAGATGCATGGAGTGGAAAAAGTAGTGTATTTAATGGAATTATGGAAGATGGAGATAAAAAAATATCTGGAATAAAAGTAAATTGGAAAACTGCTACAGGAAAAGTTATTGCATCAACAACAACAAATAAAGATGGATATTATGAAATGTATACAGATAGTCCAATAAAAAATCACCCATATAATATAAATCTTATTAAATACTTAGAATTAAATACATCTTATGTTGAATTCGAATATAATGCTTATGAATATACTACTACAATAGCAGATTTAGTAGGAGTATCTGAAAAAACATCAAAAGCAACTGAAAATGCAGAACAAAGAACAGCTATAAATAATAAATTTGATGAAATAACAAATAAAGGTGTTATAGATAATGGAAGTGTTGCTTATGATCTTGTTTATGATAGAACATTAAATCAATCAACAGTAAATGTTTCTAAATCAGGATTAAAAAATTGTACTATAACAGCAACAACAAAAGGACTAGCAGGATTTTCATTATTAGGAACAGTAAATAGTAATGCAACAGAAATAACACCAGTATATAAATATACAACATCTTCAAAGAGTGGAAAAATATATTGTCATGAACATTGTATAAAAGGACATATTTTCAATAGTGATGGTACAACTTCAGAAGGAAGTCATATTAGAGCAATTGAAAGTATATTAAAAGGATTAGCAGCATTATTTGGAGAAGCTAATAAAGTAATTACATATTGTACAGATCCAGAATGCGTATCATTCTCACACTGCTTATTATCAGGAAAATATGAAGATGTAGATACATGGGAAATAAGCAATGTAAATTTAGGATTAGTAAAAAGAGAACAACCAGATTTATCATTAGCTTCTGATATAGAAAAAGTAGAAGTAGTAATGAAAAATCAAAATTATACATATTTATATGGAAAAAGAGGAATACAAAATGCTGAAGACGGATTGTTTGATTTTGCAGTAAAATTCAGCGGAAAATATTCTTCAGAATATATAAGAAAAGTTAACCCAGCAGACATTGCTTACTTAAAACAAAATGATCCAAATGAAATGGAAGTATATGTAACATATAACATTGTTGCAAAAAATAACTCAACGACAACGCCGGCTAAAGTAAATGAAATTATAAATTATTATGATGCAAATTATACATTATGTGATTTAGTAAATTGGAAGCCAGTATTATCAGAAAATTTATTGGTTGGATACAAAGCAGCAACTACAAATCTATTAAAAGATGAAGTAATACAACCAAATAGTAAATCAAATATAATATCAGTTAAATATAAAGTAAATATAGAAAGTGTATTAGATGATTTAATTGGAGAAAAAGGAAATGTATCATTGAAGAATATTTCTGAAATATCATCATATACAACTCAATATGGAGAATATACTCTATACTCTAACGGTTTATTAGCAGGTGTTGTAGGAAAAACTGGAGAACAATATTCAGGAATAGACAAAGATTCTCAACCTAAAAACGTATCTTTAGTAGAAGCTGGAACAGGAACAGTTTCAATTGGAGGAATTAATTTAGGAAATATAATACTAGAAGATGATACAGATGTTGCACCAGTATTTAAACTACAAAGGGATTCTAATTATAGAATAATTTCAGGAACAGTTTGGGAAGATTCTCAAACAGATGAGAGTAAAGCTATAAATGAAAGAACTGGAGACGGCAAATATAATAAAGATGAAAAATACGTTGAAGGTGTTAGAGTTGAACTTGTAAAGACAGATGAAAATGGAAAAATAAAATATAATGATGATGGAACAGCAGAAATAGCTAATATATATAAAGTTGAAAATGGAAAAGTTGTAACAGAACCAGCAGTTACATACACAGATAATAAAGGTAGATTCTCATTTGGTTCTACAGATACAAAGGGTGTAATTGAAGATTATTATACAGTTAGATATATATATGGAAATAAAGAAACTTTTGATAACTCAGGAGTTGGACATATTTCAAAAATTGACGGAACTACAGAAGTAAATGCTAGAGATTATAAATCAACAATAATTCCAGATGGATTGGTAAAGGAATTATTTAAGGGAAGCAAACAAGATGATAAATGGCATATAAATGTATCAACATCAGAAATTACATCAACAGCAATAGATGATTTAACAGAAAGAGATAAAATAGATGATTTAATATATGATAATTATGAAAATGGTGTAAATATGACAGCATATAGCAACCCATTTAGATTACAATTAGAATATACAAAAAATCAACAAGCTCAAGTTGAAGCAGATGGTTCAAATCCAGAATTCAAATTAGAAGTATCAACATTTAATTTTGGAATTATAAGAAGAGCTGAAGAAAAAATGATAATTGACAAGACAATAACTAATATAAGAATAACATTATCAAATGGTCAAATATTAGTAGATGGAGATCCATATAATGATAAATTAAACTATGTTGTAGCTTTAGGTCCAAAGGATAAACTAACTACAGCAGATAATAGAGAAAGATTGATAAGAATTGAAATGGATACAGAACTTATCCAAAATGCAGAATTATATGTTGAATATGCAATAACAGTTACAAATAATAGTGAAGTCGATTATGAACATGATAATAATGCTGGAAAGAATTACTACTTCTATGGAGAAAAAGATTCATCAAGTTTGAAATTAGTAAATAATTCAGCAGAATTAGTAGCAGACTATATGGATTCAGAATTTATATTTAATGATAAAATAAATGAAGGATGGAGTATAGCAACTGCAGAAAGTTTAAGAGAACAAGGATTAATTTCAGAAAATACAAAACAAGCTTTATTAGATGGTGATTATAAAATTGTAGTTACAGATGCATTTAAAGAAGTTAAACCTGGAGAATCTTTAACAAAGAAGTTATATGTAACTAAGTTATTAGCTAACAAAGCAGATGATTATACATTTGAAAATCATTCAGAAATCTTGAAATTAAATTCAAATATGGCAAGAACTACTGAAACAACAACAAATTTATTTGGAAAAGAAACAGTTGTAAAGAAATCTTATAAACCTGGAAACTATGTACCTGGCTTAGCAAACAGAAAACTAAATACAGATACAAGTCTAGAACAAGCAGGATTACATGAAAATGATGATGATAGAATTGTTATAAGATTGACTCCACCAACAGGTGTAAATATAAATGCAATTATATATAGTGTAATAGCATTGATAGCACTAATTGTAATAATTGGAGGAATATTCATAATTAGAAAAAAAGTACTTCCAAGTGTTGACAATTCAAATAAATAGTATTATAATAAGTTTGTTGCAGTAATGCAACAAACTTGTTATGCACCATTAGCTCAGCTGGTAGAGCAGCTGACTCTTAATCAGAAGGTCCGCGGTTCGATCCCGCGATGGTGCACCAAATAAAAATATACAATATAGTCTATTCATAGAATAGGCTATATTTTTTTATAAATGTATGCTAAAATATATATAAAATAAATTTTTGGAGGATAAAGTGGAGAAAATATTAATTGTAGAAGATAATATAGAAATTCATAATTTAATAAAAAATATCCTAGAAAGAGAAAAATATATAGTATATAATGCTTATTCAGGAACAGAAGCGCTTATGATATTAGAAAAAGAAAAAATAGATTTAATTTTATTGGATTTAATATTACCAGGAAAAAGTGGTGAAGAAATTATTGATATAATAAAAGATGTTCCTATAATTGTTATAAGTGCTAAAATTTCTGTACAAGATAAAATAAAAGCATTATTAAATGGAGCTAATGATTATATTACTAAACCTTTTGATTCAGATGAATTAGTAACAAGAGTTAAAGTTCAATTAAGATCAAAAGAAAATAAGAAAAATAAGGAATTAATATATAAAGATATGATTCTAAAACAAGATAGTCGATTTTTATATATAAAAGATCAAAAGGTTCATTTAACTAAAACAGAGTTTGCAATTTTAAAACAATTAATATTAGATCCAAAACAAATTGTTTCAAAAACTAGATTACTTGAATTAATTAGTAATGATACATTAGATGGAGATGAAAATTCATTAAAGGTACATATAAGTAATATACGAAAAAAAATAAAAAGTATATCAGAAAAAGAATATATAGAATCTGTATGGGGAATAGGATTTAAAATGTGTGAATAAAAAATTAACTTAATATTAACAATACCTTTACTAATTTCTTAACTATTTATTGCTATAATGTCCTTGAAAGGAGAAAAATTTATGAAATATATTTTGGAAGCGCAAAACCTTGAAAAGAAATATGGACATGTAAAAGTAATAAATGATCTTAATCTTCATGTACCCCAAGGTGCAATATATGGACTTATTGGAAAAAATGGTGCTGGAAAAACCACACTAATAAGAATATTATGTGGATTACAAAAAGAAACATTTGGAACATATAGCATTTATGGAATTTTAAATAATGATAATAAAATTATTGAAGCACGAAAAAGAATAGGAGGAGTTATTGAAAGTCCATCTATTTGTTCAGATATGACAGCAGAAGATAATTTAAAAGAACAGTATAAAGTAATAGGAATACCATCTTTTGAAAATATACCAGAATTATTAAATTTAGTTGGACTTGGAAATGTTGGTAAAAAAAAGGCTAAAGATTTTTCATTAGGAATGAAACAAAGACTTGGAATAGCAGTTGCTTTGGTAGGAAATCCAGATATAATAATTTTAGATGAACCATTAAATGGATTAGATCCAGAAGGAATTATAGACGTAAGAGAATTAATTCTAAAATTAAATAAAGAAAAAAATATTACATTTTTAATATCTAGTCATTATTTAGATGAATTATTTAAAGTTGCAACTTGTTACGGAATTTTGGATAAAGGAACAATTATTAAAGAAATAGATAAAAACGAAATTGAACAAAAATTTCAAAAAAAGATACAAATATGTGTATCTGATGTAAAAGAATGTGTTAAATATTTAGAAGAAAATAAATTATATTATAAAATAATTTCAGATAATATAATTGATATATATGATGAAATAAACATTTCAGAATTTGTTATTGCTCTTTCTCAAAGAAATTGTAAAATAAATAAATTTCAAGAAAAAGAAGAAACATTAGAAAATTTTTATTTGAA
The DNA here is from genome assembly GCA_934129895.1 of uncultured Clostridia bacterium. Taxonomy (GTDB): domain Bacteria; phylum Bacillota; class Clostridia; order TANB77; family CAG-508; genus CAG-269. The sequence continues at coordinate 125,925 of CAKOWY010000002.1, forward strand.
TTTAATTGGAGGTGGCAATAATGATTAAATTATTAAAGGCAGGTTTATTTAGAGTAAAAAAAGATAATATTTTATATATTTTTATTATTTTAACTTGTTTTATTGCAATTTTTACAATAGCTAAAAATATACCTAATAGAGAAATACAATTTGATAAATTAGTTAATACATATATTATGTATATAGGATTACTAATTGCAATATTTATAAGTATTTTTGTTGGAAAAGAATATTCTCAAGGAATAATAAGAAATAAAATAATAGTAGGACATAATAGGAAATCAATTTATTTAGTAAATTTAATTATTAGTATAATTGTATCAATTTTTTGCGAGATGATTTATTTTTTATTAATATTTATTGTTGGAAATATATTACATGCTAAAATGGAACTATCATTGTCCCAATATTTAATGTCAATATTAAATACATGTCTAGTAATAATATCTTTTTGTTCAATTTATAATTTTATATCAATGATATGTAAAGATATAACAGTTTCTACAGTGTTATGCATAATATTATTCATTTTGATGTTCATTGGAGAAAATGCAGTTGGTTTAACAGCATTTAGTAGAAGATATATAGAACATAGTATGATTGATGAAAATGGAAATAAATATATTATAAGTCAAGAAATTAATCCAAATTATCCTGGAGATCAAAAAGTAAAAATTGCTAAAATAATTTATTTATTAATTCCGCAAGGACAAGCAATGGAAATAGCAAATAATGATTTTGAATTAATGAAACAAATGCCAATTTATTCTATTATTTTAATAATATTTATAAATATTTTTGGAATTTTTATTTTTTCAAAAAAAGAACTAAAATAGGAGGAAAAATGAATACTATACTATTAATAATTGCTATAATATTTATTATATGTATTACAATTAAAATATTTTTATTAAAATATTCAATTAAAGAAATAGAAAAATCTTTTGATTTTATTTTAAATACAGATACTAATAGTATAATTTCAATTTCCTCATCTGATAAAGATATAAAAAAATTAGCAACAAGTTTAAATAGGGAAATTATTATTTTAAGAGAACAAAAATTGCAATGTAAAAATGGAAATGATGAATTAAAAAAAATTGTAACAAATATTTCACATGATTTAAGAACACCATTGACTGTAATAAGTGGATATATAGATTTAATTAAAACAGAAAAAAATGAAAATAATAAAGAAGAATATTTAAAAATAATAAAAAATAAAACTATAGAATTAAATGAATTAACTAATCAATTATTTGAGTTTTCAAAATTTATTGATATTGATACAGAAATGGTTAAAGAAAAATGTTGTATAAATGAAATTTTAGAAGAAACATTAATAAGTTATTATAATATTTTTAATGATAAAAATATTATACCTCAAATAAATATTTGCAAAGAAAAAATATATAGGGAAATAAATAAAATATCTATAATAAGAGTATTTGAAAATGTTTTATCTAATGCAGCTAAATATAGTGATGGAGATTTAAATATTGTAATGAATAAAGATGGAAAAATTATTTTTTCTAATACAGCCAAAAGGTTAGATTCAACAAGTGTGCAAAAAATTTTTGATCGCTATTTTTCTGTTGAAAATGCCAAAGAAACTAATGGAATAGGTTTATCTATAGCAAAACAATTAATAGAATTAAATAATGGAAAAATAAATGCAAAATATATAAATAAAACTTTAATTATAGAAATTAGTTTTAAATAAAAATATCACCAGAATTTTTACTGGTGATATTTTTGTGCTATTTTGATTCCATTGTGTTTTTTATTCTTGAAAGTTCTGTTTTTAGTGTTGAATATGTAGATGAATTAATAATATGATTTCCAGAATCATATTGTTTAATTGCATTTTCAATATCTAAAACAAGATATTTTTGAGTAGTTTTTGAAGTGTTTTTATACATATATATAGGAACATAAGAAATGTTTCCAATAGATATTTTATCTGTCTCTCCATTTTTTGTTAATTCAATATTCAATATAATTGAATTTCTAGTTCTTTCTTTTGTTTGTCCAGACATAAAATTTCCTAGTGAATATATAACAAAACCATCTTTAGTAGATCCATCTTCTAAAGTAATAGTTCTTTTTTCCATTGGCTGTAATACATGTGGATGACTACCTAATATTATATCAGTACCATTTTGAAATAATAAATCAGCCAATCTTTCTTGTTCTTTATTTTGAGTATTTTGATATTCTATGCCCCAATGCATACTAACACATATTAAATCTGGATTTTGAGCTTTGGCTAATTGTAATTGGTTTAAAATTAGTTCATCACTAATTAAATTAACTGAATATGCCCTTTCTGAAGAAACTGGTATTCCATTAGTTCCATAAGTGAATGATAAAAATGCAATTTTAATTCCATTAATATCTTTTATTAAAACAGTATTTTGCTCTTCTTGTGTTCTTGAAGTTCCAGTATGAGAAATTCCAGCAGAATCTAAATAATCTAATGTGCTAACAAGACCTTTATATCCTGTGTCCATGCAATGGTTATTTGCAGTTGAAACAACATCAATTCCAAAATCTTTTAAATTTTGTGCAAGCTGTTCAGGCGTATTAAATGTTGGATAATTACTATATCCTCTAGCTGCTCCAGCAAAAGTTGTTTCAAGATTTCCAATAGCTATATCAGCATTATCAATATAATGTTTAATATCAGAAAAAACATAAGAAAAATCATAAGTAGAACCACTAAAAGCATCTATATATTGAGAATTATGGCACATAATATCTCCAATAACACTCATATTAATTGTAATATCTTCTTTTTTTGTCGTTTTTACAGTTAGATCAGAATCTTCTGAATTTGAATTATCTTGACTTATATTTTCAGAAGATACAAATTTAGAATTATTTGAATAAAATCTTTTATAACCAATCCAACCTAGGATAATTGCAAAAATTATTAATAATATAAGAAAAAAAGTTCTCTTTTTCATAAAACAAACCTTTGTATAAAAATATACAATCCTTTCTAAAATATAATATGAATTTATCATATATTGCCGAAAAAAGCAATAGTTAAAAATATTAAAAAGCACTTGTTAAATATGTAAAAATGTGGTATATTAGATGGGTGACAAGTAGCGGAAAAACAAATAAAGGAACAAGGAGGAGATATAATGTTAACAGCAACAGGAGTAACTGTAAGATTTGGAAAAAGAGTATTATTTGAAGATGTAAATATAAAATTTGGAAAAGGAAATTGTTATGGCATAATAGGAGCAAATGGTGCAGGAAAATCAACATTTTTAAAAGTTTTATCAGGAGAATTAGAACCAAGTAAAGGAGAAGTTTCTTTAGAAAAAGGAGAAAGACTTTCTATTTTAAAACAGGACCACTTTGCTTTTGAAGAATATACAGTAATGGATACTGTAATAATGGGAAATAAAGAATTGTATGATATTATGAAAGAAAAAGATGCAATTTATATGAAACCAGATTTTTCAGAAGAAGATGGAATGAAAGCTGCTAAATTAGAAGAAAGATTTGCTGAATTAGATGGATGGAATGCAGAATCAGATGCAGCAATGCTTTTAAATGATTTAGGAATAATACCAGAAAATCATTATAAATTAATGAGTGAAATAGAAGCTAGAGATAAAGTAAAAGTATTACTTGCACAAGCTTTATTTGGAAATCCAGATGTTTTATTACTTGATGAGCCAACAAATGACTTAGATTTAAAAAGTATTAACTGGTTACAAGAATTTTTAATAAATTTTGAAAATACTGTAATTGTAGTATCACATGATAGATATTTCTTAAATAAAGTTTGTACACATATTGCAGATGTAGATTTTGGAAAAATTAAAGTATATCCAGGAAATTATGATTTCTGGTATGAATCAAGTCAATTAGCATTAAAGCAAATGAAAGAACAAAATAAAAAGAAAGAAGAAAAAATTAAAGAATTACAAGACTTTATTGCAAGATTTAGTGCTAATGCTTCAAAATCAAAACAAGCAACATCAAGAAAGAAAACATTAGAGAAAATAGAATTAGACGAAATAAAGCCATCAAATAGAAAATATCCTTATGTTGATTTTAAACCAGATAGAGAACCAGGAAAAGAAATATTACAAGTAAAAAATGTATCAAAAACAATAAATGGTGAAAAAATATTAAATAATATATCATTTACAGTAAAAACAGGTGATAAAATAGCATTTTTAGCAGACAATGAAAATGCCAAAACAGTATTATTTCAAATAATAGCAGGAGAAGTTGAACCAGATGAGGGAGAAATTATTTGGGGTACAACAATAACAAAATCATATTTTCCAAAGGATAATAATTACTTATTTGACACAGACGAAAATTTAACAGAATGGTTAAGAAAATACTCAAAAGATCCTGACGAAACTTATGTAAGAGGATTTTTAGGAAGAATGTTATTTTCAGGTGATGAATCATTGAAAAAAGCAAGAGTAATTTCGGGAGGGGAAAAAGTAAGATGTGTACTTGCTAAGATGATGTTATCAGGTGCAAACTTTTTGATTTTTGATGAACCAACAAACCATTTAGATATGGAAAGTATTACATCAGTAAATGATGGAATGAGTAAATTTAAAGGAAATATTTTATTTACATCACATGATCATCAATTAACTCAAACTGTTGCAAATAGAATAATTGATATTAAATTTGATAAAGTTGTAGATAGAGAAGTTACATATAATGAATATTTAGGAATTGAATAAATAATAATAAAAGAACAAAAATTTCTATTAAATTAAAATATATAGAAATTTTTGTTTTTTTAAATGCTTAATAATCCAATAATTCCAAAAATAATAAAAATTAAATTAGATAAAATATTTATAGCTTTATCAGAAATTTTGTTTCCTAACCATTTTCCAAAGAAAATTGCAAGAGAATCACTTGAAAGCATTCCACAAATTGAACCTATAATTAATGAAAGTTTATTTTGAGGGTATTGAATACCAAGTCCTATTGAAGCAAGCCATGTTTTATCTCCAATTTCTCCTAGGGCTATAGATATTGCAACAAGTAAAATACAATTTCTTAATATAGAATGTATAAAATCTGTAATCTTAGATTTTATATTTTTTTCAGATTCAGATGATGTTTGAATAGAATGTTGTTTTATAAATCCAAAAATTCCAAACAATAAAAAAGTAATATATGTTGCAATTTTTAAGTAAAAAATAAAGTTATCATTTCCAAGAGAAGCGATATTACTTCCCAACAGAATTGCTAATCCATGGCTTAATAAAGTTCCAAGCGCTATTCCAATTAAAATATGAGAAGTTTTATTTTGAGTTGAAAATGACAATACTAATATTTGAGTTTTATCACCCATTTCAGACAAAAATATAAAAATAAAAGAAATTATAAATGTATAGAAATATTGCATAAAATCTCCTTTTTCTATTTAATAATTATTAATACATATAATAAAATATTCATAAAATTAGAAATATATTTTCCCTAAAACGAAATGTGAAATTTACGTGAAAAACATTTACAAAAAATAGTGAAAATGATAATATAAACTACAGTTGAATTGAGTATAATATGTTCAATTATAAAAAAATAGGAGGAAAAATTCGTGATTCAAGTAGAAAACATTACAAAAAAATATGGAAGCTTTACAGCCGTAAACGACATAAGCTTTGAAATTGATGAAGGCGAAATTGTAGGTTTTTTAGGACCAAATGGTGCAGGAAAAAGTACAACAATGAATATGATAACAGGATTTATTGAACCAACAAAAGGAAGAATCATTGTTGACGGATATGACATTTCACAAAAACCTAAAAAAGCAAAAAAACAGATAGGTTATATGCCAGAAGGAGTTCCTTTATATAGTGATTTAACTGTAAAAGAATTTGTAACTTATATGGCAGAGCTAAAAGGATGCAATAGCAAAACAAAAAAAGAGAAAGTCCAAAAAGTTTTAGAAGAAACAGGATTAACAGAAGTTCAAAATAAGTTAACTAAAAATTTATCAAGAGGGTATAAGCAAAGAGTTAGTATGGCAGGAGCTTTAGTTGGAGATCCAAAAGTAATAATACTTGATGAACCAACTGTAGGACTTGATCCAAAACAAGTAACAGAAATAAGAACATTGATAAAAGAGCTTGGAAAAACACATACAGTTATTTTAAGTTCACATATTTTATCAGAAGTAAGTCAAATATGTAATAGAGTAATAATAATAAATAAAGGAAAAATTGTTGCTATAGATACTCCTGAAAATCTTGAAAATAAAGTAGTAGAAAATAATTCAATATATGTAACAGTTGAAGATCCAGATAACAAAATGGATGGAATAAAAGATAAACTAGAAAATATTAAAGAAATTAAATTAATAGCTGAAAATGAAGATAAAACAAAAAAATATATGATTACTGGTGAAAAAGATGTAGATTTAAGAAAAAATGTATTTGAAACATTTGCAAAAGAAGGAATAACAATATTTGAAATGAAAAAAGTTGACGCAACATTAGAAGATGCATTTATGAAACTTATAAGTGATTCTACAGAAAAAACATCTGTAAATGAAGAAAAAGACTTGGATAATAATGAAAATGCTGAAAAAGAAGAAACAGCTAAAGAAGATGCAACAGAAGAAGATTCAAAAGATGTTGAAAAAGAAGAGGAGGAGAAAAAATAATGTTAGCAGTATTAAAAAAAGAATTTAAAAGTTACTTTTTATCTCCAGTAGGATATGTTGTAATAGGAATATTCTTATTTGTATTTAGTGTATTTTTTTACTTAACAACAATACAATATGGAAGTATTGATTTAGGATTATTATATTATTACACAGCATTATACGGATTAATAATAATAGCCCCAATTTTAACTATGAGAATGTTTGCAGAAGAGAGAAAAAGTGGAACAGAACAATTAATATTAACATCTCCTGTAAATATGATAGGTGTTGTAATAGGAAAATTTTTAGCAGCAATGTGTGTAATAGCAATAACATTAGTAATTTCTTTAATGTATTTTGGAATAATAAGATATTTTGGAAAGCCAAATATATCAGCAGTATTAGTGTATATGCTTGGATTTATATTAGTAAGTGCAGCTGCAATATCAGTAGGTATGTTTGCTTCAAGTATAACAGAAAATCAAATAATAGCAGGAATAATAACAATTGCATTTTTAGTAATGACATTATTTATGCAAAATTTAAATAGTATATTTGCAAATGCTTCAATAATGAACTTTTATGAAAAATTTTCAAGTGGAGTAATATCTTTGTCAGAAGTTGTTGGATTAGTATCATTTACATTAATGTTTTTATCATTTACAGCAATCGTTATGCAAAGACGTAAATTAGTAAAATAGACAGAAAGGAAAGAAAAAAATTGAAAAAGTTTTTAGAAATCATAAAAAATAAATGGCTAATTAAAGGTACAACCACATTGTTATTAGTTCTAATTGTAATAGGTGTCTATGTTGCATTAAATTTTCTAGTTGAGAAAGTAAATGTAGACGATTTGGACTTTACTGAAAATAAATTATACACTCTATCAGATGAATCAAAGACAAAACTTAAAGAACTTGATGATAATGTTACAATAACATTAATTAATATGCAAAATTATAGTACGATAACAGATTATATAGAAAAATATAAAAATGTAAGTGATAAAATAAAAATTGAAAAAGTTGAAGATTTATCATCTAGAATAGATTTAAAAACAAAATATAATATTTCAGATACAGACGAATTAGTAGTTGTATCATGTGGTGATAGAGAAAAGACATTAACAACAAGTGACTTATATACTTATGACTATACATCATATAAGCAAATTGACTTGACAGAAGAAAAAGTAACAAATGCTATTGTAGAAGTATCTTTAGATAAAAAACCATTAATATATATATATTCAGGAAAAACATATTATAATACAAAAGAAGTATTATCAACAGTAATAAGTAAATTAGAAGATGAAGCAAATGATATTCAATACTTGGATATTTTGACAAAAGGAGAAGTTCCAGAAGATTGTGATTGCTTAGTTATAACAACATTAAAAGAGGATATGACAGAATTTGAAAGAGATAAAATTATAGAATATATTCAAAGAGGTGGAAAAATTTTACTTTTAACATCTCAAAATATTATAAAAGAAGATACACCAAATTTTGATCAGGTTTTAGCTCAATATGGAGTAAAAATTAATTTAGGTGCAATTTATGAACAAGATTCATCAAGAATGTTATCAAGTTATCCAGAATTCCCTATTTCAACAGTAAATGCAAGTTTTATGGATAATATAAATATGGATTTAAAACTTTGCGTTGTAGATGCTGGAAATATAGAATTTGAAGATGAAGAAACTCTTGAAAATTTAGGAGTAGAATATGAAGCTATTGCTGAAACAAGTAATAAAGCTTTTGTTAGAACAGACTTTACAATTTCATCATATACAAGAACATCTAGTGATAGTGAGCAAGGAACATTTGTTGTTGGAGCAGATGTTACAAAAACAATAGATGAAAACATAAAATCAGAATTAATAGTATATTCAAGTGAATTTGCTGCATCAGATATGACAGTTCCTGTTGGAGGATATTATGTTTATGCTGTAGGTTTATATAATAATCAAGATATTATATTAAATTCAGTAGCACATCTAACAGAAAGAAATGATACTATAACAATAAGAAAAAATAATGAAGCTGAAAATTATACAGTAACAGAACAAGAAGATAATATAATAAGAATAATTATATTTACAGTTCCAGTAATAATAATTGTTATAGGAATAGTTGTAATGATAGTTAGAAAAAGAAGAAGATAAAAAAAGAAGAAATAGAAAATTAGTTTTCTATTTCTTTTTTTGTATAAATTATAAATTAATCCAATATATTATTATAAAGAAAGGAATAAGATGAAAGAATCATTTTCAATTGTACTAGTAATAATAGGGGCTCTTATAGGTGCAGGTTTTGCATCTGGTCAAGAAATATACTCTTTTTTTTATTTATATGGAAAATTTGGAATATATGGTATATTTTTAATGACAAGTATAACTGGATATTTAATATATAAAATACTAAATATTATTTATTTAAATGAAATAGATAATTATAATGAATTTTTAGATCAATTTATAAAAAATTCTAAAATAAAAAAAATAATTAATATAATAATAAATATTTTATTATTAATTTCTTTTTTTATAATGGTTGCAGGATTTGGTACATATTTTCAACAAGAAATAGGAATAAGTCATTATATTGGAAGTATAATATTGGCAATATTATGCTTAATAACATTTTTTACTAATGTAAAAGGTGTTTTAAGAGTTAGTGATATATTAGTACCAATATTAATATTAATAATTATTTATATTGGAATAAAAAATTTATTAAGTATAGATAATTACAATTTAATAAAAATAAATAAAAATTGGATACTAAGTTCAGCATTATATACAAGTTATAATTTAATATTATTAATTCCAGTTTTAATTTCATTAAGAAAACAAATAAAAAATAAGAAAAATATAAAAAGTATAGCAATTGCTAGTTATTTAATTTTAACAATATTATCATTAATGATATTTATGCTATTAAAAAAAGCTAGTTTTCAAGAAATAAAATTACAAGAAATGCCAGTTGTTTATGTAATAAGCACATATTATCCAAAATTAAAAAATATATATGCATTAGTAATATTAACAGCAATATTTACAACAGCGATATCTGTGGGAATTGGTTTTTTACAAAATATTTGTAAAACAAAAAAAAGTTATCAACAAGTAGTGATATATATGTGTATAACTAGTATCATAATTTCAAATATTGGCTTTTCAAAATTAGTAAATTTTACATATCCAATTTTTGGAGGTATTGGTTTAATACAAGTACTTAATATTATATCCAAAAAAATTTCTTAATAATATTGCTAAAATAAGGTAAAATGTGATAAACTTAATAATATTAAGAGTAGAAAGGAATACAAAGGAAAATGATGGATTTTTGGGCTGGAGAGCTTCAGAATCGTAGAAAAAGTAGAATAACCAAATTAATAATATTAAGTTTAATACTTTTATTGATTATAGCAATAATTGTAATGTTTATTATTTATTATAACAATGTTGAATTCAGAACATGGTGTGATGAGAATGTTATAAAAAAGGAAATTTTACAAGATGATGTAAAAACTATTGAAATAAATAAAAATGATAATGTGCAAGTATATGCTTATGATAAATATATATGTATATTGCAAAAGAAAAAAATTGACTTTTATAATAGAGTGGGATCAAAAGTAGGGTCAATAGATATAGATATAGTAAATGCAGAATTTGTTTCAGCAGGAAGATATTTAGCCATAAGTGAAAAAGATGGACAAAAATTCTATTTGATTTCAGGAAAAGAAAAAATATTTGAAAAGGAGATTGAAGGAACTATATCTGAAATTAATGTAAGTAGAAATGGATATATTTCAATTATAATTTCAAATACAAGTTATAAATCAGTAATAGATGTATTTAATAGAAATGGAGAAGAAATATTTAGGACTAATTTAGTAACTTCTAGAGTAGTAAAAACAAGTATATCTCAAGATAGCAAATATTTAGCAATAGCCGAAGTAGATATATCAGGAATAATAATCAAATCTAGTATTCAGATTGTTTCAATGGAATTAGCTCAAACAAATCCATCTGAAGCTATAATTTATAAATACGAAGCACCAACAGATAAATTGATAATGAATATTAATTATCAAGAAAATCAAAGATTGTTATGTATGTATAATGATTCGATAGACATGCTGTATAATCAAGAAAACACAGAATTATTAAAATTTGATAATACTCAATTAGTATATGTTACAGTCGGATTAAATAATAGAATTGTTATGGTTGAAGAAAATTCAACAGGAAAATACGTATCAGAGACTTATGTAAATATTATTAATCCTATAAATAATAAAAAAAGACAATATATAACAGAAAATACAGCAAAGGCAATTACAACATATTCTAATAAAATAGCAATTAATTTTGGAACAGAACTACATATTATAGGAAACAATGGAATATTAATAAAAAAATATAAGTCAAATACAGAAATTAACAATGTAGTAATGACAGATAATTTAGTAGCAATTATATATAATGATAAAATTGCTATAGTAAACTTTTAAAAGGAGGAACAAATTATGATAGGAATAATTTTAGATATAATTTTAATTGCAATAATTGCATTAAATATATTTATAGGATATAAAAAAGGATTAGTAAAATTAGCAGTGGGATTAATAGCAGTATTAGCATCAATAATAATTGCAATGTTGTTATATAAATCAGTTTCAAATGTTATAATAAAAAATACAGAAATTGATGAAAATATAAAAAGTACAATTATAAGCAATTTTACAAAAGACACAGAAAGTGAAGTTGAAGACACATCAACAGAAAAAACAGATGATGGATTCATGAAATATATTGAAAAATATGTTGATGATACTGTTAATAAAACAAAAAATGAAATTGTTATAGAAGCTTCTGAAGTTATATCTGTAAAAGTAATAAATGTATGTGTATTTATAGGTATATTTATTATAGCAAGACTATTAATGATATTACTAACATTTATAGCAGATATAATAATGAGTTTACCAATATTAAAACAATTTAATGAAATTGGTGGTATATTATATGGAGCAGTTAAAGCATTATTGATAATATATATAATTTTAGCTATAATGTTCTTTATAGTATATATAACAGGAAATAGTGCAATATCTGATGCAATAACAAGTTCATATATAACGAAATTATTTTACAATAATAATTTATTACTAAATATAATATTTTAATTATTAAATATTTCTTAAATCTTTGAGTTAATATCTTGAAAAATGAGAAAAAATTTGATATAGTAAATGAATGAAAATTAATTACTATTTTAATAGGAGAGGATTAACTTGACAAAGAAAAAGAAGAAAAAGTCAGGAATCCTAAAAAAGGTATTATTATTTATATTAATACTGCTTTTAGGATTTGCTGGTTTTATAGGATACAGAACTTATGCTAATGGTGGAGGAATGAAAGGATTACTATCAACATTAGTAGGAAATGATGAAAAAACTTTAGAACAATTAGAGCCAATACAAATATTATTATTAGGTGTAAGTACAGATATAGATGTAAAGATGACAGATACAATTATAGTTGCAACATATAATCCCAAAACTCAAACAGCATCATTATTATCAATACCAAGAGATACTTATGTTGGAAAAGATTATTCAAAAGGATCAGCAAGCGAAAAAATAAATGCATTATATCATCAAAAAGGAATAGAAACTTTAAAGGATAAGGTAAATGAAATAACAGGTTTAGACATAAAATACTATATGGTTATTGACAATGAAGCACTTATAAAATTAGTTGATGTATTAGGTGGAGTTGATTTTGAAGTTCCAATTAGAATGCTTTATCATGATCTAACACAAGATTTAACAATAGATTTACAACAAGGAATGCAAAAATTAGACGGAGCAAAAGCAGAACAACTACTACGTTTTAGAAAAAATGATGATGGAACAGGATATCCTGCATCTTATGGTTCTGATGATATAGGAAGAATGAAAACTCAAAGAAACTTTATGATAGCAACAGCAAAACAAACTTTGCAAGCAAAAAATATATTCAAGATAAGAGAAATTATAGATGTTTTATATGAATATGTTGAAACTAATCTATCAATATCATCAATAAAGGCATATATACCTTATGCAGTAGAATTCAATTTGGAAAACTTACAAAGTGTAGTATTACCAGGAGTTTCTGTTGGACCAACTCAACAAGGAAGTTTATATGCACCATATTGGTTTATAACAATAAATAAAAAAGAAGCTAAAGAGTTAATTAATGAATTGTATAACGATATGTCAGATGAGGAAGACAAATCAAATGACAATCAATCAAAAGATAATACAAGTGCTAACAACAATAGTACAAAAATTAATGTAACTAAAGAAGAAGCTTCTAAAGTCAAAATAGAAATTTTAAATGGTTCTGGTTCAAAAGATAAATTAACAGAACTTCAAAAAAAGTTACAAAGTAAAGGATATGAAGTTACATCTAATACAACTACAAATACAGATAAAACAACAATAGTTAATAAAACAAATGTTGATTCTAAATATGTTGATCACATTAAAGAAATATTAGGTGGAATTGGAAGTGTAGCTTCAAATTCAGTAAGTTCAAATAATGTAGATATTACAATCATAATTGGAAAAGATTATAAATAATAAAAAGTGGGGGATTTTAATCCTCCACTAAATTTTAAATTTATAAATATTATTATCTTTATAAGAATTTTTTCTTTTTTTATTTTTATATTTATTTCTAGAAGAAATTACCAAACTCAAAATAATTAAAACTAAAATAGCTAAGAATATTTGAAAAACGATTTTTAATAAATCAGATTTTATAACATCAGAACTAGCAATTAAGTCAGTTGAATAATCTATTCCATCAATAGAGTATATTAATTTTCCTAAAACATCTCCTTGATTTATTGGAGCTGAGATTTCTTCATTTAATTCAATTGTATATTTTAAATTATTAATATCAAAATTTGAAGGTAGTAAAGCAGAAAGAGAATCTTTCGTTACTAAATTTAAATTTTTGGTATCTTTAGTTGCATTTTTTACTACTAATTCTTTAATAGTTGTATTAGCAACTTGAAAATCTTTTAATTGATAATTATTAAAACCATAATTAAAAAGATTGATAGTATCTTCATATTTCACATATTTTCCTAAAAGACCATTAGCAGTTTTGTCTGCTCCTAAAATAACAGTAATTAATTCAATTCCATCTTTTTGTGCACCAGAAATTAAACAATTTTTAGCTTGACTTGTATAACCTGTTTTTATTCCAATTGCATATTCGTAGTAATATTTATTAGAAGGGTCAATTAAATCATTTGTGTTTTTAAAATTACGCTCTTGAGGGTATAAATCAGTTGCTGGATATTTGTAGTTGACTTGAGAAACAATACTCCTAAAAGTTTCATTCTGCATACAGTATTTAGCAATTAATGCCATATCATAAGCTGTAGAATAATGATCTGGATCATGAATACCACTTGGATTTGTAAAGTGTGTATTTTTACATCCTAGTTCAGAAGCTTTTTGATTCATAAGTTTTGAAAATTCATCAACATTACCAGAAATTTTTTCTGCAAAAATATATCCAACTTCATTTGCTGAATGTATTAAAAACATTTGAAGCAAATTCTTTACATCAAATTTTTCACCAGCTTTAATTCCTGCATTTGAATATCCTACAGGGATTGCCATAACAGCAGAATTTGAAGCAGTTATAATATCATTTAAGTTTAGTTTTTCAATAGCAATTATAGCTGTTAAAATTTTTGTTGTACTAGCTGGATAAGCTTGTTTATCCATATTTTTTTGAGCTAACACATTTCCTGTTTTGGCATCTATTAGTACTGCTTCTTCTGAATTAATATCAAATTCTGGCTTTTCAACAGTATTTATTGTATTGTTGTCTACAACTTGTGTTGAAAGCGAGTCTATATGAGATGCAGTTTCTGCAAAAGATAAATTATATATATTAATAATAGTTATGAATAAAATCATAATAGCAAATATTCGTTTTTTCATTATATACTCCTTTGATTAAATTAGGCGTGTATATATGATATCGTATTTACAAATTATTTTCAAGAAATATAAGAAAATATATTTAGAAAATTATAAATGAGAAAAGGAGGTTTTATGAATATAATAAAAAAGATTAAATTATTTGGAAAGAAAAACTTAATAATAATTGGTATAATACTTATTTTGACTATTTCTTACATAATCATTGAAAATACAGTAGATAAAAATTTTGATAATATAATTACAAAAGAAAATGAAGAATCAGATGAAATAGAAATTGATGAAAAGAGTAATGATAATACTGAAGTGAAAGATGATAATAATAAAATCACAAGTGAAATTGATGTAGATATCGAAGAAGATAATGAGAAAGTAGTAGAAGATAAAGAAGAAAAAATATATGTATATATTACAGGTGAGGTAAATAATCCAGGGGTAAAAGAATTAAAAAATGGTAGCAGAATTGTTGATGCGATAGAAGCGGCTGGAGGAATAACTTCAAAAGCTAATATAAAAAAGATAAATTTAGCGTATACACTAAAAGATGGAATGAAAATAAATATTCCAAGTGATGAAGATATAGATAATTCCAATTTTGAATATATTACTATGAATTCAGGAGATGAAAAAAATGATGCTAATTTAACAAAGTCAAATGAAAATAATTCAGATGGAGATACAGCATTTAAAATATCTATTGTAAATATAAATACAGCAACGCAAACTGAACTTGAGACTTTACCAGGAATAGGACCATCTTTAGCATTAAAGATTATTGATTATAGAAAAGAAAATGGAAAATTTACTAGTATTGAAGATTTGAAAAATGTTAGTGGAATAGGTGAAAGCAAGTTTGAAAATATAAGAAAATATATTATTGTTTAAAAATATTTATTTTTTTATTTTATTTAATGTTAGTTTAATCTTTGATGATTAAAATACTTTTAGAAAATTGAAAAACAAAAAAGTAATAGGAGGTTTTTAATATGAATAGAAAAATTAAAAACATAATTATGATAATAATTGTAATTATGGTATGTATTGCAAGTGGATTTACAATAAAGCTTGCTAAAGAAAGTGGAGAAGTAAAACAAGGAAATCCACCTCAAATGTCAAATACAAATGGAGAAAATAATGGACAAATGGGAACTCCACCAAATGTAAACAATAATTCTGATGGAAATAATCAAGGAACACCACCAAGTAAACCAGATGATTCAAGTGAAAATGCTTCAAGCAATACACAACAAAGTCAAATGAAGGAAAAAACAGATGGTCAAAATAGTTCAAATGGACAAGAAAATGGAAATATGCCAAGTGCACCTAATATGCAGAATGGAGAAAATATGCCAAGTATGAGTGGGCAAAGTAATCAA
The DNA here is from genome assembly GCA_934129895.1 of uncultured Clostridia bacterium. Taxonomy (GTDB): domain Bacteria; phylum Bacillota; class Clostridia; order TANB77; family CAG-508; genus CAG-269. The sequence goes on from CAKOWY010000002.1 coordinate 141,981, forward strand.
ATAGAAACAGCATATTATATAATATTTGGAATAGAAGCATTTGTAGTTAGTATTATAGTAATATATTTAATTATGTCAGGATTTAATAGTAAAACATTAGCAGAGACAGTAAATGGAGCAAAAAATATTATAATTTATATTATTTTAGTTGCTGTTATAACAACTGGTTTAACATTAGCACAAATTTGTATTACAAAAAATATTTCTAATTCAAACACTCAAAATCAAGTTCAAAATAATATGCAAATGCCAGGAGGACAAGGAGAAAGTGCAAATATAACATATACTGCAAATAAAGAAATTTCAGAAGATTCAACAATAGAAGATGGTGAATATTCATCAACAACATCAAATGAAAATGCAATTATTGCAACAGGAGATGTAGATGTTAATCTTTCAAATATAACAGTAGATAAAACAGGAGATTCTGACGGAGGAGATAGTAGCAATTTTTATGGAAATAATTCAGCAATATTAGCAAAAGATGGAGCAAACTTAACAATAACAAATGCAACAATAACAACAGAAGCAGACGGGGCAAATGGGGTATTTAGTTATGGTGGTTCTGCAACAACAAATAATTCATCAAGTGATGGAACAACAGTAACAATAAGTAATTCAAAAATAACAACAACAGGAGACAATGCAGGTGGGATAATGACAACAGGTGGAGGAACAACAAATGCATCAAATTTAACAATAAACACAAGTGGAACATCAAGTGCAGCAATAAGAAGTGATAGAGGTGGAGGAACAGTAAATGTAAATGGAGGAACATATACAACAACAGGAACAGGTTCACCATCAATATATTCAACAGCAGATATCACAGTAAATGATGCAACATTAGTTGCAAAAGCATCAGAAGGAATAGTAATAGAAGGTGCAAATACAGTAACAATAGATAATTGTGATTTAACAGATAGTAATACAAAATTAAATGGACAATCAACAACATATAAAAATATATTTTTATATCAATCTATGAGTGGTGATGCTTCAAATGGTAATGCAACATTTACAGCAAAGAATAGTAAAATTACAACAAATAAAGGAGATTCATTTTATATTACAAATACAACAGCAACAATAAATTTAACAAATAACACAATTATAAATAATGATAGTACAGGAAATTTCTTAAGAGCACAAAAAGATTCATGGGGAAACTCAGGATCTAATGGAGGAAATGTAACATTAGTAATGACAAAGCAAAATGCCATAGGAAATATTGCAATTGATTCAATATCAACATTAGATATGACAATGAATGATAATTCCTATTATGAAGGAACAATAAATGGAAGTAATGAAGCAAAAAGTATAACATTAAAATTAGATTCAACATCAAAAATAAAATTAACAGGAGATTCTTATATTACAACATTAGATGATGCAGATACATCTTATGAAAATATTGATTTTAATGGATATACATTATATGTAAATGGAGTTGCTATAAACTAATAAGTATGCTATAATAAAGCCGAAAAAAGAAAAGGAATATAGTAAGTAATGAAAACAATAGTATATTTAATAAGGCATTCAGTTAGATTTAATAATAAAGAAATGATAGAAAATTATAAAACCAATCAAAGTAATTTATTAAAAAATGAAAAGATTATATTAAGTGTAACTGGAGAAAAAAGAGCGGAAATATTAAGCAATGAAAAAGAATTACAAAATGTAGATGTAGTCTATGCAAGTAATTGTGTAAGAACATTACAAACAGGAAAATATTTATTAGAAAAACAAAATCTAAAAGTAAACATTGATGATAGATTTGATGAAAGAAGAGTTGGAATTCCAAATGATGGTGAAGTAATAGATTGGTATATAAGACAATATAAAGACGAAAATTACAAAACCGTTGGTGGAGAAAGCCAAGCAGATGTTAGAAAAAGAATGTATGAAGCATTGCATGAAGCTATAGAAGCAAATAGAGGAAAAAGGATAGCTATATTTTCACATGGGTATGCAATAACATTTTTATTATTAAAATGGTGCAAACTAGATAGGATAGGAAAAGATCATATATTAAGTTTTAGTTTTAAAGGAAAACAAATATTTAACAAACGAATAAATTCACCAGAAGTATTCAAATTAATAATAAATGAAAATGATGAAGTTGAAAGTATTGAAAACATTATATTTGAAGATTTAGAATATGATGATTTTAATAAAAAAGAATTACAATAAAATAATTTATAAGGAATGTGATAAAAATGAAAATAATATTAGCGTCTGGTTCACCAAGAAGAAAAGAATTATTAAGTTTAATAACACCAAATTTTGAAATAGTTGTAAGTGGAGTAGATGAAAGTTTACAAGAAGGTTTAACACCAGAAAAACAAACAGAAAGACTAGCTTACGTAAAAGCCAAAGACGTTTTTGAAAAAACATCAGGAGATAGAATAATAATTGGTTCAGACACAATTGTAACAAAAAATGGCAAAATATATGGAAAACCAAAAAGCAGAGAGAATGCAATTCAGATGATAAAAGAGCTTTTAGAAGGAGACAAAACTCATAGTGTAATTACAGGACTTAGTATTTTAATAGAAAAAGATGGGCAATATAAAGAATACAAAACATTTGACGAAGTAAAAGTTCACTTAAAAGAAATGTCAGAACAGGAAATAGAAAAATGGGTTGATTCAGGAAAAGCAATGGATAAAGCAGGAGCTTATGGTATACAAAATGAATTTTGTGTATTTGTTGATAAAATTGATGGAAATTATACTAGTATTGTTGGACTTCCAACTCAAAAAGTTTATGATATCTTAAAAGAATATATATAATAACAATTAAAAAGTTTAAGCAAAATTTTGAAGTGAACTCTACTTATTAAAAAAATTAATAAGTAAGGTTCACTTCATTTTAATATATGGTTTTTTCTATTTTAAAGATATTTGAAAACATCTTCAGGATACAATATTTTAGATTTGTTTTTAAAATCATCAATATCAATCCATTTTGCAGAAAATTTACCACATCTATCTGTAATTTTATATTCATCTTTATAGTCATTATCATTAATATCAACTGAATAAAATAAAATTAATTCATGAGCATTTTTTCCATTGAAAGTAAAAATATTTTCAGAAATTCCAAGAAAGTCTTTTACAGTTATATCAATATTTACTTCTTCCTTAAATTCTCTTTTTAAAGCATCTGAGCTTTTTTCAAGAAATTCAATTCCACCACCTAGACATCTATAAAAAGTTTGATTTTTAATTTTATCAAATTTTTCCTCTACAAGTAATTTGTTGTTTTTTATAGCTAAGCCTAATGCTATAGGTCTTATTTCAGTATATTTATCCATAAGTAACCTCCTTATTTAAATTATCTTAATTATTTTATAAGCTTTGTAAAATAAAGTCAAGTAGAATATGGATTAATATGTAAAAATATGATATATTATTACAGAAAGGAAGTTGAGAGTATGAAAGCAGTTGTTATATCAGATATACATGGTTCAGGATATTATGCAGATAGAATAAAAGAAATAAATGAAAGAGAAAATCCAGATGAAATAATATTATTAGGTGATTTATATTATCATGGACCTAGAAATGAATTAAGTCAAGAATACCAGCCAATGAAAGTTGCTGAAATTTTAAACTCTTTAAAAGACAAATTATTAGTGGTAAGAGGAAACTGTGATGCAGAAGTTGATGAAATGATTTCAGAATTTAAATTTAATGATCATATTTTAATGGAAATTAACGGAAAAAAATTCTATTTTACACATGGTCATAAATATAATATTGAGAAGATTCCTTATGATGATTTTGATGTTATGATTTATGGACATATTCATCAGGGATTTATTCAAGAAAAAGAAGGATTAGTTTTTGCAAATCCAGGATCTATTTCTCTTCCTAAGTGTAATTCAGCTCATAGTTATATTGTCTTAATTGACAACAAAATTATATTGAAAGATGTTGATGGAAAAGTATTGCAAGAATATGAAATTAAATAAAAAATATTAGTAAAGGAGATAAATTCATGGAACTTGAAGTTTTATGGGGTGAAAATCAAATACTAATATTTTTTATAGGAATATTTTGCATTTTAATAAATGAATCATTTAACAAAAAGCAGAAAATAATAATAGTATATATTTTTACATATTTAGTAAAACTATTTGAAATTATGGATTTTAAAGCAACATTTATTTTATTAAATGCAGTCACATTTATTTATATTGGATTTTTATCTAATGATGAAGTAAAAAACAATATATTATGTAATGTTTGGGATAAAATAAAGGATTATTTATATAAATGTATTTTTGAATATTCTGCAATATATTTTCTAATATCAATATTAGTAATTTGTGATTCGGTACAAAGGACAATACCAATTCTTGAGGCAATTAGTATAAATATTAGTTTTTTAAATATTAAAATAAATATTATTTCAATATTATTACTGGGCAAGGCAATTAATAATATTACTTCACAAGAATATGAGACAAATACATTTCAAGCAATAAAAAACAAAATGGATAAAGTAGCCAAATGGACTGAGTTAAAAAAAGAAAATATAGATAAAGAAAAATTAGAAATGTTAATAGACATAGAAGATAAATCGTATTTCATAAGAGAAAACTCATATAATTTTTTGAGTCTTGAATTTATAAAATATAAATTAAACAAAAATGGTGTGAAAATAAAAAACATTAAAATTAATAAGGATAAAATAAAAGAAATATCAATATCTAAAATATTGAAAAAAAGTAAAAACTTTATTAGAGGATATGGAACAATTGAAATGCAAATAATAAGAACATTAGGTGTAAAGCATGGATATAGTCAACATGTTATATGCAGAAAGATATATGAAATACTTTATTCAAAAATGTTTTTTAAAAGTCTAAGAAAATATATGAATCAATTTTATTATGATACAGAAGATTGTTGTAATTATAAAGAATACTTATTAATGGTATATATTGGAATTGCACCAATAAAATTAAATCAAAAGAAATATAATAATATGTTAGAACCTTGGAATGCCAAAAGTATAAAAGAAGTTAATAAAGAAGAATTCTTTATTAGTATTTTAGGGTTATCACATAGAAAGATATCGAGTGAAATTTTTTATAATTACTATAGAATTATAGAAAAATATGGATTAGATGAAAATAAGCTAGAAAATTTGATAGATGAATTTAATAACATAAAAAGTACAACTTTTAATTAAGTTGTACTTTTTATATTTAATAGACAGAAAAAATTTATTATAGCCAAAATTCTTACAAATACAAGCAACAGAGTGATTGACATAAGTTGATAAAAATGTTATAATCGTTAGGTTAGAAATAAAATGATATAAATGGAGGTGACCATTTGTGGAAAATATAGAAAAATTAAGAGAAATTGAATTTGCACAAAGAGAAGAAAGACTAAAAAATGCTATACCACAGAAACTTAAATATAATCCCAAAAATAAAAAATTTTTAAATATTACTTATGTAATGACATGGACAGAAGTTTGTGGAGGATCTAAAATAATATTAGAACAAGCAAATAGATTAACATTATTAGGGCATAGTGTAAACTTAATATCTCATTTTCCAAAGCCCTTATGGTTTCCTTTAAATGAGAAAATAAAATTTATTCAAGTTCCATGGGAAAAAGTTCTATGTGAAGATATACCGAAGAATAGTGATATTATTGTTGCAACATATTGGAGAGAAATTTACGAATGTATTGAGCAGAAAATAGCTCCAGTTGTGTATTTTGAGCAAGGTGATTTTCATTTATTTGATAGTACATCTTTAGATGATAGGACTTTTAATTATATAAATAAGCAATTACAAACAGTTCCTTATGTTTTAACAGTTTCAAGTTTTGCTAAAGAAAAATTAAAAGAAATTTATAATAAGGAATCAGATGTAATACCAAATGCTGTTGATGATAAAATATTCTTTTATAAAGAACATAAAGAAAATGATATGATTAATGTTACTATAATTGGAGCAGAACAAGTGGAATTTAAAAAGATCCCATTGATAATAGAAGCGGTTAATAGAGTGAAGAAAGATGGATATAAGGTTAAACTTAATTGGATAACACCAGTAAAACCAGATAAAATTAAAGAAGAAGCAATTATTAATCCAAAGCAAATTGTAATAGGAGATACATTAAGAAATACAGATATTTATATATGTGCTTCAATGTATGAATCATTTTGCTTGCCAGTGTTAGAAGCCATGACTTGTGGAGCAGCAATTATTACAACTAATAATGGTGGAAATATGGATTTTGTTAAAGATAATGAAAATGCGTTAATAATAGAAAAAAATAATGTAGAAGATATTTATAAAAAACTAAAAATCCTATTAGAAGATAGGACAAAAAGAAAAGCAATTTCAGCTGTAGGTGTAGAAACAGCTAAAGAATATTCATGGAAAAAAACAATAGAAAAATTAGAAAGATACTACAGAAAAATTGCGGAATATGAGGTGGAATAAAAAATATAAGATGGAGTAATTAAAAATGTATAAAATTGTAGAATATATGGACAAATATAATGAAGAAATAAATAAATTTGTTATATCTATTTATGTTGAAGAACATGGATTTGAGGAACACAGAGAATTAATAAAAAATGATGATAATAGTGTGTATGGCAAGAGTGGAGGAAACTTTTGGCTTGCGATAGATGAAAACGGAAAAATTGGTGGAACTATTGCAACATACAAACATGATGATGAAAATATAGAGCTAAAGAGATTATATGTAAGAAAGGATTTTAGAGGAAAAGGACTTTCAAAAGAATTGTATGAAACAGCATTAAATTTTTGCAGGGAAAATTCTTTTAAAAAGATAGTTTTAGGTACTTATGATAAGTTAGAAACAGCAATACGTTTTTATTTAAAGAAAGGTTTTTCAGAAATTGAAGAAAAAAGAGAAGATTGTGGTGCTAGATTTTTTGAGTTAAATATTTAATGAGATGGATTATAAAAAGTGGTTTTGTAATGAGTTTTTTATTTTTATAACTTGAAAAAGAGGGTTTGAATTAAAATAAACTAGATTGATATTAAATAATTGTTAATGTTTATGGCATTTGCTAGATTTTAGAGTTTTATGGAGATTAGATATTTGGGAATAATAGAACTTTAAAATTTAGTTGATGCTATTTTTGGTTCTTATATGTTTTAATAAATTTTGGAATATGTGTTAGGAGATTAGTATGTTTTTATTTGGTTTATATGTTGTGTGGGCATATAAGTATATTGGAATTTTGTACAACTAGTGGTATAATTGTGGAAAATTATAAGGAAATTTTAAATATAAATGATATGTATTTTGTGAGTTTTGAAATAGATAAAAAAATAGTGTAGTTATTTGATGAAATAATTACACTATTTTTTTTAGATAGTAGTATTGAGCTATGTGATTGGAAATTTATTTAATGACTTTTTATTTTTGCAAAGTATTCATATATTAATACATTTTTTAATAACTTTTATTAAAATAATTATATTTTTATTGCAAAAGAATTTAAAAGGCTTTTTTTATTTCGCCACAAGCTATTTTTGTACCAGAATTACCACTGGGTTGAGTTGTAAAATCATCAGGCAAATCATGAATGATTATAACTTTTCCAATGATATCTTTTACTTTAAATTTATTAAGAAAAACACTCATATAACTGTATCCATTGTTTTCAAGTAATGGTGGTAAGTCTCCTGCATGATATGGATGAGGACATTTTTCTGGATTATAATGACCTTTAGCATCAGCAAATTCATCAGTTGAGTTTCCTGTACAGGTAGATCCGTTCATGAATATGAAATCCAAAAAATTTACCTTTGCAATGGTCTTTTAATTGAGGTAATCCATTAATTTTGGCTGTTAATATTACACCGTTTTTTACTTCTTTAAATGTAATTGTGCCATTTATTTTTGGGTATTTCTTTCCTCCTTTTATATTTGCTTTTGCATTATTAAATAACATATATTTTTCACTCCTAAAGTTTATTCTATATTATTATATGTGAATGATATATGAATTGAGATTGGATGAAAAAATTTAACAAATAAAAATATGAAAACAATGATTAAAGTTAATACAAAATATATATTGGTATAGAAAATTATTAATGAAAAAAGATGAAAAAGAGAAAAAATTATAAAAGTGATTGGAACAAAGAGAAAAAGATTTTAATGGTTAAGCTAAGATATGCTTAATGTAAAAATTAAGCATCGAACTTGAATAATTAAAATGTAAATTAAGTAGGTAAGAAATAAATATAAATTTGATTTAAATAAATACATGTGATATTAATTTAAGATAATTTAATATTTATAGGCTCATAACCCGAAGGTCGTAAGTTCGAGTCTTACCCCCGCAACCAAGAATTTAACTAGAGTCGCAAGAGATTGCAGACTCTTATTTTTTTGTTTCTGACGTAATTTTACGTAAATGGGGACAGCTTGGGGACACAAGCTTTTATAAAGCTCATAAAATAGCATAAATCCTCATTTACAATCTTAAAAAAAGCAATTTTTGAACTTATTGAAATCAAGAGTTTTAGCTGATAAGTATATTAGTTTTTATCTACTAATAAATTCTGCAAGACTATACCTGCACTTCTATTGTGCGAAGCAAGTGGATGCACATAGAAATTAAATGTTGTACTAATTTGAGCATGTCCTAATCTTGCAGCTACAACTGCTACATCAACATTTTGTGAAATAAGTAGAGTAGCGTTTGTATGCCTAATACCATGAAAATTCAAATAAGGTAGTCCTATCTTCTGAACAAATTTAACAAACCATTTGCTTACTGTATCAGGATGCATAGGTTTGCCATTATCTTGTATAAATAACCTATTGGATTCTTCCCAGAATTCACCACAAAGCTCTTTTTGACCATCATACCATAATTTATATTCCTCTAGTATTTCGATGACAGAATCAGGTATAGAAATATGTCTAAAAGAACTAGGTGTTTTAGGTGGTTTTGTATAAACTCCTGTACTTGCTAAATATTGACTTGATTTGTTTACAGTTATTTCTTTGTTCTTGAAATCAATATTTTCCCAGTCAAGTCCAATTAATTCGCCTAATCTGACTCCAGTAAATACTGTAAGAATAATAGCAGCCTTATACTTCATTTCATTTTCTTCAAGTTCATTTAATCCTTTTAGAAGAACTTTACATTGTTCATCATCATAGAATCTACGTTGAGCTTTTGGTGCTCTTGGTGGTTGAACTCTTTCAGCAGGATTATAAGGTATAAGTTGCCAATATACAGCCTTGTGTAGCATTGCACTTATTAATCTATGATGTTCTAGAATAGTTTTCTTAGATAATGGTTTCAAAGTACGCTCTCCATTATTTTTAGCAAGTCTTTTTATTTGTGTATCTTGTTCTAGCATATCATACAATTTCATAAGATCTGTAGGTTTGATTTTTTCTAAAGTAAAAGAGCCTAAATATGGAAGAATTCTGCTTTCTAACATTCCAACATATCTGTTGTAAGTAGATGGCGCTAAATCCTTTGTACCATAATTTACTTGCCAAATATGATAGAATTCTTCAAAAGTTACTGGCTTTCCTTCAGGTACTAATCCACGATTAGCTTCTGTAACAAATTCTGCAAGTGCAATTTCAGCATCTTTACGAGTTCCATGGATAGTTTTTGTTCTTCTTGCTCTAGATCCATCAAGATTTTTACCAGTAGATACTACTAACCTATAAGTATTTTCACCTCTTTTTTCAATACTCCCAGCCATTGCCTTTTTCACCTCCTTTCAGACATAACCATGGGTGAGAGTTTCATATTTAATTATGATAATTATATATCAAAATTTTAATGATTACTAGTGGATTTTACTTATTTTTCAAGTGTTACAAAGATTACAATAAGACTCATGAAGTAACTAATATAGAACAATAAAAAACTATATAAAATGTAATATAAATTTAATTTGTCGAATTTTGTAATATGATGTAACGTTTTGTCAAAGTATTGAGAATAAAGAAAAAATTTGATAAAATAAGAATATTAAAAAGGGGGGACAATAATGGACCTAGTATTAAAAGATCAAGATATTATAAATATTATTAAAGATTATATTGAAAATAAAAATACAGATTATGCCGTTATGATAGATGGGGAATGGGGAAGCGGTAAAACATATTTTGTTTTAAAGAAATTAAAACCTCAGTTGGAAAAATTTTTCGAGAAAAAAAAGCCAATTAAGTTTATTTATGTATCAGCATATGGAGTAAAGGATACAAAAGAATTAGATAATAAAATATATGAGGAAATAATAAGAGAATTTTTGCCAGATATATTAAAAAATAAATATAAAGATATAGGTAATGGAGTGGAAGCAATATATAAAATTGTTAAAGAGGTAAAAAAATGGCCAGATATTTCAAAAAATAGTATAAAACCAATTATAGAAATATTGCAAAAAAGAAACGAAAAAAATTATATTTTAGTATTTGATGATTTAGAAAGATCAGAAATGCCTATATCTGAATTAATGGGTTATATAAATGAATTTGTAGAGCACAAAGAAATGAAAACTATTATTGTAGCAAATGAAAAAGAAATTTTAAAAAAGAAAATGTATTCTAATAGTGAAATGAAGTATATTGCAGCTGAGAGTGAAATATTGAATATACCTGTTGAGAAAAAGGGTTTCATAGATATTTTGAACGATAGAAAAGAAGATAAAAGCACAGAAAACAAGAAAATAGACATTAATGAATTAAATGAACGAGTTGAAAAAATATTTGGAGAGGATCTTTTATATAGTCAAATTAAAGAAAAATTAATAGGAATAACAATTTATTATGTTCCAAATTTAGAAGAAGTAAATAAAACAATTTTTGAAGAATATATAGAAAATATGGTAATAAGAGAATATATAGAACGAAATAATCATAGAATTATTAATTTGATGCAAAATAAAAATCATTTAAATATCAGAACATTAAAAATTTCACTAAAAATCTTGGAAAAAATATTTTTAATAATGTTGGAAATTGACACATCAAAATATGATGAAAAAGCAATTAATAGTTGCAAAATGGATATATTAATATATACAATCACTGCATGTATAGAGTATAAGGAAGGAACAAATAAAGAACATTTAGGCTCTGAAATATTTATTATTAATCAAGAAAGTAGAGTAAGTGATGCAAAAAATGGATTTAGGTTTATAGATGATATTATAGATAAGAGCTATGTTCATGAAGAACGAATAAAGAATGTAATAGAGGAATATTTAAAAATTAAAGCAGAAGATGCAAATGATAGTAATGATCCGATAAATATTTTAATGTATTATTGGCAAATGGACGATGAAGAAATTAAGAAAAATTATGAAGATTTAAAGAAAAAATTACAAAATAATTTATATAAAAGTACATTATATTCTAAAATAATGTATTTAGTTATAAAGCTAGTTAATATAGGATTTCCAAAGAAATATATTGAAGAAATAAAAAGTATAATGATAAAAAATCTGGAAGATTTAAAAAATTCAAATAGAATAGAAGAGTTTAATGCATTTGATGAACTGGATTTTTCATTTGATAATGACGAGGAAAAAAGAAAGTATGAGGAAATAATTCAGCCAATAAAACAAATTATAAGTGATTCGAAAAATAAAAATAAAATAAACAATATAAATTCCACAATTACAAAAAAAGAAAAATGGGGTGAAGAATTTTCTAGTTATTGTATGGATAATAAAGGACAGTTTATATCACAAAAAGAGTTTTTCAATTTATTAAATATAGACAATTTATTTGATGTTATAAAACAATCAAAAACAAAAGATGTAAGTGATTTTAGAAGAAGTATAGCAACAATATATCATTTTAGAAATATTAACGAATTTTATAAAAATGATATATATAAACTTAGAGAGCTTTTAGAAAAACTTGAAGGAATTACCTCAGAAGAATTAAATCAGTATTGTAATACTAAGAAATACAACATTAACTTATTAAAAGAAAATATAAAACAAGTTATAGAATTATTAGAAAAATAAGAGCTAAAAGGCTCTTATTTTGTTGTCGAATTATGTAATATAATGTAACGTTTTGTCAAAGCATTGAGAATAAATGGATAATTTGATATAATCAAAAAAGAGGGTGAAAGTATGAATATAACAAAAATAAAAATAAATAATTTTAAAAAATTAAAACAATTTGAGTTTGAGCCATGTAGTGGTATGAACATATTAGTAGGTAATAATAATGAAGGAAAGTCTACTATTTTTGAAGCTATTCATTTAGCATTAACAGGCTATTATAGAGGAAAATACATTAGAAATTGTATAACACAAGATATTTTTAATGAAGAATGCGTAAAAGAGTATATTTTAGGGATTAATACAGAAAAGAATACCCCATTACCTATATTAAATATTGAATTGTTTTTTGATGATATACCAGAATTATTAGGAACTAATAATTCTGATCAGGAAGATAAATCTTCAATTAATTTTTCTATTGAATTTGATAATAGTTTTGAAAAAGAGTATAAAGCTTTTATAGAGAAGGGCAATATTACGACATTACCAATAGAATACTATAAGGTAACATGGCATTGCTCAGCAAACGATGACTCTGAAATGACTACAAGATCTATACCAATTAAATCGGTTTTGATAGATACATCTGATTCAAACTTAAGAAATAGTTCAGATACATGTATTTCTAAAATAATAAAAGAAAAATTAGAAGAAGAAGAAATTATAGATATTTCTCAAACATATAGAGAAGTACGTGATCAATTTATTAATAGCCCTACAATTATGAATATAAATGAAAGATTAACCAAAGAGGATCATCTTATGGGAAATACAATTCAAATGGATGTAGAAATGTTGAATAAAAGTGAATGGGAAAAAGCAATTATAACTAAGATTAATTCTATACCATTTGAAAATGTTGGAAAAGGAGAACAAGCTACATTAAGAATAGAATTATCGCTAAAAAATCCAAAAGCAGAAAAGGCTGGTATAATTTTATTAGAAGAACCTGAAAACCATTTAACATATTCTAAATTAAACAGATTATTAAATGATGTTGAAAAACAAAGTGGTAGAAAACAAATATTTGTAACGACGCATAGTAGTTTTGTTGCTAATAAGCTCGGATTGAAAAAAATAATACTATTAAGAGAACAAAATACTATGAAATTTGATGATTTAACAGAAGATACTCAAGAGTTTTTTATGAAAAAACCTGGATATGACACATTAAGATTTTTATTATGCAAAAAAGCAATTTTAGTTGAAGGGGATGCTGATGAATTAGTTGTTCAAAGAGCATATAAAGATAAATATCAAAAACTACCAATTGAAGATGAAATAGATGTAATCTCTGTTGGAACTACTTTTTTACGTTTTCTTGAAATGGCAGATAAATTAAAAAAAGAAACAATAGTGGTAACTGATAATGACGGTGATATTACTGCTTTAGAAAGTAAATATTCAAATTATTTAGGTGAAAATGTAAAAGAATATATTCAAATTTATTATGACGAAGAAACTCATATTAATCAAGGTGGACTAGTAGCTAAAAATGAAGGAAAATTTAATTATGATACATTAGAACCATGTCTATTAAGAGCAAATACATTGGAAATTATTAATAGAGTTTTAGGTAAAAGCTATTTTTCAGATGATGATTTAATAAAGTATATGGTTGGAAATAAAACAGAATGTGCTTTGAAAATTTTTAATGCAGAAGAAAACATAAATTATCCAAATTATATTAAGAAAGCGATAGGTGATTATGAAGAATAAATTAATTATAGCTGGAGCAGGAACAGGAAAAACTAGTTACTTAATTAATGAAGCATTAAAAACAGCTGAAAAGACTTTAATAACAACTTTTACAATTAATTGTAAAAATGAAATTTTAGATAAAATAACTAAAGTTAACGGATATATTCCTCATAATATAGTTGTTCAAACTTGGTTTTCATTATTATTACAAAATGGTGTAAAACCATACAAAAGATCTTTAAGTATAGATAAAGTAAAAGGCGTAAATATGGTGCAAGGAAGGTCAGGATTCAGATTCAAAGGACGTAGAGGGCCTGTATATTGGGGAGAAGACCACTTTAATAATTTTTACTTTGATTCAGATTGCAATATTTATACTGATAAGTTATCAAAATTAGTTATAAGATTAGATGATAAAACAAATGGAAAAGTAATAAAAAGAATTACAGCTATTTATAAAAATATATTTATTGATGAAGTACAAGATATGGCAGGATATGATTTGGAATTCTTAAAAAGATTAATGAGTTCAAATTCAAATATTATTTTAGTAGGAGATCCAAGGCAGACTGTTTATAAAACTCATTTTGAACAAAAGTATAAAAAATACTCAGATGGTAATATTGAAAACTTTATAAAAGAAGAGTGTAAAAAGATAGAGTGTGATATTGATAATACAACATTAAATAAATGCTATAGATGTCATAAAGATATAATCAATTTTGTAAATAATTTTTACAACGAATATACTCCAATGGAATCAACTGAAATAGAAGAAAATGAACATCAAGGGGTTTTTATAATAAAGCCAGAGCAAATTGAAGAGTATATAAAGAAATATAATCCTGTTCAAATTGTATATGATTCAAAAACTATTACTAATAAATTAGCTAAAACAATTAATATGGGAAAATCGAAAGGAGCAACATATAATAGAGTTTTATTATATCCTACAGGAGAATTTAAAAAATATATTATAACAGGAAATGGAAGTATTAATATCAGCACCAAAAACAAATTATATGTTGGTATGACGAGACCTGTGAATAGTTTGACTTTTGTTATGCAGGAAGAAAAAAACGCATTTAATTTGAAAAATGGATTAGAATAGGGAGGAAATATATTTGAATAAAGAAGAATTAATAAAAGAACTAAATAATTTAGTAAAAGAAGGAGAAGATGTTTTAAAAACAAAATGGGATTATAGCGATACAGGATTTATTGATCTTAATGTATATGTTGAAAATGATAAATATACATCATGGAGATTAAAAATTTTAACGCTAATAAATAAAAATATGTCTACAGAAATACATTATATAGATTTAATCAATTCATTAAAGGACAATTATTATGAAAATGCAAAACAGATTTGTGAATTATTAAAAGGAATTTTGGAATATGTAAATAAAGATTATATTGTAATTAATGAGGAAGAAAATATTTCAAAAGAAGAAAAACTAGATTTTATTTTTAATAATTTTCATAAAATGGTTAAATGTTTAAGAGGTCGCTATAATAATAGAAGTACAATAGATGTACAAGATGAGTATGATGTACAAGACTTATTATTTGCAGTTTTGCAATTGTTTTTTGAAGATATTAGAAAAGAAGAATGGACTCCAAGTTATGCAGGAAATTGTTCTAGAGTAGATTTTTTATTAAAAAAAGAGAAAATAGTTATTGAAGTGAAAAAAACTAGAAGTAGTATGAAAGATAAAGATTTAGGAGAACAATTAATTATTGATATAGAAAGATATAAAGTTCATCCAGACTGCAAACAGTTAATTTGCTTTGTATATGATCCTGAAGGAAGAATCGTAAATCCAATAGGAATAGTAAATGATCTAGAGAATAACAATAAAGATTTTGTAAAGGTATATATAAATCCAAAATAAATAAGAGCTTTTACAGCTCTTATTTGTTTTTTGCTCTATTTTTATAAACATTAGCTTTATTTTTACACTGAGGAGTATGATATTCAGCTTTAGGATTAACAGCAAGAAAAGCTTTATTACAGAATTTGCATATCTTTAATAGATTAATATCTTGTGCTACTGTTTTAGCAAAGTAATAATCGATATATTGTTTTAAACAAGTGATTTGAAATTCTACGGATAAAGTTTCTTTTCTAGACAAACTTATTTTAACATTGTTAATTTCAAATTGCTTTAATAATTCATCTATATTGTAATTATCTTCATTAGTAATATTATTTAATAAACTATATAAGTATTTAGCATATTGAATAAACATATCTAGAGGTTCACAATATAAATTAGATCCTGCTAATAATTTATTTACATCAGATAACATGTATTTTTCCATGGCAGGAGTTTCTGCTAATTTAGTTACTTCATTAATTAATTCTTTTATCTGACTATCATCACAAGTAGGGAAGAATAATTTAAAATATTTCTTTCTATCTACTACTGCTGTTAAATCAGAATTTCCAATATAGTTATAATCTTTTAAAACTATTTTATCATCTAAGAAAAAGTATTTATTTAAAGGTAAATCGTTTATTAACCCTAATGTAGAATACTTATTTACAAAGTCTAAAACACTTTTTTCTATATCATTTTCGTTATAAAAAACTAATTTACCTATATTTAATAAATCTATTAAAATAGATTCTTCAAAATCTTTTTCTATATCAATTAATGGAGCACCACTAGAGTGCTTTTTATTTATACTATCTGAAACTATATATTTAGTTTTGCTTATTTCTTTAATTTCATATTTAGCAAATTTAAAAATATTTTTTCCTTCAAATGCACTAAAATTAAGGCTCATACGAATACCTCCTAAAAAAATTACAGTAAGCCCTTGACAAACATAATAGATTACTGATATATTTTTACCAGAGTAAGTGATTATTATACAAAATCAATTACAGAAACAAAAACCAGTCAGGACTTGACTTTTAAGTAAAATTACAGCACGAAACAAGTAATTGATTACTTACAATAATAGCTTACCACACAAAAGATAAGTTGTCAACAAAGAAGATAAAATTTCAAAAGAAAGGAGGAATGTATATGGAATTTCAGGAAGTCAAAAGAATAACTCTAACAATGAGAGAAGCAGCAGACTATTTAGGAATATCATATTGGTTAATTAATCAATTGGTTAAGAAAAAACAAATACCATATTCAAAAGTGGGCGGCAAGTTCTTATTTAGAGTAAAAGCACTGGATGAATATCTATGTGAAAAAGAACGAGCTTCAGTAAGATAGCAAAGGAGGAAGAAAAATGGTTGAAGTTCATTGGTTTAAGATACAGGCAGATATATTTGACAATGAAAAAATTAAAAAACTACTTAATAGTAGGGATGGGGACACCTATTGTAGAGTATGGTTTCAACTATTAGCATTAGCTGCAAAGTGTAATGCACATGGAGCAGTTCTACTTGGTGAGAATATTCCAATAACAATAGATGATCTTGCAAGAATTATGAACAAGACAGTAAACAAGCTTGCAACGATCATGCAACAACTAGTGAATCTTCACATGATATTCGTAGAAGATGGAACAATCTATATTAAAAATTGGGATGTTTACCAAAATCTTGATAAGCTCGAAAAAATCAAGGAAGACAACAGGAAAAGACAGCAAAGATTTAGAGATAAACAAATGATAAATAACGTTACTGTAACGTTAAATAACGCAGAAGATAAGAATAGAGAAGAAAAGATTAGAATAGAAAATGATAGTGGTTTTAAAGACTAAAAAAGCAATTTTTAATTATGAAAGGAGAAATTTATATGATAAGTACAAGGACAATTAAAAGAGAAAAATGTAAATTCTGTGGAAAGGAATTAGAACAAAAGACAATGAGTTTTATAGTAGGAGATAGAGAATTCGTTCTATCAGGAGAACCTGTAAGATGTGACTGTATGAAAGCAAAGATATATTGGAAAAAGGTTGATGATAGAAGAGCTGCAATAGAATATAAAAGGGAGTATAACAGAAAGATGATGCTAAGAAAGAGATATTACTTAAATAGCAAAATGAACAAAAGATTAATGGAATATAATTTTGAAAATTATATGACTAATAATGACAATAGAATGGCTTATGAAAAGTCAAAAAGGTATGCAGAGAATTTTGTAAAAGGTGATAACAAAGGAAGTTTATTTATAACTGGAGGAGTTGGAACAGGTAAAACACATTTAGCAGCAAGTATTGCAAATTACTTAATAGAAAATGAAATACCAGTTATATTTGGAACACTAATAACTTTACTAAATGATATAAAGGATACTTACAAAACTGATGGCAATTGTGAGAGTAATGTTATTGAAAAATATTCAAAGATTCCATTGTTGATAATTGATGATTTAGGTAAAGAAAGACCTAGTGAATGGACATTAGAAAAATTATTTACAATAATAAATAACAGATATGAGAACAATTTACCAATAATAATTACAACAAATTATAACAAAGAAAAGTTAAGAAAAAGACTTTTATGTAATAACAATGAAGAAATTGTAGATTCAATAATATCAAGACTTTATGAAATGTGTAGAGGAATAATCATCTTTGGAAAAGACAAAAGAAAAGAGTTAGTATAGCGGCAAAACTAATAACTAACCCTAATAATTATAAATAAATTATACAATAAAAATTTTTAAAAGTAAATAAAAAGGAGGAAAGTTATGGATATAACTTATAAAAAAGTAGGAGATTATTATTATCCTGAATTGGAATTACCAAAAAAATATAAGGATTTTAGATTAGATGAATATGGAAGATTAAGACTTAATTATTTAAAGGAAAATAAGCATATACAATATGAAATTATGAAGTGTGAAGATACCTTAATAGATCATTTAAAAGTAGTACAAGAGTTAGCTAATAAAAGATACAATCAACTTATGGAAGAGTTCAAAAAGAGAGAGAATATTACAGAAGAATTAAAGCAAAAAGACCAAATGAGGTGGGTAGGTCTAATGAATAATATAAGCAATTGTGTAGATGAAATTGTACTAAAAGAATGCATTTATGATGATTAAACTTAAGGAATAATGCCTGAATTTTTGAAAAGGATTTGGGCATTTCCTTCCATATTTTAGTTATAAGTTATGTATCAGCAAGCAATGAATTTCTGTAGCTTGAAATTCAAAATGGGGAAATTCCCCAAGCCCCTTTTTATTTTTAGAAAGGAGAAAATTATGGCTACAACAAAAATATGGAAAGTAGAAAAAAGATTAGATCATGTGATGAATTATACAACAAATGAAGAAAAAACAAAAAATGAATATTTAGAAAATGGAGTAGATGATTATGACAGCATAAGACAAGTAATGATGTATGCAACTAATGCAGATAAAACAGAAAAACAATTTTATACAACAGGTATAAATTGTGATGTCGATTCAGCAGTAGAAGAAATGAGAGATGCAAAAGATTTCTGGCACAAAACAGATGGCATATTAGAATTTCATGCAGAGCAATCGTTTAAGGAAAATGAAGTGACACCAGAAATTGCTCATGAAATTGGAGTAAGACTTGCAGAAGAAATGTGGGGAGATAGATTTCAAGTAGTAGTATCTACTCACTTAAATACTAAACATCTTCATAATCATTTTGTAATTAATTCTGTTTCGTTTAAAGATGGATATAAGTATTACAGTAATTTTGAAAATACAGCATTATTAAGAAAAACATCAGATGAACTTTGTGAGGAATATGGATTAAGTGTTTTGGAAGAAAAGAAATGCAAATCTGGAATTAATTTTGAGAACTTTTATAAAAAACATATACAAGAAAGTGATTATCATAAAGAAGTTAAAGAAGATTTAGATTATGCAATTAAAAATTCTTATACTACAAAAGATTTTCACAGAATATTAGAATCAATGGGATATCATTACTATTATAGAGCTGGAAAACTATCAGTAAGAAGAGAACCATATAAAAGAAATATAAGAGTTGAAAGAGCTTTTGGAGAAGAATATTCAGCTGAAAGTATCACAAAAAGAATTCTTCAAAATGATTATGTTTGAAGACCAGCTATAGTTCCTTATAGAATTACAAAAGCAAAGTTTTATTCATCTAAGAATAGCATAAGGAAAAAATATAAGCCGAAAGGAATAATTGCCTTATATTACTATTATAAGTATTTATTAGGATTTCATAAAAAGAATAATATTGAGTACAAGCTAACACCAGAAATGCAAAAAGAAGTGAAGAAAATGGAATTCTATTCAGAACAGATTAGATTTATGTGTAAATATAAATTAGAAACAACGGATGCAGTAGATGAGCTAAAAAATAAGAAACTTAGAGAAAAACAAATAATACTTAATAAAAGAAATAAGTTATATTATCACAGAGACAAGTGCAATAATGATGAAGATAAAGATGCTATTACTAAAGATATTATTCTTGTTACAGATATGCTTAAGAAAGTAAAGAAGGAAATAAAACTTTGTGATGTAATTTATAATAATGTTCCAGAAATGAAACAGCAAATTAAAGAAGTGGAAGATAAGGAACAGGAAAATAAAATAAAACAAAAGAAGAAAACAAGGAGCTATGAATTGTAAAACAAAAAATCTATTTTTAGATGTATTCTGAATATTCTAAAAATAGATTTTTTTAATAAAAAGTGTTAAATTATATTGTTTTAAAGAGAATTTTATGATATAAAATATTATAGCATTTTATAAATAATTGACAGGAAAAGAGGCGATTGAATGAGTAATATAACTGATGCTTCTCCATCATCAATATATCTTATGCACAAATATTGGGGAAAGAAGCCATCATTAGAAATAAAAAATATTGTAAAGAAATATTCAAAAAAAGGTGATTTATTATTAGATCCTTTTTCAGGATATGGTGGATTGGGAATAGAAGGAGTTTTATTAAATAGAAATGTTATATTAAATGATTTAAATCCAATAGCTAATTTCATTTCGGATTGTATTTTAAATCCAAATATAGATATGAAAATTGTTGATGATTATTTAAAAAAAATAAAAGGAGAATATGAACAAT
This sequence comes from uncultured Clostridia bacterium, assembly GCA_934129895.1. GTDB lineage: Bacteria > Bacillota > Clostridia > TANB77 > CAG-508 > CAG-269. The sequence goes on from CAKOWY010000002.1 coordinate 162,775, forward strand.
TTTCAGGAAAATGGTATTCATTTAAGGATAATAAAATTATAACAATTTTAAGAAATAAAAATGATGAACCTATAAAATTAAAATTAATGAATTCGAATTCGAGAAAAATGTTTGAATATGAATTAAGCAATTCAGAAAAAAAAGATTTTATAAATGCAGAAAAAGATATTAAACTAATTTATTGGTATCCCAAGAATAAACTAATAAAGAATTCTAGAATATCAGCAAAAGAAAAAATGAAAATTTCAGATTTGTTTTCTAAACGTGCACTGTTATGTCATTCATATTTGTATAAATTAATATGTGAGTTACCAGAAACAAATGAGAAAAAACTATTTAAATTTGCATTTACATCAAATTTGGCAAATTGCTCTAAATTAGTACCACCAATAACTTCCAGAGGAGATATGTCACAAGGAGCATGGATGACAGGTTTTTATATAGGAGAACGATATCTGGAAAATAATGTTTTTCATTATTTTGAAAATAGAATAAACAAAGTAATTAAAGGAAAAAAAGATTATATAAAAATATACAAATCAAAGAAGAGTACGGGAGATTATTATATAAAGAATGAAGATGCAAAACGATTAAGTATAAAATCAAATTCAGTTGATTTCATATTTACGGATTTTCCTTATGGAGATACAGTACCATATTTTGAACAAAGTCAGATATGGAATGCATGGTTAGGATTTGATGTAGATTATGAAAATGAAATTGTTATTTCAGATAGTAGTGAAAGAAATAAGGATTGCGATAATTTTTCAAGAGATATAGAACAGTCAATTAATGAAATTAGTAGAGTATTAAAAGATAAATCTTATTTTATATTTACATATCATTCGCTTAGTGGAAATGAATGGGAAGCTATTTCAAATGCACTATTAAAGAATGACTTTGAGTTTGTAGATTGTCAAATGTTATTACAAAAAACTTTTACTCCTCGACAGCTAAATAGAAAAATAACGATAAAAGGAGACTTACTTGTTATATACAAAAAGAACAAAAGTAATAAGCAATTATCTTTAAAAATAGAAACTGCTAAACAAAAAATAGAACAGGAAATAAAGAAAAATTGTAAAGCAAACGAATTATATGATACAAATCAATTAATAACATTATGTGTTAAATGCTTATTAAAATATAATCATTTAAGTAATCAAATTGATTTTATAGAGATAATAAAGGAATATTTTAAAATTGATAAAAAAAATGGGGAATTATGGGGGCTAAAAAATGAACTATGATGATTTAAATAATTTATATAAAAATAATGAATTTAGAAAAATAGATAAAGAAAGTAATTCTAAAAAGTTTTATTTATTGCGTAGTATATCAAAAGCAAAAACTCTAACTAAATTTTGTGAAAAATATAATATTGAAAAAAATCTTAATAATATATTAAGTAACAAAGATATAACAGAAAGCATGATAATTGACTTTATAAAAAGTGAACCGATTTTGAAAAGTTCAGAACAAATAAAAGATATAGAGGCAGAATTAAATAAAATGCAAAGTTTTGACTGGGGAGGCTCAATGGGTAATAACCTAGAAAAAAACATTGTAAATAATTATGTCAAAAAAATATTAAAATATGAAGAGATTGAAGATGCAATTGCTGGAACCATACAAAAAAGTGTGTATGGTTATACATTAAATTCATGGTATAACCATTGGTCTACCGTTTTAATAGAAAACATTTTCAATAATAATAAAAGAATATTACCAACAGTAGATTTGGTAGAAAAGATTGACTTTTTCATAGATTCAATACCTTTTGATCTTAAAGTTACATATTTTCCTGATGAATTAATGAAAAGCTCAATATCTGGAAAATTAAAAGAAAAATACGGAAGTAAAAGTGAATTAACTTGTGCAAAAAATATTGCAAGGGAATTAAATATAACAATACCAAATGATTTAAATGATAAAGCATTAACAATTTGTTTAAACAATCTACTAAATGAATCGGTAGAAGAAAAAGCAAAGGTATTTATTAAAGATTTAAATAATATGAAAAAAGAAGTAATCGAATACTATAAAAAGAATCCAGAAGAATTAATGATATGGTTATATGAAAATCAAGGAGAAATGCGTTTTGATGCAGCAAATAGATTTTATTTAGTTCTTGTAGATTCTGAAAATATATATGAAAGTTGGAAATTGAAAAGAAATGTTAATCTATTAAAAAAAGAAATTGATAATAAATTAAATGCATTCGATAAAAATGATTTAAATGAAATAAAATTTCACTGGTCAAAAGACGGAAAAGATTATAACTGTATATCAGAATTATTATTTATTATAAAATAAAAAAGAACAAAAGAAAAGCAAGATATTTAATGTATATTTTATATGCATAAAGTATTTTGCTTTTTATTTGGAAAGGAGAAGCAATTTGGAAGATATAATTTTATTCATAATTTCTATATCTTTTGTAGTTATACTAGGATATTTATCATACCGAGCAATAAAAAAATCTAACAGTTTAGCAGAAAAGATTTCAGAGATTGTAATGTATTTAGTTATGGTTGTTATATTGGTAATTTATTATTTAGATAGATATAATATTCCTTCTAAATTTAATTTAACCATGAATATAAATACACAAAATTGGCTTTCATTGATAGGAAATTATATTACAGGAATTATAAGTGCAATAATAGGTGCTTTAGTTGCAGTTTGGACTACTATTTATCAAATTAGAAAAAACAATGAACAAAATGAAAAAAGGGATAATGAAAACTTAAGAATACAAAATATGCCAATTTTAAAATATGATATAAATACAGAAAGAAAAGGAACTGGAGATTTATCTGAAATAATAATTACTAATAAAGAAAATGAACAACAAAATGTATATAACTTGAATATCATATTAAAAAATATTGGACTTAATAGTATAAAAGATGTGATTGTAGATTTTAATTCGGATATAATTAATAAATCAACATATAGATTATCAGGAAGTGGAAGAATAAATCCAATGGAAAAAGGAGAAGTTATAGAGATAAATAGATTTTTTAGTATAAAAACATCAGAAAAAGATTATGAAATGTATTTAACAATATATTATCAAGATGTTTTGGCTAATTGGTATAGACAAAAGATAATCATTTATTATAATGCGAGTAAAATCTTTGATCAAGGTGGATATATTGGACAAGTTAGGTATGAAGTTAAGAAAGAAGAAATAATAAGTGAAGATGATATAGAGAAAAATGTATTATAACGAAAAGGCGAGATTAGTCTCTCGCCTTTTATTATGTATCTAAACATCCCATAACTAACTGAGAACCATCTATAAAACCATTTCTATAGTATTTCTCATTCCAGTAACAAAGATAATCCATAAAGTTTTTATCAAGCTGATCTAATTGCTTCTGGACATATTTCTTATTTTGTTTTGGTACATTATTCAAAATTTTTTCAGCCAATTCATCAAAATAAATACAATATTTTTTATCTTGAGGAGTCATATTGCAGAATGCAGTTTCCTCCCTAAATTCTAACCATTCTTTAATAATATCATCATTAACTTCTCTAAAATTATTCATAAATAAACCTCCAAATTATATAAAATTCAAAATGTCCCCAATTTGCAAATGTATATTTGAACATCTTGTGTGACAAGACTTTTAAAATCTTGGGGACATTTTGGGGACAAAAGCTCTCAAAACTGTCCCAAAATCACACAAGAGTTCAGTAAAAGAAAAGTGCTATAAACACTTGTATTTCAATAAAAACTAAACATTTCAATAAAGTTCAAAAATGGCTAATTGAATTCTCATAACCCGAAGGTCGTAAGTTCGAGTCTTACCCCCGCAACCAAAGTATATATCACTAGAACTGTAACGATTTTAGCGATTTTTTATTGCTTAAAAATTGGTTGCAATAATGGGTAAAAACGACTTATTTATGTCGAATTGGGGAATTTTTGGGAAGTATTTTTACTTTTTAATTCCTCAAAATACTATGTATATCAGTAAAAAACATGGGGATTTATAATTTGTTTTTACTGATTTTATTTCCGACAAAGTAATTTTGTGATTTATTGAAAAAAGTAGTTTTTAGTTTGGTATTAATAAATTTTGTAATACATTTCCTGCACTTTTATTGTGGGAAATGATAGGATGCACATAAAAATTAAATGTTGTAGTAATTTGTGCATGACCTAGTCTTGCAGCAACAACTGCTACATCTATATTTTGCGATATAAGCAAAGTAGCATTTGTATGCCTTAAACCGTGAAAATTAATTACAGGTAGTCCAATTTCTTTAACAAACTTGACAAACCATTTACTAATAGTAGATGGGTGCATAGGCTTACCATCTGACTGAACAAATAACCTATCTGAATTAGTCCATAATTCGCCGTAAATTGATTTTTGCGTTTCATACCATAATCTATATTCTTCAAGCAAAGAAAGAACGAAATCAGGAATTGCTACTTCTCTGATAGAACTTTCTGTTTTAGGTGTTTTAGTAAATACTCCCTTGTCTGCTAAGTATTGGCTTGACTTATTAATACTAACGATTCCATTTGTAAAATCAATATCAGACCATTCTAATCCCATAAGTTCACCAAGTCTTACACCAGTAAACAATGTTAAAGTTATTGCTGTTTTATATTTAATGTCATCTACAGATAGTTCATTAGGATTTGAAAGGAGAACTTTACATTGTTCATCATCATAATATCTTCTTTTTGGCTTTTTACTTTTAGGTGGTTGAACTCTTTCACAAGGATTAGAGAATAATAATTGCCAATATACAGCTCTATGAAGCATTGCACGAATTAATCTATGGTGCTCTAATATAGTTTTTTGAGATAAAGGTTTTAATGTTCTATAACCATTATTACATTTAACACGCCTTATTTGTGTATCTTTATCTAACATGTCGTAAAATTTCATTATATCAGTAGGCTTAATTTTATCTAGTTTAAAATGTCCAAGGTAAGGTAATATTCTTGATTCTAACATTCCTAAGTATCTTCTGTAGGTTGAAGGCGCTAGTTCCTTAGAACCATAATCTCTTTTCCATATTTCAGTAAATTCTTTAAATGTTATAGACTTACCTTCAATAACTGTTCCTTGTTCTACTTCAGCAACAAATTTTGCAAGTTCAATTTTAGCTTGCGCTTTAGTTCCATGAACTGTTTTAGTATGACGTATAGGCTTACCGTCTAAATTAAAACCATGACAAACTATTAACCTGTAACTATTTTTGCCTCTTTTTTCAATACTCCCGGCCATTACTCTGTTTCACCCCCTTTCGAGTTAATTAATGGATAGGGAGAATATAATTGTTAACTAATAATATATTATTAGAATAGTTAACCAAAAGCAAGCCGTCGATAAAAAAATATAAAAACTTACATAATTCGACAAACTTTGCAAAAATAGTTTGATAAAATATAAAAAATATATAGAATATTTGAAAATATTTTAATAAATTAGGAGGGATTATTGTGCTTAGTGGATTATTTAAAAATTGTTATGGAATGAAAGAATTTGAATTAAAACCTATAGATTTTACAAAATCAAATAAAGCAATATTATATGCACCAAATGGAGTAATGAAAACTTCATTTTCAACTGTCTTCTCTAATATTTCTAAAGGGGTGCCAACAGTTGATAGGATATTTAAGAGTAATATTTCTGTATACAGTGTTAATTATTATTCAAGTATATATACAAACACTAATTTGTCAGTAACTGACAGAATATATGTTGTAAAGTCATTTGATGAAAATTTTGAATTATCTAAAGAGACTATAAGTACATTGTTGGCAGATGAGACAACTAGAAAAAAATATGATATATTAGTACAAGAATTTAAAAGCTATACAGACGAGTTTTTATCAAATTTTAATCTTTTATCAGGATTATCAAAAACAAAAATAGAAAGTTTTTTAAAAGATAAATTTGAATTGGAAGATAAAGCTGATTGGCCAGATATATTTTTAAAATTAAATGAACTTAATCAAGATAAGAACAGTGTGGAAGAATTGAAAGATATAAAATATCTTGATGTAATAAATGATAAAACAATGGAAATTCTAACAGATGAAGATTTTGTAACAAAATTAGATGAATATTTAAAAGCATTAGAAAAACTAATTGAAGATAATGAATTGCTATCTGAAAATTTTAATGATTATAATGCAGAAGAATTAAGTAAAAATCTAAAAAAACATAATTTATTTGAAAGCAAGCATAAAATTATATTGAAAGATGGTACAGAAATTACAACATTAAAAGAATGGGATAAAGAGGTAAAGAAGCAATTAGATAAAATCTATGCAAATGATGAATTAGGTAAAAAATTTAAAAGTATTAAAGCAAAACTTAGCAAGAATGAGCAAACAAGAACATTAAAGAAAATAATTCAAGATAATAAAGAAATAATAAAATATTTAGCAGACATAGAAAATCTTAAAGATTTGTTTATAGTAACTTATATAAATAATATGAATAGAAATTTTAATGAGTATTTTACTAAAGTTAATTCATATACTGATAAAATAAAAAAATTATATGAAACGGCTGAGCAACAGGCGGAAAGATGGAAGAACATAGTTAATGAGTTTAATACAAGATTTAAAGTTCCTTTTGAAGTAAAAATAGAGAATAAGGCTAATTTCTTATTAAAAGATGAAGTTCCTAATCTATATTTTACATATACAAGATGTGAAGGAAGAGAAGATGAAGAAAAAGAGGATTATGGGAAAGATGAATTAATGAAATCTTTAAGTATGGGTGAAAAAAGAGCTATGTATTTATTGTATATTTTATTTGATATTGAAATTATTAAAGAAAAAGCTACTAATGGGACAGGAAAATATTTAATAATTATTGATGACATTGCAGATTCTTTTGATTATAAGAATAAATATGCAATTATAGAATACTTGTATGATATTTCGAGAATCAATAGTATAGATTTGTTAATACTTACACATAATTTTGATTTTTATAGAACTACTGTTAGTAGAATAGGAATACCAAGAAAAAATTGCTATATAGTTCAAAAAAATGATGATGAAATATTAGAAATGAAAGATTTTGGATATTTAAAAGATTATTTTTCAAATGTAATTGTTTCAGAAATAAAGGATGGAATTCTTGATACGGACGAAAAAAAGAAAAAATTAATTGCATCTATTCCATTTTATAGAAATCTTAGCCAATATATATTATTGCCACAGGAAGAGGAAAAACTTACTTGTTTATTACATATTAAGACTAATCCATTGAATATAGTTAATGTAAATCTTTCTGATATATGGAATATTATTTTAAATATTGTTAGCAATATGGGAAACTTTGATAATAGTTTTGATGAAAATTATGTTAATGCAATAAATAGAATTGCATTAGATATATATAATTCAACGAGTGATGAAGTGATATTGGAAAACAAAATTGTATTATCCATTGCAATAAGATTAGAAGCAGAAAAATTTCTCAAGTCTATATTAATTGGTAATAATGTTGATTTAACAACTTCAAATAATCAAACTAGAGATTGGAGTAATAAAGCTACGAACTATTTAAATGATGAGCAAAATCGAATAATAAATGAAGTTAATTTAATGACACCTGAAAGCATACATTTAAATAGTTTTATGTATGAACCAATTATTGATATGTCAAATTGGACTTTAAAACAATTATATAAAGAAGTATTATATTTAAATGGAAAAATAGTATAAAGCATTGAACTTAATCAATGCTTTTTGTATATATTTGTATGTATTTATTATAATTTTTGTATTAGCTGTAAGAATTGAAAAATAAGCACTTGGAGTAATGAGCATTTTATTTTATTGTTCACCTAAATCTTGCATAAACCTTAATAAATATCCGTCAGGGTCTTGAATTAAAAATTCTTTATTTCCTAATAACTTCTCATCTTGTCTATACCAATTTTTTTCAACATCAAAAGTAATCTTGTAATTATTATTTTTTAAATTGTTATATATTTTATCAACATCTTCAACTTCTAATTGAAAGTTGATTCCATTACCGAAAGGATATTTTAATTCTCCAACATTCCATTTGTCATTATCAGATAACTCCTGTAACATAAATTGAATATTACCTAAAGATATGAATGCAAATTTATCTTCTGGTCTATTATATTTTATTTCAAAGCTAGCAGTTTTATAAAAATTAAACTATTTTTTAAATTAGTTACAGATAACTCAGGAATATTTTCATTCCAATTTATATAATTATTAGGTCTTAAAATTGTACTTTTAAAATATTGTTCTTGAAAATCAGTCAAAACTTTAATTTCTTCATTGGTAAATGTTTTGTTTTTTGGAACGATAATTAATTTATCATCATTATCATTTGTTCTATGAATTATTGCAATACATTTTCCAGTAAAGGTTCCTAATGGTTCATAAATTCCTAAAACATAAGCATCTAATTCTTCACCATCACCACTTACTGTATTAGGGACATAACCATAATTTACTGGATAAATAAATCCATGCTTGGGATGTTTGTTACCCATAGGTCTATCTATTTTTATTTCTAAAGTTTTATTTAAATATTCTAGATTATTCATGCTTATTCTCCTAATTTTATATTTTTAATAATAATAGATTCCTCATTCTTACCTATAAATTCAATAGAAACCTCATTAATAGTAGTTGTAAATTCATAATTGAAATTAGAAAAATCTTTTAAATTATCAGCTTGACCAAGTGTTATATGTGGAATGTATTTTATTGACTTTTTAAAATGAATTGGTATTATTTTTTCATATATATCATCGTGTAATCTTAATATTTCGTTATTTCCCTTTATACAATTTAATAAAATATAGTTATCGTCGGATAAAGAAACGCCTTTAAAAGTGACTTCAAAAGGAGAATGATTTTTTAATAAGGCAGATAATTTAGAAACTAAATCTTCATTACTTATTTTATCTTTAAAAGGAAAAGCAAGAGTTATATGTGGTGCTACTAAATTTGATAATCTATCGTATTTATTTCTAATTTTATTAATTGTTTTCATATTATCAAATTTAGGAAAAATTAATATATCTCGTTTACCAATATTATTATACATTTACAGACCTCCTAATTATTTACTAGTTATTATCTAACCACTTATCAAACTCATCATAAGTTTTCTTACCAGACTTTATATCATTAATAAATTCTTTAGCTTCTTTTTTCCATTTTTCGTAATTAGTTCTGTAGTATTCAATATCTGGATTCCTTTTTACTGCCATAGCTTTTTTTGCATATATTTGTCTGTATTTACCATATACAGGTTCTTCATTTTCTTTTCTTTTTTGGGATGTTTTAATTCCATATTCTTTACAAGTAATACCATCTGTATATTCACCATTGCAATATAAGGTAGTATTCTTATCAGAGAAAAAGTACTTTCCACAAACTTGGCATCTTTTTATATAATCAATATCATTTAATACTATATGATAAAGAATGATATAAAAATATGCAGATAAATTATTAGTTTTAAAATTATATTTATTGCCAACTATTTTTTTACCATTAGGATCATTTTTGGTCATAGTGTTTATTAAAAATTTTTCATCAGATAAAGGATTAGAAATACCTTTTTGAATTTCACCCAAAAGTTCATTCATAAACGCTTCATCTGTAAAAGAAAAATTTAAAGAATAATCACAAATATAATCTTCAGATATTTCTTTTAAGTCTTTAGTAATATTTTGAAAGATATAAAATCTTTGAGCATTACTTAATTTATTTAATCTTATTTCTCTATTATTATTAAAAATGTAATCAACGAAATTTCTAAATAATAATTGTATTTTTATTAAAGAATCCTTTTCAGTTTCATAAAAAGATTCTGCACATTGTTTTAATAACTCTTTATTAGCAATATGAATAGGCTTGTTAGTACCTATATTGATAATATTCTTGTCAAATCCTTTAAAAATTTTACTCAATTGTTCTTGAGGTATATTAGCTAAATATATAAAGAAAAATGTACAGAAGAATTTAAAGAAATCATCAAAATTATTAAAGTCTAAGTTTAAAAATTCTATTAAATTATCACCTAATGCCATTTTTCTATATTCATAATTTAATATTAAGTCTAAATCTACTTTTTCTATATTGCGCATAAATAGTAGATTCTCCGGAATAGGTGGGACATTTTTATCAATTAATGAAAGAAACATTTCGTTAAAAGAATCATCTTTCCTTTTAACTTTAGTTTTTTTGTATAATTCATCTACAAGTTTTTCTTTATTTTCAGCAGATAAATTAACTTTACTTGTATCAAATATAACAGAAAAAAATCTAGTTATTTCAACTGGATTATTTTTGTTATATAAATTTAATTCTATTGAGTATTCATTTGGATTTCGCATTTTAATTCCTCCATGTTAACAGTAAAACTAGGTTACGGTAGTGATTTTAATTGTTATCAATTCTCAAAAACTTTCATAAAAAATCTTGTACTTGTTAACTAAAATTAGTATAATTTAAATGTTAACAAAAGTCAATAGGTACCATTGAATAAAGAAAGGAGGATTCAATATTGGACTTAAAAACAGTAGAAAGAACAACATTAACCATGAAAGAAGCAGCAGAATATCTAGGAATTAGTTATTGGCTTGCTAATCAGTTAGTAAGAAGAAAACAAATACCTTGTTCAAAAATTGGAGGCAAGTTTTTGTTTAGAGTACAAGCATTAGATGAATATTTAACTAAAAAAGAAAAAGATTCAATGGCTAATTAACTGAAAGAAAGGTGAAAGGAGGTATGGCAGAGGTATCATGGATTAAACTTAGTACAAATATTTTTTCAAACAGAAAAGTTGCATTATTACTGAATGAACGTGATGGGGATACGTACTTCAGAATATGGATACAATTGTTAACTATTGCAGGACAATGCAATTCAAATGGAAAATTAATTATAGGGGAGAATAGTCCATTAAATGTGCAACAATTGTCGAAAATTTTAGGAAAATCCGCTAAAAAAGTTGGAGAAATATTAAATAAGTTTATAGATTTGAGGATGATAATTTTTGAAAATAACTGCTATGAAATAAGAAATTGGGGAAAGTATCAAAGTGCAGATAAATTAGAAGAAATACGAAAAAATAATAGAGAACGACAAAGAAAATTTCGTGAAAAAAGTAAAATGCAAGCTAACGTTACAGAAATGTTAGAGTAACACTATAGATAAGAAAAAAGTAGATAAGATTTATTACTAACTGAAAGAAAAAAATTATAAGTTAAGTAATAAAAAAGCTAGTATAAGCCGTTAAACTAAATACTAACTTTAATCAAATTTTATAATAATATTTTAATTCAAAATCTTAAAAAAGTAAAGAAAAAATTAATAGAAGGAGGAATTTATATGAGTGAGAAAACTAAAAAAGAGCCAATAACATATTCAAGATATGGAGATTATTTAATACCGAATTTAATATTGGATAATGGAAAAGTTAGACCCAAAATTGGAAGATATGGAAGGCTAAGATTAAAATTTTTAAAAGAAGAAATGAAACCAGTTTATATAAAAATGTTAATGGAAGATACACTAACAGATTACTTATTAGAAGTAGATGCTAGAGCAACAGATATGGAAAATATGTTGATAAATGAAATGAAAAAATACCAAAATATTGATGAAAAATTAAAAGAAAAAGCTCAAATGAAGTGGGTTGGAGCAATGAATATGATAGCATATTCAGCAAGAGAAATGGTAATGGGAAAATGTATAAACACTTATAATATTTAATAAAAGAAGTGCTTGAATTAATAAAAAAATTCAGGCACTTTTTTAAAATAACCATATAATAAAATTGTGAAAAGAGAGTACATTTAGTGTCTAGCCAGCACTGAATTTGTATTCCCATACAAATTCTAATGTGGGATATCCCAAACCCAATAAAGGAGAAAATAATGAGATAAAAAGAAATAAAATTGAGAGTATATCTTAATTATGAAGAATGGAAGAGGTTAACTTTAAAAGCAGAAAAAGTTGGAAGTGTATAAAATTAAATTGTAAGAAGAGCACATTATCAGGGATATATAGAAGATGAAAAAAATTTTAAGAAAAACGGAAAATAAATTGTAAAATCTTATATTGAATATAAAGAAAAAATATTTCTTGCTGGAAGAAAAATAAAATTAGAGAGATTTCTGTAGATTTATTGAGAAAAAATAGTATTTGTGATATATTATAATCGAATAATTGGAGGTAAGTATGGAAGTAGTAAAACCCTTTGTAAAATGGGCAGGAGGAAAAGGAAGTTTAATACCACAATTAACGAACTTTTATCCTTACCAATTAAAAGGTGGAGTAGTAACCAAATATGTTGAGCCTTTCGTTGGTGGAGGGGCTGTTTTAATAAATATATTACAAAAATATGATGTTAAAGAAGCTTATGCTTTTGATATAAATATAGATCTAATAAATTGTTATAATGTAATAAAAACAAATGTTGAAGAACTTATAAAAGAATTAGAAATAAAGGAAGAAGAATTTTTAGTTCTTACAGATGAAGAAAGACAAAAGTATTTTTATAGTGTAAGAAAAGAATATAATTCATATAGAATCGGTGAAAAAGAATTAAGCATTAAAAGAGCAGTAGAATTTATATTCTTAAATAGAACATGTTTTAATGGATTATATAGAGTTAATAAAAATGGAGAATTTAATGTACCTTGTGGTAAATATAAAAACCCAACAATATGTGATTCTAAAAATTTAAGGAATTTATCATTTTTGATTAGAAATGTAGAATTCCAATATGGAGATTATAAAAAAAGTGAAAAATATGTAGATAGTAATACATTTGTGTATTTTGACCCGCCATATAGACCATTATCAATAACATCAGGATTTACATCGTATACAAAAGAAGATTTTAATGATGAAAATCAAAAAGAATTAGCAAATTATTTTAAAGAATTAGATGAAAAAAAAGCTAAACTGATGTTATCTAATTCAAATCCTAAAAATACAAATAAAGAGGATAATTTCTTTGAAGAAATATATAAAGGATTTAATATAAATGAGATTTCAGCCAAAAGAATGATAAATGCAAATTGCAAAGGAAGAGGAGCAATTTCTGAATTATTGATAACAAACTATGAGGAGAATTGATAATGTATAATGGTGAAATTTATTTTGAGGATAAAAACTTTAAATTAATAAATGAAGATATATTTAAAGCTTTGAAAAATTTTCAAGAAAAATCATTCGATATGATATTTGCAGATCCACCATATTTTCTTTCAAACAATGGGATAACATGTAGTAGTGGAAAAATGGTATGTGTAAATAAAGGTGAATGGGACAAGCTATCAGATGTTGAATCAAAGCATTCTTTTAATAGAAAATGGATTAATGAATGTTATAGAGTTTTAAAAGATGATGGGACTATTTGGATAAGTGGAACATTACACAATATATATTCAATAGGTATGGCATTAGAAGAGGAAGGATTCAAAATAATAAATAATATAACATGGCAAAAAACTAATCCTCCACCTAATCTAGCCTGTAAAACATTTACACATTCTACAGAAACAATATTATGGGCAAGAAAAGATTTGCCAAAAATAAAATATAAATTTAATTATGAACTAATGAAGAGCTTGAATAATAACAAACAAATGAAAGATGTTTGGACAACTTCTCTAACAAAACCATCTGAAAAGAAACAAGGAAAACATCCAACACAAAAACCTTTAGAGATACTAGAGAGAATTATATTAGCATCCTCAACAGAAAATGATTTAATATTAGACCCTTTTTGTGGAAGTGGCACAACAGGTATAGTAGCAAATAAATTAAATAGAAAATTTATAGGAATAGATAATTCGCAGGAATATTTAGACTTATCAATAAGGAGGTTTGAACAAATACATGAAGTTAGAAATAACAAGAAAAATGATTAATGATTTTTATAATTGCTTTGAAACAGGATATGATTTCGAATACTTTTTAAAGAAATTTTTAGAAGATTTAGGATTTACAGATATAAAAGTAACAAAAAGAAGTGGAGATAATGGAATAGATTTACTTGCATACAAAAATTCTATAGATGATTTAGATATAGATCCTGAAAAATATATTATTCAAGCAAAGAGATATAAAAATACAGTACCAGTAAAAGAAATTCGTGAATTTAAAGGAACAGCATCTTATGAGAAAAGAATATTTATTACTACAAGTGATTTTACAAAAAGTGGAAAGAAAGAAGCTGCAAACGATAAATTAAGAAAAATAATTTTGATTAATGGTGAGTCAATATTAAAATATTATATGGAACATCCAGAAAAAGACTATATTTTTGAATGGAATCCAGTAGTGTCAAAAGAAAAAGTAAAAAATATAGTAGAAACAAATAGTGAAGAAAAAGTTGTGAAAAAAGCGATATTCAAGGATAATTCAATATTAAGATTAATTAGCAGTAATGATATTAGAGCTAGAATATTACCTATTCCGGTAGAAATATTTGAAAAAATAAAATATTGCAAAGATTATAAAGTAGTAATCGACAAAGAGGAAAGAAATTTAAATATTAATAGTGAAAGAAGATATTTTGGAGGAGTTACAGAAATATACAAAAATATTGGCTATATTGATTACAATGGAAAAAATAAGAAAAAATCATATTGGAAATTAGATCAAAAGAATGAAAAAATATATATAGAATTTGAATAGGAGATTTATATGAAAAGAGATTTTAAAGAATGGTTAAGTAAATTTAAATATAGTATTTCAGGTTATAATTATTATATTGATTTTGAAAAAGTATATAGAAATGTAGATAGTATAAAAATTGAATTAAATATATTGAATTCACTAATTGGTTCTAAAAATATTGAGAACGATTTTGAAGAACTTATTAAAAAATATCCAGAGGTATTAAAATGTATTCCCACATTGTTAGCTGTTAGACAATCAGAAATATATGCACAAGATGAAGATGGAGAATATATGTATAATTTTAATAAGTTAAACTACGATATAGAACAATATAAAGTATTCATGAAAAAAACTGGCTTATTTGAATTATTACAACATCATATTATAAATAATTTAGTTGATTATTGCCTAGGTATAGAAACTGGTTTAGATTCAAACGGAAGAAAAAATCGTGGTGGACATCAAATGGAAGATTTGGTTGAAAGCTACATAAAAAGCTCAGGAGTAAAAGAGTATTATAAAGAGATGTATTTAACGGAAATAGAGAAAAAATGGAATATAGATTTATCAGCTATATCAGCTAATGGAACTTCAACAAAAAGATTTGATTTCGTGGTTAAAACAAATGATATGATATATTTAATAGAGACAAACTTCTATGGAGGAAATGGAGGAGGCTCAAAGCTTAATGAAACCGCTAGAAGCTATAAAATGTTGTCACAAGAGGCAGATTTAATAGATGGAGTTACTTTTGTATGGATTACAGATGGTACTGCTTGGAAAAGTGCTAGAAGAAATTTAGAAGAGACATTCAATGTTATGGATAATATTTATAACATTGATGATATGGAAAACGGAATGATGGAGAAATTATTTATAGGAGAACAAGAACTTTTAATGGTTGCAGAGGAGAGTGAAGAATATAAGTATGAGTAAAATGGAAAAGAGGAGATCTAATATAGATTTACAAGTAATAAGAATTCAAAAAAAATTAGAAACTTTATTTAATGGAGTTGTTAATGGGAAGTTTGATGAAAATAGTGAAGAAAATATAGATGTTTTTTATAGTAGAAGTATTAGTGGTTTAATTTTAATGAATTTAGTAGGTATAGATAAGACTAACATTAATAAGTTTATTACGGATGGTTTTAACGACTATGGAATAGATTGTATATATAGAGATGAAAATTCAAAAAAACTAATATTAATACAATCTAAGCTAATTAAAAATGGTAATTCCTGTCCATCAAAAGGAGAAGTTTTAAAATTTTTAGACGGAATACAAAAATTATTAAATTTAGATTTCTCAAACTTTAACGAAAAAATTTTAGAAAAAAAAGAGATGATAGAAGAAACTATATCGGATGTTAATTATAAAATTGAAATGATATTAGCATACACAGGTACTCAAAAATTAGCAAAAGAAATAGAAGATTCAATTATATCTTTTGAAAATAATATAAATGGTGGAATAAGTGATTTAATAAGCCATAAAATAGTAGATAAAACCCAGATATATAAAATGGCATTAAATGATTTTAATTCACAAATTGATATCGACAATATTGAATTACTAAATTGGGGAGTAATAAGTGATGGGGAAAATGCTAATGCTTATTATGGTATAGTAAATGCTTCATATATTGCAGAATTATGGAAAAAATATGATATTAGATTACTAGCACAAAACATAAGATTTTTTAAAGGTAATTCTAATGTTAATAATGGTATAAAGAATGTATTATTAACTGAACCACAAAATTTTGTATATTATAATAATGGAATAAAAATTATAGCTAATAAAATAGAAAGAAAACTAAAAAGAAGTCTTGATCGAAATGCAGGAGAGTTTTCTTTAAAAGGTATAAGTATAGTAAATGGTGCTCAAACAGTAGGTTGTATAGGGGACGTATATGAAATAAATCCAGAAAAAATATCAATAGCAAAAGTTTTTGTACAAATTATATCATTAGAGAATAGGGAAGAAAACTATGGAGAACAAATTACTAAATTATCCAATACTCAAAACAAAATCGAAAACAAAGATTTTGCTTCTCTTGATGAACAGCAGGAGAGAATAAGAAAAGAATTAGCAGTAGAAAATATAGAATATATATATAGGGACGGAAATAGAGAAACAAAATTTAAAGATAATTTTACAATTGATGATGCAATAATTGCTATGGGATGTTATAATAAAGATGTAGTTATATCAACTATAATTAAAAGAGCGATAGGTAGTATATATGATGATTTAAATAAGTATCCATATAAAGAAATATTTAATAACAAGTTAGAGGTTAATCTATTATGGAAAAATGTTAAAATATATAGAATATGTGAAGAAAGTATTAAAGAAAAAATTAAACAGCAAGCAAGTAAAAAGAAATTAATATTAGTTCATGGAAATAGATTTATACTTCATATGTTATATAGAATATTAATTAATAAGTATGATTATAACGGAACTGACCTACCAGAAACCAAATTAATAAGTGATATTATAGATAGTACAGTTGAAATTGTTAATAACAAATCAACAGAAATTTTTGGTGATACATATATAGCTAATGTTTTTAAGAATAACAATAAATGTATAGAATTAGAAAAAAAGATTTTTGAAGAATGGGAGATAATAGAAAATGATAATTCTTCTGAACATAATCATTGTGAAGATAAACAAATTACTTTATTTGAGATGTAATAAATACTTAAGGGCAGAAAATATTTTTCTGCTTTTTATACTATATTTCGACAAACCTCTTATAATAAGTGTATTATAGATATAGAAATACAATAAATTAGTATTATGTTTAATTGATTTTAATATTTATCGCAAGGAGGGGAAAAATGATTAAAAAAGTAGAAATTAAAAACGAAGATTTAAAACAATTATACAATAAAGTTATAAAAAATGGAAAAAATATTGCAAGTATGAAAAAATTAGATTTGCATATACATACTCCTGGTTCTAAAGATTATATATGGAAATATGATAAATCTGAAGAAGAAAAGGAATATATAGAGTTTCTTAATAGATTTATAGAGTCAGATTTAGATGCTATAGCGATTACAGATCATAATACAATAAAAGGATATGAGAAAATAGAAAGTATTATACAAAATAACAATGAATTAAAAGAAAAGTTGAAAAACAAATATATTCTCCCAGGAGTTGAAATAACTTGTTTTGGAAGACATTTTTTAGTATATTTTTCAGAAAAAATGTCTATAATGGAAATTAAAAGTTTTCTTGTTGAATGTGGTATAGATACAGATGAAGGTAATGAAAACTCAACAGCAGATAGAGTTACTCCTTTAACTTTATGTGAGATAGCCAAAAAGTATAATGGTATAGTAGTATTACCACATGCTGATTCTGATAAAGGATTTTTAAAAGATTACATAAAAATTCAAAAAGAACTGAAAGATACTTTTGAATTGAAAGGTGGAATTATAAAGAAGGTTTTAACTTCTGATAATTTATTTGGAGTATGTATAAACGATGAAAGAAACAGACAAAGAATTAGAGAGGTATTGAGTAATTATGGTAAGAATATAAAGATATTTAAAGCTTCTGATAGCCATAGCTCTTATTCCGTAGAAGATTATCAAGGTTCAGGTAAAGCAATGGGAAGTGAATATTTTTGGGCAAACATAGGAAATGTTAATTTCAGAACATTAAAGTTATTTTTTTCAAATCCAAATACAAAAATTATAGAAAAAATAGAAGAAAAAGATAATCCATATATAAAGGGGTTTTGTGTAAAAGGAGGATTTATAAAAAATAAAAATAGAGATGAAGAGTGGGCGATAATTCCTTTTTCAAAAGAATTAAACTGCTTTATTGGTGCTAGAGGAACTGGAAAATCAACAATAATAGATATTATTAAATATACATTTAACTTTTTTGAAACAGAATTATACGCAGAAAAGGAAAAAGAAGATGATTATATTATTATTTCTAAGAACTATGAAAAAGAATATGAAGAGTATAGTGAATATAAGAGTATTATAAATAGGTTTGATGAAATAATTACTTTTATAAATAAAGGTAGTGATTTGTATGCTTTACATATAAGTCCTAGCGGTTTTACTAAACCTAATGCAACTTTGTATAAATATGAAAATAATAAGTTTAATAAAAAGAATTTTATAAAAAAATTAGATAGGAACAAAATATCTAGCTTAGAAAAATTTATTATTGAAATAAAACCTATAATATATCAACAAAAAAATATACTAGACATAGGGAATAACAAATTAAAAGTAACTAGAACCATAACTAATATTATAAGTAAACTTGTTGGAGAAGAGTATAGAGAACTTATAAAGAAAAAACTAATGTTACAAAGTGAAATAAAAGATATTTGCAATCAAATGAATTCAGATAGAAAGGTAGATAAACATGCAGATGCAAATAGTAAAGAATTATCAAGTAAATATGAACAATTATTAGAAGTATGCGAAAAGATTAATACTATCAATATAAATACTTTAGTTGAAATGAATAGGATATTAGATAAAAAATTGCAATTAAATTATGAAGTAGTATTGCATAAATCATATATTAAAGAATTAATTTATGATATTGTTAAGGGTAATAGGAATGATAAAAATATTGATTATGAGCAACAACTAAAATTAAGAAGAGATTTTAATTTTTTATTATCAAAAATTGGAGAAGTCCATAATTTAATTTATTTACTATTTACTAAACAATATAAGAAAATATCAGAAGCTACAGGACTATCTGAAGAAATAGCTGAAGAAGCATGTAATTTATCATATAAATATATATTAGGAGAGTATGTAACAAATATACCTCAAGTAATAATTGATTTTAAATTAAATGTAAATTATGGTAGCAAAAATAAAGATGTTTTCGTCGAAAGAGAAAATTTATCGTTTGGACAAAGAGCGGTAGGAATATTATTAATAATTTTATATGGTACTACTATTTCAGATTTTAACCAGACAATAATTTTAGATCAACCTGAAGATGATTTGGATAATTCATATGTATATCATACATTAGTCAAACAATTAGCAGATGTAAAAGAAAAAAGGCAATTAATAGTAGCTACTCATAGTCCTAATATTGCAGTTGCAGGAAATGCAGAAAACATTTTAGTCTTAAAAGGAAATGGTGAAAATGGATGGATTGAATGTAATGGAACAATTCATAATAATAGGGTATCTAATGAGGCTGTTGACATATTAGAGGGAAATGAAACCGTCTTTAAAGAAAGAGCGGAATTATATGGAATAATATAAAGAATGGGATAAGTAAGTCGTGTTTTATTACACTGTCAATCAAAGTGCAATTTTAAAATTCCAAAGTGCAAATTTTGCACTTTGGAATTAATTATTTCATATTATTCATCAAAACAACCCATAACTAACTTAGAACCATCCACAAACCCATTCCTATAATACTTTTCATTCCAATAATCACAATAATCTAAAAAATTATCATCAAGTTTATGTAATTGTTGTCTAACATATTTCTTATTACACTCAGGTACATTTCTTAAAATATTTTCAGCTATTTCATCAAAATGAATCCAATGTTTTTTATCCTCATCAGATTTTAAAGCAGAGATATCTTCATCTCTATAAATAAACCAAGCTTTTAAAATATCATCATTAACTTCTCTTAAATTTTTCATATAAAACCTCCAAAATAATTTTTAATTTTATAGAAGATTGCTGCAAAATTTTAGCAAATAAAATTGGGAAAATTTTGGGAAGAATTGCTTCAAAAAACATCCTAAAATTGCATAAATGTTCAATAAACCGAATCTTCTATAAATGGCTAAATACCAGCAAAAGCTTAAGTTTTCATAAATCTTCAAAAGTGCCTTTGCCGGCGCTCATAACCCGAAGGTCCACAATTTATACTAAAGCAACCCAAAAATAAAGAACAAGTATCAATAATAAAATTCACATATCCATGTTTCACCAAATACAAAATAAAAAAATTACTTCATCGGGATCCATTAATAAAATTAGAAAAAAATTAAATCACAAATAAGCAAGATTAAAAAAACTATTTAAAACCAGCATTAAAAATGTTATAATAAAAAGCAAAAAGATTAGGAGAAAAAGTATGAGTCAAAAAGAAAACAATGAAATCACAATAAAAATCAAATGTGAATTAAAAGAATTCTACAAGATAATAGAAGAAAAAGGATTCAAAATAATAAACAGATTCTCAATGGATGACACATATTTCATACCAGAAGAAACAGATATAGATAAGTTAAGCATAAGAGATATATTAGCAAAAGCAGTATTAGTAAGAGACATTATAGGAAAAACATCAAATAAAAGAACAAAACTAATAACATTTAAGATCAAGAACTTTGATAAAGCAGGAAATATATTAAATCAAGAATCTATCAATTGTAACATTTCAAAAACAGAAGAAGCCAAAAAATTATTAAAAGCAATAGGATACAAAGAAATCATGAATATAAAAGAAGACGATATAGTATATGAAAAAAATGGACTTGAATTAGCAATTAAAGACATAAAAAATGGAGATAATTTAATAGAAATAGAAACTGAAGAAACAAAAGATTTAGACAGTATAGAAAAATTAATTCAAAAAGTCAATGAAATAGAAATACCAATTTATACAGACAATTATTTTGTCAAAAAAGCAGAAATAGAACTGGAGAAAAAATTAGGAAAAAGCACTAATAAAAAATAAAATATAACAATATGACCTAAGAAAGGAAAAAATAACATGGTTAAAAACATAGTAAAAGATGTAATGTTCTTATCACAAAAAGCAGAAAAAGCAACAGAAGAGGACAAATACATAGTCAAAGATTTATTAGATACATTAAAAGCAAACAAAGATAGATGTGTAGGTCTTGCTGCGAATATGATAGGATATAATAAAGCCATAATTTGTGTATCAGGAGGATTATATGACTTTATAATGATAAATCCTGTTATAACCAATAAAAAAGAAGAATATCAAACAGAAGAAGGATGTTTATCATTAATTGGAGAAAGAAAATGCAAAAGATATAAAGAAATTGAAGTGGATTATTTAGATATAAATTTTAATAAACAACATGCAAAATATAGCGGTTTTACTGCTGAAATAATACAACATGAAATAGATCATACAAATGGAATAATAATATAAATTAAAACAATTGACAAAAACGAATAAAAAATGATATATAAAGGAGAATAATATGAAAACAACAGTATACCTAATAAGACACTCAGTAAGAATTAATACAAAAGACGTAATAGAAAGTTGGAAAACAAGCCAAGACAAAATAGTAAAAAGCGAGAAGATAATATTAAGTGTAACAGGAGAAAGAAGAGCGGAAATACTAAGTAACGAAGAAGAACTACAAAATATAGATATAGTATATACAAGTAATTGTGTAAGGACATTGCAGACAGCTAAATACCTATTAGAAAAACAACATTTAAAAGCAAATATAGATGAAAGATTTGATGAGAAAAGAGTAGGAAAACCAAATGACAAAGAATATCCAGATTGGTATACAAGACAATATGAAGATGAAAACTTTAAAACAGATGGAGGAGAAAGCCAAGCAGAAGTAAGAGAAAGAGTAAATGAAGCATTTCAAGAAGTTATTAGTCAAAATAAAGGAAAAAGAATTGCAATATTTACACATGACTATGCAATAATGTATTTCTTATTAAAATGGTGTAAATTAGAAAAAGTAACACCAAATAGAGAGATAAAATTAAGTTTTAAAGGCAAAATAGTATTTGATAAAAGAATAAATTCACCAGAAGTATTCAAATTAACATTAAATGATTCAAATAAAATAGAGGAAATCGAAAATATTCCATTTGATGATTTAGAATTTGATGACTTTAATAAATAAATTATATTTTAAGTTAAAATAATATACAAAACATGTAAAACTTAAAAGTAATACAAGGAGGAAAATATGTGTACAGCAGCAACATATAAAACAAAAGACTTCTATTTTGGAAGAACATTAGACTATGAGTTTTCTTATAAAGAAGAAGTAACGATAACACCAAGAAATTACCAATTCAATTTTAGAAATAAAGAATCAATTACAAATCATTATGCAATAATAGGAATGGCTTATGTAGCCGATAATTATCCATTATATTATGATGCAATAAATGAAAAAGGATTAGGAATAGCAGGATTAAATTTTGTTGGTAATGCTCATTATAATGAACAACAGCAAGAAAAAGATAATATTGCACAATTTGAATTTATTCCATGGATTTTAAGTCAATGTGCAACAACAAAAGAAGCAAGAAAATTAATAGAAAAAATCAATTTGTTAAATATTTCGTTTAGTGCTCAATTACCATTAGCACAATTACATTGGATTATTTCAGATTCAGAAGAATCAATAACAGTAGAAGCGGTAAAAGAAGGAATTAAAATATATGATAATCCAGTAGGAGTATTAACAAACAATCCATCATTTGATAAGCAACTATTTGCACTAAACAATTATATGAACTTGTCTAACAAATCATCTCAAAATACATTTGCACCAAATTTAGAATTACAACAATATAGTAGAGGAATGGGAGAAATCGGACTTCCAGGAGATTTATCATCACAATCAAGATTTGTTAGAGTGGCATTTGTAAAAATGAACTCTGTATCTGGTGAGGATGAAAATGAGAGTGTAAGTCAATTTTTTCATATACTTAATTCAGTTGACCAACAAAGAGGATGTTGTCAATTAGATGATGGAAAATATGAAATTACAATTTATACTTCATGTTGCAATGCAACTAAAGGAATATACTATTATACAACTTATAATAATCATCAAATAACAGCAGTTGATATGCATAAAGAAAATTTAGATGGAGATAGTCTTATTAGATATCCATTAATAAAAGGTGAGCATATCAATTATCAAAACTAGTAATAAATATCCACAAATAGAGTAAATTTTGTGGATATTTGTGATATAAAATATAAAGAAAAGGAGTGTAAAAAGATGGATTTAACTATTGATGTTGAAGATTATAAATTAAATGTGAGGGCTACAGTAATAATTGAACATAATGGAAAAATTTTAGCTCATAAAAATGTACGATCTAACCATTATGCTTTAATTGGAGGCAGAGTTAAAATAGGAGAAGACTCAGAAACTACAGTCAAAAGAGAAATGATGGAAGAATTGGGCAAGAAAATAGAAGTTACAGGATATATTGCAACAATAGAGAATTTTTTTGAAATGAATGGTACTAAATATCATGAAATATTATTTGTACATAAAGCAGAATTTGTCGATGAAGAAGATAAGAAAATAGAATATTCTTTAAAAAATATTGAAGGAGAAGATTGGCTTCAATATGAATGGTTAGATATTTCTAAAATTGATGAGTACCCATTACTTCCAGCATCAATAAAAAGTGTATTAAAAGAAAATAAATTTCCTGTTCACAAGATTACTAAAGATATTTAATAAAAAAGCAGTTAAGGAAGGATGTGAATTATGGCAGAATTTTGGGATATATATGATGAAAACCGAAATAAAACAGGTAAGCTAGCTGAAAGAGATGTGTATGAATTTAATGAAGGAGAATATCATATTGTTGTAACTGGAATAATTTTTAATTCAAAATACGAAATATTGATAAGTAAAAGAGCATCATGGAAGAAATATGGCGGATTATGGGAATGTAATGGTGGTTCAATATTAACAGGAGAAACTAGTTTGGAAGGAATTTTAAGAGAGTTAAAAGAGGAATTAGGAATAACATTTTCAGAAAAAGATGCTACCTTTTTGAAAGAAGTCAAGAGAGATAAAAAAGTACCAGATTTTAAGGATTTATGGATATTTCAAAGAAATATTTCTATAAATGAGATTACATTTCCGGATGGAGAGGCAACAGAGGCTAAATGGGTTACAATTGAAGAATTTATCAATATGTATAATAATAATGAAATTGTTCCAACAATTGATTTTGGAGAGGAAGAATATAAAATAGCAGTTGGAATTTTAAAGAAGAAAAAGTCAGAAAGATATTATGATAATACAGAATTAAATATTCCAAGGAAAAATGTAAAGTATTTTATAGAGAATGTGAAAAACATTACTGGTAAGGCGATCGATATAGGTTGTGGAGCTGGAAATGATACGGTTTATTTAATAAAAAATGGATGGAGTGTTACTGCAATTGATAAAGAAAATGTAAAAGAAAGAATTTCAAAAAGATTGAGTTCTGATGAAATGAAAAGATTTGAATTTCAAAAACGAAATTTTGAAAATATGCAATTAGAAGAAGCAGATTTAATTGTGGCTAATTACAGTTTATCTTTTTGTTATAAACAGGAATTTGATGAAATGTGGAAAACTATAAAGAAAAATATATGTAAAGATGGTTATTTTGTTGGAAATTTTTTTGGAATAAATGATTCTTGGAATAAAGCTGAATCTAATATGACATTTTTTACAAAAGAGCAGGTACTAAAGTTATTTGATGAGTTTGATATTATTAAGTTTAATGAAGTAGAAAAAGATGACCTAACTGGTCTTGGAAATATGAAACATTGGCATATTTATAATGTTATTGCAAAGAAAAAATAATAAAAAAAGCACTATATAGCAAAATATGGTGCTTTTTTATAAATTTAAAATCCTATAATCTCATTATAGCAACTAATAGCAAAATTATCAGTCATACCAGAAATATAGTAAACAATAGCTTTATAAAAATCTTTAGGATCACTCATATCAAAAACAACTTTATTCTTTAAATTAGAATCAGTTCTATCAGTCAAATTCCAATACTTCTTAATCCAATCAACAAAACTAGAAATAAGAACAGGGTAGAAAACTTTAAGAGAATTCAATTTTTCCAAAGTACGTTCATTATCATAACATTCAGCCAAAACATTAAAAATTTGATTAATAACAAGTTTAAAATAATCAAAAGGATATTGCAAATGTTTATTAAAATAAATATGTTCATAGTTAAATTTTTTGATATCATTCAATAAATTCAAATTTTCATCAGAAAAACGAAGACCATTTTCAGGTGAAGAATTTGAACAAATATCATAAATTAGAGTATTAATAATATTAGAATTATTAATTTTTTGAGACTTATCATATTTTAATAAATTATAAAGTTCGTCCAAATGATTATCAATAATATGCAGATAAATAGCATCCTCAATATCACGAATAATATAAGAAATTTTATCAGAAACTTTTACAACACAACCTTCCCATGTATAAGGATTATATTGATTTGGATAATTATAATCATTTAAATCAATACAATTATCTCTAGGTTTAATACAATTTTCATCAATTTCACCACAATGAGAAATTATTCCATCCCTAACAGCATAGGTTAGATTCATATTTTCAAAGTTAGAATTGCAATTTTCCAATAATTCAATATTATCTACAATATTAATTCCATTCTTTTCATGCCAAAAAGAAGTTCCAATATACTTTTGTGACAACTCAGATAAAATCCTTTCACCTTGGTGTCCAAATGGAGCATGGCCTAAATCATGTCCTATAGCTATAGCTTTAGTTAATTCTGTATTTAGTCCTAATGTGTTTGCAATGGTATAACTAATAGAATCAACATGGCTAACATGTTCCATTCTTGTACAAATATGATCACTTGTAGGTGAAAAAAATACTTGAGTTTTATGTTTCATTCTTTTGTATGCATTAGAATGTAAAATTCTATTGTAATCTCGTTCAAAATCACTTCTTAAATCGTTTTCTCTTTTGTAAATTTGATTTTCTCTATGTATTAAATTATTCCATTTTGGATTATTAATATCAGCTTTTTCATTTAAAAATTTTTTCATTTAATAAATCCTTTCTTTAATAATAAGATGTGTTGATATTATATAATAAAGATTTGTAAAAATCTAGAAGAACTAATAAAATCATATTAAATATTAAAATAAAAAACACCTCCTAAAAATTAGAAAGTGTTTTAAATCTATGGTTGCGGGGGATAGACTCGAACTACCGACCTTTGGGTTATGAGCCCAACGAGCTGCCAACTGCTCCACCCCGCGATGTACAAAACATATTATAACGTTTTTGGTTTAATTTGTCAATACTTTATATTAATATTATATGAAAAAATTTGAAAAATATTACTAAAATGTTTACGAATAACACCTGTTTATAAGAAAATTATATTTATAGCTACAAACAAAAATACGTTACAATTAATTGGATTTAAAATCCTATATGTAAGGAAAAAAGATGATTTGTCGAGTTCATCGAATGCCAATTAATATGTAACGTAAGAATATAAACTAATTAAAAATATATAATAAGTATAATAAAAAAATAGAATATAGATTTGAGAAAGAAAAATAAAATGATATGGTATTTTGTGAGAATTTATGGTATATTGTGAATAAAATAAATAAGAAAGGTGTGAGAAAATGGAGTTAAAGCCGATGAAAATTTTAATGATAGAAGATGACATTGACGATTGTATAAAACTTAAAGATTGTATAAAAAAGAGAAAAGATATTGAATTGGTTGATATAACTGATTCAGATACAAAAGGATTAAAACGTATTAGAGAAAAAAGACCTGAGGGTATTATACTTGATTTGGAACTAAATGAAAGTAATTCTGGAAGCCTTAATACACTTGAATTTATGAATAATATAAAGAAGTTACAATTGAATTATGAGCCAATTGTAATAGTTGCAACACATATAAATTCAAAAAGAACGTATGACAAGTTGCATAAAGATGGTGTAGAAATTATTTATTACAAGGGAAATCCTAAATTTTCTTATGATTCTATTTTGAATAGTTTTATTAGTTTAAGACAAGTAAACGAAATAGATAATAATGATTCGGTTGAAGAAGAATTAATAAAAACAGAAAAGAAAATTTCAGATATAATATATGATGAATTAGAAAATATTGGAATAAGTCCTAAAATGATAGGAAAAGAATATTTACATGAAGCTATTTTATATTTAATTGAAAATCCAGATGGTGGAGAAAATCTAACACAACATTTAGTAAAAAAATATAAAAGAGCAAGTAATACTATAAGTAATGGAATGCAAAATGCAATTAATCAAGCATGGAGATTTTCATCAATTGATGATTTAGAAAAATATTATACAGCAAAGGTTGATGTTAACAAAGGAGTTCCATCACCAATTGATTTTGTATATTATTATAAAGATAAAATTAGAAAAATGATTTAAAGAAGTATAGATATTAAATGAAATTGATAAAAAGTAGATACATGGAGTGTCTACTTTTATTTTATAACATCAATATTAATCTATGCTTTTTTATTTTTTCTAACAAAATTTAAAAATTACCAAAATATATGATTTTTATTTCCCACTAAAATTCTAGAGTTTAAAGATATTCTTATATCAATAAAACAAAAGAAAAAGGTGGTGGATAGAATGGATGCATTTTTAAGATATTTAGCAGAATATATAAAAAAATGGTTTGACTAGAATGTAGAAAGATAATCATATAAGTTATTATTAAAACTTATATTGATTATCTTTTTATTTTTAGGTATAATATCGCCTAAAAGGAGATGTGAAAATGGAAATTAATAGTATAAATGCAATTTTAAAAATTATAAAAATATTTATAAGAAATTATTTTATAGTTTTTACAGCTAATAAATTAATGTCAGAAAATAGTGAAAAGAATTTAAAACAATTTCTATTGATGTTTGTAGAAAATATTATAATAACAGGTTGTTACATTTACATTGATGATTATTATGGTATTTTTTATGGGACAGTTTGGATTACATTGGCAACATCAATAGTTCTTTGTATTAATAGAAAAATTGATATAGGATATTCACTAATATTGAATATTATATCAATATGTATAAATTATGTAATATTATTAATTTCAGTAGCATTAAGTGGTATTATATATAAGGTAGTAAAATTAAATGACATTATTAATAACATAATAATAATTTTAGTGTATGTTACAATTCTTTTTAAATTTATAAATATGAAAAAATTTAAAAGTGGATTGAATTTTATAGAAGCAGATATAAAGAATGGATATTTAGATACTGTTATTCTAAATATTTGTGCAGTAACAATATTTCTAATTACATTCATATATGAATGTGATATAAATTATACTGTTAGAGTATTATTATCCATATTTATTTTATCAACAATAATGTTTGTAACAATATTTAAGTCATTTCAATTATATTATAAGCATAGAAATTTGATTAAAACATTAAATTTGACAGAAAAAGAATTAGAAAATTGTAAAGAAGAATTACGAGTATTGGAAAAAGAAAATTTAGAATTGAATGAACAAAATCATAGTTTAGTACATAAACAAAAGGCTTTAGGATATAGAATAGAAAAAATGCAAGGAAGTATGTTACAAGAAAATATATTTAAAGAAACGGTAGATGAATATGATGAAATTTCAAAAATGATGTATAAAGAAAAAGTAAAAAGTCCTATAACTAAAACAGAAGTGAAAAACATAGATGAAATGTTAGAATATATGCAATCGGAATGTGAAAAAAGTAAGATTGAATTTAATGTTCAAATTGTAGGAAATATATTTCAGATGGTAAATAATTATATATCAAAAGAAGATCTGGAAATATTAATTGCAGATCATGTAAAAGATGCAATAATAGCCATAAAACATTCAGAAAATGATTATAGGAGTATATTAGTAAGAATTGGAAAAATAGAAGATATTTATAGCTTATATATTTTTGACAGTGGAGTTGAATTTAAAAATGAAATATTAAAAAATCTTGGAAAGAAACCATGTACAACATATTCCGATGAAGGTGGAACTGGAATGGGATTTATGAATACATTTAAAACTTTAAGAAAATATAATGCTAGTTTAATAATAAATGAAATAGGAGAACCAAGTATTCAAAACTATACTAAATTGGTATGTATAAAATTTGATGGTAAAAATGAATTTAAAATTATAACATATAAAGATAAAATTAACTTGTAACATTAATAAATTTTTTTAATATACATATATTTAATCAAGAATAAAAGAAAGAGGTTAATTATATGAAATTAAAAAAATGGCAAATAATAGTTACTGTAGTTTGCTTGATATTAGGCACTATTTTACATTTTACTTATGAAATATCTTTGAATAATACTTTTGTAGGAATTTTTAGTGCAACAAACGAAAGTGTTTGGGAACATTTGAAATTAATATTCTATCCGATGCTACTAATGGCGATTATAGGATATTTTATAATAGGAAATAAATATAAAAATTATTGGTTTGCACAAATTAAAGGAATAATAATTTCAATGATTTTTGTTGTTATATTTTTCTATACATATACAGGGATTATTGGAAGAAATATTGGAATAGTGGACATTGCTACATTTATATTTAGTATTATTGGTGGAGAATATGTAATTTATAAAACAATAAGAGATAAAAGAAATTTTAATGCTGAAGCAGTATCAGTAATTTTAGCTATATTAATATTAATAATGTTTATTGTATTTACAATATATCCTCCTAAAATACCATTATTTGAAGATCCTATTTATGGAACATTTGGGATTGAACCTAAGAAAATAGATTAAATATGTAATGAAAAAAGACACATTATAAAAAATGTGTCTTTTAATCTTGCAACATTAATGAAACCAGACGAAAATATAGAATATTAATGTTTGAAAAAAAGCAAGAAAAACTAGCCAGAATAAGACATAAATATACAGTATATATTAAATACAAGTATATCATATATATGAAAAGAAATATGTAATAATATGTCAATTTATACCAGAAAAATTTGAAAAAATTGACAAAAAGCACTTGATTTTTTAAATATAAAGTAATATAGTTATACGCATGAGTTCATAGATGAAGAAACTTATACTAAAGAAGGGGAGGTATAAATTTTTGAAGAGCTTTTATGGAAGTATATTTATAAATCGAGACGAATTAAGAGAAGCTGGAATAGGATATCCAATAAAAGTAGAATACTACAAAATAACAAATGATGAAGAAAGGATTAAAAGAAATAAGCCAACTTACGGAATACAAGTTATAAAAACAGAATATAAAGATAAAGTTGGAGTAGAACAAAGTAAAATAGAACATATAACAAATAATGAAAGAGAAATAGAAAAAATATTAGCACAAATAAAAAAATGTGAAGTCACACCAGTTGGACTTGAGGATGTTGTTATTGAAATAGAAGAAAAAATAAATTCGCGATTTTAATGATGGTATAGGAAAAACCTATACCATATTATATGTAAAAAATAATTTTAAAGATAAAAGCTCTTGTCAAAAAAGAAAAAATAAGTTACAATACCAAAGAAAAAAGTATGGAGAAGGGAGAAAAAGAATATGGCAGATAAATTAATAATAGTAGAATCACCAGCAAAAGCTAATACAATAAAAAAATTCTTAGGTGGAAATACAAAGGTTGTAGCATCAATGGGACATATTCGAGACTTACCAAAATCTAAATTAGGAATAGATATAGAACATAACTTTGAACCTGAATATATAAATATAAGAGGAAAAGGAGATTTAATAAAATCATTAAAAAAAGATGCTAAATCATCAAAAAAAGTATATTTAGCAACTGACCCTGACCGTGAGGGAGAAGCAATAGCATGGCATTTGGCTCAAATATTAGATATAGAATTGGATAAAGCAACAAGGGTTACATTTAATGAAATTACAAAAAACGCTGTACAGAAAGCAATAAAAGAACCAAGAACTATTGATATAAATCTTGTAAATGCTCAACAGGCGAGAAGAGTACTAGATAGAATAGTAGGATATAAAATAAGCCCAGTTCTTTGGAAAAAAGTAAAGAGAGGATTATCAGCAGGAAGAGTGCAATCTGTTGCAGTAATGTTAATTGTTGATAGAGAAAATGAAATTGAAAAATTTATCCCAAAAGAATATTGGAATATATATGTTAAATTATTGGATAAAAAATCAGGAAAAACTTTTGAGGCAAAATATTATGGAAAAGATGAAAAGAAAAAAGAGATAAATAATAAACAAGAAGTTGAAAAAATAATTTCAGAACTTAAAGACGGTAAATTTATTGTAAAAGAAATAAAAAAAGGTGAAAAGAAAAGAAATCCAGCACCACCATTTACAACAAGTACAATGCAACAGGAAGCATCAAGAAAAATAGGCTTTTCATTAAAAAAGACTATGTCAGTTGCACAGGGATTATATGAAGGAGTTAAAATTCCAGAAAAAGGTACAGTGGGATTAATAACATATATGAGAACTGATTCAACAAGAATTTCAGAAGAAGCAAGAGCAACTTCAAAAGAATATATAGAAAAAAATTATGGAAAAGAGTATTATCAAAATAGATATTATAAAACAAATAAAGATGCCCAAGATGCACATGAAGCTATAAGACCAACTTATGCTGAATTGGAACCAGAAAAAATAAAAGATTCATTATCAAAGGATCAATATAAATTATACAAATTAATTTATAATAGATTTATGGCAAGCCAAATGACAACTGCGATATATGATACAATTGGAGTTACAGTAGATGCGAATGGACATCAATTTAAAGCAAGTGGACAAAATATAAAGTTTAAAGGTTTTATGACTTTATATGTTGAAGGAACTGATGAAAAAGAAGAAGAAAGTGCAGAGATAATTCCGGACTTAACTGTAGATCAAGAATTGTCAAATGAAAAGATTGATTCAAAACAAAGCTTTACAGAGCCACCAGCAAGATATACTGAGGCAAGTCTAGTGAAAGTATTAGAAGAAAAAGGAATAGGTCGTCCTAGTACATATTCTCCAACAATAACTACAATATTAGAAAGAAGATATATAGAAAAAGAACAAAAACAATTAGTTCCAACAGAAATGGGAAAAATCGTTAATAAATTATTGACAGAAAATTTTGCTGATATATTAGATGTTCAATTTACAGCGAATGTAGAAAATGAATTTGATAATATTGCAGAAGGCAAAGAAGATTGGAAGAAAATGATAAGCGAATTTTATGGACCATTTGAAGCAAATGTTGAGAGAGTTGAAAAAGAATTAGAGCACGTAAAACTAGTTGATGAAGTTTCAGACATCCCATGTGATAAATGCGGTAGAATGATGGTATATAAATATGGTAGATATGGTAAATTCTTGGCATGTCCAGGATATCCTGAATGTAAGAATACAAAACCAATAATAGAAACAATAGATATACCTTGTCCAAAATGTGGAGGAGAAATTCAAGTGAGAAAGGCCAAAAATAAGAGAAAATATTATATATGTGAGAATAATCCAAAGTCATGTGATTATATTTCATGGAATAAGCCTAAAAAAGATGAATAATAAATTCATCTTTTTTCTCTATATATAATGTAGAAAAAATCCAAAGAAGTTTTAAGCAAAAAAATATTTAAAAAAATTGAAAAAAAGTATTGACAAAAAACGACAACGGTGTTAAGATAGAAAACGTACCAAGCAACAGACAAAATATTTTGAATA
>CAKOWY010000003.1 GCA_934129895.1 uncultured Clostridia bacterium
TATACTTTTTCAATATCTTCTCTGTGATTTGAGTGCATTTGTAGAATTCTACCAATTCTTTCTTTTTTATCTTTGCTTGAATTTAAAACTGTAGATCCTGTTTCTAATGTTCCTGAATATACTCTAAAGAAACATAATTTTCCTACGAATGGATCTGTTGCAATTTTAAATGCTAATGCAGCAAATGGTTCTGAATCAGATGTTTTAGCTTCTGTTTCAACACCATCTAATGTTGTTCCTTTGATATGAGGTATATCTAATGGAGATGGCATATAGTCAACTATTGCATTTAATAATTCTTGTACACCTTTGTTTTTATATGAAGAACCACATGTTACTGGAACGATTTGATTTGCTATTGTTCCTTTTCTTAATGCTTTCTTGATTTCTTCTTCAGATGGCTCTTTTCCATCTAAATAATTCATCATTAATTCTTCATCTTGTTCACATGCAGCCTCAATCATTGTAGTTCTCCATTTTTTAGCTTCTTCTAACATATCTTCTGGAATATCTGTTTCTTCAATTTCTTTTCCTAAATCATCTTTATGGATGAATGCTCTCATTTTAATTAAATCAACAATTCCTTTAAAGTTATCTTCTGCTCCGATTGGTAATTGAACTGGTACTGGATTTGCATGTAATCTATTTTTTAATTGGTCAACGCAAAGCATAAAGTTTGCTCCAACGATATCCATTTTATTTACATATACCATTCTTGGAACTTGGTATTTATCAGCTTGTCTCCAAACTGTTTCTGTTTGTGGTTGAACTCCACCTTTTGCTGCTAATACTGTAACTGCACCATCAAGTACTCTTAAAGATCTTTGTACTTCTACTGTAAAGTCAACGTGACCTGGAGTATCAATTATATTGATTCTGTTATTTTTCCAGAAACATGTTGTTGCAGCAGATGTTATTGTTATACCTCTTTCTTGTTCTTGTTCCATCCAGTCCATTGTTGCAGCACCCTCGTGAACTTCTCCTATTTTATGTGTTTTTCCTGTATAGAATAATATTCTCTCTGTTGTTGTTGTTTTACCAGCATCAATATGAGCCATTATTCCTATATTTCTAGTTCTTTCTAGTGGGTATGCTCTTCCTGCCATGTAATTATTCCCTCCTTTTTTTCATTTTGTGATTGAAATAATTTTTACTCTTTTTTCTCAATCTAAATTTTACCATTTATAATGTGCAAATGCTTTATTAGCTTCTGCCATTCTATGTGTATCTTCTTTCTTCTTGAATGCTCCACCGTTTCCGTTAACAGCATCTATTATTTCACCTGCTAATTTTTCAGCCATTGTTTTTTCATGTCTTGTTCTAGCATAAGTTACTAACCATCTTAAACCTAATGTTTGTCTTCTTTCAGGTCTAATTTCTAATGGTACTTGGTATGTTGCTCCACCAACTCTTCTTGCTTTTACTTCAAGAACTGGCATTACGTTTTCTAATGCTGCTTCAAATACTTCTAAAGGATTTTTTCCTTCTTTTTCTTTTATTATATCAAAAGCATCATAAACTATTCCTTGAGCAACTGATTTTTTACCATCTAACATTATGTTGTTAATTAATTTTGTAACAACTTTGCTATTGTATATTGGATCTGGTAATACATCTCTTTTTGCTATAAATCCTCTTCTTGGCACTATTCTTCACTCCTTTTCTTTCTGAGATTTGCTCTCTTATTGATGATATCTATAAGATATCTAAGTTACTCTGAAAATCTATTGATTTTCCGTTTAGTGCTACATAATCTATTCTAAATTTAAGTACCTTAATTTAGTAAGATGTGCATGCACTATAAAATAAATCTTTTATCGATTTATTTCTTTGGGCGTTTTGCTCCATATTTTGAACGTCCTTGCATTCTGTCTTTTACACCTGCTGTATCTAATGTTCCTCTGATAATATGGTATCTAACACCTGGAAGGTCTTTTACTCTTCCTCCTCTGATTAGAACAACACTGTGTTCTTGTAAGTTATGTCCTATTCCTGGGATATATGATGTTACTTCATAACCATTTGAAAGTCTAACTCTGGCAACTTTTCTTAAAGCTGAGTTTGGCTTCTTTGGTGTTACTGTTTTTACAACTGTACATACACCTCTTTTTTGTGGTGCTTTATTGTCTGTTAATGTTTTATTTTTTGAATTCCATCCATGTTGTAAAGCTGGAGCTGTTGATTTTGTAGTTGTAGATTTTCTTCCTTTTCTTACTAATTGATTTATTGTTGGCACTTAAATTTCACCTCTTTTCCTAATTTTATTTATTTTTAAAATAAATTAACCGCAACCAAATCAAATAATTAATTTGCTTGCGGTGTATATTTTATCATTTTTTTCCTGTAATGTCAATGTTTTTATACTATTTTTTAAAATTATTAGTCTTCAACAACAGGTAATGCTTTTGGAGTATTATATTTAAATATTTTTCTTATAAAATATTTTATTTTTCCAATCTTTTTAGTATTACCTACAATTTCAACAACAGAATTTTTGCTAGCATTCTTTATATTTTTTTGTACAACCTTTAATTCTGCTTTAGAAATTTTAGCTTCACCAATATATAATAAATTATATGTAATTGTTGGTAATACACTTGCATCATATTCTCCAGAATCAGAGAATGACATTACATAATTATATATTACCTTTTGTGCATCTTGATCATATTTTGTAGCATATCTTTCAAATAATTCTGCTATTGCAATATCCATTTTCTTAATTGCTGAATTATCTAATTCAACATAAGCATCAGCAGAGTATCTTATTAGCATATTCTTCCAGCCTTCTCTTTCGATTTTTTCTTTCTTTAAAAGTCCTTCTTTTACAGGATATACTTTTATTGAAGTTCCATCACTTATTTCTGCTTTATATACTAATTCTCCCTCTTCAACTTTAACAACAATATTTTTTATTGTTGCAACAGTTTCTTCTTCTGTTTCAAATGACTTTGTATCATCTTCATCAAAAGAAATTATTTCTTGTTCTTTAGCTATTTGTTCTTCTAATGCTTTTATTATTTCATTATCAATGCTATATTTTTCTTCTTTTGCTTCTGCATTATTATTTTCTTCTATTTTCAAAACATTTTCAGTTTCTTTTGAAACTTCATTTTGTTCCTCGATATTTTGAACATTTTCAATTGGCTCTATAGTTTCATTTTGTTCTTCTATTTTTTGTACATTTTCATTTAATTCAACATTTGTTTTTGTTTCTTCTATATTTTCAGTTGCTTCTTCTTTAAATTCTTCAACTGTTAATGGTTCTACACAAAGCTCATCCAAATTAAATTCTTCTATCTTCAATTCTTCTGGCTTAAATTCTTCAACATGTAATTCAGAAATATTTGGTGCATCTTCAAATTCAATTTCATTTGTTTCTTGAACTTGTATGTTTTCTACATTTGACATTTCTGCTTCTGTATTAACATTTTGACCACATAATTCTTCAGATACAATATCTTCTTCAATTTCAGAGTTTACTGTTCCTTCTAATTTTTCAATTGTTTGTTCATTGCATTCTTCAACAGTTTCATCAACATTTTGTATAGATTCTTTTACAGCTTGAGCTTGTTTTTCTTCAGCAACTATTGTTTTTGCATTTTTTGAAGAATCATTTTTATTTGTTAATAAATTAATTACATCTCCAATTTGACCATTTTTAACCAATTTTCTAATTTCTAGGCATTGGTCAATTTTTTGCTTAGTTAAATCAATTTGATGTGTTAATTCTACAACAATTTTCATTTCACTAGTATATATTCCTAATTCTTCAACTTGTGATGTGATTATACGTGTTTTTCTTACTTCTTCGGCAATCAAGCTATCTATTTGTAAATATAACTGTTCTTTTAATGCAATTAATTTAAAATCTAATTGTTTTTGGAACCATTGACTTTGATCACCTAAATCAGCTATTTGTTTACCAAGACAATTTACTTCTGCCCATATTTCTTCATTGTTTTCTATTTTGTTATAAGCTTTTTTTGCATTTCTTTCTTCTGCTAATTCATTTCTTTTGAATTCTATTTCACTTATTTGTTTCTTTAAATTATTTTTTTCTTCGACAAAGTTTTTTAAATTATTTATAATTTCTTCCATCATATCAAACCTAGCCATATTAAGCTTTTTTGCCTGCTTAACATTTTCCTTTCTTTTGTTATCCGCTTTCTATTCAGTTCATATTCTATCATAACGATTTTTTTATTGCAAGTGTTTTTTATCATTTTTTTGTTTTTTTTATCTAATTATGAAAAAAATAGTAAATATATCAAAAAAAATGTTTTTTTGATATATTTACTACTATTATAAATTTTGAATTGCTCTATCTGCTAATTTACTATATTTTACTTTTTTATCTCTTATTTTTTCATCCAATGGTGGCAATATTCCAAAATTAGCATTCATTGGTTGGAATTTATCATTTGGTGTAGAAATATAATTTGCAAGTGCACCTATCATTGTTAAATTTGAAAAAATAATCTTATCTTTTCCTTGAATTTGAGAAATTGCATTTAAAGCTGCTACCATCCCAGAAGAAATTGATTCTACATATCCTTCAACTCCTGTAATTTGTCCAGCAAAATATATATTATTATTTTGCTTAAAATTATAAGTATTATCAAGTAATACTGTTGAATTTATATATGTATTTCTATGCATAACTCCATATTTTACAAATTCTGCATCTTTTAAACCAGGTATCATAGAAAACACCCTTTTCTGTTCTCCATATTTTAAATTTGTTTGAAATCCAACAATATTATATATACTTCCAAATTTATCATCTTGTCTTAATTGTACAACAGCATAAGGTCTTCTTCCTGTTCTTGGATCATCAAATCCAACTGGTTTTAATGGCCCAAATCTCAATGTATCAATTCCTCTTTTTGCCATAATTTCAATTGGCATACATCCTTCGAATATTTCTTTTTTTTCGAATTCATGTAATGTAACAACTTCTGCATTTATTAATTCATTTACAAATTGTTCATATTCATCTTCATCTAATGGAAGATTTATATAACTTGCTTCTTGTTTTGCTATTCTATTTTTCCATTCTTCAATTGTTTCATTTTTTCCTTTTTCTTGATCATACCTATTTCCAAAAAAAGCTATATTAAAATCAACACTTTCTTTTGTTACAATTGGAGCAGCAGCATCATAAAAATACAATTTATCTTGTCCTGTTATTTTTAGTATTTCTTTTGAAAGACCTTCAGAAGTAAGCGGACCAGTTGCAATTATTACAATTCCATCTTTTACAATTGCTTCTATCTCTACAACTTCTTCATTAATTATTTCAATTAATGGATTATTTTTTATCTCTTTTGTAACTTTTTCAGCAAAAATTTCTCTATCAACTGCTAATGCCTGTCCAGCTGGAACCTGTGTTTCATCAGCGATTCTTATTAATAATGAATCTAACTTTCTTAATTCTTCTTTTAATAATCCTGCTGCATTTGTATGTAAATTAGACTTAAAAGAATTGCTACATACAATTTCTGCTAAATTCTCATTATTATGTGCTTCTGTATATTTTTTTGGCTTCATCTCATATAACTTTACTTTTATACCTTTTTTGGCTATTTGATAAGCCGCTTCACATCCAGCTAATCCACCACCAATTACTGTTATATAATCTTTCATATTCTCTCCTTTTTATTCAAATAATTTCATAATATCTTCTTTTGATAATTTTCCAATAAATGATGTTTTTGTATCAAGCATATTATCAATTAATTGTGATTTCTTTTGTTGTAATTCATATATTTTTTCTTCAATTGAGTTTTGAGTAATAAGCTTATATACCTGAACATTATTTTTTTGTCCTATTCTATATGCTCTATCTGTTGCTTGATTTTCGGCAGATGCATTCCACCAAGGATCATAATGTATAACCATGTCAGCACCTGTTAAGTTTAAACCTGTTCCACCTGCTTTTAATGATATTAAAAATACTTTTATTTCTTTATTATCATTAAATTCATCTACCATTCTTATTCTCTCATCTACTTTAGTTGCCCCTGTCAATTTGAAAAAGTTAATTTTTCTATCTTTTAATTCTCTTTCTATTATTTCAAACATTGATGTATAACCAGAGAATAATAAAATTTTATGACCTGCTTCAACCGCATCATTAACAATTTCTATACATTGCTCAAGCTTACTACTTCCACCATCATAATCCTTTATAAACAAACTAGGATGACAGCAAATTTGTCTCAATCTTGTAAGTGCTGCTAATACTTGTATATGACTTCTTTCTAATCCATTAATTTGAATTGTTTCTGCAACTTCTTTCTTTGCTTGAGCTAAATATGTTAAATATATTTTTTGTTGCTCGTCTTTCATTTGATTATTTAAAACAGTTATAGTTTTTTCTGGAAGTTCTGTTAATACTTGTTTCTTTGTCCTTCTTAATACAAATGGTTCTATTAACATTTTTAATTTTTTTAATGCTTTTTCATCATTTTCTTTTACAATTGGTGATTCATATTCTGATTTAAACTTTTTATAATTAAATAAATATCCTGGCATAATAAAATCAAATATTGACCATAATTCTGCCAATGAGTTTTCTATAGGTGTTCCTGTTAATGCATATCTCGTATCTGCTTTTATTTCCTTTACAACTTTTGCATTTTGAGTATTACTATTTTTCAAATATTGAGCTTCATCAGCAATTGCATATCTAAATTGATATTTCATTTCTTTATATACTTCAATATCTCTTTTTAGTAAATCATAAGATGTAATAACTATGTCATAATCATTTATTTGAGATATTTGCATTTTTCTTTCTTCTGCATTTCCTCTAATTACTAATGTTTTTAATCCATTTGTAAATTTTTTTGATTCATTTTGCCAATTTAATGCTAATGAACTTGGACATATAACTATTGAGGCTCTTCTTTCTTTTTCTTGATCAACATATCCTGCAATAATTGATAACATTTGTACAGTTTTTCCTAATCCCATGTCATCAGCTAAAATTCCACCAAACTTATAATTATCTATTGATTTCAACCACTTATATCCTATTTTTTGATAATATCTTAATATATTTTCTAAAGATTGTGGGATTTCTATATCTTGCTCATTATTTTCAACATCTAACGAATTAACAACTTTTTTATATTCTGAATTTTTTATTATTTGCGTATTATTTATAGATTTTAATAATTGGTTTAAATATAATGTTCTATTTACTGGAAGTTTTATTGTTTCTTTTTCCAATTCACTATAACTTAAATTCATTCCAGACATTAATTTATCTAAGAATTCAAGATCTTCATTTTCTTCTAAACTTACAAAGCTTCCATCTTTTAATTTATGATATTTTTTCTTTAAATTATATTTTGACATTATTTCTTGCAATTCATTAATATCTATATTTAATTTTTCAAAGTCGATTGTTAATAAATCATTTTCAACTTTAACACCAATTCCACCAATTTTTGGTTGTTTTATTTGTTTTGATTTGAAATTATCTGTTACCATTACTTCAAATACTTGCATATAGTTATTTATCTCATTTGATAAAAAATTATAAATTTTATCTTCATCTGGCAATATAAAGCATTCTTTTGTTTCATAAAATAAAAAGCCAGTTTTTCTAAACATATTTACTGCCTTATTTTCAGCAATCATATCTCTAGGATATTTCAAACTTATTTTACTTTGTAATGGATTAAATTCATCATCACCATAGCAAAATTTTATTTCTGCAATTATTCTTTCATTTTCATCAAAATCTAAAAACATTTTTACACCAAGTTTTTTGGGCTTATATTGTTCAATATCTTGTTCGTCGATTTCATTAAATTCAATATATTTTTTTAATCTTGGAATTATTACTGAAAATAATTGTGGTAATTGTTCTTTTTCAAAAATTATTTCCGTCAAATAATTTTCTTTAAATAATTTTAAAATTTTTATTACAGCATTTTCATATTCTTTACTACATTTATATAATGTTTCCTTAAATAAAATATATTGATTTTTGCTTCCTGAAAGTATCTTAATGTCTTTTATTATATTAACATTGTTATTTAATACTATTTTATACTCGTTGTTATCAATTTTTTTGACACAAAAAAACAATTGTGGATTTTCCTCTGAAAATTTTATAACACTATCTCCATCTTCACATTGAAAGGCTACATTTCTATCTTTTAACAATTCAAAAAGTTCATCTAATGTTGATTCATTAATTGAAATATAAGATTCATCTAATGCTTTTCCATAATATCTAAAATTTGTATTTGCATTTGAATTAACAAAACTAAGTGTTTCTATATTTTTTAACATGAATTCTAATATTTCTTGGTCTGCTTCTGAAAATACTTCTTTTGTATGTATAAATTCCAAATTATTCCCATATTTAAATTTTTCTGATTTTTTCATTCTTTCATAAAATTCAACAAGATTTTTTATTTTATACATTCTTTTATCGCCAATTTTAAATTCAACTTTTAATGTTGAATAGTACTTATCATATATTATTTTAGGTTCAATTCTTATTTTATTTATATTTTCTTCTTCCTTTTTTTCTTCTGTTTCATGCATTTCTTCTTCATATAATTCATTTACTATTCTCTCAAAACTTTTATATTTTATTTT
Source organism: uncultured Clostridia bacterium (assembly GCA_934129895.1). Lineage (GTDB taxonomy): Bacteria > Bacillota > Clostridia > TANB77 > CAG-508 > CAG-269. Next base: position 8,626 of record CAKOWY010000003.1, read on the forward strand.
TGATCTTAATTTTCTATTAACATCTACTTTATTTTCTGATAAAAGCATTTTTTGATATTTAGGATTTTCATCAAATTCCATCATAGTTGCTATTATATGTTTACAAGCTGCATATCTTCCTCTATAATCTTGACATTCACATGTTATATCACTTATTTCTCCACTTTCAACAAATATATTAGTTCTATATATTTCCTGTCCTGTTACTTCTCCTGTAATTTCAAAATTTCCTTTATTTGTATAATTTATTTTTGTGATATTTACTTTATTTGTTTTGGTATATATCCTTGCTTTTTGGACTCTTTCTGTTCCTGCATTTTCAAATAATTCATCTTTTATTTTTTCATCTATTAGCATATCACTAAATATCCTTTCAAGTAAAAATTATTCTTTACCTAGTTATTTTCTTGAGGTTATATTATAAATCATTTTTATTAAATTTGCAAGTATTATATATCTTTTTCATCATGCTCTTTTAGAGTATATTTTTTATTACCGGTGGTATTTAGCAACTTAAACTTTCTGAGTTTTTTGATATCATAAGCTATATTGTATCAAAAAATGAGGTTATTATATGGAAAAATTAATAAAAAAAGATATATACTATCTGGTTGGTCAAAATATAAGAAAACAAAGAAAATTAAAAAATTTTACTCAACTTCAACTAGCTGAAAAATCATTTTTCAGTTATGAGTTTATACGAAAAATTGAATCTAAAAGTTCTTGTAGAAATACATTTTCTTTAGATACTGTTGATAAAATAGCTAAAGCTCTTGATATTGACATTAGAGTGTTATTTAATCCATTAGATAATGATAATTAAAAAAAGTTAGAAATTCACATTTTTTCTAACTTTTTATTTTTTACATAATATGTTTTTTTATTTTTTCTAAAGCAATTTTTCTTGCACTTATTTTATTTTTTTCTTCTTGTGATATTTCAGCCAATGTTTTTCCATTTGCTAATTCAAATATTTCATCAAATCCAAATCCATTATTTCCTCTTGGCTCTTCTGTAACATATCCTTCTATACATCCTGTTTCACAAAAAGTTTCTATACCATCTGATATTGAAATTGCTGTTACAAATTTTATTTTTCTTTGTTCTTTTGGAATTCCTTTTAATTTTTCTATTATTTCTAAATTTCTTTCTCTATCTGTTCCTTTATGCCATCTTTTTGTGTACACACCTGGAAATCCATTTAAAATTTCTATTTCTATTCCTGAGTCATCTGCTAAACACTTTATTCCATTAGTTATTTGTGCTATTGTTTCTGCCTTTTTCATTGCATTTCCTTCAAATGTTTTTTGATCTTCTTCAACATCTATTTCTATTCCTTTTTCTTTTAATGAAACTATATTAAAATCGCTTAAAATTTCTTGTATTTCATTAATTTTACCTTTATTATTAGAAGCAACTATTATTTCTTCCATACCTTTTCTCCTTTTATAAATATTTTATATTTATATTTTAACATATCATTTTATTTTTTTCTACTTTAAATATGAAAAGACCGCCCTTAACAGGACGGTCCAACATTCAAATCACAAATGAGATGATTGAACGTTTAGGAGTGATCTTAAGCCGGATCGAGACTTGCCAGCTTGCAAATCGGAGTTCCGTCCTCCTCGCAAACGATGTAGTCACCATAAGACTTTTCAGTCTTCGTGAGGATGTTTGCATCCCCCTGGCCATACTTGACCCAGTAGGCTTCACCAGGAAGTCCAGTGGAAGTCCCCCAGCTCGTCTTGATGCTCCAGCTGCCGTCGGAATTGTGGCTGATGAACACATCAGACAAGAACTCGGGATACTCGTCCGTGATCTTCTGTGCCTCATACACAACTGCCTTCTTGTAGAAAACGCCATCCTTTTCCACCAAACTGGTTGCCGCATTGCCAACGACCCAGCAGTTGTAGCCGGAAGAAGTGCTTGCACTCTTTTCGTAGGCCACAACTTCGCCCATATTACAGGTTTCCTCCCCTTCAACACAGTCCAGACGGACAGTATCGCCAGTGATAGAAATGGCATTCCGAAGGAACTCCGGAATATCCTCTACCTTAGAGACCCGGATAGCATCCTTTTTCTGGCCTGCTTCCTTGCGAATGTAAATCTTGCTTTCAGACATATCTAATGCCCTCCTAAAATATTATTGTCGCATTGCTGCGTACATCTTATATTATACCATTTTTTATATAAATTGTCAATTATAGTCCATCTTGTAAAACAAATACGAACACTTTATATAAAATTCAATCTTGTAAATTAATTTTCTTTTATGATATAATCCACTTAATAAAAAAGAAAGGAAAATAAAATGAGAGATTTCGAAAAAATTAGTTTTGAACAATTTTGTAAAGATATAAATAATAATAAAAATTTATATAACAGTTATAAATTACCAGTAAGAGATTCAAAATTAACAGCTGGTTATGATATATATTTATTAGAAGATCTAGAATTGAAACCAAATGAAACTGTAAAATTACCTACTGGAATAAAATCATATTTTGAAGCTGATGAAGTTCTATTAATAGTTATAAGAAGTTCTATGGGATTTAAATATAACATTAGATTAGTAAATCAAGTAGGAGTAATTGATGCTGATTACTATAATAATAAAAATAATGAAGGTCATATATTTATAAAAATAAAAAACGAAGGAACTGAAACCGTAAAGTTCAAAGCAGGAGAAGCAATAGCTCAAGGAATATTTTTTAAATATTTAATTACAAAAAGTGATTCTGATTTAGGATTAAAAAGAGAATCTGATTATTAAATCTTCCTCACATTACTTAATCAACTAAACAAATGAGAACATTTTTTATATTATTTCAAAAAGTATAGAAAAAAATGTATTTTAATATATAATTAATGTAATTTAAAAAACTTAAATTCTATTTGGAGGAAACAATGAATAAAAAACTAATATTAGATAATGTAGATAAACTCATGGCTATGTATAAAAATGGCGACCTTGGCGGTGAAGTAATGCCAGAAGATGCAAATCCTAATTTAAGAAAAGAAAGCTTAGAAAATTATTTATATTTCACTTTACCAATGGCATTAAACTATCAAAGGAACTCTTATACATTATGGGAAAGTGCTTTAAAAACATATACTGATGATGAAACAAGATTTGTTTTTAATCCTAAAGTATGTTTAGAAAAAAGTTTTGAAGAAGTACAATATGCTTTAACTAAATATAAAGTTGCTTTGCAAAAACAGAAACAAACTGAAATATGGCTATCATTATGTAATACATTTGTAGAAATATTTGATGGTGATATACGAAAACTATTTGATAAATTAGATAATGATGTTAATAAGATTAGAGACTTTATTCAAAAAGAAAATAAAAAGAAATTTCCTTATTTATCAGGAATGAAAATTTGTAATTATTGGTTATATGTTATTTATCAATATACTGATAGAAAATACAAAAACATTGAATGTCTAACAGTTGCTCCAGATACTCATGTATGTAAGGCAACTCATAGATTAGGCTTAATAACTGATGATGAATTTAATTCAAGTAATGTTCAACAAATAGTTATAGATAGATGGCAAAAACTTTTTAAAGATACAAAATATAAACCAATTGATATTCATACTCAATTATGGTTATGGAGCAGAAATGGATTTAAAGAGATAAAATAGTGATAAACAAAATAAAATACTTAACTAATAGTACAAAGTTTATATAAGCAACAAAGACAATATTAGGAATTATTACCTATATTGTCTTTGTTATTATCTTTATTAAAATATTTGGAGCGGGTAGCGAGAATCGAACTCGCGCAACCAGGTCGGAAGCATGGTATTCTACCACTAAACTATACCCGCATCACATTCTTTTTTGATTATATAATATTTTTTCCAAAATGTCTACACTCAAACATTATTTATTCAAATTTGTTAATTTTATGTAAAACTATTGATTATTTCATTATTTTGATATATAATGTATATATTAATATGTACTGGAGGGTACGACAAAATGAAAAAAGAATTAGTAGTGGCTCTTATTCAAAACGAGACTGGCGATTATTTCTGTGTTACCAACGCAGAAAACACCGAACATCACCTGTTCCGTGCAATCGACTTTTTTCTCAACGGCAACTTCTTCAAATGCACAAGTGAGTTTGAGCGTGTGTTTCGGAGCAAGTTCTCGTCGGACTATGAGGATTGCTCGTTTACCTATGACGAAGCCGCTAAGAAAAAGGTGGAGCATCTGCTCTACATGAACACCAATTGCTACTGATACGTAGCCCTCAAAACCCAAGAAGATAACGAAAGTTATTCTCCTTGGGTTTTTTATAATAAAAATTTTATCAATATCAATAAAACACTTCCAGGTATTCCTAAAATTCCGTATTAAAACAGCTGTAAAAAAATTAAGTCCAATATGAAAATTATAAAACACTCCTATTAGATTAATAATATAAATAATAACAGCACCAAAAATCGAATTTATTATTAACTTAAAAATCCATTTTAAAGGAACAACAAATATTCGACCAATAATAAATAAAAAACATATACATGATATAATTATTAGAACATTCATTTATATCCCTCATCTTCCTATAATTTATATTTAATATTATGTTTTTTATTGGACAAATATACATAGTTTTTATACAACCATTTCATTAATTCCATACATCCTTAAACTTATATCATTACTTCTTGAAAATACTATTCCCATTTTTTTAGCATTTTTTATTAAAAAATCAAGTTTTGACTGATTAGCTTTTATCTGATAAATATAATAATCTATCATATCATCTTCTGCATATTCAAAATTACTTATTGCAATTTTCAATCTTTCTTTAGTTTCATTAATAGTTCTCATCAGTTCTAACTTTTTTTCATTTTCACTCTTTCCCTCTATCATCTTATTCAAATAATATTCTTCATGCATATTTTAGCACCTTCCCTCTTACTAATTATTATTAGTCAATTTTTCTTATTATGCACAATTTATGTAATTTTTATTGAATTTTCCATAATTTTATTGTATAATAGCTGATATGTAACCTCAAATAAGGTATTTTATATAGAAAGGAATATTACGTTATGATAGATATAAAATTAATAAGAGAAAATCCAGAATTAGTAAAAGAAAATATAAAGAAAAAATTTCAAGATCAAAAATTAGTATTAGTAGATGAAGTTTTAAGTCTTGATAAAAAAAATAGAGAATCAAAGTTAAATGGTGATAATCTTCGTTCTGAAAGAAAAAGACTAAGTGAGGAAATTGGAAAACTTATGAAAGCTGGTCAAAAAGAAGAAGCTGAAAAACTTCGTCAAGAAGTTCAAAGCGTAAACTCTGCTATCCAAGAAAATGAAGAACTTGAAGAAAAATATAGTGAAGAAATAAAAAATAGAATGATGAAAATTCCAAATATTATTGATAGTACTGTTCCAATTGGAAAAGATGATAGTGAAAATGTTGAAGTTGAAAGATTTGGAGAGCCAATAGTCCCATCTTATGAAATTCCTCATCATGCTGATATAATAGCAAGATTTGATGGTCTAGATAAAGAAAGTGCTGGACGTACAAGTGGTGTTGGTTTCTACTATTTAATTGGTGATATTGCTCGTTTACATGAAGCAATGCTTGCTTATGCTCGTGATTTTATGATTAATCATGGTTTCACATATTGCATTCCACCATTTATGATTAGAAGCAGTGTTGTTAATGGTGTTATGTCTTTTGATGAAATGGAAGCTATGATGTACAAAATTGAAGGTGAAGATTTATATTTAATTGGTACATCTGAACATAGTATGATTGGAAGATTTAAGGAACAAATCGTTGATGAATCTCAATTACCACTTACTTTAACATCTTATTCTCCATGTTTTAGAAAAGAAATCGGATCACATGGTCTTGAAGAAAGAGGATTATACAGAGTTCATCAATTTGAAAAACAAGAAATGATTGTTCTTTGTAAACCAGAAGATTCTATGGAATGGTATAACAAAATGTGGAAAATGTCTGTTGAACTATTTAGAAGTTTAGATATTCCTGTAAGACAACTTGATTGTTGTAGTGGTGATATGGCAGATTTAAAAGTAAAATCATGTGATATTGAAGCTTGGAGCCCTCGTCAACAAAAATATTTTGAAGTTTGTTCTTGTTCTACTTTAGGTGATGCACAAGCTAGACGTTTAAATATTAGATATAAAACAAAAGATGGAAATAAATTTGTTCATACTCTAAATAATACAGTTTTAGCTACACCAAGAGCTTTAATTGCTTTAATTGAATGTAACTATAATGAAGATGGAAGCATTAATGTTCCTAAAGTTTTACAACCATATATGGGGGGAAAAGAAAAATTAATTCCAACAAAATAATATAAAAAAATGTTCACATTAAATGTGAACATTTTTTATTTATCTCCATAAATCTTCATTAATAAATCTGGTCAAAGCCATTATAAATGCGTTTCTAGTTAAATCAATTCTTGTTACTTCATCTTTAGTCAAAAAACTAATTCCGCCTTTTCCCTTTCCTAATTCTTTACCTTTAAATATTCTATCCATAACTCTTCCAAGTTCTGTTTCTTTTATCTCGTCTATATATTTATCTGGAATTGGAAATCCTTGACTTGTCCCAAAACTTTGAAAACCATTTATATCCTCTATAATAACCGCATTTATATCTATCCACTCTCCTAAAGAATTAGTTATTCCCGCTTCACTTGCTACATAAAAATCAGCTTGTATATTATTCTTAACCGCATATTTCTTTAAATTTTTTACTCTATTTTTTGCGCCTTGTAATATTTTTTCATTAACTGGTTGGTTTCCAACCTCTGATTCTACAGATATTCCTTCTATTTCAACATTATCAAAATATTTTTCAAATGCTTGTCTTGCGCCTTCTATTTTTCCAGGATTTTTGGTTCCCATCAATATTTTCATTTATTTATTCTCCCTTATTATAAAAATTTTCTAAATTAAATTTTTCATACACTTTATGTGTCTATAAATCTCTCCCCAATTATTAACTTCTTTAATATAGTTATTTTCTTTTAATTTCATTAAATTTGTATCTCTAAAATATAGTGTTTTTATTTTATTATCTGACAATCTTTTTATAATTCTCCAGTCATCATCAATCATAATATCTATATTTTCATTTTGGCAAATCTGTAATTTATCTTCAACCTTCCAATAATATTTATCAAATTTAATATTATTTTCATCTAATAATCTCATTGCATCATCTTTCATTTCTTCTAAGAATCCACCTCTTGCAGTAATTACTACAAATTCATGCCCCTGTTTTTTTAACAGATTATATACTCCAATAAATCCTGACATTAAATTACTTTCTTTTGAAACTGTCAAGAAATATTTTTTTATAAACTCCTCTTCTTGTTTATCTGTCCAATTATATCTAGCCTGGAATTTAGGTTCCTCTTTATTTACCAAATTATTTTCTTTCAAAACATCTATATCAAAAATTTCTTCATAAGTTCTAAATGTAGTTTCACTATCTATTACAACTCCATCTAAATCTATTCCTATTTTCATTACTCTCTCCATTCTTACAAAATTCAATACTTATTCTACATATCATTTTTATTTATATGACTTAAGAAAATCTTCTAATTCATTTTCAAATATTGATTCAAAAATATTATATAATGTCACTTTTAGTCCAAGTGCTTCAAATTTTCTTCTGGAGTTTGATTTTGATTATCATATCCCAAATCATCTTCATTATATTGTAATTTTTTTACCAATTGTATCATTAATCATAAAATCTATCAATCTTTATATCAAATTTTGCATATTTAATTTTTTTCTTTTCAAAAATGTTTTTACAAAAAAATAAATTCCACTGAAAAAGTAGAATTTATCTTTTCTTATTAATTTTACTATATATCAATTATTATAAACTAATCTATTTTTTAATCTTCTATTTTTACATAATAAGTTGCCTCATAAGTTCCTGTATTAAGAACTTGTGCTTCTATTCCTTCAGCTCCATGATCTATTACTATCCATACATAAGTCCAAGTTGTTCCTTCTGGTATATTTGTATCGCTTCTATCTACACCACCAGAAACAATTTTAGTTGGTGTACAAACTACCGTATATACATCATTTGCGGTTATTGTTCCATATGCACTAGAAATTAGTGAATCTAATTTACTTTCATCAATACCAGCTACTTTCAATCCTTCTTTACCAGTATATATTTTAGTTGTTCCATACCAATAATTGTCATTTAAGTTATTAATAGATTTAAACCACAAAAATTGTCCATTTCTAAATTTCCAGTAAATTTCTGAATCATTTAGAACTCTCCAACCTCCGTTGATTGAGTTAATCTTACCCAAATTACCTTTTCTTAACTCTGAATATCTATTCCAGTTACTTAAAGAATCCAAGTAATCATACATCAAATCAGTATCATCATAAGTTCCATTTGAATCACTATCTTGTTTTGTAGATGTTTGATCATAAATATTGATATTTTTTAACAATTCTAATGATTTTTCATCATTATCTTCTACATTTTCAACTGCATTAGACATAAATGACAACACTGCATTCTTTTCTGGAGATACAAGTAAAATAAATTTTCCTCTAATCTGTGTTGTTGAAGCACCATTCGTATATGTAGCATAATAAATATCATCAGTTAATTTACTAAATCCATTACTTCCAGAGAAAATTTTTAATCCATTCCCATCGCTACTTCCAGTATTCCAATAATCATAAAATGCTTGATATAATCTTTTTTTCCCAGAATTTGTATCAAAATTAACAGAAAAATCAGATAATGCACTCTTTCCTATAGGTGCTAAAAATGATTTTTCAGTTTTATATTGAAAAGCCTCATTTCCACCAGATAAAGTTGTTATTGACCAATCCTTATCATAATTTAAAGTATATCCATCTCCATAATATGTTTTACTACTTGGTATTAATGTTGTAACAAAAATAGAAATAGCAATAAATATACCTGTAAACACAAGACCTATAATACTAAAAGCTTTACCAGCTTTTCCTACACTACTTTTCGACTTACTCTTAATTCCTAATATCAATCCTGCAATACCTGTTGGTATAGATACTATAAATACTAAAGATGTAAAAAAAGAAATTATACCTAAAATTAAAGAAAATACACCTAAATTATTATTCCCAGAATCTTTAGTTTGTTGTTGATCACTAAATGTATTCTGTTTTTCAATATTCATTTCAATTGCTTTACAATTCGTTTCTTGAGAATGTTGTGAATCACTGTTTTCTTTTATATTTACAAAACTATTTTTTTCTAATCCCTCCCCACTTTTTTCACGATAATCATTATTTGTGTTATTTTTTGTTTCATCATTTGAACAATTCATAAACAAATTCTCCCCCTTTCTTTAGTATTAATTATAACATAAAATTTAGCATTTCAAGTATTGTTTAAAAAAATTTATATTATCAAAATCTTCTAAACATTAGTATTTTATTTTTCAATATTTTTTCGGTCTAGTACTGTTATGCACTCAACATGTCCGCGTGAAAGGAAACATATCAACAGGTTGAACAACTTTAATATCATAATCCTTTTCAAGTAAAAGCAAATTATCAACTAAAGTATCTGGATTACAGCTAATATAAACAAGCTTTTTTGGTCTTACTTTAAGAATAGTTTTAATTGTTTTTCCGTCTAATCCGCTTCTAGGTGGGTCAACAAAAACCACATCTGCTTTTTCTTTACTACATAATCTAGGTAGCAATTCTTCAACTTTTCCATCCATAAAAGATGTGTTTGTAATATTATTCATTCTTGCATTTGCCCTTGCATCAATCACTGCCTCTTTTACTATTTCTATTCCATAAACCTTTTTAACTTTTGAAGAAACACTTAAAGATATAGTTCCAATTCCAGAATATAAATCATATACAACTTCATTTCCTGTAAGTTTTGCAAAATCAATAGCTGTATCATATAAAATTTTCATTTGAATAGGATTAACTTGATAAAAAGATAATGGTGAAATTTTTATTTTTAAATTTCCGAGTTTGTCCATTATAAAATCTGTTCCATACATTTTAAAATTTTTATTTCCTAATATTGCATTTGTTTCTTTTACATTAATATTTTGAATAATAGATTTTATATCTTTAAATTTGGTAGTTAAATCTTTTACAATCTCATTTTTTTTATACATTTTTCCATCTGTAGTAACAAATATAACCATTACTTCATCAGTAAAAAATCCATATCTAATTATAACATGTCTTAAAAATCCTTTTCCTGTATCTTCATTATAAATACTAATATGATATTTTTTTACAAGCTCAAATATGTAATCTGCAACTTGATTTATTTTTTCATTCTGTATTGCACATTTTGCATATACAATTTTATGAGTTCCCTCTTCAAAAAAACCCATCTTTCCATTTTTAAAAGCATATTTTCCTTTATTTCTGTAATTGTATGGATTTTCCATTCCAATACAATAATTTACTTTTATATTTTGTTTTAACTTTTTTAATTGTTTTTCTACATATTCAGTTTTTGTTCTCAATTGTTGTGCATATTGCATTTTTCCATATACACAACCTCCACATTTTTCTTGAATTTCACAATTCATTTTCTCACATCCTATAACCATTTACTCTATTGATATATTATTATAAAACCCAAAACTTGTCAATCTTGTTTTACTATAATCAGTTTATAATACTGTTTTTTATTTTGGAATCCTTGTATTAAATTTTATATTATGCTATATTAATAATATCGAATTATAAAGGAGATTTACTTATGAAAAAAACAAAATATTCAACAGCTGAATATAAAGCTGAATTAACACCACCAATAATAATTGCAGGAATTATAATTTATGGAATTTTTCTGGTTTTACCAACTTGTTTTTTAATATATTATTTAATAGCTCGTCCAAATCTTAAAGACATCATCACACCTGCTTTTGAAGCTGGTATTTTACCATTTCTTCCACTTGTTTTTTGTGGATATGTAATATGGGTTTTTATAATACTTCTTTCTTTAATAGGAAAATGTATGGGAAAATTAAAATTATTATTTAACCGTATATCTTCAGTTAATAAAAATCCATATATTTATTTTAGAGAATTACCAAATAACTTCGGAATAGGTGTAACTTCATTACTTTTTGACTCAACACTAGAAAATGAAAAAGATATTGTTGCTGTTATCCTTGATTTATGTGCCAGAAAATATCTCTCACTAGAATATACTAACAATAAATATGTTATACATATATTAGAAAAAAATCCTACAGATTTATTAAGTAATGAAAATTATATTTTCAATTTACTTAAAGAAAATAATATAAAAAAATTAAATTACAAAACCTGGTATAACTATTGTCTTGAAGATGGAATAAATTTTGGATTATATAATCCAAGTGTCGATGATACTTCAAAAAATAAAAGCAAAGATATGCATAACTTCTATAAATGGCTATATGGCATTATTTATGCTATTTGTGTTGCCGTTATTGCAGTTATACTTTATCATTACTCACCTTTTTTAGCAATTTTAGCAGGTCCAATTGGAATAGTATTAGAAAAAATAATTAGTTTAATTTTTTATATTATTCAAGGAATATTTCAAATTATATTTGAATCCAAAAACACTATTGTAAAACAATATAATAAAGAACTTTCAAAAACTCTAACACTTACTTCAAATGGTATTAATGAATTAAACAAGTTAAAAGCTTTTAAGGCTTTTATAAATGATTTTGGAAATTTTGCTAATAAATATCCAGATGAAATTGTTCTATGGGATAGATATTTATCTTATGCACAAGTCTTTGGATTAACTAAAGAGATAATGAAAACAGGATATTCACAACTAGTAAAAAATTCATCATTTCAAATTGATGATATTAATAATATAAATTTTGATAATATAGAAATTTCTTAAAAAATAAATTCTATAATAAATGTTAATTTAACTATATTAACATTTATTATAGAATTTTTTATCTTTCTTCTTTCTCACCTAATGTTTTATTAATAATACTTTCTTCATTAAAATAGCCTGCTTCATTATATTCTACAATCAAGCCTCTCCTAAAATTTGTTGCATATATATTATTGTGTGAAGTTGTTGGTTTACTAATATCACTTTTTTCTTCAACTTTAATTTCATACTTTCTTGAACTCAAAAACTTCTTTCCAAATTTCAATTTTTTTAAGTTTGGATTTATATATTTTCTTCCATTAACCAAAACATAATATTCTATGTTTCCACTATCATCTCTTTCTTTTCTTATATCTTTTCTACTTATTACCTTTCCACAATTACAATACACACCTAATTCTTTCTCTAATTTTGTATATTGATCCAATGTCAATCTTCTACCTAATAATAATTCACTTACTTTTTTATTGATATTTACAGTAGTATAACGATTACGATAATCTTGCAAAAATAATTTCATATCAATCTTCTTTTGCCCATTTATTTTTTGTGCTATTTTTTCAAGTATACTTTTTTCTTCTTCCAATTGTATTTTCTTTATTGATTCTTCAAGTTTTTTTATAAATGCTCTATACCCACTATCATCAATTATACTAAATTTATATATTAAATCATAATAAACGTCAAAAACTTTTTTCTTTTCCCATTTATCTATATTAGGTAGATTTTGTTTTGCATATTGAATAATTACTTTACTAACCAAACTATTTAATTTTTCATACTCGGCTTTTCCAATAAATTCAATAAATATATTTTTATCAGTACTGGCACATTCCAAATAATCTCGTATTAATTTTTCACATTTTAATGCTTTTTTTAAGGTTCCATCTTTATTATAATTTTCTTCAAAATATGGGATGATAAGTCTAATAATTAATTTAGTTTGAATATCAAACATTGTATTCCTTATCTCATCATTTATATATTTTCCTTCTTCTTTATTAAACCTTTCCAATTTTTTATAGCCATCATCAAGTTCTAGTAAATTATCTTCAAAATTTTCTTTTAATGAATCAAGAAAACCTAGATAGTCCATTTGGTCACAAAAATTTCTAAATTCATTTTCACTCATATTCAATGCTTTATACATTTCCTCTGGTTTTCTATTTACTATCTCTAGAATTTTTCTTGCCCCTATAATATTTTCTATCTGTTCTACTACATTAACTTCCATATCATAAGTTGAACTTGAAGATACAGTTTGCATTTTTATCCATTCAGTTATTCCTTCATTTAATGCTGTACCAAAACATTTATTATCAGACCAATCATCTTGTATTTTTTTCAAATCTCTTATGTGTTCTAATATTGATTTTGAAGACTTATATCTCGCTTTTCTAAATCTTGCAAAGCCCTTTATATTTACCCTTTTTCTTTCTTTATCAATTCCGGTGTCAGTATCATTTTTTCTAAATAAAGCATGTATTCCTTCATGTGCCAATACTCCAACTGTATCTTGTTCTTTTTTTATATCTTCAAGGCTTATTCCTTCACCCATATTCATTAAAGATATTGTTTTTTCTGAAGTATCATATTCTCCATCAAAATCTTCTGCTGTTCCTCCAGCTATTATTGTTGAAATATTATTTTCTAATATCCTATACATTTCCTCTTCCGGAATTTCATCTGCTAATTCTGGAAACTTTCTATAACATTCTTCTATTAAAAATTTTATTGTTGATATCTTATCTATCATTTATTTCTATCACATCCCATAAGTTGTTTATTTTTTCTCTTTATTTCTCTTATCTTGAATTATAGCCATTTCCTTTTCTGTAATTAGTGTTACATTATTTTCTTTTGCCCATGCAACACAACCTTTTAATACAGTATTTAAAAACACTCTTGGAACTTTTATTAATTTTGCACATGCTTCATCTGTAAATTTTATTTCTGGATCAATTCTTGATGCAGCATATTTTACTGTATCTAAACTTATTCCTTTACTTGCCGGAATTGGTTCTGACACAGGCCTTTTAAATCTTGTATACCAGAAGTTTTTATTATCACGATATCCATAATCTACTGGAACCTGTGGAAATACGTTTGCATTCACTCCATTTATTATTGCATCATAATATTTTGGTTTCATTAATATATTATCTACTTTTAATATAAAATGTGCTCCAAATTGGCTTGTTATTCCATTGAATTGATGATATGGTGGTAAATATTCATCTTGTACTTTATCATTTTCAGCTCCATCTAATTCTCTTACCCATGTACATTCAAATACTTGGAATGCTTCTTGGATTATTTTTGGATATTGTTCATTAGGATTTTCTCTTGCTCTTTTTCCATCAACTAAATTAAAAATACAGTCTTTCATTTTCTCTTCAGTTGTTTCTCCTGGATATCCTAATCTTACTGCTTCTTTAAAGTATTTTCTTTTATCTGTTATAAAATTAATTGTACATTTTCCTGTTCTTAATATATTTTTAGCTGTATTTGAACTGTTTCTGCAACAAAGTATCATTGCATAATAGTCCTTTCCTGCTATGTAATACGGAAAACATAGTGAATATGATCCCAAATTTGTTAATCCTGATTCACTTAATGTTCCTATTTCTGTTGTTGGCATTGGAAAAAAACTTGATGTTTGATAAAAATTATCAACTATTCTCAAATCTTTAAATCCATTCAATTCTTCGATTTTCTTTTCCATTGTATTTCTTCCTTTCTTTTTCTAATCTTATGTTTATAATGATATATTTTTATAAAAATTAAAAATTGTCAAAATCCAAATATGCATATTTAGGAGTTTTGTATTCTAGTGCCTTTTTTATTTCTTCTTTGGCAACTTCAGATATTTCGCTTACCCTTTTTCCATTTACTAATGGATTTATATATCTTATTTTAGCATTAATACTCACACAGTATTTATTTTTAACTCCTTTATCGCTTTCTTTTATTTCACAGGCATTTTTCCAGAAATTAAATTTTTTTGAAATATTATCATAAGTACAATTTTCAATTTTTTCTATTACTTCTTTTTCTGATAATTCATATAATTCTTTTTTAGTTATTAGTTTTTGATTAGACATATTTTTCATTATATCAGCTAAAAATTGCATTGAAAATTTCGTTTTATTATCTATATAAGAATTGGATAATATTCTCATTCCATTTACAAATTTTTCAGCAATTGTTTTATCCTTAAAACCAAGTTCATCAATTCCTTGCTCATTTTTTTGTACTTCTATATTATCATAAATTTCTTTTATATCGTTTAAATTCCATACTTTTTTTCTGACGCCAAATCCATTTGATAATGTATATTCCAATCTATCTGCTGACAACATTGGAGTATCATTATCTGCAATTGGATATATATGATAATCATTAACTTCTTCTATTTTTATTCCATCTCTTTTTAACAATGACATTATTTCTTGAGACTCACTTATTATTTGTGTTGTAAGCTCTTCTGTTGATTCCTGCTTTTTATAATCTCCATTCATAAAGTCTATGCTATGTTTAAATACTGGTGTTGCTATATCATGAAATAATCCTGCAAGAGTTTGTTTTTTGTCTTTTGTAAAATTCCATACAATTAAACTCACAGCTACACTGTGATCTAAACCAGAATACCATATCATTTTATCAAATAACTTTGTATAATATGTACCACATGTTACACTTATTCCAGCCTGTTTTTGCATTTCTTTTGTATTTATGTAATCATCTAAAAAATCAGGAATTTCACTTGATAATATTTTAAAATATTCTTTAATTTGGCCATCTAAATTTTTAAAATAATCATTCATTATACATATTATTCCTTTCTAATTTTTGTTTTAATTTTATCATAACAGAATTAAGTTTACAAGCAATTAACTTGCACTTTTAGACTTAAAATGTTATAATATCCACATATTATTTACAAGAAAGGAATTTAATTATGATAATAAAAAATCCACGTTTTGAAGTTTCTGCTGTAAAAGAAAGTCAATATCCCAAAAATGGTCTACCAGAAGTTGTTTTAGTTGGAAAATCTAATGTTGGAAAATCTAGCTTTGTTAATACAATGATCAATAGAAGAAAACTAGCTCGTACAAGTAGTGAACCTGGTAAAACCCGTCAACTAAATTTTTATAATATGGATGACAAATTTTATTTTGTTGACTTACCTGGTTATGGTTATAGTAAAATGTCAAAACAAGAACAAATAAAAGTTGGAGAATTTATTGAAAGTTATTTAAAACATCGTAAAGAAATTTGTTTAATTATATTTTTAGTTGATATTAGACATGATCCTACTTCAAATGATTTCTTAATGTATGATTATGTCATTAGAAGTGGTCTTCCTTGTATGATTTTAACAAATAAAGCTGATAAAATTGCCAAAACAAAAGTTAATGATGCATCTAAAAATATTCAAAATCAACTAAACCCTATTGGGGACATTACAACTCTTCCTTTCTCTTCTGAAAAGAAAATTTATTGTGAAGATGTTTGGAATATAATTGAATCTTATATTTAAACTATTTGTCTTAATAAAAATTTGACATTATTGGTAAATTTTGGTATAATATTTAGATAGATGATATGCTCTGTTCGCACTCCTATCATCTTATGTAAAAAACACATCATACGTAAAAGGACACTGTCCAAGGAGGAAAAAGAAATGAATGATGTATTTGTCGAAACCCCTGAATACCAAAGAAACAAAGATAAAAGTCACATTTTAACTTTGCAGTCACTCTTTGGTAAGGATGCTCGCAAACTTTACCAGGCATGCAGCATGATGGAAAGCTATAACCGGCCTCCATATCAGAAGCCTACCGAAGTTCAAAAGCTCAAAAAAGCTCAGCTGAACATCATCCATGCTATCGGAGAAAAACATCACCTTTCTATCAGGTTTGACCAAACAAACATGGAAGAAAGCTGGGTGATTTCTAATCCGACTAGCTTGAAGGAAATCGGATCATTCAGAGTCTAAAAAAGATGTATCTTTTCCCCCATCGCCTTATTCATTCGAATTAAGGCGGTGGGGTTTTATTATTCTTAAATTTTCATAAAAAATTTGCTTTATATTTTGCTATGTGCTATAATACCTTTTGTTTATAAGCCCTTTGGGGTAAAAATCATCACATCATAGGAGGAGACATTATGAAACGGTTTATGGCTTTGATTGTAGGAATTATTCTTTGCATCTTTGCATTCTCTTTGTCAGGATGCTCTAACACAAACTTTTATAAAAAAGAGCAAAATCAAAAACAATTACAAGAAGAAATTAAAAGTTTACAAACTGAATGTTTAGATTTAATCGGACAAATAAACGAACTAAAAGATATAAAACAACGTTTGATGGACAATGAAGAGGTTTCTTATGTTATTGAATTAAGTATTTCTCAAATACATTATACTTTGGATGTTCAAGAAATACTAAAAGATCCAATGAACACAATTACCATTCCAATTGAAGTATCTCAAGAATACTACTATAATGTTAAAGTTGGCCAAACTTTAAACGATGATTTACGTGTTGGATCTCTCATTTTTGAGGGATCTTGGGAAAATTATAATGTAGTCGTATCTAGCAAACAAATCGTTACAAAAAAAATTGATCCAAACTAATAAAGCCAAAGAGACTTACCAAATGGTAAGTCTCCTTTTTTATATTATTCTTCTGCTTTTTTTTCTAATTTAGTTATTGCTTTTAAAGCTTTAGGTCTTTCAAGAACAACAATATGTCCACATCCTAGACATTTTAGTTTAAAATCTACTCCAACTCTAGTTATCTCCCAGAGTTTACTTCCACATGGATGAGTTTTTTTTGTTCTAACTATATCTCCAATGTTATATTCCATATTGTTCCTCCTTATCTCTCTATATCTTTAAAATCCTTTTTTCTTCCAAATCTTCTGATAATCTCTTCTACATCTTTTTCTTGAAGCCCTTTTCCTATTCCTCTTGAATTGGTATCATCCATTTTTATTAAATGTTCTAATAATTCATCATCAAAATCTGGAAATATAACATCATCTAGCAAAATATAATCTTCAATATCTTTATGTTCTGCTAAATATTGTTTTATTTCTTTTCCTCTCTCATTATCTATAAAAGGTGTTTTATCAAATAAAATCCCGTTTTGTAATAACATTTCTTGAACCTTCAAAAATGATTTTGTATATCTAAAAGATGTATCCATCACAATTTTGGCACCAGTTTCATTTACTGCATTTTTTAATAACCTAATTGTTTTTATATCAATATCTTGACTTCCTTTTACACTATCTATAAAATCATCAGAATTTAATACTCCATCAACATCTACAAAAATTACTTTCACTTATTTTAAGTTCTCCTTAGCAACTTCTAAACGTTTGGAAATTCTATCTTTTCCCAATACTTGCATAATTTCATACATATCTGGTGTATTTGTTCTAGCTGTTAAAGCAACTCTTAATACTGTGCTTACATCTCCAACATGAGCTTTATACATTCCTGGATTTGCTTTAAATTCTTTAACCTCTCCTGCATATCCCATTTTTACTGCTAATTCTTTAATTTTATCAAACCATGTTTGTTTATCATCTAATTCATTGTAATATTTTGAAATATATAAATCTAGTATTTTTGCAATATCTTCTTTATCAGAAATAACTTGATATGAATATTCATTAACTTTTCCATAAAATTCATCATCATACATATATCCAATATTATACATTACATCAGACCATTTTGAAATATCTTTTCTTGGCTTTTTATTTCCTCTTTCTATTCCAAATACTTTTAATGCATATTCTTTATCTTCTAACATTTTAGCTAATTCTTCATCATATTCTTTTGCCCAGATTAATGAATAATTGTATACTTCTTCAGCTGTCATTTTTGATATTACTGTTTTTCCAATATCAAGTAATTTTATCATATCAAATAATGCACCACTTACACTCATTTTGTTTAATTGAAAATCAAATTCATCTATTGATTTATCTGGATTTGCTTTTCTCCAATTTTCGAATGTTGAGTTTGCAATATTTAATAAATATTCTTTAACAGCTTCTGATGGAATACCTTCTTTTTTATAATATTCAACAGCTGCTTCTGGATCTTTTCTTTTACTTAATTTTCTTTTTCCTCCATTATCATTTTTCATGATTGGTGAAATATGTGCATATTTTGGTGCTTTAAATCCTAACTCATGGAATAATTGTAAATGTAATGGTACTGATGATAACCATTCATCACTTCTTATTACATGTGTTGTATGCATTAAATGATCATCAACTGCATGTGCAAAATGATATGTTGGAAGTCCATCTGCTTTTATAATTACTATATCTAAATCATTTTCTGGAAAATCTACATTTCCTTTTATTACATCTTTATGTTTGATTTTTCTGTCTTCTCTTCCTGGTGATTTGAATCTTATTATATATGATTCTCCATTTTTTATTTTTTCAGCAGATTCTTCAACTGTTAAATTTCTACATTTTGCCCAAACTCCATAATATCCAGGTCTTATTTTAGCTGATTCTTGTTTTTGTCTAATTTCATCTAACTCTTCTTGTGTACAGAAACAAGGATATGCTTTTCCTTGTGCTATTAAATATTTAGCATAAGCTTGATATATTTCTTTTCTTAATGATTGCTTATATGGTCCATAATTTCCTATTTCTTCTGTATCTGAAATCATTCCTTCATCTGGTGCCATATCAAAATCTTTTAATGAATTAACTATTCCTGTTACTCCATTTTCAACTTCTCTCTTTTGGTCTGTATCTTCAACTCTTAAGAAAAATACTCCACTTGTTTTCTTTGCAACTGTTCTTGCTACTAGTGCTTGATACAATCCTCCAATATGTACAAATCCTGTAGGACTTGGTGCAAATCTTGTTACAACAGCTCCTTCTGGTAAGTTTCTTTCAGGATATTTTTCCTCATAATATGATATGTCTTTCGCATCTGGAAAGATTAATTCTGCTAAATCTTTATAATCCATAATTTTCAACATTCCTTGCTCTTCTATATTTAGGTTTTCTGGATTTACCTATAAACCTTTTAAAATCCAATCTATTATACTATAAACTTCAGAATAATTCAAGTCCTTATATCTCAACAATTTTAGCTTTAAATAGACATATTGTTTTTGTTCCATTTTTTAAATATTCTTCACTTTCTTCATGTAAATGACCGTGTATATGTAATGGAACCTGATTTTTATACAAATATTTTGTTATTCCTTTTAATCCATCATGTGCATTATCATGCAAATCTTTAGTAAATGGCTTATCATGGCTCACTAAGATATCAGCTTTTTCCATTTTATCTGCAATTTCAATACTTTCTTCATGTGTATATAATGCATATTGATCTGTATTTTTATATTTAAAGCTTCCACTTATTCCTGCAATTTTTGTTCCTTTAATTTCAATAGTTTTTCCATCAATATTATTAATACCATTTTCTTTATATTTATCCCAACTATCGTGATTTCCAAGAACTCCACATATTTTATCTTTTGGAATTATTTGAGTTATTTCATATAAATCTTCTGCAGAATGATCACCTAATAAAATACAATAATCATAATCCTTTGCATTTTTTATATATTCTATACATTCTTTATCATAAGTTAAACAATTATGAGTATCTGTTATAAATAAAATTTTCAAATTATATTTTTTGATATCTCTACATCTTCCATATTGTTCATATAACTCATCTTCATAAGTTTTTTCAATTTCTTCTTTTTTTTCTTCTATTAGTTGTGTTTTATTGTTTCTAAATAAAAATTCTTTAATTTTTTCAAAAATATTCATATTTAATCTCCACTTATTCTATTTAAATAAAATAAAAAACAATACACTTAATACTATTTGTATTAATACAACTATTTTTGTAACCTTATATATTTTTTCTATAATTGCTCTCTTTTTACCATTGTTAGCATTTTTTCCTATCTGTACCTCATTTTCAGATATAAAACTTTCAACATCATCAACATACACTGATTTATGTGTAGATGTATTGTAATGTGAATATTTTCCACTTGGTATTAGTGTTTTATACAAAATTTTCATTATAGGAAGACCAAATATATTTCCTATTAAAAATGCTAAAAACCATTGTCCAAAAATTAAAACATACTTATTAGTAATATAGTTAGTAATTTCATTTGGTAACTTATTCATATTAACTTTTAATATAAAATATATTATATATGATAAAATTAAACCTATACTTAAGCAAAAACTTTGAATTCTTATTTGTCTATTCTTTATAGTCTTATTATATCTTTCTTCATTATCTTCTATAGTTCCTCTAATATATGAATGTAGTTTATGAACTTGTTCTTCCATGTTAGTTCCATCAACATGAAGAGTTATTGTATCTTCTCTAAAATTCACCCATGTATATAAACTCATATATTCAAAATGATCTATATCTTTTACATTTGATGAATAATTAACATCATAATTAATTGTTATTAATTCAATAGAAGATAAATTGTTTATATTAGCAATAAACCAATTATAATCATTTTCAGTAATATCTTTTCCATCTTTATATTTTATTGTATATTGAACTTTAGGAACATTTCCTTTATATTCATATACTTGTTCATTATATTTTAAATTTTGATTTTTATTTTCATCTCTTTCAAAAAGCTTTCTATATTCTTCTTTTTGATCTTCTAAATAATTTGCTACATCTATTATTGTTTCAATAGGCACAATTTTATTTACTATTTTTTCTTCACTCATTTTTTATCCCCCTAAATTATTCTAAATATTCTATATATAATTTTTTTATATATTTTTCATCAATTAAATAATTTTTACTTAGTTTACTATATTGTTTTATAACTTTTTTATTAATTCCAAGTGAAATTGCATATATTAAATATTTTTCCCATATTACTATTGCATTTTCTTCTTGTGTATCAAGCATTGAATAATCTTCCAAAAATCTTTTAAATGCTTCCCATTTGCATAAATTCTCATCATCTCTAATTTTCAGATGCTTTGGAGATTTAAAAAAGATATAAGTTGCAAAAAACATTATATTTATACACATTGTAATTTTCCAATTCATTATTATTGAAAACACACCTACAACCACAAAAAAGTAATACCAATATTCTCTTTTTTCATCATGTTTTATAATATTAAACATATATAACAATACAATTATAGATAATACTTGATTTATCATAATTTTATATAACATTCCATCTGATTTGAAAATAGATATAATATTTTTTACATTCCCCGTTATTATAATAATTCCAAATATAATAAATATAGCTATATATGTTATATATAAATTTATATTTTCTCTTTCTGATGTAGATTTACTTATATATGATATATACACATATATAAAACCAATCGTTATAATTATGCTTAAAATTATACCAATTACTATTGCTTTTTCATTTTCTAGTTTAAAAATATCAGAAATACCTATTAATAATGGTTGTATTAAAGAATAGAAAATAACTATTCCTATACTTGCAAAAACAATTAAAAATATAATTTTGTTTATATTCTTTAATATTG
The DNA here is from genome assembly GCA_934129895.1 of uncultured Clostridia bacterium. Taxonomy (GTDB): domain Bacteria; phylum Bacillota; class Clostridia; order TANB77; family CAG-508; genus CAG-269. Next base: position 31,147 of record CAKOWY010000003.1, read on the forward strand.
AATTTTTATAAATACTGTTCTTTTCTACTTTTCTTTCTAACATTTTATCAAATTCTATAAAGTCTTGTTTAAATTTTTTACTATTTATATAATCATCAAAAACTACTCTATCACTATTATGAAATATTCTTTTTAATAAAAATGTTTCATGCTCTTGAAGTTTCAAAGTATTTATTTCTTTTTGTAATATTAATATTTTCTTGTCTTTTCCTTTTATTGTTTCATTTTTTATTTCAATATATCCTTTTTCTTTTAAATCAATAATTGTTGCTATTATATCATTGCCATTTACATGACCTTTGATTATTTTTCCTACATATGCTGGTGCATCATCACTGGGAATATCTCTATAATATTGTAAATTTTCTTTAGATACTATTTTTTTTAGTACTACACTATATATTATTAAAAAAATTAGAATTGCTGTTAACATATTTTTCTCCTATTTAATTATAAACATTTTCCTTTTTTACCCAAACAGATACACTTCCTCCATTACAATAAAATATTCCATTTCCATCTTGATCTACATATACTGTTTCTTGAACATTTCCAAGCCAATCGTAAAATACTGTATTAGCAAGTTTTGCTCCTACATTAACTGTTTTTGATCCACCTGGTCCATCACTTAATATTACAACCATTCCTGAGTCTATATGATCACTATCACCAGTTCTAACCCAAGAAATAATATCATGATGATCAAAATAATCAATCTGTTCTCCATAAGCAAAATATTTTCTTGCCTTTATTATCTTTTCTAATTTTTCTCCCATAGGTTTTATATTCTGTGATGGTATTCCATAAAAATCGCCATAGAAAACACAAGGTAATCCGTCTTTTCTTAATAAAATTAAAGCATAAGCTAATGGTTTAAACCACTCTTGTACATAAGAAAATAATGCTTGACCTGGTTCTGTATCATGATTATCTACAAATGTTACTGCTAATTGTGGCATTTCTTTTACCAATGTATTATCAAATATTCTCGCCATATCATAATTTCCATTGCTATTTGAAGCATCAAATAAATTATAATGTAATGGTACATCAAATAATGGAATACTTGAATTTGTTTTGGTAATATAATTTTCTAATGCTTTTAAATCTCTGTTCCAATATTCACCAACACAATCTATTTTCTTTATTTTTCTCATCTCATGTATCCACTCTGCCATAAATCCTGATTTTATATGTTTTACAGCATCTAGTCTAAATCCATCAACATTAGTTGTTTCTAAATACCACTTTCCCCATTTTTTTATTTCTTCTACAACTTCTGGATTATTATAATCAACATCAGCTCCCATTAAATAATCATAATTTCCATTTTCTAAATCAACATTTTGATCCCACTTTTTTCCACTAAATCTAAATATACCATTTCTTCTTCCACTTTCGTCCCAATCAGTACCATTAAAATGATTATAATTCCACTTGAAATCTGAATATTTATTATTTCTTCCTTTAAAATTATATACTGTCCATGCTGTTATCTTTTTTGGAAGAGATGTATCTACATTTCGATTTGTCTGTTCTTCTTCACTCGCATAAACTGTTTCCGCTTCATCAGCTCCAATTTTATGATTTAATACTGTATCTGCATAGACTTTTATATCATTTTGATGTAATATTTTTATTGCATTTATATATTCTTCCTTTGTTCCATATTTTGTCTCTATACTTCCCTTTTGATCAAATTCACCTAAATCATATAAGTCATAAGCTGAATATCCGACATCATATTTTCCTCCTGCTCCTTTATATGCTGGCGGAAACCAAATATCTGTTATTCCTATTGCCGAAAGGTATTTTGCATTTATAGCCGCTTTATTCCACAACATACATTCTGGTTTTAAATACCATTCAAAATATTGCATTAAAATTCTATTTTCTTTCATTTGTATTTCTTCCTTTTTTATCTTTTTCTAGTACTAATATACTATATTAATAAAAAAAAATCAATCTAAAAAATATTTTTAATATATATTAATATTTGTTATTTCTTATTTTTTCGACTAAAAAAAGATCTCTATTTTTTTAGAGATCTTTTCTATGCACTTTTTAATTCCAATCTTAATTTGTCGCTAATCATTGCTATAAATTCACTATTTGTTGGCTTTCCCTTTGCTGCTGAAACTGTATAACCAAATATATTTTCAACAACATCTTGTTGTCCTCTTCCCCATGCAACTTCTATTGCGTGGCGGATTGCACGTTCAACTCTTGATGGAGTTGTATGAAATTTTTCAGCTATTTGCGGATATAAGCATTTTGTTATTTGATTTATCACGTCTATATCGTTAATTACCATTATTATTGCCTCTCGTAAATATTGATAACCTTTAATATGTGCAGGAACACCTACTTCGTGTATTATATTTGTTACTAATGCTTCTATACTATCATCTTTATTACTAGACATATTTTTCAAATCTATATATTGAGATTTAGATGTTGGAGCATTAAATGTACTTTCCCTCGAAATAAAGTTATTAACTTGTGCCGGTTTATAATTTTTCAATTCACGTATTCGTGTTATTAACAAATCAATATCAAAAGGCTTAACAACATAATACTCTGCACCTAATTCTATAGCTCTTCTCGTAATTTTATCTTGACCTACAGCAGACAACATAATACAGATAGGTTTTTTGTTCATCTTTATCATATTAATCTGTTCTAAAACTCCTATTCCATCTAAATGTGGCATTATAACATCTAATAATATTACATCTGGCATTAAGCTAGAAATCATATCAAGTGCTTCATTCCCATCTTTTGCTCTTCCAACCACTACCATGTCATCTTGATTTTTTAAATATGTTGCTAGTGTAGTACTAAATTCTTGATTATCATCCGCAATTAAAACTGAAATTTTTTCTCTCATAATTTTTCCTCCTAATTTTTTCAATCGTATCTGTAAAAAGTATTAATTTCTACATTTTGGATTATATTACAATATTGATATTATTTCAATATATTTTTGGAATTTTTTTCCATTTATTTTAGATGTTTATACCTTTATTTATCATTTTTCCAGCTAATTCGACAAAACTAATAACACTAATTTTTTTATCTTCTATATCATTTACTAATTTTTCTTCTTTGGAAATCTCCATTTCAATAATTAATTTTATATCCTCAAAATATTCTATTTGTATTATATTTATATCATTATTTTTACAATAATATTTAAAATTTTCCAAACTAGAATATTCTAATTCAACTTCTGCAGTTTTTCCAGGAACTTTACAAACCAATTGACATTTTTCAATAGCCATTCTGGTAACATCTGTATAAGCTCTAACAAGACCTCCCGTTCCAAGCAAGATTCCTCCAAAATATCTTGTAACAATTACAACCACATTACATAGTTCTCTTCCTTGAAGCAAATTCAACATAGGTGCTCCTGCTGTTCCAGAAGGCTCGCCATCATCACTAGATTTTTCTGTTATCATGCCATTATCCATAATTCTATATGCAATACAATGATGTTTTGCATCATAATACTTCTTTTTTACTGCTTTTATTATATTTTCTGCTTCATTTTTATCAGATACATTATATATTTCTGCAATAAATTTTGATTTTTTTTCAACTAATTCTGCATTTTCTTCTTTTAATATTGTATAAAAATGTTCTACCATTTATTCTATATCTCCTACGTGCATTCCAGCAGTATATCCTGTTGAATATGCAATTTGCAAGTTAAATCCTCCTGTATATGAATCTACATCTATTATTTCCCCTGCAAAATATAATCCTTTCACAATTTTAGATTCCATAGTCTTTGGATTTATTTCTTTAATATTAACACCACCACTTGTTATAATTGCTTCTTCTACTGGTCTAAATCCTTTTATTGTTAGTTCATATCTTTTTAATATATTTATTAACTTTCTTCTCTCTTCCCTTGTTACTTCATTTACTCTTTTTTCTTCAGGGATTTGTGATTTTTTTATAACAACTGGTATCATTTTTTGAGGCAATAATTTATCTAATGCATGTTTAAATTGTTTATTTTTCATTTCTTTAAAATCTCTTAAAATTCTATCATCTAACTGTTCTTCTGTTAATGCTGGTTTTAAGTCAATTTGAATTTTTAATTTTCCTTCATGTAATAAATACTCAATATCCTTGTATCTAACTAAATGTGCTGAACTACTTAAAATTGTTGGACCAGATATACCGAAATGCGTAAATATCATTTCTCCAAAATCATCATATATAACCTTTTTTCTACTTTCATCAATTAATTTTATTCCAACATTTCTTAAACTTAAACCTTGCATTTCTTTACATTCATCTTTTTCATATACAACAAGTGGAACAAGTGAAGGCTTTATTTTTGTGATAGTATGTCCTAAATTTGCAGCAATCAAATATCCATCTCCTGTTGAACCTGTTAAAGGATAACTTTTTCCTCCTGTTGCAAGAATTATTTTATTAGCATATAAAATTTCTCTATTTGTTCTTACACCTAATATTGTTTTATTCTGCATTAAAATCTTTTCAACTGGCGTATTATATATACATTTTATATTTAATTCTTCAATTCTTTTTTTGAAGCAATTTAATACATCTATTGATTTATCTGTAACAGGAAATATCCTACTTCCTCTTTCCTCTTTTGTTTCAAGTCCCTGTCTTTTCAAAAAATCAATTATATCTCTATTTGTATAGTTTTGAAACGCACTATATAAAAATTGACCATTTCCAGGTGTATTTTTTATAAAATCACTCATATATAATGAACTTGTTATATTACACCTTCCTTTGCCTGTTATTAATAATTTTTTTCCAAATCCGTGCATTTTTTTCTATTATAGTAACATCATTTCCATATTCTGCTGCAGTTATTGCAGCCATCATACCAGCAGGTCCTCCACCAATTACAATTACTTTTGCCATAAATTTTCTTGTTAGATTTTTTCTAACATCCTCCGTTCTTTATTTATTACTACAATATTAACAAATTTTTCATAAAAAATCAAATAAAATGTTGAAAATATCTTGACAAATATAAAAAAAAATACTAAAATATGTAATGTGCTCACAAATGAGCTTAACAATGGTGGATGTGGCGTAGTTGGTTAACGCGCCAGTTTGTGGCACTGGAGACCGTGGGTTCGAGTCCCATCTTCCACCCCATAACATATATATTGGGCTGTAGCCAAGCGGTAAGGCATTAGACTTTGACTCTAACATGCGCTAGTTCGAATCTAGCCAGCCCAACCAAAATAACGAGATATGCTAATATCTCGTTTATTTTTTTTTCATAAAAACGCCTCCAGGGGCGGTATAAAACCGCCCCCGGAGTGAGATAATTATACTTTTACCTCAGAGAAAAGTTCTCTCAGTCTCAAACCTTCCGGTTCGATTTTGGTCAAAACTCCATACACCTTCTGCCCTACTTTAAGCTTTTCGCCTCCAGTTACATGATAGATTCCCTTTTGAGCCGGATTAATCTCGCAGAAATACGAATCATAATTCAGCCTGCTTGTAATGGTTGCATCAATCAGGTCTCCAACAATGTATGTTTCAGGTTCAGGAGTTGCCGTCTGTTTCCGCGATACACTGATACGATAGTAATCAGCATAAGTTTCTTTCGAAACAACCTTCACTTTGATCTTTTCCCCAATCTTAAAATAGTTCTGAAGTTCATAGATCTTTGCACGAGAAACTTCAGTGCAGTGGCACAAGGCGATAAGGTTGCCAATCTTGACAAAAATGCCCCAGGGAGCAAATGAGTAAATCGGAGCAAAATATGTTTCTCCAATTACAACATTTTCGAGCTCCTTTTTCAGGAACTCTTTCCGAGACACGCTATACAGCCATGTTCTCTTCTTTTTCCCATGAACGGAAAAAACTTTTTTCCGCTTGCTTTTGACAATCACCCCAACAGGGTTCTCAAATATGGTCAAAATTTCCTTTATTCCTTTAGGGTAACTCGGAGAAACATCGTACTCCAACTCACCAAATGGAATTTCTACCTGGCTTTGAGGATCAATCCAAATCAAAGCCTTCTTTTCCATCTTGTCGATTATGACTTGTTCGCCTTGGCAATCAATCATAATCGACTGACCAATTTTCAATCCACCGTTGTTCTTGTTTTTGTTTCTTTTCATTTTTTTCACCTTTCTCATGTTGTTTGATTTTTAGCTTATGAAAATTTTTATAATTATCTCCTTTCTTAAGATTTGGTTATTAACCATCTCTTATATTATACCATTATTTTTATGTTAAGTCAATTTTACAAGCATTTTCTATTAATTTATCAAGTAATTCTGTATATCCAATTCCTATGTTTTCAAATAATTTTGGATACATGCTTATTTGTGTAAAACCTGGCATTGTATTTATTTCATTTATATAAATTTTGTTTGTTTCATTTTCAATAAAAAAATCAACTCTTGCTAAACCTTTTCCATCTATTGCTTTAAATGCTTTTATTGCAAGTTCTTTAATTCTTTGTGCTTCATCATTTGCTATCTCTGCTGGTATTATAGTCTTTGATTCTGGAATATTATATTTTGCATCAAAACTATAATATTCTTCTGCCGATTTTATTTCTCCAACAGTTGATACATTTATTTTTTCGTCTTCTAATATTGCACACTCTACTTCTTTTCCAACAATCTCTTCTTCTATTAAAATTTTATTATCATATTGTTGAGAATTTTCTATTGCTGATTTTAATTCCTCAATAGTAGTAACTTTTTTTACGCCAACAGAAGACCCTGAATTTGATGGCTTTACAAACATAGGGAATTTTAATTTTGAAGTTATTTTTTCTATTTTTAATTCTTCCTCTTCAAAATTATCATTTACCATATAATATCCATTTTCTCTTTTTCTTATATATATATATTTAGTTTGTGGAATACCAGCTCTTTCAAATATTATTTTTGTATAAGCTTTATCCATTCCAATAGCTGAAGCTAATACACCACATCCAACATAAGGAATACCCAACATTTCTAGCATTCCTTGAATTGTTCCATCTTCTCCGTACTTTCCATGTAAAACAGGAAATACAACATCTAATTCTTTGAGAGTCCATAATAGATTATAAATTTCTTCTATCTGTCCATTCTTATTTTCAAACCATTTTCCATATTTGTTTATATAAATTTCATGTACTTCATATTTTTCCTTGTTTAAATTTTCTATTACTGATTTGGCAGACATTTCTGATATATCATGTTCTGTAGATTTTCCACCATATATTACTCCTAATTTGATCATTCTCATCATTCCTTTCATATATAATTATAAAAATTTTATCATATTATTTTCTCTGTTTCAATTAATTTACTTTAAACTGTCTAAATATGGTAAAACTTCACTTAATATTTTTCCTCCAACAGGTGCTGCAACTCCACCTCCTTGATGTCCTCCTTCTCCAGTTGGATTATACAATGTAATTAATAAAACTATCTCTGGGTCATCAGTATTAGCAACTCCACAAAAAGATGTTACATACTTTCCTGTATTTACACCATCTTCTGATGTCCCTGTTTTTCCTCCTACTTGATATCCTTCAACTCTTGCATTTTTTCCAGTTCCTTCTGATACAACACTATTCATCATACTTAAAACTTTTTCTGCATTTTCTTTTGATATTATTTGCTCTCCTGTTTCTATTGGCATATCTACTTTTTCTCCAGTTTCACTATTTATAATACTTTTTACTATTCGTGGTTTTATGTATATACCTTTATTAGCAATACTAGATACTGCTGTTATCATTTGAAGTGGCGTTATTTCAAATCTTTGCCCAAAACTAATTGTCGCAAGTTCTACTGGTCCAGCTTTTTCCTCTTTTACAAATATGCTATTTGCCTCACCAGGAAGATTTATTCCTGTTTTATTAAATAATCCGAATTTACGTAAATATTCATAATATTTAGTAACTCCTATTTTTTGTCCTAAACCTATAAATACAGGATTACATGAATTCATTAATGCTAATCTTAAACTTTCAGAACCATGTGGTCTATAATATCTCCAACATTTTATACGGACACCTGCAACTTCAATTCCTCCTGTACAACAAAATTGCCCTTGCCTATCTATATCTGTAACAATCCCCTCTTGTAGTGCTGCTGATGATGTTATTGTTTTAAATACAGAACCTGGTTCATAAGTATCTGATATTGCCTTGTTTCTCCACATTTTCTGCATTGCTTCTGTTTTGGCCTTTCCTTCTAATGTATTCCATTCTTCTTTTTGAGCATCTGTATGTGGCTCATAAGGACTATTTAAATCATAAGAAGGATATGTTGCCATAGCAAGAATATCTCCATTTCTTGGATCCATTGCAATAATACTACCGCCATCAGTACATACATTATCAATACATGCTTCTTCTAGGTATTTTTCAACAATTGATTGTATTGTCATATCAATTGTTAAAATTAAATCATTTCCATCTATAGCAGAAATATATTCTTCATCCCCTAAACTTTCTCCTGCAGCATTTGTTTGTCTTTCTATTTTCCCATTTGTTCCTTTTAATTCTTTATCATATTTAGCTTCTATTCCATCTAATCCTTGATTATCACTTCCGCAAAATCCTATTACTTGTGCCGCTAAATCTCCATAGGGATAATATCTTTTTGTATCTTCATCTATATTTATTCCAGATATTATTTTATTTTCTTCCATCCATTTTCTCAATTCATCTGTTTTAGATTTTTCTACTTGCCTTATAATTGTTTCTATAGAACTCTTTTTATTTACCTTTTTTAATACTTTATCATAATCTAATTCAAATATGTCACTTAAAGCTTTTGCCACTTTTTCTTTATCTTCTTTAACGATATTTGTTGGATTCACAGTTACTGCTTCTACATTAGAACTTATTGCTAATGTATATTTTCCTGTTGAATCATATATCGTTCCTCTCTTTGCTGTTACTTTTCTAGCTTGTGATTGTTGATTTGAAGCTTTTAAACTTAATTCATTTCCCATGACAAATTGGATATATCCTAATCTGATTGTTAAAGCAACTATTATAATTAGAACTATAAAAAGTACATTCTTCATTTTTCTCTTATTTGATAATGTTATTGGCATAGAACCACCTCTTGTAATGATATGTATTCAGCCAAAAAAAAGAACAGATTTCTCTGTTCTTTTTATGCCTTTTTTATAACATCACTTAATCCACTTACTAATTTATTTGTTTTTTCAGCCAATTCAATTTGAGCCTTTGCAGTATTCATCAATTTTGTGAAACTTTGTATAATATTTGCAATCACGTCTTTATATACATTTATAAGTTTTGTTAATTCAGAATTAAATTCATCAATTCCATCACATTTTATATTAATTTGTACCATTGCTCTTTGGATTGAATCTATTAATGTACTAGTGTCATTAAAGTCTGTTGTTATTAATTTTTGTATTCTTTCAGCATCACTTGTTATAAATTTCATTCCTTCATCTTTTTTTATTTCTATTTCTTGTATTTTTATTGCATCTTCTTTTTGAATTGTTGCAATATTCTTTTGTATATCAACATTTGAAAATTCATTTGCTATTTGTTCATATACACTTGGTACTTCAAGAACAAGAATATTTAGAAATTGATTTAAATTAGCTACTATTTTATTAAATTCTGCAACTAATTCATTATATCTTTGTCCATACCAATATTCATGCAATCCTTCAATTTGCTTATATACATCTAATAGTTTTTGATTTATTTCTTTTGCATAATTTCTAATAGCATTAGAATTAGTTGGTATGTTTTCATAATCTATTACTACAACTGAACTCATTTTTTCCTCCTTTAATTAAATCTTTATCTTATCCAAAAAGCCAACTCTTTACATTTTCATAAGCTTCTTTTGCACCTGTTTTTACAGTATCATTTATTTTTTGTGATACATCCTTGCTTATTTGATTTATATTTTCTCCTGCATTTTCTATCGCATCATTCCATCCTTGTGTTACATCATTACTTATTTTATTTACATTTTCTTTTGCCTTTGATTTTGCTTCATTCCATTTTTGTGATATATCACTACTTATCTTATCTATATTTTCTTTTGCATTTGATGCAATTCCTAAATCATCTATAACTGATTTAACCTTACCTTCAACAGTCTTTTTAGCTCCTGTTATTCCTTCTTTTACAAATGAAATTCCTTTACCAGCGAAATCTATAAGAGATGTTCCAGCATCAACAACTAAGTTTGCTGATGTATTAACTATAACACCTGATATTTCTACAATTTTTCCAGGTAGCTCTTTTCCAATCTCTGATATTTTTCCACCAATCTTTTCAATTAAAGGTTTTGTATTGTCTTTAATTGTTTTTACTGCACCTGTTGCTTTATTTGCAATATCTCCAGCAATTCCTGAAATGTTAGTAACCAAAGATTTTATATTTTCTCCTGTTGATTTTACTGCACCTGTTATTTTATCCCAAGCTTTAGGAACTTGACTAATAACTTTATTTGCTACATCTCCAACTAAATTAAATGTAGTATCAACTATAGTGCCTGCAATTGGGACAAGTGACTTAGTAACAGAACCAATAATATTCTTTGCTCCTGTAAGTATTCCGCTTCCGAATTTTTTAGCTCCTTCAACTGCTCCTTCTATAGCACCAACTACTGACTTTGACACACTTCCTACTACTTTCTTTGCACCTGTAATTACATTTTCTGCTTTTTTTACTATCCCTCCAACTATTTCAGACACTTTGTTATTTGCTGTAACTAAAGCTGATGTTATTTTTTCTCCAAATTTTGCACCAGTTTTTAAATTCTCGAAAAATTTTTTTCCACCACTTATTATGCTTGTAACTCCACCAACTAACATTGGCAATAGTGCACTACTAAATTTTTCTTTAATATATTTAGCTCCAGTTTTTACTGTTTCATATCCTTTTTTTATTATATCTCCAAAAAATCCTAATATTGAAGAATTCTTTTTTGATGATACTGCATTTGTATTACCAGTTTCACCAGTTTTATCTGAAATACTAGTATTGCTAAATAAAGATGCTGTCTTTGCTATTAACGCACTTTTTTCATTTAGTAAACTTTTAGTTGAACTTACAGCTTTTTCAGAAAGCTCTCCTGCTTCTACAAATTTTTTTCTTTTTTTCTCAAGTTCTTCAGCAGAATTTGTCAACTGAACAGCTAATTTTTCCAAAGCAACAATTTTATTTTCTATTTTTTCTTTATTTTGTGCAGTAACATTAATTGTTGTATCAGTTGAATTTTGTATTAACCCAATTTTATATATGTTATTAACTGAACTTATAACACTTGATATTATTGAATTAATACTTGAGGGATTATCTAATGCTGAAACAACTTGTTTTAAGTTAGTAGCTTGTTTTTTATAATTTTCAGCATCTTGTAATTGTAACTCTTTTGTACTTTTTAAACTTGTACATATTTTATCTAGTACTTCTTTACTATATCCAAACATATACTCCTCCTAATTTAATTTTTATTCAAAATTATTTATGTATTCTTTTCTATTCTTATTTGCTTCTTCTATAATTTCATTAGTTTCATTTATCAACTTTGGAAATAAGTTTCCTAAAAGTTGATTCTCACCACTAATTGTATTATACCTGCCTCCACTTAATTTGTTAACTAATTCACTCATATTATTAATGCAATCTTTTAAATTATCAGTTACTGTTGGATACTCAATAGCAGTAGAAGTTCCTGGATTTAATTTTTTTGTACTATCATTATTATTTTTAAATATTGAATTAAAAAACTTTTTTATTGTCGATGTACTTGCTTTTAAATTAGTTATTTTTTTTAATATATTTCCAAAAAATTTCATAAAAACCTCCTTATACTTTCTTTTGTAATATCATTTATTAACCATTTATGACATCTTCTGCTAAGCTCTCTAATTGACTTAACAATGTAGGAGATTCATTTGGTATAGAAAATTGATATTTTGCAACATCCTGTAAATGCATTACATAAGCTTGTTGACTATATGGTATTGTTGTATATTTTGAACCATTTTTTTCAAAAAGCTGTTGCATGTATGACATTGATGGATCATTATAAAATGCTAAATTCTCTATTATTTGTTTTACTGATACTTCTTCTAAATCAATATATTTATTTAAAATAATTCGTATTTTTTCATCATTCAAAGCGTTTTTTATTTTCAACATAGATAAAAATTCTGTTAATTCTTGTATCGTTAAAATATCCATTGTTTGTACAATATATATTTGTTGAGAATATGCAAAAAAATCTATATTTGTACTAAAGTCTGAATCTATAAGAACAACTTGATGTCTTTTTAATAATGTTTCTAACAATTTATCAATATTCAAATCATATTTTTCATCATTTATATCGTCCTTTTTTTCACTTGGTAAATTTGTATAAAGAGTTAAATTATTTTCAATTTGTAATCCTTCTGCTTTTCCTTCACTTAAATTTTTAAAACAATCTTTTAATTTTAATCTTATAGCTTCTTTGTTTTGTGTATAAATATAATAAAATGCTTTATTTTTTGTCATATCCAAAATTGCTACATCAATGTTTTTATATGCAAGAATTTTGGCAACACTATTAATAAGTGATGTACTTCCACTTTGTCTTGGTCCAACAAATGAAGCCAATCTTTTCTCATTGCCTTTTAATAGTTCTCCTATACTCACATTTGAATAATTATTTTGATACATATTATCTGTTTTTAATATTTCCATCATAAAGTTCCTTTCACATTTTAATTATTTCTTCTTATATTAATATCACTTCTGTTCCATTTCTTATTGTTGTATCTTTCAATATTAAATTATAATTAAATTCTTCTGCTGTAATTTTATCATACAATGATGGCATCTTTAATGGTTGATAATTTCCTTCACTTAAATCATTAATTGCTTTTACAAGCAATACAATTATATCATATATCTTTTTGTTAGAAGGAATCCATACATCATAGATTTCTTCTAACATAGGAACATATATTTTTACTAATACTTTATCCATCTTCATCACCAGCATCTTTCATTCCTACAAGTTTTACAATTGCTGCTTCTTCCTGTTTTATCAAATATCCAAAACTATCTCCACAATTATTAATTACATCTCTATTATTTGAATTTAAATGTATTAAATATTGATCTCTAACACCATTTCCAATCCAAATTCCACTATCTTTAGAAGCATAACTTCTGTACCAATCATCATATTCGTGATTCTTTAGTTTAAATACACTCTCAACAATAATAAATGTATAATTTTTTAATTCTTCTGCTTTCTTTAAATCAGAAACAATACTATTTTCGACTGATGTTAAAAATTTGTCCATTCCAATAATTATACAAATGTTATGTTTGTTTTTTCCTAAATTATTTTGAATTTTTAATGAATAATTTTGATAATCCAATTTTAGATTTTTTCTTGCTTCTTGCACTAATCCTTCAGAATCAAATATAGTTATATTTATACTATTTATTAAATTTAATTCTTCATAAATATGTGTTATATATTCAGCTGCAATATCTATATTTTTAGCAGAAACAATATTCATAAAATTATTTTTAAAATCATAGCTTGCAATTTTTAATGATGATTTATATATACCTAATGGTACCTTATCTAATTGTGTTATATATTCCTGTATATCTTTTACTTTTATTTGTTTTGGTAAAACCGGAATTGCCATCGCTTTTTCAGTACTTTTTTCATTTAGTTCTTTTATTTTTTCTTTTATATAAGAATTCCATTTTTCAGGTTCACATATTCTTGCTGTTTGAAATTCATATATATCATCCAATTTAATAAGTCCTCTTCCAAAAATATGTGCTGGTCTTTTCTTTCTAACACCCTCAAGAATATTTATGAAATCATCCTCATTATTTAACTGTAATACTATCTTTTGTCTAAAGTTTTGTGATAATCTATATCTTATACTATTATATGCACTTGCAGTTAGTACAAACGAAATTCCATACTTTGTTCCTTCTCTACAAAGTGTTAATAATATATCATCATATTTATCACTATAATTCTCAACAAAGCCTTCATAGTTATTAATAACTATAATAATTCTAGCCATTTGCTCTCCAGTATCATTTATATAAAGTCTTAAATTTCCTCCATAACTAGATAAAAGTTCTGTTCTTCTTTTCATTTCTTTTTGAATCATTTCAAATAATCTATTAATTTTTTCTTCTTCTGTGCTTAATACTACATCACCAACAGATGGTGCATCTTTAAAAATCTTTAAAGCTTCACTGCCAAAGTCTAACAAATATAATTGTGCTTCTCTTACTTCATAATTTGTTATTACATCATATACCATTGTACTTAACAATGTTTCTTTTCCACTTTCTGCATTACCAAAGACAATAACATTTCCTTGTTTTTCAAAATCAATTTCAACAGGACCTTGTCTTTGATTAAATGGATCATCATATTCTCCTAGTACAGAAACTACATTATTATCTTCTTTTATAATATTGTATTTCTTTCTAACATCCATTAAATTTATTATACTTGGTATATTTTCTAACCATAATGGCTTTAATTTTATATTTTCTTCTTTTCCAATCTCATAAATATATTTTACTATATTAGTTAATTGTTCTCCATCTTTTTTGGCTTGATTCTTTTTCGTATCATCTATTTTCTTTATAACCATTCCAATATTTGAAACAAATTTAATTGAATTATCTACATTTTTCTTTATTATATCAGCTGGTTCATAATTTGCTCCAGCCCATGCAGATTGTCCTAATACAAAATATTCATTATTTCCAACTTGCATATAAAATTGTCCTGCTCTTTTTAATTCAGCAGCTTCAGGTCTTTTTATTACATCTATACTATCTTGTCTATCTTGTACTTTTAAACATATTCCAAATTTACTATTACTACGAATTTGGTCATTTACAACACCAGCTGGTTTTTGAGTAGCTAATATTAAATGAACACCTAAACTACGTCCAATTCTAGCTACACTTATTAATTCATCCATAAAGTCTGGTTGTTGTTGTTTTAATTCAGCAAATTCATCACATATTATCAACAAATGTGGTATTGGTTCTTTTACTATTCCTTCATGAAACAATTTTTGATATTTGTATATATCAATAGTTCCTTCATCTGTCTTATCTCTTGCTTGATTAAATTTTACTTGTCTTCTTCTTAATTCACTTTGTATAGATACAAGTGATCTCTGTAATCCAACTTTATCTATGTTTGTAATTGTTCCTACAATGTGTGGTAGTTTTATATTTCCTTTTTGAAATGCTCCAGCTAATCCTCCACCTTTATAATCAATTAAAATCATTGAAACATCATTTGGATGGTAATTTATAGCTAATGATAAAATATATGTAATTATAAATTCACTCTTACCAGAACCTGTACTTCCTGCAATTAATCCATGTGGTCCATGAGCTTTTTCATGTATATCCAATACAATTGGCATTCCATTTGTATCTATTCCAATTGGTGCTTGTAATGATTTTGTAGAATCATTAGTTTTCCATCTCTGTAATATATTTAATTGTTCAATCCTTCCACAATCATACATCTCTAAAAATGTATATACTTCTGGTAAAGAAAATTTTGATGATGTTGTTGCTCTTATTGGTATATTTGACAATCTTTGACCTATATTTTCAAAGAAAAATGTAAAAGATGAATCAAAATAAAATTCTTTTTTTGTTGTAGATGTTATCTCATTTTCAAATAATTTTCCATTTTTACCATTTTCTATATTTATAAATAATTGACATTCATTTGGTAAATGTAATAAATTGTCTGTTAAACAAAATATTCCAAACCCTAAATTTCTTTTCAAATTTAAGATTTCAGTTATTATTTTTAAATTTTCAATTTTCTTATAATCATCTGTTATTATTAAATAATATGGTGAAAAAGATCTATAATCAAACTTATCTTCATATTGTTTTCTATTATTTAATTCTTCTTCTAGATATCTTGATATATCTTTCATATCATCGTATTCGTCTGCCCAAAATCTTATTTGTTTTTGATCATCCCATATATGTGGTAATGTTTTCATATATTCCCATTTGATTTTCTTTTCTTTTTTTAATAAAAATACTATTTTTAAATCTGCATAACTATGTAATGCTATTAATTGCATTATCAAATTTTGTGCAAATTTTTCCATAGTTCTATCATCATTTCTTACTATTAATGCTGCTATAT
This sequence comes from uncultured Clostridia bacterium, assembly GCA_934129895.1. Classification (GTDB taxonomy): domain Bacteria; phylum Bacillota; class Clostridia; order TANB77; family CAG-508; genus CAG-269. Next base: position 47,346 of record CAKOWY010000003.1, read on the forward strand.
TTTTATTTGTAAGATTTGCTACTATTGGTACATTTTTAATTACTTTTGATTTTTTCTCAACAGAATCTATTAACTCAACTAAATTATCTTCTTCTAATGAAAATCCTTTTTTTGGATATTCTATATCCGCAAAAATTGGTACATCACCTAATCCAACTCTTATTGATAAAAAATCATCATCTTCGATTCTTCTTTCCCATAATCTAGAATTTTTATTTATAATTATTTGTGCACATTCTTGTGCTGAAATATATTTGTTATATAATATATTTTTTTGCTTATTCATTATCTCGTCAATTTGTTCGATTTTTTTATTTATATATTCTTTATATTTTTCTTGTCTTCTTTTTTCTAGCTTTATTTGTCTTTTCTTATCATACTTATTATTTAAAATCGGAAACATAACCATACTCAATAACATAGCACCAGTCATTGAAGCAGACATTATTATACTACTTTTGGAAGCTGTTCCTTTTGAGATACCATTTATTGTCATAATCATTGAAATAACCATAACAATTCCCATAAGAAAACTTGGACCAATAGAATAAATTAATGGTTTTTCATTTGGCTCTTGTTTATGTGGTGGAGAATCTATTATAATCCTCTCCCTTTCCAATTTTCTAACAATTCTTGGTGCTCTCGCAAAAAAATCTTTTTCAGAAAATAATTCGATATCGGTATCATCCTTTTCCTGACTTACAATCATTTTTTTTTCATTATTTATAACTTGAAAAATGTTTGTATTATATGAAACTCTATTAAAAGGATTATTTATAAAAAAATTATTTCCAACAATTACAATTTTAAGTCCCATAATAAATATTACATCGCCATTAAAAAGTAATCTTAATTTATTAGATACTGGTATACCATTTAAGAACACACCATAATTATTATCATAATTTTCTAACATTAATTTTCCATTACTAAAAAATATTTTAGCTTGAACTTTTTTTATTAGAGAATTATCATATATAATATCGCAATTAGTATCTCGACCTATTGTTAATTGTTGGAAATTTTGTGATTTTATATGTATAAAATTTTTTTCATATATCGGCTCACATAGTAATATATAAAATAAATTAGTATTACTACTCAAAGATATATAATGTATACTATTTTCTTTTAAATTTATTTTCTGTATAATGTTTTTTTTATCTTTTATTATTTTGGAAGCATTAAATGTTTTTATAGAATTGGGATTTAATATTTTTACCTGTTCATTACTATATATTTGCCATTCACTGTCTTTTCCAATTATGTTGATTAACTTTTTTCCATCTTCATTTGTTAGCCAATAATCACCCTTTTTCTCTTTAGGTAGTTTTAGCTTATATATTACATTTTCTCCTATTAATGTTACTAACATATTTTTTTCTTTCTTTTATGATTTTATTTCTTTTACAGCTTCAGATAATTTATTTCTAAATTCTTCTTCTTCATCATCAATTAATCCCATAAAGTGGATCTCTTCTATTTGTGAATGATCAAATAAATAATTACTTGTTGATACTAGCATTCCCTCTGGATATAAGCATCCACAATAATCCCATATTTTTTTCTCTTTGCTATCATCTTCAATAGGTAAATATCCTGTTATCATTAATCTTTTTTCACCATCTTTTAGTTTTACAACACTTCCTATAGGTAAATATTTTTCTTCCATTACAAATTTCCTCTTTCTTTAGTTTTAGTTATTTTGACTATTAAATTGTTTTAAAGCTTCTGTTAATTTATTCTTAAATTCTTTTTCTTCATCATTTACAAGTCCAACATGAGCTATTTCTTCTATTTGTGAATGATTAAATAAATAATTATCTGTTGATGTAATTATTCCCTCTGGATATAAACATCCACAATAATCATATATTTCCTTTTTTCCATCTTTATTATCTTCGTATTGTAAAAAACCTGTTATCATTAAATTCTTTTCTCCATCTTTTAATTTTACAACACTTCCTATTGGTAAATATTTTTCTTCCATATTATTTTTCTCCCTTCATTTGTTTTATACCTTATTAGAGGCATACATATTTTTTTATGATGCCTCTTAATTTTTTATTATTGAACTGTATTTGATTTTTCTGCATTTTCTATATCTTGTTGTGTTTGATTCATTAATCTTACAAATTGTGTATTAATATTATCAAAAGCAGAATTAATTTTATCTTCTAATTCTTTCATTTTTGATCTATATGTATCTGCAGCTTCACTTTTCCATGATACATTATCTAATTGTGCTTTTACTTTGCTCATTAAATCTTTTGTTTTGTTAAATCCTTCTGATATTGTTCTTTGTGCATTGTTAACATCACCTGATACAAATCTCATTCCAACATCATTTGTAATTGGTAATGCTGATATTAAATTTGCATTTGTTTCTTCTGCTGATGTTACATTTTGGAATCTATCAGCATTTGAATATGTATTAGCTATTGTTTCCATTGAGAATGGAATATCAGTAACAATTAATTTTAATAATTCATTTAATTGTGGTTCCATTTCATTAAATATTTTAACTAATTCATTATATCTTGCTCCATACCATGAATTATGCATTTCTTCAACCTTTGCATATACATTTTTTAGTTCTGTATTTAATTCTACAGCTCCTTCTCTCATATCTTTTGCAACTTTTGCCATTTGTTCATAATCTGCATCTGCTATATTTGCCATTTTTATTTCCTCCTTTATATTTTTATTACTTTATTGTAATGTTTTATATATTTTTTATACACTTAATTACTGTATTTGTCAACGTTTTTTTTATTACATTTCTATTACATTTTTATTACGATTTTTGCCATAAAAAGAAGCTCCCCAGGGAACTATTCCCTAGGGAGCAAAAGGATATTAGGCCTTATTGCGGAATCAGCGTTGTGGAGACTCGACGCTCGGTATACTCCTTAGCATTATGGATACCATTGATATCCTCATCCTTGCTTTCATATCCGCTAAAACCAATGATGTGAACTTTACTAAAGTCATCCACACAAAAAACCTTGTTGATGTACTTGTCAACTTCAGAAAGCTCCTCTTCTGATAAGCCTCCTGTCATTTTGTACACGTCATGCGAGGCTTTGCCATGTTCGGCTTCCTCTTCCATCTGCCGACTTTTCAGTTGAATTTCAAACAAGCACCCTGCAAGCACCTCAGAATACATCTGAATAGACATTGTAAACTGATATGCTCGATAGCCATTTTCTTTTGGCTCCTTGATGTAATCCTTTATAAAGTCAATGCCAAACGGAGTGTTTAAGACACACTTGATAACTTCTTTGTCGGGCAACAAAATGTTTTTGTTATTTGCTACCCAATCTGCAAATTCCTTTCTCATCTTACGGTTTTTGGCTGCAAGAATACCCGAAATGCATTCGAATATTTTGTAAATTATCTGCTCCACTTCAGTCTCAGGCAGTTCGTTTTGCACAATTGCCTTAATTCCGAATCTATCCCTTATGTTCGCAGATAATGTTCCGTTGGACTTCTTTAAGAGTTTGGTTAACTCACTTTCCAGTGCTTTGCATCTCGCCTTAAGCTTGATGTCAATATGCATATTCCTTGTGCTGTTGAGCCAAAGGATAATATACATCATCGTAATGATAATGTATATAGAAAAGTTTGTTATCTCAAAAGTCCTTTGTCTTGTTCCAATACATCCTCTCATTCCATCCAAGAATGTTTCAAAAGCTTCTACATCCTCCTCATCATCAAGTTCAACTTGATTCAAAATGTCGTATAGGTTATTTGCGATTTCCAAAAGGTTGGATGATTTTTCTACAGCCTGTTGATAGGCCTCGTGAATCATCCGGAGTGTTTTCATTTGAAATTTTTGTACTGACACTATTCCTCAATCCTTTCTATTCCGCTTTACGCGTTTATGTTAACATTATAACATAAAATCGAAAAAAAGTATAGATTTTCCAGTCAAAAAGTGATATAATCTCAATCGAAATATGTATTTTTCATAAAAAGAAGGAGGAAATTAAAATGAAAACTGTACCAATTACATTATTAACAGGATATTTAGGAGCTGGAAAAACAACTCTTATAAATCATATTTTAAATAATCAAGATGGTTACAAAGTTGCTGTAATTGTTAATGATATTGGAGAAGTAAATATAGATGCATCTTTAATTGGAAAAGGTGGTGTTGTTACAGAAACAAATGACAGCCTTGTTCCTTTACAAAATGGTTGTATATGTTGTACTTTAAAAGTTGATTTAATGCAACAAATTGTTGACTTAGTAAAAACAGGAAATTTTGATTATATATTAATAGAGGCTAGTGGAATTTGTGAACCTATTCCAATTGCTCAAACAATAACTGTTTTACAAGATTCTACAAAACAATATGGATTACCAAAAATCTGTAGATTAGACAATGTTGTATCTGTTGTTGATGCATTAAGATTAAGAGATGAATTCAATTGTGGTGAAGAACTTGAAAAAAAAGAAATTGATGATGAAGATATCGAAAATTTATTAATTCAACAAATTGAATTCTGCAATACTTTAATTTTAAACAAGGTAGATGAACTTTCTAAAGACGAACTTGCCAAAGTTAAAGCTGTTGTAAAAAAATTACAACCAAGTGCAAAAATAATAGAAACGAACTATTCAGATGTTGATTTCAGAGAAATTATGGATACTAAAGCTTTTGATTTTGAAAAAGCTTCACTTTCAGCTGGATGGGCTCAAGAACTTGACAAAACAGAGGAAGAAGCTGAAGAAGGAGAAACAGAAGAATATGGAATTGGAACATTTGTATATTATAGAAGAAAACCATTAGTTGAATCAAAATTCCATAACTTTGTTAATTCCTTACCAAGAAATATAATTAGATGTAAAGGTATTGTTTGGTTTGAAAATGATGATGAAATGTCTTATGTTTTTGAACAAGCAGGAAAGCAAACAGGAGTATATGAAGCTGGCGAATGGATTGCTACTTATCCATTAAAAGATCAACAAGCATTTAGAAAAGCTAATGCTGATTTGGAAAGAGATTGGGATGAAAATGTTGGAGATAGAATGGTTAAACTTGTTTTCATCGGTCAAAAAATGGATAAAAAATCTATATGTGAAGAACTTGATAAATGTTTAGAAAAATAATATAGAAAAAGGATTTAAGAAATATAATCTTAAATCCTTTTATTTTATTCAAAGTAATCTAACTTCATTGCTTTTTTTACTTTTTTCATAGTTTCTTTTGCAACTTTTCTTGCTTTTTCAGTTCCTTCTATTAACACTTTATCCACTTCATCTAAATGTTGTTCATAATATTCTCTTTTTTCTCTAATTGGTTGTAAATAGTCACTTATATTTTGAGCTAATTGTTTTTTACATGCTACACAACCTCTTTTTCCTGCTCTACACTCTTCGCAAACTTTTTTATAATCTTCTTTATCTGTAAATAAATTGTGATAATAAGAAACCATACAAACATCTGGATTACCTGGATCATCTTTTTTTATTCTATTTTTATCAGTCACTGCTCCCATTACCTTTTCTTTAATTACTTCTGGTGTATCTGATAAATATATTGCATTTCCAAGAGATTTTCCCATTTTTTCATTTCCATCTAATCCCTTTATTCTTTTTCCTTCTGAAAGTACTGCTTTAGGTTCTTTTAATGTTTCTCCATATATGCTATTAAATTTTCTTACTATTTCTCTACATTGTTCTATTAAAGGTTCTTGATCTTCTCCAGTTGGTACGATTTCACCTTCAAATGTTGTAATATCTGCTGCTTGACTTACAGGATATCCTAAAAATCCATAAGTAACACTTTCTCCAAAAATATCTCTTTTTTGTGCTATTTCTGTTTTTACTGTTGGATTTCTTTCTAATCTTGCTATTGTTACCAAATTTGAATAAAACACTGTCAATTCCGCTGTTTCTGGTATCATTGATTGTACATATATAGTTGTCTTTGTAGGATCTATTCCACAAGATAAATAATCAATTGCTAACTCTCTTACATTTTTTCTTACTTTATCTGGATTATTAAAGTTGTCTGTTAATGCTTGAACATCTGCTATTAATATGTATTGGTCATATTCCCCACTATTTTGCAATTCAACTCTTTTTTTCAATGATCCAAAATAATGTCCTATATGTAATCTTCCTGTTGGTCTATCTCCTGTTAATATTCTCTTTTTATTCATATTGTTGTTGCCCCCTAATTTGTTATTTTTTTCTATGTAATGGTATTATAATATTAAATTCTGTACCTTTTCCTTCTTCTGTTTTATATACTATGTCTCCTCCAAAATGTGCTTTTATATTTGAGTATGACATATATAATCCTAATCCTGTTCCATTTTTTCCTTTTGTTGTAACCATTTCTTTAAATAGTTTTTCTTGAACTTCTTTTGGTAATCCTCCAGCAAAATCTCTAACTGTAAAGATTATATCTTCACCATTTTTATTTACTTCTAATTCTATATTTTGATTTCGCTTTCCATTATACGCTTGGATTGCATTTGATATCATATTATTTACTACCTGAACTAAACTATTTACATCCCCATCTAATGTTATATTTTCATCTGTTCTCATTAAAACATTTAAATATATATATGCATTTTTTAATTCGTGCTTCATTAATATATCTACTCTTTTTACAAGTTCTTCTATTGTAAATGTTACTGCTTGATCATTTGACAATGCTACCGCTTGTCCTTTTACTGTTGTAATAATATCTGACATATATTCAATATGTGCTCTTATCTTAGGAATCCAACTTTCCATTTCTGCTGCTATTTCATGATGATCTTGCGAATTTACTAATGGATCATCTATTGATTCGTCATATTCTTTTATTAGATTTTCTAGCCCCTCTGCTGCACCTGCTATTGACATTATTGGTGTTTTTAAGTTATGTGCTATTCCTCCTATTAATTGTCCTAATGATGCTAAACGTTCTCTTTCCATTAATATTTCTTGGTTATTTTTTATTGTTTCCATATCTTCTTTATGTTGAGTTATATCTTTCAATAAAAATAATGTTCCTAATGAATTATTATCCGAGCTTATTGGTGTTATCTCTATTTTAAAATATTTCTTTATTTTTTCAAAATGTTGTTCAAAAGATATTGTTGTTTCTGTTGTATTTGCTTTATTAATTGAACTCTCGATTTTGGTAACTGCTCTACTTGATATTTGTTTTTGTTGTAAAAATTTTATAAAATTTTTACTTCTAATATCTGCTGGCTTTAATTTAAAAATATCTAAAAATGTTTTATTAAAATCTGTTATCATATTATTTTCATCTAAAACAACATATCCATCAGAAATTCTATCTACTATCTCTTGTAATGCAATTGGGGTTAATTTGAATAGATCAAATTTAAATATTCCAATAGTAAAACATATAATAGTTACAGAAAATGCTATTGGTGTAGCATATATTGAAACACTAACACTTCCTATACTTCCAAGCATATTTACAACAATAGGTACCAAAGAACCTATTATTAACATTATAGCTTGCTTTGAAAAGAACCCAGAATTTTTTATAGAATATCTTAATAATTTTATTAAAGATATTGCTAATAATAAATATGTATAATATGTATGTACATAAAACCATGGTCCATAAGCTGTAGACAAACTCATTGAATATTCTTTATAAAATAAATGATGAAAATCATTTGTCCATAATAATATTAATGATGTTATTGGTATAATACAAAGTAATAAATACCATTTTTTAAATTTGAATTTTCCATTTTCAAATATGTTTGTCATAATATAAAATGCTACAGGCAAAAAGCAAATACTTATATAGTACAAATCAAAAAAGTACTTTAATTTTATATTATATTTGTCTAAAAATATAATCTGTAATATCATTCCTATTACCCAAAATAAAATTAATGCAAATATAACTATAAATATTTTAGACAAATCTTTTTTCTTTTTTGGTTTTACCAATTGTGTTAAAAATAATATTAATATTGCAGAAACAAAAACGAGTATCCAAAATACTATTGAATCAGTTGTTGACATCTGTTATATCTCCTTCCTTATCAATTCAATAAATTTACTTATGTAATTATTTGAAATCTCTGGCCAATTAAATTTACATTTTTTCAAATAATTAATTGTAAAGTTAGAATTTAAAATTATATCACTATTATAATTTAAATGATAATTATTATCAAGATCACTAACTATATTTTGTAAATTTATTTTTTTCTGTTCATTTTGTAAAATTTCTGATATCTGCTTTTTAAATATTGTTTCTGGCACAACTTCCATTTTATATCCAAATTCTTTTATTATATCAAAATAATCTTTTAAAGTAACTGTATTATGATTATATACATGAAATATCCTATTTGTTTTTGAAAAATTAGTTACAATTTTATATATAGCATTTGCAGCAATATCTACAGGTGTAAACTCAAGTTGATTTTCTAATAAATACTCAGGAACTATTCCTAGTTTCATAAATAATGCCACTTTAGTTATAAATGCGTTTTCATTTATATTTTCTTGAAAATGTCCATCACATAGTCTTGGCATTAAATTTCCTAGACGAAGAATATATGCATCAACACCATTTGCAATTGCATTTAAAATAATTGTTTCCGCTTCAAATTTTGTATATGTATATACATTATCAAGATATTGACCTATATACAAAGAACTTTCATTAAATTCTTTTTTATTTCCATACTCACCACTTAATTTTTTTCCTGAAACTCCAGTTGTAGAAATTTGATAAAATCTCTTGTTAAATGTTTTACAAAAGTCAACAATGTATTTTACACTTTTAACATTTGTATCATAAAATTTGTCATATACACCAAAATGGGCAACATTTGCAGCACTATTTATTACTAAATCAGCCTCTTCTGAAATTTTTAACAGATCCTTATCTGACAATCCAAAATTCGGTTGACATATATCTCCTTGAACAAGAACTATTTTATCTCCAATATATTTGTTATATTTCTCACCAAAATAATAAGTTAATTTTTGAGTTATTTTTCTTGTTATAGACATACCTGGTTCTTTTCTAATTATACAATAAATTTTTCCATTTTCGTTTTTCAAAAATTCCTCTAGTATATGTATTCCTAAATATCCTGTAACTCCTGTAAGTAATATATTACGAGGATGATACTCTTGGATTTTTTCATCATTTCTTGTATTTTTTAATATATTTAAAGAACTTTCTGGAATTTCTTCAATTTTATTATGTTGAAATTCATCATTTGAATTTATTTTTTCTTCAATATCTAAAACTGTTGAACACTTAAATATATCAGAATAAGAAATCTTATTTGTAATTTCTAATAATTCTATATTTAATTTCATAGCTAATAAAGAATCTCCCCCAAGTTCAAAGAAATTATCATTTATTCCAATTGGACTAACATTTAAAACTTTTTGAAAAATATCAACTAATTTTTTCTCTAATTCATTTCCAGGAGCAATATATTCTTCACCACATAACTTTGATAAATTTTGTGGTAATGGTAATTTTTTTCTATCTATTTTTCCATTTGGAGTATATATAAACTCATCTAATGGAACATAATATGATGGAACCATATATCGTGGCAAACTTTTAGAAAGATATTTTCTCAATTCATTTATAGAAATTCTTTTATTTGCAACAAAATATGCAGAAATAAAATCTCTATTGTTAGCAGTTTGTTTTAAAACTGCTACTTTTTCTATATTTGGATATTTTGAAATTAAATTTTCGATTTCTCCGTAATTCAATTCGTAATCCTCTAATTTTTATTTGATTGTCACTTCTTCCTAAGCAAATAATATTTCCATCATCTAAATATCTTCCTAAATCACCACTTTTATACATTAGTGTATCTTTTATGAATGGATTCTTTACAAAACTTTTACTTGTTAGTTCTAAATTATTAAGATATCCTCTTGCTAATCCATCACCAGAAATATATATTTCCCCAACAACTCCTACTGGAACTGGTTGTAAATCTTTATCTAATATATACATTTGATCATTGTAAAATGGTTTTCCTATTGTAATAAAATCATCTTTTACTTCTGTAAGTGTACAATAATATGTTTCAGTTGGTCCATATCCATCATATATAGTTATATTTGCCAAACTCTTTAATTTTTTTACTAATGCTATAGGCACTTGTTCACCAGTTAATGTTAGATATTTTAAATCTTTTAAACTAGGAATATTTTCTATATCATTAACAAATATTTGCATTACAGATGGTGTTGCCTGTGTTGCTGTAACATTATTTTTTATAATTACATCATTTAATAATTTTGGAGTAGTTTGTTCATCTTCATTTGCAATTACAACTTTCACTCCTCTTTGCAATGGAATAAGAGCTTCGTATGAAAATATATCAAAACTTACTGTTGAAATAGATACTATAGCTTGATCTTGTGGATTTTTTAAATATCCCACATAATCATTGCAATAATTTGCAAAGTTTACAAGTGTTTTATGTTTTTGCATAACTCCCTTTGGTTTTCCTGTTGAACCAGAAGTAAAAATAATATAAAGTAAATCATTTAAGCTATTTATATTCTTTATATTTTCATTAGGTAATCCATATATGTCATTATTGTCCAAATCTACTATTATTTGATTTTTATAGTTCATTTTTTTAGCAATTTTCTTACATGTAAGCAATATAGATGCAGATGCTTCTTCTAGCATATAATTTATTCTTTCTTCTGGGTAATTTGGATCGATTGGAATATAAGTTCCTCCAGCTTTCATAATTCCCAATATAGCAATAATCATTTCTAATGATCTGTTTACCATTACACCTATTGCATCTTCTCTTTTAACTTGCTTTACATTTCTTAAGTAATATGCTAAACTATTAGCTTTTTCATTTAATTCTTTATAAGTCAATTTTTTATCTTCAAATACTAGAGCTATTTTGTCTGGTGTTTTGTTTACTTGCTCTTCAAAAAGAGTAGAAAATGTTTTTTCTGGATATTCTTTATAAGTATTATTAAATCCATAAAGTATTTTATTTTTCTCTTTAGCTGAAAGTATTTGTATTTCTTTTATTTTTGAGTTCGTATTTCTCATAATATAATCTATTGTATTCATATAATTTTCAAATAGATTTTCTATAGTTTCTTTCTTAAATAAGTCAGTACAATATTCAATATTAATTGAATGTGTTTTGGGTTGAATTTCTAAAGACAAATTGAATTTTGAAATCTTATTATTAATTGATACTACTTGTGCTTCTTTATCATTTATTTTTAAGAATGTTTCCTGCTTATTTTGGTAAGTAAACATTACATCAAATAATGGATTTCTTGAAGCATCTGTATCAACTTTTAATTTTTTTATCAGCATATCAAATGGATATGGTTGATATGTCAAATCCTCTAATAATTGTTCTTTTATTTCAATCAAAAATTCTTCAAATGTCTTTTCTGAATCTATTTTTCCTCTTAAAACTATATTATTAACAAACATTCCGAACATTCTCTTTGTTTCATTTCTATCTCTATTTGCAATAGGACTACCTATGTTTATATCGTCTTGTCCTGTGTATTTATATAATATTACAAAAAGAATTGAAACAAAAAACATATATGGAGATACTCCTAATTTTTTCGCATATCTCTCCATTTTTCTAAAAAGTTTTTCATCAATAACATTTATTATTTTCTTTCCATTATAAGATCTTAATGTAGGAACTTTATAATCATAAGGTAAGTTTAATTGTGAAAAACTGCAGTCTTTAAATTTATTTACCCAATAATCTTCTTGAGTTTTTATTAGTGAACTATTATTATATTCATTTTCCCATACTGCATAATCTTTATATTGAATTGGTATATTCTTTAAATCCTCTCCATTATATAATCTATTAAATTCTATAACTAAATTATTTAAAGCTGTTCCATCCATTATTATATGATGTGTATCTAATAACAATAATGTCTTTTTATTATCTATATAATGCATTTCAACTCTGAATAATGGAGCCTTCTCAAGTTCAAATGGTTTAGAAAAAGTATTTACTATATCTTGAATTTCACTTTCACTATTCTGATATGTATCAATATTAAATTTAACCTTATCTTCAACTTTTTGTACAACTGATTCATTCTCAACAACAAATGATGTTCTTAACGTACTATGTCTATTAATTATTTTTTCAAATACATTTTGTACTTTATCTTTATCTAAAATTTCATCAATAATCATTGCCCATGGCATATTATAAACAATATTATTGTCCCCAATCATTTTTACATTATAATAAATTCTTTTTTGAGCTGATGACAAAGGATAACTTTCTTGAATTGGAGCTTTTTCTATTTTAATTTTCAAAGTATTATTTGTTCTATTTTGTTTTATATAATCAGACATATCTTTTATTGTATAATTTGATAAAAGATCTTTTATATTTATTTGTACATTAAATTTAGATAAAATCTTTGTTGATAATGTAATCGCTGTTAATGAATCTCCTCCAAGTTCTAATAAAGTATTATTTATTCCAACATTAGTAACTTGCAACATTTTTTCTATTATTTTAATTAATTCTTTATCTATTTCATTTCTTGGTTTTATAGCTTTTTTATTATTTCCCTTAAATTCAGGATCTGGCAATGATTTTCTATCTATCTTACCATTTAATGTATATGGAAATTTCTCTAATTGGATAAAATATTGTGGAATCATATATTCTGGTAATTCTTTATTTATTGATTCTTTCAACAAATTTTTGTCGACTTTTTCTGATGTATAATATGCAATTAATGCATCTCTGTTATTTACTTTTCTTTTTAAAACAACTGCTTGCTTTATTCCACTATAATTTTCTATTACGTTTTCAATTTCCCCTAATTCAATTCTAAATCCTCTAATTTTAACTTGGAAATCGGTTCTTCCAAGATGAACAATATCTCCACTTTCTTTATAATATGCTAAATCATTTGTATTATATATTGTTTTCCCATTAAATGGATTTTTTACGAACTTTTCATTTGTTAACTCTTCTCTATTTAAGTACCCTTTTGAAACACCATTTCCACCAATATAAAGTTCACCTGGTATTCCAAATGGTAATAATTTGCAATTTTTATTTAAAATATAACATTGTGTATTAGCAATTGGATATCCTATTGTTATTTCTTTTTCATTTGTTAATTCTTTTACTGTTGACCAAATTGTTGTTTCTGTCGGTCCATACATATTAAATATTTTTGCTTTTGTGTTTTTTTGCATTTTACATAACAGTTTATTTCCAATTGATTCTCCTCCAACTAAAATTTCTGTCAAGTTCTTTATAAACTCTAAATTATTTTTTTCTGCAAATATTGTTGAATATCTTGATGGAGTTGTTTGTATCATATTTACTTTATTTTTTAGGCATAATTCATTTAACAATACTGGCATATTTTGTTCCTCTTCATTAGCAATTACTAATGTCATTCCAGATGTTAATGCTCCCCATATTTCTAATCCAAATATATCAAAACAAATAGTTGTTACAGATACCATTGTTTTTTGTGAATTAAAGTCTATTATCTTTTTTATTCCATTTATAAAATTGCATAAATTTTTATTTGTTACCATTACTCCTTTTGGTTTTCCTGTAGAACCTGATGTATAAATAACATACGCTAATGTATTTGGATCAATTTTTGTTTTTATATTCTCATTTTCACTATTATATATATGATTTTCTTTTATACCTATATTAATTTTTAAACAATCATCCAAACTTACTTTATCTGTATTTTCATTTACTAAAATAACCTTTGTACTACTATTTTCAATCATATATTTTATTCTATCAATTGGATATTCTGGATCTATTGGTAAATAAGTTGCACCACATTTTAAAATTGCTATTAGTCCAATAATCATTTCAGGTGATCTATTAACCATAATTCCAACAATATCTTCTTGATTTATATCATTTTTCATTAATTCTCTTGCTAATTGATTTGCTCTTCTATTTAACTCAAAATAAGTCATTTTCTCTTCATTACTAACAATAGCAATCTTATTTGGTGTATTAATTACTTGTTTTTCAAAATATTCTATAATAGTTTTCTCTTCATCATATTCCAAATCTGTTTTATTAAATTCCACAAGCAATTTTTCTTTTTCATCTGGAGTAACAATATCAATCTGACTAAGCTTTACATCTTCGTTTGAAATTACTTGTTTCATAATATTTAATATTCTTTTGTGAATATTTGAAATATCTTCTGAATTATAAATACTTGTTTTATAATCATAAGCAACATTCAAATTTCCAGTATCATTCAAATCATAAATTTGAATATCAATATTATCTGCACAACATCCATTAAATGTCCATTCTGTTTCATATTCAATATTTCCTTCGTTTTGTTTTGCATTTGTAATTTGATATGATAACAAAATATTATATAAATTTGGAATGCTTTTATTTTCTTTTCTTAGCTCTTCTAATAAACTTTGATATGAATATTTTTGATGTTTCAACATATCCATAGAATCTCTTGATATATTTTTTACAAATTCCTTAAATTCTATATCTTCATTAAGATTAATCTTAAATGGAATCATATTTATAAACATTCCAGCAGCATTCTTTTCTTTAAAATTAGTTCTGTTTAAAATAGGTGTGCCTATAACAAATTCATCTAAATTTGAAATTTCACCAATATATATTGCAGATACTGCCATAAAGAAGTTATATAATGATATTTTATTTTCTTTACAATAATTTTTTATTTTTGTTACATTTTCTTTTGAAATTTCATATTGTTTTCTCTCTCCAGTAGGATCTGTTTCGTCAATATCTCCCTTTACACTTCCTGGTATTCTTGCAATTTCTGGAATAGTTTTAAATCTATCTATCCAATATTTTTTATCTTTGTTAAATTTTTCACTTTTTTGGTATTCTTGCTCTGATTTAATATAGTCTATATAAGAATATATAGCCTTTGTTTCAACTTCTTTATTTTGAATTAATTCTGAATAAGTCTTTATAATGTCATTACAAATAAGCGCTAATGTCCACGCGTCTGAAATTAGATGGTGTATATTAAGCATAAAAGCCCCTTTTCCATCTATAAATTTAAAGATATAAAATTTAAATAATTTTGAATTCTCTAATTGAAATTTTGTTTTTATAATTCTGTTTCTTTCTTCTTCTAGCTGATTTTTGCCCGCAATATTAATAGTGTCTATCTGAATTTCTTTTTTTTCAGATAACACCTGTTCAACATTTCCATTATTCAATTTAAACTCTAGCCAGAAATTATCATGTTTTTTGCACACAATTTGTATAGATTCTTTTAGTTTTTCGAAATCTACCTTTTCATTAATTATTGCTGTTCCGCAAATAGAATTTACTGAACTACCTTTATAATATTGTTCAGTAACCCAAATTGATTTTTGAGAATAGGTTAGTTCTTTCATTTTTTTACATCCTTTTATTTTGAGTTTTCAACACTTTATCATTATAGCATATTTTAACAAATTATGTCAAATTTTTTTATGCAAAAAAAAGATGAATTTTACATTCATCTTTTTCCTTTCTATGTGTTAAAAAAGTATGTAGCCTCTAAATCCGCTTCAAACATAAGAAGAGCTAATGGATATTTTGTATATGCAATTCCTATTGTTCCATATTGCTCCTTTGGCTCTGTAAATCCCATGTGCCAACGGATTGCATATTTTTCTTCACTTGTAAGTTTCATATATTCTGTTATCATCATAACTGATTTTTCACCATGTCCATAAGGAATTGTATCTTCTACCGTGTAATATGGTACTTTTTCCCATACCCCTAAAGCATTTTTTGCATTTCTATAATCAATTTTATAAAAATTTGCTTTACATAAGTCATGTAATAATGGAACTATTTTTAATGTATCTTCTGGTATGTTTAATTCAATTGGTGCATTTTTTACTTTTTCTTGTAAAATTTCATATACTTTCAAACTATGTTCTACAAGTCCACCTGCATGATCTCCATGAAATCTTGTACTTGCAGGTGCAGTAAAAAAATCTGTACTTTCAATAAATTTTATCAAATCATCTATTCCTTCTCTTTTTACACTTTTTAATATTCTTAAAAATTCATCTTTCATTTTATTATCCTTTACTATTTTTCTTTTTTTCAATTACAATATCTTTTATTTTTTTTACAACATCATCTATTTTCATATTACTTGAATCTATATATATAGCATCTTCAGCTTGTTTTAAAGGTGCTACTGGACTTGTTTTATCATTATAATCTCTAAATTTAATATTTTCTACAATTTCATCAAATGATATATTTATTCCCTTCTCAATATTCTGTCTTAATCTTCTTTTTGCTCTTTCTTCTGGAGTAGCATCTAAATATATTTTTACTTCTGCATTTGGAAAGACATTTGTTCCAATATCTCTTCCTTCCATAATTACTTCTTTTCCTTCTGCAACTTTTCTAGATAAGTTTGTAATATTCTCTCTTATTTCTACAACATGTGAAACCTGAGATACAAATTCATTAACTTCTTTTTCTCTTATCAATTTAGTTACATTTTCTCCATTTAAAAAGACTTGATCAACATTGTTTCTTTCTTTTTTAAATTCTATCTTTATTGTTTTTAATAATTCTTTTATTTTTTCTGTATCTTGTAAACCTATATTGTTTCTTAGCATATTCAATGTAACACATCTATACATTGCACCTGTATCAATACTTATTAAATTTAACTCTTGTGCTACCTTTTTGGTTACTGTTCCTTTTCCACTTCCGGCAGGTCCGTCAACTGCTACTACAAATCCCATCACATTTTTTGTACTAAAACTATATTTTAATACATCCTCCTTTTCTACATCTTTAACCTAATTTTTATTCTGCTTTTGTCAAAATAAATGCTGTTGAAATATATCTTGTTCTATGAGTACCTGATCTATCTACTGGATCATTAATAACCTCATTATTTACAAACATTGCTGTAGATGTTCCTCCATCTAAATTTGCAGCATTATATGCTCCATATCTTTGCATAATTTCAATTAAGTCATTTATTGTTGCTCCAGGTCTTGTTACTGTTCTTCCATCTACTACTAAAAATAGAACTATTCCATCTTGTCTTTGTCCAATTGCTGTTCTAGGTGCTGTTCCCCAGCCTCCATTTCCTGAAACATTTACAGCTTTTCCATTTATAATCAAAAATGGTCCAAATGTTACTGCATCCCTTATATTTAATTCTTTAGCTTTTGCAACTGTCATTTTTCCTACTACAAGTTTATTTTCTTTTGAAAATCCTATTAATCCACCTTGACCAGAATATGATTTTGATGTTATTAATTTTCCACCAGAAAATGTTATTCCTACTGGTGTAGAACCATTGCTCTTTCCTCCAGCATCTTCAAATCCACCACCATTTATAGCTATAAGTGCATCATTTTCTTTTGCCATTGTTGTTAAATACTGCCCTGATGAACCTATACTTTTTGAATAAACTGTTTTTACTCTAGAAGGATCATATATTGCTGCTAAATATCCACTATATCCTTTACCTGATATTTCTATTATTTTATAATCATCATTATTAGGATCTTTTTCTAAGATTTGTCTTTCATATTCGTTTGCATATTTTATTTCATTTTCTAATTGTTGATCTTTTTTTACAATTACTGTCAGTGATGTATCAGTAATTTCATTTGTATCTTCAACTTTATTATTATTTAAAACTGAATTTATTGTATCTTCATCATAAAACCATGTTGCTAAATATTGATGTGACATTGTTGTCATTGCACTTGTTATTAACCAATCTCTAAATCCAGAATATGGTCCATATAATAAAAATCCCAATGCTGTCATTCCCATTATGCCCAATATTATTAATGTTACTAGTATTCGTATCCAAATTTTATTTTTTTTGCTTTTCATTCTTCTCTTTTTTATTAATTTTTCTACATTTATTTCTTCTGTTTTTTTCTCTTCCTTTTTTTCGTTTTGCAAAGCTTTTGGTAATTCATTCTCATCCATTAGCTCATTTGTTTCTTTTTTTTCTCTCAATGCTTTAGGAAGTTCATTTTCTTTTTCTAAATATTCGTCTTTTACATTTATTATTTTTCCAGTTACTTTTGTTTCTTTTTTTACTGCTTTTTTCTTTGCTTTTGATTTATTTTTTGAATTTGAATTATTCTTTTTTGTTTTTTTATACATCATTTGAATTTCTTCTGGTCTATAATTTTTTGACTGTCTTTGCATGCTTTTAGGTAATTCTTTTTCCAGGTTTGGCATATATTTACTCCTTTCAGGAAATATTTTTTTCACATACCAATATATTTTATAAGAAAACAAAAAAAATAGCAAGTCATTCTTGCTACTTTTTTCGACAGTTTTCTTAATTTTATTTTAAAACTCTATACTCTCCTTTATTTTATTTGCTTTTTTCTTTATTCTTTGTATTGCTGTATCAACAGATTTTACTTTTGTATTTAATTTTTCTGCAATCCTAGCATAAGATTGCCCTTTTTCATATTCATATAATACAGCTAATTCATAATCACTTAAATTTTCTCTTATTTTATTTCCTATTGTTTTTACATATTCTTGATTAACTATTATATCAGAAGGATCATCTTCTGTTTTTAAATCTACAACCTCTAGTTTATCCATATCATCATTATCATCATAAGCTGCAGAATTTAATGATATAGATGAGTTTAATGGTATATGTTTTTGTCTATTTGAATTTTTTACTGCTGTTATTAGCTGTCTTTCTATACACATATTCGCAAATGTTTTAAAAGAATTTTGTTTTTGAGTATCAAAAGATTTTACTGCTTTGTATAGTCCAATCATTCCTTCTTGAACCATATCTTCTCTTTCTGCTCCAACCATAAAAAATTTATTAGCTTTCATATTAACAATATCATTATATCTTTCTATTAGACAATCTAATGCCAATTTATCTTCGTTCTTGATATTTTCTATTAATTTTTCATCAGTCATTTGTGTATATTGGTTATCATTAATTGAAAACATTTTTTCTTCCATTAATATTATGTCCTCCACTTTTTAGATATTCTCATTATAGCTTCAAATCCTTTTACTGTCAAGAATTTTTCATTATATTTTCAGCAATTCTTTCAAATTGTTCTTCTTTTTTTGTTAAATGAATTTTTATTACTCCCTTTCTATTTTCATTACATATTTTATTTTTTTTAAGTTGATTTTTCAAATGTTTAGCTACTGTAACTCCTGTATTTATCAGTTCCACCTCATATCCTAATTCTTCTTTTATTATTTCTTCATATACTGGAAAATGTGTGCATCCTAATATAATTTTATTTATCTTTTTCTCTTTAAAGTTTTTCATATATTCTTTTATTACATTTCTTCCTTCTGTACTTCTTGCTCTTCCTTCTTCGGCAATCGTTGCAAGCATAGGACACGCCTTATTTATTACAATAATTTCTGGCATTTTTTCTTTTAATTTACTTTCCCATGCTCCACTTCTTATTGTTCCTTCTGTTGCAATTACACCTATTTCTTTATATTTTTTTTGTTTTATATAATTTACTGTTGGTTCAATTATTCCTATAATTGGAATTGAAAACTCTTCTCTTAATTTTTCAATTGCTTGACTTGTAGCTGTGCCACATGCAATAACAATTATTTTTACATTATATTTTAAAAGTTTTTTCACATTTTCTTCAGCAAATTTTATAATCTCTTCTTTAGTTTTATTTCCATAAGGAAAGTTTTCAGTATCTCCTAAATAAATTATATCTTCATTTTGCAATTCTTTTCTTATTTCTTTTAATACTGTTATTCCGCCTACTCCTGAGTCAAATACTCCAATTGGTCTACTATCCATTTATTTTCTCCTTGTTAATTATTATTTAAAGTCACCTAATTATATACTATCTTTTCTGGTTTTTCCACATTTTATTATCAATTATTAAGATTTTTTCATATTATATATTAATAGGCATACGCCTAAATTTTGTTAAAGGAGTTTTTATTATGGAATTCGATGAAAAAAGACCTGAACCAATATGTCCTATTGTTGATGTAGATGGTTTTATTGCAGATGGTAAACAATTTGATTTAGATATAACTCTAGCAAATGACCATAGAGATGTAATTTACGGAATTGTTAGAGATTGTTTTAAAGAACCTGTTAAAGATGCTGTTGTAAAACTTGTTGAAGTTGAGTATAAATATGGAAAAAAAGAATTAAAACCTGTTTCTCACACTTTCACAGATGACGATGGAGAATTCGTTTTTGGACCTCTTTGCCCCGGAAAAAAATATGCAGTTCAAATTTGGGCAAATAAAGTAAAACACATAAAAGTTTGTGCTAAATGTCATCATGAAGGTTCTTGTTTAAAAGGTGTTGACTTAGAATGTGATTATCATGATTTTCCTCATTGTGATAAAATAGAAAAACCTTGCAATAGAAGTGAAAGTAGCGATTGTGAAAGCTGTAATTCATGTTCTAACTCTTAGGTTTTATGACGAAAAAATGGAAGTTCCATTTTTTCGTTTATTTTTTTATTTTATTGTACATACTATAAAAAATTTGAAAGGTAAAATATATGAAAAAAAATTCTCATTTTATTAGAAACATAATTATTTTTTTAATTTTAGCAATTATGTTTTTTGGTTTATGTTATTATTTTTATACTACATATAATAACATAGAAATCGTTCCTGACTATGAATCTTCTAGGCTAAATTCCACAATTAATGAACAATCTGTTGAAAATGAAATGAAAGAAAGCAAAAGTGTAGCAGATATTCTTGAAGAAGTTTCTCAATGTGTTGTTGGTATTTCCAAAATAAAATCACGTTCTACTTCCATATTTTCAAATATTTCCACAGTAAGTGATTTAGGTCTTGGAAGTGGCATTATTTTTTCTAGTGATGGATATATTTTAAGTAATTATCATGTCACTGGTGATAAATTAAGTACTTGCTATATTACTCTTGAAAATGGTTCAACTTATGATGGTACTGTTGTTTGGGCTGATTCGTTTTTAGATTTGTCAATAACAAAAATAAATGTTTCAAATCTAAATGCCGTAAAATTAGGAGATTCATCATCTTTAAAATCTGGAGAAAAAGTTTATGCAATTGGTAATCCTATTGGATTTGAATTCAGACGTACAATAACTTCTGGTATAATTAGTGCTACAAATAGAACTGTTAGAATTGACGAAGATAATTCTGTATCATATATGACGGATTTACTTCAAACAGATGCATCTATTAATCCTGGTAAC
The DNA here is from genome assembly GCA_934129895.1 of uncultured Clostridia bacterium. Classification (GTDB taxonomy): domain Bacteria; phylum Bacillota; class Clostridia; order TANB77; family CAG-508; genus CAG-269. The sequence goes on from CAKOWY010000003.1 coordinate 68,596, forward strand.
AGTGGTGGACCTTTAATTTTATCTAATGGAGAAGTAATTGGAATAAATAGTGTAAAAATAACTACAGCAGAAGGAATTGGTTTTGCAGTTCCTATAAATGTTATAAAACCTGTTCTTGAACAATTTATCGAAAATGGATTTTTTAATGAAGCTTATTTAGGTATTTACGCCTATGACAAAGAGGTGATTCCATATCTTTCAACATCTAATTCTAATGGTGTATATATAATACTAATTTCAGATACAAGTCCGGCAATATCATCTGGAATTAAAGTAGGAGATATCATAACTTCAATTGATAATATTCCAATTAACAATATGATTGAATTACAAGAATATATTTATAGTAAATCTCCAGGTGATACTATTACAATTAATATAAGTAGAGGATATGTTACAAAATCGTTTAATATAGTTTTAAGTAAACGATAATATATAATAAAAAGCTATCACAATATAATTTTTTAATTATATTGTGTATAGCTTAAATTATTTTATATGAAAAAATTTCTTTATCTTGTTTAAAATTTTCTTTAATATACTTGTTTCTTCAACTATAACTAATGAATTATTATTATCACTTTTTTCTTCTATATTATCTTTTTCTCTTCTTTTTGCAAAAATATCATCAGGATTATATTCATTTCTTTTTGCTTCTTCATTTTTTCTTATATCAAATTTCTCATTTGATCTTATTATTTCTCTTTGTTCTTCTGTTGCCCAATAATCTCTAAATATAACTGCCAATATTGCTTTTGTTTCTTTTAACATTGGCTGCTTATCAAAGTCTTCAAATTCTGTAACATTGTAATTGTAATCTTTTTCAGCATCTTTTTCAAATTTTTCAATTAAATATTTAGGTATTTTATTATAATCTATTTCTGGTACATATTTTAATATTTCTATAACTTCCTTATATGCTTTTGGAAGTACTGCTTCATTTATCATTTTCCAATCCCCTTTTCTTTTAATAAATTTTTTAATCTGTTAAACATTCCGGTGATTTTCATTTTATCTTCTGTTAGTGCTTTTATTGTTGCTTTTCCAATTTGTTTAACTGTAAGCATTTTTTTATTTGGAACTTTTTCTGTATTTTCTCTATCCTTTTGAGCTTCTGAAACTCTTTGAGATAATTTATCAAAATCAATATATGTTTCAAGATCATCAATATAAAATGGAATATCCATGTCATAGGGTAATACTGTTATTTGCTTATTTCCAACCATTTTCTTTACAAGTTCTACTTTTTCTTTTGGAACAGATATACTATCTATGTATTCTATAGGTATATTTCCCATAATTCCTATTTCAGGTAAATCAGAGCCGACACGAGTTTTCTCTAAATTTTTCAGATTTTTAGATGACATTCCTATCACAACTCCAAAATTCATTTCGTTTTCTGCTTCTTCTGGTGAACTTTTTGCGTAAGCATAACTTGATACTGTATTTAAATCATCTGTAAAACTAATAAAATTTCTTTTATGTTCATTATTTCTTGACCATTTCTCTCCTGTTTCAACATCAATTCCTTTATCTCTCATTTCTTTAAAACTACTCATTCCATTCTGAATAATTCCATTTAAAGCTTTACCATTTGTGCCATGATATAAGTCAATTTTATTATTTCTAAAAAATTCAAATGTTTCAGGATTTGTTGCTAATAAATATGCAACCGACATACGTTTTCCTCTTTCTATTCTTGAGTTTTTTCTTATTCCATCAACATTTGAGTCTACAGTATATTCATCAAAACCGCCATTATAATAAATTCCGCTCTATTTTTCTTTTTAACTCTGGATCTTTTATCTGTTCTAAAATTTTTCCAAAAAATTTATCATATTCTTCTGTTCTTAAATTTTCATACCCATATTTAAAACGTGCTTGGGTGGTATTTTCTTCACTCATTAATATTTTCCTCACTAGTAATTTATATTATATTTTTCTAATAGTTCTTTTATACTTTCTATGCAATCAGGCATAACATTTCTTCCAAGTATTCCTAATGTATTAGCTGTTTTTACATTTTCTTCTTTATCATCAATAAATAAACATTCAGATGGTATTAATTTATATTTATCTAATAATGATAGATATATACTTTTATATGGTTTTACTTTATGCTCAATATATGAAAAAATATATCCATCTATTATATTAAATAACTCGTTTTCTTTTATACTATCATAAGTATGTTCATTTATATTAGATAGTAAATATATTTTATATCCACTATTTTTTAATTTCTTTATCAATTTTACTACTTCTTCATTTATTTTACTATATTTATTGTAATTATTCCAAAATTTTTCAATTAATTCATCATTTATATGATTTGTTCTGTCTTCAACAATAGATATTGCATTTTCTTTACTTATATATCCTGTATCTATTAGTGCATTTCCAAGCCATTCAGGAGATTCTATTATATTTTTTATTATAAATTCTTCTTCTTTTTCATCTTTTGCAAAATATGGTAAAACTTCTGATAATTTAAAATTCAATATTACATTTCCTATATCAAATACTATATTTTTTATCATATTGTTATTCCTCCATTTGAATTTTAACATAAATTTATTTTAATAACAATACAATTTTTTGTTTTTACATATATTTATAAAAATACCTAGACTCATTTTTGACTCTAGGTTAATTTTATATTCTATTTTATTTTTGTTCCTCCCCATTCAACAACAGTAAATCGCTTATATCTATTAGTAAATAAAATGGCGCTGTGCATATAAATCGTTTGCACAGTGCCACTTTTTCACCACTTATTCATTTCCAGAGCATTGAGAAAGCTACCAACAGAAATGAAATCCGAATCTCCCATCGCGCTCTCCATAATATCTACCACGTCTTCAATGTGATAGCCCTTATCCATCGCTGCCTTCAACAGCTCTTTCAGTGCTCTCCACGAAAAATGAATGCGTTTGCTCTTGTCAACTTCGGTCTCATTATAACCGTCGAGATTATATCTCACGATTCCATAAGCCCGCTCAACAAGGTCGATACTTTCTCCAAGTTCTCCGGAGATCTTTTTTGCCTTGCTCTCATCAATCCGAAGTTCCTCCAGACCAATTACAATAATCTTCATTGCCATAACTGTCTCCTCCTTGACTGGAAAACATTGCTAGTGTTCAACTAGAATACTGCATTATACCAAATTTTCTTATAACTTTATTGTATCATATTTACATAAAGTTGTCAATTTTTGTGTAAGCATACTTTCCACATTATAACTTTTTTCACACTCTCTCCTATTTGATTTTTATTATTTTACAGATATAACACCAAATAACAAAAAAATATGAATCGATAAATCGATTCATATTTTCTATTTCCAGCTCTCACTATTTTCAATGTTTTGAAAAAGTTCAATGCAAACTTACTTTGGTGCGCCCGGAGGGATTCGAACCCCCGATCTCAAAGTTCGTAGCCTTGCATTCTATCCAGCTAAACTACGAGCGCATTACCAATACTTATATATTATACGATGTTTTTATCAAATTTTCAATAGAATTAAAAAAATATTTATTTTTTTCAAAAAACTCTTGAATTTTTTTTTATTATATGCTATTATATATAAGCATTTGGAATTATCGAGGCGTAGCGCAGTTGGTAGCGCGCGTGGTTTGGGACCATGAGGTCGCAGGTTCGATCCCTGTCGCCTCGACCAGAAAAAGGAGCTTTTTGAAAGCTCCTTAAATTGTTTTTAGGCTATTTTAAGCCTTTTTATATTTTCTGTAACTTTTACAAAATTTCTCTATATTTGTATTACTGCATTCAAGTCGATAAGTATATAAATTTTTTCATTATTTAAAAATTAGGAAAGTGCAATGCACTCTCCTAACCGAAAAAACAGTAGCTCGAATGTGTTAAATCTCTTTTACTAAATTAAATTCTCCATCCTTTGCAAACTGTAAATTTCTAAATGTGTACTCATTAGCAAGTTTACTTTTGAATCCATTAATGTTTTGGTGTGTTGAAATAATTACAATTCGTTTTTTATCCGAATTAGCATACCTCACAATGTATTCCAAAATTCTTTCTGCATCTGCCGAATCAGATTCTGCTTTATCATCAAGACCAGATGTACATTCATCCAAGACCATAACATCAATTTCATCATCTAACCAGTACAGCATCTTTGCAAGAATAAGCCTCTGTTTCTGTCCATTTGAAAGAGACTGCTCGAATTGTTTTTCTCTCATCCATTTCCATACATCAAAGCAATTAGATTTTATTTCACACCATAAATGGAGATTCTCTAAAATCTTTTGCATTTTTGCAAGATCCGGATTTTCATTGCAACAGAACAACTCTTCAAAAATACTCAAACTACCAAACTTTAACTTTTCATCATAGAACAAAAATCGTGATGTCGAAGGTATCTTTGTACTTTTTTCTAATCTGATTCTTTCGGTCAACATCTTCATGAATGTCGATTTTCCACTACCAGATGGACCATACAGAATAACAACCTCTCCGCTATTAATGTGTATCTTTTTCTTTGAAATTAATGTAAAAGGTTTATCGTTTTCAGATTCCTCCAAATACTGAATTGAAAATGGATTTATCCTTATATTATCAACAACTTTAGGTGTAAAAATCTTTGCGGATTCACTATGATACACATCCAAAATTAAAGACATATCCTTTTCTTCTTTTTCCAGTATGATTAACCTCTCATTGTGATTGTTCAAAGTTTCAGCAATTCTACTAATCTGTCCTAATGCTGTTTCAACAATCAGAAGTGTTGCAGTAATTTCTGTTATAGTTGCTAAATTGATGCTACTCCATTCAACTCCTAACAGATAGAATATTATAATTCCATACTGACTAAATGTTTCCATTATTGTTACAAACAATCTTGACAAATTCATCTTCTTGTGGAACTTTGTAACATTCTCATTGCTTGCAATAACAGTCTTTTGAAATTTATTAATTCTCATATCCAAGTCATATTTGACAATTACAGGAACACGAAGTAAATCATTTACTATCAAAGACTGTTCGTTGTTATACTCTCTGTGTTTCTTATAGTATGCTTCTCTATTTAAACTAATATATGCTGAACAAAAGAAAGAGATAAGCACAAATACCAAAATCAGAGGAATAAAAACAACTTGTGAAATAGATGTGTTGGTTAGTATGGCTACAGCTAACATAATAATTACACTAATTATTTCAAATACATCAAATGTATGTTGAATTTTCTGTCGCCAAAAATTTTGCAAATAGTTCTTAATAGTATTTAACACCGATTCATTGCTCATTACTTTATACAACTTATTTGATGTGTCATACTTCAAAACCTTATTGGCTGTCTTACCGATGATCTGACTACCTCTGAATACAATTTCATCTTCAAAAATGAGTTCAAATTTTTTGCTTTCAGAGCTCTTAAAAAGATAAAATGCTTCCCTTACAACTTGCTGGCCACGATACAACATAAATAATATGATTCCAAGTAAAATCAGCCTGTAGTCAATCATCATGTTTGTCGCTTTAAGCATGAATGCAAAAACAAGGGTAATTATGGTCATTCCCAGATTCATGAAACCCACTTTAAATCCCATCCGCTTTACGCTTTCAGGAATAGTAAGCATCTCATCTGATAAACCATATGGTTTGAAGAACTTAATAATAAGATTTATCACCTCCAGAATCAAGTTTTTCAATTTTTCCTGTACTTTCATGTGCTTTTCCTCCTTAATTATATGTGATAGAAAAAATTTTTTACAAAGGTATGTACCTCATATTTTATATTATAGCATATTTACATAATATTTTCTATAATTATCAAAAAAATACAACAATCCAAGCTATATTTTCGCTCTTTAAATTGTTGTATATATTAATTATACTGTTATTACTTCTTTCATCATATGATTATCAAATAAGTAATGCTTATTACATAATTCTTTCAATTTCGGTCTATGTGTTACAATCACATATGTTTTATCTTTTAAATACTTTTCAATCATATTTGTTATCTTTTCTTCAGATAAAGCATCTAAATTAGATGTAGGCTCATCAAAGAAATATAAATCTTTATCTATTAAAATGCCTCTTATTAAATTTAATCTTTGTTTTTGTCCTGCTGATAATTTTATTCCTCTTTCTCCTACCATTGTTTCTAGTCCATCTGGTAATTCTTTATACCATCCTATAAGTCCTGCTTCTTCCAATAGTTCTAATATCTTATCATCTGATATATCTTTTCCCAAGCATAAGTTATCTCTTATGCTTAAATCAAATAAGTCCTCTTCTTGTGATACAAATACAAGATCTAATCTACTATCCTTTATTTCTTTATTGTCTATTAATAATTTACCATTTTCTAATGGATATAATCCTGCCAAAATATTCATAACTGTTGTTTTTCCTTGACCCGATTCGCCAATTATACTTATTTTATCACCTCTATGTAATATAAATTCTGGTATCTTTATTTTTGTTGAATCTTTAGAATATGAAAATACTACATTACTTAATTTAATATTATTAAAATCTTTAATTAATTTTACATCTTTACTATTTTTGAAATAATCATCTAGTTGTTTTTTAGCTGTTTTTAATCTTTCGTTCATATCTAGTAATCTAACTAAACTGTTTAGATTAGAATACAATTTTCCTAATGCTGCCATATAGAAAAGTAGATAAGGTAATCCATCCTGTCCATTTTTAACCATCATTATTGTACTAATTAATATAACTAAATACAATAAATCCATTAATCCTGTAAAAACACCATTTGTATTAGATCTTTTTCTTTCATTAATCTTAGTAGCTTTTAAATAATCATTTGCATTTTCATTTATTTTCTTGTTACAAAATTCTCCAATATTTAACTTTCTAACAGCAATTATATTCTGAATAAAATCTATAAATGTTGCATTGTATCTTGATTCAGCTTCATTAGTTTTCTTTTGATAAATTTGTTTATTTTTAATCATTTTATATTTAAAGAATACCGCTAATGTAGAAATAATTATACAAATTATGCCTGTCATTATTGATTGTTTACATACCATCATTAATATTGATGTTCCACCAATAATAAGTGGTATCACACTTATTTCAAATTGCCATGTCATTTCAAAAAAGTAAAATGATAAATTAGTTATTAATTTATGTATATAACCTGTATGAGTATTTGAAATTTGTTCCATAGTCATAGATTGCAATTTGTTAAAATAATATTTTTGTATTGCTGTTTGCACTCTCATATTATTTACATTATCAATGTAAGATGCCACTTTACCTGTTATAAGCATAATAATATCTAAAACAAAAATTGATATTGTTAAACTTATAATTTTATATAATGTTAAAGGACTTGTTCCAAAATATGATAATGCAAATGCTTCTCCATAATCAGCTAAAGAATATACTGTATTAACAATTATAGATAGTATAAAAAGCTTTTTAGCAACAACTTTTATTAATTCTTTCATTATCGACCACCTCTTTCTCTCTCATTTTTCCCATTATCCCCAAAGCCTCGTGATCTGCCATGATTTTTTTCTCTATATACATTTTCCCCTAATCCATTAATTCCTCTTTCCTTAATTCTAACTTCTTCTTGTTCCAATTCTTCTTGTTTTTCTATATCTTTTTTTATAACTTTTACATTAGGGATTATTTGTGTTGCTCTTACAAAAACATTACTTCCTTTATAAAATTCCCTTGTTACTACTGACGATGGATAATTTTCTTTTAATCTTTTCATATATTCTTTTATATGTTCTTCCATATTTTCTTTACTATTATATTGATCTAATATAAATACCTTAGAAGCTAATTCTTTTTCCAATTAAATACCTCCTAATATTACAACTAAATACATTTTAGCATAATGAGAAAAAAGACACAACAATTCAGCTCATCTTAAATTCCCATAAATAAGGCTATACTCATCTTGGGTGGTATCTCTACCAACATATGTATATGATCTGGACATGCTTCAGCCTCTATTATTTCTACTTTCTTATATTTATTCGCATAATTGTTTCAATATTATTCCTATATCTCTTTTATAATGACTATAAATGGCCATTCTTCTATATTTGGGTGCAAATACTATATGATACTTGCATTAATATTTACTATGTGCTAAACTATTTATATCGTCATTCACGATAAATTCTTCCTTTTATTAATTTTTTTACAGTTTCGCAGACTATAAAATTATTATATCATTGGAGGAATTTTTTTATACATTGCAATTGCTTTTTTTGAACTACAGGTCTAACCCATGGTTTTCTTTTAAACAATAAAAAATATTACTTTTTAAATAAATGTTTAATTTTCTCAAACAACTTTTGAATAAAATTCTTTTCCTTATATTCTATAATTGCATTTTCCTCTAAAGTATCACTTTTTGACACACTTTGTATATTTCTTCTACTTTCAAATAAATCATTTGGATTATATTTTTTTCTTAATTCCTCTTCATATTCCTTTAGTTTTTGTGAATCTTTTAACTTAATTCTTTCTCTTTCTTCTTTACTACACAAAAAATCTCTATAAATTACTGCTAAAATTACTTTTGTTTCATCCATTATATTACATTCTTCGAATGGTTCTTTTATATTCGGTATATATGTTTGAGATTTTTCTGCTGAAATTATCTCTTTAAATCTCTTTGGAATTTTATTTTGTAAACTTTCTGGCATAAGTTTTATAATTTGTTCAACTTCTGAAAATGCTTTTAAATAATTTTCTCTCATAACTTAACTCTCTTTCGTATTTTTGACTTTTTATTGTCGTGCATCTTGCCCTTGTTCTAATTGTTTTTCATTAAGTTCCTCCATTAATTCAACAACCTTATTTTTTTCATAAGCTCCTAATTTACTTTCATCCACACCTTGAGCAACCAACATCATTCTTTTCATCCAATCTGGTACAGATGATGTTTCTTGCTCCTGCATTTCTACTTCAACACCATTACCTTTTGCATCTGTTTTAACTTCACTTTCAATGTTTTCTTGCTCACTTTCTTCATTCTCATTTTGATAAATCCATGAATTATCAATTTCCATATCCATATCTGTTGGAACTTCTTGTATAAAATTAACAATATCAGTTCCAAATCCATCAATAGATGTTTCATACATTCCATTTGCACTCATATCCCTCCAATATGCATCTGTTGGTATCTTATGTATTCCTTTTAGCTTATTTAACTTTTCTATATTACATATTTTAGGAACAAAATATTTTACAAATACTTTTCCTTTTTCTTTATCTTCTTCAATATCTATTGTCAATGCATGACCACTATCTCTTACCATCATTAGTGCTCTGTTTTTTAGTCCAATAATATAAGTTTCTCCTAGTTCGCTATTCCATTGATTTTCTGGCATACTATCATATATGTCTTTAGCAATATCACTTGCCTCTCCAAACAATGTACAATCACCATATCTGCCAATTTTTTTTCTTTCTACAACAGGCAACATTTTATACATATTATCATCATTACAAATATATGAATGTAATAAATGTAACATTTCATTAATAGTTTTTGTTTCGGCTGCAACCCCAAACAAACTTATATTACTACCATCTCTATTAAAATGCTGTTTAGTTGTATATCCTACACAAACCTTTCCAACATCTTCAACAAATTTAGGAGACATATCTGAAAATGATTTTTTATAAATTTCTTTTAATTTATTTGGATCCATTGTTGATTCTAATTGATTTTTTATTTCTCCTAATAATTTCATAACATTTTCTTTGAACATACTTGTTGGTAAACCTTTTTGTGAAAAAATCTTATTCATTTCAACTTCTATTGTTTCTATAGCTTTCATTAATTTATTTGAATATTCTATTACAGTATCTTGAGTATCTAAATTTGTAGGTGCACATTCTGCCAATATTTCTTTTATTTTAGCATCACTTTCAAAAAAATTTGCAAGTGATTTTACGTTTTCTTCCATCATTTTTCTCCTTTTGTATTGATTTTCTTTATTATATCAAAACACAATTTATCAGTCAATTCTTTTATATCTTCTACAATCAACTTTTCCTCTCAAATAAGCACATAATCTTTTACCATTTATTAAGTTTTCCTTTTGTTTTTTTGATAAATGTTTTATTTGATATTCAAGTTTACATGCTAGTGACTTGTCTTTACTTCTCCACGCACATTCCAATCTTTGAGCATCATGTGATTTAGTATATTTTGCACATTTTATATCTTTTGTTAAATGTTCATTTATTCTCTTTTCTAAATCATTTGTCATGCCTGTATAAATGGAGTCATCATTACATCTCAACATATATGTATAATACAAATTACTTTTCCTCTCTTTCATTATTTTAATAAAAACGAAGATAACTAAAAATTATATCTTCGTTTTTTAATAATTATTTTTATTTTATTATAATCATTTTTTCAACATCACCAATTGCTCTGTCGCCATCATATAATGTAAATATTACCTTATATGTACCTTGTAATAAATTACTCTTTAATGTTAATTGTAAATTTTGAATAGATTTTGGATTATCTGTAACTAAATATTCATTTTTTATAGCTGTAGCAATCAAATTATTTTCTACATATTCATTTAAATCTACTAAATTATATGTATAACTATATAATGAATCTGCTGGATAATCTCTTCTATACATAGAAATATGTATACTTGGATTTGTAAATTCTCCAGAATATCCTATTTCAAAATTTAAAACATTGCTTTTATTTATTCCTTCTCCAGTAGTTTTATCTATTATAACCGAATCTTTATCAAGTTTCGCAATTAATCCATAGTCTGTATTTATAATTTGAACATTAATACTATCTTCGGCAATATGACTTGAATAATAAATTCCGTCTAAAGAACCAAATGTTTCAAATTTTATTGTATATGTTTTACTCTCCAATTTTCCATTTTCTGTATAAAATGTTAAATCAGTTAAAATATTAGAAACTGCATCTGCAAGTTTTATTCTAAATGAACCATCTGCTCTTGCATAATATCTACTTCCATTATGCTCAATATAAATACCAGTTAAATCTGATGAACTTAATTGATTTCCACTATCTAAAATCGTAATTTTTACACCTAATTGATCTTGAAAATATGTTGTATCATAAACTGTTTCTGCATCAACTTGTTGATATGCATATTGAGTTGTTAATGTTGTTTTTAAATTCTCACCAATATATATATATGATTTATCAGCTTTAACAGAAACATCCTTTATTGCCTCTTTATCCATATATACATTAAATAACATTGGATATGCATCTCTATTTACAGTAAGTTTTGTTGTATTATCCCAGTAATCTCTCAATTGTACTATTAAATATTCATTTTGCAATGAATTTGCAAGTGCAATATTTTCAAAATCAAATTGGAATATAAATTCTTCCATTACTAAATCTGCTTCTTTATTATAATAAGTTTGATCAGCACTATATTTTTCATTAGTACTGTCCATAGCTGTAAATTCTGTAAAATAAAATTCTGTTTTATTAGAAGCATTATCTTCTTCTGTTACTATGTAATAATAATATCTAATATTATCACTTGATGAGCGGTCTATCATTGTTATTTTAGTATTTGCTGGTAATACACAACTTGATATTAAACAATGCTTATAATAATATCCTTCTTTGTAATATTCATCATCTGTTGAATAATTTCCTAAATATAATGAATAATATGCAGATAATGAACTTTTACTTGTAATTTTAGTTGTAGTTGTTGGGAACATACTATATTGTTTTCCTGGTGACATAGCTCCCTCATAGTAATCTGTTGCTAGTTTTATAGTATTATTTGTAGATAATGTTATAACAATATATACATTTTTTATTTGCATTTCATCATTTTTTACATAACTAGCTTGAAGTTTTATTGTTACAGTACCTAATGTTTTTGTTTCACTAACATTTTTCGAATGTCCCATATAAAAACTAAATGTTGGTGTTGTACTAGAATTATCACTTACAAACTCTGTAGTTCCTACTACTTCTCCAGTTTGTGCATTATCTTTTCTATAAAATTCTGTTTTACCTTTTGACTGCCATCCTGTATTTCCAGCTGTCATTGTTAAACCAAAATTACTATTTGCTATATTTTTATCCATTTCAATATTCGGTATTGTATCTTCGTCTTTTAATATAACTCCATCACTTAAATCTGATGTATCTACACCCAACACATTAATAACCATATTAGGTTCATTTAATCCATCAAGTGATAATACATAAGCTGCTGTTGTTGAATACTTTGTTGCAATTAATTCTATATTTTCATAATATATATCATCTGACATTTTTCCTATTATCCATTGATAATATGTTTCTGATTCTGGTGTTGGTTCAATATATTTTGTTTCTATTTTTCCATCAACATTATAATTTGTATAAAAACCATCTACTTCTATTTGATGATTTGTATAATGCTTTCCTTGTACATAAGAGTTTCTTGAAAATTCTTCATAATCTGTTGGAACTTCATCACCATGTTGATAATCTGATGAGTAAATTCCTGTATTTCTATTTATTTTTCCTTTAAATAATCCAACATAAGTCATTCCTGAAACTTCACCATGTGAACCTGATTCAGTTGTTAAAACTAGATTTTTTCCTTGTAATAAATATATTCTGTTGTCAACATTTTTACTTATTATTCCATTTTTTCCTACTGTTACTGTCGCTTTTTGGTTTGAAGCATCCACACTTGTTAGCTTTTCTAATATATTTGCACCACTTGCTAGATACAATGTTGAATTATTTTTTATAATTAATTCTTTTATTCTGTTAAAAGAATATGCTGTTGTAGAAATTTCATTTGTTCTATCTGTTGTTCCTTCTAAATATATTCCACAATTATTAATTTCAACTTTTGTTGCTCTCTGAATTGAAATATTATTTTTTATGTTTGTTGCAGAACCATAATTTGATATATTAACATACCCATCTCCTGACATTGTTGCTGCATTTCCTGCACCAAAAATACTCTTTCCAATTGTAAATGTATAAGTTCCATTATCATAATCTTCTGCATTTATATTTATATATGTATTTCCAATAACACTTTCAAATGAGAAGTCGTAATCATCTGAACCAGCAGAATTTGATTTTCCTCCACCAAATACTGTTCCAGATATATTTATTGTTCCTTGTGTCAATCCTGTTGTTTCAACAACTGTTTTTCCTATATTAACATTTGTTTTTCCTGTTACTACAGCTGTATTAGCTGCACCATATACATCTCCTCCAATAGTTGCTCCTGCAATATCAACTGTAACTGTAGATGATTTTGATGTAGAACCAGTATTAGCTGCATTTCCACTACCAAATACATCTCCTTGAACTATTGTTGTTCCATCTAGAGTAATTAAATTGTTTCCAGCAACAACTGCTGCTGAACCATTTCCTCCACCATAAGTTGAGCCTGTTATTTTAGCATTATGTAATGTAACTATTGTATTTCCTGTTGTTATAGCATTATTTCCTCCACCATATACATTTTCAGCTGAAGAATTTACTACAACTTCTGTGTTTTCTGTACTTCCACCTGCATTATTTCCACCATATACATCTTTTACTATTCCAGAATTTATTGTAACATAAGATGTTTGAACTGTTCCGTCTTGATTTGAACCACCATATATTTCATTTGCTGTACTTCCTGCCAATGTTATACTTGCTGTCGCAATATTAGCTGTTCCCGCTGCATTTTGACCATATCCTCCACCAAATCCTTTTGTAATAGTTCCTCCTGTTAAATTTACATTTGTTGCTGTTGTAGCAGCTTGGAAGCCACCACCATAAACATTTTCTATTGTTCCTCCTGTTACAAAAACATTAGATGTTGTTGTTGTTCCACCTTCATTATTTCCACCAAATACATTTGTTGCATTTCCTGATTGAATATATACATGACTAGCAGTTACTGTGCCAGATGTGTCTGAACCCCCAAATATATTTTTAGCTTTTCCACCTTGCAAATATATTGCTCTTGTCGTGTCTGATGTTCCAGAAGATAATAAATTTGCGGCTTTACCTCCATTGAATCCATTTGTTATATCAGCATTTTCATATAAATATACATTAACAGATTTAGTTGTTGTTGTTATTCCTGCTTTATTTCCTCCACCATATACTGTTAATAACTTTGATTTAACATTTTTTCCAACATTTACAGTTATTGTTCCACTTGTTGTTCCATTTATATCATTTCCACCAAATGCTGAACATTCTGGCAAATCACTTCCATCTATATTTAATGTAACATTTCCAGATATTGTTGCTGATACAGAATCAGAACCTTTACCACCTCCAAATACATAACCAGTTATTGCTATTACATTTGGATTATTTTTGCCATCTTCTATATTAACTGTAACATTTGCTTTCATAGAGCCTAATGAACTTCCACCATAAGCACTTCCATATATTTTTACGTTTTTATCATTATCAGTAATATTTACAATAGCATCATTTGTAATAATTGTATTTCTTCCATATCCTCCACCAAATAATACTGGATTATCTGTTGTATTACCCATTATACCTAGCGTTCCTCCAGATACATTTATATTTGATGATGTATATACTGTACCTGTTGTATTTGATCCTCCATATATTGCACTCTTAACTTGTCCATCTTTCATATTTATAATAGTTTTTCCATATATATGATTTTGATTTGCACCACCATAAACGTTTCCATCTATTATTCCACCAAGTATATCTATTTTTGCAGTTGCACTAGTTCCACTTGGTGTTCCAACTATACCATAATTTCCTCCACCATATACACTATTTAATATATGTGCATTTCCATCTATTATAATGTGAGAATTGCTAACTTGTCCTGAATTTTCAATTCTTGAATTTCCATTTCCAGCTCCAAGAACACAACCAGCAGCTACGCCGTATAATCCATTTGCATCTGCTACAGTTTGTTCTGTTCCTATTTGAGCAGTTCCACCCACATATACTAATGTATCACAATTTTCTATTCTACCATCTGAACCAGTTCCAGTTGCATAAACACCATTAGAACCACCACTAATACTATATAAAATTGTTCCTCCTGTTACTTGAATTATTCTATCTTCATAAGTAGTTGAATATCCTGCTCCTCCAACAATGTTTTTGACCGTTCCACCTTTTACATATATTCTTGTATCAACATTTGTATTATTAGTAACCTTTAAGCCTCCTACTATATTAGCAACATTACCGCCTTCCATAATAAAATATCTGTCACTAATATCTCTTACACTATTACTTGCTCCAACACCATGTCCACCAACATATATTCCAGCGTAAGCAATTTCTGTACTTGTCGGATTATCCGCTATAAAGTCATTTCCATAGTTTCCGCTCTTTACATTTATTATAAATGCTGGTTTTTCTACGTCTGAACGTCCATTTATTCCATTTCCCCTGTTTACTGTACAACGATTATAATTTTTTAATTTATCATTTATATTTAATGCTCTGTCTACATCACATCCCAATGTTAAATAAACTGTTCCATAATAATTTGCATTGCCTTCGCCATGAAATCCTTCTATTTGTGAATATTTTCCTGTTTCTACAACAAGTTTATATGCATTATCATCATTACTTGTGCTTCCAACACTTGTATTTGTTGAGCCTCCATACACTGTCCTAAATGTAGAAGCTGCCGTTGATGTATTTGTAATTGGATACATTCCTCGTCCTATTCTTACATTATTTCCATTACCGTATAAATATGGTTTTCCAGCAGTTGTTCCATTTGTATCACTTCTATATCCACTTGCATTTATATCTATATATTCTAATTGAAAGTCATTATATAAAGTAAAATCATTATAACTGCTATTTGTTAAATCTAATACGCCATTATTTCTATAGTCTGTTTGATTATATAATCCTGTTAATGTAAATGCAACATTTGTAGAAGATGTATAATATGAATTATTTTGAACATTTCCTACTACTCTTGTAGTTATTGTTTCTGTCGCAATTTCGGATTTTAGTAAATGTATTGTTGTACCACCATAGCTTTTAGCTGTCCATCCATAATTATAAGATAAATATACAGTAGAAGTATACCATCCATTTCGAACTGTTGTATAAAGTTGTCCATTATTATAAGTCCAATTTGTTGGATTTGATGATAATGTTAAACTAAAATTATTCCAACCAGAATTATTTACCGCAAGATACTGTTGAGTAGCTACATTCTGTATTCTCCATGTACTTCCATTTGATATAAATTTCCATAAATATGAATCTCCCGGCTCATCTGTTGAAGGCAATTGAGCATTTTGCAACCCATTATTACATATTAATGCATTTGCTCCACTTGTTGTACCATTTGAAATGATATATGTTTCTCCATTTACTACAGATGTACTTTCTTTATAAAATACATCTCCCGGATTTACTACCTCTCCTGCAGTTATAGGTGTTGTATAATTTATTGATGTATTCATATCAGACATCATTACAACAATATTTTTTTCTCTGTCATTTACATCTGATGAATTATTTCTTAAATATTGTAAAGCTGCTCCCCATGATCCTTTTGCCTTTTCAGGTGTTAAACCATCATTTGAATCAACTCCTTTTTCACTATCAACATATACAACTGTCGCCTTTACCCATTTTGCATAAACATTTAATGTAACAGATTTCATTCCTGTTACTGTAAGAGTTTGTACATTTGTTTTAGAATCTTTAGTTATTGTTCCTTCTGAACAAGTCCAACCTCCAAATCCATATCCTGTTGGTCTATCTATAAATGGATTATCTATTAATTCTATAGATATATTTCCATTTACTATTGGACATGTTTTTTTGTATGTTATAATATTTTGTCGTTCAGTTAGTGATATATATCCAACTTTGTCTGCTTCTGTAATTGCACTTGAATATCCATAATAATTTATTGTTACACTTGATAATGTAGAATCTTTATATATTCCTCTATTAGTGCCTCTTTCAGTTCCTGAAATATCATCTGTATAATTTTTTCCAATATAATAATTTTTATCTGATTGTGTATCATCAATTGTTAATATATTATCTACAATTGATGAAGTATTTATTGTATCTTCATTTATTTCCTCATCTGTTAATACTGCATTACTAGTTGCTTCTATATCTTCTATCGCAAAAATTGAAAATTCATCTGTTTCAAAAGATATTTCATTGCTTTTATCTTCAGATGTACTACCATTTTCTATTTTTTCCTCATTTGGTGTTTCTTCACTTACAGTATCTTGAGAATTCTCCTGCATATTTTCATTTGGTTTTAATTCATCTATTTTTACTTCATCTGTATTTGTTTTATTATTTTGTGAATCATTTGTATTTATATCATCTGTTTTTGTGTTATCAGTTTCAATATTATCTACTTTAGCATCATCTTTTTTGGTTTCATTTGATATATTTTCTTGTTTCTTTTTTATTTCAGAATTATTTTTTTCAGTTGTCTTATTTGTATCATTATTTTCGCTTTTTTGATTTTCATCTGTCTTATTATCATTTTCTTGAACATTTTCTGAAGTTGTAATTTTTTCTGCTTTATTGTCTTTATCAATATGCCATACATTTACATTTTTATTTTCAATTACATTTGTTTCAATTGAAACTTCTACACTACTATTTACTTCATAAGGTTCATAATTTTTATCACCAATTTTTAATTTTATATCATAAGCTAATTTTAATACAACTGGAGTTTTTGTTTGCTTTCTGATAGTTGATTGAACTTCTCCTAAATTTACCTCTTCAACATTTAATTTTGCATCTGCTGGCATATAACCTGATGCAAGAATTCTCATGTCATCTCTTCTATCAGATAATTTTTTGTAATAATATTTTTCTCCATCAACATCAATCGTATCATATAATACACTTATTGAAATACTTTTTTCTTTTACTTCTTTTGCTGTTAATTTTATTTGACTTCCAGGCTCTATTGTGTTAGTTGTTATTTCTTCATTTTTTTCAGTATTTGTTTTTTCTTCACTTGAACTTTCTGAAACTTTGTCATTTTTTTCATCTAAATTCTCATTACTACTATTCTCACTATCCTCAAAATAGAAAGCATATTTTAAGACTTTTTTATTATTTATATATTCTGGTAATTTTATGTAATATTCATTATTTTTTTCAGTTGATTTTAATATATATTCTTCATCTGCAAGATTATTTTTTGAATCTTTTGCATCAACTTTTATATTCATTATTTCTTCTGCTTTTGAAAAGTTTGCACTAAAATATGTTATTAATGTTAAAACTATAAGTATAAAAAGAAATACAATATTTATAATTTTTTTATTAAATTTCTTTCCATGGCTCATTTATTGTTTTTCCTCCCATTATTTAATCTCTTGTTTTATTTTTACTTTATCTATCAAATCTATATATTTCTCAATTACATTATTAATTCTAGTTTCTTCATTACTTCTTAACTGTTGAATTGTAATTTCAAAACTATCCAATATTTCATTTTTATTATTTAATAAAACTATTTCGAATTTTTGATTAATAATCATTTTATCAGATAAATTTTTTATATCTAATGTAACAACAGTTTGTGAAAAATTATTTGAATAATTTATTCTATATTTTTCAATTGAAAGTATTTTATTTATTTCGCTTTCTTCTGGAGTACTTTCAAAAACTTCCTTTTTTTCATCTTTTATTGTTGAATTATTTTCCTCACTGTCATTTTGTTTTTCATCATTTTTTACTTCATCAACTTGTTCAATATCTTGTTTTTTATTTCCAATATTTTCAATATTTTTAGACTCTACAGTGTTTACCTTCATAAATGCAAATGATGAAATTATAATCAAAATTAAATATATTACTAATCTTACTCTTCTTCTATTCTTCCTTCTAATTGCCCTTCTATCTTCATTATCATGATCTATATATTGAGTAAGGCTCATATTTCCTCCATTTATTAATATTTATTAAACACCATTGTTCCCTAGAATTATATCATAATAGATTTCAATTTTCTACAATTTACAACGTTTTTATATTACATTTATATTACATTTTTATTACAAAAATATTACACATATTTTTGTAAATTTTTTTCATTTTTTGTTGGAAATTTAATTTTTATATGTTATAATTAGCTCGTAGAAAAAAATTTAAAGAGGTACTATTATGATAAAATATGACGAAGTATTAAAAAACCAGGATCGCCTAGGGCCATTCCTATCTAAAGAAAAAACATTAGTAAATAATCTTAGAGTTTCTCAAGATACTCTAAAAAAATATATTCACACATATATTGATCAAATTAATGCGACATTTGCTAATGAAGAAGTTTTCCAAAACATGTTGTTAGCAAGTTTGCAAACAGCATTATTACAAATTGATATTAATATTCAAGATTTAATAAATCTTTCAAATATAATTGATATATTAAAAAAAGAGGGACTTTATTCAATAGAAGAAAGCATTACACAATATAATAAATTATATGATAAAGTCGAAAAGAACATAAGCATTGTTAGAGAAATACTACAAAAAACAATAAATTCTTTTGATCAGCTTTCAGCAATTTCAAGTAATTCAAATTTAACAACAATTGATGAACAAAAACTAAATGAAGCAAAACAAGCAATTATCGGATCAACAGAAGACTTATTTCCAAAAGAGAAAAAAGTTGAAAGAAATATTAGGGAAATCAAAGATAAGAGTTCTTCAGACTTATTATGCTTTTTCCCAAAATCAGATAATGATATTTTAGCAATTTCTACAATACAAGATACATATAGTGTATTATTTGACGAAGAAAGCGCAACTGTTCGTATTGATAAAGAAAACTTTGATTTTTCAATAAAAACTGTTGGTGTTCAAGTATCAAATGCAGAAAATGTTTTACTTATCTCAAGAGAAAAATCTGGATATTTTCTTATAACAAATATGCCTGTTGAAGTTCCAACATATATAAATGTTTCAAAAATTGATAGAAATAAAAATTTCTTAGAAATAGGAATATATAATTCTTCTGTTAGTTTATGTGTTCAAAAGAACAAATTAATTTTTTCTGATGAATTGGAAGAAGAAACATCTATTGGAAAAAAAGGTGCTAAGCATGCAAAAACTATATCTGTAAGTCCTTCTGAAGATGAACCAATTCCAGAAAAAATTGTAAAAAAACCAGTAGTTCCAATACAACCTACCAAAATTGGAAATCATGCATTAGCAGATGAAACTATAAAAGTTGTAGATAAACCTATCAAAAAAGAAGAACAACCTATTATTGAAAAAGAAGTTGTTCCTGTTCAAAAAGAAATTCAACCAGAAGAACCAAAAAAAGTCGCAGTTGTACAACCAGAAATCAAGCAAACTCCAATTGTTGAACAACCTATTCAACAAGAAAAAAAGGTACAAGTTGTAGAACAGCCAGTAGAAGAAAAAGTAACAACTACTATAGCAAATACATCTGATAATGATATTGACGAAACTGATGAAGATGATGATTTACCTATTAATATAATGAAAGATAACAATACTTTAATAATTTCAGAAGAAGATAATCAAATAATTCTTCCATACAAATTAGCAGAAGTTCAAAAACAATTTAAGAAAAATAAGAAAAAATATTCATCTGTAAAAGACTTAATTGAAAATGAATATATATTACCAACTGATAATTTCAAAAATCCTGTAAAATCAAGATTTAGAGAAGCTTATCAATTAATAAAGAAAAAAGAACATGGTCACTTAAAAGAAGCAATTGAACTTGGATTTGAATTAATGTTTCAATCAAATTTAAACCCTGCAGTTATTGCAGCTTGTAAAAGTTTAAGAGAATTAGATATTTATTTAGATTGTTTAGATGATAATGAATTAGATAAATTCAATTGTTTTAACATAGTATATAATGTACCACCATCAAGAAAATCTTCATCAAAAAAGAGAAAAAAAGAATGAGAATAAATTCTCATTCTTTTATTTATACCTTTTTGCTTTATATTTTGACTCTCTTTTTGCTGTTATTTTTTTATCTAATATATAGAGAAATATAATTACTCCTATTACCGCAAACAATGTAAATTTACTTTGCAACATAACAGCAATTTTACCTATTTTAGGTATTTTATATATGTATTTACCTTCTACATTTTTATACATAACCTTTTGACTATCATTAGTGTTGTTGCTTTCGCCTTTAGTTATATAATAATAACCATCTTTATCTCTTTGCACATCAACAACCCTATGAGTAATCGTTTCATTATTTATTGTAAATGTTATAATATCCCCTTTTTTTATTTCATCATCATCCACTTGTTTTATAATTATAACATCATTAACACTTATAACTGGTTCCATACTTCCAGAAATAACACAATAAAACTTAACTCCAAAAACTTTAGAAATACCATTTGTTTTATTTGATCTTACAATTATTATTATATTTGCTATTAAAAATATTATCAACAATAAATATATTATATAAATGAATTTTATCTTATGTTCACTTTCTTTAAATCTTCTTTTTTTCTTTTTCATTTTTATGAGTTATTCTCCATTTTTATATCTTCTAATATTTTATTAGCTTTAATAAAATATTGAATGTCATCAAGATTCAATTCACTCTTTTCAATATTGCAAGAATTTACAACACAAGATACATTTTCAATTAACATGTCAACATCGTCTTCATTTAATTCATCTTTTGTAATATTTATATTATTTAAATTATATTTATCTTTTATCATTAATGCTATATCTTTGTCTTCTTTTATTGATATATTTTTTAATATAATTAAATATGGATTTGTTATGAAATCTCTTATCTTAACAATTGCTTCACTTATTTCTTCATCTGTAACATCTTCAAATTCTTCAATTATCGTTTCAACTAAAAATGTATAATAAGCTGCTGCAATAAAAATTGCATCATATAGAGATGAGTTATCTGTTAATGTAGAAGCAATTTTATCTTTTGCTTTATCAGAATCCATTTGTCTATATAATTTCTTTATTTCTAAAACTTGTGAATTTATATCTGATGTTAATTGTTTTAATTGTTCTCTACTTTTTCTTCTATATAAAATTTTATCTTTTTTCTTTTCTACTGTTTTATATTTTTGATTTGTTTTAAAAAGTTTAGCTTCTAACTTTTGAATTTCTTTTAATTGTTTTCCATAAATGTCTTTATATTTTTCTTTTTCATTATATATTTTTATTACCTTATCTATTATATATTTATAATTCAAATAATTTTTATATTCATATAAAGATTTAGATAATTTGAAAATATTTTCTTTTATTTCTTTATGTTCTTCTGCACTATATTCGTCATATTGTTTTACTAATAATCTATCATATTGTTTTTGGATATTTTCTTTACTATAATTTTTTAGATCTAATTCTTTGTTAACAAATTTATCAAACCATATTTTTTTATCTTTCTCTTTTAAGTCAATAACTTCTTTTCTTAATTCTTCAAATTTACCTAAAAAGTCTTTATCTGTAATTTTAATTCTTTTAAATAATTCTTTGTTTTGGTTTGAAAAATATTTGTCAATTTCCTTTTGATTTTTTAAATACAAATATCTAATATTTAATTCAATATGTATAATTATATCTGGACATTCCCAATATATTTTTTCAAATGTATTTTTCATTATAGAAGAATTTACATCATTTTGTTCATAAGCAATAAAAAACTTATCCATATATTCTCTAACAAATGGACTATAATTAAAATCTGATGGTGCTAAATTTATTCCGATTTCTTCAAACTTTTTTACACATTCTTGAATATCATTATTTACTTGTTCTAGATTATTTTTATAAAATCTTCTCAATACAAATATTATTTCATCAAGTTTCATTTTTTCATAAGAAGTATTGCTATCTCCAAATAAATCTACTGTTTCTAATACTTTTACATTATTCTCTGCCTTTTCTATTTCTGGATTTATTTCAATACTATTTATTCTATTTACTCTTCTCTTAATTTCTAATATAATATTATCTAAATATCTCTGATACTCTTCTTTTATTTCATTAGCTCTTTTTAAATAAATATCTGTATTTTTTTTAGTATTTTTTGGCATAACAGATAATATTTCTTTATCTGTTTCTATTTTATCATTTAATATTTCTACTGGAGTTTTCAATTCTTATTTTCCACCTCTTTTATTTCTTTTGTTAATTGGTCAATATATTCTTTTGTTTTATTATATAAATCTAATATATCATCATTACTCATATTATTTAAATTAACATCATTCATATCCATTTTTATCACACTCTTTTCAGTGTATATTATATATAAATAATTCTTTTCTGTCTACATTTTTAAAAAAATTTATTTTCATGAAATTCATTTTCTAAACTTTCTATCGTACTATTCATTTTACTATCTAATATTTCTTTAGATAAAATCTTATAATCACAATTAAATTTTTCTTGATTCTTTAAAAATTTTTCAACTTTTTCTATATCTTCTTTAATAATAGAAATTCTATCAATTTTCTTTGATGCCACTATTAATTCATCAAAATGAGAAAATCTTGGCTTATTATCCATAAATAGATTATTATATACTTTAAAATCATCTTGTTTTATTTTTCTTTTTTCATCATGAGTTAGATTTTTAATTCTCTCATCTTTGCCATATTGGGTATAAAAATAATCATTCCAAGTATAATCTGTAAACAAATGAATATAATATCCTAACAATAAAGGATCATCATATATTTCATTCTTGAAAATTTTTTTATAATTTATATATGATGGTTCTGTTTTTGTATCTTGATAATGTGTATACTTATGATCAATTTTCTTTGAAATATCTGTTACAATATAACAATTATTTATATCAGGCAACACATTTCCTAAATTAAATTTTTCTAAATCTGCATCTGTATATTTTAACTTTTCATTTATTCTTTTTGCAATTTCTAAATGTACCTTCCAATTTGGCATTATTATCACCTCATAATGAATTATAACATATTTTTTTACTATATCCATATTTTTTTTGAAAATATTAAAAGGAGTATTATTATACTCCCATTATATTATATCCATTATCTGCATAAACAACTTGACCTGTAACCGCTTCTGACATAGAACTTAATAAAAATGTTGCTACATTTCCAACTTGTACAGTTGTAACATTTCTATGTAAAGGAGCTTTTTGCTCTACTACATTTAATATTGAACTAAAATCTTTTATTCCTTTTGCTGATAATGTTTTTATTGGTCCTGCTGATACTGCATTAACTCTTATATTTTCTTTTCCTAAATTTTCTGCTAAATATCTAACACTAGATTCTAATGCTGCTTTAGCAATCCCCATTACATTATATCCTTCTAATACTTTTGTTGATCCATGATATGTTAATGTAACTAAACTTGCATTTTCATTTAACATATCTAATTTTTTTGCCATTCTTGCAACTAACACAAATGAATAAGCACTAACATCACAAGCATGTGCAAATCCCTCTTTACTTGTATATATAAAATCATTATGCAAGTCTTCTGTATTTGCATGTGCTATTGCATGTACTATTCCATCTACTTTTCCATTTTCTTCTTTTATCTTTGTAAATGTTTCTCTTACTTTTTCATCTTCTGATGCACCATTTAACACATAAGCTTTGCTTCCTTTAAAATCTGATACAAGCTCTTCTATTTTTTCTTTATTTTCCTCTCCCATATAAGTAAATAATAATTGTGCTCCATTTTCATAAGCTGATTTTGCTATTCCATAAGCTATACTCCATTTGTTACGTATTCCCATTATTAATATTTTTTTACCTTCTAATAACATTTCTTTTTTCAATAGTTTTATCTCGAAAACTATTATCCTCCTTTTTTATATTTTTTTAAATTCTCCAATGTTTCTAAATTTTTGATATCTTTCTTCTTTTATCTCTTCAGGTTCCATTTTAGAATATTTTTTCATTGCTTTCAAAATTTCATTTTTTAGCATTTGACTAACAGACTCATAAGCTTTACTTTCTTCAATTTCTGGTTCTTTTATTATTTCATCGATTACATTCATTTCTTTTAAGTCCTTAGCTGTTAATTTCATTTTTTCTGCAGCTTCCTTTGCTCTTGAAGAATCTTTCCATAATATACTTGCATATCCTTCTGGAGAAAGAATTGAATATATAGCATTCTCAAGCATTAATACTTTGTTTCCAAGTCCAAGTGCTAATGCACCTCCACTTGATCCTTCTCCTATAACTATACTAATCGTTGGAACTGTTAAACTTGCCATTTCTAACATTGAACTTGCAATTGCTTCACCTTGACCTCTTTCTTCAGCTCCAATTCCAGGATATGCCCCTTTTGTATCTATAAAAGTAATTACAGGTCTATGAAATTTTTCTGCTTGTTTCATAAATCTTATTCCTTTTCTATAACTTTCTGGATTTGGCATTCCAAAGTTCCTTTCAATATTTTCTTTTGTTGTTCTTCCTTTTTGTTCTGCTATAATTGTAAAATTTTGATTACCAATTCGTGCAAGTCCACAAACTATTGCTTTATCATCTTTGAATTGCCTATCTCCATGTAACTCAATAAATTCATCAAATATTTTTTCTATATAATCTAATGATGTCTTTCTTTTAGGATTTCTTGCAATTTCTACTTTTTCATAAGCATCCATATTTATTTCATTCCTTTCTAATGTCTATCTACTTATTTAATTGTATCAATTTTGATAATGTATTTTTTAAATCTTTTCTTTCAACAATTTTATCTATAAATCCGTGTTCTAATAAAAATTCTGCTGTTTGAAATCCTTCTGGTAATTTTTCTCCAATAGTTTGTTCAATAACTCTTTGACCAGCAAATCCTATCATCGCACCTGGTTCTGCTAAAATTATGTCTGCTAAACTTGCGAAAGATGCTGTTACACCTCCATAAGTTGGATCTGTTAAAACAGATATATATAATAATCCTGCTTCATTTAGTTTTGATATAGCAGAAGTTGTTTTTGCCATCTGCATTAATGACATTATTCCTTCTTGCATTCTTGCACCACCAGAAACACAAAAAATTATTATTGGAAGTTTCAATTCTATTGCTTTTTCTATTGAATATGTAATCTTTTCACCAACAACTACTCCCATACTTCCCATCAAAAATCCACTATCCATTATACATATTACAACTTCTTCACCATTTATTCTTCCTTTTCCTGCACTTATCGCTTCTTGTAGTCCTGTTTTCTCTCTTAAGGCTTTTATCTTTTTAGGATAATCTTCTAAATTTAATGGATTTGTAGTATCAATATTCAAATCAAATTTTTGATAAGTACCTTCATCAATTATACTTTCAAGTCTTTTATTTATGTGCATTCTAAAATATCCACCACAATTAGGGCAAATATTCATATTTTCTCTGACTATTTCTTTATAAATTATCTCTTTACATTTGTCACATTTTACCCATTTTCCAACAGGTATATCAACTTTGTTTTCTTTTCTTTTGGCAGTAGGTTCTCTTTTCTTAATTTTGTCTACTATCATATTTAACCTCTTTCAATAAAATTATTTTTTCAATATTTCTTTTTCAATAAAAGAAGTATCAAAATTTCCTCTGATAAAGTTTGGATTTTTAATTATTTTAAATAAAAAGTCTATATTTGTATCAACACCTTCAATTACAGTTTCCTCTAAAGCTCTTTTCATTTTGCTAATTGCTTCATTCCTACTATCACCATGTGTTATTATTTTGGCTATCATTGAATCATAAGTTGGTGGAATTGTATAGCCTTCATATATTGCTGTGTCTATTCTTACACCATTACCTCCTGGTAAGTTTAATCCTGTAATTGTTCCTGGACATGGCATAAAATTTTTACTAGGATTTTCTGCATTTATTCTACATTCCATACTATATCCTCTAAATTCTACATCTTTTTGTTTTATTTTTAATGGCTCTCCTGCAGCTATTTTTATTTGCTCTTTTACTATGTCTATACCTGTTCTTTCTTCTGTTATTGGATGTTCAACTTGAATTCTAGTATTCATTTCCATGAAATAAAAGTTTTTATCACTATCTACTAAAAATTCTATTGTTCCACAACTTGTATATCCTGCAGCTTTAGCTGCTTTTACTGCTGCTTCTCCCATTTTATTTCTTAATTTATCATCTATTGCAGTTGACGGTGTTTCTTCTAATACCTTTTGATTTCTTCTCTGAATTGAACAATCTCTTTCTCCTAAATGTATTACATTCCCATGTTCATCTGCTAATATTTGGATTTCTACATGACGAGGATTTTTTATGAATTTTTCCATATATATTTCGTCATCATTAAAAGATATCTTTGCTTCTTGTTTTACTATGTTATAATTTTTTTCTAGTTCTTCAGAATTATTTGCAATACGGATTCCTTTTCCTCCACCACCAGCTGCAGCTTTTAACATAACAGGATATCCTATTTTTTCAGCTGTTTTTATTGCATCCGTAAGTCCAGTAATACTTCCTTTTGATCCTGGTATTACTGGAACACCTGCAGATTCCATTATTTTTTTTGCATTTGATTTGTTTCCTAATAATTCTATTACTTGATATTTAGGTCCTATAAATTTGATATTTGATTCTTCACATATTTTAGCAAATTGACTATTTTCAGATAAAAATCCAAATCCAGGATGAATTCCATCTGCACCAATAATATGTGCAGCTTCTATTATATTCTTAAAATTCAAATAACTTTTATTAGAGCTTGCTGGTCCTATACAAATTGCCTCATCTGCAAGCCTTGTATGCATGGCATCTTTGTCTATTTCTGAATATACTGCTACTGTTTTTATGTTCATTTCTTTACATGCTCTTATTATTCTAACTGCAATTTCTCCTCTATTAGCAATTAATATTTTGTTCATTATATCCTCCTATTTTTAATAACTCTTTATTTGTTATCAACTACTGCAAATGTTAATTCACCTTTTGCTGCAATTTTACCATCTACTGTAGCAATTGCTTCTCCAACTCCTACTGGTCCTTTTCTTTTTATAATCTTTACTTCTAATTTTAGCTTATCTCCTGGAACAACCATTTTTTTAAATTTCATTTTGTCTATTCCTCCAAATAAAGCATTTTTTCCTTTATTTTCTTCCATACTTAATATTGCAATTGCTCCTGCTTGTGCAAGACTTTCTGCAATTAATACTCCTGGCATTATTGGATTTCCAGGAAAATGTCCCTTAAAATACCATTCCTCTTTATTTACATATTTATATGCAACTGCACTTTCTCCTGGTATATATTCTTCTACTTCATCTATCATCAAAAATGGTTCTCTTTGTGGTATTATTTCTTTTATTTCTTCTTTATTTAACATTTCTTTCTCCTTATATTTATTTACATATATTTATATCACATTTATGCCATTTTATAATTATACTGATAGGTCAGTGCAAAAACATAAAAAAAGAGGTTCTATTTTTGAACCCCTATATTAAAGAAAAATTCTACTCCGTTATATTTATTTACAACACCAAAATCTTTTCCATAATTATTCATTATTGCCCTAACAATTGAAAGACCTATTCCGCTTCCACCATCATCTCTCTTACGAGATTCATCAGCTTTAAAAAATCTATTCCAAATACGTGAAATATTTTCTTCTGAAATATTATCTCCTGTATTAAATACTGTTACCTTTACCTCATCTTGATTAATTGTATTTGTAATTTTTATATATTTTTCTCCATCAACTTCTTTTACATTTTTTATTGCATTAGTCAAATAATTTGTAACTATTTGACTAATATAAAAGTCATCTGCATAAACATTGATAACATCTTCTGTTTCAAATTTTACTTCTACATTTTTATTTTCAAGCATTACTTTAGAATTTCTACAAATTTCTTTTTCAAGCTCAACAATGTTAAAGTTTCTATTATTAAATTCTCTTTTCTCATATTCAAGTTTTGTTAATTCAATAAGCTGTCTAACTAATTTATCCATTTTTGTTGCTTCATCTGAAATTACTTCTGCATAAAACTTTCTACTTTCTTCATCTGTATTAACATTTTCTAATAAACCTTCACTATATCCTTGAATTAAAGCTATTGGCGTTTTTAGTTCATGTGATACATCAGATATAAAACTTTTTCGCATCTCATCAATTTTAGATTTTCTTTCTATATCTCTTTCTAGCTCAATATTAGTTTTTCGTAACTGATTTATTGTTTTTTCAAGTTTTTCAGACATTATATTTATACTTTCACCTAATTCGTTAATTTCGTCATCATCTGTTACAATATATTTCTGGCTAAAATCTAAATTTGACATTTTTTTAGCAATGCTACTTATTTCTGAAATAGGACTACTAAATTGTTTTGATATGTATAAAATTGCAATTCCGCCAACAACAATTACAATACATGCTATTAAATATAAAAATCTATTAGAAATTTGCACACTTTCTGTAATAGATGCCATTGGTAATCTTATATAAACAACATATCCATTATCCATTGTACCTGTTAAAAACATATAAGTCATTTTTGTTTCAGTATCTATTGTTTTTCTTATTTCAACATTATCGTCTTGTTCTATTACACTATATTCTTGTTTTCTTCCTATTCCCCAAAAGTCTATTATTTTTCTTATATTTGATAAAAAGTCCTTATTTGACATATAAATTGCTTCATTATCAGCATTTTTTACAATTATATCAAAATTATTGCTTATACATATTTTATCTAGTTCATCACTTATACTATCAACTTTAAGTTGACCTGTATAATATGAATTTATTTTTGCATAAGTTAATTTTAAATTATTACTTTTGGTATATTGATAATATTTTTCTAAAACAAAACGATTAACTAAAATTAAAAAAACAATAATAGATATTACAACCAGACATAATGTAATAAATAATTTATTTCTTACAGATTTTACTTTTTTTGTTTTTCTTTTCACGTTTTATCCTCATTTCTTTATTTCAAATTTATATCCTATTCCTCTTACTGTTTCTATATATTTTCCTTTTTTACCCAATTTGTGTCTAATTTTTTTTATATGACTATCTATTGTTCGTGAATCACCATAATAATCATAATTCCATACATTATTTAAAATTTTATCTCTAGAAAGTGCTATATTTTCATTATCTAACAAATATTTCAATAACTCATATTCTCTTAAACTTAAATCAATTGGCTTTTCATCAACTTTAACCGTACGTCCTTCTTGATCTATTGAAATGCCACCATAATCTTTAACTTGTTTCACATCACCATATACTCTTTTTAAAATAGCCTCAACTCTAGCAACCAATATTTTAGGGCTGAATGGTTTTGATATATATTCATCAACTCCAAGCTCGAATCCGAAAAGCTCATCTTGTTCTTCACTTCTAGCTGTTAACATTATAACTGGAATATTTGATTCTTGTCTTATTTTTCTTAAAACAGACCAACCATCAAGTTTGGGCATCATAACATCTAATAATATTAGCTTTATTTTATTCCTATTTTCTTCATATACTTCTATTGCTTTTTCTCCATCTTCTGCTTCTATTGTTTGATATCCTTTTGCTGTAAGGAAGTCTTTTATTAATTTTCTCATTCTTGATTCATCATCTACAATAAGTATAAATTCTCCATCCATATAAATTTTCCTTTCATTATTAAAGTTACATAATGATATTATAACTAATATATATGTCTATTTTGTGAAATCTAATTAAATTGTTTTTATAACATAAGAATGCCACAAATTGTGGCATTCTTTTCTTTTGTTATTATTTATTGATTTTTAAATATTCCTTTTATCAAATTAAATATCTTTTTTAAGAAACCTTCTTTTTGCTCTTTATAAATAGCTAAAGCAGTTTCTTCAGCAGCTGAAGTATTTTTGGCCATCCTCCTTTGAAAGACATTATCCATATCATATCTCTCATTCATTTCTTGTTTTATCTTTTTTGCTTCTTCTGCATCTTTTATTTGTAATTCTTTTCTTTCTTCAGGATCCACAAGAAAATCTCTATAAATTAATCCCAATATTATTTTTGTTTCATGTTTTAAGTTATTATTATCAATAGGTTCTTTTATATCTACTTTATAATCTTTGGATTTGTTTTCTTCAATTGTTTTTAGAAATTGTATTGGTATTTTTTTTGTTAATTCTGCAGGTGTTAATTTTAATATTGCATCAACTTCTGAAAATGCTTCTTCTAATTCTTTATCCACTTTTTTCCCCTTTCACATTTATTCTAATCAAATTTCCTGTGCTTCTGGTTCTGCCATATCTTTTTTATACATTGGTTCTACTAATTCAGTTTGTCTAGATTTTTTCGCTATTAATTTTGCAAATTCTTCTTTTTCATATCCTGTTCCTGCATTTGAATTTTCTTTATATATACTATTCAACATTTCCTTATCTGCCTGAAGTGATCTTAATCCATTTTCAAAAAATTTTCTTTGTTCTTGTAAACATATTTTTTGCGTATATGGATCTTGCATTCCTTTTATTTTATTTGCTATTTCTTGACATCCACTTGCTCTTGTTAAGTTTCCAATTTTTAAAGCTGCAACTTGTGCTTCAACAGCAGAATTATATAACTCTCTTAATTCTTCTTCTGAAAGTTGTCCATTATTTAAAATATTACTTGGATTATCATAACTTCTAGATGATTTTTCCAATAACATATATAATTCTTTAAGACTATGCTCACTTGCTGTTTTTGACATTTGCACTTGTAATTGTTTTACTACCTTTTTTTCGTGCTCTGGTAATCCATCTTTTTTACAATAATATTTTATTTTTATTTTTTTTATTAATTCATATAATTCTTTTACTTTTTTTACTGCTTCTTCTCTTGAAATATTGGTATCTTGCTTTGCTGATTCATTCGTATTTTCATATTCCATATTGTTGTTCTCCTTTGTTTTTTGGTCTTATTACTTTTTTGATATTCTAATACAAGTTTATTATAGCAAAACAATTTTTTTTTGTAAATACAATTTGAAACTTTTTTAAATTTTAATTTGCTCTAATCCTTTAATTGCTGGCTCATAAATATTTTTTCCTGTAAAATCAAATCTGCTTCCATGACATGGACAATCCCATGTTTTATCAGTATTATTCCAATTTAACAAACATCCTAAATGTGAACATATTGGCTTTACTGCATATATCTCTCCATTTATATCTTTATATACTCCTACAAGTTCAGTATTAATCTCAATTATAGCTCCATTATTTTTTTCTATTTGATTAATATTAAATGGTTCAATTCTAAACTTATTAAATACTAATGAGTTTGCTGTATTTATAACCATATTTTTTACTTCAGCTCTATTTTTTATAAGATTCATTCTTTTTGAATTAAATATTTCTTCATATTCATTTTCATTTTTTAATATTTTATCTGTAATAATTTTTGCTGCTACATTTGAACTTGTCATACCCCACTTTTTAAATCCGGTTCCAATATAAACATTATTCATCAAATTTGAAAATTCTCCGATATATGGAATCTTATCTAAACTAATACAATCTCTTGTATTCCATTTAAAAATTATTTTACAATCTGGATAATATTTTTTTGCAATATCCTCTAATTCTTTATATTTCTTTTCTGTTGCTATTGCCTCTCCAGTCTTATGTTCAGTTCCACATATTAACAAAACTTTTTTTCCATTATAAAAAGATGTCCTAAATGAATATATAGGTCCTTTTGCTGAAATAATCATTCCATCAAATAATTTCTTTTCTGTTTCAATAGCAATTACATAAGATGTTGATTGATACATTTTAGCAAAATAAAAACCTGGTGTATTTATTATTGGAAAATGTGTAGCAAGTACAATATATTTGCTTTTTATATTTCCTCTATCAGTATAAATTATATATTCATCATTATTTTTTTCTATTTCTAAAGCTGTTGTTTTTTCATAAATCTTATTTTGCTTCAAAATAGCTTTGCATAATCCAATCATATATTTTCTTGGATGAAATTGAGCTTGCCCCTTAAATTTTATAGCTCCTTTTATCTCAATTGGAAAATCATTTATTTTTTTTATAAACTCTGCTTTTATTCCAGCTTTTTCTACTGCTTCTATTTCTTTCTCAATTTCTAAAACTTCGTCTTCTTTTTGAGCATATACATACGAATCTTTTTCCTCATATTCACATTCAATTTTTTCATTATCAATAATTTCTTTTATATTTTTAATTGCTTCTTCATTTGCTTTTAAATATTTTTGTGCATATTGTATACCATAATTAGATACCAAATAATTATAAAATAATCCATGTTGACTTGTAATTTTTCCAGTTGTATTTCCACTTACTTTTTCTCCAATTCTTTCTTTTTCTATTACAGTAACTTTTTTTCCACATTGTCCTAAATAGTAAGCTGTTGTTAGTCCAAAAATTCCAGCTCCTATAATACATATTTCCGTTTCTATATTTCCATTTAAAACTTCTGTTTTTAAATCTTCTTTTGTAGTTTCAATCCATAATGAACTCATATCTTTTCTTCCTTTCTTTCTATATTTTGCCCATTTATATATTTAATCATTCAAATTTCAATCTATCTTATTTTTTTGCATATAATAAATTAATAATTTTGCATATTTTAAAAAAATTTATGGAAAAATATATTTTAAAGTGATATACTAACTACAGAAAATTTAATCAAAAGAAAGGAAGAAAACTATGGAAGAGAATTTAAAAGACAAATTATTTACACAAAAAGAACTTGGTTGGAATTCAATTACAGAAAGAGAAAAAGAAATTATTTATACTTTTTCAAATGGTTACATGCATTTCTTAAATAAATCAAAAATTGAAAGAGAATTTGTTATTTCTGCAAAAGAAATGGCTGAGCAAAATGGATTTAGAGATATAAATAGTTATGAATTTTTAAAACCTGGAGATAAAGTTTATTATATAAATAGAGATAAAAGTATGTATCTAGCTGTAATCGGTACAGAAAAATTAGAAAAAGGATTACAAATTGTTGGAGCACATATTGATTCTCCAAGATTAGATTTAAAACCAAATCCTCTTTATGAAGATACAGGATTTGCATATTTCAAAACACATTATTATGGTGGTATAAAAAAATATCAATGGACAACAATTCCATTAAGTATCCATGGTGCTATTGTAAAGAAAAATGGTGAAAGAATATTAGTAAATATTGGTGAAGATGAAAATGATCCTATATTTGTTATTACAGACTTATTACCACATTTAGCTCAAGATCAAATGGAAAAAAAATTAAAAAATGGAATTGATGGAGAAGATTTAAATTTACTATTAGGTAATATTCCTTACGGAAATAAATCAGAAGCTGATGCAGTAAAATTAAATATTTTAAACATCTTAAATCAAAAATATGATATTACTGAAGCTGATTTATTAAGTTCTGAACTTGAAGTTGTTCCTGCATTTAAAGCTCGTTCATTAGGCTTTGATGGAAGTATGGTTGCAGCTTATGGTCAAGATGATAAAGTTTGTGCTTATACATCTTTAAAAGCAATGATGTCTCTTGAAAACATAAAAACAACTGCAATTTGTATTTTATCTGATAAAGAAGAAATCGGAAGTATGGGAAATACAGGTATGGAATCACATGTATTTGACTATTTCATTTCTGAATTATTAAACAAAACTGGAGAAAACAGAACAAACTTATTAGATAAAGTATTTTGTTTTTCAAAAATGCTTTCTGCAGATGTTGATGCTGGATTTGATCCATTATATGCAAATGTTTCAGACAGACACAATGCTGGATATTTAGGAAAAGGTATTAGTTTAAATAAATATACTGGTGCTCGTGGAAAATCTGGTGCATCTGATGCAAATGCTGAATATGTAGCATTTGTAAGAAATATCTTTGAAAAAAATGATATAAAATATCAAGTTGCTGAACTTGGAAAAGTTGATGTTGGCGGAGGCGGTACAATCGCTTATATACTAGCTAATAAAGGTGTAGATGTTATAGACTGTGGTATTCCTCTACTCTCAATGCATTCTCCTTATGAAGTTACAAGTAAATTTGATATATATTCTGCTTACAAGGCTTACAAAGCATTCTGGGAAGAATAAATAAAAATAACACTGAACTAATTAAAGTTCAGTGCTTTTTTTAATCTTCTTTTATTGAAATATGTACATCATCTAACTGTTGTTTTGTAACAATTGATGGCGCTCTCATTAATAAGTCTCTTGCTTTTTTATTTTTAGGGAATGCTATAACTTCTCTTATATTTGTTGAATCTGCTATAAGCATTACCATTCTGTCTACACCAGGTGCAGCTCCAGCATGTGGTGGTGTACCATATTGGAATGCATTATATAATGCTCCAAATCTATTTTTTACATCTTCTTCTGTATATCCAGCAATTTCAAATGCTTTAACCATTATTTCAGGATCATGATTTCTTACTGCTCCTGACATTGTTTCATATCCATTACATACTAAATCAAATTGATATGCTAATACATCTAGCGGATCTTTCGATTCTAATGCCTCTAATCCTCCTTGTGGCATTGAGAATGGATTATGACAGAAATCTACTGTTCCTTCATCAGATAATTCATACATTGGAAAATCTACTATAAAGCAGAATCTATATGTATCCTTCTCTAGTAAGTCTAATCTCTTTCCAAGTTCTATTCTTACAAGTCCAGCAATTTTTTGAGCTTTATGGAATTCATCAGCAATAAAGAATATACTATCTCCTGCTTTTACTCCATATTCGTTTTCTAGTTTGTTTTTAGCTTCATCTGTTATAAACTTAGCTATTCCACCCTGTACTGTTCCATCTTTTTCAAATTTAGTCCAAGCTAATCCTTTAGCTCCTACTTCATCTGTTGTTGCAAATTCAGTCATTTTATCAAAGAATTTTCTTCCTTGTTCTGCACCATTTGGAACTACTATTGCTTTTATTGTTTTATCCTTAAATGCATTAAAATCAATATTTTCAAATACATTTGTTACATCTTGAATAATTAATGGGTTTCTCAAATCCGGCTTATCTATTCCGTATTTTTCCATAGCTTCTCTATACGGAATTCTTATAAATGGTCCTTCATCAACTTTCCAATTTGTAAATTTTTTGAATACATAAGGTATTACGTCTTCTACTACTTTAAATACATCTTCTTGTGTTGCAAAACTCATTTCAAAATCTAATTGATAAAATTCTCCTGGAGCTCTATCTGCACGTGGATCTTCATCTCTAAAACATGGTGCTATTTGAAAATATTTGTCAAAACCACTTACCATTAATAATTGTTTAAATTGTTGTGGTGCTTGTGGTAATGCATAAAATTCTCCTGGATGTAATCTACTTGGTACTAAAAAGTCTCTTGCTCCTTCTGGTGATGAATTTGCAAGTATTGGTGTTTGAATTTCTGCAAATCCTAATTCATCCATTTTATCTCTTAATGCTTTTAAAATCTTTGATCTCAATAAAATTATATTGTGTAATTTTTCATTTCTTAAATCTAAAAATCTATATTCAAGTCTTAAATCTTCTCTTACTTCTTGATCTGTATTTATTTCAAATGGTAATACATTTTTACATTTTCCTAATATCTCAAAACTATTAGCAACAACTTCTATATCTCCTGTTGGCATCTTATGATTTTTACTACTTCTTTCTACAACTTTACCACTTATATGAATACAACTTTCTGTAGGAACATTTTTTACTTGTTCTTGCATTTTTTCATCATTTATTACAATTTGTGTAATTCCAAATTGATCTCTCAAATCTATAAATATCATTCCACCTAAATTACGAATTCTTTGTATCCATCCTGATAATTCTACTTCTTTGTTTATATCTTCTATTCTTAATTCTCCTAAATTGTGCGTTCTATACATTTTTACTCCCTCTCTCTTTTAGCAAAATCTATAGTTTATATTTTACTACAAAATAAAGAAAATAGCAAGATTTACTTGCTATTCTTTTGATTTTATCATTTCTAATTAAAATTTACTGCATTATTATTCTTACTATATCATTATATGTAACATATAATGATAATGCAAGCAAAATTGAAAATCCTAACATCTGAATTTTAGCTTCAGTTTCAATCTTCATAGGTTTACGTCTAATAATTTCTATTATTAATATTAAAATTTTTCCACCATCTAGCGCAGGAATTGGTAATAAATTAGTTACTCCTAATGATATTGATATTAAAGCCATTAAATTTATATAATTTAATATTCCTGTTGTTTCTACTACTATTTCAGATATTCCAACAATTCCAACCATCTGATCTGTTGAAATTCCACCAGTAAATAATGTCTTTATACTTTCTCCTATAGCAATAATAAATGCCACTGTAGCTTTAATTCCATAATAAATTCTGTTATAAAATGTATCATTTAATGGATTTTCAAACTTTATTCCAACAATCGTTACTAATATAAAATAAACTAATATACCAAATATTATATTTACAAATGGACCTGCCAAAACAATTGCTATTCTTTTCCAAACACTTACTTTAGAAAAAGCTCTTTCATCATCTGATTCCTCATCTTCGCCTTCCATATTGCAGAATCCACCAAGAGGAAATATTCTGATTGTATATTTGGTTTCTTTTCCTTGTTTTTCCCAAATTATTTTTCCAAAACCAATAGCAAATTCTTTTACTTTTACTTTACAAATTTTTGCAACACAAAAATGTCCGCCTTCATGTATAAATATTAAAAATCCTAATAAAACTATTATCTTGATAGCATTAAATAAAAAATTAATCAAGTAAACCTCCACTTCTCCATTTACATCTAATTTATATTAATGTAAATACAATATATGCCAATGGTGTTAAAAACATTAGACTATCAATTCTATCTAACATTCCTCCATGTCCAGGAATTAAATTACTATAATCTTTAACATCTACATATCTCTTTATACTAGATGCAGCAAAATCTCCTATTTGACCAAGTATGCTAAGAATAACTGTTATTACAGAAATAAACATATAAGAATATTGTAAATTATATATATTATTAATAGTATATGTATATATTAATGCTATTATTACAGCCCCTATAATTCCTGCAATTGAACCTTCAATTGATTTTTTAGGACTAATCTTATTGATTTTATGCTTTCCAAATCTCTTTCCAATTAAATAAGCAAATGTATCAGTTCCCCAAGCAGCAATTATAGCATACCATATTAAAATTCTTCCATTATCAATTCCTCTTAATAAAGCAATGAATGAAATACATCCAATTACATACAAAATGCCAAATAATGTATATGCAATATCTTTAAACGTCGTTTTCATATTTGTCAAAATTACTTGACTAAACAATATTAACATTAAAGCTGGTATTGCCATCATTAGTACTTGACTTATTTGAATATATGGTTGAATGACATGTATAACTGCTATAAATAAACATGATATATATCCAATCCATCTTACTGGTTTTGAATCTTTTGATATTGCATTAAAATATTCTTGCATTCCAAGCATTGCAATTACTGTCAAAAATACATCAACAACATATTTATTACCAAAAGTTAATACAATTACAACCAATGGAAAACCTAATAATGCTGAAGTTATTCTTTTAATATCCATATTTACTCCTCTTTGTTATAATATTTTTTAATTTGCTCCAAATTTTCTTGTTCTTTTTTGATATTCAATTATTGCTTCATCCAAATCATTTTCTGTAAATTCTGGCCAATTTTTATTTACAAATAATAATTCAGAATATACAGCTTGCCAAGGCAAGAAATTACTTAAACGCATTTCCCCACTTGTTCTTATTATTAAATCTGGATCTGGTTCACCTTTTGAATACAAATTTTCTGATATTATACTTTCATTTATTTCATCCACATCTATTTTCTTATTTTTTACTAATTCAGCAATTATTTTAGTTGCTCTAACAATTTCATTTCTTCCACCATAATTTAGTGCAATATTAAATGTTATTCCTGTATTATTTTTTGTTCTTTCAATACACTCTTTTATACTTTTTTGCATACCATTAGATAATACACTTGTGTCACCTAAAAATTTTACTTTTATATTTTCTGAATCAGCTCTTTTACTATAATCATCTAAATAATTTTGCATTAAAATCATAAGAGTTTTCACTTCTTCTTCTGTTCTTTTCCAATTTTCAGTAGAAAAAGCATATACTGTTATATATTCTAATCCTATTTTATTAGCATATCTTACTATTTTTTCTAGTGTTTTTGCTCCTTCTTTATGACCAAAACTAGATGGCTTTCCTTTTGCTTTAGCCCATCTTCTATTTCCATCCATTATAATTGCTATATGTTTTGGCATATTTTCTTTGTTAAATTCCATGATTTTCATTTTCCTTTTTATTATTGTTTTTTAGTTACTAAACACTCATTATTTCTGTTTCTTTATTTGCTAAAATTTTATCAATTTCTTCGATATTTTTATCTGTGATTTTTTGAATTTCTGTTTCTGCAACCTTTAATTCATCTTCAGTTATTTCACTATTTTTTTCTTTTTCTTTTGCTTCATCTATTCCGTCTCTTCTTATTGATCTAACTGCTACTTTTGCTTCTTCAGCAATTT
This sequence comes from uncultured Clostridia bacterium, assembly GCA_934129895.1. Taxonomy (GTDB): domain Bacteria; phylum Bacillota; class Clostridia; order TANB77; family CAG-508; genus CAG-269. The sequence continues at coordinate 108,167 of CAKOWY010000003.1, forward strand.
TCTTGATTTCTTTTACTAATTCTTTTCTTCTCTCTTCTGTTAATTCTGGAAATGCAAGTCTTATTACTTTTCCATCATTATTTGGGTTTAAACCAATATCAGAAGCTAATATTGCTTTTTCGATATCTTTTAATACACTTCCATCCCAAGGTTGAATTACAATTAATCTAGCTTCTGGAACAGATATTCCAGCAACTTGATTTATTGGAGTTGGTGTTCCATAGTAATCTATTTTTACTTTATTTAATATTGCAGGATTAGCTCTTCCTGCTCTTATTTCTGATAATTTTTCTTTGAATGCTCCTATTGATTTTTCCATTCTTTCTTTAATATTTGAATAATCCATAATTTTATCTCCTTTTCATTATGATACTAATGTACCTATTTTTTCACCTTTTACAGCTCTAACAATATTTTCTGGGTCAGCTATTCCAAAAACTAATAATGGTATATTATTATCTCTACACATAGCTGTTGCTGTAGAATCCATAACTTTTAAATCTTTATTTAAAACATCTAAATATGATATTTCTTCAAATTTTATTGCATCTGGTTGTACTTTTGGATCAGCAGAATAAACAGCATCTATTGCTTTTCCTAAAAGTATTATATCTGCTTTTATCTCTGTTGCTCTTAAAACAGCAGCTGTATCTGTTGTAAAATATGGATGTCCTGATCCACATGCAAATATTACAACTCTACCTTTATTTAAATGTTTTTCTGCTTTTCTTTGGATAAATGGTTCAGCTATTTCTCTCATTTCAATAGCTGTTTGTACTCTAGAATGTAATCCTCTAGCTTCTAAAGCATCTTGTAATGCTAGTGCATTCATTGAAGTTGCTAACATTCCCATATAATCAGCTGTTGTACGTTCCATTTGAAGTCCATTTCTTCCTCTCCAAAAATTTCCTCCTCCAACAACAATTGCTATTTGTACTCCCATATCAACAACTTCTTTTATTTTGTCACATATTTTTCCTACAACTTCAGGATTAACTCCTACTTTATCATCACCTGCTAATGCTTCTCCACTTAATTTCAAAAGTACTCTTTTATATTTTGCTTCTGACATTCTTATATCATCCTTTCTCAATAATATCGATGTATTATTTGCTTTTTAAATTCGTACATCATTCTATCATACTTTTGTAAAAAAAGGAAGTATTTCTTAAGATTTTACACTCAAAAAAAATAGAAATATCAAATATATGATATTTCTATTTTTGACTATTATTATTGTAATTCAATAACAGCTCCAACTTCTTCTAATTTAGCTTTTAATTCATCAGCTTCAGCTTTAGAAGCATTTTCTTTTAATGTTTTTGGTGCTCCATCAACTAAATCTTTAGCTTCTTTTAATCCTAAACCTAATGCATTTTTTACAGCTGTTATAACTTTAATTTTTTGATCTCCAACTTCTTTTAATACAACGTTGAATGATGTTTTTTCTTCAGCTACTGCTGCAGCTCCTGCTGCTGGTGCAGCTGCTGCTACTGCAGATACTCCAAATTCTTCTTCTATAGCTTTTACTAATTCTGATAATTCAACAACAGTCATTGCTTTAACTGCTTCTATTATTTCTTCTTTACTCATTTTAAAATCCTCCTAATTTTTTATTATGCGATTAATTCGCTTATTTATTTTTAGCAATTTAAGTTTGCTAATCTTTATTATACTTAATATCTAATTAAGCATTTTCTTTTTGTTTTTCAACTTCACCAAGTGCAACTGCAAGTTTTGATATATTTCCAAGTAATGCACCAGCAAGCATTGATAATAATGTTTCTCTTGATGGTAATTTTGCTAAAGTGATTATTTCTTCAGCACTCATAACTTTACCTTCAATTACTCCACCTTTTATTTTGTAAAAATCATTTGCTTTGCTGTAATTGTAAATAGTTTTTGCTGTTTCTAAATAATCATCATTATTCATAACAACTGCTGTAGGTCCTTCTAGTAAATCTTCTAGACCTTCTATTCCATTTTCAGCTAAAGCTCTTCTTGTTATATTGTTTTTTATAACTCTGTATTCAGAATTAGATTTTCTTAATTCTGCTCTTAATTCTGTTACATCAGCTACATTAATTCCTCTGTAATCTGTTAAAAGTATTATTTTAGCTTCTTTCATTTTTGCTGCTAAATTTGATACTTCTTCTTTCTTTTGGTTTATGATTTTTTCACTTGCCATTAATTTCACCTCCTAGAATTTATTAAATAATTTTAAACTAAATTATAAAATCTCTATACCACGAGGCATAGAGATTGCGTTTGCATATCTTCTGCCTCGGTAGGACTTATATGGAATCATTGCCTACTATCTATGGCTTTATTATTATATATTATTTTTGGTTAATGTAAAGTCCAGGTCCCATTGTTGTTGATACAGATACACTTCTGATATATTGTCCTTTTGCAGCTGCTGGTTTTGCTTTTATAATAGCACCCATTATAGCATCATAGTTTTCTGCTAATTTTTCAGCTCCAAATGAAACTTTACCAAATCCTAAGTGAATAATATTTGTTTTATCTAATCTATATTCAACTTTACCTGATTTAATTTCCTTTATAGCTTTTGTTACATCCATTGTAACTGTTCCTGATTTAGGGTTTGGCATTAATCCTTTTGGTCCTAATACCTTTCCTAATCTACCTACAACACCCATCATATCTGGTGTTGCAACAACTACATCATAGTCAAACCAGTTTTCGTTTTGAATCTTTGGAATTAATTCTTCAGCTCCTACGAAATCTGCTCCAGCTTTTTCAGCTTCTTCAGCTTTAGGTCCTTTAGCAAATACTAAAACTTTTTGTGTTTTACCTGTACCATTTGGAAGTACTACTGTACCTCTTACTTGTTGATCAGCATGTTTTGAATCTACACCTAATTTAACATGTAATTCAACTGTTTGATCAAATTTTGTTTTTGGCATTTTTTCTATAACATCTAATGCTTCTTTTATATCATATTCTTTGTTAGCTTCAACTAACTTAACGCTTTCTGCGTATCTTTTTGACATTTTCATTTTAATCCTCCTTTGGTGTTAACGAGCTTATCACTCTCCCAATATTTTTATATGTTTTAATTAGTCTACAACAACTACTCCCATAGCTCTTGCTGTTCCTGCAACCATGCTCATAGCTGCTTCTAGAGATGCAGCATTTAAGTCTGGCATTTTTTGTTCAGCTATAGCTTTTACTTGTTCTTTTGTTATTTTTGCAACCTTTTCTTTATTTGGTTTTCCAGAACCTTTTTCAATTTTTATAGCTTTTTTAATTAATACAGCAACTGGTGGAACTTTTGTTATGAATGAGAATGTTTTATCTTTATATACAGTAATTACAACTGGGATAATAAATCCTGCTTCATTTGCTGTTCTATCATTAAATTCTTTTACGAATTGCATGATATTTACACCACTACCTCCTAATGCTGGTCCAACTGGTGGAGCTGGAGTTGCCTTTGCTGCTTCTATTTGTAATTTTATTATATTTGAAATTTCTTTTTCTGCCATTTTATATTTTCGCCTCCTTTAATCTACTCTTTCTATTTGTGAAAAGTCAACATCAACTGGAGTTTCTCTTCCAAACATTGATATTAAAACTTTTGCTCTATGTTTTTCTTTATCTATTGATTGAACAGTACCTATATAATCTTTAAATGCTCCTTGTAAAATTTTAACAGAATCATTTACTTCATAATCAACACTTATTGCTGACTCATCAAATCCCATAGCTCGTATTTCTTCATCAGTTAATGGAATTGGGTCTGTTCCTGATCCAACAAATCCTGTTACGCCTCTAGTATTTCTAACTATATACCATGTTTCTTCTGTTACAATCATTTTAACTAAAACATAAGCTGGAAATACTTTTCTTAAATTTGCTTTTTTCTTGCCATCTTTTATTTCGATTTGTTCTTCCATTGGAACAACTATATCAAAGAAATAATCTTCTAGTTCTCTATTTTTTACTGTTTTTTCAAGGTCAGTTTTTACTTTATTTTCATATCCTGAATATGTATGTACTACATACCATCTTGGCTTCATATCGTAATCTTTTTGTGACATTATTGTCCCCCCTTGCTATTCATCAATGTTTCCATTGTCAGAAGTTGATCCTTCTGTTTCTGAATTTCCATCTGTATTTTCTGTTTTATCAGAACTTGTTGTTGAATCAGAATTATTATCAGATTCATCACTACTATTACTATTTTCTTCATTAGTATTAAATTTTTCATTTACAACACTTTGTAAATGACTTATTCCATACTTATTTCCTAAATCGAATGTAACATCCAATACAAACACTATTAAAGCAACAATTATAACAATGCTTACAACTGCCATTGTATTATTAACTAATTGCTTTGGGGTTGGCCATATTACCTTTTTTAATTCTGCCTTAAAATCCTTAAAGAAATGTTTTTTTATTTTATTATCATTTTTATTATCATTTTTAGCCATTTTACATCCTCCTTAAAATAGCTTCTAACTATTTTGTTTCTTTATGTGTTGTACGTTTTTTGCAGAATTTGCAATATTTTACTAATTCTAATCTATCAGTATTATTTCTCTTATTTTTAGATGTCATATAATTTCTATTTTTGCATTCTGTACATTCTAATATAATATTTTCTCTTGGTCCTTTAGCTGCCATTTAAATACACCTCCGACTTTTTTAACCTTACTTTATTTGAAACGATGTGAGCATACATATTTTACGTATGCTTGACTATTTTATCACTATTTCCTATTTCTGTCAATATTTTTTGTTGATTTTTTTCTTGTTTTTTTCTTTTTTTGAACTGAAAAACCAAACCTGCCTATCTTTTTTCCTAATGAATAATAATTTCCATTAGAATATGCTATTAAATCACATTTTGAGATGTCAAATGCACCATTTTCATTTATATATTTTTCATCTGCATTTATAGCTAATATTTCTGCAACAAACATGTGATGACTTCCAAGTTCTTTTATTTCTTTTACACGACATTCAACTGAAACAGGACTCTCTTTTATCATAGGGCATTTTACAAATTTAGCTTTTTCTTTTGTTAAATTCATTTCTTTAAATTTATCAACTTTTGCACCTGTTTTTACACCACACCAATCAGTTGCATAAGCTAAATCTTTTGTTGTTAAATTAATAACAAATTCTCCTGTTTTTTTGATTATTTCATAAGAATGTCTTGTAGGTCTAACTGATATATAACACATTGCAGGATCAGTATTTATAATTCCAGTCCATGCAACTGTTATTATATTAGATTCCTCCATTGTACCACAAGATACCATGACTGCTGGTAATGGATATATAAATGTTCCTGATTTCCAAGTTACTTTTGACATTTTATCATCTCTCCTTTAAAAATAAATTAATAGGTTTATTCTATCACCTTTTAAACTATTTTACAACATTTGATTGACAATTATGCCATTTAAGAGTAAAATCACCTTGTGTTAGAATAATATAATTCTATACAAAACAAAATTAAATTTCGAGGATAAAGACATGATAAGATTAGAAGATATGGACACTAAAGAAGAATTAATAAAAGATTTTTTTACATGGCTTTTTGATGATATGCGTATAAAGAATAAATCAGTTTCATTACACAAAGAAATAGATATTTCTTTGGCACCATATTATACAGATCCTAATATCTATTTTCCAAAACAAATTGCTGATTTTTTTGAAACAAAAGCAATGAAACGTCTAGGAAGGATTTCACAATTAGCTCTTGCAAATGATATTTATCCGAATATTTATCACAATCGACTTGAACATTCTAAAGGAGTATATTATAGAAAATTAGAAGAATTTCTATATAATTATCAAAATTTAGAATGGAGAAAAAAGATCGAAAAAAATAATCAAAAAATATATTTATTAGCAGATTTAATAAAAATGGCAGGACATGATATTGGTCATTTACCACTTTCTCATCTCATGGAAGTAGAAATTTTTTCTTATAGAGGTGCACATGAAGATATAGGTAAACGAATTATGTTAGAAGATCAGGAAATTCAAACTTTATTACAAAAAATAAGTCCAGAACTTCCAAATGTTTTAAGATCTTTATATGAAAATCATATTATGAACTTTAGAGAACATGATGAAAGTAGTTATGATGTTGATAGACTTGATTATATAACCAGAGATTTTTTATATTTTGGTAATCCTTCTTATTTTCCTTATACTAGGTATGAAACTATTCCAGTCGAAGTTGATTCTTCTGGAAAACCTAAAGAACAAGAAGATAATAGTATAAGAGTATGTGATAAATCATCTTACTGCATTGATGTATATGATGAAACATCTTTAGAAGAAATAGAAGACTTTTTAAGATTACGTCTAAAAGGATATGAAAAAATATATTCAGCTCCACTTGTTGCTGCACATGAAATGACAATTTCAACATTTTTTCATGCATTGAAAACACATCAATCCGAATGTAGTAGTAACTTACAAGATCTAGTAACAAGATTTCGTAGACAAGGTATTAATAATATAAATTTAGATGAATTTTTAAATTGGGATGATATAACACTTTATTCTGAAATACTGAATATTGCAGAAATGCATAACGATAAAAATATAAGAGATTTGGCAACAATGACAATACCAAGTATGGAAGCATTTTTAAATTTGATATACTCTCATTTACAAGTAAATTCTAAATCAAACGGAAAATATACTACTACTGATCTGGATTTTTTAAGAAAAATCAAACATCTTATAAAATCAAACAGTGAGTTATCTCTTGCTTTAAGGGATTCTAGTTATACCGATAATAATATCATTCTATTTAATAACGGTATACAAATTCCTAAACTAAAATCTTCTACTTGCAATTCAGATAATATATTTCGTTCATATCAGCTACATAAAAAAGCATATAATCAAAATGAACCAATTTATATTAGAGATAGTTCAGGAAAGATTTTTGAACTATCTAAACATCCACAAAGAAGATATAATTTTAATGATTTATCTATTAATTTTGAATGTTGTTTTGGGTATATCCCCTATTTAAGGTTATGTGGGATATCAGAAGAAGAAATTGAAAGCTTGAGAAAATCATCTACTAAATTAACAACATGTCATCCAGATAGTTCTGCAACTTACAAAAGTCAAATTAATATGCAGCCTTTAAAAGTAGGAAATAATATCGAACATCGTTTTTTAAAGATAAACACCGAAGAAAGATAAAAAAAGACATAAATTAAATTTAACGAATTTGTTAATTCTAATTTATGTCTTTTTTCATTGTTATATAAAATAAAAAAAACTGGCAACAACCTATCTTCCCAGCAGGGTAACCCACAAGTATTTTCAGCACATTGGAGCTTGACTTCTGTGTTCGGTATGGGAACAGGTATTTCCTCCATGTCATTGTCACCAGAAAATTATATAAATGTGTAAAGCACACTCAAAAATACATAGATGAAAACTTATTAGGATTCTTTTTAATAAAAATTATAGTTAAGCCCTCGATTTATTAGTATTGGTCAGCTCAATATATCACTATACTTACACCTCCA
>CAKOWY010000004.1 GCA_934129895.1 uncultured Clostridia bacterium
TATATTTTTATGATGGTTATAGCATTAATTTGTGCAAAGAAAACATATAGTAAACATCAGGTAGAATAAGTAATAAATTTAAATTTTATTTAAGGAGAAAATTATGAAGTTTTAGTTGATAATAGAAAAGTAAAACTAACTATTAGATAATTTAAAATATTAATGACTTTAATAGAAAATCCAAATAAAGTATTTTCCAGAAATGAATTATTGGATTTGGTATGGGGATATGATTATTATGGAGATTCTAATATAGTAAATACACATATAAAGAATATAAGAAAAGTCTATGATGATTTTGTACCAGTAAAAACTAAATATGACTTAATAGGAAGTATTGCAACAGATACAGGACTTACAAGACATACAATTATAGAAATTTTGAAGAATATTTTATATTATTTAATATGTTTTTTAATGATAAAAAATAATAATTTTCTTTTATTCAATAATAGCCTAGTTTTAGGCTATTATTTTTTTGCAATTATCAAGAAAATTCAGGAAGTTCTTGGACATTCAAGAATTGAAACAACACAAATATACACTCATATTTACAATAAAAACGTCGAAAAAGCAATGTTAGAACATCCTTTATCTAAATTTAAAATGCAAGATGCATTAGCATTTGTTGTATAGAAAGGATAAGATTATGAATAATGAACAATCCAATTTTAGAGATTTACAATTTGTAGATTTAAGATTACAAAATGGACAGGTTGAATTAATATTAAGATCAATGGAGTTATACGGATATAATCTAAAATTTATGGTAAATGACACAGATATAACAACAGAAGAAAGAAGCAGAAAACAAGCAAAATTAGAATATACATATCAACAAATTCTTGCAACCCAAGCAGAACAAGTCAATAATAAAACAAATCTTCATAATACCAATACAAAGATGGCTGAAAATATGTTAGAATCAACAAATATCTTAGATTTTGATAAAATAGCTAAAAAAGCATAAAATTTACGAGATTTAATAAAAAGCGGTGGAGTAGGGGGAAGAGCCTTATTTTCAGATATATACATTTTAAATAAACACAATTTAAAAACAAAAAATAAAAGATTAGGTAGTAAAATATTTTGTGCAATGTTCTTAAATTATTTTTAGAGAAAATATAAAATATATAATTTAATAAAATAATTTTAATTTTGAATTTTAAATTAAAATTTAAAAAATTCCAAATTAAAGATTTTAAAATTTTGTTTGGTAAAAAATCTTAAAACGAACATTTGATTATTACAAATTGATTTATAAATTTTAATTATAATCTTAGATTTTAAATTATATTTATAAAGTCTGAAAATCAATTATAATTAATTTAAATTATTAACTAATTAAATTATCTGTTTATGATTTTAGAAATTAATTTTGATGCTTTAAACTTATAGTATGCAATTTAAATTTGCAGATTTTAATTAAACTTATGGAATTATAATTATATGTAAGATCTTTTGAAATTAGTTAGAATAATGGCTTGCGAGAATCATTTTTAAGACTTTTTAATAAAACAGCCATATAGTTTGTTGTCTGGTATTTTAGCAAAATACTGGTAATTCTATGATTTAGCAATTTTTAGTAGTAAATTGTTTAATTTTATAGATATACAATAATAATCAAAAATACCTCAAAAAAAGCGACGCACGAGAATCGATTTTAAGCCGTTTTTATTTTTAAGACTTATAGTTTGTTGTTGGTAAAATACGGCAAATATAGAGAAATAGGCATTTTGAAGATTTTAGATAAAATTTAGATAGAAGATCAGAAATTATAAAAAATTATTGAAAAACAAATTTATAATTAAAGATAAAAATTATTTGAACATTAAATTATATAGATAAAATATTTAAATAGCTTAAAATTGATTTTAAAGCGTTATTAAAATAAGATTATATAAGTAATTGGATAACATTAAATAATATTAAATATGCAAAATAAAATAATTATATAATAAGTAAATATATTAAAGCTAAAGGCTTGAAAGTACTGAAATAACTGGGTAGGACTATAATCATAGTCTATATATTTTACTCCTATCTCTTTTTGCACAAAACTTTGATTTTGTGCAATGATGTGTAATGAAAAATAGGACCTAAAAGCTACCCTTTTAAGCCCTACTCCTCTATTCTATATCTTTTTTTAAACTGTTACTTGCATTTTCCAAAAACTTCCTACTTAATGCTATTCCTATCAAAATAAAAATTTTTCCTCCAAATCCAATTCCATACATAGTCATGTATAAATACACACTTTCAAATATTATTGTAAATCCTATATAATACCCTAAAGTTTTAAAACTTATTTTGTTCATTAAATTCCATATTTTTTTCATTTTCTATAATCCATTCCCTTTCTCTGCTCTATCCCACTCTTTTCAATAATTTATTTTAAATTTTAATACATTTTCCTTATTTCAACAAATTTATTAAAAAGCTTTATTTTTTTTACAAAAAGTGATATCATTACTATTATAAATTATACAAAGGAGATTTAAAATATATGATACCTAGAGAAAAAAATCCTGATTTTTTAAATTCATTTTTAGATTATTCAATAACAATATTAAATAAGTCCCCTAACTCTGTAAAAGAATATAATTACGATTTATCTAATTTCTTAAAATTTATTATGGTAAGAAATAAAATCACAACAGAACAAGATTTTGACAAAATTGATATAAGTTCTTTTTCAGTAAATGATTTAAGAGCTATTACTCTTGATGATATACATGCTTATATCTCACATTTAGCAATAGATAATAGAAGTAAAGCAACAACAAGAGCTCGTAAAATTTCAACATTAAGAATTTTCTTCAAATATATGACTGTAAAAGAAAAAATATTAGATGTTAATCCAGCTCAAAATCTTGAAACACCAAAATTAGAAAAACGTATGCCTAAATATCTTTCATTAGAACAAAGCCAAAAATTACTAAAAGTTGCAGATAATGAAAAAAATAGAAATAATAAAAGAGATTTTGCTATTACTACACTTTTTTTAAACTGTGGCATGAGACTTTCAGAATTAGTTGGTATTAATATAAATGATATTGATTTTGATGAAAATAAAATGACTGTAATTGGAAAAGGAAATAAAGAACGAGTAATTTATTTAAATAAATCTTGTGTCAATGCAATTAATGATTATCTTGCATCTCGTCCTGCTTCATCTTTGATAAAAAGAGATTCTAAAAATTCAGATAAAGCATTATTTTTAAGTGAACAAAAAAAACGTATAAGTAATAGAACTGTTCAAACAATAATAGCAAAAGAACTAAAATTAGCAGGATTAGATACAAAAAAACTTTCAGTTCATAAATTAAGGCATACAGCAGCCACATTAATGTATCAATATGGAAATGTAGATATTAGAGCTTTACAGGAACTTTTAGGACATCAAAGTATTTCAACTACTGAAATTTACACACATGTAAGCAATGAACAAGTTAGAGATGCAATTGAAAGAAACCCTTTAAATTTAATTTAGAAAGGACTAAAAACTTATGAAACCATTATTTAAAAATATAACTGAATATACCGAAAAAAACTTTCAACAATTTGTAAGTTTTCATGCAAAGAAATTTACATTCAAATATAATTTATATACAATTATTATGACATTATTGATAATATATTGCATTATTTTGTGTGTTGTAAAAAAAGATATAAAATTATTGTTTTTATTTATAGCAATACTTATACTATTTCTACTATTTAGAATATATATACCTAATCAAAGATACCTAAAAACAAGAAAAGATCTAAAATCAAAAAAATCAACAAATTTTGTATTTTCATTTTATAATAATTATTTTACAATTGGCAAAAAAAGATTTTATTATTTTAAATTAAACAAAGTTTATGAAACAAAAAACTATTTTTACATATACATAGATGAAGATAATGCTGCATTAGTTAATAAATCTGGTTTTGTTCTTGGAACATCAAATGATTTCTCTAATTTTATTAAGAAAAAATGCTTACTAAAATATAGCAAAGAAACCTCATAAATAATATAATGAGGTTTCTTTATTTTTATAATATAATTGGTTCTATCTGTTCTCCATCTAATGCACTCTCAATCGTTTTTATTAACATTTCTGGTTTAAAAACTAATGATCGTGGCTTTGTAATTGGATTATCTTGGCCAAATGGTACAAAATAATAATGTCTCATGTTTAAAAGCTTCCCAATATTAACTGCCGCACCAGAAAGTCCATTATTAGTAGATATAGCAATTACAACTGGTCTTTCTTTTCTTAAATGCGATTTTACAGCCATTGGTGCTGTTCCATCAATAATATCATTTGCTAGTTTGGCCATTGTATTTCCTGAAGCTGGCGCTACAACTATAATATCTAACATATCTTTAGGTCCTAATGGCTCTACATCTTGAATCGTATGTAGAATTTTTTCTCCTGTAATTTCTTCTATTTGTTTCTTAAATTCTTCGGCACTTCCAAATTTCGTATCCATTGTATAACTATGTTCAGACATAATTGGAATAATTTTTGCTTTTAATTTTACCATCTTTTTTAACTCTTCAATTGTTTTATTAAATGTACAAAAAGAACCTGTGAAAACAAATCCTATTTTTTTATCTTTTAATTCCAAAAAATCCCTCCTTTCTTCATTATTTATATATAATATGAAGAAAAAAGGGATTTTGTTGATTATTATTCCTTTTCTTGTAATTTTAATAATTCTTTATCTGTCAATTCTCTACATTCGCCTTCTTTTAAATCATTTGGCAAAGATAAATTTCCTATACTAATTCTATGCAACTCAATAACTTTTGCACCACAACATCCAAACATTCTTTTTATTTGATGATATCTACCTTCTCTTAAAGTTACTATAGCAACATTTGAACCTATAATTTTCATCTCTGCTGGTTTACATATTCCATCACTTAATTCAATTCCATTACTGAATCTTTCAATCATATCTTCAGTTGCATTTATATCCAAAGTCACTTTATAAGACTTCTTTACATGTTTTTTTGGTGATAGTATATTATGTGCTAATTCTCCATCATCTGTAATTATCATTAAACCTGTTGTATTTTTATCAAGCCTTCCAGCTGGAAATAAATTTCTTTTATTAAACTCTTCTGGAACTAATTCCAATACTGTTTTATCTCTTTTGTCAGTTGTTGCTGACACATATCCTTGCGGTTTATTTAAAACTAAATATATTTTTCTTTTTACATTTAATTTGATTCCTTCAATAACTATTTCATCATTTCCAACATTAACTTTGACATCTGAACTTTTTACAATTTCACCATTTAATAATACTTTATGACTTGATATTAATTTTTTTACTTCTTTTCTTGAATATTTTCCTTGTGATGAAATAATTTTGTCTATTCTTTCACTTTTACTATTATTCAAATTTTTCTCCAACTTCTAAAGAATTTCCTCTTAAAAAATCATAAATTGGCATTTTTTTTGAGTTTTCGGCTTGGATTTCTAATACTTTTATTAAACCATCTTTTACCTTTATATATAACCCATCTTTGCTATTTGAAATTACAATTGTACCATTTTCTAACTTTTTAAATTCTTCGTTTAATTCACTTATATCTACTTTCCAGAATTTTATTTTTTTATCATTTATAAAAGAATATGTTCCCATTATAGGATTTAAAGCTCTAACTAAATTTTTTATTTCTCTTGCTGTTTTTTCATTCCAGTTTATTTTTGACATTTCTTTATTCAACATTGGAGCAACAGAAAAATCATCTCCCTGTGGTATTCTTGGAGCTTCACCATTTTCAACTTGTTTTAATGTTTTTACTAATAGTTTTGCACCAATTACTGATAATTTTTCCCATAATTCACCTGTAGTTTCGTCTTCTGGTATTTCGACTTTTTCTTTTAAAATCATATCTCCTGTATCCATTCCAACATCCATATACATTGTTGTTACACCTGTTACTTTGTCACCATTTAAAACTGCCCATTGAATTGGAGCTGCTCCTCTATATTTAGGTAATAAAGAACCATGTAAGTTAATACATCCTTTACTAGGAATATCTAAAATCTCTTTTGGAAGAATTTTTCCATAAGCTACAACACATATTACATCTGGTTGTAATTTTTTTAATTCTTCTACAAATTCTTCATTATTTTTTATTTTTTCTGGTTGATAAATATTTAGATTTTTTTCAAGTGCATATTCTTTTACTGGAGAGGCTATCATTTTCATTCCTCTTCCCTTTGGTTTATCAACATTTGTAACTACTCCCACTATATCATAACCAGAATTATATAATTCTTCTAATGATTTTTGAGCAAAATCTGGAGTTCCCATAAAAACTATTTTCATTTAATTTCCTCCCATTTTTATTTAGTAATTATTTCTGCAATATCAGCATAATTTTGTATAGTAAGATTTTCAGCTCTAACATTTGGTTTCAAACCAATTTGTTTCAGGATATTTTCTCCCTCTTGTTTACTTGAAAATACTTGTGCATTAGTTAATGCATTTAATAAAGTTTTTCTTCTTTGCATAAATGCACTTTTTATAATCATAAACATAACTTTAGGATTATCTATTTCTACCGCTGGCTTTTTTCTAATATTCATTTTTATTACTTCTGATGTTACTTCAGGTTCTGGTATAAATGAACTATTTGGAACTTCCATAATTTTTTCTGATTCACAATAATAATATACTGTATATGTTATTGCACCTGTATTTTTTTGACTTGGTATTTCAATTAATCTATCTGCAACTTCTTTTTGTATCATAATTGTTATACTTTCAATATCTAATCTTTCTTCTAATAATTTCATAACTATAGGTGTTGTAATATAATATGGCAAATTAGCAACAATTTTAACATTTTTTATATTATCTGACATTTTGTTTTTTCTTATAATCTCATTTAAATCAACTTTTAATACATCTTCATTTAGTATTTCAAAATTTGAATAAAACTTAAATCTATCTTCTAGAATTTCTACCATCTTAGGATCTAATTCTATACATAATACTTTTCCTGCTTTTTCTAATAGATATTTTGTTAATACACCTAATCCAGGTCCTATTTCTATTACCATATCATTTTGAGTAATTTTACTACAATTTATAATGTTTTCTACAACTTCTCCATTTACCAAAAAGTTTTGTCCAAGACTCTTATTAGCTTTTATTCCATATTGTTTCATTATGAATTTTGTCTCATCATATAAATTTGTCATTTATACCTCCATATTACATTTTATCTGGCATTTGTATTCCAAGTAAATTTGCTCCTGTTTTTAATACTTTACCAGTTGCATAAGTTAAAAATACTCTTGTATTTTGTATATCTTTATTATCTGTTATAATTTTATTTTCATTATAAAAATTACTATATGCTTTTGCAACATCTATTAAATATCTTGATAATATTGATGGTTCATTTTTTTCTGTTACTTGTATTAAAATATTTTCAAAATTATATATTAATTTTAATATTTTACTTGAATATTCATCTAATAAATATTTTTCATCAACATCTTCAATTTTTGGAACTCCTCCAGCTTTTTCGATAACACTTTTTGTTCTTACATAAGTATATTGAACATAAGGCCCTGTTTCTCCTTGGAAATTTAATACCTTGTCCCAATTGAATATTTCATCTTTTACTCTACTATTTGCTAAATCATTAAATACAACTGCACCAATTCCTACTTTTTTTGCTATATCGTCCTTATTTTCTAAATCTGGATTTTTCTCTTCTATAACTTTTTTTGCTCTTTCTATTGCTTCATTTAATAAATCTTCAAGTTTTACTACATTTCCTTCCCTTGTTGACATTTTTCCTGTTTCAAGTAATACCATTCCATAAGATACATGTTCTAATCCTTTAATGTATTTTTCATCAAGTCCTAATAATTTTGCTACTTCAAATATTTGTCTAAAATGTAAAACTTGTTCATAAGATGTTACATATAATGCTTTATCATAATCATAAGTACGTGCTCTATAAAGTATTGCTGCTAAATCTCTTGTTGCATATGTTGAAGAACCATTTGATTTTTGAATCAAACATGGTGCCATTCCATACTCTTCTAAATCTATTATTCTAGCTCCTTGTGATTCTACTAATTTTCCACTTTTTTCTAGTAAATCAATAACTTCTCCCATTTTATCTGTATAGAATGATTCTCCATTCCAAGAATCGAATTTTGTGCCAAGTATGTCATAAACTTTTTGGAATTCTCTTAAACTTAAATCTTTAAATTTAGTCCACAATTCTACACATTCCTGATCTCCATCTTCTAATTTCTTAAAGTTATCTCTACATGCAGTTAAAACACTTTCATCTTCTTTGCATAAATTTGATATTCTAACATATATTTCTGTTAATTTTTCAATAGGGTTCTCATCAAGATTATATTCTGTTCCCCATCTTTTATATCCTTCTATTAGTTTTCCAAATTGTGTTCCATAATCTCCTAAATGATTTATTCCAGTAACATTATATCCCAAATATTTATAAATATTATATAATGCTGCTCCTATAACAGTTGTTCTTAAATGTCCTATATGAAATGTTTTAGCAATATTAGGTGATGAATAATCTATTACTATATTTTTACCATTTCCTATTTTTGATTTTCCATATTCTTCATTTTCATCAACTTCTTGAAGTATTTCTTTTGCAAGTGTTTCTTTGTTTACAAAAAAGTTAAGATATCCTCCAACAACTTCTATTTTTTCTACATATTCTTCTGATATTTTGATATTTGATTTGATATCATCAGCAATCATATTAGGTGATTTTCTTAAAGTTTTTGCAAGCTTGAAACAAGGAAATGCATAATCCCCATTTCCTTGTTCTTTTGGAACTTCTATAAATCCTTTAATTTCATTAACTTCTATATTTGTTATTTGTGCAATTGATTCTGCTACTATTTGTTTAAAATTTATCATTCTTCTTAATATTCCTTTCAATATTGCATTTTTATTTTTTAAGAATTTCTGTACCGTATTTTGTATCCTTTACAATATAGCCTTTTTCAGCTATTAAATCTCTTAATCTATCTGATTCACTCCAATTTTTATCACTTCTTGCTTGCTTTCTTTCTTCAACTAAATCCAAAATCTCTTGTGGTATTTTTGTTTCCTGTACTTCTACTTCATCAATTTTTATTCCTAATACTGTATCAAACTTTTTAAGTAATTGTGCTATTTTAGGTGATTTTTCTGGATATTTAACTGCTTCCCATACAACACTTAATGCTAATGGCATATTCATATCATCATTTATTGCTTGATGGAATCTATTTTCCATATCTTTTATTATTTCATCAGATACTTCTGCATTTCCATTTAGATGTTTTTGATATCCATCTCTTAAACGTATAAGAGATATGTTTGCTGATTCGATTCCTTCCCATGTAAAGTTTAATTTTCCTCTATAATGACATGAATAATTAAATAATCTATATGCAAGTGGACTATATCCTCTAGCAATTATATCATCTATTAAATATGTGTTTCCAAGACTCTTAGACATTTTTCCACCATTTATTAATAGATATTCTCCATGTATCCAATAATGTGCTGGATTTTTACCACAAGCTCCTTTATTTTGAGCAATTTCATTTTCATGATGTGTTGGTACTAAATCAATTCCACCTGTATGTATATCGAATTCTTCTCCAAGATATTTTGTGCTCATTGCAGAACATTCAATATGCCATCCTGGATAACTTGGTCCCCATGGGCTATCCCATTTCATTAAATGGTTTGCTGGTGCCTTTATCCATAATGCAAAATCATAAGGATTTCTTTTTTCTGGATCTACATCTACTCTTGCTCCTGCTTTTTGATCATTTAAGTTTATTCCTGATAAAATACCATATTTATCTAATTTTGAAACATCAAAATATATAGCTGTAGAAGTTTCATATGCATATCCATTTTTCATTATTTTTTGAACCATTTCCAACATTTCTTTTATATGATCTGTTGCTTTACATACAACTTCAGGAGTTTCAATGTTTAATCTTTCTAAATCTCTAAAGAATAATTTTGTATAATGTTCTGCTATTTCTAAAGGACTTTTATGCTCCTCTCTAGCAGATTTTAACATTTTGTCTTCTCCTTCGTCTCCATCTGATACTAAATGTCCTACATCTGTAATATTCATTACATGTTTTAATTCATACCCATTATATTTTAAAACTCTTCGTAATGTATCATTTAATAAGTTTGTTCTCATATTTCCTATTGTTGCATCTTTATATACTGTAGGTCCACAAGAATATATTTTAACTTTTCCTTCTTCTATAGGCTTGAACAAATCTTTTTGTTTTGTTAATGTATTGTAAAAATAAATATCCATTATTAATCACTCCTTTTAAGTATCTTATTAGAGTATTTGCCTCACATTAACTGTGAGGCAAATATATTTTAATTTGTTGTTTTATTATCTTTTGTAGAATTTTCTTTATTTGTGTTACTATTATTGTTATTGCTGTTGTTACTATTATTATCTTTGTTGTCTTTATTCTCATTATTGTCTTTGTTATTTGTATTGTTTGAGTTATTATTATTGCTATTGTTGTTATTGTTTTTATCACTGCTATTATTTTGGTTATTATTATTGTCTGAACTATTGTTATTATTACTATTGTTACTGTTATTGTCCTTATTATTATCTTTATTATCGTCTTTCTTCTCGTCAGCTTTATTTGTTACTTCAGGCTTTTTGTGAACAGTACAATATTCTGTTGGTGCTGTTGTTGTCTGTTTTGCTGATGGGGTATTCCATAATCCCAATCTTTCTTTTTCAACAACATATCCAGTTTCTTTTGTTTCTCTTGAAGACTCTGGACAATATTCATTTGCAAGTAAATTTGAGTCCTTACATATTACATAACTTCCTTGATGTGCATCACATGTATCTGGTAATTTTCCTTTTACAAATATTTCAGAATATGTATTTGTGCATTTGTCTGATGCTAACATTCCACTTACTTTACAAACTTTAGTTGTTACAATTCCATCTGGAACACTAAATTTTGAACTTTCTAAATCTTTATGAATACTCTTCATTACATTTGCAAATATCTTACCTGCCGTATATCTATTTGAAAGTGTTATTGTTCTTGGTTCATCAAAAGCATATATAACTGCTGCTGCATAATAATTTGTAAATCCACATAACCATCTTTCTTTATCTCCATTTGTTGTACCAGTCTTTGCCGCAAGATCCATTCCATTTATTTTACAATAAGTTGCTGTTCCTCCAGAATCACTTACAACACCCTTCATCAAATTCTTTATTATATAAGCTGTTTCAACAGAACATACTCTTTCTGATTCTTGAGTTGGTTGCATTACAACTTTTCCTTCTGAATCCTCAACCTTTGTATAGAATGTAGGTTTTATATACACACCATCATTTGCTATTGTTGCATACGCTGCTGCCATTTCTAATGGACTAATTCCATAAGTGAAACCACCTATTGCAACTGATGCGATATTATTGTCTAAATCATCATCTAATGTTGATACTCCTAATTTTCTTAAATATTCAATACCTTTCTTTGGAGTTAATTCTGTCATTACTTTTAAGAATGGTATATTTTGTGATGTTCTTAATGCATCTCTTATTGTTTGATTTCTTTTAAATCCATTATAATTCTTTGGAGTGTAATCTTTACCAAATGTTGTCTTTTCATCAACATATATTGTAGCTGGTGTTATTATGCCTTCTTCAATTCCAGGTAATACATCTGATAATGGTTTTATAGATGAACCTGTTTGTCTTGGTCTTGTAATTCTATTTAATCCTCTTGAAGTTGTTTTCTCTCCTAACTGTCCAACTGCTCCTACAACATATCCAGTCTTTGGATCTATTATAACTGCAGCAGCTTGTGCTTGAACAGGATCTCCATTTTCATCATAAATTACATTTTTCTTTTCATCTTTTGCATTTAATACATAACTAGGATCTGACATTTCTTCTTCCATAGTATTTTGTATTGATGGTACTTCTGTTGAATATATTTTCAAACCACTTGTTTTCAAATATGTTTCTGCAGCTGTTTTAGATACATTTTTTTCTGCCATTATTTGCTCTATTAATTGGTCTATTAATGCATCTGTATGAGATGAATATACATTTCCTTTTACACCATTTTCAAATTTAAATCCTGCTTCAACCTCTGCAACAGCAGTATTATATTCTTCTTCATTTATGTATCCACACTTTTTCATTTGTCCTAAAACTGTTTTTGTTCTTTTTGTGATTTTTGCTGTATTATCTGCAGTAGAATATGGATTATACGCATTTGGTGAATTGTTTATACCTGCTAAAAATGCACATTGTGCAATACTTAAGTCTTTTGCTGTTGTATTAAAATAATATTCTGCCCCAGCTTCAACTCCATAGTTAGTTTTTCCCATAAGAATTAAATTTAAATATAATTCAAGGATTTGTTCTTTTGATAATTCGTTTTCTATTTGATAAGCTTTAGCCCATTCTTTTATTTTTCTTACGACACCATTAACTCCACTTGCATCTTTATCTTTCGTAACATTTTTTACTAATTGTTGTGTGATTGTACTTCCTCCACCAACTGTTGATTTTCCAAAATGTGTTACAAATGAGAGAACTGCAGCTGTCGTTCTTTTAAAGTCAACTCCATGATGTTGATAAAATCTTTCATCTTCAATTGCAATAAATGCTTTTGGCAAATATGGAGACATTTCTTCCAGCTTTATTGTTTTTCGACTTTCATTACCATTCAATTCTGCCAACACATTTCCTTCAGAATCGTATATAATTGAATTTTCTGTCATAGTTAATGCAGATATATCAATTTTTAAATCATCACCCCATAAACCATATATAAGTCCTGCTACAATTCCTGCACCAACTACACATACAACTATAATCAATACTAAAATTATTTTTAATGCAATTGCTAGTTTTGGATGTTTATGTTTAAATTTTAATTTTGTATCTTTTTTACTAACAAGTGCTTTTTTATTTTTTTCCTTTATTTCTTTTTGCTTTTTATTCGATTTTTTATTCTTCATTCTTATAACTTTTCCTTTCATAAGTTTCTAGGCACTTTATACTATATAAAATAACGATTATATTATATTATATTTTTGTAAAAAAAGAAAGTATTTTAATAAAATCTTTATAATTTTTCCAATAATATATAACACAAAAAAGCAACCCCACATTAGCCGTAAATGCCTGAATTTTTAAGGACCTGTCTGAGACAGGTGGGTGTCTACTTGAATACTCATGGGCTTCTTACTACTCGAAATGCATTTTACATTTAGCAAAAGTGTAAGCTTGCACGCCATATCCAAAGAATTTGACCCCTCTTAAAACTTGTAGGTTCTAAAAATTCTGTCTACACGCACTACGCAGGGATTGCTTTTTTCTTTTTTCTTTTATTGTTATCTTTATATTAACATACATTTTTGGTAATTGCAACTATTAACTAGCTCAATTTTCCAATAAAACATATATCAAATTTATTTTATCTCTTTTTTTCAAATTTATACTCTCAAATTTTAACTTTTTTATATTATATCTCCAGCATCTAATTTTTTTACTTTTTTATAAATTTCTCCCATTTTCTTTGATATAGTCTTTTCTTCAATTCCATTTTCAGTACATATTTTTACTTTTACAAAACCTGTATTAATTTGTGGATGTCTTAAAATTCTTGAAACTTTGTTGTTTTGGAGTTTCTCCTTTGAAACAACTATATAAGAAAATTTTTCATCTTCATACCCAAGCTCACCATCTTTAACCATTCTCTGTATTCCGCTTCTATCAAGTCTAACATAAAAACTGCACCAGTCATCATCTTTTATTTGACATTTATTAGAATTACAACATGGTGAAACCATATTAGCTCCATTATTTAATAATATTTCTCTTGCCTTTAGAATATTCTTAAATCCATTTGGTGTTCCAGGTTCAATAATTACTAAAAGATTATTAGTTGAATTCCACATTTTTAAAATTGCTTTTTCTTTTTCATCTTCTCTTAATTCATTTATCATATATGATGTTATTATTAAATCACTCTTATTTTTTATTTCATCTGTACATATATTAAATTTTTCCCATTCGACATTTTTTAAACTAGTATTTTCCATTATTTTTTTGCCAATATTCATCATTTCTTCTTGATATTCTAAACATAAAATTTTATCCAGATCAAAAACATTATGTATAGCCCATGTAGCAGCTCCTGTTCCAGCACCTATATCTATACAATTTTTTATTGAAAATTTATTTATTTCTAATACATGTTTTAAAACTGAATATATAGCACAATAAGTTGAAGGCATTCGATATATTGCATAAGTTACCGCTTCTTTGTTATTTTTTATAAGCTTTTTTCCAGTTGCGTTATTCTCTCTATACCTTTTGCTTATTTCTCTTGTGTTTTCTTTTACACTTTTTAATTCTATTTCTGATATCTGTATTTTTATTTTTTCATTTAATTCTTCATCAATTTTCATTATTCTCTCTCCAAAACACTAATAGCACATCTTATTCCATCAATAGCTGCTGTCATAATACCACCTGCATATCCTGCACCTTCACCACAAGGATATAATCCATCTAAGTTTACTGAAATTAAAGTATCTTTATTTCTTGTAATTTGTACAGGAGAAGAGCTTCTTGTTTCAACTCCAGTTAAGATTGCATCTTTGTCAGCAAAACCGGTTATTTTCTTTTCAAATTCAATTACTCCTTCTTTCAATGTTCCTGAAACAAATTTTGGTAAAATTTCATTCAAGTCTGTTAATGTTACACCTGGTTCATAAGTTGGTTTTATTTTTCCTATTTTTTCTGACTTTCTATTTAATAAGAAATCTTCAAGTCTTTGAATTGGAGCATTATAATTACTTCCTCCTAAAGCAAATGCTTTTTTCTCCAATTCTTCTTGAAAGTACATTCCATCTAAAGGCGTATTTTTTAAATAATCTTCTACTGTTACATTTACAAGTAAAGCACTATTTGAATTCTCACCATCACGTGCATAATAACTCATTCCATTTGTTACAATAGAATTTTCTTCTGAATTTGATGCCATTACCTTTCCACCAGGACACATACAAAATGTATAGCAAGTTCTTCCATTCTTTGCATGATATACTAATTTATAATCTGCTGCTCCTAATTTTAATTTTGTTTGATTTCCATACTGTGCATAATTTATATCATTTTGTAAGTGTTCAATTCTAACTCCAATAGCAAAATTCTTTGGTGCTATTTGAACTCCATTATCATATAACATTTTAAATGTATCTCTTGCACTATGACCAATTGCAAGAATAACAGTATCTGTCTCTATTTTTCTTTTCTTATCTGTAAGGATTGCTTTTACTTTATTGTTTTCAGTTTCAAAATCAACTAATTTTTCATTAAAATATATTTCTCCGCCATTTTGAAGTATGTATTTTCTTATATTTTTTATAATATTAACTAAATTATCTGTTCCTAAATGTGGTTTTGCCACATATAAAATTTCTTCTGGTGCTCCAAATTTCACAAACTCTTTTAAAACTTTTTTTGAATATTCATTCGTATTACCACTATTTAATTTTCCATCTGAAAAAGTACCTGCTCCACCCTCTCCAAATTGTATATTTGAATTCGTTTTGAACCTTCTTGTTTTTATAAAATCATTTATAGTATTTTGCCTATCTTCAATACTTTGTCCTCTTTCTATAATAATTGGTTTTATACCATTTTCTATTAAAACTAATGCTGCAAATAAACCAGCTGGTCCAGCACCAATAATAACTGGCGAATTATTACTTTTTCTTTTTACATTTATTTTCTTTATTTCTACATCATTAACAATATCAAACTTTTTTTCTGATTTTTTATTTTTTAATTTTATATCAATCGTATAATTATAATATATATCTTCTTTTTTTCTTGCATCAATAGATTTTTTGTATATATACCATTCTTCAACATCTTCTTTTTTTATTTTATTATCATTTAACATTTTTTCAAAAACTTGTTCGTTTGATATTTCTTCTCTAATTTTAACATTTCTAAATCTAATCATTTTATTCTTATAACTAAATAAATTAGTTCTCCTTCTTGCATTATTCTACCATATATTTTCCAAAAAGCAAAGTGTTTTATTGACATTCAACACATTTTATGTTAATATACTTTCGTTAAAGATTTCTTTAATTTTGAGTTCATCCATTCAGGCTCAAAAACGCAAATCAAGACTTTGAACAGCATCAAAGGAGGAATATCATGAGCTTTTTTACTGAACTTATTATTATGGCAATAGGCACGTTAATAATCCTATCTGGTTCTTTACTACATAGTTTTATCGAATCGAACAAACGTGTAGCACGGTTATTTACTCCAAGTTTATATTGTTTACAAACAAAAAGTGGACTTAAAGGCTTTGTTTTTATTGTAACGCGTGTTGGCAAAGAAGATTGCAAAATTGAAGTTTCAAATACTTATACACACAAGACTCTAAAGAAATGGACTATCAAGAAAAACCATAAAACAATTAAATTTTTGCATTGCCCAGACCAATACCTTACAATCAAATTAAGCGGAAGCAATGATTTTGTTTCAACCATTATAAACTTTCACTAATTGAATGGGAAAAGAGCTAGTTCGCTCAAAACGAACTAGCCTCTTTTTTTATCTTCTTAATTTCTTTATATTTATATTACAATTTGTTTTTCTTCCTGCAATAATAATATCATCAATTAATATGTTTGGACGTGATTCTGTAATTGCAATCATAGAAGCTTCATTTAAAATTGTTTCAATTGCTGAACAACTTAAATTATCAAATGCATCTGCCAATTTGTTTTTATCAATTTCATCTGACAATTTCTTTTTGGCTGTATACATTTCTATTAATTTTAACCTTGTTTCTGTATCTGGATTTGGAATATTAAATTTCAAATCAAATCTTCCTGGTCTAATTAATGCTGGGTCTAATGAAGCATAGGAATTTGTTGCTGCTATTACTAATATTCCATCTCCGCTCTCAAATCCATCCATTTCATTTAGCATCGCTGTAATAATTCTATTGTTCTCTTTATCAACACCTGTTCCTGCATAATTTCTTTTTTCACCAATACCATCAAATTCATCAATAAATATTATACAAGGTTTGTGTTTTCTTGCTTTTTTAAATAGTGTTTTTATTTTTCTAGACCCCATTGACATCATTGCACTTTGAAAATCAGCACCTTTTGTTGCAATAAAATTAACCTTTGCTTCATTTGCTAATGCTTTTGCAAACATTGTTTTTCCATTTCCAGGGTTTCCTTCTAAAATTATTCCTTTGGTTTGTCTTATTCCAATTTCTTTATATTTCTTTGGATCCTTTAAAACATCAACTATTTTAATCATTTCATTTTTTAATTCTGTCATTCCAGCAATATCTTCAAAAGTCACATTTGTATTTTTTACTACTTTAAATGTTTTGTGTTTTAACTCTAATAATTTTATGCCACCAATACCAAACAATCCAATAAAAAATACAAAAAATATGCCATCAGCTAATATATTAACAAATTGTTCACTTGATTCTTCTTCAACTTCAATTCCATTTAGCAATA
Source organism: uncultured Clostridia bacterium (assembly GCA_934129895.1). Taxonomy (GTDB): domain Bacteria; phylum Bacillota; class Clostridia; order TANB77; family CAG-508; genus CAG-269. The sequence goes on from CAKOWY010000004.1 coordinate 17,617, forward strand.
TTTTTTCTTTAAGATTACTACTATTTGGATTTTCTGTATAAAATAAATTTGTGTCATCTTTCTTATTAAATTCTATTTTATTATCTTCTATTATAACTTTAGATATATTGCCTTCTTCTAAATTTTCATAAAATTCTTTATATTGCATATATGTTGCTTTATTACCTTTTGTTATTACTATTGAAAATATAATTATAATTAAAAGAATTACTGTTAATATAAATATTGTTTTTTTCTTCATAATACTCTTTCTCCCTTATTTAAAGAAAAGTCAATATAAAATATACTGACCTTTCAATTATAGTTTATTTAAAACTTTTAACATTTAACATTCTTAAAGAATTTATTATTGCTATAATAGAAACTCCTACATCTGCAAAAACAGCTTCCCACATTGTAGACAATCCAAATGCTGTTAAAATTAAAACCGCTATTTTTACAAATATTGCAAATACAATGTTTTCATTAACTATTCTCATTGTTTTTTTAGATAATTTTATTACTTTTCCAATTTTTGAAGGTTCGTCTGTCATTATAACTATATCAGCTGCTTCAATTGCTGCATCAGATCCAACTCCACCCATAGCTATACCAATATCAGCCATAGCTAAAACTGGTGCATCATTAATTCCATCTCCTGCAAAAACTACTTTACCATTTTCACTTTTCTTTTGAATTAATTGTTCTACTTGCTTTACCTTTCCATCTGGTAATAATTCAGTATAAGCTTTATCTATTCCTATCTTTTTAGCAACATCTTCTCCAACTTCTTTTTTATCACCTGTAAGCATTATCGTCTGTTTTACATTCATTGCTTTTAATTCTTTTATTGTTTTAGCTGAATCTTCTTTTATTCTATCAGCAATCAAAATATATCCAATATATTTATTGTTTATTGCTACATATAGTATTGTTCCTATATCTTCACATTTTTCGAATTCTATTTGATTTTCTGACATCATTTTTTCATTTCCGACTAAAACATTTTTTCCGTCTATTATTGCTTTTATTCCTCTTCCACTTAATTCTTGTACATCATTAATTAAATTATCATCAATCATATCTTTATAAGATTTTTTTATTGATTCAGCTATTGGATGAGTTGAATATCTTTCTGCATGAGCTACAATTTTTAATAATTCGTCTTTAGAGATATCTTTTGTTTCTATTTTTTGAACTTCAAATACACCTTCTGTAAGTGTACCTGTTTTATCAAAAACAACTGTTTCTGCCTTTGAAATTGCTTCTAAATAATTGCTTCCTTTTACCAATATTCCAAGCTTTGAAGCTCCACCAATTCCTCCAAAAAAGCTTAAAGGTATTGATATTACAAGAGCACATGGACATGATACAACTAAAAATGATAAAGCTCTATATAACCAATCTGTAAATGTACCTGAATCTTTTAGTATTAATGGTGGTACAATAGCTAATATTACAGCTAAAATAACTACAATTGGAGTATAATATTTTGCAAATTTAGTTATAAAATTTTCTGATTTTGATTTTTTATTACTTGCATTTTCGACTAAGTCTAATATCTTACTTACAGTTGATTCTCCAAATTCTTTTGTTACTTTTAATTTCAATAATCCATCTTTATTTATACATCCACTTAATACTTCGTCATTTTCTTTAACTTTTCTTGGAACTGATTCTCCTGTTAATGCCATTGTATCTAAATTTGATGTTCCTTCAACTACAATACCATCTAAAGGAACTTTTTCACCAGGCTTAACTATTATTATTTGACCTATTTTTACATCATCTGGATCTACTTTTTCTATATTTCCATTATTTTCAATGTTTGCATAATCTGGTCTTATATCCATCAATGTAGCAATTGATTTTCTTGATTTATCAACAGCATAATCTTGAAATAATTCCCCTACTTGGTAAAATAACATTACAGCAACTGCTTCTGAATATTCACCAATAGCAAAGGCTCCTATTGTAGCTATTGCCATTAAAAAGTTTTCATCAATTACTTTTCCTCTAAATATATTTCTTACTGCTTTTTTTAATATTTCAAATCCTATAATTAAATAGCTGATAATAAATACAGTTAATTTCATCCACTCAGCTGGAAATTTAATCACTAATGCTAAAATATAAAATATGAATGATATAATAATCTTTATTCCTTGTTTTTTCATTATTTAAGTTCACCTTCTTTTAAATTTCTTCTATTGTACAATCTGGTTCTTCTTTTTTTACTGTTTTTTTCAAGTTTTCTATTACTTTGTCTTTATTTTCTTCTTCACATTCTATTACTAGTTTTTCTGTCATAAAGCTTAAAGAAGCTTCATTAACACCTTCAATCTTTTGAATTGCTCTTTCTAATTCTGCTGCACAATTTGCGCAATCTATTCCTTTAATTTTAAATTTTAATTTCATTATAATTCCTTCTTTCTTATTTAATTTTATCTTTTATGTTCAATATGCTTTATTGCTACTTCAAAAACTTCTTTTACATGTTCATCATCTAATGTATAAAATACTTCTTTTCCTACTTTTCTACATTTTACTATTCCACTTCTTCTTAATGTACCTAATTGATGTGAAATTGACGACTTACTCATTCCTAAAACATTTGCTATATCGCATACACACAATTCATTTTTATCTAATGCATATAAAATTCTTGTTCTAGTTGTATCACCTAAAATGCTGAAAAATTCAGCCATTTTATTTAATAAATCTTCGTCTCCCATTTCTTTTCTAACTGTATTAACTAAATCTTCATGAATTATATTACAATCACATATAAATTCATTTTTGGACATTATCTTTTGCTCCTTTCCATTAAAATTTATCGTCTAAACAGTTGAATGTTAATTCAACCTTAATATATTATAGTTGAATGTTCACTCAATTGTCAATACTTTTTATAAAAAAATAGAGAGGCAAATGCCATCTCTAATTTTTCTTTCCTACATAATAATTTTTCTTTCCTCTTTTTATAATAACATAAGTGTTTTCAATAAACATATCACTTGTTACAATTTGATTACTGTTTGTTATTTTGTTTCCATTTAATGAAACAGCTCCACTTGTTATAAATTCTCTTGCTTCTCTTTTACTTGTAGCAGCCCCTACAGATATAACCATATCAACAATACTAATATCACTTTGAACTTCCTTCATATCCTGTTCATCAAATAAATCTGAAATATCTTGTTTAGTTAAATCGTCAAATTTATTATTAAATAAACTTTGTGCAAGTTTCTCTGCTCTCTCATACTCTTCTTTTCCATGTAAAAATGTAATTATTTCACGTGCTAATGCTTTATGTGCTTCTCTTAATTCTGGATGTTCATTATTTTTTCTTTCATATTCTTCAATTTCTTCTTTTGAAAGAAATGTATATATTTTTAAATAATTTATTACCATTGAATCCTCAACATTTACAAAGAATTGATATAATTTGTAACTTGATGTTTTTGTCTTATCTAGCCATAAAGCATTTCCTTCACTTTTTCCAAATTTCTTTCCTTGCGAATCTGTAACTAATGGCATTGTAAATCCATATACTTCATCACCTGTTGATTTTCTTATTAAATCAATTCCAGCTGTAATATTTCCCCATTGGTCAGATCCTGCACATTGTAAATCTACTCCATTACATTCATGTAAATGCTTAAAATCTAATGCTTGTAATATCATATATGAAAATTCTGTATATGTAATTCCTGAATCTAATCTTCTTCTTATAATATCTTTATCTAACATATAATTTACATTAAAGAATTTTCCATAGTCTCTTAAGAAATCTATAACATTTATATCTTGATACCAATCATTATTATTTACTACTTCAAATCCGAATATCTCTTCTACTTGTTTTTTTAAACATTCAAAATTATGTCTTACTTGTTCTTTACTTATCATAGCTCTTTCTGTCGTAGGTCTTGGATCACCTATCATCCCAGTTCCTCCCCCTACTAATAATATTGGATGATGTCCTGCTTCTTTAAGTCTTTTTGAAATTAAAAAACTTGATAAATGTCCTACATGTAAACTATCAGCTGTTGGGTCTGTTCCAATATAAAATGTCAATCCACCTTTGTTTAGCTTTTCTTCTAATTCTGGACTTGAAATATCTTTTATTAGTCCTCTCCATTTTAAATCTTCTACTAATGTCATCTTTTTTCTCCTTTTTATTACTTTAATCAGCTTATTATATATTTACTTTTTTCCATCAAATTATAACACCAATTAAGTTTAAATGTCAATAAATTAATATATGATTATAATATCAATATAATAAAGTCAAAGGAGCAAATGTAATATTTGCTCCTTCGACTTTATGGCTTTTTTACTCAATGCCACAAAAAGCATCACTTCTGCGAAGAGTATTCGATGATATAGATACGATCGATGACATCCGTTCTCCAGGTCTGCTGATAGCAGCTAATACCACCATAGAGGATCGCAGTCAGTTCAGTATCAACCCCCTCGAGTTCTTCAACGCTAGGGAAACGATCATTTGGATACACCGTGTAAAACACCGTGGTATGCCCCATGGTACCGTTGGTAATGCTCTTGCAAACACCTGGCATGGTAGCACCGGTTTCAATAGTAGCATTGCGTCCACGATCCCCATCAGAGCAAACGCCCTTCTTGATAATCTTTGCCAAAGTCTGGGATTTGCAAGCAAACCCAACCTTCAGCCCATACTGATCGGAAATCTCCCGGAGTTTTTCTGCGAAGTTTCTCTCGTTTACTTCCAATTTGCAGAATTCTGCGCTTGCAATGTGCAGCATGTTACAAAGCCCTCCTAACATTACAATTGGAATGTTCGTTCTCAACTGATACGTTTGCATCAGCTTTCAATATATTATACCACCCTTATCTCAAAAAATCCACACTTTTTACATATTTTTTCAAATAAATAGAAACACTGGATTCAGAAATTTCTCTGAAATCCAGTGTTTCTTTGCTCTTTAGACTTCCTTTCTCAAGAATGCAACCCCTTCGGTTTTCGAAGAAGACTCCGGAGCCTGATACACAATGGTATTGTAGTCATCGCGAAGACGAATCTCCACGATGGTTCCTTCGTTTCTGTGTTGAGACTCTTCAACCCTAACAACAAACTCATTCGTTTTGAATTCATTGCAAAAAAAGCCATTGTACCCGTTATTGTACAGATGCAGCTTGTTTGCATGCGTGAACTTTTCACGATCGGTTTTGTCGTATTGGATGCTGATGGCTTTCTTGCCATTAGCCTTGCACCACTGTGCGACCATCTTATCGAACTCTTCGATCGAATGTGGTACCTCGTCTTTCCCAGAGCCGGAATGAATAAACCAGCTTCCAAACCAATGTTCCATTTGATTTCCTCCTTTGCTCGTTAAAACTCAAGTCTCATCAAACCGTCCATCCTTTTAGGTAATGCATACACCTGCCTTCCATCAATCTTGATCAGAGTTAAAATGCAATAGTTCATACCAAAAAAGCTCATATAATAGAACTCAAGATTAGCTCCATGAATTCCAAGAACTCTTCTGTAACAGCCCTTATGGCTCTTTTGAACCATCACATCAAACACATTTTTGCCATCCATCACTGCTTGATCAAGCAGTTTGTTCTTTCGAACAAACTCGTCCAAATTTTTCTTGACAACAATGATTTGACGTGTTTTGCTTTCTGGCATATCAGCCACCATTTTCAGAACTGTCTGTATGCCTCCTTCTGCGTGAGAATATGGATTTCCGTTCAATTGTACTGCACTGATGCTTGACATATTTCATTCCTCCGTTTGCTGTCTTATTCGTTCAAAAAAAATTACAATGGATGCACTTGGCATCACACTGTAATTAATTATAACACTTTTTTCCAATTTTGTCTACATCTATTGATTAAAACGCATTTTTGAATAATTGTATAAAGTCTTCTTTAGAAACTTCTCTTGGATTTCCTGGCTTGCAAGGATCTTGCATAGCTTTATCTGCTAACATTTCAAAATCTTCTTCTTTTGCACCAACATCTCTAACTCTTTGTGTTATTCCGACTGATTTTGACAATTCTGATATCATCCATACAAATGTATTTATGACATCTTGATCATTTAAATGTGCAGCATCAGGTCTACCAATTTCACATAAAATTTCTCTGAATCTTTGTGCTGTTGCTGAATCTTCACCATTAAATCTCATAACTGTTGGCAATAAAATTGCATTAGCTAATCCATGTGGTGTATCATAAACAGCTCCTAATTGATGTGCCATTGAATGTACAATTCCTAATCCAACATTTGAGAATCCCATTCCTGCAATATATTGAGCAAGTCCCATTTTTTCTATTGCTTCATCATCTTTTATATTTACAGCATCAGGCAAATATTTAAAGATTAATTTAATTGCTTGCATATGGAACATATCAGACATAGTATTATGTGCTTTTGTTATATATCCTTCTATTGCATGTGTAAGTGCATCCATTCCTGTTGCAGCTGCTAATGATTTTGGCATTGTAGCCATTAATTCTGAATCAACTATAGCTAAAACTGGTATATCATTTGGATCTACACATACCATTTTTATTTCTCTATTTTCATCTGTTATAACGTAATTTATTGTAACTTCAGCTGCTGTTCCTGCTGTTGTAGGTAATGCTATTACAGGCATTGCTCTATTTTTTGTATTTGATGCACCATTTAATGATACAATATCTGCTCTATCTGGATTTGTCATAACTATAGATATTCCTTTTGCTGTATCTATACTTGAACCACCACCAACAGCAACTATAACATCTGCTCCTGAATTCTTGCATGCTTCAATTCCATCTGTAACATTTTTTATAGTTGGATTTGGTTTAACTTCTGAATAAACTTCATAAGGTATTCCTGCATTTTGTAATACATCTGTTACTTTATTTATAACTCCGCATTCTGCTAATGATTTATCTGTAACTACGAATACTTTTTTAAATCCTCTTTTTTGTATTTCTCCTGGTAATTCTTCTCTTGCTCCTTTTCCAAAATATGATGTCTCGTTTAATGTAAATTTAACTGACATAAATTTTCACTCCTTCTTTTGAATTTTTATATTTATATAAAACGAATTAGATTTTCATCTTTTTTCGTGATTATATACATTTTATCTTTTTTAATTTTCTGCATAATTTTCTGGTATTGTAAATATTTCATTATCTATTTGTTCTTTAATTTCTATTTTTAGTACTTCTTCTGATATGCTTTCATATATTGTCTTCACATAAACTAAATTGTTGCTTTTATCAAAATAAAATCTTGTTTTTACATTTTCATCTTGTATTGATGGTTGATTTTCTTCAACAAACATTGAACTTCCAGAATATTCTTCATAATAATATGTTTTTCCTCTGATTTTTTCTTTTCCTGTTTCTGTACATTCTTTCTCTAATACATCATTAATCCATTCTATTAGTATATTTTCTGCTATACTAGAGTTATTATAAATATAATATTCTTCTCTATCATGTAATACATGTTTAGTAATTCCATCTTTAACCATTGTAGTTTTATGTTCGCCATTATTATATGTATCTATTGCTGTATCTTCTCCATTTTTTACTATTATTGTTTTATTTTGAAAATCTTTTTCCATTGAAAATTGATATATATTTTTTTCTTTTAGATTATCTGATAACTTTTTTAATAATCCTTTATTCGAACTTGAACTATTTACTGCAATTATTATTGCAATTATTATCACTACTATTATAATTGGAAGTACCAAATTAATTGATTTTATTTTTTTACTCATTTTATCTACTCCTTTTGTACATCTATTTTTGTTCACTTTGTACATATTCTAGTGTTCCAGGAATCATTCTATCTATAAATACAATGCCCTCTAAATGATCAAGTTCATGTGCTACTGCTTGTGCTAATAAGTCTTTGGCTTTTAATGTGAATTTTTTTCCATCTCTATCTAATGCTTCAACAGTTACTTCTTTTGGTCTTATAACTTTTGCATACTGATTTGGGAAACTTAAACATCCTTCTTCAACTTCATGTTCACCTTTTTCTTGAGTTATAACAGGATTTATAAAAACTCTTGGTCCTTCGCCATCTTCTATATCTATAACTACTACTCTTTTTAATACACCAACTTGAACTGCTGATAAACCAACTCCGTTATATTTGTACATAGTTTCTATCATATCATCTATTAATGTTTGTATTTTCTCATCTATTACTTCAACATTTTTAGATTTTTTTCTTAATATTTCATCATGTTCTAGTCTCATTGTTCTTATTGCCACTTCTTTAATTCCCCTTTCGCTTCTACTATTACGTAAATATCTTATATCAATTTTATATTTTTGTCAATTGATTTTAAAAATTTAGTCAAATATTGCGATTACATCATACTGTTAGGATTTACATCAATTGATATTCTTGTTTTGTTATAGTTTTGAGCATATATTTCTCTTAAACATTCATTAAATATTATGTTTTCTCTTTCAGCTATATTGCCTTTTACAATAATTCTCCATCTAAAATGATTCTGAATTTTATCAACTGGTGATGGAACTGGTCTAAAAATAGCAAAGCTTTCATTTAAATTTTTCTTCAAATATTCATATACTTTTTCTGAAACAATTTTTATTTCATTTTCATCCAAACTATTAAAACTTATTAATATAATATCACAAAAAGGAGGATATTTTAATTGCTCTCTTAATGCAATTTCCGTATTATAAAATAATTTATAATCTTGTTTTTGAGCACATATTATACTGTAATTTTCAGGATTATATGTTTGAATTATAACATTTCCTTCATTATTTTCTCTTCCTGCTCTTCCTGCAACTTGAGTTAAAATTTGAAATGTTCTTTCATTTGCCCTGTAATCATCAATATTTAAACTACTATCTGCTGCAATAACTCCAACTAATGTTACATTTGGAAAATGATGGCCTTTAACAACCATTTGAGTTCCTATTAGTATATCTATATTTTCACTTTTAAATTTGTTTAGTATTTCTTCTGTTGAGTTCTTTTTACTAACTGTATCTATATCCATTCTAATTGTTTTTGCATTAGGAAAAATTTTGTTTATTTCCTGTTCAAGTTTTTGAGTGCCTGTTCCAAAATATCTTATTTTTGTACTATGACATTCTGGACAAATTGTTAAAATATTTTCTTCATATCCACAGTAGTGACATTTTAATTTGTTTTCCATTTTATGATATGTTAAACTTATATTACAATTTTTACACTTTGCAACATAACCACATTCTCTACACATTATAAATGTAGAAAAACCTCTTCTATTTAAAAACAGTATTGTCTGCTTTTTTTCTTTTAAATTTTTTTCAATAGCATTATGCAAATCATAACTTAACATTGATCGATTTCCATTTGCTAATTCCATTTTTAAATCTACTACTTTTATACTTGGTAAACTAGAGTTATTAGCTCTTTTAGTTAATTCCAATAATGAAATTTTTTGTATTTGTGTTTTATAATATGTTGTCAAGTCTGGAGTAGCACTACCTAATACTAATGGACATTTATTTTCTTTTGCTATTTTATTGGCAATCTCTTTTGCATCATATTTAGGAATAGATTCTGATTTATATGATGTATCATGTTCTTCATCAATAATAATTATTCCAATATTTTCTATAGGTGCAAATATTGCTGATCTAGCTCCTATTATTATTTTGGCCTTTCCTTGTTTGATTCTATTCCATTCATCATATCTTTCCCCAATTGATAACTTACTATGCAAAATTGCAATATCTTCTTTATTAAATCTACTAATGAAACGATCTATCATTTGTGGAGTTAATGATATTTCTGGTACTAATACAATTGCATTTTTTCCTATTTTTAATACTTTATTTATTAATTGCAAATAAATTTCAGTTTTTCCAGAACCTGTTACCCCATATATCAAATATCTTTCATACTTATTTTCTTCAATTTTATTTGATATTTTTTCAAACGCATTTTGCTGTTCCTCTGTTAATATTAAATTTTCTGTTTTTTCTATATTTTTGTTAATTAAAGGATTTCTTTCAACCTTTTTTTCTATAATCTCTACATATCCATTTTTTTCTAATGTTTTTACTATTGCTCTTGTTCCACTTGTATAGGCTTCAATTTCTGCAACTGTTGATCCTTCATTATCTTTTAAAAATTGTAAAACCTTTTTTTGTTTTTCAGATTTTATTTTTCCAATATCTATATCAAAATTAATCTCATCATTGTCTTTTTTTAAATAAACTACATTTATTGTTTTATCTTGTACTTTTGTATTTCCTATTTTTCCTTTGGTTCCTGGTGTTAGCATCTGCTTTATACAGTCAGAAACATTACAAAAATATCTTTTAGCCATCCATTTTGCCAATTCAATTTGTCTTTGAGTTAAATTATGTTTAACTTCAACAATGTCTTTTGTTTCATAGGTTGTATTTTCTTTTATTCCAACAACATAGCCTTCTATTAATGACTTTGAATTTCCAAATTGTACAAGTACAGTACTTCCTATCATTATTAATTCTTCCATTTGCTTTGGAATATTATAATCAAAAGTTCTATTTAATTTTTTTGCTGATCTATTTATTATTATTTCTGCTACCATTTTTTCTCCTTCATTACATAGATATTTTACTCTAAACACAAAAAAATAGCAAGATTATCTTGCTACTTTATTATACTATAAAAATTATCAAATTCAAATCCTTGATTTCTAAAATAAGAAATTATTGTTGGTAAAGCTTCTGCTGTAGCCTTTTTTCCACCAGCATCATGCATAAGAACAACAACACTATTATGCTTTGGAACTGTTTTATCTAATTCTGCTATAAATTCTTCAGTCGTTTTGGCACCTGCAGCATCTGAAGTTAAAGCATTCCAATCAATATGTGCTATATTATTTTCATCAAGTAAAGTTGCCGCTTCTTTCTTTATATCTGCATATTTTCCTCCCCAATATCCTCCTGGAAATCTAAATAAATGCGGATTATAATCTGCCATTCCTATTGCATTTCTAATTGCTGCTATACAATTATTATATTCATCTAAAACACTTTGTGGAGAAGCATATATTTGTGAATAAACATGTGAATATCCATGACTTGCCAAATAATGTCCTTCATCAAATTCTCTCTTTACTAATTCCGGATTAAGTTCTACTCTACCTCCAAGTAAAAAGAATGTAGCTTTTATATTTTCAGCTTTCAAAGTATCTAATACAATTGGTGTTACATTTGAAGATGGTCCATCATCAAATGTCAAAAAAACTCTTTTTGTTTCTGATTTATATATATTAGCTATATTATTTTTACCTTCTTCTGTAAGTTGAGGTGATTTCTTTCTTAATTCTTCTTGTTCTTTAAGTTCTTGTTCTTTTGCTAATCTTTCTCGTTCTTCTGCCTCATTTTCAACATTTTGAACTTGTTCCAAATAAGATAAATATATTTTTTTTGAACGTCTATTATCAACTATTTCTGTTCCTGTAATTATTAATATAACACATATTAGCAAAATACAAACTATAAAAATTAAGTTTTTCCTATTATTATATGTTCTTCTTATTGATATCAAATCCATTACTCCACCTTTTATTGAATCCAGAGACTTATAATTATATATAAGCCCCATTCAGCTTCTAATTTCTTAAATATTCTAGTTCTTCTTCAACATTTTTTCTCATAAATATAGGTTCACCTTTTTCTATGACTTTTATTCCTTGTAATTTGTCATAATCATATAAACTTTCCCATGTTGTTAAATCCTCTGGCATACCTATTTGTCTTAATATATCTTTTGATGTGTTTTCCATAAATGGTAATAAACATATTGCAATTTTTCTTATATTTTCCACTAAATGATACATACTTGATTTTAACTTATCTGTTTCTTCATTTTTAGCTAATTCCCATGGACGAGTTTCATCAATATATTTATTTGTTCTTGATATTATTGTCCATAATTCTTGTAAAGCATTTGACATTTGATATTTTTCAATCAATTCTTCTACATCCTTTAATTTATTAGTTGTAAATTCCTCAAATTCTTTATCAACTTCATTTAATGTTCCAACATATTCTGGTACATTACCTTCAAAATATTTATTAACCATTGATACTGTTCTATTTACTAAATTTCCCAAGTCATTACATAAATCTGAATTATATCTTTCCACAAAATCTTCTGGAGTATATACACCATCTTGTGAAATAGGTACTATTCTTAATATATAATATCTTGTTGCATCTAATCCATATCTGTCTATCAACTTTTCTGGATATACTGTATTTCCTTTTGATTTTGACATTTTACCATCTTTCATCATAATCCAATTATGAACAACAAATTTCTTTGGAATTGGTAAATCTAATGCCATTAAGAAAATTGGCCAATATATTAAATGAAATCTTGCAATATCTTTTCCAACAATTTGAACATCAGCTGGCCAATATTTTTTAAATTGTGAATCATCTTCTTGCATATATCCTAAAGCAGTTAAATAATTTGTTAATGCATCTAGCCATACATATATTACATGTTTTGGATCATTTGGTACTTGTATTCCCCAATCAAATGATGTTCTTGTTACACACAAGTCCTCTAGTCCTGGTTTTATAAAATTATTTATCATTTCAGTTTTTCTGTATGCTGGTTCAACAAAATCAGGATTTTCATCATAAAATTTTAAAAGTTTATCTGCATATTTTTTCATATTAAAGAAATATGCTTCTTCTTTTAGCAATTTTACTTCTCTACCACAATCTGGACATTTTCCATCAACTAATTGTGTTTTTGTAAAATATGTTTCACAAGGCATGCAATACCAACCTTCATATTCTCCTTTATAAATATCACCTTTTTCTAAAAAATATTCAAATATTTTTTGAACTGCTTTTACATGACGTTCTTCTGTTGTTCTTATGAAATAATCATATTTTATATCCATTTTCTTCCATAAGTCTTTTGCCATTTTTGCCATTTCATCAACATGTTCTTGTGGTGTTTTTCCAGCCTTTTCAGCAACAGCTTGAATTTTTTGACCATGTTCATCAGTTCCTGTTAGCATAAATACATCATAACCTCTTAATTGTTTATATCTCTTTATTGTATCTGCTAATACTTCTGTATATGCTGTTCCTATATGAAATTTTCCACTTGGATAGTATATTGGTGTTGTTAAGTAAAATTTTTCTTTCATATTGCATCCTCCATTTCTTAAATAATTATATCACGTTTTAATAATTCATTTTTTATTGTTCCTATTCCTATAAAATTGCCATTATTATAAATTCTATATATTTCATCTTTTAAATGATATGTTAATTGTACACCATTCAAAAATAATTTTAATCCTTTTTCAGATAACTCAATATATTCTTTATTTTCAAAAAATTTTTCTATTGTTATTATTTTTTGATTGACTTGTTCATCAAGTTGATCAATTGTTATAGAATCTTCTATTTTAAAATCTCCAACTTGAATTCTATTAAGTTCTTTCATATATCCTACTGTTCCTAATCGTTCAGCAATTTTTTCAGATAGAGTTCTAATATAAGTTCCTTTTGAACATTTTACTCTAAACTCTATTGCTTTATTTTTTAAATCTATTTTTAACAATTCTAAATTGTATATCTCAATCTGACGAGGTTCTATTTTTACCTTTTCTCCTTTACGAGCATATTCATACAATTTTTTTCCATTTACTTTTAATGCTGAGTATATTGGTGGAATTTGTTCTTGCTTTCCTAGTAATCCTTCAAAAACATTTTTTATATTATTTTCATCTAAACATTTATCAGTCACTATCTTATTTTCTATTATTTTTCCTTCACAATCACCAGTATCTCTTTTTTCTCCCAATTGTAAAGTTGCCTCATAAATTTTATCATGATTAATTAGATATTTAGAAAGTTCTGTTCCTTTTCCTATAAGAAGCGGTAAAACTCCGGTTGCATTAGGATCTAATGTTCCAGTATGTCCTATTTTTTCATGTAATATACTTTTTGCTTTTTTTACCATATCATGAGATGTCTGTCCTTTAGTTTTATTTATAATAATTATTCCATCCACTATAATTTCCCCACTATTTATTCATTTCTTGTTTAACTGCATTTATTGCTTTAATTTTTGCTTGCTCTAGTGTACCTGGAATAAAACATCCTGCTGCTCTAGGATGTCCTCCTCCTCCAAGAAGCAAACATACATCAGATACATTAGCATGATCTTTTGAACGCATTGAAGCTTTAAATCCAGTTATTTCTTCTTTTTCTTTTAGTAGAATTGCAACTTCTACTCCTTCAATATCTCTAATAGCTTCAACTAAACCCTCATCGTCTCCCATATCAGTACTTAATTCATTATAATCTTTTAATGTTAAATATGTAATAGCAATTTTTCCTTCTTCTTTAAATTCTAATCTATCATATATTAATTTTTCAAGTGCACAATGTGCCTTTGTTTTTACTCTTAATACTTCTTGACAAATATTTGAAACATTTACACCCTTTCTTAAAAGTTCTGCTGCAAATTCAAATGTTTCTGGAGTTACAGCTGAATATTGAAATCCTCCTGTATCTGTAATAATTCCTGTTAATATACAAGTTCCTAAATCTTTATCTACATCTATACCAAAATATTCAAACATACCAATTAAAACTTGACAGCAAGCTGGTGCAACAGGATCAACATAATTCAAATCCGCAAACATTGAATTTACAGAATGATGATCAATTTCAATTGTTTTTTTGGCTGTTTCAAAATATTCTTTTCCTCCAACTAATCTTTTTAAATCAGAACAATCAACAGAAATTGCTAAATCATAATTATCTATTTTTCCTTTTTGTAAAATCTTATCTGCTCCTGGCAAAAACTTAAAAACTTTTGAATATTCTGGAATAACAACATCTGCTTCTTTTCCTAATTTTGCTACTGCATGCATCACAGAAAGAGAGCTGGCAACAGCATCTCCATCTGGTGATTCATGACATAATACTACTATTGTTTTTGCTTTTTTTATTTCTTCTAATATATTATCTAATGTCATATTCTAATCCTTCTTTTCATCCTTCTTTATATCATTTAATAATTTATCAATTCTTGCTCCATATTCTAATGATTCGTCCAATTCAAATACTAATTCTGGAGTATTTCTTAAATTAATTCTTTTTGCAAGCTCTGATCTTAGAAATCCTGCTGATTTTTTTAATCCAGCTAATGTTTCTTTTTTGTTCTTCGAATTTAAAAGACTTACAGAAACCTTGGCATATTTTAAGTCTGGTGTTACTTTTACTTTTGTTACACTAACCATACCTGTAATACTTGGTTCTTTTAATTCAAATGTAACTAACTGACTTAACTCTTTTCTAAACTCTTCGTCAATTCTTCCTTGCCTATTGTTATTTTTCATTATTTTTCCTCCTAACGCTTAATTTCTTCTAGAATATAAGCTTCAAGTATATCTCCTTCTTTTATGTCATTAAACTTCTCAATTTGAATACCACATTCAAATCCTTTTGAAACTTCTTTTGCATCATCCTTAAATCTCTTAAGTGATGCTAATTTTCCTTCATGTATAACAACATTATCACGCAATACTCTTACTCCTGCATTTCTTTCAAGTTTTCCGTCTAATACATAAGCTCCTCCAATTGTACCGACATTTGAAATTTTAAATGTTTGTCTTATTTCTGCATTTCCAATTACTTTTTCTTGATATTTTGGAGCTAACATTCCTTTCATTGCTGCTTGAACATCATCTATTGCTTGATAAATAACAGAATATTGTTTTATTTCAACTTCTTCTCTTTCAGCCATATCTTTTGCTGTTGGCATAGGTCTAACATTAAATGCTATTATTATTGCATTTGATACTTTTGCAAGTGTTACGTCTGTTTCTGTAACTGCTCCTGCTGCTGCATGTATTACTTTTACTCTAACTTCTTCATTAGACAATTTTTCCATTGATTGTTTTATTGCTTCTACAGAGCCTTGAACATCAGCTTTTACAATTAAGTTAAGAACTTTCAAGTTTCCTTCTTCCATCTGACTAAATAAATTATCTAATGTTACTTTTGTACTAGCATTAATTGCATTTTCTCTTTCAATACGTTTTCTCTTTTCAATTAAGTGTTTTGCTGTTTTTTCATCTTTTACTTCATAGAAAGTATCTCCAGCTTGAGGAACTTCTGTTAATCCCATTATTTCAACTGGTGTAGATGGTCCGGCTTTTTTTACTTTTTTACCTTTTTCATCTGTCATACTTCTTATTCTGCCAATTGATGAACCAACAACAATTGTATCACCTACATCTAATGTTCCTCTTTGTACTAGCATTGATGCTATAGCACCTTTATTTTTATCAAGTCTAGCTTCTATAACAACACCTTTTGCTTGTTTATTTGGATTTGCTCTAAGATTCAATACATCAGCTTCTAGCAATACCATTTCTAATAATTGATCAATATTAGTATGATTTTTTGCTGAAATTGGTACATATATTGTTTCTCCACCCCATTCTTCTGGAACTAATTCATAAGCCATTAATTCTTGTTTTACTCTATCAATATTTGCATCTGGTAAATCAATTTTATTTATTGCTACAATTATAGGAATTCCTGCTGATTTTGCATGGTTTATAGCTTCTACTGTTTGTGGCATTACACCATCATTTGCAGCAACTACTAATATTGCAATATCTGTTATTTGAGCACCTCTTGCTCTCATTGCTGTAAAAGCTTCATGTCCTGGTGTATCTAGGAATGTAATTTCTCTATCATTAATTTTTACTTTATATGCTCCTATGTGTTGTGTAATTCCTCCTGCTTCACCTTCTATAACATTTGTTTTCTTAACAGCATCTAATAAAGATGTTTTTCCATGATCAACATGACCCATTACAACAACAACTGGTGGTCTAACTTCTAGCTCTTCTTCTTTATCTTCAGAATCATCAAATAATATATCTTCCTCTGTTACAGTTTCTTTTTTATTTACTTTTACACCAAATTCATCTGCGATTAATGAAGCTGTATCAAAGTCTATTTCATTATTTATTGTAGCCATAACACCATATCCAAGTAATTTAGTAATTACTTCTGCTGTTGTCTTTTTCAACTCTGCAGCAAAATCTTTTACAGTAATATTTTCTGGAATAGTAATTTCTTCAAGTTTAAAGATTTTTTGTTTATTTCTGTTTTCATCTTCTTTGTTTAGTTTCTTTTTGCCTTTTTTTCCTCTTTGAGTTGTTAAATCGTAATAATCTAACATTCCTCCATCAGAATCTTCAAACATATTAGATAATCTATCTGTTCTTTTTAATCCTTTTAATTTATGTTCATTTATTTCTCCATCTTGATTGTTCTTTCTTGTTTTACTATTCTTTTTATTTGTTTTTACTTCATTAAATCTATTATTTTCTTTTTGTTTATCTATTGCTTTATTATATTCTCTTGCTGGTTCTTTCTCAATTGTTTCTACAGCCATTATGTCTTTTATATTTTTTTCAATTCCTTTTTCATCTAATGGTCTTCTTACATTATTATTTCCAAACTTTCCATTTTGACGATTTCTGTTATCAAATCTGTTATTTCCACCATTTTGATTATTGTTTCTGTTATCAAATCTTGAATTATTTCTATCAAATTGTGGTTTATTACCATTGAAGTTTCTATTATTGTTATTATTTCTGTTTTCAAAATTTCTATTATTATTTCTATCTCCATTTTTTTCATTATTGAATCTTGGTCTGTCACCAAATTTTCTATTATCTCTATTATCATTTCTATAATTATTATTTCTATTATTATATGGATTTTCTTTTTTGAAATCATTTCTATTTTCTTGCTTTGTGTCCACTTTACCTTCTACCTTATTCTCTACCTTATTTTCAATTTTATTTTCTTCTTTAACTACTGCCTTTATTTCAACATTATTAGGCTTTTCTTCTACTTTAATTTTTTCTTCTTGAACAATGTTATTATTTGGCGTTTTATCTTTTTTTACTTCTATTTCTTTATCTTTTATTTTTTCTTCTGTTTTTTTCGCTGTTGGTTCTGCTTTCTTCTCATCCTTCTTTGTACCAAATAATTCATCAAATGTCATTGGTTTTGCTGGTTTATTTCTATAAACAATATTAAAATCCTTGTTTTTTCTTTCAACAAATCCTACATTACTGTTTGGCTTTCTTTCTATATTCTTTCCGTTCTCTTCATTTGATTTTTTATTTGCATCATCAACTATAACTTCTCTTCTTATTATTACTGGAGTAGACTCTTTTCCTTTACTTTCCACTTGTTTTTTTCCTTCTTTTTTGTTATTGTTTTGATTATTTGAACCTCCAGTACTTCTTACTTTGGCTTTTATTCTTTCTGCATCTTCTTCACTAATGGAACTTAAATGGCTCTTTACATCAATATTTAATTTTATAGCAATTTCAACAAGTTCCTTACTAGACATATTTAGTTCTTTTGCTATATCATATATTTTTATTTTACCCAATAACATCACCCCCATTTTTATTTTTTATAATTTTTTCTATTTGACTATATATTGTATCATCTATTTTTGTATTTAATGAACTTTCTATTTTTTTGTTCTTTTTAGCTTTATTTAAGCAGTTAATATCATAACAAATATAAGCTCCTCTTCCTGCTTCTTTTCCTTTTTCGTCAATTTTAACTATATTTTCTTTATTTTTTACAATTCTTAATAGTTCTTCTTTATTTTTTTGTGTCTTACAAATAACACAACTTCTTTGTGGTACGTTCTTCAATTCTACCTCCCAAAATTACTCTTCTTTATTTTCTGCTTGTTCAACATCATTATCAGTTGCATTATTTGATTCTTGTTCTTTTTGAGCAAGTATTTCTCTAAATTGAGATTCTGTTTTTATATCAATCTTCCATCCTGTTAATTTAGCAGCTAATCTAACATTTTGACCAGCTTTACCAATAGCCAATGAAAGTTGATCATCCTGAACTATTACTTGTGCAAATTTTTCTTCTTCATTTATATCTACAGCCATAATTTGTGCTGGCAATAATGCTGCAGCTAAAAATGCACTTGGTTCTGGACTCCACTCTATTACATCAATCTTTTCTCCATGTAATTCATTTATTACATTTTGTATACGAATTCCTTTTTGACCAACACATGAACCAACAGGATCTATATTCTCGTTTTGCGAATATACAGCAACTTTACATCTTTGACCAGGGTCTCTTGATACACTTTTTATTTCTATAAGCCCTTCATATATTTCTGGGATTTCAAATTCTAATAATTTTCTAACAAAATCCGGATGTGTTCTTGAAACAATTGCATTTGGAACACCTTTTTCTCCTCTTTCAACATCAACTACATAAGCTTTGATTTTATCATTTACTTTATAAGTTTCTGTAGGAATTTGATCTTTAGCTAACATTATTCCTTCTAGTTTTCCTAAATCTAATACTACAATATGATTATCAGCTTTTTGAACTAATCCTGTAACTATTTCGCCTTTTCTTTCATTATATTCATTGAAAACCATATTTCTTTCTGATTCTCTTAATTTTTGAATTATTACTTGTTTTGCTGTTTGAGCTGCAATTCTTCCAAAATCTCTTGGAACTATTTCAACTTCTACACTATCACCTAATTTTAAGTCTTTATTTATTTTTTTTGCATCTTGTAAACTTATTTCTAGTGCATCATCTTTTGCTTCTTCCATTACTTCTTTTATTGCAAATACATGTGTTGCACCTGTTTGTTCATCCATTTTTACATCTACATTTTCTAATGCATCAAAATTTCTCTTATATGCAGTTATTAACGCTGTTCTTATTGATTCTAAAAGTTCCTCCTTTTTTATTCCTTTTTCTTTTTCTAATTCTTCTAAAGCTATTATTAATTCTTTATTATCAATCGCTTTCATTTTTTTATCAATCCTTTCTTATATATTACCATTCATATACCGTTTTTATTTGTGCTATATTTTTTCTTTCTATTGTTATTTCTGATTCTGCTTCTATTGTTATTTCATCTTTATTAAATGATTTTAGTTTTCCTATATATTCTTTCTTTCCATTATTATCTTTTTTGAAAAGTTTTATTTCTACATTTTGAGAAATGTTTTGTTGTAGATGTTCATCTCTTCTTAGCTTTCTTTCTATTCCTGGTGATGATACTTCTAAAAAATATTGTTCTTTTATGTAATCTGCTCTATCTAGTAATTCATTTATTTCATCACTTACTTTTTCACAATCATTTAAGTCTATTCCATTTGTTTTGTCTATATACACTCTTAAATAATAGTTTGGTCCTTCTTTAACATATTCAACATCATACAAATTGTATCCTAATTTTTCGATTGGTTCTTTAACAAGTTGTTCTACTTTTTCTTCTATTTTTGTCATAAACCCTCCTTTTATAAAAATTATTTTTTATGGTACAAGTAAAGAGTAGGATTTGTTCCTACTCTTCTCCGCTCTTTTTAGTACTTTATTATTATACCCTATTTTTCCAAATAATGCAAGGGTTTTAAGAAATTTTTTCTAATAGTATTTAACATTTTCTTATACTTTTCATATATTATTTCAGGTGAATATTATGAATTCTTCTGAATTAGTTACACTAGTATCTTTTCTTTCTTGCCTAATAGCTGATAGTTATGATAATAACCAACTAGCAGTCTTAGCTGCTGTTTTTACACAACTGGGTGACTCTTTATCAACAATATTAGCTAACAATGATTTTTTAGACAAAAAGTGTCGTTAGCATAAACTCCATTGGAACTTATACTAACGGCACTCATCTTTTAGTTTTACTTTTATTTATATATCTATAATTCCATTAATCCCATATAATTCTTTTATACTAATATTGTTTTTTTGAATTTTTCTTTTTATATTTTTATATGTATCTCTAACATATAAATCTGCCTCAATTAAATCTTTTTGTTTATATTTTTCTATTCCTTCTCTCCATATAAATTCTTTTCTTCCAATTTCAACTTCATAATCATTTATGATAATTCCATTAAAACGTATTGAGTCTATTTTTATACTTTCTTCTACATTTATTATAATCGCATTTTCAAATATCTTATATTGATTTATTAATTCTTGATTGAAATCCATATTTAATATAATTTGTGATTTTAAAAGACTTTTATTTTTGTTATTTGATAAAATTATTACTATACCTTCTTTTTCCTTTATTTCTTTCTCAATCTTTCTTAATTTTTCTATATGATTTGTAACAATTGTTAGTTTCTTATATTGTTTTGATAAATTTTTTATTATCTCTATTAATAAATCTGTAATTTCATTTGCAGTTATTGCAATTTCTGTTTCAGCTTTAATTATTTGTTTTTTATTTACTATGTATTCTAAAATGTCTAAAATTAAATATCTTTCCAGCCACTTTCCATCAAATATCTTTATATCATTTGCTCTTAATAAATTTAATAGATTATTACATTCTATAATTCTTTTATCAATTACAACATTATTTGCTCCGTTTAATAATAATTTTTTGACTAACTTTTGTGAATTTTTTCCTTTGGATAAATCAAAATATATTTTAACATTGTCTTTTTCGAATTGTATTTTTCTACCAATTATTTTATGCTTATCCATTTTTTCTAAATAATATGTTTTTATTGTAATCACCTCATTTAATTTTATTACAAAATCAAATGGCATATTACACGTTTTTTCATATATAGTTCAAAACGTTTGTTCCAAGCACCAAGTTCTTTTTATTAAAACTATGGCAATATTCCTTGAATTTTCTTACCATTTGTGGCATAATAAGTATATTGAATTTGAAAAGAGGATTTAGTTAGAAATGAACAACAATTTAAAAAAACTAGAATATGATAAAATATTAGAAAAAGTATCACATTTTTGTAAAACATATTTAGGAAAAAAATATGCTCTTGATTTACGTCCTTCACAAGATGTACAAGAAGTACAAAAAAACTTAAACGAAACAAACCAAGGAGTTGTATTAATTCAAAGAAACAGCACTCCTCCAATTGGTGAAATAGCAGATATTACTATATACCTAAAAACATTAGATGGTTGTGGTTCTTTAAGCATTAAAGCATTAATTGAATTACAAAATATTTTGCAGATGGCTGAAGATTTAAAAGAATATTTTTCAAAAGATTTCTTATTAACATCAGATTTTTCTGCATTAGAACCTTATTTTAATGAATTATATGTAAATCAAAGTATAGTTTCAACATTTGCAAAATCAATTATAGATGAAGATAATATAGCAGATACAGCATCAGCAAAATTACAAGATATTAGAAGAAGAGAAAGAAGAATTGAACAAGATATTAGAGCAAAATTAAATGTTATCCTACATTCTTCAACATATTCAAAATATATGAGAGAAAATCTTGTTACAATTCGTAGTGGTAGATATGTAATACCTGTAAAAGAAGAATATCGTTCTTCTATAAAAGGATTTGTACATGATGTCTCAAGTAGTGGATCAACTGTTTTTATAGAGCCTCTTGTTGTATTTGACTTAAATAATGAACTTTCAAATCTTCATATCGAAGAAGAACAAGAAATTGAAAGAATTTTACAAAATTTAAGTGGATTACTTTTCCCTTATACAAAAGAATTGCAAAATGACGCAGAACTTATTGGTAAATTAGATTTTATTTTTGGAAAAGCACGTTATTCTATTGATTTAAACTGCTCTACTCCTAAAATTAATAAACAAAAACAATTAAATTTAATAAATGCTCGTCATCCATTAATTGACCAAGAAAAAGTTGTTCCATCTTCAATAGAATTGGGAAAAGACTTTAATGTTTTAATTATAACAGGACCTAATACTGGTGGAAAAACAGTTACTTTAAAAACAATCGGTCTTTTATCTGCAATGGCTTGTAGTGGATTAAATATCCCAGCAGATGAACATTCAAGTATTTATGTATTTGATCAAATATTTGCAGATATTGGAGATGAACAAAGTATTAGTGAATCTTTAAGTACTTTCTCATCACACATGAGCAATATAGTAAAAATAACATCACAAGCAACAGAAAATAGCTTAATCTTAGTTGATGAATTAGGTTCTGGTACAGACCCTTTAGAAGGCGCAAACTTAGCAATAAGTATTTTACAATATTTTTCAGAATTAGGTGCAATTGTCGTTTCAACATCACATTATCAAGAATTAAAAAAATATGCTTTAGTTACACCTAATTTCAAAAATGCAAGTGTTGAATTTGATATAGAAAACCTTCGTCCTACTTATAAATTATTAGTTGGTATTCCTGGAAAAAGTAATGCTTTTGCTATTAGTAGAAAATTAGGTTTAGATGAAAAAATTATAAACAGAGCTTCTTCTATGATTGATAAAGAAACTATTAATTTAGAAGATTTACTAAAAAATATTTATGATTCAAAATCTGAAATTGAAAAAGAAAAAGAACTTACTTCTAAAACTTTACAAGAGGCTAAAGAATTAAAAGAATCTTTAAAACACCAAAACACTGATGTTATTAATAAAGAAAAAGAATTAATTGCAAATGCAAAACAAGAAGCAAAACAAATATTATTAGATGCCAAAGAAACTGCTGATTCTATTATAAAAGATATAAACTCTAGTAAATCAGCATCACAAGCAAATAAATTGAGAAATGAATTAAACGAAAAAATTTCTAATACAAAAATTGATAAAAAAGAAATTGAAGTTAAACACCCTATTCAAAGAGATTTAATAAAACCTGGCTTAACTGTATATGTTACAAATTATAATTCTGATGGAATTGTAATGTCAAACATTTCTAGAGATGATAAAGTACAAGTTCAAATTGGTGCAATGAAGCTTAATGTCGATATTAAATATTTACAAGAAAAAATATCTTCATCCAAAACTGAAAAGAACTATTCTTATACTGGTAGAAATAATTTAAAATCACAATCTGTAAGTCCTGAAATAAACTTACTTGGTTTAACAGTTGACGAAGCGGTTCCACTTGTTGATAAATATTTGGATGATTGCTTTATGGCAAAACTTTCTCCTGTTCGTATTGTTCATGGAAAAGGTACTGGTGCATTAAGAAATGGTATTCATAAATATTTAAAAACAAATAAATATGTTGATTCTTACAGAATGGGAACATTTGGTGAAGGTGAAATGGGAGTTACAATAGTAACATTAAAAATAAAATAAGTAGAGATTATTCTCTACTTATTTTTTATCAACTATTTCATTTTGATTTTTATAAATTGAATTTGCTGTAATCACACCTCTTACAGATGAAAGTGGATATATATTAGTATGTGGTCCAATTACTGTTCCAGGATTTAGAACACTTCCACATCCAACTTCTACTTCATCACCAACCATTGCGCCAAATTTTTTTAAACCTGTTTCAATTTTATCTTTTCCATTTTTTACAATAACAAGTTTTTTATCGGATTTTACATTTGATGTTATTGATCCTGCTCCTAAATGTGATTTATAACCTAAAATTGAGTCTCCAACATAATTGTAATGTGGAACTTGAACATTATCAAATAATATAACATTTTTTAATTCTGTAGAGTTTCCAACAACTGCATTATTTCCAACTATGGCTTTTCCTCTAATAAAAGCACAATGTCTTACTTCTGCATATTCTCCAATAATTGCAGGGCCTTTTATATATGCTGATGGATATACAGTTGCTGATTTTGCAATCCATATATTTTCACCTTTTAATTCATAAATTTCTTTGTCTAATTTATTTCCAAGTTCTATTATAAAATCACTAATTTCAGGTAGTACTTCCCATGGATATTCATATTTTTCTAATAATTCTTTTGCAATTGTATGATTTAAATCATATAATTTTTTTATTTTACATTCTTCCATTTTTTCAATTCCTCTCTATATCAGGAAAAAATTATTTTTTCATTTTATTCCAATATTTTTCATATAATTCTTTTGCTGTTTTTGGACTATCAACACCATCTTTATTTTTTACTGGTGCAAAGTCATCTTCTCTTTTACCTCTCAATATTGCAATATCATCAAAAAATTCAAATGCATCAAAAATAAATGATTCAAATTTATATGAATTTGGTTCTGTTGGAATAACTTCTTTTCCGTCTTCATCAATATAAGCATTTTTCTTAAATGCACTATGATATATTAATGTTTCTTTACTAATCTTTTCAATTGCATCAATTGTATATAAATTACACATTATATGTGATTCACCATATTTTAATTCTCCATCAGAATCAATTTCTTCTGCCATTTTTTCTGGTAATTCAGTATACTCTATTACTTTTGGATGTCCATTCATTTTACAAAATACTCCAACTCTCTCATGTGGATTTGCTTTTACTACTGATTTAGATGCAATTTGTGCACCTTTATCAATTGCCATTCCTAATAAAGTTACATCTACCATTTTTAATAAAGCATTATCAACTGATCCTATAAATACCCATTTTATGCCTTTTTCTTTCATATCAGCTAAACATCCGCTTCTTCTTAAAGAAGAATATGTTCCACCATTTCCATCTGATGCCTCACGTATTTTATGATCTTTTCCCATTAATAATTTTCCTTCTGTATTTATTAATGGTAACTCACTTTGAGAAAATATCTTTATGTACTTTTTATCATATCCAAAATAATTATTTTTTTCAAGAAATTCTACAGTAGCTTCATTATTTTCTTGACTTGTCATTATATACCAATTTATTGTTATTCCATATTTTTGATTTGCTTCTTTTAAATTATCAACAAGTATTTCAAATAAGTACTTGCCTTTTCCATATACGTCTAATTTAAATGTTCCTTTTGGACCATTATGTCCAAGTCTTGTTCCTTGACCACCTGCCATTGTAACAACAGCATATTGTCCATTTTTTACAACATCACTACCTAATTTATCAAATTTTTGTAATTGTTCTAAAGAAAGCTTTGCCTTATCTAAATATTTTAATGGTTCTATTTTGCTCTCTTTAAATTCTATTGTTTTTTTAGTATTATTATATAATTCTGTAATTTGATGAAAATCAATTTTTTGTATCTGCTCAATTAATTTATTTGCATCTTCATCATTCATTTTTTCCAAATAATTTATTATATGTTCTTGATTATACTCTTTTAATAATTCTATTGTTTCTTGCCTTTTATCCATTTTTTTTGTTCTCCTTTTTGCTTATTAACTTAAACTGTTCCCCTAATTTATTATATGATTCTCAATAGCCCAATTCTATCATATTTATTTTTTTTTTGCAATAGTTATCATATTTCTTAATAATTACCATATATATTAGTAAAAGTTTAGTTTGTTTTAAACAAAAGATTTTAGAAATGTATAGGAGGTATATTAATGGAAAATGTAGGCTTATATCAGGACATAGCTAAACGAACTGATGGAGATATTTATATTGGCGTCGTTGGTCCTGTTAGAACTGGTAAATCCACCTTCATAAAAAAATTTATGGATTTACTAGTTATTCCAAATATTGATAATGAATATAAAAAAGAAAGAGCAAAAGACGAATTACCACAAAGTGCAGGTGGTCGTACAATTATGACTACTGAACCAAAATTTGTTCCAAATGAGGCTGTAGAAATTACAATTGATAAAAATATAAAGTTAAAAACTCGTCTTGTAGATTGTGTTGGTTATTTAGTTGATAATGCAATTGGATATTTAGAAGATGAAATGCCAAGGATGGTAAAAACTCCGTGGTCTGAAGATGAAATTCCATTTGAAACTGCCGCCGAAATTGGGACAAAAAAAGTCATTGAAGAACATTCTACAATAGGAATTTTAATTACAACAGATGGTTCTATAACAGACATTCCTCGTGATGATTATGTAAAAGCTGAAGAAAGGGTTGTTAATGAACTTCATGCTCTTAATAAACCTTTTATAATTTTACTTAACTCTTCCACTCCCTCTTCTCCTGAAACAAAAGAACTTGCTCAACAATTATCAGATAAATATAATACTAAAGTAATGCCAATTAGTTGCGAAGATTTAACTGTAGATGATATTAACTCAATGTTTGCAAATTTACTTTATGAATTTCCTGTTGAAGAAATTAGAATTGAATTTTCTAAATGGATAGATAGTTTAGACTTTTCTCATCCTATAAAAAATAAATTATTTGAGCAAATCAAAAATGCTTTTTCTGATGTTTCGGCTTTGAAAGATATTTCAAATTGTGTTGCACGAATTAATTCAACAGATATTATTAGCAAAGTTTTTGTTAATAATATTACTCTTGGAACTGGAAAAGTTTGTATTACAGTTACTTTAAAAGATGAATTGTTTTATAATATTCTTTCTGAAATTACTGGAATAACTATAGAAAATGAAGGAGATTTGTTTTCTATTATGAAAGATTTAGCTTGTATAAAAAAGAAATATGACAAAATTGCTTATGCATTAGAAGAAGTAAAAACTAAAGGTTATGGTATTGTTACACCTTCTATTGATGAATTAGTTCTTGAAGAACCTGAAATGGTTAAACAAGGTTCTCGCTTTGGAGTTAAACTTCGTGCCACAGCTCCTTCTATTCATCTTATTAGAGCAAATATTGAGACTGAAGTTTCTCCTATTGTCGGATCTGAAAAACAATCGGAAGAACTTGTTGATTATCTACTTTCTGGTTTTGAAAATGATCCAACTAGTATTTGGGAATCAAATATTTTTGGTAAGAGTCTGCATGAACTTGTTAATGAGGGCTTACAGGCAAAACTTGCCAAAATGCCAGAAGAAGCTCAATTTAAACTTCAGGAAACATTAGAACGTATTGTTAATGAAGGCTCTGGTGGATTGATTTGTATTATATTATAAAATCAAAAATAGTGAACTAGAAAAATCTAATTCACTATTTTTCATTCATAATAATCTACACTTTCAACATTATGTACATAACCATTTTTACTATCCAATGGATTAAATCCACCTTTTCCATAGTACTCAATAATTTTAACTTTACTTCCAGAAACAAAAATATTTTTATATTCATAATATTTCACTTCTGTCATATGAAAAGCTATAACATAAGCAACATATTTTTCATCATTTTTATATACTACATGTTCAGGTTTATAAGCCAATATAGAAAATATATAAACAAAAGGACCTATTATAACTAATGAAATAACAAATATAATACCCAAAACAATTTTTAACCATTTCTTATTTATAGAAAATATCACTTGTCCAATTCCTATAATGCAACCACTTCCGATTATTATAAAAGATATAATATTCACCCATTGTCTAAACATTAAATTAAACTTCTCTAATATTAAATATAATGTATATAATAATATAGCATATAAAATTGTATAAAATAAAACACTCTTTTTTAATTTTTTCATAATTTCCCCTATTTTGTATAATCCAATATATCCCCTGGCTTACAGTCAAGTACTTCACAAATCTTTTCTAATGTAGAAAATCTAATTGCTTTAGCTTTATTAGTTTTTAAAATAGATAAATTAGCTGGTGTTATTCCAACTCTATCTGCAAGTTCTCCTGATGATATTTTACGTTTTGCCATCATTACATCTAAATTAACAATTATCATTTTATTCAGTCCCTTCTATATTAAATTGTCATATCATTTTCATTTTTATATTCTGTTGCTTGTTTTATTAATTCTGACAAAATATAAAATGCAATTGCAACACCTGCAAATAGAACTATCATAAATACTAATCCTAATAAAATAATAATCTCATCACTTTTGACCAATAAAATCATATATAATAAATCAATTATCCAAAATACAGTTTCAACTAAAGAAGCTATACAACAAATCTTTAGTCTTTTTGCATTTTCCATACAAAATGGATTTCTATTTTTTAATGAGTCAAATTGTCCTATAAATTGTTTTACTATAACCAATAATGCTATCCCATTTGGATATATTACATATATTGATGCATTTAAGTTTATTCCTGCAATTTGTGATATAACTGGTAATGCTATTAGTAATATTATTCCTCCCCAAAAACAAATTTGTAAAAATACTTTTAAAAATTCACCTATTCCCTTTTCTCCTAAAATTTTCATTTTATTCCTCCTATTTATTTATATTATTTAATATTTTTTTAGCTTTGATCTTTGGCAAATTGCTTTCTGCTAATGTATATTCTTTATTATTAAGATCCTTTTTTAATACTGCCAAATATCCATTCAATTCTCTTTGTTTTCTTTGTATTTGTTCTTTAACTATATTTTCATCCGTATTAGATTGAGCATAATACTTTTCAGAGTATTTAAACTCTGTATCTTTTAATTCTAATAATTGTTCAACTATGTCTGCATTATTCATATCCATTAAATAATCCAAGTCTATATATCCAGTTTCTTTATATCTTTCAATGTTGTTTTTTACTATAATTTTATCTATATTTATAAAATTAACTATACAATACATTGTTACAATAATAACAAAATATGTTTTAATTAAATTAATATTATTTTTTAAAATATATACTAATGTTGGAATTAATAATATTATTTCCGTAATTAATGCACAATCAACTAATATACGCAATCTTGTATATCCATAATTTTGTTGATATAATGACATTCTTGCAAAAGCTGAAATAATTATTACTAATGTGAATATTACCATTGCAACACACATTACTTTTTTATATTTTCTTTGCTTATTTGTCTCTTTTAATTTTTTTGCATTTGCTTTTAATATCATAACAATATTAATTAATGATACTATCATTAATTGAAAAAATCCTTTTCTTGCAAATTCTGAATACTTTATGTTTTGTTCTGTAAATAATACTTTTATTTGTGTATAACAAAATATTAAATATATAACATTTAATACTGTCATCATCATTCTTATTGTGTAACTTTCTTTAAGTTCTTTTCTTTCATTTTCTTCAAACTCTCTTAACACATTTTCTTTATCTAACATATTCATAAAGAATCCTGCAAAATAAAAGAATGCTATTATAATTGATATTACTCTAATAGTTAAATCTGGAATATTAAAAATATCTATTTTCTTAAATAATATTTCAAATATTTTTGCGAATTCATTATCTGCAGAACTTAATAAACCTATAATTATTAATGCTATTAAAGTTGTTAAACATACTGCTTTAAATATATTATTTTTTTCTGTTTTTTCTTTTTCTATTTGTTCATCACTATTATTTCGTCTAAATTCCTTTATTATAGTTTTGGTAACATCACCTATATAATTAATTGGTTGTAATATCATCAAAATAATTTTATAAATAATAGATTTTATTTGAAAACCAGATGTAGCTGATATTATCATCATTATATACAATATCGGTATTACCACTATATTTATTAAATAAAATTCTATATTATCAAATATAAAGTATGTACTTGATAACAAAATTATTGGAATTGACATTAATAATGCTTTTTTGTTTTTGGTATTTTCCTTTAATAATTTAATTGTTATCCATATTGTTGGTATCGCAAATAACAGTGCAGATATTCCTATATCTTGTTTCCAAAATAGTAATGATTGCCATAAACTTAAAAATAATGCTCCTATTAATATTTTCATATTTTTTCTCCTTTGAAATAAAAATATAAATTGAAATTATAATTATTTTTTCAATTTCTTTGATATGAGCATTATATTATTATTTTTATTATTTGTCAATACTTTTTTATCGTTTTTCAATATATTTTATTTATGTAACTATTTTACTCAAATATACATAATATATATTAGAACTGGAGGTGCTAATTATGGAACCAGAAGTAGATATTTTTTGTAAAAAAGAACCAAAAAGAAAAGATTGTTCATGCTTATGGATAATAACAGGAATAATAACTTTAGCTTTATTCTTCTTTGTTGGTGTTTTAATTGAAAGTTTACTTGGTGTTGTTGAAACGTTAGGATTAGGTGCTGTAATTGTTTTATTAATAACATTAGGTATATTATTTATAATTTCTTTAATATCTTTATTTTGTTGTAAAAAAACTAATAAAAAGAAAAATTGTTGTTTCTAGCAAAAGATAAAAACAGACTCTATTCATTTT
The DNA here is from genome assembly GCA_934129895.1 of uncultured Clostridia bacterium. Taxonomy (GTDB): domain Bacteria; phylum Bacillota; class Clostridia; order TANB77; family CAG-508; genus CAG-269. The sequence continues at coordinate 48,627 of CAKOWY010000004.1, forward strand.
AAGAATAGAGTCTATTTTTATCTTTCATTCTCCTGTTGACTTTTTTGTTGTTCTGTATTTCTTTTAATTTCTTCTTTCAAATTATCTACTACCGATTGCTCTATAACAGTTTCTTGAGCTACAGTTTTAAAATCTTCTGTTCCAAATAGAGTTGGAACTCCTTTTCCAAAAGTTGTTTTTGTTGGCTTATTTGCCATTACTCCAACTTCATTTAATAAATAATCATCATCACATTTGTGAATCTTGTCATCTTGATCACTTGATGCTTTATGTTCTTTCTCAAACATTTTATCTCCCATCAAACAGTATTGTAATGGCATTCCTCTTTGAATTCTTTGAGCATCCCAAGTCAAATCAGCATTATACCATTTTCCATCAATACATACTTGATTCCATGCATGTCCACCAGATTCTTCTCCAACCTCAGCCATTCCACTAATATATTTAGCATCTATCCCAACATATTTTAAACATTGTTCTAATGCTAATGCATATCCAACGCATACTGCTCTTCCATGAATTAATACTCCTTCTAGACTTCTAGTAACTGCTTCTGCTCCTTCTACATGTTGTTCATTATCTATACAACCACTATAATCATAATTTGCAGCTTTTCCAATTATATTATATACAATATTAAATTTTTCATATTCACTTGCATTTTCTGGAATTTGTGATTTTATTTGTTCCATTACTTCTAATACTGGTACCAATTCTTCTGAAGTATACTCACCATGTAAATCATGTGCAATATCAAATTTTATTTCACCAAATTTTTTTATTATATTTGTAGACATACCTTTTAATGTTTTTAATTCGATTTTTCCTTTAAAACTTCTTATTAAAGCCTCTTGTGTTTCTAGAGTAAGACTATCTAAACTATCAACATCTATAAATTTAACCTTATTTAACGAAATATCTAAAGTCCCCAATCTAACAATTTCATTCAATAGTTCTGGATCTCTAATCCATGAATTATATGGAGATACAACTAATAAATCGTATTGACTTATATGTCCTTTATGATATATTCCTAAAAAATCCTTTAGTTTTGCCTCTAATTCATCACTTGCTACATTTATAATCTTTGAACTCAATTCATCATATTGTCTTGTCTCTAAAAAACTAATATCAATATTTCTTGCTTTTTTAGCCTCTATCATATCTGTTATAGATGTTTTTCCAAGTGGATTTCTATCTAGGTGCATTTTTGTCAATTGGGAATATTTATTTAATATACTGTTTGGGGCATCTTCTATTCCACAATCTGATAAAATAAGTTCCTGCATTCCTATAGAATTTGGCAAATTATCTTCCACATCATCTATTCCATACAATTCTAATCTCTCTAAATTAGTAAAATTTCGCAATCCTGAAACATTTTCACAACTTTTCCTATGCGGTGCTATACTTAATTTTTTCAGAGTTTTCTGTTCAGCAACACTTTTCATTGATTGGATATTTCCACTAAATTCCAATTTTTCCAAACTTGATATTGGAGGTATTACAACATTTGCTTCTAAATTAATGCTAGTTATATCTAAACTTTTTAATCCTTTTACCTTTGCTATTTCATCTGCATTATGTTGAGATATATCTATCTTCCATATATTTAACCTTTCTAATCCACTCAAATTTTTTAGGTCAGACAAATCAACCGATTGGGGCTTATTATAATATGGATCTGATATAATATTCATTTTTTCTCCAATTTCCAATGAATCAAAATTTGGATAATCATTCAATATTGTTTCTGCGTTTAATTCTGATCTTCCAAATAATGTAACATTTGTTACATTTTTTATCCTACTTAATTTTTCTAATCCTCCATTTGCTAATTCTTCTGCTCCTAGTTGAACAGATTTTATTTCACTGTCTTCAAAAAATTCTGCAGATATATTACAATTTGAAAGCTCAACTTTATCCACTTGTAATCCAACAAGTTTCACTTTTGATAAATCTGCATCTTTTAGTATTAATACTTTATTAATTTCGGCTAATAAATTTACATCTTCTTGAGTAAGTTGTTCTCCTTGAAGATTTAATCCTATATAACCTAATTCTTTTCTAACTTCTTCTCTTGTAAAGCTTTCTTTTCCTGTTTTTTCAGCCATAAGTTTATTTAAAACTTCACTATCAAATCTAATCTCTTCCAATGTTTTTCTCCTATCATTTTATCCAATCGGTAAATTTTTATCTAAGAATTCTATTTGAATGTTTTTTTCTTTAAAATAATTCATAACAACCTCTTTACTTGCTACTTTACTTCCATTCAAAATTATTTTTTTTAAAGATTTTGGAATATTTAAATGTCCTTTAGTTAAATCAATTTCTTTTAAACTTAAAATTTCCAAACATTTCATTTTGCATAACACTTGTAAATTTTTAGGTATAGTATATTCTAATTCAAATCCTTTCAAATCCAAATTTACAATTGTATTTACATCGAATTCTTTACAATTGTTTATATATAAATAATTTATATTCTGTTCATAACAAATATTAAAAATATTTTCACAATTTTCTATTCGTATACTATCTATATTCTTAATTTTTATTTTTTCTATAATATTACAATTTACAAACCATAGTTTTTTAAGATTTTTTAGTGTTTCTAATATCACCATAATTTCATTTGTAACATTAAAATTTTTTAAGATTACATATTCCAATTTTTCATTATTTCTAATTTTATTTATATCTACATCTATTTTTTGCCCCAAAATATTATATTGATTTAATGTTATTGTATTCTCATCCATATTTTTTCCATCCTTATCTTTTGATTAATTTTCTGATAAAATTAAATATCTTTTTATACCATTTTTCTTCATTAATAACTACTGGTAATGTTTCTTTATTAATATCATCCTCTGCACTTACTTTATTTTTTCTTTTGTCAAAAATATTTTGAATATCATATTCTTCATTAATTTCTTCTAACCTTTGGTTGTTAATTTTTATTAATTCTTTTCTTTCATCTTCTGAACATAAGTAATCTCTATATATTAATGATAAAATCTCCCTTGTTTCTATTAATAATTCCTGATCATTTAACTTTTTGTGTTCATCTAATATTAATTTGTAATTATTATCTTTATTGTTTTTTATTAGCTGTCTAAATTTATCTGGAACTTTATTTCTTATTTCTTCACTTGAATATTCTAAAATTGTATCTACTTCAGAAAATGCCTTATAAATGTTTTCTTTCATTTGTAAAATCCTCTCTTTTAAATTACCTACATATTATCATATCACAAAATATTTTTCAATACTATAAACACATTGAAAAAATAAATTATTTTTTGTTGTAAAATCTACTTAATTGTAGTATAATTAGCATATTCATAAGAAAGAAGGAAAAAAATTGAAAATATTAAGTATAGACACAGCAAGTAATTTATGTACAGTAGCTGTTTTAGAAAATGAAAAATGTATAAAAGAAATAATTGTTAATGATGCAAGAAATCATTCAGAAAAAATAATGCCTGTAATCGAACAAGCATTATTAGAGAGTAACTTAACATTACAAAATATTGATCTAATCGTTTGTGATAAAGGTCCTGGCTCTTTTACAGGAATAAGAATTGGAGTTGGAACAGTCCTTGCATTTAAAGATAGTTTAAATATTCCATGTATTGGGATTTCTTCTTTACAAGCTTTGGCTTACAATATTAACGATAATGGAATTATCTGTTCACTTATAGATGCAAAAAATAATAATGTATACTTTGGAGTTTTTGAAAAGAAAAATAATCTTGTAACTCAACTTGAAGAGCTAAGCTTTAAGACAATAGAAGAAATCATTCCAATATTAAATAAATATGACAAAATCATTTTTGTTGGTGATGGCTCAATTGTTTATAAAGATTTTTTAGAAAGTAACCTAAAAAATTGTAAATTTAGCAGTAAAAATGATTTAAGCAGTTTTTCACTAGGATTAGCTGGATTGAATACATATAAACAAAATATAGAGTCTGATTTGATGCCATTATATTTGAGAAAATCTCAAGCTGAAAGAGCTTTAGAAAATAAATCAATAAAAAAATAGCCAAAATGGCTATTTTTTTATTATTAATCTATAAAATACAAATTTTCTACTTCAGCCCCTTTTAACAGTTTATTTATTTTATCTGAATCAGTTTTTTTCACTTTTAACTCTTTTATTTGTGCATCTATGAACATCCCAGATGTAGTATTAACATTGCTTATATCTAAACCGCTCAAATCCAATTTTTCTATTCTAGCATTGTAAAACATATAAGACATATTGATTACATTACTTGTATCAAAATTACTTAAATCTAAATTTTCTATTCTAGCACAAACAAACATATAAGACATATTGGTTACTTTACTTGTATCAAAATTACTTAAATCTAAATTTTCTATTGTAGCCCAATCAAACATATGAGACATATTGGTTACATTACTTGTATCAAAATTACTTAAATCTAAATTTTCTATTGTAGCCCAATAAAACATACGAGACATATCGGTTATTTTACTAAAGTCAACTCCATTAAAACTTAAATTCTCTATTGTCTTATCATAAAATAATTTATTATTTAAACTAGATATATTGTTATCACGGATATCTAATTGTGAAAAATTAAAATTTGATAGTTTACAATATTCAAATAAATTCTTAAGATCATCAATTTTATCTAATTTTAAATTACTTAAATTTTCAACATCATTCGATAAGTCTAAATCATAAAACCATCCATTAACATTTGTGGGATGTATTTCATCTTTTATTATAATTCTTTTGGCTTTATTAGTTTTTTCTGTCCTAGACCCAATTAATGTATACTGATTCCAAGTAAGTTTATCTTTTACATCAAGCCATCCTATTTTCCTTATATCTTGATAGTTTTCATAAGTTATTGATGATACATCACCATAATTATGTTCTAATTTTCTCTTTGGATCTGAATAATTCTGTGAACTAAGTATTAATGTCCCATCTGTATATAATTTTGCAAATATTGGATTTGAACTTTCATTTTCTGTCATTTCTCTCTTTGAGAAATCATATGTATTAATTATATTATCATTTACTTTTATTTCATTTGGTATATTATGTATGATAAGTTGAATTACAAATACAAACATCATTAATCGAAATACAATTGCCGCCAAGGTTATAAATATTATTTTTCTTGCTTCTTTTTTTCCATCTTTTATTTCCATTTAATCATTCCCCTTTTTTTACTTTAATTATATACTATAATAAAAAAATTTTTTTGTAAAGATATTTTTTCCAATTGTAAAAAATAAAACTAACCAATTATTGAAATTTAAACATAATTATAGTATAATAGAAACAAATTTTTATAGGAAGTGAAATTTATGGAAATAACTGAAATGACTTTAATTGATTTAGAACAAATGAAAAACACATTATATTCTGATTTCGACAATTTTTGGAGTTATAATATTTTAAAGCAAGAACTTGAAAATGATAAAACAAAATATATTATAGCAAAAGAAAAAAATGAAGTTGTCGGTTTCGCTGGTATTTCAGTTATTTTTGATGAAGCTACCTTAAACAATATAGTCGTAAAAAAATCTTGTCGTGGTAAAGGTATTGGAGGAGAATTATTAGAAACTTTAATTGATTTGTGTTCTGATATGAATTTAAAAACATTTACACTTGAGGTAAATGTTGAGAATACTCCTGCTATTAAATTATATAAAAAGTTTGGCTTTAAGAATTTAGGAATCAGAAAAAAATATTATAATAATACTACAGATGCTTATATTATGACAAAATATGATATATAAATAATAAACACATTTTAAAGTGAATTCTCATCTTAAAATGTGTTTTATTATTATATTTTATTTAATATATTGTCAATTTCATTTTTATCTTTAATAATTCTTATTTGATCATCTATATTCTCAAATAAAATTATTTTTCCAATATCATTCTCATTTTGAGCAATACAATAACTTTTTTCGTCTATATCATAAGTTCCAATTATCATATATTCATTGTTACTCTCTAAAGTTAATACATCTCCTGTTTCTAATTTCACTTTATTTCCTCCTATTAAATAAATTTTTAATAAAGTTAAATGCTTTTGTAAATATATTTTGTTTTTTATATTCTACCGGTAAATTATTATTTTCTTGTGATATCTCATAATTACTAATAGAACTCTTTCTTTGTGCAAAAATATCTTGTATATCGTATTTTTTACTTTGCTCCTCTTCATATTTTTTTTGATTTTCTATCATTATATTATCAATTTTTATTGCTTCTTCTGGTGTACACCAATAATTTCTATATATTATCTGTAGTATCATATTTGTTTCTGGTAACAATTCCTGCTCTTCTATATTATAAAATTCAAATTCATAATCCTTTTTGGCCATTTTATCAAGAAAGCTCAAAAAGTTTTTATTTATTTTATTTTTATATTCTACTGGTAATACTTTTAATATTTCATTTACCTGTTTTGCAGCAATACCTATTTTCTCATTAGTATCTACTATCTCCATTTTCAACCTCTCCTACTATACTATTATCATGTTGTACCTCTCCTCGTTGTAATTTTGAAATTTCTTCTACCATTCTATTATAATCACTAATTTTAGTTCCATTAAACATTCTCTGTATATTTTTTAATATACCTTGTTCTTGAGCATCTTTTTCGCCATATTGTTCAAAAAATCCTTTATTCATATTATTTATTTGCCCTCTGCCAACAATTGCTTTGAAAGGATTTTTGCTTCCAACCTTATCTGTTTCTCCTCTGTCTGATTGTACTCCGCATATATTGAACATATAAATTTTCATCAATTTTACTACTATCACCATGACAATATTGTTCAACATAAGTATTATATGCCAGTTCTATTTTTAAATATGATTCCATAAATTCTTCATAATTTTCTACTTTTATATCTTGGTTAGAAAAATTTGCAAATAAATCAGGACTAGTTCTTTCAATGGTTTCAAATAATTTATCATTTCCCATTTTTTGACCTATATCTGACTTAGAAAATTTATATAGAGACTCTGCTACTTGTTGTATATTTTTTACACTTTCTATGTTTTCTAGATTAGCAAGTCTACTAAAAAATTCTATTCTGTCACTATTCTTTTCTAGATTCTCTTTAACATCAATAATATCCTCATTTATCTTTGCACTCTCAGATAAATTATATTCAATCTCATCTCTATGTTCAGATTCTGCTCTAGCAGATAAACTACCTGTTTCTATATGTCTATTATTAAATTCATTCCATTCATTTATATAAGAATCTGTTTTTTCGGCAACATCCTGATGTAATTCTAAATATTTTCCATACACTTCAAAATTTTGTAATTGATAATCTATCCATTGTTTATTTGTAGGATTTTCAATTTTGCTATATTGCTCTTCTATCTCTTGACTTTCTTGTTCAATTTCTTGAACACTATTCATATTTTCAATACGATTATTTCTTGCTTCTACTTCTGGTTCTTGTACATTTTTTTCACCAATAGTTTGTCCTTCTTGATTAGCTCCTATTTCATTTATATAATTATCACCAATTATAGAAGTTAATGCGTCTTTTTCATTTTCAATTGTTTCTGAAATACTAAAATTTTCAGCCTCTGTTCTGCTTATAACAACTTTTGTCCCTCTTTTATTTGCCATAGATATTACTAACGCCAATGATAACCCTACAATAGCCGCTTTATATGCCCCTTTGTGAATAGTTTTCTTTTTTAATTTTTTCGTTGACTGAAGTGTTTTTTCCGTTTCAGATGATTTTTTTATAATTTCTGATAATTCACTTTTATTTTCTTGAATTATTCTTCTTGTATTTTCTTCTGCACTCTTTTTATCATTAATTCCTTTAGAAACTTTTATTTCTTTAACACCTTTTACAAATCCATCAAAACATTCAAGTACATCATCTTCTTTTATATATTCTCCTGATAATTCTGATCTATGTTCATCTTTTTTTGAAGCTACAACTGCTCCAAGGTTTTTTTCAGCTTTATCATTTTTGGCTTTTACTGTAGCATAAAAACCTCCTCTTGAATTTTCTGAAAATGTTGATATATCAATTTGAGGTAATTTTTGAATTGTTTTTCTTGTAACACGTGCTAACTGCTCTATTTGTTCTGTTGATAAATCATTTACATTTATTCCTTCTATTTCTGATATTATTTGTTGGCACATTTTGTCATCCTTATATTCTTGGCTAACTAACAAACTTTTCAAATCATTCAAACTGCTTTGTAGTTCTTGTAAATAAAAATCATCAACAATTGCATATTTACCATCTTTGCTTTCAACATATACTGTTTCTTTTTCTGAAAAGTATTTTTCAACATTCTTCAAAACATTAATTATACTTTCTTTTAATTTTCCCATGTTTATTTCCCTTCATTTTTCATAAGTTTTTCTTTATTGTATATTAAAATATTCTTTCTGTAAATATTTTATACAAATTTTTCTACTTTTAATATTGTTCTGCCACTTCTAGTTTGCCCAATAATCTCTTTTATAAAGAAGCGTCCTTTTCCCCTTATTGTAATCATATCCCCTTCTTTTATTTGTTTTGTTTTCTTTGTTTCTACTTGAAAATTAACAAAAACTCTTTCTGTATTCATTATTTCGATTATTTTGTTTCTTGAACATCTTGCAAGTTCTGATGCAACATTATCAAGTCTTAAAGAGGCTACTATTATTTCAATTTCTTCCTTTTTTACTTCAACATTTCTTAAATTTTGTATATCTTCTACTGTAATTGTTGATTTTGAAAATCTCGTTAATTCACTTAAATTTTGTTCTAAAAATTTAGTAATTTCTTTATCAATTATAATATCTGCACCATTATTTTCTACAATTATATCTCCAATTTTTTCTCTCTTTATTCCAAGTTTCATAACTGCACCTAAATAATCTCTATGTGTATATTTTCCAATTAAATCATCTGGTAATTCAATTCTAATGATTTGAACAATGCTAGGTAAATTCTTTTCAACAACTTGTTCATTAAATTTTTCAGGATAAAATACATACATTTTTCTCTCTGCTTCATTAAACCCACCATATTTTATATAATTTTCTACTTTTTGTTTGTTTAAAAATTTTTGTACCAATTCATTTTGAGATAAATCTAAAAAATCAGTATGTTCAATCTTATTTCTATTATTTGTACTTTCTACTTTATCTAAAACCTCAGCTAATAGCATCTTTTCATCTTTATTTTTGTAATCATTTAATACTTCTCTGTTCATTTTTCTCCTCTTTATTTTTTATTAAAATTCTGCAATTATTTCACTTTTATCTGTTACTCCAATAAATGTTTTACTTGTATTTCCATTCTTAAATATTATCATTGTTGGAATACTCATAACATTATACTTTATTGCTAATTCAGTATTTTGATCTACATCAATCTTAATAAATTTTACTTTTTGATATTCTTTAGCAATTTCATCTATTATTCCAGACATCATTTTACATGGCATACACCAAGTTGCATAAAAGTCTACAAATACAATTTCATTATTACTTATAGTATTTTCAAATTCACCTGAATTTTTTATTTCTTCTATCATTTTTTGTTCCTCCTATAAATTATTTTTATACATTTCTTTTAAATTATAACATATTTTATTTCAAAAATTTTATTACATTCAAACCTGCCTTCATCCCATCATTTACTGCTTTAGAAATTTGTAATATTCCACCTATACAATCCCCACAAGCAAATATTCCTTTAATGTTTGTTTCCATATTCTCATTAACTTTTATTTTATTATTTTCTAATACTAATCCAATTTTTTTCGCTATATCTGTACTATCTGCTGTTCCTTGTGCTATAAATATTCCATTTACATTTATATCTGTTCCATCATCAAATTCAATTTTTTCTACTTTTTCATGTCCAAATATTTCTTTTATAGATTTATTATTTATTTCTACTTTTTCACTCCTTATATCTGGAGCAGTTTTTCCATTTGTTAATATTGTAATTTTATTTACAGCTGGTAATAAATCATTTGCTTCAGATATTGCATAATCTCCATTTCCAATTACTGCAACATCTTTGTTTCTATAAAAAAATCCATCACAAATAGCACAATAACTTATTCCTCTACCTTCAAATTGTTTTACTCCATCTATTTGTAAAGTTTTTTTCTTTGTTCCCATTGCTATTATAACCGTTTTAGAAATATATTCATTTTGGGCTGTTTTCACTTTAAAACTTTTTTCTATCATTTCTATTTTTATTACTTCTTCATTTTTTACATCTATTCCAATATTTTGAGCTTGCCTAATTCCTTGAAAATATAACTCTTTACCTGTTATTCCATTTTCAAATCCATAATAATTTTCAATTTTACTTGCTTTTTTTAAAGATGTTTTACCATTATGAATAATTAATGTTTTTAGATTTCCTCTTTGAGTATATAATCCTGCTGTTATTCCAGCAGGTCCTGCTCCTATTATAATAACATCATACATACTTTTTTCCTTTCCTTTTGAATTTTATCATATTATATAACTACTTTCAAGAATTATACGAAAAAAGCCATCGGCAAATTAGCCGATAGCTTTAAAAGTAAAAAGCAAATGAGACTTTTTACTTTAGTCTGTGAGACTTATTCTTCACCAGTAAATGTGGCCAAAGGCGACCCCATAAAACTGCTAAAGAATTCTTCATCACCATGTTTCCCATAGGGATCAAAGATCTCTACAGTGCCGTTCTCCTTGATGAAGCTTTCCAACGGAATCTGGTCAAAGCCGAGTGTTCCGGTCTTCACAGCCTCAACAGGATCTGCGATATACTCCTTTCCCTCCTTGATATAGTAGACACTAACATGCTTGTCTGTCTTCTCATGGGTAACAGGATTTTCTTCCGCAGAAATGGAAATGAAACATTCCATTCCTGCATCACGCATCAGCTTAAACAAAGCCATGCCATAATGCAAACAACATCCGCAATGGTGTTTCCTGATGAACTTAAGCTCAGTGTTAGGCATGTCCTTAGCCTTCACACTTTTTTTAATAAGATCACCAGTATGTTTGTTAGCCTCCTCCAGATCATAGTGGTTTCCAGTGACGACTTCATAGAACAGTTTTTCCATAGGGAAAAAAACCTCCAATTGATTTGTAAGTCTCAACAAGACTTATATATGTTTGTTCTTCGTACATATATATATTAACATAACTCTTATAATAAATCAAATTAATTATTGTAATATATATTATAAGTTTTGCTTATATTTTTACAAAAAAAGAATGGTAACAATTTACTATTACCACCCTTTCACTTCTTAATTTAATTTACTAACATTAACTAAAAATATAATATCTTCAATTGCATCAATAATAGCATAAATTAATATACTGATACCAATTGAAACAACAACTAAATTAGATACAAATATTGTATATAATCCACAAATAAACATACAAATAGCTAATATTACACTATATATCCAAATATTAGATCCTATAGTTTTTAATTTAAATGATAAACTAAATCTCATAATACTACTATAAACAATCCATATTCCTATAAAAATTCTAAATATTGAACTTATTTGTTCGCTATATACAATTGTTGCAATACCTAAAACAATTGCTATAATTCCATAAGCTATATCATAGTTTAAAAAATCATATTTTCCTTTATTTTGATAATAACTTATAATTTTATAAACTCCTGCAAGTATAAACATAATTCCTAATATTGCTGATACAAATTTAATTGTACCTTCTGGGTTTGATATTAATACAATTCCTAATATTGCAAAAACTATTGATGATAATAAAGATGCCCAGCCACTTTTTCTCATGATTTTTTCAAAATATTCCATATAAATCACTCCTTTATTTTCTTTATATCATACTGCTTAAATTATTTCAATATTTATTTAAACTATATTATTATTTTATTATTTTCTTTTTCAATGGGAAGTTTTATAGTAAATGTTGTCCCCGAATTTTCTTTGCTTTCTACTTCAATTTTTCCACCAGATAAATCTATAATACTTTTTACAATAGATAAACCTAAACCACTTCCTTCTTGTGAATGTGATTTATCTATTTGATAAAATCTTGTAAATATTCTTTCTTGCTCTTCTTTACTCATTCCTATTCCATTGTCTTTAATTTTTACTACAATTTCATCATTTTCCTCTTTGACATCTATTGTAATTTTTCCATTTTGTTTTGAAAACTTAATTGCATTATCTATTAAATTCATCCAAACTTGAAATGTAAGTTCTTCATCTCCATCATAATATACATCTTTAGCAGATATATTAAATGTTAAACTTTTTTCATTCCATTTATTTTCAAGTACTGCAATAGCTTTTCTTAACTGTTCTGTTATATTTATATGATCTTTCTTTACTATTTTCCCTTGATTTTGAATTTTTGAAAGTCTTAATATATTTGTTGATAAATTAAGTAATCTATTTGATTCCTCAATTATTATTTCTGCATATTCTTTTCTTTCCGCTTCTGGTAAATTTTCATCTTCTAATAATTTTGCAAATCCTTGTATTGAACTTATTGGTGTTTTTATTTCATGTGATACATTATTTATAAAATCTTTTTGAATTACTTCTACTTTTCCTAATTCTTTTACCATCTGATTAAAGTTTTTCGTTAATTCTCCAATCTCGTCTTCTCTTTGTGTTTCAAGTTTTACATTAAAATCTCCAGAAGCAACTTTTTTCGTTGCTTCTGTCATTTTTTCAATTGGTTGTAATATTTTTTTACCTGTTATTCTCATTACAATTGTGCTAATTAATATTGTATTAATTATTAATAAAACCACACTTCTTCTTGTTATTCCTAATATTTCTTTTATTTGGTCTTTATTTTCAAAATTAACTTGTATTAAACTTTCTAATGTATCTTTATTTACAAATATATAAAAACCAGCTAATGAAATTACCATTACTATTATTATACATATTATTAAATCTATTACTAAATTTCTTTGCAATGATTTTCTTTTCCCAAAAATTCTTTCAAACATTTTTAACCCTTCTCATGTATTATAGCTTTATATCCTATTCCTCTAATTGTTACAATTTCAAACTCATCTACATCTTTCATTTTTTCTCTTATTCTTTTAATGTGTACATCTACTGTTCTGTAGTCTGAATCACTCTCTAGCCCCCAGACCTCTTCTATCAGTTCTTGTCTTGTGAATATCGTGTTTGGCGTGCTTAACAGTTTATATAATAGATAAAATTCTTTTTGTGCTAAATTATAGGTTTTATCTTTTTTTATAACACTTAATTGATTATAATTTAACAATAAATCACCTATTTGTATCTTTTTCTCACTTGCACTTTTACTTCTTCTTAATAATACTTGCACTCTTAAAAGCATTTCTTCTATATTAATAGGTTTTACCATATAATCATCTGCTCCAAGTAAAAATCCTTCTTTTTTATCTTCAATTTCACTTTTGGCTGTAATTATTAATATTGGAACATCATATTTTGCTTCTCTTAATGATTTTATCAATTCATATCCATCCATTTTGGGCATCATTATATCACTTACAATTAAATCAATATAACTTTGATCTAACACATTTAATGCTTCTTCTCCATTTGTTGCTTCATAAGTGTTATATTTATTTCTTTGTAAATATGTTGTTATTAATTTTCTTAAATTTTTATCATCTTCTACTACCAATATATTAAACATGTTATCACCCCTTTAATTATATAATATCTAAAAATATAATTCAACAAATATCTTAAAATATAAGTTTTAAATGTAATGACGAGTGCGCATGAAGAAATTTTAGAAATTCTATGAAATTTTATGGAAAGAGTTCACTTTAGTGGAAGGGTGCCATAAAATAAGTTAGAATTTCTTAAATTTCGTAATAAACTGAGGAGTGAAATGCAAAACTTATATTTAAGATTATTAATTTGATTTAGTTTTGTTTATTATTATCTTCAACTATATATTCTTGTTTTGATGTTGCTTCTTGTTTTTTAACTGCATCTATAATCATAACAAATTTTGAATTTGATTCAACACCATCTTCAACCATTGTAAAACTATTATAAGATTTTGCTAAATCTGTTAATTTTTCAACTCTAGTTGTTAAATCTTTCAAATCTCCATTAACAAAATTGCATATTTTTTGGATTCCTTCTTTATTGAATGTTGTTATTCCATCAGCTAAAGTTGTTGCACCATCATTTATTGTTTGTGCTCCTTCTGTTAATTGTGTATTTGCCTGTAATAATTGTGCTGAACTATTATCTAATGTGTTTAATCCATCTTTCATTTGGTTAGAACCATCTTTTAATGTATTTGTTGCTTGTGCTAATTTTGTTGTTCCTTGATATATTGTATTAGCTCCTTGACTTAATTCACCTGTTTTTTCTGCAAGTAATGCTGTTCCACCTTTTATTTGTGTAACTCCACTTGTTAATGAATCTGTTCCAGCACTTAATTTTGTTAATCCTGTTTTTACTTGTGTCAATCCTGCTTTTAATTCATTTATTGCAGATAAATCTGTTGCTTTTAATGTTGCAATTGTTTGTTCTTGTGCTTGTGTATTTACTGTTAATAACTGAATCATTGATTGATTTGATTCTATTTGTGTTTTTAATTGTGTTTTTGTTACTTCATCTTCTACAACTTCATATTGTTGTTTTAATGTAGTTGTAACAGCTGTTAATTTTTTTATTGTTGTATTATTTGTTTCTACAATTTTTTCTAATCCTGCAATTTTTTCTGTATTATCAGATACATCTATTCCATTTAATTTTGTTAATATTGTATCAATTCCAGCAACAAGTTCCGTTTCACCAGATTTTAAGCTTTGTGTTCCAGCAAGTACTTCTCCTAATTTTTCATTTATTGTATTTAAATTTGTTTCAATTTGAGAAACACCATCAGCAACTTGTTTTGAACCATTATTTAATGTTCCTGTACTATTATTTAATGTTTTTATTCCATCATTAATTTTTGTATAATTTGAATTAGCACTTGCCATTCCACTTTGAATCATTCCCATTGCATTTTCAAATTCTTGCATTTTTTCTGTATAAGTATCTGTTCCTTCTTTTAATGTATTTGCACCATCTTGAATTTGATTCATTGAACTTTGTATTGTTGCAACTTGTGAATATAATTCATCTAATCCATCAAATGCATCTATATCTTCATCTTCTAATAATTTTGGTGTAACATAATTCATAATGCTTCCCATTTCAAAATCTGTTGCATCCATTGTAATTTCTATTGAGCTTGGTATATCTAATTTATCTTTAGATATATTTAAACTTTCTTGTAATCCTGGTAAAGCAACACCTAAAACTATAGTTTTTGTTCCATCATCGATCACCTTTCCATTTGAAACTTCAATGTTTCTATTGTTTTTATTATTTATCATTGTTCCAGCAACAACAACAAATGGTGTATATAATTTCTGTGTCTTTCCATTAATATTTACTAAATTTTCTGACTTATTTTCATAAGTTATTGTAACTTTTACTTTTCCACTTTTTCCTGCAATATCTTTAGCAGAAATTTCTTCACCATCTAATTCATATTTTACTGAACATGAAATTGGTAATTCACTTTCACTTTCTCCTTGATAATAAATATCATGTTTTTGTGCATCCCAAATTAATGAATTTCCATTTTGACTAAATTTTTCATCTCCATTAGTATTTTTTATATTTGTTAAATTTGTCATATCATTAAGTGTATCTTCACTATCTGTATTTATTAAATGTGTACTAACTATTGTTTTATAATTATTTCCTTCAGAATTTAATTTTGAATAAACTGTTTCATCTTTTGAATATGCAAATACTGGTGCTGTATATAAACTCATTGTTACTAATAACATTCCAGCTGCTACTTTTTTACATAAATCATTCTTATTCATTTCTATAACTTCCTTTCTTTATTTATCAGATTAGGTAGAAAATAATTCTACCTTCTGATTAATTTTTAACTTCTTTCATTCCTATTGTTGTTTTACAAACAAGTTTGTCAAATATCATTAAGAATGCTGGTAATACTGTAATAACTACTATAACACTTATAATAGCTCCTCTTGACATCAATGTACATAAGCTTCCTATCATTTCTATTTTTGAATATGCTCCAACTCCAAATGTTGCTCCAAAGAAACATAATCCACTAACTATAATTGAATTTATTGATGTTCCTAAAGCTTCTGATATAGCTTGTTTTTTGTCTTTACCATCTTTTCTATTTTGAATATATTTTGTTGTTATTAAAATTGCATAATCTATTGTTGCACCTAATTGAATTGTTCCAATTACTATTGATGCTATAAATGGTATTGTTGTATTTGTATAATATGGAATACCCATATTTATAAATATTGCAAATTCTATTGCTATAACTAATAAAACTGGTAATGATATTGATTTTAATACAAACATCATTATTACAAATATAATTCCTATTGATACTGTGTTTACACTATTAAAATCATGATCACTTATTTCTACTAAGTCTTTCATTAATGGCCCTTCACCAACTACTTTAGCATCTGAATCATATTGTTTTACTATTTCATTTATTTTAGCTATTTGATTATTTAATTCATCTGTTGCTATTTCATATTCTGAATTTATTAATATCATTTGATATTTGTCACTTTGGAAGATACTAAATAAATCTTCTGGTAACATTTCTTCTGGAATACCTAATTCAGATAATTTTGAATAACTTAATGCAAAGTCTACTCCATCTAATTCTTCTATTTTATCTAACATTTCATTAATTTCATCATTTGGTGTATCTTTATTTATTAAAATCATTTCTTGTGATACTAATCCAAATTTATCTTTTAATGTGTTATTTGCTGAAATACTATCTAGTGTTTCAGGTAATGAACTATCTAGTTTATAATATACTTTTGTATTGCTATATCCATATAATGCTATTGGTAATGCAATTATAAATATTATAATTATTGCTTTATAATGTTTTATATTAAATTCACTTATTGTTGTGAATTTTGGTAATAATTCTTTATGTTTTGTTTTTTGAATTGCTTTATCAAACATAAGTATTAAACTTGGTAATATTGTTACAACACTTATTACCCCAAATAATACACCTTTTGCCATAACAATTCCTATGTCTTTTCCTAATGTTAAATTCATACTACATAATGCTAAGAATCCAGCAATTGTTGTCAATGAACTTCCTAATACTGATGTAAATGTCTTTGATATTGCAATACTCATTGCTTGATCTCTATCTGTTGTATTTTTTAGTTCTGCTTGATAACTATGATATAAGAATATTGCAAAATCCATTGTTACACCTAGTTGTAATACTGCACTTATTGCCTTTGTTATATATGATATCTCTCCTAAAAAGATATTTGTTCCCATATTGTATAATATTGCAATTCCTATATTTGCTAACAATAATATTGGTGCAACATAAGAATCTAATGCTATTTCTAGTACGATTAAACATAATACAACTGCTATTACTACATATATTGCAACTTCTGAATTTGATAAGTCTCTTGTATCTAGTAATGTTGCTGTCATACCACTTATTTTACAATGTTTGTCTGTTATATCTCTTAAATGTTGTACTGTATTCATTGTTGTGTCTGATGATATTGCTTCTTTAAATGTTACTAACATTACTGTTGTATTGTCTTTATATAACTCATCTTTTACTTCATCTGGTAACATTTCTACTGGAATACTTGTTCCAAGTACATCTGCTCCAGATATTACTTTTGCTACATTATCTACTTGTTTTATTTCATCTTCTAATTTTAATATGTCTTTTGTTTCCATATCTTCTAATAAGATTATTGAAAATGCTCCCATATTAAAATCTTCTGATAATATATTTTCTCCTTGGATTGTCTCTATGTCATCTGGTAAGTAAACTAATATGTCATAATTAATTCTTGTAGCTTTCATTCCAATTATTGATGGAATTAATAAAATTAACATGATTATTAGTATTATTCTTTTGTGTTTGCATACAAATTCACCGAATTTTTGCATTTGCTTTTGCTCCTTTCAAATTTATAATTTATTTTAAACATGGTAATACAACGGATTTTCCATCTTTTTCCGTTTCAACATGATGTATTATAGCAAATTAATATGAACTAATTATGAACTAATTTAATATACAATTTTTTCTTTTTTTATTGACATATTTTTACAATATATATATAATACATTCAAATAAAGTATTTTTACATATTTTGTATAATAAGGAGGTGTATAAAATGGAAAAGTCTAGTAAATGCATTGTTGCAATCATAATTGCTTTAGGTATTGCAATTGCTTGTATGGTAATAGCTTCAGTTAGTATTAAAAAAACAGAAAAAAACATTTTAGATAATGTTCTTAGTATATCTGCTGATAATTTTGAATTGAACAAAAAATATGGCGAAAAATATGGAGATTAAATAAAAATTTTATTTTAACAAAGGAGGTTTTTTATGAACAATTTAAGTAAATATCTTTTAATAATTACAATTATTTTAACTATAGTTTTAGTTGCTTTAACAGCTGTTTTTCTTAATGAAAAAAATGCTGCTGAAAAGAGTATGGAATATATTGTAGAAAATGACAAACATATTCGAGTACTTTATGAAAATATCATAGATGAAAATTATGATACATCAACAATAAAATATTAATACTTATTATTTATATTAAAATAAAGGAGGTTTTTTAAGTGGAAAAATTAAATAAAACACTTTTAATTATTTTTGTTATATTTTCTTTAGCTTTAGTTTGCAGTATTTTTGCTTTTTATACAATGGCATTAAGAACTGCTTCTGTACAAAATAGTTTTAACCTATTCATTGATGATTGTAAAAATACTTCTAATTTTTACAAAGATCACAATATAGAACTTGATGAAAAATTTATAGAAGATTCTAGTAATGATATTAAATAAATATGGAGGTGTACATTATGAATAATTTAAATAAAGTATTTCTAGTAACTATAGTACTTTTAATTATATCAATATGTTTTATGAGTTCTGCCATTTTTAAAATGAAAGCATCATCTTCTGATCTTTCACACTATTCACAAGAACAAACAAGAGTAGAATATAAACTTCGTGAATTTATGGATAATAAACTTAATGAAACTAACTCTAGTACTGAAACTTATTAAAATAGAAAACAACTGAGCAATTAAAATTGTTTATCAGTTGTTTTTTTATATCTAAAATAAAAAAGCAAGATGTACTACAGTACATCTTGCTGAACAGGCATAAAGAAGTTCGGACTAAATCATTCTTCTAATATAATTGCTTACCAAAGCCAGCACATAACTCTGATACCGCCTTGGCTCGATACTTTTACTGTGCTATACTGAATAGTAATGTCTTTAGAAATACTATTAAACTCCGCATGCACTTCTCCATCAGTTTGGTAAACATACTTGCTAAAAAGAAGTTTACCACCTGCATACAGTTTGATATCAACACAAGCATCTTTATACGTAGACTCTACTTTAAGAGTTCCGTTTGTTCTTGTGAAAATATTGGGATGAGGATTAGTAATGCTAAATGTTCCCAGCTCATTCTTTCCTGCATCAATCCACTTACTTTCGTAAGTCATAGATCTAGCAGATGTTTTAGACTGATATACAACACCATCTTCTCCCTGATACAAAACAATTGCATCTTCAGGAAAATCATAGTTCATATAGTCTGTTTTGTTCTCAGGCTCAGCTGCATAAGCAATACCGCTTACACAGAGTGCCATACAACAAGCCATAATAAAAGCAAAAATTTTTTTCATATTGTACTTTCCTTTCAAGACTTCTTTACTTCTTTATACCTGTTTTTCCAGAGCATACTATAGCTCTGCCTTTAGCACGTACCACATAAGCAGTACATTGACACTATATTATTTTTTCCTTTTTTTGTCAATACATTTTTTGTAATTTATTACATTTTTTTACAATATTTTTAATTGTTAGGTGTATGAGTAACCATTGGTGTATTTTCATTTATTGAACTAAATGTATATCCATTTTGATATCCAAAATCAATTATATCTGCTAAAGCATTTAATGTCTTTGTATTTCCTGAAAAATCATGCATTAACACAACATTAGCTCTTGACTTACTCAAATTCTTTGTTACATTTTTATATACGTCATTAGAGTTTTTAGCACCACCAGCATCTCCAGATGATACGTTCCAATCAAAATACCTATATCCACTTGCTAATACTTTACTACAAAGTCTTGTCATTATTCCTTTTGAATACTTTCTGCTTATCGTATTCGAACTTCCTCCTGGAAATCTAATTATTTTAGCTTGATATCCACCAAGTGAGTTACTTATCTTTGTTTGTAGTTTTGTTATATTATTCATAAAAGCTTCATCTGATTTATATATTGTAGCATAATCATGTGAATAGCCATGAATTGCAATTGTATGCCCTTCTGCATATTCTCTTTGAACAAGTTTTTCACCTGTACTATTATAGTTTAATATAAAAAATGTAGCTTTTACATTTTTTTCTTTTAAAATATTTAATATTTTAGGAGTAATACTTGAACTAGGTCCATCATCAAATGTCAAATATATTACACCTTTTTTTCCACTTTCACCATTTGAAACTTGTATTTTTTTATCAATAACTTTTATTAATCTTGTTTTTTGACTTTCATTTCCTTTAGTATCAGATACCTTATATGTTATTGTATATGTTCCAACTTTTGAAGTATCTACACTTCCTTCTGTTACAATTTTATCTGTTAAGTCTCCATCTTTTTCATCAAATGCGGTTGCACCCTTATCTTGATATGATTCATTAACCACAATTGTTATTGTTGAACTACCATTAATCTTTAGTACTGGAGGAATATCATCAATAAGTGTAATCTTTCTTATTTTCATTGAACTATTTCCTGATTTATCTGAAACTTCATATTTTAAATTATATTCTGTCTCACTTATATCCTCTTTTGTTACTTTGACTTCTGAAGTTAAATCTCCATCACAATTATCATTTGCTGTATATCCAGGTTCTTCATATTCTTTTGCATAAGATTGTACCAAACTTTCATCACCGTTCTAAAGTAATTTCTGGTGCTTGTGTATCAACAATTTTTATTATTTGTTTTTTTTCGTATATTCCATGTAATGTATTAATCTTATATTTTATTTCATATTCACCTAATTTAGAGTAATCAACATTTCCGTCTATTATTACTTTTGATGTTACATCTTTAAAAAGATATTTTGTTTCTGGTATTTGAATTTGTGAGTTAGTATTTACTTCTATTTCTTGTATTTCGTTATTTATTTGCATTTGAGGATTAATCATAAATATTCCACCTACAAATATACTCAAAATTAAAATTCCAATAATAATTAATATAACCTTTAACTTTTTCACATTTTTTCCTTCTTTTTTTACAAATTTCTATTTAATTTTATCATATATATATTTTTTTAACAATATACTACTCTTAAGATTTATTAACTTTCATTTTACATAAATCATTGTTTTTTCAACGATTTTGTGATATAATTTCACTATGCGTAAGTATATTGGATTGTTTTATTTTATGTCTTACGTAGTATTTTCAACATTTGGAGGGCAAACAAACATGATGTTCATCGATTACAATTATGTAGCACAAGAATCAATCGCCAAAAAAGTAATTACACTTATTAACAATGGTGCCTCGTGGAAAACCATTGAGAGCACCTTTTGCAGCAACAGGCAAACCATCCAGCACTATCTGAAAGGTCACTATGATCTTCCTGACGTTTTTCCTGACGAAAATCTCATGATTCCCACTCAGAAGCGAAACAAAACACTTTACAATAAGTTGATGAATAAGGTCACCGCTAACACCGCAGTTAATGAGGCATGTGTTCCTCTGGCTAGTAAAGTCTAAACAATCCAACCCCATACTCACATTGGAGTGTGGGGTCATTTATTTTAAGTATTGACCAAGTTCTATTAATGCTTTTGCTGCTAGCATATAATCCTTAACAAAATTCAACATTTGATTTGATAGTTTTGAAGCTGGTCTATCCATATATAAATCCTTTACAATGCAAATTCCTAAATCTTTATCAAATAATGACTTTATCTTTCCTCCTACTTGCAATAAACTATTTCTTCTAATTTGCTTATACTTTTTTTCAGCTTTTAAATGTCTCTTATACAATTCCTCAATAAATTCTTCAAATGTATATTCTTTATATTTATACATTTTATATATTTGTGCTGCATATTCTAATCCGTATATTGTTTCCAAATTAAAGATTTCTAACATTTTAAAAAATTCTTCAGTTCTAAAATAATATATGTGACCTTGCATTTGATTAAATGACTTCATAGTATCTAAATATCCTAATTTCATATTGTTTACTATTCTATCATGGTTAAATTCAAATGTTCCGCCTAAATCTTCTGTAGGTTTTATTACTTTTAAATAGATATTTTTATTTTTATTTTTTCTACTAAATCCTATTCCTTCTATATCTGCAATAATTATATTTTTATATCCTCTTTTAGTTAACATATTTAATGGAATATTGTCATATAATCCTCCATCATAATATTCTTCATTATCAATAATTTGAGGTTTAAATATTGGAAAACATGAACTTGCTAATAAATATTTTTCCATTTCATTTTTAGGAATTTCGTCTTTAAATTTTTGTAATGGTTGTTTATTTTTTACAGAATATGTTACAACACCAAAATCAATATCAGAATTATATATTTTATCCATATCTATATACTTATCTATCATTTCTTTTAATGGTGTATTATCTATACCTTTTTGTTTTGTATAATCTGATGCCAAATTAAATATATTGGATAAATTGAATATATTTTGATTTTCATCAACTCCGTCAACTTTCATTATATTACCTAATTTTATATTTTTATACATATTTTCAACCATATCAAAATCATCTTGTAGAAATAATGCTCCATTTAATGAACCAATTGAAGCTCCTGCAATTCCTTTTATATTTATTTTCAATTTTTTTAATGCTTTCCATACTCCTACTTGATATGCGCCTTTTGTTCCTCCGCCTGCTAAAACTAATCCATATTCTTTATTATCTTCCATATAATTCTCCAATCTAAAATTTGTATTAATTATACAATTTATAATATGAATTTTCAAGTTCTAAAAAAAATATCACATAAATCTAAATTTATGTGATATCTTTTATTCTTAACCAAATATTCCTCTCTTTTTTATTGGTGGTTGTTCATTCATTGTAAGTGCTAATTGCTCTAATAGAGCTCTTTGTTCTTTACTCAATCTTTTTGGAGTTTGAACAATAACTGTAAATACAAAATTACCTCTAGATGATGAATTTACAGATTTAAATCCTCTTTCTCTTATTGTAAATTTTGTTCCTGTTTGAGTTCCTTCTGGTATTTCGTATTCTTCTATACTTCCATCTACCATTGGAATTTTTAATTTTGCTCCTAAAGTTGCTTGTGTTATTGTGATTGGAACTTCACACATTACAGTATTTCCATTTCTTGTATATACATTGCTTTTTTTCAATCTTACTGTTATGTATAAATCTCCTTTTGCTCCACCTTTTTCTCCTGGTTCTCCTTCTCCTCTTAATACAACTGTTTGATTGTCATCAATTCCTGCTGGAATTTTTACTTTTATTTTGGCTTGTTTTCTTACCGTTCCTTTACCTTTACAGTTATCACATGGTTCTTTTATAACTTCACCTGTTCCATGACAATTTGTACATGTTCTTGTTGTTTGCATTTGACCAAGTATTGTTGTTTGAACTTGTCTTACAGTACCAGTTCCATTACATACTGAACATTTAGTAACTGTTGTTCCTGGTCTTGCTCCAGATCCATGACAAACAGCACAAGTTTCTGGTCGTGTTATTACTATTTCTTTTTCAACACCTAAAAATGCTTCTTCAAAAGAAAGTTCCAAATTAAGATTTAAATCAGCTCCTTTTCGTGGACCTCTTTCTTGTTGCCTTGAATTTGTTCTAGCACCTCCACCAAAGAAACTTGAAAATATATCTCCTAAATCTCCAAAATCAGAAAATCCATCAAATCCAGAAGAAGAATAAGAATAATATCCTCCTCCAAAAGGTCCTCCAGAGCCTCCTCCAAATCCTTGTGGTCCATCAAATCCAAATTGATCATACATCTTTCTTTTTTGAGGATCAGATAATGTTTCATAGGCCTCATTTACTTCTTTAAATTTTTCCTCTGCTTCTTCTTTATTATCTGGGTTAGCATCTGGATGATATTTTTTGGCAAGTTTTCTATATGCTTTTTTTAGTTCATCATCTGTTGCAGTTTTTGCAACTCCAAGTACTTCATAATAGTCTCTTTTATTTGCCATTTGATTTTATCTCCTTTTTCATTAATTGAGCGAGTGATTTTATAACACTCGCCCTTTGCTTTATTGTCTATATTTTACTCTATTTGTTATCATCTTCAACTTTATAATCTGCATCATATACAGTTCCATCATTTCCATTATTATTTGTATCTGTTGTTGATTCTGCTCCTGTTGCATTTGGATCAACTCCTGCATTTGGATTTCCATTCTTATATAATTGTTCAGACATTTCATAAAATACTTTTGTAAGTTTTTCTGTTGCTTCTTTTATAGCTTCTGTATTATTTGAATCAAGAGCTTTTCTTGTGTTTTCAATTTCAGCTTCTATTTTTGCTTTTTCTTCTCCACTTACTTTATCTCCTAAATCATTTAATGTCTTTTCACTATTATAAATTAAGCTTTCAGCATTATTCTTAACTTCAATTTCTTCTTTCTTCTTTTTATCTTCTTCAGCATGAGCTTCTGCATCTTTAACAGCTTTTTCGATATCTTCATCAGTTAAGTTTGTTGAAGCTGTAATTGATACATTTTGTTCATTTCCTGTAGCCATATCTTTTGCAGATACATGTACTATACCATTTGCATCTATATCAAATGTTACTTCGATTTGTGGAACTCCTCTTGGAGCTGCTGGAATTCCTGTTAATTGGAATCTTCCTAATGTTTTATTATATGCAGCCATTTCTCTTTCACCTTGTAACACATGTACTTCTACTGATGTTTGACCATCTGCTGCTGTTGAGAAGATTTGTGATTTTTTAGTTGGTATTGTTGTGTTTCTATCAATTAATTTTGTAAATACTCCACCATAAGTTTCAATACCTAATGATAATGGTGTTACATCCAACAATACTAAATCTTTTACATCTCCTGATAATACACCACCTTGAATTGATGCACCAATAGCAACACATTCATCTGGGTTTATTCCTTTATCTGGTTCTTTACCTGTTATTCTCTTAACGACTTCTTGAACGGCTGGAACTCTTGTAGATCCACCAACTAATAATACTTTATGAATATCATTTGCTGTTAATCCTGCATCTTTTAATGCTTGGTTAACCGGTCCAGCTGTTTCTTCTACTAAATCATGAATTAATCCTTCAAATTTAGCTCTTGTTAATGTTACATCTAAATGCTTTGGTCCTGTAGCATCTGCTGTTATGAATGGTAAGTTAATTTGTGTTTGTTGTACACCTGATAATTCAATTTTAGCTTTTTCAGCAGCTTCTTTTAATCTTTGCATTGCAGCTTTATCTGTTGACAAATCTATTCCTTGATCTTTCTTGAATTCTGCTACTAAATAATCTATAATCCTTTGATCGAAGTCATCTCCACCTAAATGTGTATTTCCGTTTGTTGATAATACTTCAAATACACCATCACCAATATCTAGTATTGATACATCAAATGTTCCTCCACCTAAGTCATATATCATTATTTTTTGATCTTGTTCTTTATCCATTCCATAAGCTAAAGCTGCAGCTGTAGGTTCGTTTATAATTCTTAAAACTTCAAGTCCTGCAATTTTTCCTGCATCTTTTGTTGCTTGTCTTTGACTATCACTGAAATATGCTGGAACTGTTATAACAGCTTGTGTTACTTTTTGTCCTAAATAGTTTTCAGCATCAGCTTTTAATTTTTGTAATATCATTGCAGATATTTCTTGTGGAGAAAATTTTTCTCCATCAATATCTACTTTTTCACTTGTTCCCATTTTTCTTTTTATTGAGATAACTGTGTTTTCTGGATTTGTTACAGCTTGACGTTTTGCAATTTGACCAACTAATCTTTCTCCATTTTTTGAGAATGCAACTACAGATGGTGTTGTTCTACTTCCTTCTGCATTTGGTATTACAACTGGTTCTCCTCCCTCCATTACAGCTACACATGAATTTGTTGTTCCTAAATCTATTCCTATAATTTTTCCCATAATAATTACTTCCTTCCTCTGGGCATAAGCCCCAATTTATATTTTTAAAATAAATAACTTTTTAATTTGCTACAACTACCATTGAATGTCTTATAACTTTTGAACCTATTTTGTAGCCTTTTCTGTATTCTTGAACAATTTCTTGAACACCTTTTTCTGGATCTTGAATACTAGTTACAGCTTCATGTTGACTTGGATCAAATGTTTCGCCAACACTTGCTATCTCTTCAACTCCTTTTGATTTTAATATGTCCTTAAATTGTTTTAATACTAGTTCAATTCCCTTTTTATATTCAGAGTCTTTTGTTTCTGCTTTTAAAGCATTTTCTAAATTGTCAACTACTGGCAAAAATACTTCAACAACATCTCCTAATATTGAATTATATAATGATTCTCTTTCTTTGCTACTTCTTTTTTTATAATTTTCAAATTCAGCAAGAACTCTTTTATATCTGTCATTTAATTCATCTAGTTCATGTTGTTTTGGATCTATTATACAATCTTTTTTTTCTTCTTTTTTGTTTCCTTGTTCAGGTGTTTTTGTATCTTTTTCAATTGAATCATTTTTATTTTCTTCTTTCATCTATTCAACCTTCTTTCTTCTAATTTTCTTTATTTGAATCATCATTCAACTTTTTACTAATATATTTCATAACAGATATTACTTTAGAATAATCCATTCTTTTTGGTCCTATTATACCAATTGTTCCCAAATCTTTATTTCCTATTCTATGTTTAAATGTGACTATACTGAAGTCTTTTAATTCGTCTTTTTCATTTTCTTCACCTATATATACATTTATATCTTTTGTTATTCCCGTATTAAGCATATCTGCCATAAGCTCTTTTTCATCTAATATATTTACAAAGTTTTTAGCAACTTCCAAACTATTAAATTCTGGTAATTCAAATAACTGTTTTGCACCTTCTAAATGAACTTTTTCTTCTTCAACTACTTTTTTCATTTGCTCTATAATTGGTTTTATTAAATTTACACTGTATCTCATTTCATCAACTAGATATTTTTCAAGTGGCCTATCTATTTTGGTTATTGGCTCACCTTTTAATTTGTTGTTAAACATATAACTTAATGTTTCAACTTGTTTTTCTGAAATATCTTCGTCAAATTTTATTATTGTTTCTTTTACTAAACCATTATCTGTTAATATTACAGCCATCATCATTCTTGGACTTAATAATACAAATTTTATATTTTCAATTTTTTGTACATCTGTAGTTGGACCAATTGTTACTGTAGTATAATGTGTTATTTCTGATATAGTACTTGATGCTATTTGTGTTATTTCTTCTAATTCATTTACTTTTGTTTCGAGTTTTTTACTTATATAATCTATTTCATCAACAGTTATTTTATTATCTTCTAATAATTCGTCTACATAATATCTATATCCTTTTGCTGATGGAACTCTTCCTGAAGATGTATGGGTTTTTTCTATATATCCCATTTTCTCTAATTCTGCCATTTCATTTCTTATTGTTGCACTACTATATTCTAATCCTTCAAGATTCATTATAGCACCAGAACTAACTGGTTCTGCTGTTTTTATATATTCCTCTACAATTGCTTGTAAGACTCTTTTTTTTCTTTCTTCTAGCAATTTCTTTCCTCCTCTTTTCTTTATAGGAAATTGCATTTTTAGCACTCTTTTTTATTGTTTGCTAATTTCGTATATTATATTATAATATTTTTTAGCACTTGTCAAGTCTTTTTGCTAATTTTTTAAAATTATTTTTATAATAATATTTTAAGGAGATTGCTAATCAATCTCCTTATTTTCTATTTTTTTCGTATTTTAGCTACAAAAAATCCTTCATATAAATCTGATGGACAAACACATAATGTACCATCTATAATTACTGGTAAACATGGTATATTTTCTATTTTTTCTATCGGTACTATTTCTGCATTAAATTTTTTCAAAACATTTTTTAGAACATTTTCATTTTCATCTTTTAAAATTGAACATGTCGAATAAACCATTTCTCCTCCTGATTTTAAAATATTCAATGCTTTTACCAATAATTCTTCTTGTGTTTTTATAGATCTGTTAATTAATTCTTCTGTAAACTTTTCACTGAAAACATTTTCTGTTCCGCTTCCACTACATGGTGCATCTAATAGAATTCTATCAAATGAAAAATAATCACTTAATTTTCTACTGTCTTCTTGCATTATATTTATATTTTTTACACCTTGTTTTTTCACATTGTATTCTAGTCTTTGTAATCTGATTTTATTTTTTTCTGTTGCAGTTATAAAAGCTTTGTTTTTCGTATATGCTGCTATTTGAGTTGTTTTTCCTCCAGGTGCTGCAGTCATATCTAATATATTCTCTTTCTCATTTGGTTGCAAAATTATAACAGGTAACATAGATGATAAACTTTGTAAATAAATTTTTCCCTCATTGTATATTTCTAATTTTTTTATATCTTGTTCTGTTACATTTTTTAAAACAATTGCATCTTTATTCCAACTAACTTCATCATATTCTATTTTTTCTTGCTTTAATATAATTTGTATTTCTTCTTTATTTGTCTTTAATGTATTTATTCTAAATGTTACATTTCTTCTTTTTTGCAATCCTTCTTTTATTTTTTCAACTTCATTTTCATTATATTGCTCTTTTAATTTTTTTATAAAAAAATCTGGTATTTCCATTTTATTTCTCCATTTTTAAACTATTTAATATAAAATCAATTACATCATTTTCATTATTTATATTCTTATTTTTTTCTTCTGGTGTTAACTGAACTAAATATTTATTATATTCTGGCATTATTGATATTGAATCTAATGGATAACCTTTTGTTCTTTCTTTACAAGGAACATCTACAAAATAAAAATTATTTTTACTCCATTTATATTCATATTCTTTTTCTCCATCATATATTACCATTCCATAAACCCATTTGGCATTTAATTTACCACCATATTCTTTTACAAGTCCAGTATAATATTCTATCATTTCTTCATCATTTAGTTCACGTCCACCATTTACTCTTCTAACAAATACTCCTGGTTGCCTTTCTTCTGGTAATTCTTCTATAAACAAGTTATTATCAAGTCCTATTGAAATAATACCTGTTGCATCATAATAAGCTTTTGCTTTTATATATGCATTTTCAATAGCATTTTTTCCTGTTTCTTTTACGTCTAACTTAAGATTAATATCTTTTAATGTTATTACATCTATTCCTGCTTCTTCTAATTTAGATGCATATCTCCTTATTTTTGCTGGATTTGTTGTTGCAAATAATACTTTCATCTCTTTTTCCTTCTTTCGTTTTACATTTTATCATGTTTACAGTATTATTTCAATTCTTTTTTCTTAAAAGCTTCCATCATAATTATTAATGGTATTGTGAATAAAAGTAAAATAAATATACTTTCTAATGAGATTGTTGTTAAATGCAATATATTTGATAAAAAATTATTACTTACAATAATAATTTGGATTATTGTTGTTATAAAAATTGATAATATTAAAAATATATTATTATTTAATGGGATTTTAAAAATAGAAATTTTTTCACTTCTACAATTAAATATATGAATATTTTCTACAAAAACCATAAATGTTAATAAATAACTTCTCACAGATACTATATCCATTTTCTTTATTTTATATAAAAATAAATATATTATAAATTCTATAAGTGACATTACAGTTGCAGAAACAACAATTTCACTAATCATTAGTGAATCAAATATATTATCAGATTTTTTTCTTTTCATTACATTTTCTATATCTTTTTCGTAAGCTAATGCCAATCCTTGAATTCCATTACTAATTAAATTCAACCATAATAATTGAATTGCTATTAAAGGAATTGGCATATCAAATAATATCGCAAGAACAAATAAAATTACTTCTGAAAATCCTGTTGAAAGTAATAAATACAATACTTTTCTAATATTATTAAATGCATGTCTTCCTTCTTCAACTCCATTTACTATACTAGAAAAATTATCATCAGTTATTATCATATTTCCTGTTTCTTTGGCAATATCTGTTCCACTTCCCATTGCCACTCCTATATTAGCAGTCTTCAATGCTGGTGTATCATTTACTCCATCACCTGTTACTGCTACCATTTTTCCCTCGCTTTTTAATTTGTTTACTATTTCTAATTTTTCAATCGGTGTAACTCTCGAATATACTTTTTGTATACCAATTCTATTTGCAATTGCTTCAGCAGTATCCTTCTGATCTCCAGTAATCATTACTGTTTCAATTCCAGCTTTTTTACAAATTTGAACAGCTTCTTCTACCCCTTCTCTTATTGGATCAACAAAAGCAACTAATCCAAGAAAAGTAAACTCTTTAAAGTCTGCTTCATTTAACTCTTTATAATAATGTGATTTTATTTTATTTTTTTGATATTTAGCAATTGCAATCACTCTAAATCCTTCTTTAGCTAATTCAATATTTTGATTTAATATTTTATCTTTATCTATCTTTTCACTATTATCATTAATTTTCATATATTTACAAAAAGATATAACTTTTTCTGGGGCACCTTTTATTGTTATTATCTCATTTTCATTTTCTTCAAACATGACTGCTGAATATTTTAAGCTAGATTCATAGTGAATTCTTTGTTTTACTTCAGGAATTTGAGAAATTGGCACTTTAAGTCCTAATGCTAAAAATGCAGTATCTATTTCATCACCTGAATGTTTCCATTTTCCTTCTTCAAATTTTAATCTTGCTTCATTATTTATATATCCAAGTTTTATTACCTCTTCAATATTATTTCTTACATTTTCTTCGCATCTTATTTCTCCAATATCATTATATCCAACACCTTTTATATTAGCTAGATTACCATCTGGTAATAATATCTTTTTAGCAGTTTGTTCATTTGCAGTTAATGTTCCTGTTTTGTCTGTTGCTATTACATTACAACTTCCTAAACTTTCAACAGCACTTAATTTCTTTACTATAACATTTCTTTTTGCCATAATGTTAGATGATATTGAAAGTACTATTGTCATCGCAATTGTTAATCCTTCTGGAATTGCTGAAACTGTTAATGCTATTACACTCGAAAATATTTCCGAAATAGAATAACCTTTTATAAATAAAATAATTGCTATAATTAATGCTAAAATAATAAATCCTATACTAATTTGTTTTGAAAATTTCTCTATTTTTATTACAAGAGGAGTTTTACTATCTTCTGATAACAAAACTTTTTCTGCCACTTTACCAAATTCTGTTTCTTTTCCAATAGCTACAACTACACCTTTTCCTCTTCCTTTTACTACTACACTTCCTGCATACGCCATATTTATTCTTTCTGCTAATTCAGTTTCTTTTGTTAATTCTTTTACCTCTTTATTTCTAGCTTTAGATTCACCAGTTAAAACGGACTCATCAATACATAAATTATTGGTTTCTATTAATCTAATATCTGCTGGTATTTTATCTCCAGATTCTAATTCAATAATATCTCCTATAACAATATTTTCTGACTCAATATTTTCTCTTATACCATTTCTGACAATTTTGGACTTTATTTTTATCATATTCTGAAGCTGTTCAGCACTTTTTTCTGAACTCCATTCCTGATATGTTCCAATAATAGTATTAATAATTATTACTACTATTATAAATATAGCATCAGCAATGTTTTTAGTTATGATTGAAAATATTGCTGCAAATATCAAAATAAATATAATTGGACTTTTTAATTGTTCAATAAATATATTTAAAATAGTATTTTTTTTAGATGACGGAATTTCATTCTTTCCTTCTTCTCTCAATCTTTCACTTGCCTCTTCATTACTAAGCCCATTTTCATTTGTCCTTAATTGTTTAAAAATTTGTTCAATTGTTTTATACCACATAAAAAAAGCTCCTTTGAGTTTATTGTAACCCAAATAGAGCTTTTTATTATATATTTATATTACATACATTAAAACACATATTACATGTAGCAAGTTTCCAAAAAACACACTCAAGTGAAAAATTGAATGAATATATTTATGCTTTTTACCCACACCATATAAAATTGCTCCTATTGTATAAATTATTCCACCTAATAGCAATAATATAAAACCTGGCATTGTTAATACTTGTGGTAAAAGACTTCCTTTTATTATAATACACCACCCCATTGCTAAATAGCAAATCATTGAAAAAACTTTGTATTTTTTTAAGTCTATTGAATTTAGTGTTATTCCCAATGCAGCAAATGCCCATATAACTGCAAATATTGTCCAACCAACAGCTGGTGAATATTCTCTTAAAGAACATAGTGCAAATGGTGTATATGACCCTGCTATAAGTACAAATATAGCACAATGATCTAATACTTGCATTACCCTTTTTGACATTCTTTTAGGACTTAATCCATGATATACACTTGACATTGTATATAAAAATACCATTGAAACTCCAAAGATAATACCACTTACTATTCCATAAGGATTATGATGAATTGCTCCTATAACACTTGCTAACACAATAGTTATTATTCCTAATGCTCCTCCAACTATGTGTGATACCATATTAAAAATTTCTTCACCTTTTGTATAACTAGGTAAAACTCTGTCTTTTAATTTTGTTCTTTTCATTTTAAATATCCTTTCATCTAGTTTTTAATACTAGATGTATTATATTACTTATATTATAAAATGTCTATACTTTTATTCAAAAAAATTAATAATCTTTTATTCTATCTTTTAAATCATTAAAATCAATCAACTTCCAAGACCAATTTTTAGGACTTTCAATTCCAGGAATATTAATTCTACTTTCTTCATCAAGTCCTAAAATATCCTGAACCATTATTACTGGCATTTTAGCTTTACATTTTGATAGATATTGCATAATTCCTATATTTACATTTATATCATAACATTCATTTCTTCTTAAAAATTCTTTTAATTTTCCTTTATGTTCATCATCTAAAGTTTTATACCAGCCATAAATAGTGTTACAATCATGATTTCCTGGAAAAACAAGCACATTTTCAGATTCATTATCTCTATCATATAAATTATCTAAATCAATTGTAAATTGTAATATTTTTTGTCTTGTAAACCCATAATGTTCTCTTAATTTAACTGTTTCCTCTCTAATCTCTCCTAAATCTTCTATTATAAAATTTTCAATTTTTATGTTTTTATCTTTAAATAATTCATCAAAAAATCCATAACTTACACCATCAATATAAAAACCTTCTTTTCCAGTTTTT
Source organism: uncultured Clostridia bacterium (assembly GCA_934129895.1). Taxonomy (GTDB): domain Bacteria; phylum Bacillota; class Clostridia; order TANB77; family CAG-508; genus CAG-269. The sequence goes on from CAKOWY010000004.1 coordinate 82,172, forward strand.
CCTATTGGAATCTTAAAAAATGAATCATATCCTCTAAAATAGTCTATTCTTACTTTATCAAATAGTTCTAAATGATACTTAAATCTTTTAATTAAATATTTATATTGATCTTTTTTTATATTTTCAACATTATAAACTGGACTATTCCATTTTTGACCATTTTCATTAAAATAGTCTGGTGGTGTTCCTGCTTCAAATGTAAATTTTCCATTTTCCATTTCAAAATATTCTGGATGATATTTTGTTTCTACTGATTCAAAAACAGGATATACAGGCATATCTCCAATTATTTGAACATTTTTTGAATTTGCATAATACTTTAATTCCATCCATTGTTTATATAATATATATTGAATAAATAAATGATATTCTTTGCTATTACCAGTCTTTTGGCTTATAAATTCTGCATATTCATTAATTTCTTGTAGTATTATAAATTCATAATATTCATTATTAGGTCTAAAATTACTAAATGCTTCTTTATAATATTTTTCTTTGAAATTATCATATACTACTCTATCTTTATTTTCTCTTATTTCTACTTCTTTTATTAGTTTATCTTCTTTTAATTTATCTAATGAAATATAATCTTCTTCTAAAGCATAATAACTTATTGGAGAATATGGATGTTTATCACATTCATTTATTGGCAAAACTTCCCAATATTTTATATTATTTTCACTTAATATATCTATAAATTGATATGCTTCATATCCAAAATCTCCAATTCCATACTTACTTGGAAGTGAAAAAATTGGAAGCAAAATTCCTTTTTCTTTCATATTTCTCTTGTTCCTCTCTTTAGTTTTACTTTTGTTTAAATCATTATATATTATAAGAATTTCTTTTTCAATAGAAATTTGGAAGAATTTTATATAAAAATCCCAAGTAAAACTCTTATTATAGAGTTCCACTTGGGATTTTATTTATACTCTTACTTGGGCAATAACATTACCTTCTTTATCATAAATATTTTCAAAAGCACACTGTTCTCCATACAAGTTTTGATCTTTATACCTTGCATATATAAAAGTTGAGTCTCCAGTTATTTTATCATATTCAATCGGAACCACTTCCTCAAAACCAACAAACTGAGATTTTACATCTCTTTCAGAGGTATAGCGAAATACTCCACTTACACCACCAGCTTTAATAATTACAAGACCAAGATCATCTCTAATATCAATTTTCTGGCAATTAAGTCTGTATTTCTTTCTTGTTTCTACATCGTATTCTGTATAGCCTTTATCATCCTTTACAAGAATAATCCCTTCATAGAAAATATCCTCATCACAAAATGTTTTGTCAAAAACTTTGACACCATTATAATCATAAATGTCAAATTCGTTTTTCTTTCTAACAACTTTTATGTATTGAGAATTTAAAAATTCTATAAAAACTACTTTTCCGTCAAATTTAGTTGCAACTTCACCACTCTCTCTAAAAATAATATAAGTATTATAATTAGGGCTTACAGTAGTTACAGAAGCAATATAAATATCACCCTTTCTCTGAATACTGTCAAACAAATAATCATACAATTTATTTCCATTGTAATCGCAAATTTGCCATAATGTAAATCTTCTCTTTCTCTCTCCCGTTGTTTCAAGTGCAATCCATTTTTCCGTTTGGATAAATCTGGGCATTTCATTGTATATTACAGATTTTCCAATAAATGTCCCCTCCAACGAATAGAAAGAATAATACCTAGAGTGTTCGTTTTCTCTTATTGCAACAAATCTATCATATCTTAAAAATGTTGTGCCTTCCTTCAAATTGAATTTACCATACATATCAAATCTTGGTACAGTTACCTTTTCATTATTAGATATTTTTTCATCTGCTCCAATAAGTAATTTAAACACTTCATCTGCAATACCTTCATACATTACAATTCCATGGTAATCAATAGTTTTCCAGCCTTTTTGCTCTCTTATTGCCATATCTTCATATAAGCCATACCAACAGCAATTTTGACTTATCACTTCTTCAAAGCTTGCAGACTTTTTTACGATTTCACTAGGAATTGTACCCAATAATTTTATTTTTTCGTCTTTTCGATAAATTTTCATTTCATCATCTTCAGTTTTCACAATAAGATAATGCTGAGAAATCCAAATTTTTTCTCCTTCTTTTGCAATAAAATTATCTGCTATAGTTACAACTCTTCTCCGAAAACCTTTATACCATACTCTCTTCTTTAATTCTCCTAAATGTTTAAGAATTTCAATTATATCAGCATAATATGTGCCAATTTCTCTTCCAGTATACTCCAGAGCTGTAAAAAGATTTCCGTTTCTTAATACTATTGCATTTTGACCAATAATTACATTTTCTTTCCAGTTAGAGCCATATTTTACAGATGATGCACTTCCTAAAAATTTGCCTTCAAGGTTATAAAACCGTGCATTGTTTGAATTGTTTAAAACAACAACACACTTGTCATAAACTTTCATAGTTTCACCAACAGCCAAGTCAAACTTTTGATTTTTCAACATAGTTCTCTCTCCTTTTCTTTTTTGAATATTTATGTTTTCGTATAAGGCTCTTGAGCCTTTTCACGCAATATTATACTACGTTTTTTATGTAAAATCAATTCATTTCGTCATTATCATTATTTTTTATAAAAAGCCAAGTGATTTTCTATTACAGAATTTCACTTGGCTTAGTTATTACAATTTAACCTTCAAAATTAAATTGCCATCCATATCATAAATATCTTCAAATACACTTTGCTTTCCATAACAATCAGTTACCTGATATTTGGCATAAAAATAATGACCATTTCCAGTAATCTTATCATATTTAATTGGAATGAGTTGTTCGAATCTAAAGAATTCAGCTGATTGCTTATCTTCTTCTGAATATTCAAATACACCACAATGGCCATTTTGCATGATTATAATGATAAGTGAGTCAAATTCATCTATGACCTTTATTTTTTGACACTTAAGTATATAAACTTTTCCAGTTTTGAGATCATATTCTATATATTCTCCATTTTCGGGATTCTCATGAATAATAATATCATCAAACATGATATCTTTTTCATCATGAAAAATAGTATCTAATGCCTTCTTTCCATTATAATCATAAATTTCAAACGATTCTAAATCTCTATAAACTCTCACCCAGTTATATTCATCATCAAAGAATTCAAAACCATATCCTTCAAAAATTGCTTTAAGTTCTCCTTTTAATGAAAACAACCATAAATTCTTTGTTTCGGATTTTTCATTATCAACTCCTTCAACAAAAAGCATTTGTTTTCTTTTTACTATTCTATATATGTCTTTATATAAAAGTTTTCCATCATAATCAAATATTTGCCACGATAAAGTAGAATCTTCCAATGTTTCAATTGCAATCCATTTTTCATTTTCAAAAAATTCGATAAATCGTCCTTCATAAGTCGAAGCTACTTTTATGATTTTTCTTTCTTGAGAATAAAAACGGAATGTTTTTTCATCTTTTTGCTTTACTACCCAAACATTATTATATCTATAGACACATTCTCCTTCCTTTATCTGCATACCATTGTATTCAAATACTTCATCTGACTCTTTGGGTCGAGTCATAATAATATCCAATAATTCATCACTAATATTTTCAACAACTGTATCTCCATCTTGAGTTACAATCTTCCAACCATTTTTCTCCCTTATCATCATATTTCGATGTATTCCACACCAATGACAATTAATTTCAAGTATCTTCCGAAGACTTTTTGCTTTATTAAAATTAGCTTTGGGAATTGTACCTAAAAGTTTATGAGAAAAAATATTATAGATTTTCAGCTCACTCTTCTTGTTTTTTACAATCAAATAATGTAAAGAAATCCAAATTGTTGTACCTTTTTGAATTTCTTCAAAATCAGTTGCAAAATTTACTAATTCCGAAACAACCTTTCTTTCTCTAAAGTTTTTAAAGAAATTACTTTTCTCATATTGAAGAAGAAATCTAAATTCTCTAATGATATATTTTCCACCAGTTTTGTATGTTTGAATTATATTACCATCATAGTCTTTAACATAACATTCTCCATAATTAAGCATTATAAATGCTTTTTCGCCAAAAAATATATTTGTTGCCAAATCTCCTTCTTTTTTCGCTTCAGAAACTTCTCCTAATAATTTACCATTTAAATTAAATATCCGTGTAGGCTTACTATTAGTTCCAAAAACAACGACACATTTTTTAGAAACATACATGCTCTCTCCAACATTCAAAGTAGGGACATTGATGATTTCTTGCATAATGATTTCCTTTCTTTTAATTGATATTTATGTTTTCATATAAGGCTCTTGAGCCTTTATCTTGGCTATTATAACACGTATTTCATCTAAAATCAATAAAAAGCAGGAATTAGAATATTCCTACTTTTTACTGTTTAATCAAATTATTTTATTATTGCTTTTCTTCCTAAATATTGAGCAACATCACCTAATTGATGTTCGATATTTAATAATCTGTTATATTTAGCAACTCTATCTGTTCTACATGGTGCACCTGTTTTGATTTGTCCAGCATTCATTGCAACTGCAACATCTGCTAATGTTGTATCTTCTGTTTCACCACTTCTGTGTGATACAACAGCTGTCATTCCATGTTTATTAGCTAATTCAATAGCATCTAATGTTTCTGTTAATGTTCCGATTTGGTTTAATTTGATTAATATACTATTTGTTACACCTAAATCAATACCTTTTTGTAATCTCTTCATATTTGTTACAAATAAGTCATCACCAACTAATTGGATTCTTGATCCTAATCTGTCTGTTAGTTTTTTCCATCCATCCCAGTCTTCTTCTGCTAAACCATCTTCGATTGAGATAATTGGATATCTGTTTACTAAATCTTCTAAGAAGTCTATCATTTCATCTTCTGTTTTTGTAACACCTATTTTCCAGAAATGATACTGTCCTTCTTTTCCTATTTTCTTTGCTTCATCATATAATTCTGTTGCAGCAACGTCTAATGCTAAAGCAACTTCTTCACCTGGTTTGTATCCAGCTTTTTCAATAGCTTCCATTATTAATTGAAGTGCTTCATCTTCATCTTTAACATTTGGTGCAAATCCACCTTCATCACCAACACCTGTTCCTAATCCTTTTGATTTTAAAACAGCTTTTAAGTTGTGATAAATTTCAGCACACATACGTAAACATTCAGAGAATGATTTTGCTCCAACTGGCATAATCATAAATTCTTGTACACTTAATGTTGAATCAGCATGTTTACCACCATTCATGATGTTCATCATTGGAACTGGCATAACTTTTGCATTTGGTCCACCAATGTAGTTATATAATTCCATTCCTAATGATGCAGCAGCAGCTTTAGCACAAGCTAATGATACACCTAATGTAGCATTTGCTCCTAATACACCTTTGTTTTCTGTTCCATCTAATTCGATAAGCATTTTATCTATTCCAGCTTGGTCATAAACATTCATTCCTTCTAGTTTTGGAGCTATAACTGAATTAACGTTTTCAACAGCTTTTAAAACTCCTTTTCCTAAATATCTTGATTTATCACCATCTCTTAATTCAACAGCTTCAAAGCTTCCTGTTGATGCTCCTGATGGAACCATTGCTACTCCATGTGATCCATCAAATGTTGTAACTTCAACTTGTACAGTTGGATTTCCTCTTGAATCTAATACCTCTAATGCTTCTACACTTTCAATTTCTAAATAATCTTTCATAAAAAATTACTTCCTTTCTTTTTATCAAAATTTTTGACTTAAAACTTGATTTATTATTTTTTTATTATCTTCTTGCTTTGCAAGATAGTCAACTCTTTCATCTTTTCTTATTTCTGTTGTATCAAATTTTACAACATTAAATTGTTTTTTGGAATAAATATTTTCTACATACTCTTGATTTTCCAAACTTGATGTATTTAAGTCTATAATATATTTTCTAAATGCTGCTTCTTCTTTTTTTCCACAAGGCTCTATATTTAAATATTTTTTTCTCCAATATACATGATGATTAAAATATTCCTCTTGACCTCCTAATAAATTATCATAACCAAATTCATATTTTATTTTGTCATTTTTTATTGATATTGTTAAATTTGACCAAACCTTTTTATTGGATTCCCTGAATTCTTCTCTTAGTTTTTTTATTTCATCATACAATAATTCAACTAATTTTAAGTATTCATCTTCTTCTATATTATATTTATTAGGAACTTCATAAACATTTATAAATTTTCTTCTTAGTATTCCTTTTGGCATAAAATAAAAGTACATTTCTCCAATTTCGACTTTTCCAAGTCTTTCTATAATTGATGCATATAAATATAATTCATCCCATTTTCCAGGTACAATATAAAACAGTTTTTTTTGTATTTTTTCAAATATTTCTTTTATTTTTCCTGTATTATCTATCACTTTTATCCACCTTTATCATAGGTTACTATTTATCTTCTTTAACTAATATACTTTCTCCAGTCATTTCTTCTGGCTTTTCAATTCCTAATATTTCTAACATTGTTGGAGCTAAATCTGCTAATTTTCCAGATTTAACTTTTAATGTATCGTTATTTGTTACTAATATTAATGGAACTGGATTTGTTGTATGTGCAGTATGTGGTTCACCTGTCTTATAATCAATCATCTGCTCACAATTTCCATGATCTGCAGTAATTAAAATTGTACCATTATGTGCTAACATTGCATCCACAACTTTTTGAACACATTCATCTATTGTTTCTACAGCTTTTATTGCAGCTGGTAAACTTCCTGTATGTCCAACCATATCTGGATTTGCAAAGTTTAATATAATTGCATTATATTTATCTTCATTTATTGCTTCTACAACTTTTTCTGTTACTATTGGTGCACTCATTTCTGGTTGTAAGTCATAAGTTGCAACTTTTGGTGATGGTACTAATATTCTATCTTCACCTGGATATTGTTTTTCTTCTCCTCCATTAAAGAAGAATGTAACATGTGCATATTTTTCTGTTTCTGCAATTCTTAATTGTTTTAATCCATTTTTACTTACAACTTCTCCAAATGTATTTACTAATGGTTCTTTTTTGAATGCTATTTTTACATTTGGCATTGTTTCATCATAATTTGTAAAGCAAACAAAATATGTGTGAATTTTTTCTGTTTCAAATCCATCAAATTCAGGATCCACAATTGCTCTTGTTATTTCTCTTGCTCTATCTGGTCTGAAGTTGAAGAATATTACGGAATCATTTTCTCCAATTGTTGCTACTGGTGTATCATTATTAACAATTACTGTTGGTTCAACAAATTCATCAAATATTTCTTTTTGATAAGAATCTTCAATTGCTATTGTTGCTGATGTTGCTCTATTTCCTTCTCCCCTTACTAATGCATCATAGCATTTCTTTACTCTATCCCATCTTTTATCTCTGTCCATTGCATAATATCTTCCTGATAAGCTTGCTATTTTACCAACATTTTTTTCTTTCATTTTTTCTTCAAGTTGTGTTATATATCCTTCTGCAGATGCTGGTGGTGTATCTCTTCCGTCTAAAAAGCAATGTACATATACATTTTCAAAATCTCTTCTTTTTGCCATTTCAAGTAGTCCATATAAATGTCTAATATGACTATGAACTCCTCCATCTGACAATAAACCTAAAATGTGTAGTTTTGAATTATGTTTTTTGCAATTTTCAATTGCTTCTATAAATTCAGGAATTGCAAAAAAGTCACCATCTTCTATTGATTTTGTTATTTTAGTTAACTCTTGATATACTATTCTTCCTGCTCCAATATTTGTGTGTCCTACTTCAGAGTTTCCCATTTGTCCATCTGGTAGTCCAACTTTTAACCCACTTGTATACATTATTGTATTTGAGTACTTTTTCATTAGTTTGTCTATATTAGGTGTTTTTGCAAGTTTTACAGCATTTCCATCTGTTTTCTCATTTATTCCAAAACCATCTAATATCATTAGCATTACTGGTCCTTTTTCCATTAATTTCATCCCTTTCCAATTCAAATAACAATAGTAGTATTGTTTTGAACCAATTATCTGTCATAATTTACAATTTTGGCGAATTCTTCAGATTTTAAACTTGCTCCTCCTACAAGGCCTCCATCTATATCTGACATCTCAAATAATTCTTTTGCATTTGATGATTTTACACTTCCGCCATATTGTATTATAACTCCATTTGCCTCGTTTTGTCCATACATTTTTGCTATTTTTTTTCTTATTTGCATTATTGTACTATTAGCATCTTCTTTTGTTGCTGTTTTTCCTGTTCCAATTGCCCAAATTGGTTCATAAGCCACAATAATTTTTTCTAAATCTTCTGCTGATACTCCCTCTAAAGCTTTTTCTATTTGATTTGTAACTATTGTTTCTGTTTGACCTGATTCTCTTTGTTCAAGAGTTTCTCCAACACATATTATTGGTTTTAAACCTACAGCTAATGCTGATTTTACTTTTTTATTTACAGTTTCATCTGTTTCTGCAAAATATTGTCTTCTTTCTGAATGTCCTATTATTACATATTCAACCCCTATAGATTTTAACATTTGTGCAGATACTTCACCTGTATATGCTCCTTTTTCTTCCCAATGCATATTTTGAGCACCTATTTTTATATTTGTTCCTTGTACATTTAATAATGAATAAAATAAATCTGTATATGGCACACATAAAATAACTTCGTTTTTTGTGTCACTTACAAGTGGTGTTAGTTCTTCGATAAAATTAATAGCTTCATTTGGAAGCATATTCATTTTCCAATTTCCTGCAATTACTTTTCTTCTCATAAAAAATTCAATTCCTTTCTATAATTTAGAAAACATTTAGATATTTACAATATTGGAATTATAATTATCTTCATGACTTTTTAATCTTTCTTTTATTATATTAATCAATCTTTTTTTTGCTTCATCAGTGTAGTCATTTATGAACTCACAATCAAATTGTTTTTGCAATTCTTTATTTGAAGAATATTCTTTAATATGTTCTTCAATTTCTTGTAATCTCTTTTTTACGACCTCACTTGGAAGTTCTCTATTTTTTAATTCAAGTTTTGCTCTTTCTATATTTTTAGGTATTATATATATTGAAAAAATATTAGGTATATGCTTTTTTATTTCATATATAGTACTATAATGTACTTCAGTTACTTGATTTTCATTTGATTCTAATTTTTCTTTTCTGTATCCATATTTTGCACCAAGAAATTCAAAATCAACCACAACTTCTTGTTTTTCTACTAATTTTTCAAATTCTTCTTCATTTACAAATTCTTTATCAACACCATTAACTTCATTTTTTCTTCTAGCTCTTGTAGTAACAATTGCCAAATTTTTAAAATTTAGTTCTTTTGATATTGCCTCTTTGAAAAAAGACTTTCCTGTTCCCGTTATTCCTGATAATGTTACTATCATAATTATTCCTCTCTTTGAGTGTTTCCTTTGCTATAATAAATACTTCTAACTTTTTCAAATATATTACTATAATCAAAACTTTTTGGAAATTTTGTTCTTCCACATTTTAATAATTGAAATGTTTCTTCTAAAGGCAACCAGACATATCTATCTATTTCCTCTTTTTGAATTTCAATTTCTGATGAATTTCTTTTTAAACAATAAAATGTTATAAAGAAATTTTTTGTTTTTTTAGAACTTTCAAAACCAAGAGGAACTCCTTGATTTGTAACTTTAACTACATTCATTGATTCCCCTAGGTCTATTCCAAGTTCTTCTTTTAATTCTCTTATCATAGCTTGAGTTTCTGTCTCATCGTTATCTAAATGACCTGAGCATAAATCATTTTTTCCAGGTGTAAGTCCTTTATTAGCTCTTACCTCTATAAGAACTTCTCCTTTTTCATTTATAACAAAACATGTAACTCCTTTTAGCCAATCACTTTCATCTAAGTTTTTTTCCTCAGTTTTATCTATTGTTCTTTTATAATTTCCGTCTTTGTCATATACTCTATATTGCGTTCCTACTACTCTAGGTTTCCTTAGATTTTCCATTTTACTTGTATTGCCTTTCCCCCTCAAACTATTTATTTACTATTTATCTAATAAGCATTCTATTCCTGGTAATTTTTTACCTTCAATGAATTCTAGTGATGCTCCTCCACCTGTTGAAACATGTGTCATTTTATCTGCAACACCAGCTTTTTGAATTGCTGCAGCTGTGTCTCCACCACCAATTATTGTTGTTGCATCTAAATCTGCCAATACTTTTGCTAATTCATTTGTTCCTGTAGCAAATATTTCAAATTCAGCAACCCCTACTGTTCCATTCCAAATTACTGTTTTTGCCTTTCTTAATTCTTCAGCATATAATTCAATTGTTTTTGGTCCAATATCTAATCCTTCCCATCCATCTGGTATTGATTCTCTATCAGCATACATTGTTTCTGTATTTGCTGAAAATTCTTTTCCTAATTTATTATCTATTGGTAATAACATTTTTACGCCTTTTTCTTCAGCTTTTTTCATTAATTCTTTTGCTAAATCTATTTTATCATCTTCGCAAATTGAATTTCCAATTTTATATCCTAATGCTTTATAGAATGTATAAGCCATTCCTCCACCAATCAATAATACATCTACTTTTTCTAATAAACTATCTATTACACCTATTTTATCAGATACTTTAGATCCTCCTAATATTGATACAAATGGTCTTTCTGGATTTTGTAATGCTTCTCCTAAGAATTTTAATTCTTTTTCTATTAAAAATCCTGAAACAGCTGGTAAATAATGTGCTACGCCTTCTGTTGAAGCATGTGCTCTATGTGCTGTTCCAAATGCATCATTTACAAATACTTCACCAAAACTTGCTAATTTTTTTGCAAATTCAGGATCATTATCTGTTTCCTCTTTATGGAATCTAACATTTTCAAGTAACATTACTTGTCCTGGTTGTAAGTTTTCAGCTAATTTTTGTGCACTTTCTCCAACAACATCTTCAGCCATTAATACTTCTTGTCCTAATTGTTTTGAAAGTTCTTTTGCAACTGGTGCAAGTGAAAATTCTTTTTTAAATTCTCCCTTTGGTCTTCCTAAATGTGAAGATAATACTATTTTACATCCTTGATCTATTAAATATTTTATTGTTGGTAATGCTGCAACAATTCTTCTATTATCTGTTATATTTTGATTTTCATCCATTGGAACATTGAAATCACATCTAACAAATACTCTTTTTCCTTTTAAATCAATATCTTTTATTGTTTTTTTACTCATAATAAGTTTATCCTTTCTTTCATCTCAAAAAGGTTAGAGGTTAGACTAGCTCTAACTCCCTAACCTATATTGAATATTTTATTTATGGTCAACTGTTGCCATATAGCAAGCTAAATCAACTAATTTGTTTGAATATCCCCATTCATTGTCATACCATGCAACTAATTTAACAAATGTGTCTGTTAACATTATTCCTGCTGTTGCATCAAATATTGATGTATGTGGATCACTTAAGAAATCAGAAGATACAACTGGTTCATCTGTATATTCAACAATTCCTTTTAATTCATTTTCAGATGCTCTTTTTACAGCTGCACATATTTCTTCATATGTTGTTGGTCTTTCTAGATTACATGTTAAGTCAACAACTGAAACATCAACTGTTGGTACTCTGAATGCCATACCTGTTAATTTTCCATTTAATGATGGTATAACTTTTCCTACTGCTTTTGCAGCTCCTGTTGATGATGGAATAATGTTTGCAGATGCAGCACGTCCACCTCTCCAATCTTTCTTTGAAGCTCCATCAACTGTTTTTTGTGTTGCTGTTGTTGAGTGAACTGTTGTCATTAATCCTTCTTTGATTCCAAAATTATCATTTATTATTTTTGCTAAAGGTGCTAAACAGTTTGTTGTACAAGATGCATTTGATACAATGTTCATGTCTGAACTATATGTTTCATTATTTACTCCCATTACAAACATTGGAGCATCTTTTGATGGTGCACTTATAAGAACTTTTTTAGCTCCTGCATCTAAGTGTGCTTGTGCTTTTTCCATTGTTGTGAATACACCAGAACATTCTAATACATATTCAACTCCAAGTTCTCCCCAAGGAATATTCTTTGGGTCCATTTCATTATATACTTTTATTACTCTTCCATTTACTACTAAGTTTCCGTCTTTTTCTTCAACTGTTCCGTTAAATCTTCCATGTACAGTGTCAAATTTTGTCATATATGCCATGTAATCAGCTGCTACAAATGGATCGTTTACTGCTACAACTTCAACCTCCTCTTTACCTAATGCTGCTTGGAATGCTAGTTTTCCTATTCTTCCAAATCCGTTAATTCCTACTTTTACTGACATAAAAATTTCCTCCTTTTTGAAATTAGTTTCTTCTAATTTCATTTTTATCTATTATTTACCTTTTTAGGCATTTTTATTCTATAACAAAAATGTGTACTTTTCAAGTACTATTTAATAATTTATTTATATTTTTTTAGTCCAGGCACTTTTACATTTTTTTTACATATAATTTGTCATAAGACTATTTTTTAATCAACTCATAATAATTTTATAAATACGGAGGTTTTTATGCTATCCTCACTTTTTTTTAGTGGTTTTTTTAACTTTTTACAAACGGCAATATTTGCAGTCGGATATATTTCAGGTACCTCTCTTTTTCCAGAACCATTGAGTTCTGAAGAAGAAAAAGTGTATATTGAAAAATTAAGTACAGGAGATGAAGATGCTCGTAATATATTAATAGAGAGAAACTTAAGACTTGTTGCACATGTTTGCAAAAAATATTGTAATTCTAATGTTGATCAAGATGATTTAATATCAATTGGCACAATTGGTCTTATAAAAGGTATTAATAGTTTTAAAGCTGAAAAAGGTGCAAGACTTTCAACTTATGTTTCAAGATGTATTGATAACGAAATTTTAATGTACTTCAGAGCTACCAAAAAGTTAAATGCAGAAGTATTTCTTGAAGAACCTATAGGAAAAGATAAAGATGATAATGTTGTTACTCTTCAAGAAGTATTAGAAAATGACGAAAGAAGTGTTGAAGATTCTGTTGATTTAAAATTTAAAGTAAAACTTTTATACGAAAAAATGAAATCAATTTTAAAAGATAGAGAACGTACCATTCTTGAATTACGTTTTGGGCTCAATGGAGATAAACCAAAAACTCAAATCGAAATTTCCAAAAGTTTAGGAATTTCTCGCTCCTATGTTTCTCGAATTGAAACAAAAGCTATTAATAAATTATCAAATGAATTTAAAGAATAGATTTTGATTATTTTTTATGATATAATCTGTATATAAATAAAATTTATGGAGTTTTATATGTTTTTAGAATATACAGTTATTGATAATAAATACAAAAATATAAATCAAATTTTACAAAATGAATTAAACTTATCTAATAGATTATTACATAAAGTTATATCTAACAATTTAGTCTTATTGAACAATAAAAATGTTGATACACGTTCTTCAGTTTCAGTTGGTGATTATATAAAAGTAGACTTAAATTACGAAGAAAATTCTGATAATGTTGTACCGACTCAAATCAAATTAGATATAGTGTATGAAGATGATTGGCTATTAATTATAAATAAACCTGCAGGTATTGCTGTTCATCCTTCTATTTTACATTTTGATACAACTCTTTCTAATGGAGTTAAATTTTATTTCAATGAAATAGGATTAAAGAAAAAAATTAGGCCTGTAAATAGATTAGATCTAAATACTTCTGGATTAATTATATTTGCAAAAAATGAATATATACAAGAATCTCTGATACAACAAATGGATAATCATATTTTTCAAAAAGAATACTTTGCTGTTGTTTCAGGGATCCTTGAAATCAAAAATGGAACTATTAATTTACCTATTGGTAGAAAAGAGAATAGTATAATAGAAAGATGTGTTTGTACTAATGGTCAACCATCAATAACCAATTATACTGTTATTAAAGAATTTAATAATATGTCACTTGTAAAATGTAATTTGCAAACTGGAAGAACACACCAAATTAGAGTTCATTTTTCTTCAATTGGTCATCCTCTTATTGGTGATTCTTTGTATGGCTCACCATCAAAACTAATAAATAGACAAGCTCTACACTGTTGCCATATATCATTTTATCATCCAATTCTAAGGTCCACTCTTAATTTCATTTCAGATCTTCCAGAAGATATAAAAGAGTTAGTAGAAAACAACTAGCTCTTTTATTTTATCTAATATTTATTTTTTTCTACTTACAGCAAGTCCATCTCCAACCTCTAAAATTTCTGTTTCAAGATTTGGATCTTCTGTAACTTCCTTTATGTATTCACGTAAATTTCTTACAGCTGTACGTTGTTTATGTTTATTGTAATCACTCATAACATATCCTTTATATAATATATTATCAGCTAATATTACACCATCATCATTTAGCATTCTTAATGCTTCTTTTAAGAAAAATGGATATTTTCCTTTAGCTGCATCTATAAATGCAACATCATATTTTTCGTTTAAAGTTGGTAAAATTTCAACAGCATCTCCTTCATAAATATTAATTTTATCTTCAACTCCAACATTCTTTATATTTATTCTGGCTTCTGCTATTCTTTCTTCATCTCTTTCTATAGTATCTATTTTTCCACCTTCTTGAAGATATTCTGAAAAGCACATTGCCGAATACCCTACAGCTGTTCCTATTTCCAATATTTTTTTTGGTTTTACTTCTTTTAAAATTTTATCTACAACTTCTAATGTATCATCCATTATTATTGGAATATGTTCTTCTAAAGCTTTTTGTTTTATTTTTTCTAGTTCTTGTTTGTTCATTTTTTACTCCTTAAAACTAATGCCAGTACGATATTTTGTACTGGCATATTATTATGCTTTATTAGCATTTCTTGCTGCTCTTTCTCTTTCTTTATTGTCTAAGATTTTCTTTCTTAATCTTATTGATTTTGGTGTAACTTCTACTAATTCATCATCTTGGATAAATTCAATAGCTTTTTCAAGTGACATTTGGATTGGTGGTACTAATCTTAATGCATCATCAGATCCAGATGCTCTTGTATTTGTTAGATGTTTTTCTTTACATACATTTATAGCTAAATCTTCTCCTCTTGAATTTAATCCAACTATCATTCCTTCATATACATCAACACCAGGTCCTATAAATAGTTCACCCTTATCTTGAGCATTGTATAATCCATAAGTTATTGATGTTCCATTTTCAAATGCAACAATTGTTCCTCTAACTCTTGCAACAACCTCACCTTTAAATGGTTCATAACAATCAAATATGCTATTCATAACTCCTTCACCTTTTGTGTCTGTAAGGAATTCTGTTCTATATCCAATTAATCCTCTTGCTGGAATTTTAAATTCTATTTTTGTATGTCCTGCTTCTGCTGGTTCCATATTAACCATTTCAGCTTTTCTTCTTCCCAATTTTTCAATTACTGTTCCAACAGATTCATCTGGAATATTTACAACTAATCTTTCTATTGGTTCGCATTTTATACCATCAATTTCTTTCATGATTACTTTTGGTCTAGATACTAATAATTCATATCCTTCTCTTCTCATTGTTTCTATTAATACTGATAAATGTAATTCTCCTCTTCCTGATACTATAAATGAATCAGGTGAAGCTGTTTCTTCAACTCTTAAGCTTACATTTCTGTCTAATTCTTTAAATAATCTATCTCTTAAATGTCTTGATGTTATAAATTGTCCTTCTCTTCCTGCAAATGGTCCATTGTTTACACTAAATGTCATAGATACTGTTGGTTCATCAATATCTACAAATGGTATTTTTTCTGGATTATTGAAATCACATATTGTGTCTCCAATATGAATATTTGGAAGTCCTGCTACTTCTATAATATCTCCAGCAGATGCTTCATCAACTTCTACTTTCTTTAATCCCATATGTGTATAAACTTTTGCTACTTTTCCTTGTGATATTTTATCATCTTTTTCACAAATGCTTACTGGCATACCAACTTTTATTGTTCCTCTTTCAAGTCTTCCTACTGCAATTCTTCCTACATAATCATCATAATCAATGTTTGATACTAACATTTGTGCAGGTCCTTCTACATCACAGTTTGGTGCTTGAATTGTGTTTATTATTGTTTCAAATAAACATGTTAAATCTCCATCTGGATCATCTAAATTTAATTTTGCAACTCCATTTTTTGCTGATGCATATACTACTGGGAAATCTAATTGATCATCATTTGCATCTAACTCTATAAATAATTCCATTACTTCATCTAATACTTTTTGTGGTTCTGCACCAGGTCTATCTATTTTGTTTATTACTACAATTGGTTTTAAATTCATTGCTAATGATTTTTTTAATACTTCTCTTGTTTGTGGCATTGCTCCCTCAAATGCGTCTACTAATAAAAGTACTCCATCAACTGTTTTTAAAACTCTTTCTACTTCTCCACCAAAATCAGCATGTCCAGGAGTATCAACTATATTGATTTTTACTCCATTAAACATAACAGCTGTGTTTTTAGCTAATATTGTAATTCCTCTTTCTTTTTCTTGATCATTTGAGTCCATTACTCTTTCTGCTACTTGTTCATTATCTCTAAATACATGGCTTTGTCTTAATAATGCATCTACTAATGTTGTTTTTCCATGATCAACGTGTGCAATTATTGCTATATTTCTTATATTTTTGTTATTCATTTTCTTCAATCCCTTTCTTTTTTCAACTATTTTTCTTTGCTCAATTTTATAATTTCATTCATTATTTCTTCTGTTATTTTATCTAACTCTTCTTTATCATTCTTATCTCTATCACTAAAATCCATTGGTTTTCCATATCTAATTATCATTTGTTTAAATGGCTTTTCTCCTCCACTTATTCCAACAGGAATAACTTTAGCTCCAGTTCTTACAGCAAAAAATGCAGCCCCATCTTTTACCTTCTCACCTTTTTCTAGTCCATTTCTCGTTCCTTCTGGAAATAGTGCTATACTTTCACCATTTTTTAGTGCTTTTAAGGTTGTTTTTATAGCTGACAAATCTTTTGAGTCTCTTTTTACATATATTCCATCAAATACAACTCCAAGAAATGCAAAAAATTTATTTTTTCTTAATTCTTCTTTTGCTAAAAATCTTACATGTCTTTTAGCTGTTACTACTATTAACGGTGGATCTTTATATGTTCTATGATTTCCACAATATATTAATGGTTCTTTTTTATTCTTTGGAATATTTTCTTGTCCTATAACTTTTACTCTATATATTACAACAAAATACAGCTTTATTGCAAATCTTACAATTGTTCTAATAATTTGTTTAAAAAATAATTTTACTTTGTTCATTTTTTCCTCTCTTTTCTAAAGCGTATATTTTAGTTTTCTTCATTTTGAGGTATATATACATTTTTAGCAACAACCTCAAATTCTATTACATTCATAGATGTTAGTTTTTCAATTTCTTTTTCAGCTCTACTTCTAAATTCTTTTAAAACATCTTGTATATTATAGCCATAAGTAACTGTAACTTCCATATAAATACTTGTCCCTGCATCAGAACTTTGTACCCTTGTACGCAATACTTTATAAATAGATGGCATTTTATCTGCTATATATTCTGCTATTTGCCTAAATACACTATCTGAAATTGTAAATTTTCCCATATAACTAAATGTTGGTCTAATTATAGTTTTTTCAGAAATATATGGTTTTTTTCCTATTCCATTTGATTTGAATATTTGTAATGGATCTAACAAATAACCAGAAAAATCTTTTTTTAATTCAAATGTTGGAACTGGTATTACGTGCTTTCCTTCTGTTTCTCTTATATGTCTTGCAACTTTCATTTCTTCTTCAGTGGCAACTTCATTTATATATGTTGTTTCTGATATTGGTGGTAATCCAAGATTGGCGGCAATTTTTTCTACCATTCCATCAGATGTTCCTAATATCAATATTTTTGATGGCTTATATTTTTTTAGCGCTTTTTGAATCTGCTGTTGTTCTTCTTTGCTTAAAAATAATGCATGTTTTACTGTTTCAATTTTTGTAGGTGCTTTTTTAGCAGACAGTCCAGCAACTATTTCATTATCTTTTATTAATAATCCATCATCTATTATAAAGTTTATTCTTTTTTCGCTTGCTACCATTTGAGCTCTATAGCTTTTCCCTGTTCCTGAAGGTCCAACAAAAGCATAAACTTTTATTTTATCGAATAACATATTTTTTCTATCCTTTTTTTCAATGATAAAGGCACGTTCTACGTGCCTCATGACTTTACTGTCTTTCTTTTGTTTAAGTTTTTTCTGGGATTTCTTCTACTTCTGCAATTTTTATATTTCTAACATGTTCGATTTTTTCCCATGAAGTTTCCCTTTTAAATAAACATTTTAGATTTATTAATACCCATGTTCCCATAAATAATGGATAACATAACATTCCCTTAATCATTGGTTTTATTGGTTTCTTCTCTAATATCATTACTATTGCAGCAGTCCCAACTGGTAAAAGCAATGTTGGAATTAAATAATTTAATATATTTATTATTAATAACTGTGTAGACATTTCTTTAGCCACATACATTATTATATTTAAAAACATTACCCCAAATGTCAGTACTAGCATAGGAGTTGTTCCAGCAATATAAAGCAATCCATCAAAATTCATCAATGTTTTATGTTCTTTTAATGCTTTTGCTAATTGACCTGTATATGTTTTTAAACATTGCATGTGTCCAACTGTCCATCTACTTCTTTGTGACCAAGATTGTTTAAATGATGTTGGTTGTTCGTCATAAACAATTGCATCTGTTGCCCAACCTAATTTTTTTCCTTTTATTATTTGTTTTAATGAAAATTCAATATCTTCTGTTAATGTTTCAGTTTCCCATCCATTTGGTTTTACGACATCAAATTTTACCATAAATCCTGTACCATTTAAAAGTGGTGATAATCCAATATTATATCTTGCTAAATGATACATTCTGTGCATTGTCCAATAAAATAATGCGTATCCAGCAGTAATCCAATTATCTGTAGGATTTTTGATATCTCTATATCCTTGTACAACTTCTTCTCCTTGGCACAATTTTTTATTCATATTTATTATAAAGTTTTTATCAACTATATTGTCTGCATCAAATACAAAAAATGCATCATAATCTGCATTTTCTTTTATTTTTTGCTTTAAAAACCATTGTAAAGCATATCCTTTTGTTTTGTGTGCTTGATCAAACCTTTCATATACAATTGCTCCAGCCTTTTTTGCAACTTGTGCTGTCTTGTCTGTACAGTTGTCTGCAATTACATATATATCATATAAATTTCTATCATAAGTTTGATTTTTTAAACTTTCAATCAAATTAGCAACAACCCTTTCCTCATTATGGGCTGGAATTATTGCCATAAATTTATGATTTTTATTTGTAATATAAGGTTTATCTTTTAATTTTACCAATGCACATAAACTTATTACAAATTGATAACACCAATATGTTGTTAGTATTAATACTAATGCTTGCTTTAGTATATATAAATATTCCATTTCTACCTCTCTTTTTATTATTTTTGAAATATATTTTTCCGTTGTTTTACTACATTGTATTTTTTTACCTTTTATATTATACTACGTTTCTTTTTTTTTTGCAATAGTTTTGAAATAATTTTATATGTAGTATATATAAAATTACATAACAGCAAACAATATTACTCCTCCTAAGCATCCTATAATTGTTCCTAACATTTTTAGTCCTAATGTTGCTTCATTTTTATCTCCGAATCCAAAGAATCTTTTTGTAATTAAACGAGCATCATATACTAATATTGTTCCTAATAGTACAATAATAGCACCAATTAATTTAAAAATAATTTTATCCACAATAATCAACATCCTTTATTTTTATATTTCTATTTTTGAACTAAACTTTTCTTTAACAAGTTCATTTAGTTTCTTATTCTTTTCCTTTTCAAGTAATGGATCATCTGCCATAATTTTAATTGCTATTCCTTGAACCTTTTTTAAAACTCCCATATCTTCAAATAAATTTGCTATTTTAAATTCTGGAATTCCATGTTGTTCTGTGCCAAAAAAATCTCCAGCACCTCTTAATTCCAAATCTTTTTCAGATATAACAAAACCATCATTTGTATCGCACATTACTTTCATACGTTGTCTTACTATTTCACCATTCCCATTGAATTTTAATATACAATATGATTGATATTCTCCTCTTCCAACTCTTCCTCTTAATTGATGTAATTGTGCCAATCCAAATCTTTCAGCGTTTTCAACAACCATAATACTTGCATTTGGTACATTAACTCCAACTTCTATGACTGTAGTTGCTATCAATATTTGTATTTTACCATTTTTAAACTGTTCCATAATTTCATCTTTTTCTTTTGCTTTCATTTTCCCATGTAAATATGCAACAGTATAATTACTAAATACTTCATTTTTATATTTTTCTTCTAGTTCAATAACAGATTTTAAATCCATTTCTTCATTTTCTTCTACAAGTGGGCAAACAATATAAGCTTGTCTTCCTTGATCTAATTGTTTTTTTATAAATACATTTACTCTTTCTGTCATTTCTTTTCTAACTGCATAAGTTTCTATTTGTTTTCTATTTGGAGGAAGTTCATCTATTATAGATATATCCAAGTCACCATATAATATTAAAGCTAATGTCCTTGGGATAGGAGTTGCAGACATTGCTATTACATCAGGATTTTTTCCTTTTGCTGATATTTTAGCACGTTGTTTTACACCAAACCTATGTTGTTCATCTGTTATTACTAATCCTAAGTTATTAAATATAACATTTTCTTCTAACATTGCATGTGTTCCTATTAAAATATCAATTTTTCCATTTTGTAATCTTTCTAATATTTCATTTTTCTTTTTTTTGCTTATACTTGATATTAATAATTCTGTATTTATATTAAATGAATCAAGTATATTCTTAAAACTTTCTAGATGCTGACTTGCTAAAATTGCTGTTGGAACCATTACTGCAACTTGATATCCTGATTTTACAGCTTTATATGCTGCAATCATTGCTACTACTGTTTTTCCAGAACCTACATCTCCTTGTAATAATCTATTCATAGATTTTGAACTTTCCATATCATTATCAATTTCTTCTAATACTTTCAATTGTGCTTTTGTTAATCTAAATGGCAATTCATTTATTACATCAGACATCTTAACTTCTTTAGAAAATGCAATTCCATCTGTTTCTTTTTCATAATTATTCTTCAATTTCAATAGTGCCAATTGAGTTATTAAAAGTTCTTCAAAAACTAATCTATCTCTTGCTTTATTAAAATCAGAAAATTCTATTGGAAAATGTATTCTTTCTATTGTTGTATTTATATCCATTAAATTATTATCTTTTATTATATATTCAGGTAAAGTTTCTTCTAATTTTCCTTTTACCTCTAATAAACCATTTTCTATTATTTTTCTCAATGTATTTTGTTTCAACTCTTGTGTTAACGGATATATAGGGATTATTTTTCCTGTATTTTTGCTATCATCAATCTCATCATATACAGGAGAGTTCATTTCAACTCTTGTTCCTTTTTTGGATACTTTTCCAAAAAACCTATATAGTTTTCCAGGGAAAAATATATTTTTTAAATATCCTTGATTATACCATGTTATATAACATGTACCAGTTTGATCCCTTACAATAAGTCTACTTATTACCATTTTTCCTTTTCTATATTCAGAAATTTTGCCAGTTGGAATTGCTTCAATTAATGCTTCCTCTCCATCAATACATTCACAAATATTATGTGGTTTACTTCTATCTTCATAATCTCTTGGAAAATATGTTATTAAATCTTTTAAAGTAAAAATATTTACTTTATTCAACAATATTATTCTGTTAGGTCCTACTCCTTTTACATATTTAACATCTTTATTTAAATTTACCATTTTGATATCCTTTTAATTATTTTTTTAATAATTCGTCTTTGCTAAATTTTATTGTTGTTGGTCTTCCATGTGGACAAGTATATGGATTTTTTAAATTTAACAAATTTTGAATTAAATAATTCACTTCTTCTTGTGTAAGATCCATATTTGCTTTTACCGCTGCTTTGCAAGCAACTGTTGCCACAAAACGTTCCTCTACATCTTTTAATGAAGCTCTTTCATTTGTAATCATTTCATCAAGAACTTCCAAAAATATATTTTTGCTTTTAGCTCTATATTCAATATCAGGAATTCCATTAATTTTTACAGAGTTTGTTCCAAATGTTTCTAAGTCAAATCCGTAATTTTTAAACAATTCTATATTTTTTTGTACAAATTCATATTCTTTATGTGTTAAATTATAAACTTCTGGAATTAACATCATTTGACTATTACTACTTATATTATTTTTATAATTTTCTTTGATTTGTTCATATAATAATCTTTCATGAGCTGCATGTTGATCTATCAAATATAGTTCATTATCTATTTCTACTATAATAAATGTTTTAAATAAAATTCCTATATATTTATAAACAACATCTCTTTTCTTTTCTCTATGTATTAATTCATTTTTTTCATCAAGAATATTCACACTTTCATTCGCATTTACTGCTTTTTTTGCAAAATAATTTGTTTTTGTGTCTTCTTTTGATTCATCTTTCTCATCATTTACAAAATGATTAGTTAAAAAATCATATTCATTAGAAATATATTCATCATTATTATCTTCTGTTTGAGAATTTCCTAAAAATTCTTTACTTAAAATTGCACTTTTTATTGCATGATAAAATATCTTGTAAATCTCATTCTCATTTTCAAATCTAACTTCCATTTTAGTCGGATGAACATTTATATCATAAAAATTTGCTGGCATTTCCATATTCAAAATGAAAAATCCATATTTTCCTATTCCTGTACTTCCTTTAAATGCTTGATCAGCACTATTTGTTAGAATTTGACTTTTTATATTTCTTTTATTTAAAAATATTATCTGATCTTTTCTTGAATCTCTTGCAATATTAGTATTTCCTATTATTCCTGTAACTTTTACTCCATTTTCCTCAAAATTAACTTTTACTATATTATCTTTTAATTCTTTTCCATAAACAGAATAAATTATATCTTCAATTTTTCCATTTCCATTTGATTGAAAAACATTTTTTCCATCATTAATTAGTTTAATTGATATATTCGAATTAGAAAAAGCTGTTTTCTGTACCCAATCCTTTATATATCTAAATTCTGTTGCATCTTGTTTTAAAAATTTATATCTAACAGGTACATTAAAGAAAAGATTTTCAACAATTATAGTTGTTCCAACCTTTGCTCCAGATTCTTCTCTTTCAATTATATCTCCTGATTCAACAACAATTTTTGTTCCATATTCATTATCTTTTGTTCTTGATATCATAGTTAATCTTGAAACTGCAGCAATACTTGCTAATGCTTCACCTCTAAATCCCATTGTATAAATCTTTTCCAAATCTTCAATTTTTCTCAATTTAGAAGTTGCATGTCTTTCTAAAGCAATATCCATATCATCAGGTGCAATTCCTTTTCCATTATCTATAACTTTAATTAATTGTTTTCCACCTTTTTTTACTTCGATAATAATTTGTGTTGCACCAGCATCTATTGAATTTTCAACCACTTCTTTAACAACATTTAATGGTCTTTCAATTACTTCACCTGCTGCAATTTGATTTATTGTTAAATCATCTAATAATACTATATTCCCCATTAATTAGCCCTTCTTTTTAACATATTTTATAACTTCATAATTACTTTGTTTGCTTCTTTCAACCATTGTATTGTATACTCTATCTCTTAAATCTTGCTTTTGTTCTTTTATTCCTTTTATTTCTTTATTAACAAAAAACGGTCCATCAATATAAGATGTTATTTTCACTTTGTTTTTGCCTCTTTTTTGATATGTATTAGTAATACAAAAAACTGGCTTTTCAAGTTCAATCGGATATCTAAACGAAACTGTCTTAAAAGGTCTTATTTTAGTATAGTATGGCCATATATGGGCTTCAGGATATATTGTTATAGAATGTTCCTTTTGAATATGATATTTTATTGCTGACAAAAAATTTTTCATTCCATCTTTGTTATTTGGTATTGGTATTGCTCCAAACATCTGAACAAAGTTTCCTAAAAATTTCATTGAAACATTTTCAGGATTTACAATTAAATAATTTCTTTTAGGGTATATTGCATTTGAAGTTAAAAATGTATCTGCAAAGACTTGAGTATGATTTGCATATACAAAATATCCCTCTTTTTTATATTTTTTTAATTTTTCTTTTCCTATATATTTTACTCTAAATTTTAATTTTGCATATAATACCTTTATAGGCACACTTAGCACATTTTGTACTAAAAAATGTGCTATGTTCCAAAATATATTTTTATGCAAATATTTATAATTTTGATCTATAATTCTTGGTGTTATATCAGAACCTGAAAATTCATCATTTAGTTCATCTGAATAATAATATATTTGATCTTTTTTCATTTTCTTATCCTTTTATTTGCATTTATTGTTGATTTGATATTTCCTTGTTTTCTGCTTTTGGTGTTGTTGTGTATTCAAGTGGAATACCATAAAATTTTTCATAAACTTCTTTCCAAACCTCAAAATTTTTTTTCTTCATCTCTTCAGCACATTCTTTTTCTCCAAGTCCTTCTTTTGGATATATTGGTGCTTCGATATTTATATAATATTCTTGGACAGGAAAACCATCATCTCCAATAATATCACTATCTCTCATTGTAATAAATATTGGAATTATAGGTACATTATTTCTTGCTGCAAATTTATATGCTCCTATTTTTAGTGGCTTTGGTTTTGTATAATTCCACCACATACTTTGTTCTGGATAGATTAATATACAGTCTCCTCTTTGTAAAATCGTATCTACAGCTTTCATAAATTCAATCATTGTTTTTCTATTTGAACTTAATGGTAAGGTATCTGCATTTCTAAACAAAAATCCATAAAATCCTGGGAAGTTTGTATAATTTCCTTCTCTTATTACCTTATATAATTTCTTATTTTTATTTAACCCTGCATCTCTAAATGTCTTTTCTATTGCAAATGAGTCAAATGGATTAAAATGGTTACATGTTATAACAGCTCCACCTTCAATATTAGCCAAATTTTCAAGTCCATTTACATCTTTTATTATTAACTTATTATTTTTTATTATTTCGCTTAAAAATTTTTCTCCTACTTTATTTGCAAATGCTGCTTTCCATCTATTCATTCTCTTACTTTTTAGATAATCTACATTATCTGGTGTTAAAACAATATTTTCAGGATCATTTTCAACATCTAAATCAAATTTTCCTTCTTTTTCTAATTGTTTTATTTTTTCTAAAATTTCTAATCTTTCTTTAGATTTTTCAATTTTATTTAAGTTTTCATCTATCATTTTTTGGCTTAGTCTATCATCACCAACACAAGAATTTTCCTTTTCTGCTAAAAGTCTTAAATTATTTTCAGCTTCTCTATCTTTAAACTTTTGCTCTTCTGTATATTCAGATTTTATTTTTAATATTTCATCATAGAATTCTGTTTTTTGAGCATATTCCCAGAAATATTCTTTATATAATACATCTTCAAAATGCCATGGTTTATACGCAAAGTTATAATGTACTAGTTTTATATCTTCTCTTTTTGTAGTCGCATTAACAAGTGGCATACAATCCCATTGCCTGTCAACTAATGTTACTCTTCCTTTGCATAATCTATTTAAATAATCTTGATCCTGCGCTACTGAAAATTTTACAGTTGTTAATAAATATATAAATTTTTCTTGAAATTTAAATTTTCTTAATTGATCAAGATTCATCAATAAAACACCTGCATTAAAATATTGTGTATATGATTCTACACCAACAACTAATTCTGCATAATCTTGAAAAACCTTATTATATTGAATTATATCATCTGGTGCTGCTGCTACTAAATTTGTTCCCATATCTGTATTATATAATTCTGATATATCTCCAACAATTGTTATATCACTATCTAAATATAGCATTTTATCATATTGTGGATATAATTCTGGTAAAAATAATCTGAAATATGTTGTATTTGTATAATAATCTCTTGTATAAAGTTTGTCTTTTACTTTTTCTAAATAATAATTCAAATCAACAAACTCTATATTTACATATTCATTTTCATATTTTTTTATTTGTCTTATATGTTCTTCCTTTACATTTGTGTGCAATACTTTTATACAATAATTATATTCTTTACTTGCATTGTCTATTAATGATTGTAACGCTACTGCTAAAAATGGTGTATATCCATCATCAATTGCAAAACAAATTGGTATTATATTTTTTTCCATTTAAACTTCCTCTCTTAAATTATTTTCAAAAATTTTTTTTAATTCTAAATACTCTTCTAAATCAGAATCAAAAGCATGACATTTTAAAACTGTGTGTACTTCCTCAACATTCCATTGTTTGAAATTTTCTGTATGAGGATATGGTTTTAATAACAATCTTTTGCAAAAATGACATACTACTGTATCTTTTCTATTAAATTTAGATTGTTCATTAAACTTTCTTGGTAACAATTTTTTCTTAGTTGTAGACAAAAATATAGCGTCTTGATCAGCAAAAATCAATTTCTTTGTTCTTATTAAATTTCTTGCCTTTTCAAATAATTTTGTTTCTTTTGCCATTTTCATATTAAATAATAACATTCCAGCATTTATATAATCTGGTCTAATAACCCATTTACCATATTTTTCTCTCACTGCTGCATATTCAACTTCATCTACATTTATATTATATAATTTAGAAATGTCATCTCCAATCATCATATCAATATCAAGATATAAAATTTTATCAGGAATTTCTGGAATTTTGTCTATCAATAATCTTAATAGTGTATATGGTGTACAATAAGCACTTTCATTTTTACACTTCATAAATTCTTCTTCATATAATTCTGTAACATCTATTTTTGTTACTTTATTATTTGGATTTTTCTTTTGTATTGTTTCATTCAAAAAATCTATTTGTTCATCTGTTATACATATATATTCTGGTTTTAATCTAGATAGATTCATTGTTAGAATATAACAATTTATTGTTTCTTGTGTTCTGTTAGTCATTGATATAAGTTGTGTTAATGCTCCATCAAATACTTTTTTGTTTCCACATAATAATAAATTTATCATCTTTTTTTCCTCTTTTTTTTATTTCAATATATAGTATACTTATTTTTAGATATTTTGTCAAATTTTAATACATAATTTTAATTAATTTTTAACATTCTTGAAATTTATTTTACAAAATAAAACGAGGGTTCTGGTGGCAGAGTTCTACCACCAGAATCCTCATTTTTTACAGCTGTTTTCTAGTATTCGGAATCCATTCTTCCAAAAACTTCTTCTTTTTCTCCTCATCAAAGAATGTTACAAGTCCCTCCAGTTTGTCAAGTTCTTTTCCAGTAAGTTGGTTTACATATCTCCCTTTGGGAGGATGAAGCATATAAGCCTCACTTTTTACCGTTCCACTCTTGAAAAAGCGTACAAACTGGATAAGACCATTCTCAACTTCTATCTCGGCTTCATCATGATAATGGCTAGTGTTGAATTTTTCCATAGGTCATTTCCTCCGTCAAAAAAAAGTAGAAAACATTCGTACAGCAATGCATATTCGCATAACCTTTTTTATTATACCATTTTTTGGATTTTATGTCAATTATTCAAAAAAACAGATTAGAAAATTCTAATCTGTTTTAATTTTTATAATACAAATTTCTTTATTAAAAATACTCCTACAAATACTGTTGCTAATAATCCTAATGTTAATGCAAAATATGTTTGTACTGTACCTGTTGATATTAATAATATTACTTTTGCAATATCTATATCATCTTCTCCTGGTACTTGATTGTCTGGTGTTGAATCTCTATCTGGTACATCATATTCATTATGATCTTCTGATATCTCTGCTGTATTTGTCTTTTCTGCTAAGTTGTCTGCTCCATTTATCCATGTTAATATTACTTCTACTGTTGCACTTTCTCCTGGTTGTAATAGTGTATTTTCTAGTTTTCTTGTTGATATTACATTATTTCCTTCATCTTTCCAATCTGGATTATCTTCTGCTACAAACTTTAATCCTTCTGGTATATAGTCTGTTATTTCTTTTGCATATCCTGCAATATCTCCTTCGTTTGTTATTTTTATTCCATATCCAAACTTAACTACTACTTCGTTTAATTTCTTTCTCTTTAATTCAACTTTTACTACTGGCTCTGGATCTTCTAATCCATTATATCCTGTTTCTGTTATTTGTTGTTTTCCATTTTCTTCTACTATTACTTTTGTTACATATTTTAATAATGATAAATCAAAATATTCTACTTTTACATGTTCAACATCTTGATCATCTTCTCCTTCTATCCACTCATCTGTCTTTGAATCAATATCATCTATTTCTTTTCCGTTTTTATCTGTGTCATCTGATATTTGTGCATGGTTTGTTATTATATATGTATTTGAATTTGGATCTTTTACTTTAAATGCTATTTTTACGTCATGATATGATATATTTTCTACATTTCCATCAAATGCTTTTAATAAATATTCTCCATTTTTTTTCTCATTTTCTTTTGATAAATATGTTGTTTTTAATTTTGTTGCCTCTTCTACTTTATCTGTTTCTTTTCCATCTTTATCATACATTACCCATTTGTATTCTTTATTTGTACTATCTTCTGGTAGATATTCTAAATATTTTGGAATGTCATCACTTATCTCACTTGCATATCCATCTATTTCTCCTTCATTATATACTCTTATTGTATATATTACTACATCATTTACATGTAATGTTATTGGATCTTTAGTATGTTCATAAGATATTTTTCCATCTTTATACTTTACTTGTGGTATTCTTGTTGTTACATCATTTTCTTGAACTTTTGTTATGAATTTTCTTAATGCTAAGTCAAATTTCTTTATTATTATTTTTTCAAAATCATCATCATCTTCTTGCCCTGGTATATAATTTCCACTTTCATTATCTTTATATGATGGTAAATCTTTGTCTGTTGGAACTTTTACATTTCCTTCTCCAGAATCTCTATCATCTACTGTTTCATGTTTTTTATCTTCATATTTTGATATCTCTGCTATATTTGTTACTTTTTCTCCTGTTATTGCTGTATCTTTTACCTTACATAATATCATTATATCTTGATAATTTAATTTTATTTTTCCATCTACTGTCTGGGCTGCTTTTATTAAATATTTATCTGATGATAAGTATGATGTTGTAACTACTCTTCCATCTTCACTTACTTTCCATCCATATTTGTCATTAAATTCTCCATTTACAAATTCTAAATATTCTGGTAAGTAATCTTTTACTTCTGCTGCATATCCATCTGTACTTCCTTCATTATACACTCTTAAACAATATACTACATAATCTCCTTTTTGAACTAATATTGGTTCTTTTGTATGATTATATATTGCTGTTGTTATTAATTTTCCATCTTCTCCTACTGTATTTAATTTACTTGTGTCTACTACTGGCTCTCTTTGATATGTTCCATCTGAATTTGTTAAATAGTCTTTCTTTTCTATTTTTTCATTTTTTCCTGTTGCTACTATGAATTTTCTTAATGCTAAATCAAATGTACTTAATATTACATTATCATAATCTTCATCATCTTCATATTTGTGGTCTGGCTCTCTTCCTGACCATTCTTCTGGTTTTGAATCTCTGTCATCTACTTCATTTCCATTTTTGTCTGTATCTTTTGATATACATGCTTCATTTCTTATTACTTTTCCTGATACATCATCTGATACTACTTTTAACATTACTGATACTTCTTTATAGTCTGGATTTTTTTCCTTATCTGTGTCTATATATCCTTTTTTACTATCAAATGCTTTTATTAGATTTTCGTCAACAGCTTCTCTATCTTTTGATAAATAGTCTGTTGTTATCGTTTCTATTTTTCCTGTTGTAGCATTTATATCAGATTTTTTGAATGCCCATAATTGTGATTGGTTGAATGCTATTGCTTCTTTTTCTGCTTTTGTCAATGTTGTATCTGCTTTTAATTCATCTCCACTTTTTTCATTCCATATAAATTCTAATCCATCTGGAATGTCTTCTGTTATTTCTGCAGCATATCCATCTATGTTTCCTTCGTTGTATATTCTAAATGTATATTTTACAATATCGCCTTTTTTTACTGCTACTGGTGTTTTATCTAATGTATAATCTCCTGTTGTAATTAATTTTCCATTTTCATCTCTTGTATTTATTTTACTTACATCTACTTTTTGTATTCTTTCTGGAACTTTTTCTCCATTTACTTCTACAATTCTCTTTATTAATTTTAAGTCAAATTGATAGTTCTTGATTTTTACATATATGTTTCCATCATCACTCAAATAAATGTTGTCAATTTCTTTTGATGTTGATGTTATATCTTTTCCATCTTTATCTGTTACCTTATATGTAACACTATCTACAATATATTTGTCATCTCCAATTTTCTTGTTTACTGTTATTGTTATTGTTCCAATAAATTCACAATATCCGTCTGGAGCTTTTGTCTCTTTTATTGTATATATATCAGCTGTCTCTAACTTTTCTCTTGTTATTCTTACATTTTCTGCAATTGTTAATTTTCCAATTACTTCTTTTTCTACTCCATTTACTTCAAATGTTGCTTTACTATCTAGTTGTTCTCCTGAGGCATCTTCTTTTATTAATGTAATATTATAGCTTCCTGTTATTGGCTTTATAACAATTTTTTCAAAATCATCATCATCTTCTTGTCCTTCATAATAATGGTCTTTATTTGTTAAATCTGTTTCTGTATTTTTTCCTGTATATCCATTATCTGATGTTACTAATTGATCTTTATCATAAATTGTATCAGGTGTTTTTGCTTCTGAATCTCTATCTTTTGAATTTCCGTTTTCATCAACTTCTGATGCTATCCATGCTATATTTGTAAGTATTTTATCATTGTTTTCATCTGCTACTGCTGTTACTTCACATTCTATTTCTATTATTTCTGAATCTATTGTCTTTCCTGTTTCATAAGCTTTTAAGTTTGTTGTATTGTCTGATTTTCTTACTAGTGTTAACTTATTATTGTTATTTAATTCTGCTACTTCTGTTGCATCTGTGCTTTCTACAAAGTTTCCTGATGTTACTCTTAAGAATTTTAATCCTGTTGGTAATTGATCTACTACTTTTGTCGCTCTTCCTGCTATATCTCCTTCGTTATATATTGTTATTCTATATTTTACTGTACTTCCTTCTTTTACTACAACTGGATCTTTTTTATGTTTATAGTCTGCTGTTGTTGATGTTTTATTGTCTAATTTTGTTGTATCTACTGTTGGAATTCTTGATGAATCATTTTTTAATTCTGTTGTTGTTCCATTTGTTGTTACTGATATTATATTTTTTCTTAATGCTAAATCAAATTGATAGTTTTTGATTTTTACATATATATTTCCATCATCATCTAAGTAAATCTTGTCAATCACATTTGTTTTTATTTCTTCACCATTTTCATTTGTTACTTTATATGAAATATTATCTACAATATATTTATTATCTTCCTGTTTCTTATTTACTGTTACTGTTATTATTCCATTAAATTCGCAATATCCATCTGGAGCCTTTGTTTCTTTTATTGTATATATATCTGCTGTTTCTACGTTTTCTCTTGTAATCTTTACTTTTTCAGCAATTGTTAATTTTCCAACTACTTCTTTTATTTCTCCATTTACCTCAAATGTTGCTTTGCTATCTAATTGTTCTCCTGAAGCATCTTCTTTTACTAATACTACATTATAATTTCCATTTAT
>CAKOWY010000005.1 GCA_934129895.1 uncultured Clostridia bacterium
TCTTCATACCTACTATCATCTACACTATGCCCATGGCATAATGCTTTTATTATATTTATTTCATTGTCGTTTAAATCCGAAAAAATATATTCTTTATTTCTGTCTATAATAATTGTACTATATTTTCCATGATTTCCTTCATATCCTCTACCTATATCATGATATTTAGCTGCTTCTAAGACTAATTTTAATTCTTCAATGTCAAGACCTTCTTGTATGCCAATATAACAGGATAGTAAAGCTACTCTTTCGTTATGTGAAATTCCATGTATGCTATCATTGATAAAAAATTCTTCTTTTATATTACTCATTACATCTTGAAAAACCGCATTGTTTTTTACTGTTTCTATTATTTTATGTAATGGTTCACTATTTTCACTTAATATTCTATCTATAATTTTAGATTTCATATTTTTTCCTTTTTATGTTTATAATATTTCTATTATATTTTATCATATTTAATAAAAAAAACAATAAATAATTAAAATTTTATCTCAAATCTTTTTTTGTTAACTTTTATAATTTCATTTTCTTTTTGTGACTGTTTTTTTCGTTCTTGTTCTTTATTTATAGCATTTTCATATTCTCTTTGCCATAATATTGTTCTTTTTTCAATTTTATAGCAATTTTGTATATTTGCATTTAATTCTTTGATTTTAGGTGAAAGTTCATTAAGTTCTGCATCAAATTTATTAATATCATCTCGATTTTTTGAGTGTCTTTTCCTTCTTTGTAAACTTTCTCTAGTTCCTTTTAAAGTTCTTACTTTATCTTCTAATTTGGTTCTAAAAGCATTTAAATCATCTAATGAGTCAATTTTATTTCCAGTTAATAAAACTGCTTGTCTTGATAATTCATTCATATATTTTATTTCTATTCTCATTTCTCTAGTTATTGTAACTCTTGCTTTGCCAAAATCCATTTTAGCTGGTAATGGATCAATTTTTAATAAAAATCGGATTCTGATATAAAGCCACCAAAACATTTTTCTTTTAATAATCTGTTTTCTTCTTCATTTAGATAAAATGATTTTTTAATTGTTCTATTTCTCATATAATCATCTCGCTTTCAATTCAATTTCTTTTCAAAGAAATTGATAATATATTTTGTAAAACTTTTTCTAAAAGTTTTGTTAAAGTCCAGTGTGTTTGAAAATGGACTTTTGGATTTGTGGGAGAACAAATTCACTGCTTGCATTTTTAAGTTGGCTTACTAGATTTAAGTACCATACTAGGTACATTATTGAACTTATCAATGCAACTTTTTGTTTTAATATTAGTGTTTATTTTAAAACAAATGACTAACTTATTTGCACAAATTGGTCATTAAAACTTAGCAGAAGATGAGTTCGTTATTTACTATTTCCTCTGCAATATTCTT
Source organism: uncultured Clostridia bacterium (assembly GCA_934129895.1). Taxonomy (GTDB): domain Bacteria; phylum Bacillota; class Clostridia; order TANB77; family CAG-508; genus CAG-269. The sequence goes on from CAKOWY010000005.1 coordinate 1,381, forward strand.
GTAGTTATTCATACATTTTACCCATTCTAATTGTTCTATTTTTGTAGCATCAAAATAAACAGGAATACCATCTTTTTTAGCCATATCTTGTATAATACTATGTACTTTTTGTTCACTATTTAAGTCAATTTCTTTTAAATGTTCTGTTAATTTTCCAGTCATTAATAGTTCAATATAAAGTCCTTTATTATACTCTTTTAAATATCTTAATCTGGCTCTACCATACTTACTTAAAGTAACTTTTTCAGTATTATCTACCACAATATTAGGGTAATAATAATCACCAATTTTGGTATAATATAATCCATTATTTTCATCATATATTACACCTTTATTTACATTGTTGTTTTCAATATTACTCATTTCATAAACCTCTTTTCATAAATTATTTTCATTTATTTTTGTTTTTCTTCTTTTTGTTATTTGGAGGTACAATGTGTGTAACTACACTAAAATTAACATTATAATCTGGTTTTACAAGATAATTTTTCATCTCTTTTATTGCAAAAAATCTAATTGGCTTTTCATTTTTCTTTATTTTAAAGCTAATTGCTTTATCTTTATAAGTTGCAATTTCATTTTTTATTCCTTCAGTTTCATCAAATTCTTCACCATTAAAATGGTATTTACCTAAATCTAAATAATTAATGTTCATCTCTTTTTTTAATTCATCAAGATATTCATTAACCTGTTTTTTATTTAAATTTATAGATGTACTTATATTTTGCAAATTACCACTGGTTTCCATTTTAGATGGAATATCAACTACACCTTTTTCATATAATTTATCTACTTGCTCAATAAATGTGCTTCTAAAATTAATTTTTTCTATACTTAAAGTATTATCTTCATTTTTCTTAATAGCAATACTTTCAATAAATCTCGATATAAAATCTTGTTTTTCTTCTTTAGATTTTAAAACCCAAAGATTCAATAACATTTCCTTATACATTTTACCATCTAAAAGAGATTCTTTTTCAATATCTCTATGTGCAATTAAATGTGCAGGATTATATGTTTCTTTTATTAAATCAACAGAATCAATTTGCATATTTTTTAATTCTGCTAGCTTCTTATCAATAACATTAATATCTTCTGCAAAATCTTCCATTTCAAGAATTCCATCTTTATAAACTTTTATCAATCTCTTCTTTTGATCTTTATATTTTTTAATTTCTTTTTCAATTTCTTTTGCTTCATCATCTTTCTTTTCAGCAAGTAGTGGATAAAAGAATTTGTTAACTTGATAGTCATATTCTATAAAATCTAATATATAATCAATTAAAATCTCTTCAATATCATCTTCATTAAAATATATTTTGCATTTTTCACAGGTATAATACATATATTTAGATTTTTTGCCACCTGCACCTTTACCAGTCATTATTTTGCCACACTTTGGGCATATAAGCTTTTGAAAAAATATATAAACACGATGTCTTGAATAAGACCTTTGATTTTTACCTTTTTGATTTTGAGTGTCTTCCCACATTGCTCGAGATATAATAGGTGGAACAACATTCAAATAAATTTCACTTTCTCTATTTTTATCCTTTTTATATCTTTCAAAATCGCCCATATAAATTCTATTATTTATAATTTTTTCAATAGTAGAATCTCCCCACTTAGACTTTACAGGAGATGGTACATTTTCATCATTTAGAATATTAGCAATTTGTTGATAAGACTTTCCTTCAAGATACAATTGATAAATTCTAATTACTATATCTTTAGTAGAAATATCAATTTTTATTGCCTTATCGCTATCTCTATAATAACCAAATGGACAAGGTCCAGGTATGTGACCTGCCTTAATTGCACCACCTAAACCAAATTTAGTTCTTTCAGATACTATTTCAATCTCAAGTTGTGAAAGTACTGTCAGCATACGAACAAAGAAGCGACCGATTTGCTGTGCTAGTATTAACATCATCTCTATCACATATTAAATAACAATGGTATTGTTCTAATGTACTAATCAATGTTTCCAAGTCTTTCACACTACGAGTTACTCTATCAAGTTTATACGCAACTATATAATTAATTTTTCCTGCTTTCATATCTTCTAGCATTTGCTGGAATTGTGGTCTATGTGTAATGTCTTTTGCGGATATTCCTGCATCTTTATAAACTTCATATCCTTTATATTTACATAGAGCTTCAAGTTTTTCTTTTTGTTCTCCTAAACTAAAACCTTCTCTTGCTTGATCTTCTGTGCTTACACGAATATAAATTCCTGCAACATTCTTTTTTTCATTACATTCAAGTTCAGTACTTTCCATTAAACTACCTCCAATTTTCTAACAGAAAAGGTGTTAGAATAGTAAATTTACCAACTAACACCTAAATTATTATTATAAATTATGCCTTACTTAAAAACAAAAATAACTTTTAGTATTAATTAACCTTGATAATTTCTCTTAAACTTGAGAGAGGGTACTTGTTTGTCAAATCATTTATGTAGAAATAATCGTGATAATTAAAGAATAAATATGTTTTATCTTTAATTATAGCTTTATGTGGTTCTACATAAGCAACATTAAACTTTTCAAGTCTTCTCAAATTACCGTTCTTTATCTTTGGTTCACAATTACTAAAAGTGCAAGCCCATTTGATTTTTGAAAGTAATTCATTTTGAATAGTTATTTCTTTTTCAACTGCTGATATCATATCACAAAATCCTCCTTTTTTCAATATTTTGAAGCTATTTTTACCTTTTTATGGAACTTTACATAAAAAAGCAAAAAAAATAAGCCAATGTAAATTGACTTTTTAAAATGATATGATATTCTTTTTTTAGATTGCTCAAACTCGCTTATATCAATATATTTCACGAGTTCGAGTAAATCCACCTTTGGTGCGGATGAAGGGACTTGAACCCCCACGTCGTTGACACTGGTTCCTAAGACCAGCGCGTCTGCCAGTTCCGCCACATCCGCAAATAAAAAAAAATGGTGGACAGGGATGGATTCGAACCATCGTACTCATAAGAGAACAGATTTACAGTCTGCCGCCTTTAGCCACTCGGCCACCTGTCCAAGTGCATCAATATTTTCAATGCTTTTTTATTATACACTTTAGTAAATTCTTTGTCAAGCATTTTTTAAAATTTTTTATATTTTTTTATAACAAAAGAGAGCCTTTGGCTCTCCTACTTTATTTTTAAACATTTAATAATTCTTTGGCTACCTCATTAATTGTCTTTCCATCTGCAGATGCTCCAAATTTAGCTTTAGCTTCTTTCATTATGTTTCCCATATCTTTTATTGAAGTTGCTCCTAAATCTTCAATTATTTTTTTCAATTCTTCTTTTATTTCTTCTTTGCTTAATTGTCTTGGTAAATAATTTTGTAAAATCTCAATTTCTTTATTAGTTTGATCAATTAAATCTTGTCTTTCAGCCTTTTCAAAATCTTTAATTACATCTTTTTTTGATTTTACTTCTTTAGCTATTATTTCTAATATTTTATCATCCTCTACTTGTATTCCCTTATCTTTCTCTATTTGTAATATTGCTGCTCTAACCATCTGAACTGTATTCTTTTTTATTTCATCTTTATTTTTCATTGCATCTTTTAAGTCTTGCATTAATCTTTCTTTGAACATATCACTTACCTCCTAATTGTTTTTATATTACCACTTATTATTTATAAAGTCAATTCATAAAAAAAACATTATCTTAACGATAATGTCTTTTGGTGCTCCCACTAGGACTTGAACCTAGGACCCACCGGTTATGAGCCGGTTGCTCTGACCAACTGAGCTATGGGAGCATATTTAAATCTATGCTGTACTCTCCTCAGCACAGATTAAAGTATAAATCAATTTCATTTTTTTGTCAATACTTTTTTGAAAAATTTTTCTATTTTTTTAAATTTATTTTATTGCGACTAATAATTCATTAGTTTCTACTATTCTTTCTTTTCCTTCATATTCATATTTTGCTCCTGTGAAATATACTCTATATCCTAAATTTTCTAATTTATTTCTTGCTAATCTTAAAACTTCATCGATTTCTTCTTCTGATAAATTTTGTTTTACCTTTAGTTCAAAATATGTATATCTTATAAAATCCTCATTATCTAACATTTTTTTATTTATATCTTTATCAAGTTCTTCTAATGTCATTGTTTTTTCCTCCTCCAAATTACTGCATTCTTATTATATCACTGATATAATAAGATGTAAATAATTTAACAAAATTTTACTATAAAGTATAATTAAATAAGACTTAAAAGTTTCCTTTTAAGCCATAATTTTTTATATTTCCATTTGACTTCCTAAAAATGTTGCTGCTGATTGAGCTATTTTTGTTTCTACTTCATTCATTTTGGTATTTGCTTCTTTTGAAAGTAATATAACGGTTCCAATTGTATCTCCATTTGAAATTATAGGATATACTACTTGAGCATTATACTTTTTATTATTATTGTCATTTTTAGTTATTGGAACTGCAACATTACTATTTTCATTGCTTGTATAAACTTCTTTATCTTCCATTAATTGCTCTAATTCATCACTTATATTTTGTTCCAAATATTCTTTTTTTGATCCACCAGAAACAGCTATTACTGTATCTTTATCTGTTATACATGCAATATGTCCTGTTGTTTTTGATAATGTTTCTGCATAACCTGTTGCAAATTCTGATAGTTCTCCAATAGGAGAATATTTCTTCAATATTACCTGCCCTTCTCTATCTGTAAATATTTCTAATGGTTCTCCTTCTTTTATTCTAAGGGTCTTTCTTATTTCTTTTGGAATTACAACTCTACCTAAATCGTCTATTCTTCTTACAACACCTGTTGCTTTCATTTTATCTTCCTTTCTTGTAGTTTATCTACACTTTTATTTTTAAGTATATTCTTATTATGACAAAAAAGGAATTAATTATACATTTAATTTCAAAAATACAAATATAAAACTTTATATTTCTATAATAAATTATCAAAGATCTTGACAACTTTTTTAATTATATAACAAAATCAAAAAAGTCAGCAAATAGTTCAAATTAAGCTATTACTGACTTTTTCTATGGAGCTTCCAACGGGAATCGAACCCGTGACCTCAGCCTTACCAAGGCTGCACTCTACCTACTGAGCTATGAAAGCACTAACTTGCTATATTATAGTATATTTTAGTTTTAAAAGCAATACTATTATAGCAAATTAGCTTTTAAAAAATATTCTGTAAATTAAATTTATACTTTTTTTCAATATGTTCTAATACAAATTTACTTGTTTCTAATTCTGCAACAGCTGATGGTATATCATCATTTTCAACAAAACTTTTTACTTTACTAAATGCTGTATCAATTTTTTCAATTTCATCGTGTTCTATATAATATGCTAATTTGTCATGTTTTTCATCCCATTTTTCATCTAACTGTTTTAATTTTTTTTGTGTTGAATCTGTGTCATTGTTTTCAATATCTTCTTTTAACTCCGTTAAATTTTCAGTAATATCACTTGCTGTTTTTGTTGTATAATTTTGCGTAAAAAAATCTAATGTTATAATTACAACTATTATAATAATACATATAATCGTTTCTTTATACATTATTTTTCCATCCTTTATAAAAATTTCTATTTATTCAATACTTGACAAAAAAATTGATTATTTCCATCAATTGTAACTATCAATGCTTCTTCTGGTTTTATACCAAATTTTTCCGTTTGTTTTGTTAACCAAATATAATTTTTTCCGATTTTCTCTAAATTTTTATACATTACCTTTCCATCTACAACTAAATCATACGAAATTCCTTCATAGTTAGGCGTTATATTCAAATCTTTAGGTGTTAAACTCCTTTTTTCAGGTTTTGGAATTACAGTTACTTGTCCACTCGTTTCTAATATAGCATAGTCTACATCACCTATATTAAAAATATTATTATCTCTCAATCTTTCCTCAAGTTCATTAATTGTAAATCTTTCTTTTCTTAATACTTTTTCATCAATTTTTCCTCTATATATTAATATAGAAGGTTTTCCACATATAATCTCTCTTGCCTTTGTACTTTTTATGTTTAATGTTGAAATAGTTAAATGCATCACTAATAGTCCCAATATTGGTATTATTCCATTTGAAATTGGAATTCCCGTTTCTGCCATAGGTGTTGCTGCCAAATCTGCAATCATAATTGATATAGCAAGTTCAAATGGTTGCATTTGACCTATTTCCCTTTTTCCCATTAATCTCATAACAATCAAAACAACTATATATAAAAATATAGCTCTAAAAAATGTTATTAACATATTTTCTCCTTACTTTTTGTATTAATTGTATTCTCTTCACTTTTTTGCGTTTTATACAAATTTGGTATAATATTTTTTCGGATGTAAATAATAATCATGTAACCTTAAAAATTTTATAAGGAGGTTTTTAAATGGCAAATAATACACAAAGTAATTATAATACTTCTAATGGAACATCTACAGTATGGCAAATTGTTGGTAGACTGGTTACTGCAGCAATTGTCTTAGCAATCACAGCATTTTTTACACCTGGCTTTTCTATAAATAACATTTGGGCTTTAGTTATTGCTGCAATTGTTTTGACAATTATGGATTATCTGATAATTAAATTTACTGGTCTACATGCTAGCCCATTTGGCAAAGGTTTCGTGGGTTTTGCATTAGCAGCTATTATTTTATATTTAACTCAATTTTTTGTTGCAGGATATTCTATTTCTTGGATGGCAGCAATTATTGGGGCTCTAATTTATGGAGTTGTTGATTATTTTATTCCAGGAAATCAACAAATGTAAATATTTTTAGAACTAAATGTAATTACATTTAGTTCTTTATTTCGTATATTATTTTCATTTCTTTTAAAACTTTTTTTGATTTATATTTTTCAATATCATAATATATTTCATATTTTTTATTTTTTTCAATTACATCAAACATCTTTCTTTTTAATTCATTAACATTATTTTGCTTAAAAAGATTTTTGTTTTTTAATAAATTTTTATATTCTTTTATATTTGATGCAATTATTGGCTTATTATTAAACATCATTTTAATTATATATATCGGAAAATAGTCTCTTTTTGCAGTAGAAATAAAACAATCTCCTTCACTAATTGTATAATACAAATTTTCTGAATTACTATATATTTTAACATTTTCACGTAATCCATATTTTTCTATTATATGTTCATAATATTCTTTTTGTTTTCCATCACCACTTATTATCAATTGAGTCTGTGGATATTTTCTTATTATTTCAATCATAGCTTCTAATTGAATTATCTGATTATTTTTCTTATTTAATTCACCAATTGAAAAAAACGTATAAAATTCTTTATTTCTGTTTACATCTACTTTTTCTCCCTTGTCTATTCCAATTCCATTCATCAATTTTACTTCTTTTATGTTCAATTTTTTCTTTGAAAAATTGTAATCATCTATATTAGTTGTAATTATTATATTAGTATATTTAGATAAAATTTTTTCGATAAAATACTCAAATATATTATTTGCTAAACTAAAGTTTCTATATATTATTTTGCATTTTTGTTTTCTTGCAGCCAATCTTGTTAATATACCACATATATAATTATCACATTGTATAATATCATACTTATTTTGAGATATAATATTTTTCAATTTTCGATATACTTTCAAATTATTATATGAAAATAATTTTTTAGTAAATTTTGAAAAATAATATTTGTCACAATAATTATTCTTTTCTTTATCATTACTTACAATATGTACTTCAATTCCATTTTCTTTTAACATTTTTATATAAGGAATATTGTATTGGGAAATGTTATTTTCATATACAAATAATATTTTTTTCATTTTTTCTCCTCTTAACATAATTTACTTTATAATATGAAAACACAAAAAAATTGTTGATTTTCTTTATATAATCTATTCCATTTTAATATATTTTATGGTAAAATGTTTCCAGAAATTACATTAAAGAAAGGTTGTGATTTTATGGAATTAAACAAATGCAGTCGTTGTGGTGCATTTCATACAAATGCAGGAGATGTTTGTCCAAAATGTGCAAATAAAGATTCTTTGGAATTTTGTACATTTAAAAATTATATTGAACAAAATGGTATTTCTTCAATAGATACTATTGCAACAGAAACAGGTATTGCTCAAAACAATGTAAGTAGATTTTTAGGATATCAATCTATTGATAATTTAAATTTTTCTACAGAAGAAAAATATTCTGATACTGGTATTATTTTTAATTAGTTTATTAAGAAATAAAAAAACGTCCAATAATGGACGTTTTTTTAATCTTTTGCTGCATAAGGTAATATAGCAATATGTCTAGCTCTTTTTACAGCAAGTGTTATATCTCTTTGATGTTTTGCACAAGCTCCTGTTGTTCTTCTTGGTAAGATTTTTCCCTTATCATTAACAAATTTCTTTAATTGGTCTGCATTTTTGAAATCTAAAACAAAGTTTTTATCATTACATAATGGGCAAACCTTTTTTCTCATTTTTTTGAATTTTGGGTTAAAATCATCATCATAGTCTTTATTTCTATTATTATTTCTTTTTTTACTTTTATCTGCCATTTTCTATTTTCCCTCCTAGTTCTTAAAATGGTAGGTCATCACTTGAAGAAACTTCAAAATCTGTTCCTCCTGGCATTGTATTTCCAAAAGTATTTTCAAATGAAGAACTTCCTACTTCTCCATCTCTTCTACTATCTGCAAAATATGCTTCTTCGGCAACAACTTCTGTAACATAGTGTTTTTGACCTTGATCATCATCCCATGTTCTTGTTTGAATTCTTCCTATAATTCCTACTTGTTGACCTTTCTTAAAGTATTTGCTACAAAATTCTCCTAGTTTGCTCCAAGCTACAATATTTATAAAATCTGCTTGTCTTTCTTCTCCTTGTCTAACAAATCTTCTGTTTACCGCTAGTGAAAATGATGCAACAACTGTGTTGTTTGTTTGTGTGTATCTTACTTCTGGGTCTCTTGTTAATCTACCCATTAAAATTACTTTATTCATATTTTATCCCTTTACCTTTCTACTTTAATTCGGCCCCTAAAATATTAAAATTAGTCAATATTTCTTGTTGTGATGAATTTTAATATTCCATCTGTTATTCTGTAAACTCTTTCTAATTCTGCTATTAATTCTGGATTTGCTTCGAATTTGAATACCATATAATATGCTTCTTTATTTTTTTGGATATCATAAGCTAATCTTTTTTTACCCATGTTTACAACTTCTGATACTTTACCATTTTCATTAATTAATCCTGTAAATTTGTCTTCAAAAGCTTTTAAACCAGCTTCATCAACGTTTGGATTAATAATGATAACACTCTCGTATTTATTCATTATTTTTCACCTCCTTTTGGATATATAACTCATTTTTTTAATGAGTAAGGTTAGTGAATTTCTCACTAATAAAATAAAAACAAACGAGTTATCGTTTGTTTCATTTCTGGAGCAGGTAGTGGGAATCGAACCCACGTCATCAGCTTGGAAGGCTGAGGTTCTACCATTGAACTACACCTGCATGTTTTTGTCTCTCTCCTTAAGACATTTATTATTATAGTACCAATCTTAAAATTTGTCAACACTTTTTTAAAATTTTTTTAAATTTTTTTTATATTTTTTCAAGCCCTTTATTTTTAAGCTTTTTATAAATATTTTAAAATTGATAATTCAAAATAATATTGAATTATCAATCTTAATTATCCTAAAAATGGATATCCTAAATGTTCATACGCTGGTTGCATAACTAATCTTCCTCTTGGTGTTCTTGTAATAAATCCTAATTGTATTAAATATGGTTCATAAACATCTTCTATTGTATCTACTTCTTCTCCTAATGATGTAGCTATTGTTTCTATTCCAACTGGACGTCCTTGATACTGATTAATCATTAACTCTAACATCTTTCTATCTGTTTCATCTAATCCAAGTTCATCTATTTCTAATTGATTAAGTGCATGTTTTGCTATTTTTAAAGTTATATCTCCATCTCCAAGAACTGCAGCATAATCTCTTACACGTTTTAACAGTCTATTTGCTATTCTTGGTGTACCTCGTGATCTTCTTGCAATTTCAAAAGCAGCTTTTTCATCAATTTCAATTTCTAAAATTTTTGCTGATCTAATTACTATCGTTTTCAAATCTTCTGGAGTATATAACTCCAATTTATGTATTATTCCAAATCTATCACGTAAAGGCGTTGTTAATGCCCCTGCTTTAGTTGTTGCTCCTATTAAAGTAAATTTAGGTAAATCTATTCTTATAGATTTTGCACTTGGACCCTTTCCTATAACAATATCTAATGTAAAATCTTCCAATGCTGGATATAAAATTTCCTCTACATTTTTTGTCAATCTGTGAATTTCATCTATAAATAAAACATCATTTTCTGATAAATTAGTTAATATTGCTGCCAAATCTCCTGGCTTTTCTATTGCTGGTCCAGACGTTATTTTTATATTTGCTTTCATTTCATTAGCTATTATATTGGCAATAGTTGTTTTTCCTAATCCAGGAGGTCCATAAAATAAACAATGATCTAGTGGATCTCCTCTTTTTTTAGCAGCTTCTATATATATTTTCATATTTTCTTTTACTTTAGATTGCCCTATATATTCAGAAAGAGTTCTCGGTCTCAAAGACGTTTCTAATCTTTCTTCAATATTATTAGCTACTTCTGGTCTTAAATTAAATTCTTCTTCCATAATTTTCTTTCCTTTATATACAATATTAATAAGTTTTTTCAATATATTCTTTTGCTAATTTATAAATTATCTCAAATCTTTTGGCTGTTTCTATATCATTAAATATAAATCTTTTATATAATTTATCAATATATTTGTTTTCTTTTATTATTTCTCTAGTTTCGGGAAAATTCAAATCATATACATAACAAAAATGACTCACTAAAATATCTGCACTTGTTTTTCTTTCTTTATAATTTATTCTTTTTTCTTCTATAAATTCTCTATATATTTCATCTGAAATCTTATCATCAGATAAATCCGCCTTTTCCCAAATTGCTTTTTTATCTCCTGATACTAATACTGAAAATATATCTGTTTTATCAGCATCTCTAATTATTTTGGCATGCAATGTTTCTCTTTCTGTTAATCCTTCTTCAATATCTGCTCTATTATGATTTATAATTGCTAATTTTATTATTTTGTCAAATCTATCATCATTTATAAATTTTCTAATTAATCCATCTTCAAATAATATTTTCGCACCATATTCTCCATGATTTATACTATCTTTGTCTACAAATGTATGATATAGTCTTACTTGTTCAAATCTTCCAATATCATGTAATAATCCTATTAATTCAGATAATTCTATATCTTCTTCGTTCAATTTTAAGTTTTGAGCTATTCTTTTGGAATTTTGAGCAACCCTTTCTATATGTGCAATTTTTATTTTTATTTTTTCATCTTCTGGATTGTAGTTTTGTACATATTCTTTAAAAGCTTTTTGAGCTTGTTCCATATCTATTATCATTTTTATTACTTCCTTTTTCATTTTTCAATTTATATTTTACTATAATAATAAAAAAATGTCTACCAAAATACATGTAAAAAGAGCATTATTAAAAACGCTCTTCTTTCTTTAATATTTATCTACTTATAATATTTCCATTTATATCTATTATTCCATAAGTAGCTGCACCATTATTATATGGAACTACATTTATTGCATATTTCACATCAATATTTTTTACATTAATTCCTTTTAACAATTCATCTTCTAACATGAATAAACTTTTTGCACTTCCATCAAGTCCAAGCATAACTAAATCAAAGTTATCATCTTGACCCACTTGACACATATACATACTTGCAACACTCTCAGCAATTTTATATTTACTTCCATATTTAGAATATAATTCTGATGATTGATTAATTACAAGATTTACTGTTCCGTCTTTTGTTAATTCAACTGACGTATTCTTTGCTGAATCATAAGTGTCTAAATAATATGAATATATTACATCATCATTAGTACTATTTTCTTCATCACCTTTATATCTTTCATTAAGTATCTTTTTCATATCATTTTTATATGTATTAATATAGTTATCAAATTTTTCTTGATCTGATAATTCTACATTTTCTGTATTTTTATCTTCATTTTCAGCTGGTTTACTTTGAATTTCTTCTTTTACTAAATTATTATTGTTTTCTATATTTGAAGTATTTGTTTTATTTGGTTTCATATTATATATGCATCTTCCTATTCCTCCTGCAATGATAACAATTAATAATAATATTATTATTACTGTTGATAATTTTATTTTCTTTTCTTCCATAATTTCACTCACCTTTCTTTTGTTCTTCTATTCAATTAAACATTTTCAACAATTCTCTTTCTAATTAACTATAAAAGAATTATTCTTTTGTTAAATCATCTAATGTGGAATATGGTAAACATGTACCATCATTTTTTATAAATAATATACCAATTCCACCTATTCCATTTTCATCATTTCCTTCTATAGTAATAATGTTGCTAATATTTGTAATTCCTTTTAAAACTTTTTCATCAGATTCAAAAACTGTTTTATCCCCAGTTGAAGAATCTGTTCTAAATCTTACATAAGTAACAGTACCATCTTCTTTTAGAAAAATTATATAACTATTTCCTGGAGCTTGTCCTTGTTCACAATGCCATACATTTACAACATTATCTGCAATTTTTACCGGTGTAGAATACCTATCCTCTAACATAATTTCTGCTTCATTTTTATTATTTACTGATACATATCCATTTTCTCCATTATAATCTATACTAGATAATTGAACATAAATCATATTATCATTTCCTAATTCTTTAGATACTGATTCATTAAAATTCTTTATATATTCATTTGTACTTTTTTCTGATATTTCTTTATTAGGAATTTCTTCATTAATACTTGTGTTTGAATTTTCACTTGATTTATTTGAAATTTCTGTTTCTTTTGTTTGTAGTTTGTATATATATACTCCTCCTACTATAATAACAATTAATAATAAAAATATTATTACTGTTGATAATTTTACTTTCTTTTCTTCCATAATTTTATTCCTCTCTCTTTCGTTTATATCCTTTATTTTATCTCTGTTCCGCCCCACTCTACTGCTACAAATCCTTCTCTTTCTACTGATTCTAATTCTTGTTCTTCTACTTCTATTGGATCTTCTAATCCTTTATATTCCATTAATATTCTTATTGTTGTATCTGGTTTTGGTGTTATTGCTAATGGCATATTTGCATCTATTTCTTCTCTTGTTGCAAATCTTATATAGTTATATTTATTTGCTTCTAATTTTGGCAACCAATATATTATAAATTCTTCTGCTTCTCTATCTGTCAATCCTAGTATTTTTAATTTTTCTTCTAAAAATTCAGCTGAATCTTCTCCTTTTACTATAAATCCATCTTTTTCCACTTTAAATTCAACTACACTATTGCTTTCATAATATAATGAATATAAATTCTTATTTGTATCAAGATCTTTTAAATCTCCATTAGGTTGTGCTATTACATTCCATCCTGTTGTGTATTTTGGATATGAACATGTTATTTGTTCTTTGTTTCCTAATTGTACATTTGCTTGCGTTTCTTCTGTTGGATATAAATATATTATTGGTTTGTCTACACTTGGAGTATTATAATATGAATTATTAGAACTATTTTGGTATAAATTATTAGTTTTGTTTTCTATACAACTGTCATTTTTATTTTTGTAAATTAAAGCTAATATTATAAATCCTGTAGCTAGTAATACTGCCAAAAATATATACAGTGCAATTTCAAAATAAAATTTGGAATTTTTTTGGTTATTATCATTTTCAGTTTTTGAACTACTTTTTTCATCATTTCTTAATTGTGTTTGTTCATCCTTATCTGAATCTGACTGATTCAATACTTCCTTTACTTCTTCATCATTATTTTCCATTCTTTTCCCCCTTAAATTTATACTTTACTTTTCATAATAAAGTATAACAATATCCCCCTGAAAAAACAAGTAAATATTTAAAATTTTTTTATAAAATTCAATTCATCGACATCCACCCCTTATATATCAATTACTTACCAAAAAAGCGAGTCTAAAATTTTCTATCAAATGAAAATTTTAAGAAAATCTAAGACTCGCCATATTTATCTAGTACAGAAAGTCCTCCTACAAGGAGAACTTTCCTATTATATAAAAATAGCTCAAAGGATATTTATTCCTTTGGGCTATTATTCTCATTATTTTTATCATAATCATCCATAAAATGATGTACTTCTCCATCTTTAACATAAGAAATAAGAGTATTTAAATTAACATTTTTAGTACTATTATAAATATTCATATCAACCTTATCATAAACATTTCTTAATTGCTTTAGGAGTTTCTTCATTTCTTCTCTTTTAGAACCTCCACCACCATTGTCACACATAGTACAATGTTCTGTAAATCTGCAAGCACATTGAATAAAATGTAAATCATTTCTTTCTCTCCATTTTATAATATCCGCTTCTTTAACATAATATAATGGTCTTATCAATTCCATTCCTTCATGATATGTACTATGTAATTTAGGCATCATAGTTTGCATTTGAGCACCATATAACATTCCCATTAAAATTGTTTCAATAACATCATCAAAATGATGTCCTAATGCAATCTTATTACATCCTAATTCTTGTGCTTTTTTATACAAATATCCTCTTCTCATTCTTGCACAAATATAGCAAGGATGATCATCAATTTTATCTACAACTTCAAAAATATTACTTTCAAACATCGTAATAGGTATATTTAATAATTTAGCATTATTTATTATTTTTTGTCTATTTATTGGATTATATCCTGGATCCATTACAAGAAAAACTAAATCAAAATTTACTTTTCTATGTTTCTTTAATTCTTGCATACATTTTGCAAGTAACATTGAGTCTTTACCACCAGATATGCAAACAGCTATTTTGTCACCTTCTTGTACCATGTCAAATTCTTTTACACCTTTAATAAATTGGCACCATATTTTTTTACGATATGTTGTTATTATGCTTTTTTCTATTTCTTCATATCTTTCCATTTCTGTTATTCCTTTCTTAATTCATAAATCTGTATAACTATTTATTATCTTTAAAATATTTATAACATTCATCAAATATTTCTAAGAACTTGTCAATTTCCTCTTCTTTTACAAGATGACTCAAACTAATTCTCCATGATGCAAAAGCTCTTTTTCTGTCATGTGTCATAGACATTACAATTCTTGATGGAGTTATAGTTACAGTACATGCAGATTTTATTGAAATACAAATATCATATTCTTCTAATTTATTTTTAAATTCTGTTGCTTTAACTCCATTAACACTTATATTTAATATAAATGGATTTTCATTAGAAATTGTATTTATTTTTACCTCATCATATTTTAATAAACTATCTCTCAATTCTTTATTCAATTTAAATACATATTCATATCTTATTTTAAAATTATCAAAAGTCAATTCTAAAGCCTTTTCAAAAGCACAAATTTGTCCTATTACAGGTGTACCGCTTCTATATAAACTAGTACTTGCACCTCCATTTATTAATGGTTCTAATACAATATCTTTCTTTTTTATCAGTGTTCCAAATCCATTTAATCCATTAAATTTATGTGGTGCAAATGATATTAAATCAACTCCTGAAAAATCAACATTAATTTTTCCTATTGCTTGTGTACTATCAACATGTAAATTACAATTAGGATAATCTTTTAATATTTCTACAATTTCTCTAATAGGTTGTACTGTACCAACTTCACTATCTACATAACAAACAGAAAGCAAAATTGTATCATCTCTTAATAAACTTTTTAAATGTTCCAAATCAATAGTACCATCATTTTTTATATTTACAATATCAATCTCATATCCTTGTTCTTTTAGATATGTTAATGGACTACTTACAGATGAATGTTCTAAAAATGTTGAAATAATATGTTTTCCATTTTCTTTATATGTTTGTGCTATACCTTTTATTGCTAGATTATTCGATTCACTTGAACCAGATGTATATATTATTTCTGTATCTTCATCTAGATTTGCTTCTTTCCTTAATAAATCCATTATATTTTCTGTTGTTTCTTCTATCTTTTTATTTGCTTCTTTTCCTAGACCATGTGTAGAATTTGGATTTGCAAAATATTTTAATGTTGTTTCATTAAAAACATCCAATACCTGCTTATCTACTGGTGTATTTGCAGCATAATCTAAATATATATATTCTTTTTTCATTTTTAAATTCCTTTACTTAATTTTATCTTTCATCTGTTTGTTGTTTTCTACTTTTTAAAACTTGTTTTAATCCTTGTATTCCTTGAAGATTTACCAATCCATTTTCTATTTGTTCTGCAAATTCTTCTAAAGTCATTTTTCTAAAAGAATTTGTTTCATCTGAAAATAAATAGATATCTTTTCCTCCCTTTACATTTACAACAATACATAATTCATAATGTTTCTTGCCATCAATCTCTCTATAACAATCAATCATATTAATTTTGTACTTTTCTTCTTTAGAAAACAATAATCCATCTTTATTTTCATTTCCAATTAAATCTTCCATTCTCCACTTTCTGTCAGCATATCCCATTTCTGGATTTGTATATGCTTCTGAATTTTCTAAAACAAATTGAACCTTTTGTCCAAAATCTTCAAACATTGGTAAATGCATCTTTATTAGTTCTAGATATTCATCTGTATAATATGATTTTTCTGATATATGTCCTTGCTTTTTATCAATTTGATCTAGTTCAGCTCTACTTATTAATTCTTGTTCTTCATCTTCAATAGGAATTCCAAAATATTGTGTTCTCAATTGTGCTTTTATATTTCTCATATCTTCTTGTAAATCAAATCTATATTTTCTTCCATCTTCTGTTATTAAAACATTATAAATATGTGGACATTTTCTAAAATCTTCTTCATCTATTACTGATTCTATATTTACTCCAAGTTCTTTCATAACATAAGAAAATATATAAGCAATTGATTTACAAATTGCAGTATTATTTTCTAAACATCTGTTTAAATCATCTTCACTTCTACTATGATCATATATCTGTTTTCTTGTTTTGGAATTTCCAAATGAAAAATCTAAATCAAATGCAAATTTACTTCCTAAATCCCAATATATATATCTTAACTTTTCTATATCTGAAAATCCTTCTGTTTCTTTTTTTACCTTTTCAACATATTTTTCTAATGAACTCATTTATTTCACCTTTTTGCTTAAAAATTTTCTTTATAACTTTCTATAAATTGTTTTGTAATTGTTATTGTATTTTCTCCATCTATTCTTTCATCTGTTGTTATAGGAATAGGATTACATCCTCCTCTTTCTTTTCCAATATTGTCTGTTGCAAATGAGTTTTTACAATTTTGACAGATAAAGTTTTTTCCGTTTTGAACAAAATATGCTTTTGGTGATGGATTACATACTTGACAAGTATTAAATGCCATTCTTATTGTTCCATCTGATGCTTTTACTGCAAATAATCTTATTGTAGTTCCATCAGCATTATAATTATAAAATGTTGCTTTACTTCCAATATTAGTTGTATCTATTACTATATTTCCTAATTCATCTGCTTCTAAATTTATAGTTTTATTTTCTGTACTTTGTGTACTCTTAGTATTTGATTTTTGAGTAGATAAAGTATTATTTGAATTTGTTTTATTATCATTATTTTTTCCAAATAGTATTATTCCTATAATTCCAATTACAATAACAATTGCTATTATCATTATTATATTTTTCTTATTCTTATATTTTCTTCCTTTCGTATAACATAGATTAAGTTGGAAAATTTAGATTTCCAACTCTATAATTATTTCTTTAGTCTTAAAGCATTTAAAACAACAGTTAAACTACTAATTGTCATAGCAAATGCAGCAACCATTGGATTCATTTCAATTCCAATAGGTTCTAATATTCCACATGCAATTGGAATCATACAAATATTATAGAAAAATGCCCAGAATAAGTTTTGTTTTATATTTTTAATTGTTTTTGAACTAATTTCTATTAATTCATTTATTTTTTCTATATTATCATTCATTAATATTACACTTGCAGAATCCATTGCAATATCTGTACCTGTTGAAATTGAAACACCTATATCTGCTGTTACTAAACTTATACTATCATTTATTCCATCACCACACATTATTACAATTCCATCTTTTTTTAATTCTTTTATCTTTTCTGCTTTTTCTTTTGGTGTAACATTTGAAATTACTTTTTCTATTCCAATTTGTTTTGCAACAATTTCTGCTGTTTTCTCATTATCACCTGTTAACATTACTACATTAATATTTTTATCTTTTAATTCTTTTATTACATTTTCAATATTATCTTTTAATATATCTTTTACACCTATTAATGCAACTAATTTATTATTTAAACTTACAAATAATATGCTATTTCCATCATTAACTAATTGTTGTTCATCTTGCTCATTTGGAATTATTACTCCATTTTCAGTCATTAATTTTCTATTTCCAATTAAATATTTATCATCATTTTTCATTATTGCTTCAACGCCAAAACCTGCAATTGCTTTAAATTTTTTTAAATCTTCAAATTCTATTTTTTCTTCTATTGCTTTATTAACAATTGCTCTTGCTATTGGGTGTTCTGATTTTTTCTCAATGCTTGCTATATTCTTTAAAAGTTCTTTTTCTTTTAAATTGCTATAATTATATATTTTTGAAATACTTAATGTTCCTTTAGTTAATGTTCCTGTTTTGTCAAAACATATTGTCTTTGCTTTATGAAAATTCTCTAATGATTCACTTGTTTTTACTAAAATTCCTTTTCTACTTGCATTTCCAGAAGCTATTACTATTGCAAGTGGTGTAGCTAGTCCTAAACTACACGGACAAGCAACTACTAATATACTCACAAATATGTTTATTGCAAGTGCTATATCTTTTGATATAATTAACCACAATACAAATGCAATTATAGATATAGCTAATACTACTGGAACAAAATATCCACTTATCTTATCTGCTATTTTAGCAATAGGTGCTTTTGTAGCTGTTGCATTTGCCACTAATCTTACTATTTCTGAAACTGTAGACTCTTTACCAATTTTTTCTGCTTTATATTTTATTGTTCCTTCATAATTTATACTTCCTGCTATAACTTTAGATCCTATTTCTTTTTTGGCAGGTTTACTTTCTCCAGTTATAAATGCTTCATTAATATGGGTTATACCATCTATTATTTCACCATCTACAGCTATTTTTTCACCTGGTTTGCATATCACAATATCTCCTTTTTGAATTTCATCTAATGTAACAACAACTTCTTTTTCTTCTCTTATTATTGTTGCATTATTTGGAGTTATTGTCATTAATTCTTGTAATGCTTCTTTTGTTTTGTCTTTATTTTTGCTTTCAACAAATTTACCTATTTTTATAAAAAATATTACAATAGCAGCTGATTCATAATACAATTTTTCAACATACATTGTATGTCCTTGTAAAATTCGTATTGTTCCATATATACTATATACATAGCTTGCTAATACTCCTATCATAACCAGTGTATCCATATTTGGTGTTTTATGAATTAAATTTTTATATCCATTTTTTATTATGTCTTTTCCAAATAATATTACAATTGTTGTTAATATTAATAATGATATTGCATAATTAATTGGATATGTAATCATATTCAAAAATGGAATAACTGGTAAACCTACCATGTGAGACATTGAAATATATAATATTAATATTGATATTATACTTATTCCTATTAATTTATATTTTTCATTTGATTTCTTCTTTTCTTCTTTTTCAAAATTGTCTATTCCTAAACTTGTAAATCCTGCTTTTTCAACAAATTTTTCTACTTGTTCTAATGTTAATTTTTTTTCGTCATATTCTATATTTGCATTATTCATAACAAGATTTACTGTTGCTATTTTTATTCCATCTTGTTTGTTTAAGTATTTTTCTAAACCTGATGAACATGCTGAGCATGTCATTCCATCTATTTTTAATAATACTTTCTTCATATTTTTTCCTTTCTTGATACAAAGCTTTAAGTTGGAAAAGAATTAAATTTTGGCAAGGCAAATTTTATTTAAAAGGCAAGGGCGCATACGTGCTGTATGTAACCGCGTTTTAAATAAAATTTAACACAGCCAAAATTGTAATTATCTTCCAACTGTTTAAATTGCTTTAAATCCTGCATCTTCAACAGCTTCAATCAACTCTTTTTCACTTACTTGTGTTTCATCATATTTTATATCTGCCTTTTTCTCTTCCAAACTTACTTTTGCAATTTCTACTCCATCAACATTATTTAATACCTTTTCTAATCTTGTAGAACATCCTGTACAATGCATTCCTTCTATATTTAATTTTACTTCTTTCATTTAATTTTCCTCCTTAAAATAATCTTTATTATCTATAACCTTTATTTTATTTTTTATCATATTCATCCAACAAGAATAAATATATTCTCCTTCTTCTTGTGGTGTGAATTCTATTTCATTTGTGCCAACATTTAATTTTTTATCAATCTTAAAGTCTTTTATTATTATTTCATTATTACATCCTGTTAAATACTTTTTATCTACATTTATTATGATTTTTACAGGAACATCTTTTTGAACTATTATATCTTTATAATCACCATAATCTAAGTCAAATTCAATATATTGATATCCATCTTCTTGAATAGCTTTTATATATTGTGCATCATCTTTTTTTGAAAAAATACTATTTATATCTATTCCAAATCCAACTAATGCTCTATTTAGCATTAATATTGATAAAATAAGTATTAATACAGATGCAACTTTATTTATTATTACTTTTACTTTTCCTTTGCATAAATTTATAAAACTACCAAAGAACATCATAAGTGGTAATGTTCCTAGGCAAAACAAGAACATTGACATAGCTCCATAAAATACAGATGCTGTGCTTAATGCATATATTTGCATTGCTTGCAGTGGCCCACATGGCATGAATCCATTTAATATTCCTATTATAAAAGGATTTTTAATTTTTACTTTATTAAAACATTTACAATTTTTTAGTCTTCCACTTATTGTAATTACTCCAAGCATTGATAAACTCATTATTAGCATAAATATGGAAGCTATTAAAATAATTATGTTTTGTACCACATAGTTAATACTAAATACTTTTCCAATTCCACCTATTATTCCTCCAAGTATCGTATAAGATAAAAGTCTACTTATATTATATAATAATGGATTTTTAAACTTTTTTATTTTTCCTTCTTCTTTACTTGATGATGCATATAAATTTATTGCCCCACACATTGATATACAATGTATACTTGTAAATAATCCTGTTAAAAATAACATTCCTAATTGAATATTTGTATCTATTGTTGGAATCATGTTAAAAATATTAAATCCAAACATTTCATTTAAAACCAATATAACTAAAATAATACTACATGCTATTAATATAAATTCTAAAAAATCAACATTATCATCAATTTTACTTTTCTCTTTTGAGACATATTCTTTTTTCGTTATATATCCTTTTTTATTGATTTCTTCTATTATGTTTTCTATATTTATTTCATTTTCATACCAAACTGTTGCTATATTTCTGTTTATTTTTACCTTTTTTACATTAAAATCACTTTGAATTATTTTACTTACTGTTTGATAACAATGTGTACACATCATTCCATCAATTTTAATATAAATTTTTTTCATTAGCGTAATCTCCTAAATAATTCCATCACTTCATCAATAATCTCTGTATTACCAGATTGAATTTCTGTTAATACACAACTTTTTATATGACTTTCTAATATTGAGTTTTCTACACTTTCTAATGATTTACTTATTGCTGATAATTGAATTAATATATCTGCACAATATCTATCATCTTCAATCATTTGTTTTATTCCCCTTATTTGACCTTCTATTATATTTAGTCTTTTGGTTAAAGATTTTTTTTCTTCTTCTGTTCTGTGTGTTGACTTTTCACAACTTTCACATTTGCTACATTTTTCACACTTCATATATTCACTTCCTTTATTTTTTGATTTTATCTGCGAATCATTATACACCCCACAGGGGTATGTGTCAATATCTATTTTTTACATTTTTTCTATTATAAAGTAAAAAACAAGTCAGTCATCACATTTGTGATTAACTGACTTGTTTTCAAACGTTTAACGTTGCATTATCCTACGTAAAGATAAAACTCAACTTCTTTGCTTTTGATATGTTCGACCTCGGACTTGACCTCCTTTAAAACCATCTTCGAGGACGTCACGTTCTTGGCATGAGCATTTGCCAAAACCTCGATAGTTCCATTGGCAGAAACGTCCCAAACAGACGAATTGGATGAAATGCTAACATCTCCATTTGAGAAAATGTCTCCCAAAACACAGGGACCGTTGAGAAAAACTCCATTACCTGCCTTCACGTCATTGCCAATAGAATGTGTGAGAACAATGTTTTCACCTGCAGATACATTAAAGAATTCTGCATGGTATGCCTTAAAACTTTCTCCTACATCTATGTCGTAGCCGTTTGCGTTACTCCCCTTTTCCATATATACATTGCCAGTAACACAAATATCAGTGTCCAGTTCAGCACCAGACATAACCACAACATCACAGTCAAATCTTTTCTTATTCATTGTTTTTTACTTACCTCTTTGTCTTTCATCAAATGTTTTCTACAATGATTCCTTCTTCAATCCGGCAATTTTTGCCGATTTTAAGTTCTCCTCCCGAAAAAATTTTCTGTATGATGACATCATCATCACACTCGAATTTTGTTGCACTGCAACACTCAAATGCAATTGATTCTGCCCCAAGTTTCAAAGCTCCAAAAGTTTCAACAGAAGTTACATCACATCCTTTTCCAATGTTTACTTCCAAATCGGCAAAAATCCAACTTGTAGAAGTATGTTCACCAATAATGACGTACATTAGTTGCTCCAATAATGTTTTCAAAAAAGTGCCCAGTAACTACAACATCAAACTGTTCTTTTTGTTACATAAGCTGAAACACCTCCATATAAGGGTTATTTGAACTTATATATTATACAACAAAATACAATATTTGTCAATTTCATATAAAAGCAAAAAGCCGGCAAGCCAGTCACCACACTCGTGATTAACTGACTCGCCAACTTGAACATTTTACTTGGGTTTCTTTACCATCATTTCTCCAATGTTACAGGACTTACCGGTTTGAATCTCCGTTTCAGACATAAGGCATTCAGCTTCAACCTCGTCAAAGCATTCCACCATTTCAGTTCCACAGCACACACTGACAGAAACTTTTGTCGCCAATGTACAAACTCCAAAAGATTGTACTGCCTCAAGATCACAGTTGTTTTCAGCAACAACTTCAATATCTCCAAAAACATCGTATGCCACCGAAAATCCCTGAATATATGCCATGTCTTTGGCAATAACGTCTCCCTTGATTACCGTCATCTGCCCAACAGAAACATCATCTTCAGCAGTAACATCTCCAAAAATTTCGCACATATCGCCGATGCTAACGTCTCCCTTTTTGGCATCAACATTTCCTTTGATAACCACATGGTTCCCAATGAAAACATCATCTGCACTGATATCGCCTTCGATCTCGCTATGATCTGCAATAACTACAGAATCAGAGCTCAAAATGTCTCCGTCAATCTTTCCAGAGTAAACAATAGTCGCCAAGTTTTCGTTCAGTTCCATAAATGAAACCCTCCATCAAAATTGTGAATATTCGGTCATTTAATTATACCATAAATTGCTCTATCTGTCAATTTAAGCATATCTTAAACAAAACAGGCAAGCCAGTACTCACAATTGTGAATATACTGACTTGCCATAATCAAGAGTTATATAATTTTTATTAGCCAATTAAGTACCTAATAACCTTTCTGGCCAATTCAATCTTTTCGACTTTTGCCCCTATTTCAATCCAGATCTCTCCAAGAGTTCTAACATTTTTTACTTCTACGTTTTTTGTTATTCTTAAATTTTCAATTGCCAAAACTTGCTCAACAATGGATTTTCCGCTTATTATCACTTCTCCTCCACTATCAACTTTCTTCAGCTGACTATCTTCGATTTGAACATCTCCTCTACTCATAATAGTACCATAAATTTTCGACTGTGTTGCAAAAAAGTTTTCTTCTGCAAAAACATTCACAGAAGTTTCTGTTCCGGGTGACATATAGACATTTCCAGTCACCATTACATCAGATGTTTGTTCATGACAACCTGTTGCAAAAAAGACATCACAATTATACCGCTCCTTTTTCATGAAGAATCCCTCCATCCAAATTATCAATTCTAACATAAGGAATTATAACAAAATTCGACAAAATTGTCAATTTTAAAATTCTTATTTTAATTCTTCAATATTTTCACAAATAAAATTATCACAGTACTTTTGAACTCGTTCGAATGTTTCTTTATCTCTAATTGTCCATCCTAAAATAATTTTTTTATGTCTAATTTTTTCTATTCTTTTATTAGGTAATGCTCTAACATCATAAGAAATAAAATCTGGTTTAGATATAAAATTAAACAACATGTTACTCATAAAAAATCTTTTAAATCTATTTATTTTCTCTTTTTTAAAATCTGATGATAATTGTCCTCTAATAATCTCTGGAGCATTTCTTCTTATATAATTCACTGATAATGGATTAAAGCTTTTAACAGCATACTTACCAGTATATGTTTTTAAAATTTTAATTACTTCATTTTCAAGTAACCCACATTTATTATCGTATTTTAGTTCTATAATTACTGGTACTCTTCCATTTACTAAATTTAATACATCTTTTAACAATGGAATTTCTTGTTCTGTACCTTGCAGTTTTATATTTTTTAATTCAATATACTTCATATCTTTTATATTAATATCTATCCCTGTAAGTCTTTTAAGGTTATCATCATGATAAACAACTACATTTCCATCTTTTAAAATATGTACATCTAACTCTATTATATAATTATTTTTTATAGCTTTTTCAAATGCCATCATTGAATTCTCTGGAATTCCTTCTTTTATATTATGCATTCCTCTATGTGCTATTATATTTTGAGTTAAAAAACTACAATCTTTTTTCATAATTATTTTCCCTATCAATCTCTTATTTAGTATAAAAATTATATCAAATTAAATAAAATTTTGCAAATAAATTTTGACTTTTCAATTACTTTATTATATAATATTTTTTGTTTTAATTTTCACTGCATAATGCAGTTTTATATAGATATATGCAACTACATATTCAAATGAAAGAAGGATTTTTATGTTACCTCTTGGACTTGTTTTAGCACTTTTTGTTTCTTCTATTTTCTCACAGATTTTATCCAAAATCATCTGTGAAAAAGCAAGGAAAACACAAAAATTTCTAACCGACTTGTATAAATTCCTCTCTTATTGCACACTTTTGCTTATAGCAATACTCGCCATACTGTCTGCTACACAAATAGTCAATAACTTCACAATCGGAATTATTGCTTTTGTTATGTCTGTATTATTGTTTACTTCACTAAACATAGAGCATTATCTCAAAGCATAGTTGGCAAAAAAATCAGAGTTCTAATTGAGCTCTGATTTTTCTTTTATTATCTTTCTTCATTATTTTGCTGTTTACTTTTTGTTTCTTTTCCATTTACTTTTTCTTTTATCTTATTAATTATATTTTTTCTCATTTCTATTAGTTTAACTTTTAATTTTTTGGGAGCACGCTCTACATAGTCATACCAATCTTTAAATCTATTCATCCACATATTATTTCTTGAATTTACACTCTGAAATTGTTGAATTTCTGGAGTTTTATCATCAACTTGCTCATTTTTTTCCCCATTTTCATCATATATGTTTTTACTTTCTATGCTAATATTTTCTGCTAATTCTTCTGAATCTGCTTTTTCTACATTTATCTTTTTAGCTTCCTGGCTTAAGTTATCAGTAGAAATAACTTTTTCTTCACTATCTTTAACAAATACTTCACTTGAATCACTTAATTGTTCTTCTGCATTTTCTTGCTGTACATTTTGTTGTTTAACTGCTAATATTATATTTTTCATTCTTTCTTCTAATTCAGCATAACTAACCTTATTAAAGTCTAATCCACTATATAATTTATCTTCCTGCTTCATTAAATCTTTTATATCTAAATATTTATTTAGAAATTCATCTACATCAGGTATAAATTTTTTTAACATATTCATTCTATATTCATAATATGGATTTGGATTCTTTTTCTCTACATTCCACTTTATTTCCCTAATTTCGCCAATTAACTGTTCTAGTCTATCTTTTAAATCACTTTCACTTTTTATTCCATTTAACCCATATTCTCTTTCAGCATATTTATTTAATCTGCTTTCTTTTTCCTCAAGAGTTAAATATTTTTCATCTATTTTTTTAGCAATTTTTGCAAAGTGGAAATCCAACATAGCAACCTCTGAAAATATCTTTAAAATATCTTTTTCTGTTATATCAGGTTTGTCTTTTTTCAGTTGTTTATACATTTCATATAGTTTTTGAAAATTTTCATCAACAAACCTATCACCAAATTTCATCTTACTATTTTCTAATTCTGCATCACCTTCACAACATTTATTTAATAAATTATAGCAAAATGATTTTTGACTTTCAACAGTCATTGGTTCAAGTCCCTTTTTTTCTCTTTCTTTGCCAATATCAACTTCAATTAAAGGAATTCCTCTTTCATCTGCAATCCTTTTTGCATATTCATAATTTTCAGCAAGAGTATGTTCACCATTGTCAATTATATAAACTCCAATAATTTCAAAGTCATCTAGTACAAGTTCTGAATAAATATTTGCTGTATCATAATTCAACATTTCACCATTTGCAGCTACCGTTTGCTCTATATTTTTTTCTTCAATTTCTTGTGGTAATAAAATTGGTTCTTTAAAATTAAATAAATTTTCCTCGTCTTTAGCATCATTATTTGTATAAGTATCTTCATAATTTGCAGTAATAATATTTTTAGGTTTTATAATTAATCCAAAATTACCCCCACCATATCTTCCCATAATATTATTGGTCATTAATGATGTAGACATATATTTTCCATCAAATTCACCTTTAAATCTAAAACCTGATTTTGTAAAGTTATGAATTACCCATCTAAATTCTTCTCCACCTTTTTCAGATGGACTTGTCAAATATTCATTCCAAATTTGTCGAGCATATTTATTATATATATTAATTTTTTCTTGTATTCCTTGAGTATTAGTCTTTGGTTGCCCAAGCATTTCTTTTAGTTCAACTTGAACTCTTCTTAAATCTTCTTTGGAGCTTTCATCTAAATTTATTTTATATTTTTCGATTCCGTCAATTGATACTATTGCTTTTTGAGCCACATCTTTCAGATATCTAATGTCAACTGCCTTTTCAACAGTTTCTTGCCACTTCAATGCTATGTCTATATCATTAAAAATTTCATCTATATCCATATTATGGCGTGCTTGTACAAAAAGAGTATGATTTTGATCTTGTTTTAACGGTTTATATATTTCATCAAATTTCAAAAGTAACTCTATTTCATCACTTTTTAACTCACTTTCGTCATCTACCTTATGTTTATTTCTAGCCTCATCGGTTGATTCTAAAACTAATTGAAATACTTTACATAAAAATCTTTTAGTTACAGCACCTTGTTCTTTTAAACTTTTTATATTATATTGATCTCCAGAAAACCTTAATTCATTATTTTTTATAAACTTCAGAATTCTTTCTTTCATTTGTTCATCAATTTTTATTTCTTCCACTTTTACCTCGTTTTAATTTTTTCTAAATTAAAATTCTATTAATTATTATTTGTTGACGGAATATATGGTATAATTCTTCCAGCAAAATCTCTAAAGTTTTGAGATTGTAATATTACTTTTCCAGGTCCAACAAGTTTAGTTAAAAATATTCCCTCTCCACCTAATAAAATATTTCCTAAGCCTTTTATTGTTTCAATTTCATACGAAACTGTTGTTTCAAATGCAACAACATTCCCTGTATCAACTTTTAAAACTTCTCCAGGAGCTAACTCTTTCTCAATTACATCACCATCAACTTCTAAGAATAAATTTCCTTCCCCTGTTGCTTTTTGTAAAATAAAGCCTTCTCCTCCAAATAAACCTGCTGAAAATTTTTTAGTAAAAGCTACTTGTGTTTCTACATTAGACTCTGCACATAAAAAAGCTCCTTTTTGTATTAACATTCCTGATGGCATAGTTTTTAAATCTATATCTACTATTCCTCCTGGTACAGTTGAAGCAAATGCTATAACAGCTCCATCTTTCTTTGCAGTATAATTTACCATAAATATTGATTCGCCAGAAAACATTCTTCCCAAACTTTTCATTATTCCTCCACGAGCATTTGTTGACATTTCTATTCCTTCAGTTTGATATGCCATTCCACCAACTTGTGTGTAAACCTTTTCTCCAGCATTTAACTTCATTTCAACTACTGGCACTGTTTGACCTATAATTTTATATTCCATTTTCTATCTCCTCTTTATATTTTTTATAACTATACATTGTTTTCTTTATCTCTTTTAATCTGTTTTGAATACCTATCTTCTTCGCTAAAAACACATCCACAATATTTTTGCATATAAAGTCCAAGCTCACGAGCTTCAGTCTGACCTTCTCTAAAACCTGGTCTAAAATCTCTATATAAAAATTCTATACCATATTTTTCTGCCATTTCTTCGCCTATTTTTTTCAATGCTTCGTGATTTTGATATGGACTTATAAGTAAAGTAGTTGAAAAAGTATCATACCCATTCTCTTTTGCATATTTAGCAGTTTGCTCAAGACGAATTCTATAACAATATTTAACACATCTATTTTCTAAATCATCAACAACGTTTTTACAAAATTCCCTTAACCCATAATTTTCATCAAAAATAGCATTTACACCTATACTTTTTGTATAATCTTTTAATGTATCTCTCCTTGCTTTATATTCTGTATATGGATGTATATTAGGGTTAAACCAATATACTGTTGGCTCAATCATTTCACTTCTTAAACTTTTTATACAATATACACTACAAGGTGCACAACATGTATGTAATAATAATTTCATTTTATTTTCCTTCTTTTTATACATTTTCTATAAAATTTTCTATTATATCAATTATTTTCTGATTATTGTTTTGATATTTTTCTGGTTTAAAATCTTTTACTTTATCTAAAGCTTCTGGCAAATCTTTAACAGCTTGAATTCCAATTATATACTTTTTTTCACTAAAAACATTTATTATTTGTTTTTGATGATCATTTACATGTTCTCCATATTCATGAAGTCTTGGAACAGCTATTACTTTCTTATTTTTTCTCAATGCCATTATAATAGAGCCTGCACCACCATGTGTTATTATTAAATCTGCCTCTTGAACCAATTGCTCTAATTGTTCTTTTGAAACCATATCAAATATTTCCATTTTGTCACATTTATATTTAGTAATTCCTGCTTGAACAATTACTTTTTCTTTTATAATTCCATTTTCTATACACTCATCTATTTCTTGTAATAATCTTACGAATTCATTATGTTGTGTTCCTAATAAAACTAAAATCATAATATTTTCCTCTCTCAAAAAATTTGCCCACCATATACGGCCTTTGGATAAAGCTTTAACATTTCTTCCCATTGTACAATAAATAAATCTGAAATAGGATATACTAATCTTCCTGTTGCAGTTTTCTTATTTATATTTGCAAAAGTTTCTATATATATTATTTTGCTTCCAAATAATTTTCCTAAATAACACATTGGTCCTGCTGTATGCGTCCCAGTTGTAATTATAACTTTAGGCCTTATTAAAAAATATAAATATATTGTTTTTAAAATTAAATATGAATATATAAAAATATATTTTAAAAGATGACTTCTTGTTCCATAAGGTAAATATCTTACTCTATCTCCATACTTTTCTTTTAAGTACATATTTGTTTTATCTTTTTCTGTTATTATATGATAATCATATTTTTCAAACATTGGACTCAATTGTAATAATTCATTTAAATGTCCACCTGTACTTGATATAAATAGTACCTTTTTTTTCTTCATATTTTTCAACTCTTTCTAATATTATTAAAATTACTCTACTTTTTCTTGTTCAGCCTTTTCTACATTTGATATTTCATCATAAAAATGCATTGTAGCGAACATCATATATGGATATAACCATATAAATCCTATTCCCATTGATAATACAGAAAGAAATATCCAACCAAAAAATGATAATTCTAAAACAAATAATTGACCTTTATGTCCTTTCATTAATTCAGCACTTTTTTTAACAATATCTTTACATGACATATCTGGATTATCATAAGCAATAAAATACATTTGAGAATATGCTAATGATAATATTGTAATAATTATACTATCAATTAAACATCCAATTAATCCAATTATTCCATATATTATTCCAATTCTTACTTCATTAAATATAATTTCGCCTTCTCCCATTATATAAAAGATACCTGTTCTCATTATAAAAAAACTTGCTGAAATTATAAATGCAATTGAAACTATTAAAATTATTATAGGTATTATCATTCTAAAAAAAATACTTAATGCTAATCCCCATGCTTTATTTATTTTATCAAATCCTATTTTTACAAAATCATAAGCTTTTACTTCTTCATTTTTCTTTAATTTAATAAGAGAAAATGTAAGTCCAAGATTCAAAGCTACTTCTATAATTATATATAAAACCTCAATCACACCAACTATTAAAGTGTTATCTCCAAAAATTTTTATTCCAATCTCTTCAATAAAGATAAATAATAAGAATATACTAATATTTGCTAAAATAATAGTTACTGCTTTACTCCACTTTCCTTCAAGAGATTCTCTCGCTTTTTTGCGTATATCTTTATATACCATAAACCTTCCTCCTTTATATTATACTAATATATATTATATAAATATTTATGCATATTTTCAAGTATAAGACTTAAAATATTTGCTTATTATTCAATTTGACATAATCTTACAATTATGGTATAATAATTTTAACCGTTTTATACACAAACGTCGACTTTGAGGAGGTAATTTCACCATGAAAAAGACCAAAAAAGTAAGTCAGCACATGAAAGCATTACAAGCAAAGAGCAACCAAAATCGAATTGAAAGCGTTGCTAATACTGTAACGCCCACTGAACCCGCCATTGCACAAGAACATAAACCTTTGGAAATTCCTGAAGAAGTTGTAAAACGTTTTTGTTCTCTGGAACAAGCCGAAGCATTTCGGCAAGCAACAAAACTTACCGTAAATACGGAAAGCCCTTACGCGCCCTCTGAAAACTGTGAATCTGTTCTGAACAGCTATGGATTCACAAGTGTAAAGAACAAGTACAATATGTCTTTTCTTACAAAAGAACAAATTCAGGCATTGAAGTATAAGTTACTGGAGGAATACCAGGCCAGTGATCCCAGTTTCTGCTCTGTTGCAGAAGAACGGCAAAAATACCCTGAAGAAATCTCTGCACTAGCAGACAAATGTGGGCGGGATATCCAGCTTTTGTTTACGGCTGTACGGTCGTCTATCAAAATTGCTTCTTCCGAAACTGCTTCGTTGCTCCTTTCTGGAAACAACGAAAAAATCTCACACTGTTTTCTCAAGGTAAAGGCTTCGGATGAAACGAAGAAAAATCTTATGCCTCTGGCAAAAGAAATGGGTATGCTGATTAAGGCTCAGTTAACAACAACCAGCATTACCATACCTGATTTTCCTGTTTCTGTTTCCGAAACCGTCACGGCCACCAATCGTATTCCTGTCGAGGAAGAACCTATTATTGTTCCTGATACTACGGCAGACAGAGTCCAAACTCTCCGCAAAATCTTGGCATTTGCCAAGGATCCTCGCGTCATCGAGTACACGAATTGGAGAACTATTATCCATACCTACACTGATGACGAAATCCAGTTCTGCTTCCAGCATCTGGAAGAGTTGCGGAACCTGGACACCGTTATGACAGCACTCAACCTCGACACCGAGTGGGTGTCAAAAAACTCTAGCAAACTCGAAGATATGTTGGCAACGCTGATTGCATGAAGGAGCGTGAAATCCTCAATAAAAGAGGTGGTTTAACTGACCACCTCTTCTTTTTTATTTTATAATTTCTATAATAATTTCGCCTTTTTCCTTACTTGGTATATCTTGCACATCTATAAAATCTTTTTTTAGTCTTTCTGTCCTTCTTTTTGTTACCCAATTGAAAAAATGATTTTTGAAAAACTTTTTTATTTTATCAAATGTACTCTCACGGCGAACCATGATCCATTTGCAACCTTCTTCCATATTTTTCTCCTTTTTATAATATTTTTAATTATTTTGAAAGTTTTTCTAACACTATAATAAACATTGCGTGAGACCAGCCTAAACCAATAACCCAATTTGGTTTCAAAGTAGAGTTATCTATTTGTTCTCCTAAAAATCCATGTTTTCCAACAGTCTTTAATACAAAGTCAAATGTTTCTTTTGCTTTCTTTTTCTCTCCAATTTCTAAATAATACAATGTCATCCATAAATTTGAAATTACCCAAGGAGATCCATTTCTATAATGATCATTCTCATATCTTAAATATCCTCCTGTGTATGTTCTTAAATTCATGTTTATATTTTCTATTGTATTAGAAATTTTCTTTTCTTTTGAACTAAATACTTTAAATGGTACTACAGAACCAAGTAAACTAATATCGATTCTTCTATCATTTAAACTTTTAACATAACTTTTTCTATTGTCATCATACATTTTTTCTTCTATATATTTTTTTAATTCAATTTGAAGCATACCAATTTCATTCTTGTTTTTATTAATTTTTTCTTCTTTTAATCTATTATTTTCAAAATCAGAAATATTTTTTCCAAGAACTCCATAAATCTTCAATATTGAGTCAAATGCTGCCAAAATACTTATAAGTGAATAAAAATGTACACCTTCATTTTCTTCCCATATATCATAACTTAATTTATATTTATGTGTTTCTTCAAATAAGTCATTAACATATTTTTTTAAAAATGTAATTGCTTTTTCACAAACTTGTAAATTATTTTTTAAAAACTCTTCATCTTTTGTATATTCATAATGAGTATAAACACCATATACAACACTTGCTGTTTCATCAACTTGATATCCCCAAGATGGTGCTAGTTTACCATCTGTATAAAACCTTTGCTCCCACATTCCATTTTTGCTTTGAGTCATTTTACAAAAGACATTATAAAATTTACTAGCTTCACTATTCATTTTTAGTATATCTAATGCTCTCGTTATAAAAACTGCATCTCTTGGCCAACAATATGCATATCTTCCACATTGAGAAAATTCTTCATCTACTTCTGGTGAAGCAACAATTCCTCCTGTTTTTTCATTTATTAATAATGGAAATAACAATATACTTCTTTTATATATCTTTTGTATTATTGAATCATAACTGTTCTCTGGTTCCTTAATTTTTAGTCCATCATGCTCTTTTAAATATTTTCTCCAATATGCTTTAGTATCAGCATATTCCTTATTCAAATCAATTTTACGTATTCTTTCAATTTCATCAACAAAATCATTCATTGTATTATTACTTTCATCAATAATAATATTAATATCTATACATTTTTTTGTTCCAGCTGGTATAACACCTAAATCAAAACTTATACTTGAATCTTTTGACATTCCAATATAATCTTTTCCACCAATTATTCCTGTATATATATTATTTTGACTTCCATTTATTTGACAACTTTCTACTTTTTCACTTTTTGAAAATATCGCAAATGAAAAATCATGTGCATATTGAATCATACCATTATCAATTTCCATTCCACTTACCAAATTGTTTGTATCTGATAATAATTCAGAATGTATTAAAAATTTGACATTTTGATCATTATTACTTTCATTTATAAATGAATATCTCTTTACAATGATATTTTCTTTTATTGTAACAAAATCTGTTTGCACTATTTTTAAATTAAAATAATTATTTGTTATTTCAGTATTTAAAATATTAGTATCTATATCATAATATTGCATATAAACATTATTTACATCTTCATGCAAATATATAATATTAGAATCATTTACTTTTACACCTGTATGAAAATATTTTAAATATTGTCTATTATCACGATTAGGATATGATACTCTTAGCATTTCTCCATTTGCAGAAAAAGTTGCTAAAATATTTTTATTTCCTATTATTGCTTCATTCAAATATTTTTCCATTATTTTCTCCTATAAAATTAGAAAAGCCTCTATCCCTCTATAACATTAAGTATTTGTTTTTCTAATTCTTTTATTTTCTCATTTATTCTAAAGATATCTTCATCACGTAAATCTGAATCTTTGACATCTTCTTTAACAGCTGCTTGCATATCATCAATTTCATCTGTTAATCTTTCTAATCTTTCTAATACTTCACTCTTTAATGAAATTGATTTTTTCAATCTTACTTTATTTTCAACTTTTAAGTTATCATCTAATTCATAACATTCACCATATTCTGGAATTGATACACCTATTCCAGTTTCCTCTAATATTTTGTCTCTTAAAACATCTTGTGATTCTTCTTCACCATGTACTAAAAATATATGTTTTGGTTTTGTTAAAAAAGAATATATAAAATTCATTAACCATTCTTGATCAGCATGACCTGAATAGCCTTCAATATATTCTATTCTTGCATTTACAGCAAACTCTTCTCCAAATATTGTAACTTTTTTTGCTCCATTTACTATCTGATAGCCTAATGTTCCAGGTGCTTGATATCCAACAAATAATATTGTACTGTTTGGATTCCATATATTATGTTTTAAATGATGTTTTATTCTACCAACATCACACATTCCACTTGCAGAAATTATTATTGATGCTTCATTACTTTCATTTAATGCTTTTGATTCATCTGCTGTTTGTGTAAACTTCAAGCCAGGAAATTCAAGTGGATTATTTCCTCTTTGCATTTCTTCTTTTACTTCGTCTTCAAATAAATCCATATTTTCTTTAAATACTTGTGTTGCTGAAATAGCTAATGGACTATCTACATATACAGGAACTTTCATTAATGTTCTATATTTTTCCATGAATTCTTCATCATGTCTATTTTCTTTTATTTTATTTATTTCATATAATATTTCTTGAGTTCTTCCTACTGCAAAAGAAGGAATTACAACTGTTCCACCATTATTAATAGTTTCTGAAACAATATTTAAAAACATTTCAGCTTTTTGATCATTTCTGTTATGTAATCTACTTCCATAAGTTGATTCCATTACTAAATAATCACAATTATCAATCATTGTAGGCTCTGATAACAATGGAATATCGTTATTTCCCAAATCACCAGAAAATACTGTTTTAGTCTCTTTTCCATCTTCTATAGCCCATATTTCTATAGTACTAGAACCTAACATATGTCCTGCATCATTGAATCTTACAAATATATCCTTATCTACTTGAATTATTTCATCATATTTTACAGGTTTAAAAATTTCCATACACTTTATTGCATCATCAGCTGTATATAATGGTGGTTTTTCCTTTTGACCTTTTCTTATTCTTTTCTTATTTTTCCATTGTGACTCCATTTCTTGAATATGTCCACTGTCTGGTAACATTATAGAACACAAATCGCATGTTGCTTTGTGTGCATATATAGGTCCTTTAAATCCATCATTATATAATTTTGGTATTCTTCCAGAGTGATCTATATGTGCATGTGTTAATAACATAAAATCAATTTCTGCAGGATTATAATCAAATTCTCTATAATTTAATTCCTCTAATTCTTCTTTTCCCTGATATAATCCACAATCAACTAAAAATCTTTTTCCTGCTGCCTCTACCAAAAAATTTGAACCTGTTACTATTTTTGTAGCTCCTAAAAACGTAATCTTCATTTGTTTTTCCTTTCTTAAATAAAATTTATATAAACACTTTTATCTTTTTATTCATTTTATTCTTCTCTATGTCATTTAATAAATATTTTTCTTCTGAAATATTTTCATCAAATATTTGGACATATTTTTTATCATATTGTGCATAAATTTTAAAATATAATTTTTTTAAGTCTATAATTCTTGTTTCCATTATGTGTATCCAAACTTCATTAGAAACTTCATTAGAAACTATTTTATTTTTTTTAGCTATTTTTAATAATTCCTTTTCTATTTCTAAAATTTCACTTTTTAAGTTTTCTACATCCTTTATATCTTTTTCAGCATCATAAGGAAGTAATATATAATATCTAAATTTATAAATTAGTTTTACTATTTCATCTTCTTTTGCATCTTTTAACATTTTTTTAAAACATTTTAAAAATAGCATTTCAAAATTTATATATAAATCATTTTTTTCATCTAAAGTATAATAAACTACTTCCGTTAATTCCTTTTCTTTCACAATCTTTTGCTTTTTCTTAAAATATTCATAAGGTAAAAGTTCTGCATTTATTTCATTAATCCTATTTTTCTTTTTATCTTTTTGTGATATTAGCTGATTTTTTAAAATATTAAAGTTAAATATTTTACTTTCTATTGGAAGATCTTCATTAATTTGATCACATGCTTCATTAAGATTCTCTTTACAATTTATTGTAATTTGAATTTTGGCAATTTCTTTTTCTAATGTTTTCTTTTCTTCTGTTAATTTTGAAACATATCTCACAACATTATTTATCTCATTTGTTTTTTCAGAAATAGTTTTTAGATTTTTCATTTTTTCATTTTTAAATGTTTCATTTTGTTCTATTTCATTTATTATAGCTATTTTTTCAATAAGTTGATTAAACTTCTCATTAATTTCTTTCCCATATTTATCTGTAATTTGCTTTTGAATCAAATAATAATAATCTATTATTCCTTCTATATCAGCTGTCCAATCATCTAAAAATTCTTTTCCAAACAATATTTGAAATGTTTGATATACTAAATTTACTTTAATGTTCTCAATTTCATCTCTCATTGTAGTCCAAGCCCAACCATTAAAGTCTCTTAATACTTCCATTCTATCTATGCTTTTTCCCATCATAATCAAATGCGAAAGTGGTTGTACTATAAAATCATATTTATTATTTATTATTGTATAATCATTTGAATTTTTTTCTATTGCATATAATATTTTCTTTTCAATTGGATATGCTATTATATTCTTATTTTTTATATAATATTTATCTTTTTCAATTTTTTCTTTTAAATTTTTATCTTCAATTTTGTCATTGAAATTTATAATTTTTATTTTATTTGTTTTGTTCTTTATATTTGATATAAATTCATCTATATATTGCTTATCATTTTTTTCTATTACTTTTACTGTTTTATAATCTTTATATGAATCTTCTATCTTATATAAAATTCCTTGGAGAAGATTTTTTGTTTTTTCATCTATTTCTTTTTGCTCTAATACATTTTCTAGTATTTCATTTTTGTCTTTTTTTATTATTTTTTCTAGCATATCTTCTCCTTTCTTTAGTTTATTCGTTTTCAGATTGTTGAGATGGTGTTCCCATTTTTAGTTCTTCCCATCTTTCTTTTGACATTAATACTTGTCTTGGTTTACTTCCTTGATATCCTGAAATTATTCCTCTCTCTTCCATCTGATCTATTATTCTTCCAGCTCGTGCATATCCAACATTGAATTTTCTCTGTATAAATGATGTTGAAGCTTGTTGCATTTCTACAACTAAATCTATAGCTTCCATTAAATGCTCATCTGTATCATCATCTGGATCTTTTGAATTTGCATCTTTTATTTCTTTATCTGATTTTCCATTGTTTTCTATTGTTTCTAATATATCTTCACTATATGTTGCTTCTCCATTTGTTTTTACAAATGATACTATTTTTTCAACTTCTTCATCTGATACAAATGCTCCTTGTATTCTTGTTGGTTTAGCAGCTCCTGTTGGATAATACAACATATCACCTTTACCAAGAAGTTTTTCGGCACCAACTTGATCTAAAATTGTTCTTGAATCAACTTGAGATGATACTGCAAATGCAATTCTTGATGGAATATTTGCTTTAATTATACCTGTAATTACATCTACTGATGGTCTCTGTGTTGCTATTATTAAATGCATTCCTGCAGCTCTTGCTTTTTGTGCTAAACGACAAATAGAATCTTCTACTTCTTTTGCTGCAACCATCATTAAATCTGCTAACTCATCAATTATAATTAATATTTGTGGTAACTTTCCAACTCCCTCTTCTTTTTCTACTAACGCATTATATCCTTTTAAATCTCTAACTCCCTTTTGAGCAAATAAATTATATCTATTGTCCATTTCTTGTACTGCCCAGGCAAGAGCTCCAGCTGCTTTTTTAGGATCTGTTACAACAGGAATTAGTAAATGTGGTATTCCATTATATACTGATAATTCAACAACTTTAGGGTCTACCATAACTAGTTTAACTTCACTTGGTTTTGCTTTATATATTATACTTGTTATTATTGTATTTATACAAACACTTTTTCCTGAACCAGTAGAACCTGCAATTAATGTATGTGGCATTTTTGCCATATCTGCTATTGCAACTTTTCCTGCAACATCTTTTCCTAGTGCAACACTCATTTTTGATTTACTTTCTTCAAATTCATCTGATTCTAATACATCTCTTAAATGTACCATCTCTTTCTCTTGATTTGGCACTTCAATTCCAACCGCTTGTTTTCCTGGGATAGGAGCTTCTATTCTTATTGTTTCAGCAGCTAAATTTAATGCTATATCATCTGCAAGATTAGCTATCTTACTAACTCTAACTCCTTCTGCTGGTTTTAATTCATATCTAGTTATTGCAGGTCCAACAGTAACATTTTCTACTTTAGCTTGAACACCAAAGCTATATAATGTTTTTTGCAATCTTGTTGCTACATCTGTTAATGCTTTTGCCCCTCCTTTTATTGCTTTCTTCTCACCTTTACTTAATAATTCGATAGGTGGATATTGATAATTTTCATCTTCAACTACCATTGCATGTTTTAATTGTAAGACTTGCTTTGTTTTGTCTTCTTTTTGCTCCTCTTCTTTTTTGAATAAGTCATTTTCTATGTATTCTGGATCCATATTTTCTGTTGCTATTGAACTTGCTATACTTGTTGTTTCATTTTTCTTATGTTCCATTCCTAATGGAACAATATCATCTTTTCCATGTTTGAATTTTCTTCTTCCATTTCCATCAACTTCTTCTACAGCTCTTCCATTCAAATTAATCTTAATTTGTTCTTCTTCTTTTTCATTATTCTCATCTAAATATGCTCTTCTATTTTCTTCTCTTAATTTTGCCTTCATCTCTTTTTTTGTTAATTTTTCTGATTCACCTTGTTCTTTTATAGCAGCCATTCTTTCTAATTTTTCTTGATATCTTGTTTCTTTTTCCTCTAATTTTTTCTCATGCTTTTCTTTACTATTTTCAACTCCTGATTGAATCATACTTCTAATCATTTCAGCAACATCTATTCCAAAAGTTGTTGCAAACAATATTACTGATGCACCTATACTTATAATTATAGTTCCTATTTTTCCAAATAGCTTAAATAATGGAACTGCTGCAACTGTTCCTAATGCTCCTCCACCAATATTGTTTTCTCCAAGCTGATATGCATCTTTTACTATATCTGATATATTTTGGTTAATATTTATTTCTCCATTACATATTTGATAAACACTTAATATTATAGCAATAAATATCAATAATACTGTATATTGTAATATTTTAGATGAAATATATCCATCATCATCTTTACATGCCATTTTTATTGCTACTGCAAATGAACCAATTGGAAGTATATATTTCAAAAATCCTAACATTCCTCCGAAAAAGTCACTTAATGCAATTCCAACTGTTCCTGATTCTGTATATATTAAAACTGTTAATAATATACTTAATACTATAATTAGTATAAGAGCAATATCTTGTGTATTATTTTTCTTTTTAGTTTTTTTTCTACTTTTCTTTTTTGCCATTTTTATACATCCCTTTCTTATACTTAACTAATAATGGGAACCCCCTTATGCTTAAGTTACATAAGGGTGTCCCCATTCATCAATATATATATTTTTTTATGGGGACGGGTTTATTATTTAAACCTATCCTTTTACTATTGTAATTCTTTCTTACTATTTTGTATTGTTTTTATTGTTCCTTCTAAAGACATTTGCATCATACTAGCAGCATCACTAATATCTTTTTCTAGTTTTGAAAGTGCCTCTGTTAAAACTCCTTCTGTTGAATTTAACAAACTATTAGCATATTCTTTTGTTCCTTGTGATATTTCTCTAGACATTTCATTTGCAGTTTCAATTATCTCTGCTTTTTGTTCATAGGCTTTTCTTGTGATCTCATGTTCATCAATCATTGCTATTATTCTATTTTCAGCTTCTTTTACTATTCCATCAGCTTCTTTTTGAGCCTCTGACAATATTCTTTGTCTTTCTTCTTTTACCCATTTTGCCTGTTTTAATTCATCTGGCAATTTTATTCTTATTTCTTTAATTATTTCTAATAATTCTTCTTTGTCAATCATTGTTTTGTTTGTAAATGGTAAGCCTTTACTGTTTTCTAATATATCCTCTAATGTTTCTAATAATGTAAATATTTCCATGTTTTACCCCTTTCTAGGTGTTTCTTGTATATACTTTAAGAATATTATTGATGCTCTTCCATATTTTCTTTTATCACTTACTTCAACATCCTGTTTTTCAATATCATGTAATATTCTCTCTTCATCATCTGTTTCAATAATGATTTTTGTCTTGTTATCTACTAATTTATATTTTAAAATATTTTCAATTGATTTTTTCACATAATCTGTTTTATATGGGGGATCAATATAAATAATATCAAACTTTTGATTTTCTAATTTTTTTATTAATTCCTCATAATTCATATTAAATACTTCTGCTTTTTCTTTTAAATGTGTTTTCTCAATATTCTTTTTTATAATTTGTATAGCTTCTTTTGAATTATCACATAGAACAGCTCTTTTTGCTCCTCTGCTTAATAATTCAAGTCCTATAGCTCCACTTCCAGAAAAAAGGTCTAAAACATTTGCATCAACAATATCGCTTTGAATAATATTAAATATTGATTCTTTTACTCTATCAAGTGTTGGTCTTGTTGTAATTCCATCTAATGTGTATAATTTTGTTCCTCTAGCCGTTCCACTTATTATTCTCATATTGTTTTATTTTTCCTTTCCTCCAAGCATAAATTATATTATATATTTTATCCTTTTTTTGGATAATGTCAATAGTATTAATGAAATTGTAACATACATTTAACATTTTTGTAATATTTGTAACGAAAAAAAGATAGCTAAAATCTAGCCATCTTTATTCTTCATCTTCTTT
Organism: uncultured Clostridia bacterium; assembly: GCA_934129895.1. GTDB lineage: Bacteria > Bacillota > Clostridia > TANB77 > CAG-508 > CAG-269. The sequence goes on from CAKOWY010000005.1 coordinate 42,772, forward strand.
ATTTATTTTCTTTAGCAAATCTTCTTGTGAAAGCAATATTGCTTCCATATCTGCTTTATATATATCAAATTGTTTCTTTACATCTTCAAATCTTTTCTCTTTAATTTCAATTTGATTTTGTAATTCTTCTAATTTCTTTTCTGCTCTTTCTTGAGCATCTTTCATTATTCTTTCTGATTCTGTTTTGGCATCATTCATCAATTGTGCAGATTGTGATCTTGCTTCATTCATCAATTGATCTGCTTGTTGTTTTGCAACACTTTTTACTTCTTCTGCTGTTGATTGTGCCATAACCAATGTATTTTGTAGTGTTGTTTCTAGATTTCTATAATGTTCTATTTCACTAGTCATTTTTTCTATTCTTAAATTTGCTTCTGCTAATTCTTTATAATTTTTTCCATAATCTACAACTAACTCGTCTAGGAAGTCATCTACGTCTTCTACATTATATCCGTTCATTACTTGTTTACTAAATTTTTTATTTTCTATATCTAATGGTGTAAGCATATTAGAATCCTCCATTTCTGTTTTTAATTAATTTATATTGTTATTTTTTAACCAAGAAACAGATAATTTATTTTTAATTTCTTCTCGTGCCATTTCATTTGTTATTTCATAATTTGTTGGTGCAATTAAAAATATTGAATTTGATATTTTTTGTATATGTCCATCAAGAGCATATACTCCGCCACTAATAAAATCAACTATTCTTCTAGCGACTTCTTTACTAACATATTCTAGATTTACAATTACAGATTTCTTTTCTTTTAACAAACTACAGATTTCTTCGGATTGTTCAAATGTTGTTGGTTGAGATATAACCATTCTTACAGATTGTCCTTGTTGTGTAATTGGCACAACTTTACCTTTTCTACCAAAAAATTTTCTATCTTCTTCTTCCTCATCTTCATAATCATCATAATTATTCATTTCGTATTCATCGTCTATATCCTCTGGTTCTGCTTGGTTATTAGTCATTCCAAACTTTTCCCATATTTTGTCCATTATAGCTCCTGCCATCTTAAAACCTCCTAATATTTTACACTTTTGTTTATTTATTAAGTTATATCTTTAGAGACATAGAAATAACTTTGAAACTTCTTTTATAGTATCTAACTTTTTTTGATTTTTGTCAATAGTTTTCAAAAAGTGTTACAAAAAATTAATATTTTTGTAACACTTTTGTAATAAACAAATTTTTGTTTTATATATTTGGATTTAATATAATTTCATCATAATTAGATATTTTTTTATCATTTCTTATGTCTGTTTCATCAAATCCTAATTTTTGTAATTCTTTTGCTTCATAAGATGATATTATGGAAAATTTATCTGTTTGTCTTATTATTTTAACTAGCATTTTACTTTGAACTCCAGATCTATTTCTAACAATATAATTCAATTGATTTCCATCAACTTCTTCTGTTCTTATTGCTTGATTTGGAACTTTGTATCCTGATTGTTTCCACCAAATAACATCTACTGCAACTTTTCTGTGATTTATCAAATTTGAACTCATTTGATTTAGTTCGAAAATAACTACATTACTTCCACTTTCTTCATTACTTTGAATTATCTTTGCACTAATTTCTTCAATATTTGATATTCTAAGTGTAACATTACTTCCCACTTTTGCTTGTTCTTTCATATCGTTATTCATTTCTATAGCAATATAGCATTTAAAATTATCTATTATTTTTCCACACTCATTACTACTTGAAATTGTTTGTCCTGTTTTTAATCCTAAACTATTTAAATAATCACTTGTCAAGCTATCAAATTTACTAGGTGATAATTCTTCCTCTAATCCATCTACTCTATATGAGACAACACCACTTATTTCTGCTCTTTTATATGTAACTTCATTATTTAATTGTTTTTCATATTTTTTTCTTTCTGCTATAAGTTTTTTTATTTCATTATCTTCTGTTAGTTCATCAATATAATTAATTTTTTTTGTAATTAATGTATCTATTGAATTTTTATATTCTTTTATTTCTTGGTAATTGTTTATTTTACTAACTTGATTTATTTTTTCCTCTATTTGATTTTCAATGACTTTTACATCAGCTGATGGTTTTATTTTTTCTTGTTCTAGTTTTTCTTGTATTTGATGATCTAACTCGCTCATTTTTGCTGCAATTTCTTTTTCATCTTCTTTATAATATCCAAAGACATATTCATTTTTAGCAACCTTTTGCCCTTCAGCAGCTATTGCATGAATACCATTTGTATTTTGTTCATCTTTTATTACTTTTTCTTCTCTTATAATATATCCAACAGTTTCATCTTCTGAATATATTTCTCCTTGTGTCAATATATATACATCACTAGGATTAATTATTAATAAAAATATTGAATATCCTATAAATGCTATCATTATTAATATTCCTATTATTATAGCTACTATTTTCTTATGTTTTTTATTCGTTATCATCATCTCCTAACCAAAACTTAAAGTTTATTTGCCAAATGTCTTTTCTATAATTATATTTACGTTTGTTTCTAACTTTTCAAGTCCATCTAGCCAAATTGTTTGACTATTTTTTCTGAACCAAGTTAATTGTCTTTTTGCGTATCTTCTACTTTCTTGTTTAATTTTTTCAATCATTTCTTCTTTTGTGTAATTTCCATTCAAATATTCAACTACTTCTTTATAACCTAATCCCTGCATTGCTGTTGGAAATTCACTATATTTTTTTAATAAGTTTTCAACTTCCTGTATAAGACCTCTTTCAATCATCAAATCAACTCTTTTGTTAATTCTTTCATATAGTTTATTTCTATCCATATTTAATGCAAAAACATTATAGTCATATTTTACTTCCTGGCTTCTTGATTCTATTTCTAATTCTGTTTTATTTTTGCCTGTTGCATGATAAATTTCTAATATTCTTAAAATTCTTTTCTTATCATTACAACTTATCTTTTCTATTGCTTTTTTATCTACTTTTTCCGCTTCTTTATATAATTTTTCTAATCCTTCATTTTGAACTATTAATTCTAATTTTTTTCTGTATTCATCATCAAATTCTATATTTGGATATTGAATATTATATATCAAAGAATCCACATATAATCCTGTTCCACCTACTATAATAGGAACTTTTTTATGTTCTAATATATTATTTATCGCAACTTCTGCATCTCTTTTGTAATCTGCTACACTGTATCTTTTATCTGGCTCTATGAAATCTAATAAGTAATGATTTATTCCATCTTGTTCATCTTTTGTTGATTTTGCTGTTCCTATATCCATATCTTTATATATTTGCATAGAATCACATGAAATTATTTCACCATCAATTTTCTTTGCTAATTCAATTGATAATGATGTTTTTCCTGATGCTGTTGGACCACATATTACTATTACTTTAGGCTTACTCATTCTACATTCTCCAATTCTATTTTCTTGCGAATTTTCTTTCTATATCATATTTTGACATTTTTATTGCATAAGTTGTACCATCTGCTGCAACAAATGGATTGTCTAATATTAAAACTTTTTCCATTAAACTTTCTATTTCTTCTTTTGTAGTAACTCTCTTTAATTCATCAACTGCTTTTTTTGCTATTATTTGTAGAAATTTTTCTTCTATTTCTCTTTTTGCTGTTCTCGCAACAGAATTTATTTCTTCCAATATTTCTAAAAATAATAGGTTTGTTTCTAATTCAGCACATATTTCTGGAACTTGTGTCAACTTTATAGTATTTTCTCCAAATTCTTCAAATACAAATCCAGCCTTTTTAAACATTTCTCTATTATCTTTGGCAATTTCCATCTCTTTACGAGATAATGTTATTACATCTGGTAATAATAAAAGTTGTGAACTTACTTGATGTGAATCATAATAATCGTCTTTTATTACCTCAAATAATACTCTTTCCTGAGCTTCTCTTAAATTTATAATACACATTTCTTTATCAATTTCTAAAATTGCATAATCATCAAATGCAATTCCTATAAATTTATATAATGGTACTTTTTTATCATTCTTATCATCAAATATTGAAATATTTTCAACTGGTTTTACAAGTTGATCAAATGCTTCTTTTTCTTGTTCTTGTTTTTTCTCTTGCTCAACTTTTTCTTGTTTACTTCCTGGTTTTGTTCCAAAAAATCTCATATACATTTCTTCAAATTCAGGTGAATATTCTGATTTATATTCGCTTTCTTTTTCAGAAAGTCCATTATTTGATATTTCTGGCTTATTCATTTCTTCATTTTGAGATTTTTCATCATATTGGTATTTTGGCTCTTCTACTTTTGTTTCTTCTACAAATTGATACTTTGGCTCTTCTACTTTTGCTTCCTCTACAAATTGATGTTTTGGCTCTTCTACTTTTGTTTCCTCTACAAATTGATGTTTTGGCTCTTCTACTTTTGCTTCTTCTACAAATTGATGTTTTGGCTCTTCTACTTTCGCTTCTTCTACAAATTGATGCTTAGGCTCTTCTACTTTTGTTTCTTCTACAAATTGATGCCTTGGCTCTTCTACTTTTGCTTCTTCTACAAATTGATGCTTAGGCTCTTCTACTTTTGTTTCTTCTACAAATTGATGCCTTGGCTCTTCTATCTTAGTTTCTTCTATATATTGGTGTTTTGGTTCTTTATTTATTGTATTTTCACTTATAGGTGTTCCATTTTCTTTACATTCTTGCAACATCTTATTTTTTAATTCTTGCAATTTTCTTAAAACTTCTTGACTCTTATCTAAAGTTTCATCACCCGTTAATTGTGGAATTTTTTCAAATTCACTATTTTCTTTTTTCTCATTATTTTCTTCGGAAATTTCTTTTTTTACTTCTGGTTGGTACTCTGGTTGTTTATTTACTGTTTCATAACTTGGTACTACTTTTTCTACTTCGTTAGTTGGCTTTGCCTGTGTTGTTGGACTAATATAATTCAAACCTAAACTTTGAGCTTGTCTTTGTCTATATATTTGTTCAACAATTGTTTCTTCACTTCCTCTATTGTCAAAAAAACTATCTCTACTATTTTTCTTTTTATCTTCAACTACTGAAAGTTGGTTTTTTATCGCATTATATAATGCTTTAAATATAATACTTTCATTTTCAAATCTAACTTCTAATTTTGCTGGATGTACATTTACATCTACTTTGCTTGGATTCATATCTAAATTCAACACTAAAAATCCAAATTTACCATTTGGAATTAAATCTTTATATGCTCTTTCTGCTGCAGATGCTAATGTTTTGTCTTTTACATATCTTTTATTTATAAAAAACACTTGATTTGATCTATTAGAACGTGCTATTTCTGGCTTTCCGACAACTCCATATATATGTATATCATTTTCATAATAGTCAACATCAATTATTGAATTAGCTACATCTCTTCCATATAAACTATATATTACAGTTTTTAAATCACCATTTCCATTTGTTTGAATAACTGTTTTTCCTGAGTTTATTAATTTGATTGCAATTTCTGGATGTGCTAATGCTATTCTTGAAATCACATCTTCTATATATCCTGATTCAGTAAAATCTTTTCTTAAAAATTTATATCTAACTGGTGTATTATAAAATAAATTTGTTACTATAATTGTTGTTCCAACAGCTGAACCTACTGGTGTTTTTTCTAATATTTTTCCACCTTCAACAACTATTTGGTTTCCTGTTAATTGATCAACTGTCTTTGATGTAAGTTCAACTCTAGATATAGCTGCTATACTAGCCAATGCTTCCCCTCTAAACCCCATTGATTTAATTTTATTTAAATCATCAGCAGATCTAATTTTACTTGTTGCATGCCTTTCAAATGCAAGTTCAAGGTCATCTTCTTTTATTCCTTTTCCATTATCCGTTATTCTTATATAAGATATTCCCCCATTTTTTATTTCAACTGTTATATTATTTGCCCCAGCATCAATAGAATTTTCTACCATTTCCTTTATTGCTGATGCAGGTCTTTCTATTACTTCTCCGGCTGCTATTTTATTTATTGTTAATTCATCTAATAATACAATGTTTCCCATATTATTCCTTACCTTATGTACTTTATTTAGGTTTTAAGCTTTGCCTATAAACTTTTTATTTATATTCTATAATAAAAGAAAAAAAATAGCAAGTTATTCTTGCTATTTTTTATGCAAATATTTGACGCTTCTTAAATGGTAAAATATTAGTTATTTCCTTTTCAGAAGCAGCATTTTTTTCTATTCTTGCTTTTTCTTGTTCCAATTGTCTTTTTTGTTTTTCTGCCATTGTTTCACATATTGCTTTTTGATATACAAAATGTGTATCTTGAGCTATTTTTTTCCAGTTATAATTATTTTTTACTTTTACTTTTGCATTCTTTACGATGTTAGCACATAATTCTGGATTAAATAATAATTCTAGTATAGAATCAGCAATTGAATTTGAATTTCCACAATAGCTCTTCATTCCTGTTTGACCATGTTCGACTATTTCTCCTAATCCACCTGCATCAGAAACAACAATAGGTCTTTCAGCTAACATTCCTTCTAATGCAACTATTCCAAATGGTTCATAAGTACTTGGAAATACAGATATATCTGCTGCCTTATACATTTTTTCAACATCTTTTCCATTCATATATCCAGCAAAACAAACTTTATTTGAAATTCCTAAATATTCTGCTTGTGCCTTTAATTCATCTATCATTCCACCTTTTCCTGCTATTACTAATTTTGCATCATGATAATTTGCTAATACCTTAGGCATTGCTGCAATTAAATGTTGTATTCCTTTTTCATATACAAGTCTTCCCATAAATAAAATTATTTTTTCATTATCCATTGCATATTTTCTTCTGAATGAATAATCTCTATCCATTCCAGTAAATTTATTTAAATTAACTCCATTTGGAACTACATTTATTTTTTCAAATGGTAGTCCAAATAATCTTTGTACTTCACTTTTCATATAATTACTGTTTACGATTACTTCATTTGCTTCATAAGTAAGTAACCATTCAGTATCATTTATGTATTTTTGTTCAGGTTCACGTATTCCACTGTTTCTTCCAGCTTCTGTTGCATGTATTGTTGCCACTATTGGGATATCATAAGAGTGTTTTAATGTTTTTGCAGCACTTGCTACTAACCAATCATGCGCATGTATTACATCAAATTTTCCTTTTTCTACTATTAATTGACTTGCTTTTTCAATCATATTAAAGTTTAATTGTAATACCCAGTCTATAAAGTTATTTGAATGTATCATATAATTGTCTACTCTATATACTTGTACGCCTTTGTCATCTTCATAATATGGCACTTCTCCTTCTCTGTATGTTACAACAGTTACTTCATGACCATCTTTTTGCAATCTGTGTGATAGGTCATATACTACTCTTGATATTCCACCTACTACTCTTGGTGGATATTCCCATGTAAGCATCAATATTTTCATTGATTTTACCCCTTTCTTAAGTTCCATTTTCTTATGTTTCAATTTCACTTAATACATTTTATACAAAATTTTTACATTTGTAAACATTTTTTTGAAAAAAGTTTTTATTTTATTTATTACTATATTATATTGCAAAAAAACTTGTAAATACTAAAAAGTATTTACAAGTTTTTTTATAACTCTATTTCTCTACCATTATTATCTCTTTTTTTAACATTATTAGGAGATTCTTTTTCTTCAGACAAACTTCTAGAATATTTTTTTGAACTTGTTCTAGTAGATTTCTTTCCTACACCACCATTGTCATTTATATCTTTATTTATATTATCTTCATATTTCTTTCCTTTTTCTTCTATATCTTTCAATGATTGTGCTAAAAGTTCATTTTCTTCTCCTACAACTTCAATATCATCTCCCGCTTCTGGTAATGGTTGTGAAAACATTTTTATAATCATACGTATATTATCTAAAATTGTAGTTCTTTTTTCTTTTTCCATAATATCTTGGAAATCTCCTCTCTTAAAAATACTACTCATAATTATATCATATTGTTATAAAAAAATCAAGTTTTTTTTACATGTTATGTCAAGATATTTTATTTTATCAGCAAAGGAGCCCTCACCGAGGACTCCTTTGCTTGTTCAATCACCACCTATTAATGTCTACATACTTTTAATTGGTATCTTCTCAAGGACTGTTTAGTTTGTTTATTGCCTTCTTTTTTTATTTTCCTTACACTATAGAATTTTGAACCAATAACTCGAATAATTCCATGTTCTCCAAGAATAGCTGTATGCTCACTCAAGGATTCGACTTGTTCACAAATTCCTTCATCCAAAATCCTCTGCCCAAATATTTTTTGAACATTTTTCTCTCCATGGTTCAGTAATACACAATCAACTTTTCCACATTCTCTTAAATATTCTAAGAGCTGATCTGCTTTAGCATGTGCCGAAAATTCAGTTGTGGTGTATACTTCTGCATTTACATTATATTCTTTTTCATTGAGCTTTATTTTTTTAGAATGAAGAATTCTGTATGCCAAACTATCATTCGAAACAAATCCAGTAAAATAAAATGCAAAATTTTCGTTTTCAATTAATGCTGGAATATAAATTTGAGCCGGACCATGATCTCCCATACCAGAAGTAGTAAGAATAATTCTTTGTTCATCACTCTGAATTACACTTTCTCTATTTTCTTTATTAATAGTATGGAAATTATCAGGCAAGAAATCTCTCTTTTCTTCATCAACTTCATCAGAAACTTGATAGATGTGAGTATTCTCTTGAGCCAAATTGCCATCAAGATAAATTGAAACACTCTTCGACAGTTGCCCACTGTTTTGTGATTTTTTCAATTCATACAAAACTTCCTGGGCTCTTCCTTGAGCAAAAACGAATATTAATACACTTTTTCCGGATTTTATGAGCTTTAAAATATCATTTTTAAATTTAATTTCAACATCCTTAGAATCAACATTTCCATAAGTCGATTCACACACAACAGTTTTATTCTTTTTTCTGACCCATTCTGGAATCTTTTTTACTTCTTTCCAAATAGATTTTCCTTTATAGTCTCCAGAAAATAGAATACACCGTTCTTGACCAAGATAAGAAATTTGAACAAAAAAACTTGTTGCACCTAAAATATGTCCATTGTCCAAAAATGTTACCTTTACACGATCATCAATGTCTATAGTTTCTCCAATCTTATATCCAACTGTATGTTTCATTACTGCTTGAACATCACTCTCACTATACAATGGCTTACATTTCTTATTTTTTGAATCAGCCATCATAATTCTATAAGAGTCTAATGATGCTCTATACATTAATTTTTTCGTTGTTGCTGTTGTATATACGATTCCATCAAATCCTTCCTTAAACAATATTGGTGCTTTCTCATAATGATCAGCATGACAATGTGTAATCAACAAACACTCATAATTCCGACTATCAAAAGGAAATTTTTGAGCATTAAGTTGTCTGTATTGGCGTTCCTGGAACATTCCACAGTCAACCAAAAACCTTGTAGACTTTCCGTCTGAATATTTAATGTCAACAGGCAAACAAGAGCCCGAAACTTCCGCATTCAATGCAGAAATGCTAACACTAATTGCACTGTGATGACAGGTTGAACTCATAATATCCACTCCTATAAAATTATTTTTTGGGGTTTCTATGTTTGCTGTAAAAATTATACAACGTTTTTCTACATTTTTCAACATTTTTTACTATAAAACACCATTTGTTGGTATATAATTCTTATCTGGAGGAAGTACAAAAGGATCTTCTGGTACATCAATTTTATTTATCTCATTAACCTTTATTAGTGGAATTTCCTGTTTATGATATTCCCCCTTTTCTATTTCTCCAATTATTTCTATCCATTCACCATCTTTAAAATCTTTTATCTTTTTACTTTCACATAAAAAACCAACAACAACATATTGAGTTCCATCTTCATTTATTATCATATCTCTAGCCAGAACAAATTGATTTTCATCAAAATCTATTAATCTATATACATATCCACTAAATTTAATTTTTATTCCAACATATTCATTTAAATTTTCATGAACAGCTTGTAATATATTTGTATAACTATCTTTTTCTAATGTAACCATATCTTTATTTTCTATTTTATCATTTATAAAAAATTTACCACTGTTTATAAATATCCTATCCAAACTATACACAAAAAATATTAGCATAATTATAGATAAAACAATTATTATAAGTTTTAGTGTTTTTCCACCATTTATTTTTATATTATATACTTTCATAAAAGTCCTCCACTTAATTTCATTCTATTTAAGTTTATGAACTTTATTTTCCTTTATGCTAAGAATTTACTATTACAAATTCCATTATCTAATTCACTTGCAAAAATGCTTTTTAATATAATTAAAATAATAGGTCCTATTAACATACCCATTACACCAATAATTTTAAATCCTGTATACATCGATATTAATGTAAAAATAGGATGAATTCCTATTTTACTACTAACAATTTTGGGTTCTAAAATCTGTCTTACTATTGACATTATTATCCACAAAGAAATTATTGATATTCCTAATTTAAAATCTCCATTTAATGCTGATATAATAGCCCATGGAACCATTACAGTACCTGAACCTAAAATTGGTAAAGCATCAACAAATCCTATTCCAAGTGCAAATAATAATGGATATTTTATATTCATTCCAATTATCTTAAATAAGTATAATCCTATTACAGATATTATAAAAGATACTAAAATAAGAGTTAATTCAGCCTTTAAATATCCTCCTAAACTTGATGTTATTTCTCTTATATGTTTCGTTAATTTTTTTACCCATTTTTGCGGAATGTGATGTTCCATAAAATCTAAAATGTATATTTTATCTGTACATATAAAATATAATGCCATTATTGTTATTATTGTATATAGAGATAGGGTCGGAATTGATGTAATCATATTTAGAAAATTTGTTAATACTTTTGTAATTGAATTAGATATTTTTATTAAAATATCTTGTGATGATTTTTGAAGTAAATTCACAATATCTTGAGACACACTTAATTTTTCAATTTTTATTTTTTCAATGTTTGTTTGAATTTGAGTATAAGCTTTATTTACATATAAATTTAACATTTCAAGTAAATTTGTAGATTCTTGTACAAGAGATATTATTCCCCAAGTAATAATCCCTACTATAAGTGAAAAAATAATTATAAATATTATAATTGAACTTATCTTTCTATTCATATTGCATTTTTTCATCAAAGTTTTAATTGTTGGCTCTATTAATAATGATATTATAAATGCTATTAAAAAAGGTATATAAAACATTATCATTTTTAAACCTATATATACAGCTAAAACTAAAAAAAATATATTTAACGTTTTTCTTATTACTTTACAGATATAGTTTATGTCTTCTGTCACTTTTACCTCTTTTCTATGTATTACAGCTCCAAAAAAGAGCTGTATAACAATTGCTATTGATCATTTTTTCCTGTACATTCACAAATATCTTCAAAAGTATTACAAAAATGTTCTCCATTTGTTTCTTTATTATATTTTGCCAAATCTCCTAAAGTTAAAATTCCAACAACTTTATTATTTTCAACTACTGGGATTCTTCTTACTTGATTTTCTGCCATCTTTTTTTCAACATTGTATACTTCATCATCTTTATTACAAGTGCAAACATTACAAGACATAATATCACTTGCTGTTGTCGTTTTTACATCTTTATCAGATGCAATTCCCCTTAATATAATATCTCTGTCTGTAATTAAACCCACTATACAATTAGAATTATCACATACTGGCACACATCCAATCTGATTTTTTTCCATAGTTTTAGCAATTTCATTTAATTTTGTTTCTGGTCTTACACAACATACATTTTCACACATACATTCATTAACTTTCATATATTTCACATTCCTTTCACTTATTTGCATGTAGTACATGCTTTTATATATTTTAGTCAATTTAATAAAGTTTATTCTTATTTTTATACTTATTTAAAAATTTTCAAAAAAATATGCTTTTATTAATAAACTTTTCGGTTTACTAAATAAAGCATATTTATAAAAAACTATTTTTTATTCATATAAGTCATAATCTTGTTCATATAAAGATCTATTGAATGGATATCTAGGTGGTCTTGGAGGTCTTGGTGGCGGATTATACATTGGTGGTCTTGGTGGAAATGGTGGTCTTGGATTTATTCCAAACCCAGGTCTATTTAATAATTCTCTTAAAATTAATATTCTAATTAAATCATTAAGTCCCTGATTTCTAATTATTTGTCTTTTATTTTCTCCACTTTCTTTCCTATCTATTTTATTTTTTTCACTTTCTCTATTTTCCATTTTAGAGTCATCTTCTACTGCAAAATATATTTCATTCGTCATCTCGTCAACTAATCTAGAACTAACTTCTTTGGTATTTTGCATACATGCCTTTCTAACCATAGGATATACAATTTTATATATATCTGGATAACATTCTTCTAAAATTGCCTCTTCTCTGCTTCTATCCATTTGAGAAACTACATTATTATAATTAGTATAATCCATATAATCATTATAATTCCTGTATGTATTTTTGTAATTTTCTGTATCATAGCCTAAAACACTTTTCATATAATCATCATATACTGACATATTAATCCTTCTTTCTAAAAATTGATATTATACTATATGTTATAAAAAAGTTTTAGGCTACAAAAAAAACAGAAAACTTTTAAAGCTTTCTGTTTTTTAATAAATTATTAGTCAATTCTTAAAATTCCACCAATAACTTTTTTTGTCATTCCACTAGTGAAAGTTTTAGCTCCACCTGATATAACAACAACATCACCTTTTTCAAGGATTTCTTTATTCTTTAATTTTTCAATTCCTTTATCAATTGTTTCTTCGATTGTAGCACCTGCTTCTACATAAATTGGTGTTACGTTCCAAGCTAATGCTAATTGATGGAATGTTCTCTTATTATCTGTTATTGCTAATATTGGGCATCCTGCTCCTAATCCTGCTAATTTTCTTGCTGAATCACCTGTATGAGTATATGTCACAATAGCATCTGCGTTCATATTTTTAGCTGTTACGCATGCAGAATATGCAATTTTTGTTACATCATTTGATAAGTCAAGATCTTCATTATTTGTGAATCTCTTCCAATAATGTATTTCTGGTTCAACTCTATTTGCAATTTTAACCATTGTTTTAACACATTCAACTGGGTAATCACCTTGAGCACATTCTCCAGAAAGCATTATAGCACTTGTTCTATCATAGATAGCATTTGCTACGTCACTTGCTTCTGCTCTTGTTGGTAATGGTTGATGTGTCATTGATTCTAACATTTGAGTAGCTGTTATTGCTGGTTTGCATAATTTGTTAGATGTTCTTATTATTCTCTTTTGAACAACTGGTGGTTCTGTAAAGTCTGTTTCTGTAGCCATGTCACCACGAGCTATCATTTGAGCATCTGCTTCTTCAAGAATAGCATCTAAGTTTGATAAACCTTCAACATTTTCGATTTTTGTTATTATTTGGATATCTTTTCCACCATTTTCGTCTAATATTTTTCTAACATTTCTTATATCGTCTAAATTTCTTGCAAATGAAATTGCAACAAAATCGTAATCATGTTCACAAGCTGCTTTTAAGTCGGCAATGTCTTTTTCAGCTAAACCTGGTAATCTAATTACTGTTCCAGGTAAGTTCATAGTTTTTCTGCTTCCTAATCCATTTCCATGAACTACTGTTGTAACTATGTCTTTTCCAACAACTTCGTCAACTTTTAATTCTATTGCACCATCATCAATTAAAATCTTTGTTCCTGGTTGTACATCTTTGTATAATTCTTTGTATGTTACAGAAACTTTTTCTTCATCACCTGTAATATCATCATTAACTAATGTGAATTTTTGTCCATCTTTTAATTGAATTTTTGTATTTTTACCAGTATATAACATACCTGTTCTTATTTCAGGTCCTTTCATATCTAGTAATAAAGCAATTGGTAAATCTAACTTATCTCTTAATTCTACAATTCTTAAAGATTTTTCTGATTGTTCATCCCAACTACCATGAGAATAATTTATTCTACATACGTTTAATCCTGCGTCAAATAATTCTTCTAATCTATTTTCACTTGCAGGTCCTATTGTTCCTACTATTTTAGTTCTTCTTAAACTTTTCACTTTAATATCCTCCCTTTAACTAGTTCCTCACGACAAAAAACACCTAATTTTTTGGTGCTTTGTCAAATTACTAATTTTCTTCTTTCTTTGCAACTACTTCTTTTCCATCATAATATCCGCAATTTGGACATACTCTATGTGGTAATACTGGTTCGTGGCAATGTGGGCAAGTAGCAAATTTTGGTGCTTCTACTTTCCATGTTGATCTTTTAGCGTGTGTTCTGGCTTTAGACCATCTTCTTTTTGGTTGTGCCATCTTAATCCCTCCTAACATAGATATAAATTATATATCTTTGAGGCAGATTTACTGCCTCTTATATTTATTTTTTCAAATTATTCTAAGAATCCTTTATAATGTCTCATTACTAATTGTGATTCTAATTGTTGAACTGTTTCAAGTGCAACACCTACAACTATTAATATTGAAGTTCCACCAAATGAAATATTCAAACTTGTGAATCTCAATAACATTGGAAGTATAGCAATTACTGCTAAAAATAATCCTCCAAATAATGTAATTTTTGATATTATTGAAGATAAATAATCTGTTGTTGGTTTTCCAGCTCTTATTCCTGGAATAAATCCACCATTTTTCTTTATATTATTTGATACTTCTGCTGGATTAAATGTAGCATAAGTATAGAAAAATGTGAATCCTACAATTAATAGTAAATATACTATTGCATTTGCTAATGAATATCCCCATCCAACACTTGATGATGATGTAGCAATTGAGAATTTGTATACTCCTGCCCAAAATCCTGTTAATGTTGATGTATCACTAACAAACATTGAAATTATCATCGCTGGAAATGTCATAAATGATGAAGCAAAAATTACTGGCATAACACCTGCCATAGCAAGTTTTAATGGTATATGTGAACTTTGTGCTCCAACCATCTTTCTTCCAACTACTTTCTTTGAATATTGTACTGGAACTCTTCTTTCTGCTTGTTGTACAAAAACAACACCTGCAATTAATATTAAAGCTCCAATAATAATTCCTAATGCTGTAATAAGTCCAACTGTACTAAATCCTGAACTTGTAAATATCAAATTCCAAATAGTAGTTATTCCTGATGGTAATCCAGATATAATACCAACAAATATTATAATTGAAATACCATTTCCAATTCCTTTACTAGAAATTTGTTCTCCAAGCCACATTAATAATGATGTTCCTGCAACAAGTGTTGAAACAACCAATATTCCTGTTAACCATCCATTTGAAACAAATACTCCAGTTGATCTATATGCTAGATAAATTCCAATTGATTCTACTAAAGCTAAAATAAGTGTAATTATTTTAGTCCATCTATTTACAACTTTCTTTCCTTCTTCTCCACCTTCTTTAATTAATCTCTCTAAAGAAGGGATTACCATTCCCAATAGTTGTACAACTATTGATGAAGTAATATATGGACTTATTGACATTGCAAAAATTGAAAATCTAGAAAATGCTCCTCCTGAAATTATATCTATAAATCCAGCAATTCCATTTGATGAAGACATTGCTTCATTTAATACTATCGTATTTACTCCTGGTACAGTTATATAACATCCTAATCTAAATAAAACTATTAGTAATAATGTGTACCAAAGTCTCTTTCTAACATCTGGTGTCTTTAAAGCGTTTTTTATCGTTTTAAACAACTAAATCACCTCTGCCTTTCCGCCTAAGGCTTCTATTTTTTCTTTAGCAGTAGCTGTAAATCTTTTTGCTTTTACATTAAGTTTTTTATCTAATGTTCCAGTAGCTAATACTACTATTCCATCATTTATTTTTCCGATTATTCCTTCTTCTACTAAACTCTCTGCTGTTACATCAGTTGCTTTTGATTTATTTAACATTGTTAATGTTACTTCTGTATAGTTCTTAGCATGAATGTTTGTGAATCCTCTTTTTGGTAAACGTCTATATAATGGTGTTTGTCCACCTTCAAATCCACGTCTTACTCCTCCACCACTTCTTGCTTTTTGACCTTTATGTCCTTTTCCTGATGTTTTTCCAGTTCCAGAACCAATTCCACGTCCAACTCTTTTTCTTTCTACTTTTTCAGCAGCTGGTTTTAATTCTCCTAGCTTCATTTTTTGCACCTCCCTGTTTTTTACTTTTGTGTTGTTTTATAGTCAAACTTGTAAGCTAATGACAAGTTTGCTATATACAACTAATTATAAAATATCTTCAACTTTTTTATTTCTCTTTTTAGCAACTTGTTCAATAGTTCTCATGTTTTTTAAACCTTCAATAGTTGCATATACAACGTTTCTTGGATTGTTTGTTCCAATAACTTTTGTACGTACATCTTTATATCCAGCTAATTCAAGTACTGGTCTTACACTTCCTCCAGTAATAAGTCCTGTACCAACTGCAGCAGGCTTTAAGATAACTTTAGCACTACCAAATTCTCCAACATATTCATGAGGTACTGTTGTTCCTACAACAGGAACTTCTATCAAATTCTTTTTAGCTTCTTGTATAGCTTTCTTAATTGCATCTGGTACTTCAGCAGCTTTACCATTTCCTATTCCTACATGTCCGTTTTCATCACCAACGATTACAACTGCACTAAATCTAAATGTTCTACCACCTTTTACAACCTTTGCTACTCTATTGATAGCTACAACTTTTTCCTTTAATTCTGGCATTTTATTTTCTTCCATTGCTTTCGTTTTTCCCTCCTTTTAGTTTAGGTTAAGGTATTAAACCCTTATAATATTATTAGAATTCAAGTCCACCTTCTCTTGCTGCTTCTGCTAATGCTTTTACAACACCATGATAAATATATCCACTACGATCATATACTACAGTTGTTATATTTTTTGCAGCAGCTCTTTTTGCAATTAAAGTTCCAACTTCTTTAGCAGCTTCTACATTTGATTTTTTTGTTTTAACTTCTTTATCTAATGTTGAAGCAGATACTAATGTATTTCCGGCAACATCATCAATTACTTGTGCATATATATTAGAATTACTTCTAAATACGCATAATCTTGGTCTTTCAGCTGTTCCAGAAACTTTAGTTCTAACTCTTGCATGTCTTCTTGTTCTTTCTAATTCTCTGTTTGTTTTACTAACCATCTTTTTACTCCTTTCATTAATTTCTAATGAGTACAAAACAGTTTATCTATTATTTACCTGTTTTTCCTTCTTTACGTCTAATAACTTCTTCAGCATATTTGATACCTTTTCCTCTATATACTTCTGGTGGTCTCTTTGTTCTGATATCAGCAGCTGTTTGACCTACTAATTCTTTATCAATTCCTTTTACAATAATTGTATTTGGATTTGGAACATCAAATGATATTCCTTCTGGTGCTTTGAATATTACTGGATGAGAATATCCTAATGTTAAGTTCAAATCATTTCCTTGTTTTGCTACTCTGTAACCAACACCATTTATTTGTAATTCTCTTGTAAATTCATGTTCAACACCATGTATCATGTTATTGATTAAAGTTCTTGTTAGACCATGTAAACTTCTATTTAAAGCTTCATCATTTGGTCTTGTAACTTTAACTTCATTATTTTCAACTACTACAGAAATATTTTTATGTATTTCTCTTTCAATTGTACCTTTTGGTCCTTTTACAGTTACTTTATGATCATTAACTGTTACTTCAACACCAGCTGGTATTGCAATAGTTTTGTTACCTATTCTTGACATTTAATTTTCCTCCTTTTTTGTAGGGCGTTCGCCTAACGTTAATTAGTCTTAAATTTACTTTTTCGCATTTAGGTTAATTTTTCCCTTTTATAATAATATTTATTATAAATTTTAATTACCAAACGTAAGCTAAAACTTCTCCACCCATTCCTGCTTCTCTAGCTTCTTTATCTGTTTTTAATCCTTTTGATGTAGAAATTATTGCTATACCTAAACCATTAAGTACTTTTGGTAATTCTTCTTTACTAGCATATACTCTTAATCCTGGTTTACTTATTCTTCTTATTCCATCTATTACTCTAGTACCTTTTTCATCATATTTTAAAGTTATTCTAATTATTCCTTGTGCTTCATCAGTAATAACTTCAAATGATTTTATATATCCTTCTTTAAATAAAATTTCAGCAATAGCGATTTTTATTTTTGAAGCTGGTACATCAACTGTTTTATGTTTAGCACTGTTAGCATTTCTTATTCTTGTTAACATATCTGCTATTGGGTCTGTAGTATTCATTTACTTTCCTCCTTTTCTATAGAAACAAATAAAAACTTTTGTCTTAATTTGTTTGTTTAATTTTTACCAACTTGCTTTTTTTACACCTGGAATTTCACCTTTGTGTGCTAATTCTCTGAAACATACACGGCAAATTCCATATTTTCTTATATAAGCATGTGGTCTTCCACAAATTCTGCATCTATTATATTCTCTTGTTGCATATTTTTGTGGTCTAGATTGTTTAACTTTCAATGATTTTTTAGCCATTGTTATTTACTCCTCCTTAAAATTATGCTTTGAAAGGCATTCCTAATAATGTTAATAGTTCCTTTGCCTCTTCGTCTGTTTCAGCAGTTGTTACGAATATAATATCCATACCTCTTAATTTATCAATTTTATCATATTCAATTTCTGGGAATATTAATTGTTCTTTAATACCCATAGAGTAGTTTCCTCTTCCATCAAAAGAATCAGCAGAAACACCTCTAAAATCTCTAACTCTTGGAAGTGCTACATTGAATAATTTGTATGCAAAATCATACATTTTATCTGATCTTAATGTTACTTTACATCCAACATTAGCTCCTTCTCTTAACTTAAATGCAGCAATTGATTTTTTTGCTTTTGTAATCATAGGTTTTTGACCTGTGATTTGTGTTAAATCATTTATTGCATTTTCTAATGATTTAGGATTTTCTTTTGTATCTCCTAAACCGATATTTATAACTATTTTATCAAGCTTTGGAACTTGCATAATAGATTTATATTGAAATTTTTTCATTAAAGCTGGTACAACTTCTTTTTCATATTGTTCTCTAAGTTTTTCCATTTTATTTGTTTCCTCCTTTCACTATTTAATTATAGCTCCACATTTTTTACAAATACGAACTTTCTTTCCATCTTCTACTTTATATCCAATTTTTGTAGCTTTACCACATTTTGGGCATACTACATTAACTTTTGCACTGTTTATTGCACATTCAACTGGGATTATTCCTCCCTCTTCGCCTTGTTTTCTTGGCTTAATGTGTTTTTTTCTTACATTTACACCTTTTACAACTACTTTTGAGTCTTTTGGCATAACTTCTAATACTTCTCCTTTTTTATCTTTATCATTTCCAGATAAAACTAGGACTGTATCTCCTTTTTTTATTCTCATTGAGTTTAACCTCCTTCTTCAATAATAATTATAGAACCTCAGGTGCTAATGATAATATTTTCATATAATCCTTTTCTCTTAATTCTCTTGCAACTGGGCCAAATATACGTGTTCCTTTTGGTGTTTTGTCATCTTTTATTAAAACTGCTGCATTTTCATCAAATTTAACATAAGAACCATCTGGTCTTCTTAAACCTTTTTTGCTTCTTACTATAACAGCTTTAACTACATCACCTTTTTTAACAACTCCACCTGGTGTTGCTGTTTTAACAGAGGCAACTATAACATCACCGATGTTGGCTGTTTTCATATAAGATCCACCCATACATCTGATACACATAATTTCTTTTGCACCTGTATTATCAGCAACTTTTAATATTGTTTGTTGTTGTATCATGATTTATTTTCCTCCTTTTTCAAGAATCTCAACTACTCTCCATCTCTTATCTTTAGAAAGTGGTCTTGTTTCCATTACTTTTACTTTATCTCCAATTTCACATCTATTTTCTTCATCATGAGCTTTTAATTTATATGTTCTTTTAACTGTTTTTCCATACATTTTATGGCTTACACTTGTTTCAACAGAAACAACTACTGTTTTATCCATTTTATTAGAAGTAACAGTTCCAACCATAACTTTACGAAGATTTCTTTCTTCCATAGGTCATTTTCCTCCTATCTTTCTATTTTACAATTATGCTTTAGCTTCTGCTATTTTTCTTTCTGTTAATACTGTATTAATTTTAGCAATGTCTTTTCTAACCTCTTTAATCTTCATTGGGTTATCTAATCCATTTGTAGCTAAACTAAACTTTAATTTGAATAATTCTTTTTTTAGTTCACCTAATTCTTTTTCTAATTCTGGTGAAGACATTTCTCTAATCTTATTTATCTTCATCACTATCACCCACCTTGTTCTCAGTTTCTTTTACTACGAACTTACATTTGATTGGTAATTTGTTCATAGCTAATCTCAAGGCTTCTCTAGCTGTATCTTCAGGAATTCCTGACATTTCAAACATAACTCTTCCTGGTTTTACTACAGCTACCCAATATTCAACATTACCTTTACCTTTACCACCACGAGTTCCAGCAGGTTTTTGTGTTATTGGTTTGTCTGGAAATATTTTTATCCAAACCTTTCCACCTCTTTTTGTGTAACGTGTCATAGCAATACGTGCAGCTTCAATTTGATTTCCTTTTATTAATCCTGCTTCAACTGCTTGTAATCCATATTCTCCATCTGTTACTTTATTTCCTCTTGTTGCTTTTCCTCTATTTCTACCTTTTTGCATTTTTCTAAATTTAGATTTTTTTGGCATTAATGGCATTATTTGTCTCCTCCTTCCACTTTTTTAGTTGGAAGAACTTCACCTTTATAAATCCATACTTTTACACCGATTTTTCCATAAGTTGTATCTGCTTCTGCAAATCCATAATCAATATCAGCTCTTAAAGTTTGTAGAGGAACTGTTCCATCTTTATAAAATTCAGTTCTTGCCATATCAGCTCCACCTAATCTTCCAGATACAGCTGTTTTGATACCTAAAGCTCCTGATTTCATAGCTTTTTGCATGCATTGTTTCATGGCTTTTCTGAATGAAATTCTTCTTTCTAGTTGTCCTGCGATATCTTCTGCAACTAATTGTGCATCTGTTGATATTGCCTTAACCTCAACTATATTAATATTTACATCTTTTCCAATTAATTTTGTTACATCTGCTTTTAAGCTTTCTGCTCCAGCTCCACCTTTTCCTATTATAATTCCTGGTTTTGCTGCATAAACATTAACTTTAACAAATTTTGCTGTTCTTTCAATTTCAATTTTAGAAACTCCAGCTGTGTATAATTTTTTCTTTAAAAATTTACGAATTTTTTGATCTTCTACTAAGTAATCTGCAAAGTTCTTAGAATCTGCATACCATTTAGCATTCCAATCTTTTATGATTCCAACTCTCACACCTGTTGGATGTACTTTTTGTCCCATTTTCTAGAATCCTCCTTTCCTATTCTGCTTCTCTAACTACGATAGTTATATGGCTTGTTCTTTTTCTAATTCTAACTGCTGATCCTTTTGCAGCTGGTCTAATTCTCTTTAATGTTGGACCTTGGTTTGCAAATATTTCAGCAACATATAATTTATCATGATTCATTCCGTGATTATTTTCAGCATTTGCTATAGCTGATTTTAATAATTTTTCAATTATAGTTGATGATGCTTTTGGTGTATATTTTACAATTGCTAAAGCTTCGTCAACGTTTTTTCCTCTTATTAAATCTGCTACGATTTTTACTTTTCTAGCTGAAATACGTGCATATTTTAAAGTTGCTTTAGCTTCTAATACTGCTGTCTCTTCCACTACAATTACCTCCTTAATTTATTATTTATTTTGTAGTCTTTTCTCCTGAATGACCTTTAAATGTCCTTGTAGGAGCAAATTCACCTAATTTATGACCTATCATTTCTTCTGTTATATAAACTGGTACATGTTTTCTACCATCATGAACAGCGATTGTGTGTCCAATCATTTGTGGATATATTGTTGAAGCTCTTGACCATGTCTTAATAACTTCTTTGTTTCCACTCTCATTCATAGCTTCTACTCTTTTAATTAGTTCTGGTGCTACGAAAGGTTTTTTCTTACTTGATCTTGACATAAGATTTTCCTCCTATTCTATTTTCTTCTCTTTACGATAAATTTGTTTGTTCTATTTTTCTTATTTCTTGTCTTATATCCTAATGCTGGTTTACCCCAAGGTGTCATTGGTCCTGAATGTCCAACTGGAGCTCTACCTTCACCACCACCATGTGGGTGATCTACTGGGTTCATTACAGATCCTCTTACTGATGGTCTGATACCTAAATGTCTTGTCTTTCCTGCTTTACCTAATTTAACGTTTTCATGATCTGAATTTCCTACAACTCCGATTGTTGCTCTACATTTTGCTAATATTAATCTCATTTCTCCTGAAGGTAATCTTACATGAGCATA
Organism: uncultured Clostridia bacterium; assembly: GCA_934129895.1. Lineage (GTDB taxonomy): Bacteria > Bacillota > Clostridia > TANB77 > CAG-508 > CAG-269. The sequence continues at coordinate 65,201 of CAKOWY010000005.1, forward strand.
TTTTCCTTCTTTAGCCATTAATTGAGCACTTTGTCCAGCAACTCTTACTAATTTTCCACCTTGACCTGGATTTAATTCGATATTGTGAATTAATGTACCAACTGGAATGTTTGCTATTGGTAAACAGTTTCCTGCTTTAATATCAACATTTTCTCCTGATACTACTTTATCACCATCTGTTAATCCTTGTGGTGCTATGATGTAACTTAATGTTCCATCTTCATATTTTACTAATGCTATGTTTGCACTTCTGTTTGGATCATATTCAATTCCAACAACTGTTGCTTCCATATCATCTTTTAATCTTTTAAAATCAATTTTTCTATATTTTTGTCTGTTTCCTCCACCTTGATGTCTTACTGTTATTCTACCATAAGAATTTCTTCCTGCATTTTTTCTCTTTTTTTCTAATAAAGATTTTTCAGGAGATGTTTTTGTTATTTCTTCGTAAGTAGATACAACCATGTTTCTTCTTGAAGGTGTATAGGCTTTAAATCTTTTTGTTCCCATTTTCTTTTCCTTTCTCGCTTTTGAAAAATTCAAATCTCATTTTTTCAAAAGCCAATCTTTGTATTTGTGGATTTTTTCCTGCTCCACTACAGATATTTTTTATTTTCCGAGTTATCTCTCGATATCTTCATCTTCTTCAGATTCTAATATTCTTTTTTCTCTACTATATTCTGTTGGAAGCATTGGATTTATAGGGATAGCCATCTTTTTATAATACTCAAAAGCTTTTTCAGCCCTACAAGGTTCTCCTCTTCCTTCAGCTATTTTTGCGATAGTTTTTCTGAATTCTTCTGGAGTTACTGTTCTTCTATCTCTAACAAATTTTTCTTTCATAATTAAGCTCCCATGAATTCATCGATTGAATCTTTGTATTTTTTAGAAACTTTAACTGATTTTCCACCTTTTCCAAGGTATGTTTTATCAGATGGATTTGTGTCTATTGTAACAATAGCTTTTTTCCAATCTGGAGTTTTACCTTCTTGGTATCTAACTCTTTTTGTTTTTCCTTTAACTATCATTGTATTAACATTTAATACTTTAACTTCAAAAAGTTTTTCAACAGCGTTTGCTATTTGAACTTTTGTAGCTTTCTTGTTAACTTCGAAAGTGTATTTTCCTAATTGTAATTCATCATTACTTTTTTCTGTTACTACTGGTCTAATTATAATTTCTTCTGGTAACATTATGCATACACCTCCTCTAATTTTTTAACTGTATCTAGTGGTAAAACTAATTTATTGCAATTTAATAAATCAAATACATTTATTGTGTTTAATTCAATTGTTTTAACACCTTCTATATTTCTACTTGAAAGTAAAACATTGTCATTTTTCTCTGCTAAGATTATTAATGCTTTTCCTTCAACTTTTAAATCTGTTAAAGCTTTAGCCATAACTTTTGTTTTAGCATCTTTAACTTCTAATTTATCAACAACTGTTAATTCGTTATCTAATACTTTTGCACTTAATAATGATTTAATAGCTAATTGTTTTTCTTTCTTATTTATTCTATAAGAATATGAACGTGGTTTTGGTCCTAATGCAATACCACCTTTAATCCATTGTGGTGCACGTATACTACCTTGTCTAGCTCTACCTGTTCCTTTTTGTCTCCATGGTTTCTTTCCACCACCACTAACTTCTGCTCTTGTTTTAGTACTTTGTGTACCTTGTCTTTGATTAGCTAAGTAGTTTACTAATACACTGTGAACAATATTTTCATTTGGTTCAATTCCAAATACTGCTTCGCTTAATTCTACATCACTAACTTTTTTACCTTGCATGTTATATACATCTATTTTTGGCATTTCGTCTTTCCTCCTTTACTAAATTATTGTGCCTTAACGGCTGATTTTATTTTTAAGATAGCTCCTTTAGCTCCTGGTACACTACCTTTTACTAATATTACGTTTTTGTCCATATCAACTTTAACAACATCTAGATTTTGTATTGTTACTGTAACATGTCCCATATGTCCTGGTAATTTTTTACCTTTAAATACTCTACCTGGTGTTGATGTTGGTCCCATTGAACCTGGTCTTCTATGATACATTGAACCATGTCCCATTGGTCCTCTTGATTGTCCATGTCTCTTAATTACACCTTGGAATCCTTTTCCTTTTGATGTACCTTGAACATCTATTTTATCTCCAGCAGCAAATACATCTGCTTTTAATTCGTCTCCAGCTTTGATTCCTTCTATTGAATCTAATCTGAATTCTCTCAAATGTTTTTTTGCTGTAACATTTGCTTTTGCAAAATGTCCTTTTTCTGGTTTATTTAATTTATTTTCTTTAACTTCTCCAAATCCTAATTGTACTGCTTCATATCCATCGTTTTCGATAGTTTTAACTTGAGCAACTACACATGGACCTGCTTCAATTACTGTAACTGGAATAACTGTTCCATTTTCATCAAATATTTGTGTCATTCCAACTTTTCTTCCTATTAATGCTTTTTTCATTTTCAATTTCCTCCTACTATTGGCTGATATTTTACCAGCTTGGTTTGATTTACTTTTTTGAAACTAGTTTTTGATTTCGATGTCAACACCTGCTGGTAGTTCTAGTTTCATTAAACTATCCATTGTTTTTTGTGTTGGATAAAGAATATCTATAACTCTTTTATGTGTTCTCATTTCAAATTGTTCTCTTGAATCTTTGTGTTTGTGTGGTGAACGTAAAATTGTTACAATTTCTTTCTCTGTTGGTAGTGGAATAGGACCTGATACTTTTGCTCCTGTTTTCTTAGCAGTATCTACTATCTTTTCAGCAGACTGTTCTAAAACTACATGGTCATAAGCTTTTAATCTTATTCTTATTTTTTCACTTGATACAACTGAATTTGCCATTGTAATTTTTCCCTCCTTATAAAATTAAATATTTTTAAATTACGCGCTGGCAAGTTATAACGCACCCTGGTGTTTTGAATTTTCCCATTATAAAATCCCTGACATGCATATATGTTTTAGGGATGATAAGTGCTTGATCTTTACTACTAACAAACATGTTTATAATTACTATCTTTATCAATAGTAATTATCTTTCGTTCGTTTATAATATTTTGAAACTTACCGCCTTAGTCTAGCTAAGACATACTCCGTCGAAGTTCCCTACATCATTGTGTAGCCACATTCGACATCAACGCTAAAATTTATGCTTTATTATTATATAGCAATATCTGGTAATTGTCAATAGTTTTTTCTTTATTTTTCATTTTGTTTTAAAAATTTATTATTTTTTGTATTTATAAATATAAAAACCTCACACAAATGAGGTTTTTCTGTTATATATTTATTTAATATTTTGTAAAAAAATACTATTATCCATTATTTTTCCTTTTCCATAAATATAATACCCTAATTTTCCTAAAATTATAAATGGATTCTTTATTCTATTAAAATTTAACAATCCTGTTTCATACGCTTTTCCTTTTACCCCATCAACTTCTCCTATTGATACAGTAATATGTGGACCATTTTCATTTTTAAAATATTTTTCTAGTTCTTCAGGCAATTTAACTTGAAATCCACTATTCATATCAGTTGCAGCATATCCTATAACTTTAAATTCATATTCTTTATTCAATAATTTTTCTGGATACATCTCTATTTTTCCAAAGTTAAACGTAATATGCATATCATCAATTTCATATTTGAGTTTTCTTTCTTGTAATTCAATTAATCTTTTTCTGGTACTTTCATCAAAAAATATTCCTTGGAATCCCTTTAACTCTTCTTTTTCCATTTTATTATTTCCTTTTTATTTTATGAAATTTTCTTTTATTCTTCTTACCAATTCCAACGTAGCTTTATTACACATATTTTTCTTTAATGTTGCTATACATTTATTATCCTCGCCAATTTGAAATTCCTTTATTATTTTTACATCTTTTCTTTTTAATAGTTCTTCTTCATATTCTATATTTGAAAACAAAATTCCACACCCATTTAATACCATATTGTCAATTACTTCTGTGTCTTCAATTTCATAATTTGGTTTAATTGCAATATTATTCTTTTCACAATATGCTTCCAAATGTTGTTTTAGTGCTGATGATTTAGGTATTATTATTTTACAATTTTCAAAATTACTGTCTTTAGAAATTTTATTTTTCTCTATATAGTCGTTAGTTGCTATAAAACAATACCTTGGAATGCTTTTTAAAGATACAAATTCTATATTAGAATACTCTGTTGGTATATTAGATAAATTTAACATTGCAATATCTATTTCTCCATTTGACAATTTTTTTAAAGATTCTGAAGTTGAAGTTCTAGAAATTTTTATATCTATATTAGGATATTCTTTTATAAATTCAATAAGTGATGGTACAACATATTTTTTTACTAACGTTCTTCCACCATTTATCCTTATTCTTCCTTTTTCTAAATTTATATATTGAGAAAATAAGTTTTCAGCATTATTCATTTTTTCAATACTATCGCCTATATATTCGTATAAATTTTTTCCTTCTTCAGTGAGTTCCACACCATTTTTATTTCTGAAAAATAATTTTCCACCTAATATTTTTTCTAATTTTTGTATTGATTGTGTAACTGCTGATTGTGATATGTATATATTTTCAGCTGCTTTGGATATATTCTTATATTTGACTACTTCACAAAATACTCTATATAATTCTAAATTTGCATTCATATAATCTCTCCTTTTTCTATATCTTAACATTCTATTTTATTTTTTTCAATAGTTTAGACATTATAAGTTCTACTAATAATTAATATTTGAATAATTAATTTTACAAATATTATGTAATCTATTATAATATAAGTACGCAAAACAAATTAATTAATTTATTGAAGGAGAGAAATTTTATGAAAAACTACCTTTTAATTGACAGCAAAACTTCTATTCAAAGAAATTCAGCATGGCATCTTATTAAAATTTCGACTCACAACGGAAAAATTATCAAAAAAGAAAATATTTTATTTCAACCTAACTGTAGAACAAATTATTCTTCTTTAGGATGGGCCCAAAATGCACTTATTAGAGATATTCATAAACAATTCGGTAAAGATATTATTATAAGCAAACAACTTTTGGAGGTTATAAAAAATGTTTCTGTTTATTTTACAGCTTTGGGAAATGTTTTACTTGATTTTCTCGAATCTCCTTCAAACTAACAGAATAACCTGCAAATGCAGGTTATTTTTCAATTTTTCCACTTTGACGCTCTATATCTCCATGTATAGCTTTTTGAGCTTGTTCTAATAATTCTGGATATTTTATTGCTGATTTTGATGTTTCAAAAATTTCTCTCCCTGTTATCCCCTTGTTTTTAGCTCTTATTTCTCTTAATTTTTCTTCTACCAATTGAGATTGTTCTTCATCTCTTGTTAATTTTGATGTAAACATATCTCGAATCTCACTTGCTGTTTTATCAGCATATAATCCAGGAGATTTTTTTCCTCCAACAATTGCAAGCGTTCTATTAGGTAAAACAAATATTCTTTTTTTGTGCTTAATTCCAGTACTTTCATCCCTATCAAAAACTGATATTTTTTTATTAAGACTACTTACTGTATCTTCTGAAATTAATAATTTTTGACCATTTAAGTATTTGGCATTAGGATTTAATGTTATTGAAAATGTTGATTTTGATGACTCTCCTTTATATGGAGTAATTGAAATATAAGCATCATATCCTAAAGCGTATGCAATTATTGAGCCATTATATAAAAAGTCAGGAACAACTGCTACTTTAATTTTGGTTCCATTTTGCTCAATCCAATACGAATTTTGAGCAATTCTTTCAATAGTTTGTTGTATATCACTTTTTCTTTTCATGGCAAAATCATATAGTCCATATCTTTTTAACTGTTCTTCTTTTAAACTACTTTCCATTAAATACTTTTTTGTACTAGGATCTTTTTCTTCTGCATATTCAAATAATTTATTTATTGGTACTTCTCTTGATAAAACACATCCATTAAATGGATCTAATGCTCTTTCATCTGAAATAACTGTATCTGCATATTTCACTATCATCCTAGGAACATAAAAACCATCTTTAGCTAAAATAGAAACCGATGATCTTTCTCCTCTTCTTTGGTCTGCATTTATTACAGTTGCCTTATTTTTATCATTTACATTTTTATTTCCATCCAATTTTCCAGCATCTATTGTCAAATGTTCGTCTGACTCTTTTCCTGCATCAATCATTTTTCTTCTTATTGTCATACCTAATTGGGGTTCATGTTTATCAAAATAATATTGTAACGTTGCAACAATAGCATGCAAATCTAAATTTTTACCATATTGTGTTACAACTACACCGTTTCTTATTTTTACATCATTGATTATTGCCTCTTGCTCTCTTCTCGCTTCACCTGGTTGAGTTTCTAAATCAATATCTATCCTTTGTTCTTGTTTCCCCATTTTTAAATTTCCATAAAATACCCCCATAGATTTGCTCAATAAATAATCAATCAATGCAAATTCATTTCTCATTCTATCCATTTTTTCTTTATTATTTCCTTTGCATCTTTTTCCCGATACTTTTTTTAATCTTAATTTTTTTCTAACTTCTTGCACAATTTTACGATCTGTTGACTTTAAAGCTATATTTTCTTCTATAAGTTGTTTTCCACAAAGTTGTTCCATTGCTGCAACAATTCTTTGATCTCGTATTTTGTCTATTGAATAATTACCTGCATAAATCTTATCTTTTAAATCTTCAGAAAAAGTTTTACATTCTTGTGGAGGAATATGAAAACTAAATGGTATAATCTGTGTTTCATCTAAAAATCTAAATATATAATATCTCTCTTTTTTATCAGCTGCAATATTATATTTACGGTTTAGTTCTACATCATCATCAATTGCCCAATTAAATGTACTTCCAATTGGCATTCCTTTTTCATCCTCTTTATATTGAGCATTAGGATCTGTTGTTAGTGCAATTATCGCTTGTCTAACACATTCTTGCTTTATACTATATAATATTTTTTTATAAGCCTTTAATACCTTTTGATTTTGTGGTAATATACCATTGTTTCTTTGTATTTCACGTTTATAATTTGCTATTCTCATTTTCTCTGCTTTATTTGCATAAAAGGCAATTGTAATTAATGAATTTATTCTCTCAGCAAATGAATCTGTTTGACCTATATCAGAAATCATTTTTTTCTTTTTTAATTCAGCCTCTGAATATGAAAGTTGCCCTGAAACATTTCTATATTTATTAATAATTCTCTGTGGTTCATTTAAATTTTTTTCTCTTTCGTCTCTTTTACTAAATTGTTCCATTACTTTATGTCCGCCATTTTTCTTTGCTACATCTATATCATTTAAATTAACTAAATCTTGTGGTGTTATTCCTTTTAAACAATAATCTAACAAATTTTCAAATATCTCTGCTAATTCATCATTCTTTTCTTCATCTTCATGTCCATCTCTATTAGATACTTCAATACTTTTCAAATCAACTAATCTTAATTCTGATGTTTGTTTACCAAAAAAAATATCCCTTATTAATTTTACATTTTCTTCTAATGTAAGTCTTTCACTAGCTTCATTAATCATTTGTTTTTCTCCTTTACTTTCTTTCTAAACAAATCTTAACATTTTATCTCTTTTTTTTCAATATATAAATAAAAAAGTATTACAAATTTATATAACACAAATTTGTAGTACTTTTTATTTTATCTTTCAGAATCATCAATTGAAACTTTTTTACTATGTTTCTTTACCCATTCGTTCTTTTTTTGAACCTCAATATTATATTCATCTACTTCCATTTCTCCATTTTCTTTTTGTCTTTTTAAATAATCTCCAGAATATTCTATCTTATATCTTTGCTCTCTTTCTTCTTGATGTGACAATTTTTCAATTTCTTCTTCTAATCTACTTATTGCAATACTTGGTGCTCCTAAACTTTTTAAAATTTCAAGTTGTCTTCTTGTCTCATGTAATTTTTCTAATCTTTTAAAAGTTTCTACAACATCTTCCTGTTCATGTCCTATTTCTCCATTTTGATAATATGTTCCTTCATTTTGAGCTCCATTTATCTCTAAATATTCATTATCTTTATTTATAATTCTATATTTTTTACCACCTTTTCTTGTTTCAATTCCAACTGCTTCTTTATATTTTAAGAATTCATTTTCATCATCAACATCTATGTCCATTGCTCCAATAATTATTCCATTTACTCTAGCAATAATATATTTATCTTTTATAAATCCAAAATCAATCCAATCAAAATCTATATCTGGATATCTTAAACTCATTTCATTCCATAATTTTGTAGCCCAATTAAATTTCATTTGTTCTTTTTCAAATATTGTTCCTTCTCCACATATTTTTTTAATTATTTTTTCTATATACATTCTATCTTTTAAGAAATCTCCATAAGTATCTTTTTCTCTTGAAAAATCTTCATCTAAAATTCTTTTTCTTGGTTTATTATAAATTTTATCTTTTACTCTTTGTTGATTTATTCTCACAATATATTCATTTGGTAATTGTTTTAGTTCTTCTTCACCTATTCCTAGTTGTAATTTTTGAGCAATAATCCTATTAATATATTGCATATAATCAAAGTCAGATTTTTCTCCCATTGTTTTTAGTATTCCTTCAAACTCAACAACATTGTTCATTACTTCTTCTATATCTATCTCTTCTAACTTTCTTGAACTACAATATCCTTTTACATATTCAAATATAAGTTGCTGTTTTGCATCTATTCTATTTTCATCTGGTATAATTTTATTTTCTAATGAACTATATTTTTTATTATCTGCAAATAATTCATCCAAACTATATAATAAGTTAAAACTATCCATACCATATTTTTTTATTAATTCTTTTATTTCAGGTTTACCATATAAATATGATTGAATCATTTCTTCTATAGGAATTATTTCTAATAATTTTTTCATAACTTTTTCTTCTTCATCATATCCTCCTCTTAATTTTAGATATCTTTGCTTTGTTAAATATTCTGTCATTGCTTCATTTATTCCAACTCCGATTATATTACCTATAAAACCAGTTGAAATCTTTCCATCTGTCTTTTGATGTACTGAAACACAATGTAAAAATTCATGGAAAAATACTTGTTTTTCTCTATCTAAACTTGTTATTTTTATCTTTATCTTTTTTTCTCCTTGATCATAGGATCCTGCTATACCCTTTCCAATTCTTTTTCCAAATTCTATATCCTGTTCTAAATTTTGCTTTATTCTTTCTATTATTACATCTTCTGATATATATTCTCCATATAATTTTAATACATCATTTACTGCTGTTGTTAAAAATTCCATTGTAACATCATTAAATTTTTTTGGTTCTAATTTCTTTTTTAATTCTTCTTTTTTCATTTTTTATTTCCTTTCATTTTTTCTATTTTTATTATCTTTCTTCTTGCAAATTCTGCATGTTTTCTAAAATTATTTGTGCAGATTCTATTGTTCCTTTTCCTACTTTTTGTTTTGTAGTTGTATCTTTTAATACTTGTTCAAAATGTGATAATTTTTTTGATGTACCTTGAGTTGTTTCTAATACTGATTCAATACTGAATGCTTCTTCTAAAGAATATTGATTTCCTAATATTCTTTTCCATCCTATAGCTCCATCTGTTTTACTATCTTTTGTAGCTTTTCTTTCTAATGAAGCTTTTCTTTCTTCTGTTAATTGTTCTAACTCAGCTTGTATTTTATCTTCATATTTATATATATGTAATAATTGGTCTTGTAATCTAATTGCATACTCATATAATTCTTTATAATCACCATATACACTATATTTGTAATTTTTCCAAGCAACTATTCCACCTAAATTATTATTTGAGGCTTTTAACAATATTTGTTCTTCAATCGCTTTCCATTCTTCAAATGATATAGATATATTTTCACCATTCGCAATAAGTCTTAATTTTTTCTTTCCTCTTTGCAATCTTATTTGTTGAACTTGTTGTAATAATTCTTTTTCTTCTTGTTCCATGCTTTCAATATCATTTAATCTTTTTACTACTTCTTGCAATCCTATTTTAGGCATTAGACTTTCTTTTAATGCCTTTTCTTTTAGTAATTCCAACTCTATGCTCTCTTCATATTCATCATCTACAACAATATTATTTAATTCTTTGTTTCTTTCTTCTCTCCTTAATCTTCGTGCTATCCTTTCATTTACTTTTTGGCTTCTTTTTCCATGATCATGTGTATGATCTATTTTTTCACTATTATGTTTTTTCATCCCTTGATCTTGCATTATTCTTCCTTTTAATTTTAATCTGTCAAATCTACTTGTTCTTTCTTCTACATATCTTTCCATATTATTCATTCCCTTTCTTTTTGGTTACATAATTATTTTAGCATCATTATCCGTTTATGTAAAATTAATAGTTTTTATGTCAATTATTAGTTTTACTTATATTGTAGAAAAAAATAAAAACTCAGTAACTTTATAATTACTGAGTTTTCAATGCTAATTCTGTAAATTAAAAAAATTCCTTATATTTCTTAAAATCTTTTTAAATATATTTTCCTTATATTTTATTAATTCTATATTTTCAATTTTTTCATTTTTATTTATGTTTGACTTTTTTTCAAATAAATTTGAATTATATTCAATTTTTTTCATTTGTTCTATTCTTTTTCTTTCTTCTGCCTGCCTTTTTATTATTATTTCTTTTTGTTCTGGTGTTGATAAATAATCTCTAAACATATTAAAAAGAATGGCTTTTGTTTCAGGTAATAATTGCTGCTCCTTTAATTCTATTTTTTCATCCAATTTAAATTTATATTCTAAATTTCTATTTTCTTTTATAGCCTTTATTATTTCAGATGGAATTTTATTATATTCTTCTTTGTCTAATAATTCAATTATTTCATACACTTCTGTATATGCATCATTATATCTACTCATTCACTTTTCCTCTCAAATCTTATTTAAATAAACAGAGTATAAAAACAATTCTATACTCTGTCTTTATTAATAAATCTATTTTCCATAATAACTATCTAATAACATTTGTTTAATCTCTGAAACAAGAGGAACTCTAGGATTTGCAGTAGTACATTGATCCTCAAAAGCTCTATCTGCTAGTAAATCAACTTTAGCCAAGAATTCTTTTTCATCAATACCTGCATCTTTAAATGATTTTGGAATATTTAATTCTTCATTCATTTTTCTTACTTCAGCAATTAAAGAATCTACACCTTCTTCAACTGTATCTGCTTTTAATCCTATCTTTCTAGCAATTGTTGCATATTTTTCATTTGCTATATAATATTCATATTTTGGCCATGATACAAATTTTGTTGGTTCTGTTGCATTATATCTAATTACATATGGTAATAATATTGCATTAATTCTACCATGTGGTAAATGGAATTCTGCCCCTATTTTGTGAGCCATAGAATGGCATACACCTAAAAATGCGTTTGTAAATGCCATACCAGCAATCGTACTTGCATTGTGCATCTTTTCTCTTGCAGTTTTATTATCTCCATGTTCATAAGCTTCTCTTAAATATTTTACAACTAATTCTGCTGCTTTTTCTGCTAATCCATCTGTATAATCTGATGCCATAACAGAAACATAAGCTTCTAATGCATGTGTTAATACATCCATTCCAGTATCTGCTGTAATTGATTTTGGTAAACTCATAACTAAATCTGGATCAACAATTGCTACATCTGGTGTTAATTCATAATCTGCTAATGGGTATTTTTTATTTTTTACTTTATCTGTAATTACTGCAAATGATGTTACTTCTGAACCTGTTCCTGATGTTGTTGGGATTGCAACCATTTTTGCTTTTGTTCCCATTTTTGGAAATTTATAAGTACGTTTACGAATATCCATGAATTTTAATTTTAATCCTTCTGGATCTGCATCTGGATTTTCATAGAATAACCACATTCCTTTTGCTGCATCTATTGCACTTCCTCCACCTAATGCAATTATTACATCTGGCTTAAAGTTGTTCATTGCAGATAATCCTTTATTTACAGTTTCAAATGATGGATCTGATTCTACTTCACTAAATATCTCACAATGTACATGATTTTGTCTTTTTCTAATGTGATATAATATTTTATCAACATATCCAAATTGAACCATCCCTGGATCTGTAACTATAAATGCTCTTTCTATATTTGGCATTTTTTCTAAATATGATATTGAACCTGCTTCAAAATATATTTTTTCAGGTACTTTGAACCATTGCATATTAACTCTCCTTTTTGCTACTCTTTTTATATTAATTAAGTTTACACTTGATACATTTGCTGTTGTTGAGTTACTTCCATAAGATCCACATCCAAGTGTTAATGATGGCATATTTGTATTATATATGTCTCCTATTGCACCATGTGTTGATGGAGAATTTACAATAATTCTTCCTGCTTTCATTGTTTTTGAGAATTTTAATATTGTTGCTTTGTCTTCTGAATGTATTACTGCTGAATGTCCTAATCCACCATATTCTAATAATTTTTCTGCTTTTGATATTCCTTCTTCAGAATCATTTACAATATAATATGTTAATACTGGACTTAATTTTTCTTTAGAGAATGGATATCCTTCTCCAATTCCATCTTCATATACTACTAATACTTTTGTATCTTCAGGCACTTCAAATCCTGCTTCTCTTGCAATTGTTGCTGGACTTTGTCCTGGTACATGTGATTTTAATTTATATCCATTTTGTGAGTCAAACATACTATTTTTTAGTTTTTCTTTTTCTTCTGGATTTACAAAGTAACATCCAGCTTCTCTCATTAATTTTTCAAATTCTTGATATATATCTTTATCTACTAATACAGCTTGTTCTGATGCACATATCATACCATTATCAAATGATTTTGACATTACTAAATCATTTACTGATGTTTGTAATTTTGCTGTTTTATCTATATAACATGGTACATTTCCAGGACCTACTCCTAATGCTGGTTTTCCACATGAATATGCTGATTTTACCATTCCTGTTCCACCTGTTGCTAATATTAAACTTACATCAGGATGATTCATTAATAATTTTGTTGCTAATATTGATGGCTCTTCTACCCATAATATACAATTTTCTGGAGCTCCAGCTTTTACTGCTGCATCTCTTAATATTGTTGCTGCTGCAACACTACATTTTTGTGCAGATGGATGGAATCCAAATACTATTACATTTCTTGTTTTTGCTGCTATTATAGATTTAAACATTGTTGTTGATGTTGGATTTGTTACTGGTGTTACACCTGCTATTATTCCAACTGGTTCTGCTATTTCTACATAACCATCTTCATCATTTTCTTTTATTATTCCTACTGTTTTTTCATGTTTTATACTATGATATACATATTCTGTTGCAAACATGTTCTTTGTTATTTTGTCTTCATATATTCCTCTTCCAGTTTCTTCAACAGCCATTTTTGCTAATTCCATATGATGTTCTAATCCTGCCATTGACATTGCTTTTGTTATATTATCAACTGTTTCTTGATCTAATTTCATATATTCTTGTGATGCTATTTTTGCTTTTCTCATTAGTTCATCTATCATTTGCTCAACTCTTGCTTCTTCTTCTGGGTTTTGATTTTCCATTTTATCTTTTTTCCTTTCTTCGTCATGCTTGAACACTATTTATGCTCAAATTAAGTTGGAAAAGAATTAAATTTTGACACAGCCAAAATTGTAATTATTTTTTCAACCTTTTGACTCTCTTTTGTTTTATCTTATCCACTATATTATATAATATGTCATTTTTTTGTCAAGAATTTTAAAAAATTTTTATATCAATTGAATTTTATTTTTCATAGTGATATATTAAATATGTTTAAAATTTCAAAAGAAAAAACATAATAAATATGAAAGGAACGTGAGAAAATATGGCAAATGACAAAAAAGATGATGTTGACATCAATAAAATTTATGGGCATCTATGTAAAATGCCCAAAGAAGAATTTTGCACAAAGTTCAAAATAAAAGAAGGTGGCCTATCTGATGATGAAATAACATTTAGAAGGCAAAAATATGGTTTGAATGAAGTTACACAAACAAAACCAAAAAAATGGTATAATTACCTATTTCATAGTTTATTTACACCTTTTAATAATATATTATTGGCAATATCTTGTGTATTATATTACACAGATGTTTATTTAGCTGAAGATCCTAATTATGCAAATATTATTGTAATTCTCGTTTTAGTTACAATAAGCACTTTATTAGATTTTATATCTTCATATAGATCAAACAAGGCTGCTGAAAAACTAAAACAATTAGTTTCAACTACTGCAACAGTTATAAGAAATGGTAAAAAAGAAAAACTACCTTTTAAAGATTTAGTTTTAGGTGATACTATATTACTTTCAGCTGGTGACATGGTTCCAGCTGATTTAAGAATTATTGAATCAAAAGATTTATATGTTGGTCAATCAAGTTTAACTGGTGAATCTGATGCAATAAAAAAACTTGATACTACAGAACTTGATTTTAATACTGATATAGAAAATCTTTCAGATATTGATACAATATGTTTTATGGGAACAAATATTATTAGTGGTAGTGCTAAAGGTATTGTTGTATTAACTGCTGATGATACTTATTTTGGGAAAGTATCTCATACACTAACTTCTGGTAAACCTAAAACGGCATTTCAGAAAGGTATCGAAAATATAAGTAAATTATTAATAAAATTTATGCTAATTTTAATACCTATTGTTTTTATACTTACAGTCCAAAAACATAGTATTATAACATCATTTACATTTGCTGTTGCTATTGCAATTGGTATTACACCTCTTCTATTACCTGTTATACTTTCATCTAGTTTATCAAAAGGTGCTTTACGAATGTCAAAAAAGAAAACAATTGTAAAAAAGCTTGATTCAATTCAAAGCTTTGGTGCAATGAATATTTTATGTACAGATAAAACTGGTACATTGACTGAAGATAAAATTGTTCTTGAAAAATATCTTGATATTAATGGAAATGAAGACATTAGAACTTTAAAACATGCTTTTTTAAATAGTTATTTTCAAACTGGATTGAAAAGTAATATTGATGAAGCTGTTATAAATCATATAAATGAACATGGTTTAAGTGAATTATCAGAAAAATATACAAAAATTGATGAAATTCCTTTTGATTTTGCAAGACGTCGTCTTTCTGTTATAGTTAGTGATGGTCAAAAAACTCAAATGATTACAAAAGGTGCTGTCGAAGAAATTTTAAGTATTTCTACAATGGTTGATTATCAAGGTAATGTATCTCCTATAACAAATGCAATTAAAGAAAATATCAAAAAAATTGCTAAAGATTTAAACAAACAAGGGCTTCGTGTTGTTGCTGTTTGTCAAAAAAATAATTTAGATAAAACTTCTGAATTTACAGTAGCAGATGAAAAAAATATGGTTTTAATTGGTTTTATAGGATTTCTTGATCCTCCAAAAGAAAGTGCTAAATCATCAATTGAAAAACTTAATAAAAATGGAATTAGAGTTATTGTTTTAACTGGTGATAATGTTGAAGTTACAAAATGTATTTGTGATAAAGTTGGTATTAAATCACCACAAATTATTATTGGAAGTCAAATTGATAAATTACAAGATATTGCTGTAAAAAGATTATTGAAAAAGACAAATATTTTTGCAAAACTTTCTCCTATTCAAAAAGCTCGTATTGTAAGACTTTTAAGAGATAGTGGAAATGTTGTTGGATATATGGGTGATGGTATAAATGATAGTCCTTCACTTATAAATTCTGATGTTGGTATTTCTGTTGATACGGCTGTTGATATTGCAAAAGAATCTGCAGATATTATTTTACTTGAGAAAGATTTACATGTTTTACTTGATGGTGTGAAAGAAGGTCGTCATACTTATGCAAATCTAATGAAATATATTAAACTTGCTGCAAGCTTTAATTTCGGTGAGGTTATGTCTGTAATTATTGCAAGTGTTATTCTTCCATTTTTACCAGAAACACCAATTCAACTTTTAGTTGAAGGATTATTATATGATTTCGGTCAATTGACTTTGCCTTTAGATAATGTTGATGAAGAATATTTGAGAAAACCTAAAAAGTTTGATGTAAAAAGTTTAAAACATTTTATGCTATTTATGGGTCCACTTAGTTCATGTTTTGATTTAATAGTTTTTGCTTTAGTTTGGTTTACTTATGATATTCATGAACCTGCAATTTTCCAAACTATTTGGTTTATTTATAGTATTGTTTCAAACCTTGTTGGAATGCATGTTATTAGAACTGCTAAGATTCCTTTTAAAGAGAGTCATGCTTCAAAAGCTGTTTACTTTTCATCAATTTCAATTTGTATTATTGCTATGATTATACCTTTTACTTTTATAGGTCGTGCAATTGGTCTTACTGCTCTTGCTGCTAAAGATTTCTTAGTTATTATTGGTGTTCCAATATTGTATTGTTTTGTTGCAGTTATTGCTAAAAAGATTTATATTAAGAAATATGGTGAATGGATTTAGAACAAAAAATGGAGATGATAAACATCCCCATTTTTTATGATTTATGCAGATTTTTTTAATTTTTCTATAATGTTATTATTTCTTTCAATAATCTCATCATAATATCCACTTAATTCTATTAACTCTTCAATAGACATTTCATTCAATTTATTTTCATTATTCTCTATATCACTTAACATTTGAATTTTTTTTGCTACTTGAATTGCTGAACCATTTTGGTCTTTAATTTGTTCTAAAAATTTTCGTCTTTCGTTATTATTTATTGATTTGCATTGTTCCTCTTTATTACTTTTCTCTTTTGGATTCTTTTTTAAAAAAATTTCTTTTATTCTCAATGGTAAATTAAACTTATATTTTTTTGATTTATTCTTATCCATTTTTTATCATTGTATAATAAATATATATTTTATTATACAAATTTCTCCTTTCTTTGAAATTGGCTATCACATTTATAGAGAACCTATGTATTATCTTTTCATTCATATAGTTAATTTTTCTTTATATTATATATTTCTACTTTTGTATCTCCTGTAAACTCTTTATTTGTTCTTGTTGTTCTTGTATTCTTTTCTGTTGAGCCAAAATCTTATTCATCAATTCTTGTATTAATCTTTCATTTTCAGCAATTTTTTGATTATTTTTCTCCCAAATAAATAACAATTCATCAAAATCCATATCTTCAAAATCATCTTTTTGTTTTTCTTCTATTCCTGCTTCTTTTAATATACTTTTATCACCTTGCATTCTCTTACTTGCATATTTTAATGCTTCACCTTTAGAACTTTTTACAGCTTCTACCACAATTTCTCTATCAGATTTTAATTCTCTAGCAACATATTCTAATGCATTTCCATCATTTTTTACAGCTTCTAACGCAACTTCTCTGTCTGCTCTTAATTCTTTATTTGCAAACAATAAAGCACTTCCATCATTTTTTACTGCTACTAAAACAACGTCCTTGTCTGCTTTCAATTCTTCACTTGCATACCATAATGCTTTTCCATAATCTTTTACAGCAGCAAGAACCACTTCTTTATCTGCTTGCATTTCCTTTTTTACTAAACGTAATTCTTTTCCATTTCGTTTTACAACTTCTATTATAAAACTTCTATCTGATGTAAGACTTTCATTAGCATATATCAATACATTATCACTTTGAGCTACTTTAGCTCTTATAACCGCATCTAATAAAAATTCTCTATCAGCTAAGAACTTATAGCTCACATAATGCCATGGCAAATGCCCACATGATATTGCTTCTAATGCTATTTCTCTATCTTCTCTCAATTCATCACTTGCATATTCTAATGAATCTCCATACCTTCTTACAGCTGCTAACACCACTTCTCTATCTGTCCTTAGTTCTTCACTTGCGTATTGTAATGCAAGTCCACTTTCCTTTACTGCCTCTAATACTACTTGTTTATCTGCTTTTAGATTTTCACTTGCATATTTCAATGAATCACCAAATTGTCTTACTGCTGATAAGACTATTTCCTTGTCGTCTGCAAATTTTCTTGCAGATTTTAGTATATCCCCATGTTGCTTTGCAACTGCTAGTACTACTTCTCTATCTTCTTGCATTCTTGGACTCAATTTTGAAAAATTATAAAAATCATTTTCTACAGCTGCTATTGCTATTTCTTTATCATCATTTAGTTCTTGGCTTGCATAACCAAATGCCATCCCATATTGTCTTATAGCCACTAATACTACTTCTCTGTCTGCTTTTAATTCCTCACTTGCATATTCTAATGCATATCCCTTTTGCTTTACAGCTGCTAATACTACTTCTTTATCTGCTTGTAATTCTAGGCTAGCATATTTTAAGATCATTCCATCATTATTCGCAATAGCTAATATTTCTTCTTTACTAAGTGTAGAAATAAATCTACTTTTTTCTATATCTTTTACATGATTTAGTAATATTTCTACACTATTAACATTTTTTAGTGCTTCTACTATAAATTTTTTATCTGCACATATTTCTTCACTAGCAAAACTTATTGCATTTACATTTTGTTTCACAGCAGCTAATACTACTTCCTCATCATCTTGTAATTCTGGACTAGCATATTTTAATGCTTTCCCTTTATTCTTCACAGCAGCTAATACTACTTCTTTATCTGCTTTCAAACTGCTACTTGCATATAACAATGCTTCTCCATCTTTTTTTACAGCTTGTAACACAAATTCCTTATTTGAACGTAATTCCTTGTTAGAAAATTTTAAATAAAAATCCCTTATATTTAAATCTGCTAATATTTCTTCTTTTTTTCTACCTTTATTCATTCTTTCTCCTTTCCAGAAAAAACTATATATTATATTCTAATTTTTATTTCAAATCATCTTTAGCATATCTCAAAATCAATTTGTCTCATTAATTTACTAGCATTAGCAACTCTAATTTTAACCTTATCTCCAATTTGATAAACCTTTCCAGTATGTTCACCAATAGCTTGTCTCTTTTCTTCATTGTAAATAAAATATTCATCACCTAATTTTTCGTAACGAATTAAACCTTCAACAGTATTGTCAAGTTCAACAAATATTCCAAAATTAGTAACAGATGATACAATTCCTTCATATTCTTCACCAATTTTACTTTCCATGAATTCTGCTTTCTTAATATCTTCTGCTTCTCTTTCTACTTTTGTTGCAACTCTTTCTCTTTCTGAACAATTTTCCGCTCTCTTTTCTGCTCTTTTTTCATATTTCTTAATCCAAAAATCATTTACTAAATAATCATTATCTAAATATTTTGATATTATTCTGTGTATGAATAAATCAGGATATCTTCTTATTGGTGATGTAAAATGGCAATAATATTTACTTGCAATTCCAAAATGTCCTTTATTTTCTGCTTCATATTTTGCAACTCTCAAAGTTCTTAATATTATATTTGATACTACTTTTTCTTCGTCTTTACCTTTTACATCTTCAAGAATTTTTGCAAATTCATTTGGATAAATAATTTCTTCTTTTGAAATTTTTATTTTATATCCAAAATTATATAATGATTTATTTAATTCTTTTACTTTATCAACATCTGGTGCTTCATGGTTTCTATATATAAATGGTGCTTGTAACCAATAAAATTTTTCAGCAACTGTTTCATTTGCAATTAGCATAAATTGTTCAATTATTTCATTTGCAAAATATGTTTCATATTTTTTTACATCTATTGCAACACCATTTTCATCAAGTATTATTTTACTTTCTGGAATTTCAAGATTCAAATATCCATTTTCTTTTCTTTTTGCTTTTAATATATTTGCTAATTCTGCCATTAAATCAAAATATGAAATATATTTTTCATATCTCTTTAACACTGCTTCATCAGATCTATCTAATATTTTTTGAACATCTGTATAGCACATTCTTTCTGTTACACGTATTACACCTTTATATATGTCTGATGATACTATTTTGGCTTTTGGGGTTATTTCCATTGAACATGATAATGTATATCTATCTTCACCTGCATTTAAACTACATATTCCATTTGATAATTCTCTTGGAAGCATTGGTATTACTCTTCCTAACATATAGATACTTGTTCCTCTTAAATATGCTTCTTTATCAAGTTCTGTTTTTTCTCTTACATAATGACTTACATCTGCAATATGAACATCTAATTTATAGTTACCATTTTCCAATTTTTCTACATGTATTGCATCATCTAAATCTTTGGCATCTTCACCATCAATTGTAAATATTATGTCATTACGCAAATCTCTTCTTCTTGGCAAATCTGATGGATCAATTTTATCTCCATAAGCTTTTGCTTCTGCAACAACCTCTTCTGGGAATTTATATGGGAGTTCATATTGTTTTATTAATGATAACATGTCAACTCCTGCTTCATTAATTCCGCCTAATACTTCAATAACTTTTCCTTCTGCATTTTTTCCTTTTTCAGGATATTTTAAAATTTGTACTAATACTTTTTTCTTATCTCTGGCTTTTCCCCAATTAGTTTTTGATATAAATATATCTGTTCCAAAATTCTTGTCGTCTGGAACAACGAATGCAAAATTTCTACTTTTTTGAAAAGTTCCAACTACTGTATCTTTTTCATGTCTTACTATTTTTACTATTTTTCCCTCTTGCTTTTTATCTCCTTCTTTTTCTGCTATTATTTTAATTGCCACAGTATCTCCATTTAAAGCATTTTTTGAATTTTCTCTTGATATATATATTTCGTCTTCTTGATCTTCTATTTTTACAAATCCAAATCCTTTTTGATTTTTTCTATATGTTCCAATTATTTCTTCTTTGCTCATTTTTCCTCCTTGTCTTATAAATAAAAAGCCATTGGACCCGCCAGTGACTTTTGCTTTAGAATAATTTTATTTTATTATATATATTATAGATAGAGCAATTGTTAAAATAACAAATAATATTCCTAATATTATAGTCCATTTTTTTTGCATTCCTTCTTTTGTTCTACCTTTATTTTTTTCGAAAAAATTATTTGTTGATGAACCTGTTATTGTTTGTGATAATCCTGCATCTTCTTTTGTTGATATCATAGCAAATATTGTTAATGCAACACAAACTATTAAATCAGCTACTATTAAAATTATTTTTACTACTTGCATATATTCTTCCTCCTAACGATTTTATTATTCGTTTCAATACCAAGTTATTTTAACATATCTTTCCTAAAAAATCAATGCTAGAACATTAAAAATTATAACTTTTATCATAATTTCTACAAATATCTGGCAATTTGTCCCTTTTATTCCTCCTTCATTGATTTTTTTTATTCCATTTTCTATTTTCTTTATTTCTTCATTTGATACTACATTTTTCTCTTTTATATAATCTATTGTAATGAACTCCGCTTTTATCATTGCATCATTTTCAAGATAGATTTTTACAACATAATATATAAAACTTAATATTAATAATATATTAGAAAATAAAATTGGATTTGGAAGTCTATTGAGAATTGCCAAAATACAAATAATTATAAAATATAACAAATATATATTTGAATAAATAAAATTAAAAATTAATAAACTCCTTTTTTGAATTGAATGTAAACATTCATGTATCATTGTTTGAATTCTTGTAAAACTTTTATAAGTATTACCTATTAAAATTTTATTACTTATTGCTATATACATTGTTGCATCTGATTTATCATTTTCTTCTATTTTTACATTTGAATTATTTAATTTATTCAATATTTCTTTACAAATTTCAATATTACTTGGATATTTTTCCGATATTATATTTAATTCTTTGTCTGTTGCAATTTTTTCCATCTCTTTTATATTTGCTAACATTAAAATTGATATGATTACTATAGATATTATTGCAACTATAATAATTATAATTAGTTCCATTTTATATACCTTTCTTTTTTATCTTTATAAAATTTTCCTAATCATTTATAAATTCAATTCTTTTCTATTTCATTGCTTCTTGTACTACTTCGCCTATAATTTTATTTACATCAGCTATCAATACATTAAATCTTATTTCAGCATCAAAATATTGGCTTGCTTCTTTGTTTTGGATAAGCTCTCCATATAATTCTTGTACATGTCTCATCTTTATTTCATCATCTTTTCCAGTTTGAAGAGCAATTACCTGAGCTTCATATCTTGCATTTTCAAAATCTTTTATTTTGTCTTTTAATTCACTATTCGAATTTATATTATTTTTAGCTTTCTCATAATTCTTATATTCTTCAGAATGTCTTATTTCTTTTGCTAATTCATTTGCTAAATCATATACTTTCATTTTCTATTTCCTTTTTTATTAATATTCTTTAATTTCCCATGTTTCTGTATTTACTTCATACCATTGCATAACTTGCGTATCTTTTCTTACAGCAACATAATATAGTTTTCCATCTTTTTGCTCAATATTAAATGATACAGTTTCATCATTTTTTCCCCATTTATTTTTTGCAAGTTCAACAGCCTTTTCTTCCTTGGTTTGTGAATTATTTGATGATGTTGTTTCACTGTTTTGCTCTTCTTTTCCAATAGAATCATTATTATTTGTATTTTCATTATCACTTGTATTTGTATCAGGTTCATCTTTTTCATCTTTATTATCACTTGTATCATCTTTTTTTGATACATTTTCTCCAGTATTATTTGACTTGTTATCTTGATTTTCAGCTACATTTTCACTATTATTTTGTTCTTTTATTTCTGGAACTATAATAAAACCAATTATAGATGCTATCGCCAGCAATGATACAATTATTATTAATGTTAATAATCTTTGTTTTTCTCTTGTTTCCATACTATCATTCCTTTTCTATAAAACCTTTACATCTCTATTTCCATCAATAAATTTTAGCTTTACTACTTCATCTTTTTCTAACTGATATACGCTTTTTACTATTTTGCCATCTTTTTCTGCTAAATTATATCCTCTACTTAATGTCTTTAATGGACTCAATGTATCTAGTTTTGTAATTAATTCTGCATAATTATTACGTCTTTCTTTTTGTATTTTTTCTACAGAATTTTCTAACCTTATCATATAATTATCTAATATTGTAGAATTATCAATAATTTTTCTTAGTGGATCTGTAAATACTCTCGATTTCATTACTGATTCAAATCTTAATTTCATTACTTCAATTTTCTTTTTTAATGCTTGTCTATATCTATTTTGATAATTTAAAATTTTTTGTTTTAATTCATATACATCAGGAACAGCTAATTCTGCAGCTGCTGATGGTGTTGGAGCTCTTAAGTCTGCTACAAAATCTGCAATTGTAAAGTCTGTTTCATGTCCAACTGCCGAAATTATTGGAAGTTCAGATTCATATATTGCTCTTGCAACAATCTCTTCATTAAATGGCCACAAATCTTCAAGTGAACCTCCACCTCTTCCGATAATTAAAACATCTGCCAATTTCTTTTCATTCATTATTTTTATTTTTTCAGCAATTTGTTCTGCTGCTCCAGGACCTTGTACTGGAACTGGAAATAATTTTATATATACATTTGGGTTACGTCTTGTTGAAACATTTATTATATCTCTAATAACTGCTCCAGTTTGTGATGTAAGTACTCCAACTATTCTCGGATACATTGGAATTGCCTTCTTGTGTTTTACATCAAATAATCCTTCTGCCTCTAATTTATTTTTTAACTGCTCAAATTTTTCGTGCAAATCCCCAACCCCATCTTCAAGTATTGACTTTGCATATATTTGATATACTCCATCTCTCTCAAAAACAGAAACAGAGCCAAATACCATTACTTTCATTCCATCTTTAGGAATAAAATTCAATCTTTCAGCATAACCTTTAAACATTATGCATTTTATTAATGAATTTTCATCTTTTAAAGTAAAATATAAATGCCCTGTATAGTGATTTTTAAAATTTGATATTTCTCCTTTTACCAATATAGCTTCCAAATTTTCATCATTATCAAATTTATCTTTTAAATATTTATTTAATTGAGTTACCGTAACTGCATTATACTTCATTTGTTCTTTCCTCCATTAGAATACAGTTCTTCAAGAATAATGTTTATTCCTCATTTAATTGTTCTTTTACAACACTTGCTAATATTCCGTTTATAAAGTTTTTAGAAGTATTTTCTCCATATTTTTTTGAAATTTCAATTGCTTCGTTTATAGCAACTTTATATGGAATTTCTTTATATTTTATTTCATATATTGCAAGTTTTAAAATACTATAATCAACTTTTGATATTCTTTCTAATGACCAATCAGCTTTTAGTTTGTTTTTTATTAATTCTTTTATTTCTTCTTCATTGGCTTTTATTCCTTTTACAGCATCTATTATATATTCTTTTGCTTCTTTATCATTTATTTCTTCACATTCAAAGTAAATTTCAATTTGTTCATCTAAATTTTCTTCCTTTTGCATTTCTAAACTATATATAAGTTTAAATGCTAATTCTCTAATTGCTGATCTTTTCATTTTTTTCCTGTTAGATTTTCTTCTAACATTCTCCCTTCTAAAATATTTTTCAAAGTTCTAAATTAAAGTCTATCTATAAATTCTTTTAATTTTTCTTTTACACTATCTTTATTTTGTTGTATATAATTTCCAACTATTGCACCTAGTACAATTCCAACTATTGCAATTATTACATCATATAATTTTGTACATAGTATTAAGATTGCCACAATTACACCTATTATTGCACCTTTATATTGTGACCAAAAGTTTTTTAAACTTTCCATATTTTTTCCTTTCTTATAGTATAATGATTATTATTCTTTATTATTATTTTTTGCAACTTTATTAATATTCATTATTTTTACATTTACTTCTTTTACATCTAAATCAGAAGATTTTTTCATTTCTTGTTTTATTTTTTCTTGTATATTAGCTGCTAAATCTTTTATTATTACATTTTCATCAACTATAATTTGAACTGTAACTGTTATTTCATTTTCATCATTTACACTGATTTTTGGAGTACATTCTTTTATACTTTGGAAGCCACTTACTGCTGCATTTACCATATTATCAAGTGTTTCTTTTGTTATTAATAGTTGTCCATTTTCATTTTTCAATAATATTCCTTTTGATTCTTTTATTTTTTCTGATGTTTGTGAATCAAAAAATATACATTTTATTGATAAAAGTATAAATATGCAACTAACACTTAATGTAACTTTTGATGCAACATCATTTGTAATGGCTAATTTTAGCATACCTGTTACTACATCAAAATCTAACCAATTAAATACTAACAAGCATAATATAACTGATAATAATAATACCAAATATGAATATACAATTAATGCAAATCTCTCTAAAAATTTCATTTTTTTCCTCTTTTCTTTACATACACACATAAGATTTTCTTAATAAGAAAATCTTATGTGTCACTGATTATTCTTCTACTGTTTTTTCTTCGTCTTTTTCTTCATCTTTGTCTTCAACATCTTTTTCTGTCTTTACACCTTGTACATGTACATTAACTTCTGCAACTTTTAATCCTGTCATATTTTCTACGGATTTTTTAACTCTATTTTGAATTTCATAAGCTACATCAGGAATTCTAGTACCATATTCAACTATAATGTTTACATCTATTTTTACTTCTTTTTCATCAGCTTCTACTTTTATTCCTCTGCTTAAATTCTTTTTTCCACTAAATACTTGTGAAATTCCTCCAGCAAATCCACCAGCCATGCTTGCTACACCTTGAACTTCTGAAACTGCTACACCTGCTATAACTGATATAACATCATTTGCAATTTTTATTCCATTATTTCCCTCTTCGATTTCATTTGTTTCATTATTTTCAATTCTATCTTCTTCCATTGTTCTTCCTCCTTATTTTTTTTATTTGTATAAGTATATCAATTTTTATTTTTTTTTACAACTATTTTTTCATTATTTATTAAATTAATATTGTCTTCCCCATATAACCATTTTTGTAGCTGGCTTACCACAACATACACATGTATCTCCTATTTTTTCTTGTTCAAATGGCATACATCTTGATTTTGCTGCTGTTAATTCTTTTATTTTTGCTTCACATTCTTCGCTTCCACACCACATAGCTTTTATAAATCCTTGTTCTTTATTCATATTAGCTTGAAATTCTTCTAAATTATGTGCAATTGTTGTTTTTGCTTCCATTCTCTTTTGGCAAGTATCATACATATTTTGTTGTATTAATTCTAATATTTCTCCAATCTTTGAATCTAGTTCTGACAATTTAACTTCTATTTTTTCATTTGTATCTCTTCTAACTAAGACACAAACTCCATTTTCTATATCTCTTGGTCCCATTTCTATTCTTAGTGGAACTCCTCTCATTTCCCAATCATTAAATTTATAACCTGGTGAAACTTTATCTCTATCATCTAATTCAATTCTATAGTTATTTTTTAATTGCATATATATTTCTTGAGCTTTTTCTTTTACTCCTTCTTTATGCATTGCAATTGGTACTAATACAACTTGTATTGGTGCTACTCTTGGTGGTAATTTTAAGCCTCTATTATCACCATGTGCCATTATTAATGCTCCAATTAATCTTGTTGAAGCTCCCCATGATGTTTGATAAGCATATTCTTGTTTTCCTTCTCTATTTTGGAATGTTACATTAAATGGTTTTGTAAAGTTTTGTCCAAAATAATGTGAAGTTCCTGATTGTAATGCTTTTCCATCATAAGTCATAGTTTCAATTGTATATGTTTCATCTGCTCCAGCAAATTTTTCTGATTCAGTTTTTATTCCTTTTATTACTGGTATTGCTAAAAGATTTTCTACAACATCTGCATATATATTTAACATTTGTAATGTTCTTTCTTGTGCTTCTTTTGCTGTTTCATGTATTGTATGACCTTCTTGCCATAAAAATTCTCTTGAACGTAAAAATGGTCTTGTTTCTTTTTCCCATCTTAATACACTACACCATTGATTATATACATAAGGTAAATCTCTCCATGATTTCAACCATTTTGAATACATTGTTGTTATTATTGTTTCAGATGTTGGTCTTACACATAATCTTTCATCTAATTTTTGACCACCCGCTTCTGTTACATAAGCTACTTCTGGTGCAAATCCTTCAACATGGTCTTTTTCTTTTTGTAATAAACTTTCTGGAATTAATACAGGAAAATATGTATTTTTTACACCTGTTTCTTTAAATTTCTTATCCATACAATTTTGAATATTTTCCCATATTGCATATCCATAAGGTCTTATAGCTATACATCCTTTTGTATCTGTATAATCTGCAAGTTCTGCTTTTATAACTATGTCTGTATACCATTGTGCAAAATCTTCGTCTATATTTGTTATTTCTTTTACGAAATTCTTGTTTTCTTCCATTCTACATTTATTCTCCTTTTTTATTGATTATCATTTTCCGGTGTTCTTTCGTCTATATTCGGCATTGGAGCCTCTGTTTCTATTAGGTCATCTATTACTATTTGTCTATTTGAATCTAATTTATATCGTGGAAGTTCTGGTAACTTATTTAGATTTGAATATCCAAACATTTTTAAAAATTCTTGTGTTGTTTTATATGTTGTTGGTCTGCCTGGTAAATCAGCTTTTCCAGCTTCTTCTATTAATCCATAATCTAATAGCTTATATATTGTTCCATCTGAATTAACCCCTCTAATAGCTTCTATTTCTGGTCTTGTTGCTCTAGGATTATATGCAATTATAGCTAATGTTTCCAATGCTGCATTAGATAAATTAGGTTTTGTTCTTTGATCAATAATCGGATATATATACTCATAATATTCTGGTTTACTACATATTTGATATCCTTTTTCTATTTTTATAATTTGAATTCCTCTATCTTTATATTTTTCTTGCATATCATTTACTATTTCTTCGATTTTTTCTTTGCTAATCTCTAGTGCAATCATTAATTCTTGTTCTGTTACAACTCTCCCAGCAGCAAATAATATAGCCTCTATTATTTGTTCTATTTCTTTGTTCTCCATTATTTTTCCTCTCATACAATTTATTCGTATATTTTTTCAGTTGTTATTTCATTTGTATCTGTTGTCACATTCTCTGTTTTTTTCTTTGAATTGTTTTCTCTCATTTTATCTAATAAATTTATTAAATCTTGTAATTTCTTTATGTCTTCTCCCATCATTTCCCAATCATTTCGTGTATTTGAATCTGTTAAATTATCATTTGCTTTTATTATAGCATCTATAATTCCATCAATACTATCTGTATTATCTATTTCTAAATTAACAGCTGATTGAGAAACCAATTTTTTTAATGCACTATTTAAAGTATCTCCAATTGCAACTTTTGTTCCTGATGCAACTATTACCTTTTCAAGTGTCATTGGTTGATTAACCTCATTTGTTCTAGTTTGATAAATAGTCTCTATGTATAATAATGTATTATTAATTGGGATTATTTTCATCTCTTTTGATGTTTTTACTCCTGTTACATTCAATGAACTTAATTCAGCTGAAATAGTTTCATCTTGTTCAATTAAATTATCTAATTGAGTTGGTCCTAAAATATTATTATCTGCTGAATATTTATATATTGTTAAAATATTTTCTGTTCCATTGTTTGTACCAATCAAACAAGCATTTATACTTGATTTATTATTTGGTGTATACATTTGAACTAATCCAAATTGTGTTAAACCATCTGGTGTTTTTAATACTGTATAATATGGTTCCATAACTGAATATTTATTTTTGGTATTTGTTGATTTTCCATAAGTTGCTAATGCCCATATATCACTATTTCTATACAAAACATCTTCTTTAACATTATGGTATACACTTAACATTTGAGCTTGAACATTATATAAAAATTGTGGATATTTTAATTGTTGTTTTATTTCATCTGATATTTCATCTGTTTCAAATATATCTGGATATATCTTCTTATAAGCTGCTATTATAGGATCATTTTTATCTGTTATATAAAATTTCATTTCTCCGTCATAAGCATTTACGATTACTTTAACAGAATTTCTTATATAATTTATCTTTCTGCTATTTTTTTCGTATTCTATTGTTGTATATGTTGAATATGGATATTTGTCTGATATTGTATAACCATCAATTACCCAATAAATTTGTCCATTTTCAGTTACTGTATATGGTTCTTCTGAATATATTAAGTTTGGCAATGCTGTTTTAGCTCTTTCTATTACATTTCTATTAAGTAATATTTTACTTTGATTTGTAATTGTTGTTGAAAATGCAAGTTTAATATCTTTATTTCTTATCGCTAAAATTAATCTATCTAAAAACCCAACTTGTAATCCTGATTCTCCATCATATTCATAAGTATGTTCAATTCCATTATTATCAGTATAATCATACTCAGCTTTATTTTTTGTATTTGTAACTACTATAGAATTTGTTTCTAATCCGTAATATATTCTTTCACCTGTTATATCTTTATTTATATATTCAATATTTCCATCTTCTGATGTTTGTGTTGCAGATACAAATATTTGACCAATTCCATGAGTATATTCATAAGTCTTATTATCATAAGAAATAGACTGATCAGCCATTTCTCTTGGAACAACATATAATACTTGTTTTTTTCCATCAACAGTTGTTTGTGCTGTTGATATATTTCTAAAAGCATAATAACCTGATTCTGTTTGAGTATCTTCCAAACTTTGTTTAACCATGTTTTTACTTACTATAGGTATATTATTTATTACATCTGAGTTTTCTTGAATTTCACTATCTGATATTGTTCCTGTATAATCAACATTTTTTTCTGTAATATTTATATTATATGCTTTTTTAGTTGCTTTTATATTTGCTTCAATATACTTTCTTTCTTTGTCAAATTCATTTGGATTAACAAATATAAAATCTGCCAATACCATTACTAAAAATAATCCAACTAAATATCCTGGTATTGTTAAAAGAGTTGGCAATATTTTCTTTGTTTTGTTTTTTTGAAAATACACCACTGACAAAACAGCTGCTACAACAATTACTACTGCAAAAATAATATATCCCCATAACTTTATTGTAGCTTCTATGCTTCCAGCTCCTGTAAGCTGTGTTCCATTACTCAATGTTAAAAAAGTGTCTGTTAAAATATTTTGAGTATTTACAATTGTTTGAATCCCCTTTAGTACTGCAAATATTATTGCATTTCTTAATAATTTTTTTATTAGTTTACTTTCACGTAATTGTTTTCTGTCTATTCCATCAAAATAGAAATTAAATACAATAATATAATATGCTGTCATATAAGCACTGAAAAATACAATTGCTTTTAATGAATAATTAATTATTGCATCAATTATTGGTTTTATGAACATATAATATGATACATCCATATTAAATAAAATATCTATATCTGTTTCTTGAAAAGAAACATTGCTTGCAAATAAAATAACTTTTTCTACAAAATTATTTGAAACCATTATACTTATTATCAATGCTACTATAAATGCAATTGATTTATTAGGTAATTTAGGCATTGTTTTATTTTCACTATCAAAAAAACTTTTTAAACCTTTTTTTATTCCAAAATTAGTAATAAGCATCATTATTGATACTAATATAAATGTAATTCCCATTATTGAGTATTTATATTTTATATTTGTCCAAAATGTTTGAACATATTGTGTACCAAGTTCTGCATATTCCAAATGTTGTCCTCTTAACTCGATATAAGTTATTATAGCAAATAATAATATACATATAACTACTGAAATATTTTTTATTACATTAAATTTCTTTTTATTCATTTTACTATCCTTTATTATTTTTTATATTATTGCCTTTACAAAATCACTTGAATTGAATATTTCCATATCATCTATTTTTTCTCCAACTCCAATGAATTTTACTGGTATTTTATTTTCTTGAACTATTCCAACGATAGCTCCACCTTTTGCTGTTCCATCAAGTTTTGTTAATATAATTCCTGTTATATCTGTTTGCTCTTTAAATGCTTTTACCTGAGATATTGCATTTTGACCAGTTGCAGCATCTATTACAAGTAATACTTCTTTAGATGCATCAGGCATTTCTTTGTTAACAACTTTTTGAATTTTATTTAATTCGTCCATCAAATATTTTTTATTATGTAATCTTCCAGCTGTATCTATTATTAATACATCTGCTCCATTCTTTTTAGTTTTTGCTATAGCATCATACACAACAGATGCAGGATCAACACCCTCATCTTTTTTTACAATTTCTGCCCCTGCTCTTGTTGCCCAAATTTCTAATTGTTCTACAGCTGCTGCTCTAAAAGTATCTGCTGCTGCTACAACAACTTTTTTTCCATCTCTAGCTAATCTCGCAGCCATTTTACCTATTGATGTTGTTTTTCCTACTCCATTGACTCCTACAACCAAAATTACTGAAGGTTTTGTTTCTAATTTTAAACTATTATCTGATATTTCTAATATTTTTTCTATTTCTTTTCTTAATTCTTCTTTTACTTGTTCTACATCTTCTATTTTTTCTTTTTTTATTTTTTCTCTTAAATTCTCTATTATTTTTGTTGATGTTTCTACACCTATATCTGACATTATAAGTGCTTCTTCTAATTCTTCTAATAAGTCTTCATCAACTTTTCTAAAATTACTTAATACATTATTTATTTTATCATTTATTGATTCTTTTGTTTTTGAAAGTCCTTGTTTTAATTTATCAAAAAATCCCATTTTTTCCTCCTCTAATCGATATGCTTATTTTATCATAACTCCTATAAAAATGCAATAATAAAAGAGTCTTTTAAGACTCTTTTGTTACTCATTTATTCTCATTTTCTTGCTGTACTATTTCTTGTGTATTTTTTTCCTGTAGATTTACTTTTTCCTCTTCTTTTTTTGTATTGAATGCATAATTTATTAGTACTTCTGATAATACCCAAAAAAGTACAACTAGTATTACATATTTAGCAAATGTTTTTATTCTATCCATATTAAAACCTCTTTATATATTTTTCTATATAATTATAACATTATTTTACATAACTTGTCAACAAATATGTTATTTCTTTTGATTTGGTTTTATTTGTTGAATTTTTTCTTTAATCTCACTTGTAGACTCCACTATTTTTTCTTTTATTCCTTCTTTAGATTCTTCTATTTTCTTTTTTATCTCTTCCCATCTATTATATCTTACATAATCTTTAATTCTTGGGAATGCTCTTACAAATCTTCTATATAAGCCAATCTTCCAACTTCTGATTCTCTTTTTAACTTTTTCTGAAATCTCTATTGTATTATCTTTTAATTCTCTTGATATATCTTTTAATTCGAAAATTAATTTATATGAAACTATTGTATCTAGTAAGAATATAAATGAGAAAATTCCTAAAATTATATGCAATGTTGTTATTGGTATCATATTAATATATTTTATTAAAAATGGATTTGCAACAAATACAATAAAAGTTCCTAATATTCCAAATATAACTAAATTTTGTAAACATACTCTTCCATTAATATTGAATTTTCTATTTGTATAATCCCACCATCTTGCTTTAAATATTTTTTCCATAAAATAGCTTGTCATATACTCAAGTATTCCACATATTATTATTGACATAAAGAATGTAGCAACAACATCATCACTGTATTTTTTTAATAATACTGTAATAGCTACAACACCTGTTCCATATATAGGGCAATATGGACCTATTAAAAAACCTCTATCTACAAATTTTCTTTTTTGAATTGATACACTTACTGTTTCCATTATCCATCCTGCAACAGAATAAATATAATACAATGCTAAAAGTTGTTCAATCATATACTACCTTCCTTCCACTTTTTTATAGAAAAATTATAACATGATATTTATATGAATGCAATATTTTGTCATTATTTTTGCAATTTGACTTTTTATGTAAATTATGATATAATATTTATAATCTATTTATTAGGTTATTTGAGTTCGCAAATTCACAAACATTAACGGAGGGTTATCCAGATGAAAGATTCAATGAGTTTGTCCAACGCACTTCAGCAGAGCATGTTTGACAGTGTTACCAAAAAAATCAGCAATTATGTTGATTTCATGGGAACGCAAGGCCTTAGCATGGATGCTGAAACAGGAAAGTTCTGCTTTTCCCTTACCTGCATGACGGGATACTGCCGTGTTTCCGACATCTTCAAGGATCCGCGCTTCCCAAAGGAAGCATTCTTGGCCTGGCTGGAAAGCAATGGGTGGCAGCTGAAAAACAATGATTTGAGCTGCCTCATTGCAACTGAAGGCCCCACCTTTTCGTTTAAAAATGTTGTAAACGAAGAAGAAGATATCAAGTAATATCTTCTGCACTTGAACCCACTAGCCCCCGCAGAATAAAACCTGCGGGGACTGGTGGGTTTTATATATTAATTTTTTCCTTATTTTCTTTTTCAGTAATCTTTTTCTCTTTTTGTTTAATTTTTAAATTATCTTTAGCAACTGTCATAAGAAGTTTAATTCTATTTGTTTGATTTGCTTCGCTTGCACCTGGATCATAATCAACTGGTACAATATTAGCATTTGGAAACATATCTCTAATAGTTTTTATTACACCTTTTCCAACAACATGGTTTGGTAAACATGCAAATGGTTGAACACAAACTATATTTTGAATACCATTTTCCATATATTCAAGCATTTCTGCTGTCAAGAACCATCCTTCACCTGTTTGATTTCCAGTTGATAAAACTGATTTTACATTATCTGCTAAATGCCAAATATCACAAGTTGGTAAATATCCTTTTTTAGATTTTTCCAATGCTTTTTTAGCATCTTTCTCATAAGAATTTATCAATTTTATTGCTACATCAAATAGCATTGATTTCAAGCCATTATTTTTTAATAATTGATGTGAAATTACTCCATTTGCTGCAACATATTTAACAAATCCCATAAAGTCTGGTAAAACAACTTCTGCGCCTTCTTTTTCTAATAAATTTGCTACATAATTATTTCCAAATGGATGATATTTAATTAAGATTTCTCCTACTATTCCTACTTTTGGCTTTTCTTTTCCTTGCTTCCATTCAATCTTTTCAAAATCATCTACCATTTCATATATGCTCTTTGAAAATTCCTTTGAATTACTATTTATTGCAAGTCTTTTTGCCTTTTCCATCCATTCTGCAAATAATTTATCTGTTTCACCTTTATTTTTTTCATAAGCTCTATTTTTATATAACATTTTTTGCAATAAATCTGCATAAACCATTGATTTTAATAATTTTTCTACTAATGGTAATGTCAACTTAAATCCTGGGTTTTTCTCCATTCCAACAACATTAAATGAAATTACTGGAACTTGTCCAAAGCCTGCATCTTTTAGAGCTTTACGAATAAATCCTATATAATTTGTTGCTCTACATCCTCCACCTGTTTGTGACATTATTAATGCTGTTTTATTTACATCATATTCTCCAGATTCTAATGCTTCTATCATTTGTCCTGTTGTTATAATTGATGGATAACAAGCATCATTATTTACATATCTTAATCCTGTTTCGATTGTATTTTGAGTACATTCTCTTAAAAGTTTTGCTTTATATCCTTCACTTTGTAAAACTGGCTCAATAAAGTCAAAATGAATTGGTGCCATTTGTGGAATTAAAATCACATACTCTTTTTTCATTTCTTCTGTAAATGGATTTTTCTTTAAGAAATATTCTCCTGTTTCTTTTTCTTCTTTTTTATTATTTAATCTCTTATTGATGCTTGCAAGCAATGAACGTAAACGAATTCTTACGGCACCTAAATTATTTACTTCATCAATTTTTATTAATGTATACATTTTTCCAAAACTTGTTAAAATTTCTTCAACTTCATCTGTTGTAACAGCATCAACTCCACAACCAAATGAGTTTATTTGAACAAGCTCTAAATTGTCATGTCTACCAACAAAATCTGCTGCTGCATATAATCTTGAATGGAACATCCATTGGTCAACAACACGAAGTGGTCTTTCTGGTAATGCTTTATCTGCAACACTATCTTCTGTTAATACACACATTCCTAAACTTGTTATTAATGTATCTATTCCATGGTTTATTTCTGGATCTACATGATATGGCCTTCCTGCTAATACAATTCCTTTTAAATTATTTTTTTCAATATATTCGATTGTTTCTTTTCCTTTTTCATGTATATCTTGTCTACATTTTTGATATTCTTGTTGAGCTTTTTCTATTGCATTTTTTAATTCTTTTTTGTTAAAATTATATTCTTTAAATTCAGGTAATTCCATCATCCTTTTTAATAATGCTTTTGATTCAAATGGTAAAAATGGATTTATAAATTTAATATCTTCACTTTTTAATTCTTCTATATTATTTTTTAATACTTCTGAATAAGATATTACAATTGGACAATTATATCTATTATTGCTATCCACATATTCTTTTCTTGAATATGGTATACATGGATAAAATATTGTTTTAATTCCTTTTTGTATTAAGCTTATAACATGTCCATGTGATAATTTTGCTGGATAACATACAGATTCAGATGGCATTGATTCAATACCTTTTTCATATATTTTTCTTGTACTTTTTTCTGATATTATTACTCTAAATCCTAAATTTGTGAATAATGTAAACCAGAATGGATAATCTTCATACATATTTAAAACTCTTGGAATTCCTATTGTTCCTCTTGGTGCATCTTTTTCTTCTAATGGTGTATATCCAAATATTCTATCATATTTATATTTTACTAAGTTTGGTAAATCTTTGTGCGAATTTACTATTCCTTCACCTTTTTCACATCTGTTTCCAGATATATGTCTTTTTCCATTACTAAATCTATTTATTGTTAATTGACAATGATTTTCACATCCATTACATCTTGTATGTGTTACTTTTATATCTAATTTATCAATTTCTTCAATTGTTGCAAGTGTTGAATGATATTCCATATCCATATTTGCTTCATATTGTTCACATGCAAGTAATGCCATACCATAAGCTCCCATAAGTCCTGCTATATCTGGTCTTGTTACATTTCTTCCAACAATTAATTCAAATGCTCTTAATACTGCTTCATTATAGAAAGTTCCTCCTTGTACAACAATATGGCTTCCTAATTTTTTTACGTCTCTTATTTTCATTACTTTTTGTATTGCATTTTTTATTACTGAATATGATAAACCTGCTGATATGTCTCCAACTGAATATCCTTCTTTTTGTGCTTGTTTTATTTTTGAATTCATAAATACTGTACATCTAGAACCTAAATCTACTGGATTTTGTGCTTCTAATGCTTCTTTTACAAATTCTTCTATACTTAAATTTAAACTTTTAGCATAAGTTTCTATAAATGATCCACATCCTGATGAACAGGCTTCATTTAACATTATATTATCTATTGTATTATTTTTTAGTTTGATATATTTCATATCTTGTCCGCCAATATCAACAATACTTGTTACTTTAGGTTCAAATTTTTTTGCAGCAGTATAATGTGCTATTGTTTCGATTTCATTTAAATCTACATTTAATGCTGTTTGTATTAATTTTTCTCCATACCCAGTTACACCACTATAACGAATTACTGCTTCTTTTGGCATAACAGAATATAGTTTCTTTAACATTTCTATAATACTATCAAGTGGCTTTCCACCATTTCCTTGATATGCTGAATATAATAATGTTCCATCTCTATCTATAACTACTAATTTTGATGTTGTTGAACCTGCATCTATTCCAACAAAGCAATCTCCTTTATGTTCTGAAAGTGGCTTTTTTGCTACTTTATCTTTTTCATGTCTAGCTTTAAATTCATCATATTCTACATTTGTTGAAAATAATGGCTTTAATGGTACTGTTGTTGTATCATGTGAATGTTTTAATACTTGTATTTTGCTTTTTAATTTTTCCACACTTATTGGAGTTTCATCTTTAGCCTCTAAACATGCTCCTTTTGCAACTAATAAATGTGCTTCTTCTGGCACTATTGTTTGCTCTGGTGTTAAATGTAATGTTTCAACAAATCTTTTTCTTAATTCTGGTAAATATGTAAGTGGTCCACCTAAAAATGCTACATTTCCTCTAATTGGTCTTCCACAAGCTAAACCTGATATTGTTTGATTTACAACTGCTTGCAAAATAGATACTGCAATATCTTCTTTTGCAGCACCTTCGTTTAACAATGGTTGCACATCTGTTTTGGCAAATACTCCACATCTTGATGCAATTGGATATATTGTTTGATATCCTTTTGCAAGTTCATTTAGCCCTGCTGTGTCTGTATTTAATAATGATGCCATCTGATCTAAAAACGCCCCTGTTCCACCTGCACATGTTCCATTCATACGTTGTTCAACAGACCTTCCAAAATAAATAATTTTGGCATCTTCTCCTCCAAGTTCTATTACTACATTTGTTTGTGGAATATATTTTTCTACAGCTCTCTTGCATGCAACAACTTCTTGAATAAATGGCACATCTAAAAACTTAGCAGTACTCATTGCACCTGATCCTGTTAATGCTATTGTAAATTCTTTATCTTTATATTTTTCTACTAGTTCTTCTAATACTTTACATACTGTATTTTTTGTATCAGAATAATGTCTTTCATAAGACGTATATATTTCTTTAAAATTCTCATCCATAACAACTATTTTTACTGTTGTTGAACCTACATCCATTCCTATATGTACTATTTTACTCATAATTAATTCCTTCTAACATTTCTCAATTCTATCGCTAATATATCATATTACTTTACTTTTTTCAAGTTAAAGTTTTTTACTGACTTTCCATTTTAATGCATTTTATTATATAATAGTTTTATGAATTATATGTGAATTTTTCACAAAAAAGAAAAGCGGCTCTCAAACATTAGAGAGCCGCCGTGTGCTGTTTCGATTTTTTCGAAGTTTTTGGAATTATTTATTCACCAAAACTGTCCTGGAAATTGCTAGACATTCTCCCCTGACCATCAACCTCAAACGGTACAGAGAAAAACTTGCCTTCGGACGTCATATAACCAATATAACGTCCGTTCATGCCGAACCTGCAGAGTTCTTTAACATTGTCAGCCACATAATACAGTTGCTTTGTAACCAGATTCATCAGCATCAGCTTGTGATCAGCAGTTACATAATACAATGCGCTTCCTTTGATGTCGCTGTAACGTTCGAACCCATCATTGGACTTAAGAGTCATAAGTTCAACTCTCGGTGCTTCTTTTTTGCAAAGGCTTCCTTCGTGAACTTCACCACATTTGGGACAAACACCTGCCAATTTATCAGGATCAATCTCTTCAAATTGATCCTCGTCATAAGTTATGATCTGCGAACCATCTTCAAATGTTTCAACAGTCACTCTCATCCCAGTGGAGTCACTGTACGAATAAATACTCGAGCCAATCTGAGGCTCTTCCGCAAATGCGGAAACCGAAAAGAAAACACCAGTTGCCAAGATTACAAGGATCGCTGCAAAAATTTTTTTCATTGTCATACCCTCCATGTTTTAACAGCACACTTCTTCAGATTCATAAGAACCTATTTATATTATAACACATTTTCTTTTTATAGTCAAAAAAACCCCCCCACCATTACTGGTGGGGGAGCTTTCCATGGAGGGCATTGGCCCAAAGATTATAGCCATCTATGTATAGGTTCCCGATATTTATAAAAAAGGAGGAGGAATTCATGATGCAGTAACCAAAACGGGAACCATTATCTCTCCGCAACTCGCACTTGACGAATTAACTATTACTATTCTAATATAAATTTACATAATTGTCAAGCACTTTTTGTTATTTTTTTACATTTTATGCTATATGCATAAAAAATATATTATTTTTCTAAATATTTCTTTAAAAATTTACCTGTATAACTTCTCTCATTTTTACAAATTTGTTCTGGAGTACCTACTGCAATTATTTCTCCACCTGCATCTCCACCTTCTGGACCTAAATCTATAATATAATCTGCTGTTTTTATTAAGTCTAAATTATGTTCTATTACTATTATAGTATTTCCTGTATCTACAAGTCTTTGTAAAATATCTACTAATCTATGTACATCTGCTATATGCAATCCTGTTGTTGGTTCATCTAATATATACAACGTTTTTCCTGTTGCTTTTTTAGAAAGTTCTGTTGCTAATTTAACACGTTGTGCTTCTCCTCCTGATAATGTTGTTGATGGTTGTCCTAATTTTATATAACCTAATCCTACATCATATAATGTTTGTATTTTATTTTTTATTCTTGGAATATTTGCAAAATATTCTAATGATTCTTCAACTGTCATATCAAGAACATCTGCTATACTTTTTCCCTTATATTTAACTTCAAGAGTTTCTCTATTATATCTTTTTCCTTTACATACTTCACAAGGTACAAATACATCTGGCAAAAAGTGCATTTCAATTCTGTGAACACCATCACCCGAACAGCTTTCACATCTTCCTCCTGGTACATTAAAACTAAATCTACCTTTTTCATATCCTCTCATTTTTGCTTCATTTGTACTTGCAAAAATATCTCTTATTAAATCAAATGCACCTGTATATGTTGCAGGATTTGAACGTGGTGTACGTCCAATTGGTGATTGGTCTATATTTATGATTTTATCTATATTTTCTAACCCTTTTATTGCTTTACATTTTCCTGGCTTTTCTGTTGCTCCATTTAATTGTTGAGCAATATTTTTATATAATACTTCATTTATTAAAGTACTTTTTCCTGAACCAGATACACCTGTAATACAAATGAATTTACCAAGTGGAAATTTTACACTTATATTTTTTAGATTGTTTTCTGTTGCATTTATTATTTCGATATTTTTCTTGTTTCCAGGTCTTCTCTTTTTTGGTACTTCAATCTTCTTTCTTCCACTTAAATAAGCTCCTGTTATTGATGTTGGAACATTTTTTATTTCTTCTGCTGTTCCTTGTGCCATAACTTGACCACCATGAACACCTGCACCTGGTCCAATATCAATTATTTGGTCTGCAGCATACATTGTATCTTCATCATGTTCTACAACTAATAAAGAATTTCCTAAATCACGCAATTTTTTCAATGTTGCTATTAATTTATCATTATCTCTCTGATGTAATCCTATACTTGGTTCATCAAGTATATATAATACTCCTGTAAGACCTGATCCAATTTGTGTTGCAAGTCTTATACGTTGTGCCTCTCCTCCTGACAATGTTCCTGCACTTCTTGATAATGTAAGATATTCAAGTCCTACATCTATTAAGAATTGCAATCTTGCATCTATTTCTTTTAATATCATTTCTGCAATCATTTTTTGTGAATCTGTTAATTCAAGTTTTCTTAAAAATTCTTGTAAGCTTTTAACAGATAAATCTGTCATTTCATTTATATTTATTCCACCAACTTTTATTGATAGAATTTCTTTCTTTAATCTTGCTCCATTACATTCATCACATGGAAGTTCACTCATGTACATTTCATAAAAATCTCTCATTCCTTGTGATTTTGTTTCATTATGTCGTCTTTCTAATGTTGGTATTACTCCTTCAAATGGTGCTTTAAATTTTCTTGTCCCTAATGATGATGTATATTCAAAATCTATTTCATCATTTCCTGTTCCATATAATATC
Organism: uncultured Clostridia bacterium; assembly: GCA_934129895.1. Lineage (GTDB taxonomy): Bacteria > Bacillota > Clostridia > TANB77 > CAG-508 > CAG-269. The sequence continues at coordinate 105,691 of CAKOWY010000005.1, forward strand.
TTATTTATAAAGTCTTTTGGCAAATCTTTTATTTTTTTGTTTCTGATATCTATTCCATAATGTTTTCCTACACTTTCAAAGTACATCTTTGCCATTGTATCGCCTTTTTTCATTGTACTAGCTCCAAATGCTTTTACACCGTCATACAATGTTTTAGTTTTGTCTGGAATTATTAAATCTTCGTCCATTTTCATTAAATATCCAATTCCAGAACATTTTGGACATGCTCCATAAGGGTTATTAAATGAAAACATTCTTGGAGTTAATTCTGGAAAACTGAATCCACAATCTGGACAAGCATAATTACAACTATATAAAACTTGCTTTTCTCCTACTATATCAATAAGTACTAAATTGTCTACTTGTTTTAATGCTGTTTCTATTGATTCTGTAAGTCTTCCTACTATATCTTCTTTTATTACTAATCTATCTACAACAACTTCTATTTCATGTTTTTTATTTTTGTCTAATTTTATTTCATCGGATAAGTCGTATATTTCTCCATCAACTCTAACTCTTGCAAATCCATCTTTTTGTAAATCTTCAAATAATTTTGTATATTCACCTTTTCTTCCTCTTACTACAGGTGCTAATATTTGAATTCTTGTTCCTTCTTTTATTTTCATAACATTGTCTACAATTTGATCTATTGATTGTTTTTCAATCTTCTTACCACAATTTAGACAATATGGTGTTCCAACTCTTGCATATAGTAAACGAATATAATCATATATTTCTGTTACTGTTCCAACTGTTGAACGTGGATTTTTTGATGTTGTTTTTTGATCTATTGATATTGCTGGAGATAATCCTTCTATTGATTCTACATCTGGCTTTTCCATTAATCCTAAAAATTGTCTTGCATATGATGACAAACTTTCAACATATCTTCTTTGTCCTTCTGCATATAATGTGTCAAATGCTAATGATGATTTTCCTGAACCAGATAGTCCTGTTATTACTACTAACTTGTCTCTTGGAATTTCTAGATTTATATTTTTTAAATTGTGCTCTTTTGCACCTTTTATTATTATTTTATCATTCATATTTCTATCCTTTCCGACAATATTCTACTACATTTTATGTATAATTGCAATAATAAAAAAAATAATGCAAACCTAATATCTCTATTAGATTTGCACTAATCTTATTTTACAACCTCAACGTCAAGCATCAATTTTTCACCATTAATACTTACTTCTGTATAAGTATTTCTTTGTGTATTAAATACAATATTTTCTGTTAAAGTTTCTTTCTTGATTTCAGATTCAAATTTCTTTACAAGTTCTTCTAGCATTTCATTTTCAGATACATATAAGTTTATTTTATCTAATACTTCAAATCCTTTATCTTTTCTCATGTTTTGAACTTTTGATAGAATTTCTCTTACATATCCTTCTTCTTTTAGTTCCGGAGTTATAGTTGTATCTAATACTACACCAATTTCTCCTTCACCAGCAAATGCAAATCCTTCTTTTCCTTGCATTGTAACAAGTAAATTTTCTGATGTTAATTCTATTTGTGTTCCATCAATTTCTATATATTCTACTCCACCATTTTTTACTTTATTTGCTAAATCCATTTGATTTAATTTTGAAATTTCTTCTCTTATTTTTGGTATTAATTTTCCATATTCTTTTCCTAATACTGGTAAATTTGGTTTTATTTCAAAATGAACATATTCATTCATATTTGCTCCTAAATCTACTTCTTTTACATTTAATTCTTCTTTTACTATATTTCCATAGTATTCAGGTAAAGTATCTACAGATATTAACATTTTTGAAAGTGGTTGTCTATTCTTGATATTTGCTGAATTTCTTGCACTTCTTCCTAATTTTACTAATGAATAAGCTAAATCCATTTCATTTTCAAGTTTTTTATCTATAGCTTTTTCATCAACTTCTGGCCATAAGCATAAATGAACACTTTCAGGTGCTTTTTCATCTAATCCTACAACTAAGTTTTGATAAATTTCATCTGTCATAAATGGTACAAATGGTGCTGATATTTTTATTAAATTTACTAATACTTTATATAATGTTGTATATGCTCCTATCTTATCATCTGTTAATTCTTCTCCCCAGAATCTTTCTCTGTTTGTACGAACATACCAGTTTGAAAGTTCATCTGTAAAATCTTCTATTTGTAGAGCTGCACTTGTTATATCATATTTGTCTAATTTTTCTGCAACTTCTTTTATTAAAGTATTTAATTTTGATAATATCCATTTATCCATTATATTTTCTGATTTGAAATCAGCATATTTATTTGGATTGAATTGGTCTATTTCTGCATATAAAACATAGAATGAATATACATTCCATAATGTACTTAAAAATCCTCTTTGTGTTTCTTGTACATTGTTTAATCCTAATCTTGTTGGTAACCATGGTGCTGAACATGTATAGAAATGCCATCTTGTTGCATCTGCTCCAACTTGGTCTAATAATACCATTGGATCTACACCATTTCCTTTAGATTTTGACATTTTTTGTCCTTTTTCGTCTAAAACATGTCCTAATACTATACAGTTTTCATAAGGTGTTTTATCAAATAAACATGTTGATACTGCAAGCAATGTATAGAACCATCCTCTTGTTTGGTCAATTGCTTCTGAAATAAATTGTGCAGGGAAGTGTTTTTCAAATTCTTCTTTATTTTCAAATGGATAATGTAATTGTGCAAATGGCATTGATCCAGAATCAAACCAACAATCTATTACTTCTTTAAATCTTGTCATTGTTTTTCCACATTCAGGGCATTTTAAATGTACATTATCTATATATGGTTTATGTAATTCTATTTCATCTGGACAATCTATTGCTTTTTCTTTTAATTCTGCTATTGAGCCTATACATTCTTCATGACCACATTCACATTTCCATACTGGTAATGGTGTTCCCCAATATCTGTCTCTTGAAATTCCCCAATCTATTACATTTTCAAGGAATTTTCCAAATCTTCCTGTTCTAATTGTATCCGGATACCAATTTATTTTGTTGTTATTTGCAACTAATTCGTCTCTTAATTTTGTCATTGCAACAAACCAACTTTCTTTTGGATAATATAAAAGTGGTGTGTCACATCTCCAGCAATGTGGATATGAGTGTAAATGTTTTTCTTTTGCAAATAATTTTCCATGTTCTGCAAGCCATTTACAAATATCTTCATTACAATCTCTTACAAATCTTCCTGCCCATGGTTCAACTTCTGGTACAAATTTTCCTGATTTATCTACTAGATTTACAAATGCTATTCCATTTTGTTTTGCAACTAAACTATCATCTTCACCATAAGCTGGTGCTATATGTACAATTCCTGTACCATCTTCTATTGTTACATAATCTCCATGTATTACTTCAAATGCTTTTCCATCTACTTTTGCAAATGGCATTAATTGTTCATATTT
>CAKOWY010000006.1 GCA_934129895.1 uncultured Clostridia bacterium
GGAGAAACAACAGAAGCAGGAAAAATAGAAAAACAAGTAAATATAGTAACACAAACAGGATTAATAGCAACAGGAGAGGCATATTTAGTAAAGAAAGAAGCAATGCTTAGTTCAGCAACTGTAAACGAAGAAGCTCAAACAAGTCAAAGTTTACAAATAACACAAGAATATGCTGGTTCAGTAGCAGTATTAAAATACATATTTACAAACAATTCAGATGAATCTTATAAAAATGTAAAAATAAGAGGAATATTACCAACAACAGGAAATACAATAGATGAAACAGAAAATACACTAGAAACAACATTACTAGGAGTAGAAGCAGAAGGTACAACAATATACTATACAGAAAATGCAAATGCATCAGAAGATTTAACAGATTCTGAAAATGGATGGACAACAGATATAACAACATTGAAAAATGCAAAACTATTTTTAGTAGTGATGAGTGATGAATTTGAAGTTGGTAAAACATTAGAAATAAAATGTTCAACACAAATACCAGAAAAACTTGAAGATGGACAAATGTCAATTACAAGAGCACAAATGATATATGATACAGATACAAAACAAAATCAAGTAAAAAATACAAATGATATTAAATTACAAACAGTAATAAACAAGAAAATAGAGTTAGGAGCAATTGCATCAGTAAATGACGAAGATAAACCAGAAAATAGTACAGTAAGAGTAGGAGAAACAATTGAATATAGTGTAGGAGTACATAGTGACACAGAATTAGCAAATGTTGTCTTAAAAGGAAGTGTACCAGAAGGAACAGTATATATTGATGAAAATGGGAACGAAGATGAATCAGTAAAAGAAGTAACAAAAGAAATGAGTAAGATGAGTGGAACAGAAACTATAGAATATAAAGTAAGAGTAAAAGAAAATGTAGGAACTCTTATAAATACTGTAACTGTAACTGGAGATGGCGTAGATGAAAAAGCTGAATATAGATTAAAAACAGAAAGTGCTAGTTTACAGGTTGAATTAGTTGCAATAGAAGATAATTCTTATTATCAAGGAAACAATGTTACATATATTTTAAAAATGAAGAATTTAGAAAATTATGTAATACAAAATAGTAAATTAAATATTGAATTACAAGGTGCACAAATAAACTCAGTAAAAACAGATGGTGAAATAATTGAAGAAGTTGATGGAGTATATACAATAGAAAAATTAGAAGCAAATGAAGAAAAAGAAATAACAATAGAAACAAAAATAGGAAACGAACTTGAAACATCAATAAAAGTATTAGTTGAACAAAATGAAAAGACATATAATACTGTACAAATAAGAGATACTGTATATGTATATTTAGTTGATTTTTCTGCAAGTAGTCCAACACAAGATACAAAAATACAATTAAGTACAGATAAAATATATTTTGAATATAATTTTACAATTGAAAACATAGGCGATTTAGATACAACAGTACTATTTAAAGATGAAATCTCAAAATATCTAGATGTAAATGAATTATATATAAATGGAGAAAAACAAAATACTCCAACTAGCAGAAATATAAGTGAAGTAATTTCAGTGAACAGGGGAGAAAAAGTAACAATAAAAATTGTTGCAGAGGCTATTGAGTTATATACATATAAGTTTAAAGAATTAGAAATCTTAAATAATTCTACGATTTCTTATGAAGGAAAAACAGAATCTGCACAAGTAAAACATATAATCAAAGGATTAGAAGGATTGAATTATGCACCAGGAGAAGATAATGGAGGAGAACAACCAGACAATCCAGATAACTCAAATACACCAGATAATCCAGATAATCCAAGTACACCAGATGATCCAAATACACCAACAGAAGAGGCAACAAGAGAAATATCAGGAACAGCATGGTTAGATGTAAATCAAAATGGAGAAAAAGATGAAGGAGATACAGTATTAAATGGAATAAAAGTAAAAGCTTATGATATCTCAACAAAAGAATATGCAAAAGATACAAATGGAAAAGTAATAGAAACAACAACAGATGAAAATGGAAAATATGAATTAAAGAACTTGAAGAAAGGTAAATACATAGTATTATTTGAATATGATGCAGATATGTATGAGTTAACAACATATAATAAACCAGGAGTTGAAGAAGCAAATAAATCAAATGTAGTATTAAATAACATTGAAGTAAATGGTCAAGAAATGTTATATGCAGTAACAGATACAATAGATGTACAAAATGATATTTCAAATATAAACATAGGATTAAAACTAAAAATGAAATTTGATTTAGAATTAAATAAATATATATCAAGAGTAACAGTACAAACAAGTAAAAAGACAAAGACATATAATTATGACAAATCAACATTTGGAAGATTAGAAATACATTCAAAAGAATTAAATGGAGCAACAGTAATATTTGAATATACAATAGAAGTAAAGAATACAGGAGATGTAGCAGGATATGCAAATAATATAGTAGATTATTTACCAGAAGGATTAACATTTAATTCAGAATTAAATCAAGATTGGTATATGTTAGATGGAAATCTATATACAAAGAAATTAGAGAGTACAGAAATAAAACCAGGAGAAACACAAGAGATAAAATTAATCTTAACAAAGACAATGACAAATAATAATGTAGGATTAATAAACAATAGAGCAGAAATATATGAATCATATAACAAATATGGAATACCAGATGTAGATTCAGTAGCAAACAACCAAATAAATACAGAAGATGATATAGGATCAACAGACGTATTTGTTGGAATAAGTACAGGTGGAACAATAGCATTATATATAATTATAGGAATGGTTAATATAGTGTTATTAGCAATACTTATAAAATTAGTTTTCGTAAAAAGCGAAACTGAAAAAAGGAATTTTTAAGGAAAGGAGGTAAGTGACATGAATAATAGAAAAAGAATAGTTCAATTAATAATATCATTTATATTTGGAATTGCAATATTAATTTTAAGTAGTTCAAAAGTTAATGGATATAGTATACCAAATGCTAAAGCAACTGGATATGGTGCTCTTGGTAGAAATGTAGGAGATATAAAGTATTCTGATGTAGTAAGTGCAAGCAATAGTAAATTGTATTGTGCTGATCATAAGGGAAATTTAACAAATCAAATGGTATCCCCATATATTATAGTAGGATATATGGAAATTGATGGCAATACAGTAAAATATTACTCAAACTGGAATAAAAATAAAAGTCAAAGTGTAACTAAAGAGAATATAACTACAGCACCATATATTGCAGCACTTTTTAATAAAAAAGATGGTTGGGGAACTGGTTATGGTAGTTCTCTTGCTTCAAGCAATGGATCAGGAGCATCAAAGGCTCAAAAAGCATTGTGGACATATTGGGGAAGTTTTTTGAGTGAAGTAGATCCTTCAGGTGGATTAAAAACCAGTTGGTGTGGAGAGAATCCATCAGTAGATAGAACAACAATAAAAAATTATGTTGAAAAGAATAATGATGTTAATTATAAGGCATATATTTATGTATTATATTGTTATTCACAAGCACATGGTGGTTCTGATGCTCGTTGGCAAAGATTAATATATGCAGAAACAGAAACAGAACAAAAACCTAAAATAACAATTGACAAAACATGGACTAATTTATCAGATGCTATTGGTGATACAAGTTCTTTAAAAAGTATAACAGTTTCAGTTAGATATAAAGATGGAGATAATGCATCAGGAAAAGTTATAAGTAATGATTATGAAAATATAAAAATTAATTTAGATTCAAGTGGTCATGGAAAGAAAGAAGTTATAGGATTACCAGAAGAGGGAAAAAGCCTTGAGGATTATATAGTTATTGAAGGTGGAGAAAATAATATAAATTATGCTTCAGTTATATCTAAATATGATACAGCTACGAACACAATTTATTTGCAGAATACAGTTAAAACTGTAAGATTTAAAGTAAAAAAGACCTGGTCAGATGCAGATACAACATATAGACCAACAAGTTTAACTTTTTATTTGGTAAAACATATAGATCAATATTATAAAAATGGTAGTGATATTCCTGTTGAAACGATTAATTATACTAATCCAAATGATTTTGGATTAATAACAAGTGATGATGCAAATGAACAAAATAAAGCAGATAGTTCTAAAGAAAATCAATACTATGCAATTCAAAGGTATGTTACAGCCGATGAAAAGTTTGTATATGAATATAAGTTAGAAAATACAACAGAGGGATGGAAGATAAAAAAATACCAGTATCAACTTATAGAACAAAAGAGTATGAGCAAAGATGTTTGGGAAGCAACAGAAGAAGATAATAAATATATTACTTTTGATGCATTAGCAGACGAATCATCAGACCATTATAAAGTTGTAGAAAGTTCTGTTGGAGTAGAAAGATATACAACAATGGGAGGGGAAACTTCAACAACAGCAGCTGTAGATGAAAATACTAATAAAGACAACGTAAATGATAAAATAAATGAAGATATTTTATGGTATTCTTTTGAAGTTATAAATATGTATGGAACTTCAGATGAAATTGGAGGAGGAGATTACGAAGAAGACGAAAACGGTGTTGTTATAAGTGGATATGTATGGTTAGATAAATTTAGTGGAAAAGATAGTATACAAAATGGATTAATGGACAATGGAGAAAATGGTATAAATGGAATAAACGTTACATGGTATGATGCAACTGGAAAACAAATAGCAACTGCAGTAACTCACACTTATGAAACAACAGATGAAAATGGAAAAGTTGTTAAAGGAAAAGATGGATATTATAAAATGACAACAAAAGCACCAATACATCAACATCCATATTGGATTGATTTTATTAAATATACATTAATAAACTTATCTTATGTGGAATTTGAATATAATGGAGTAAAATATACAACAACATTACCAACTTTAATAACAGATTTATATAATTCAACAGGAGGACAAAGAAAAAATGAATTGGCTTCAATGGCTATTGAAGGACAAGAACAAAGAGATATTTTAAATGCTAATTTCAAAGAAGTAATGAAAGGTGGAACATCTGGAGGCGTAAGCATAGATTATAAAGTTAGTGGAATAAACTCTGTAGAAGGAACAGCAAATTCGCCATTACAAGCTGTTGCAGAAGGTGTATACTATACTGGAAATAATACAATGTATTCAGCATTGAAAGATGCTATTTCAGAAAAAGGTGTAAAAGCAGGATTTTTAGAATTTGCAAAAAAGACAACTAAATCGGGATTATGTCATAAGCATTGTTATTGGGGATTTGTTGAAATGAAAACTCTTATGGAGGGTGATAATAGTGAAGATGGCTACTTATTAAAAGGAAAAGCTGTAGATCTTTTAGCAAAAACATTAGATCACAAATTTATAAATATAAAATTATCATTGGATAATAAACATAGGAGGTTTATAATTCCAAACGTTTTTGCTGGATTCACGATACATATAATTTTTGGTATACCAATTCCACTACCCAATGCATGGTCAATTGTATATTGTAATCCATGGCAAACATGGCAATCAAGTAACCCTAAGGATATATTAGCAGTTGGATTATCATTAGTTTTGGGGTCTCATGATATATCAACTCAATGTAAAGGAGATTCATCTACAAAAGATATTGTAAAATGGGAAATTCCAAATGTAAACTGTGGTTTAATAGAAAGAGAACAACCAGATTTAACAACAGAATCAGATGTTTCATTAGTAGAAATTAATATGAATGGACAAGATCATACTTATGGATATGCTAATAGAAAAGCAACTGTAACCCCAACTTATGTAACTAAATTTGCAGATTTTGTTACAGGATTTATATCTAAAGGTAAAGTTACAGATATTACAAGTTTATTAAAATATACAAATAGACCAGATTATGTAAGAGAAGTAAATCCATCAGACGTTGTTTATTCAAAATATTACAATGATCAAACAAAACAATTTAGTGAGGACTTTAAGGTATATGTAACATATAGTACAACAGTATATAACCAATCAAGTACTCTACCAGCAAAAGTAAATAGCATAATAAATTATTTTGATAATAGATATCAAGAAGTAGTTGAAGTAAGTGCAAGTGCAAATAAATCTTCAGGATTGGTACCAGTTGATGCATCAGTAGGAAGTACAGGAACAGTATCAAGTAAATATCCAGATAGTGATGTATTTGGTTCAGTGATTGTTAATTTAAATGAAGATGCATGGATAAAACCAGCACTTGAAATAAATGATACAAATGCAGATTTTTCAGATTTTGTAACAATAAATGTAAAATATTTAGTAAAACCAAGTACAGTGGCAGGTGAATTATTTGATGAGGCTTCAGTAAATTTAATGCATATTTCAGAAATATATACATATTCATCAAGATATGGATTATATACAATTTTCGCAAACGGCTTACCAGCAGATGGTGCAGGAGTATTAGAAACATTTATGAAACAAATTACAGGTGCAAATTCAGATGTAACAAATTCAAGTACTTTAAATAGTTTAGTTTCAGGATTAACAGGAACGATAAAAAAAGTATATACAACTGCAGTACAACTTTTAGTTGGAAATTTAGATTATTATAAAGGAAACTTTAATGGTACAGATGCTGGAAAAGAAATAGAAGATAATAAAAATCTTATAGGTTCAATCACATCTTCACTTGCAATAAACTTAATATCATTCTTGTCTGATAGGTCAGCAGAGGATGTTAAGGCAGGATTAGAAAAATCTGTTGACAATATGAATACAACATTTGATGTATTAACATCAAAAGTAAGATATAATGGAGTGTATCAAGTAGTATACTATTCAGGATTTGACAAAGACTCAGAACCTGGAGATTCAGAAGATTTTATAAAAGCAATCAACTTATGTATGTCAACAGTAAAGAACTTTGATAAAGCACTTACAGACTATATTGCAGATATATGGTCACAAATAGCTAATAAAGGTACTTTAGAAGATATTTTAAAAGATACAAAGAACTTAGAATATTTAGCCAAAGGTGATATTTCAGGATTATTAAATAATATTGCTGGAAATATTGCTGGAAAAGTTACAGATGCATTAGGCGGTGTAAAAGCTGATGCACAAGATCTTTACGAAACAATGAAATGGGGAATTATAAAACTTCTAGAAGACGATACAGATATAGCACCAATGATGAAATTAAAATTAGATTCAAAATACAAAACAGTCTCAGGATTTGTATGGGAAGATGGACAAACACAAGAAAGTAAAGAAAGAAACGAAAGAGAAGGAGACGGAATATATGATTCAAATACAGAAAAGAAAGCAGCAAATGTAAGAGTATCATTATACAAGGTAGATGATACAACAGGAACATTGACACCGGCTCAATTATACATAAGAAAAAATGATAAAAATGCAACAATAACTCCAAGTGCAGTTGGAGGACCAACAAGCGGTAAAGTTACAATAAATAGTAATGAAATAATAAATGTATTTGATATAATAAGCGAAACAGATAAATATTATGTTGTAAATGCAAGTACAGTAACAAATACAGATGGAAAATATGCATTTACAGGATTAATAGAAGATGAATATCAAGTAGAATTCCAATATGATAAAAATGCAACAGTAGTAGGAACAAACCATGAATTAGACGGAAGAAACTATAAATCAACAATAATAAAGAATGAAATGGTAAAACAATTATTCACAGAAGAATTAGATTATTCATCAAATACAGATTGGCATATTCAATTAGCAGAGGCAGGAGTAAAAAATACATCAGTAGCAGCAGACGATATGCAATTAAGATGTCAATATGAAAAAGACTTAGTAAATGGAAATTATTATAGTGAAGTAACAATGGCAGCAAGAACAAACAAATTTAAATTACAAGTTGAATATGTAACTACAGATAAGAAGAGTACAAAAGTTAATAACGAAGGAAATCCAGAAGCTGGAGGCACATTTGATAAAGACTTGATGGATGTATTTAACTTTGGTGTAGTAACAAGAGCAAAAGAAGATTTATCAGTAGATAAAACAATAGAAAACTTAACATTAACATTAGCAAATGGACAAGTATTAGTAGATGGAAATCCTTATGGAAATGATACATTAAATTATACAGTAGCATTGGGAAGCAAAAATACAACAAAAGTAAGAGGATCAAATTATGCAGGAAGAAGAGTAAGAACAGAGGTAGACACAGAATTGCTACATGGTGCAACATTAGATATAGTATATAAAATAACAGTAAGAAATGACAGTGAAATAGACTATAAATATGACACAGATGTACAAGAAGGAGAAAACATATATACACATAATAAATACTATTACTTTGGAAATAGATCAGATTTAGATAAGCCAGGACATGAAATAATAGATAGTACAATATTAGAAGTAATAGATTATCTAGATTCAGATTTAACAATAGTAGATGATGTGGATACATTAACAGGAGATTGGAAGATAGTAAGCAACATAGAAGACTTAAAAGGAACAGATAATAATGGACAATTAGTATCAGTAGGACAAAATAGTGTATATGAAGATTTGGAGAAAAACAGAGATAAATATACAATATTAAAAACAGAAATCTTCAAAGACTTAAAAGCATCATTGAAAGAAGAAGAAAGAAGTAGAGAAGTAAAATTACATGTATCAAAATTATTAGGAAATCAATCAGAGCAATATAATTATGCAAATGGAATAGAAATAGTAAAAATAGGTGGAAAAATAGCAAGATCAAGAATAGCAAAACATGATGAAAACTATGCACCAAAATATATACCAGGAAACTTTGTACCAAGTAAGAATGTCGGAGATGAACAAGACAGTGATAAGATAGACTATATAATAACACCACCAACAGGTACACAAGAAACATTAGTATATATAATAATAGCAGTAGTAGGATTAATTATAGTATCTGTAGGAGTTGTACTAATAAAGAAGTTTGTTATTAAAAAATAAACTAAAGAATAATAAATAAACAAAAGACAAAAAAATAAGTGAATAAAAAATAGCAAGTATATACTTGCTATTTTTTGTCTATATAAGTATTGTAAAACAAAAGAAAATAAACTATAATATGGAAAAAGAAAATGAAAGGAAAAGATATGGAAATAAGAACTGGAACAGACATAATAGAGATATATAGAATACAAGAAAGTATAGAATCAACAGACGGAAAGTTTTGTGATAGAGTATATACAAAAAAAGAAATACAATATTGTGAGAGCAAAAAGAATCAAAAGTATCAACATTATGCTGCAAGATTTGCTGCTAAAGAAGCAATATTTAAAGCTATTTCTATTAAATTGAAAAACAAATACGAAATAGGGTGGAAAGATATAGAGATATTAGATGATACATCGGGAAGACCTTATGTAAATATTTTGAATGAGTGTAGCAAATTAATAAAAAATATTGATATAAGTTTATCACATTGTAAAGAATATGCAGTAGCAACTGCAATAGTATGTTATTAATAGGTTAAAAGGAGAGGAATATGGAATTCTTTGATTCACATTCACATTATAATGATGAGAAGTTTGATGAAGATAGAAAAAAAATAATAAAACAAACTTATGATGATGGAATTACGAAATTTGTATGTGCAGGATATAATATTAAATCATCACAAATGTCATTAAAATTAGCAAATAAATATGATTTTATATATTCAATAGTAGGAATATCACCAAATGATATTCCACAGACTGAAGAAGATTTGTGGAAAGACATAGGAGAAATCTCAAAATTAATTAATGAAAATAATACAAAAAAGATAGTAGCTGTTGGAGAAATTGGATTAGACTATTATTGGAATACAGAAAATAAAGAGTTACAAAAAGAAGCATTTATAAAGCAAATTGAGTTAGCTAATAAGGAAGGATTGCCAATAGTAATTCATTCAAGAGATGCATATGAAGATACAATAGATATAATAAGAAAACATAGAGTGGAAAAAGCAGGAGTATTTCATTGTTGTCAATTAAATCAGGAATTAGTAAGACAAGCTTTAGAATTAGGATATTATATATCATTTGCAGGACCAATAACGTTTAAGAATTCAAAAAAGGCACCAGATGTGATAAGTATTGTTCCAATGGATAGAATCTTAATAGAAACAGATAGCCCATATTTAACACCAGAACCACATAGAGGCGAAAGAAATGATTGTAGAAATGTAAAATATGTTGCAAAGAAGATTTCTGAAATAAAAAATATTCCATTAGAAGAAGTAGCAAGAATAACTTATGAAAATGCTTTGAAAATATTTGAAATAAAATGAAATGGGGCAGATTTATGTATGACAATTGGGAAGAACTAGAAAATTGTGTTAAAAATTGTAGAAAATGTAGATTATGTGAAAAAAGAAATAATGTAGTATTTGGGGTTGGAAACAAAAATGCAGATATAATGTTTATTGGAGAAGGTCCAGGGGCTGATGAGGATATGCAAGGAGAACCATTTGTTGGAAAAGCAGGAAAATTAATGAACATGGCTTTTAAAATGCTTGGAATAAATAGAGAAGAAGTATATATTGCAAATATAGTAAAGTGTAGACCACCTCAAAATAGAAATCCACAAGATGATGAAGCAGAGGCATGTTTAAATTATTTAAGAAATCAAGTAATTTTAGTTAAACCTAAAATAATAGTTTTGCTAGGAAGTGTAGCATTGAAGAATATTTTAGGAAAAGAATATGGGATAACCGCAAGTAGAGGCAAATGGGTTGAAAAAAAAGGAATATTATATATGCCAACATGGCATCCAGCAGCACTTTTAAGAGATGAAAACAAAAAAATAGATTTTGTTAAAGATTTAAAAGAAGTGCAAAACAAATTTCAAACGATTAGTCAATAGCTTGACTAAAGCAATATAAAAATATAAAATAAGTTTTGAATGGAGTTTAATATGGAAAATATAAAAGAAAAATCAAATTATTGTTTAAATTGTCCCATAAAACCTTGCTCAAATAAAGGGTGTCCATTAAACAATGACATACCATTATTTATAAAAGCAATTAAAGAAGAAGAATATCAAAAAGCTTATGAAATATTATCAAAAACAACAGTTTTAGAATCTGTTTGTGGGAGAATTTGTCCACATACCAAACAATGTCAAGGTTCATGTGTAAGAGGAATCAAGGGAGAACCAGTAGATATTGGAAAACTTGAAGCTTTTGTTGGAGATAAAGCAATAAATGAAGGATATGAGATTCAAAAATCAAGTGAAAAAAAATCAAAGAAAATTGCAGTTGTTGGTGGTGGTCCAGCAGGTCTAACATGTTCAGCTTTTTTATTAAAAGAAGGATATTCTGTAACTTTATATGAAAAATATAATTATTTGGGAGGTCTATTAATTCATGGTATTCCTGAATTTAGATTACCAAAAGATATTGTAAATAAAACAATACAAAAAATATTAAATTTAGGATTAGAAGTTCAATATAATAAAGAACTTGGGAAAAATTTAAACTTACAAGAATTACAAGAACAATATGATGCAATATTTTTAGCTTATGGTGCAAATATATCTACAAAAATGAATGTTGAAGGTGAAGAACTAAATGGAGTTTTTGGAGGAAATGAACTTTTAGAAAAAAAGAGTCATCCACAATATAAAGGAAAAAAAGTTGCTGTTATAGGTGGAGGAAATGTTGCAATGGATTGTGCGAGAACAGTTAAAAGACTTGGAGCAGAAGAAGTAAAAATCATTTATAGAAGAGCAGAAGAACAGATGCCAGCTGAAATAAAAGAGATACAAGATGCTAAAGATGAAGGAATTGAATTTTTGTTTCAGAATAATATTTCTAGAATTATTGGTAATAAGAAAGTTGAGAAATTAGAACTAATTAGAACAGAGTTAATTCAAAAAGAAGGAGAAACAAGAAAGGTTCCAGTTAATATAAAGGACTCAAATTATATAATTGATATTGATTATGTAATAATGGCATTAGGATCTATGCCAGAAGAGTTCACAAACCAATTAGAACTAGAATTAAATAAATATGGATATATTAATATAGATAAAAAAAATAAGACCTCAAAATCTAATATATTTGCTGGAGGAGATATTGCTGGTGAAAAAAGTACAGTAGCATGGGCAGCACGTTCTGGTAGAAATGCAGCCATGTCAATAATAGAATATCTTGAAAATAAAAAAGAGCTGATTTAATCAGCTCTTTAAAAAAGATAGGGAATATCTTTTTTTGTAGAAAATTGAGTATCTTTTGTATAATATCTTATGTATAATTTAATCATAAGTATATAAAATACTACTTTTGTAAATAATAAATCTTTGGTGTAGTTATCTTTTGTATCTTTATATTCTTTTGTAAAAACTAATTAATTTATCTTTAGTAGTTTTTTATTTTTTTCTTTTGTAAATTGATAATCTTTTGTTAATTATGTATTTTATCTCCTGTTACGAAGTTAAATAATGCTTTGAACCAAGAAACAACTTTGTTTTGCTTCTTTACTTCAAGAGCAGTTTCGACGCCACCATTTTCAAGTACGTTAGATTTATGTTCTAATTGTGACATCTTTTCAGTATAATAGTCATCAAAGAAAGTATAATCATCAGTTCTTCCGATTAAATTTCCGTAATGATCTAATTTTTTTCTATAATTGTCAAGTTCCTCTAAATTTGTTATATGTTTAAATTGCTTATCAAAATATCCTTTAATAATGCTGTTTTGAGCTTTTATAAAATATTGTGCAATTTTTTCTTTTAAGATATCTTGTTTTTCAACAATTTTATCAACTTTGCTATTTCTTTCGTCATAAGAATTAAACTTATTATTCAATTTCAAAATTTGTTCTTCAAAATCTAAAATTTGATCACAACATTGTTCAACTTCACTAAATGTTTTTCCAGAAGTTAATTCAATGAATTTTTCTTTAAACTTATCATTACTTGTAAAAGTACTATCAAATAATATTTCTTCTCCTGTAAAATAAGCTAATTGTTCAATAAGATTACATTCTAATGGGTAAAATGATGGACTTAATGTTTCAAATGATATTCCAAAATATTTAACAGCTTCTTTTTTTATTCCAATAACCTTTGAAGTGGCATATTGAACAGCTGCTTCATTTAAACCCATCCCTACAATCTTCAAAGCATCAAAATTGCATAACCCCATTCTAATTAAATTGTTTTTTCTATCTTTTATTTCTTGAATATAATGTATACATTCATGAATTGCAAATTCTTCTAAACTATCTGTATCAACTATTGCGTTGAAATAGATTGAAGTATTTTTATAAAAGTAGTTTGCTTCTGCCATTCCTTCTGGCATTGTAGCTCTATACATTGTTAATTTAGCGAGTTTTGCATATAAATCTGCTTCGTTAAAACAAAGTTCTGGAAATGTTTCGCAAAGCTTTATTGCAATATTATGAGCTATTCTATTTACAGTAACTGTATCAAGGATATCTACTACTTTTATTCCATCTTTTCTTAAGTCAGATTCAATGCTCATTGTAGCCTCCATTTATTCTTTCGACAAATTCCATTTGAATTTACTAAATTTATTATACAATATTTTAATGTAAAAGTGTATTACAAAAATATTAAATTTATATTACAAAAATATTACAAGAAGGTTAAACAACAAATGTTTAACCTTCTATTTAATCTTGTTCAACTTCTTTAAAAATATCATCTTCAAAAAATTCTGTTATTGTAATTCCAAAACCTTCACATATATGAAGCAATGTATCTAATTTAATTAATTCTGTTCTTTTGCTCATAAATGCGGCAAGTGTTGACATAGGAACTCCAGAAGCCTTAAATAATGCCCAAAGACTCATTCCTTTTTGCTTTTGATAATGTTTTATTCTTGATCTTACTGCATCTGATAAATACATATATTTTCACCTCTAAATAGTTATAACAGTAAAATTTACAAAATTAGTGTATCCAACAAGATGAAAAGTATACTATTTGAGAACGTTTTTTTAATTGATAAAATGTATTAATATTTTAGATATTTGCTATTTTTTTTGTTATATGCTATAATAAAAATATATTCGTAAGAGAAAGAGGGATATAATATGGGAAATGTAAAGGATACAAAAAGAGTAATAAATGGTAAAAAAACAATACCACAAGGTAGAAAAATGCTTAATCCTCAAAGAAGAAAAATGATTAGATTAAAAAACGTAGCAAAAAGAGGAATGATAACAGTTGCACTTATTGCAAGTGTTGTAGGATTTAATTTGAGTAAAAACAATAAAGATAATTTTGTTTCAAATTTTAATGAAATAGAACAGTATAATATAAGTTCAAGTGAATTGAATCTATCACAAGATTCTTTGGAACAAGCGCAAAAACTATATGAAGAAATTGAGAGTTTAGATATGTCAACAGTATCTAATATAGAACTAGCTAGTTATTTTGAACAAATTAGTGATATGCAATTAGATTTAATGAAAGAAAAAGTTTCAAATTTAATTGGAAAGAGAACTTATGACTTTACATTAGTTGCTCCATCAAAAAATGAAGATTTCTCACATACAAGAGTTTGTGACGAAAATATGGAATTGTGTTTGGCTCAAACAAAATCAAGCTATATAGATGATATAATGCAAGAAATTTTAAAAGGAAGACGTATTGCAGAACAAATGGTAAATGGAAATATTAATAGAAAAAAGAGTGAAAAAGAATTAATAGAAATGGCAAATAATCTACCAGAAACAGCAGCACTTAAATTAACTAAAGATAAAAAAGGAAGAATAGG
The DNA here is from genome assembly GCA_934129895.1 of uncultured Clostridia bacterium. Taxonomy (GTDB): domain Bacteria; phylum Bacillota; class Clostridia; order TANB77; family CAG-508; genus CAG-269. Next base: position 14,702 of record CAKOWY010000006.1, read on the forward strand.
AGCATATTATATAGAAACAAAAGAATTGACACCAGATAGTCCAGTACTTGCACAATCAGAAGTTCAATCAGAAAGATAAAAAAAGCGAATTTGATTTTCGCTTTTTTATTTTTGTGATAATAATATTAATCCTTTTTTAATTAAATCTTCAATAGATAAATTATCAATATCAAGATGTTCAAATGCTTTTTCAATATCTTTTTTAGAATATCCTAAAACCATCAAACCAGAGATAGCTTCATTAATATTTTCACTATTATCTTTTGTTTTCTTTGATGTGGTTTCTTGTTTTCCATCTAATTGTTCTTCTTTTAATTTATCTTTTAATTCAAGAATAATTCTTTGAGCAGATTTATTTCCGATTCCTGGAACTTTTGTAAGAACTTTTATATCGTTAGAAATTACAGCAATCGCAAAATCAGAAGGTTCTATACATGAAAGCATTATTAAAGCACTTTTTGCTCCAACTCCACTAACTGAAATAAGTAATTCAAACATTTTTAATTGTTCTTGTGTTTTAAAACCATATATACTAATATCATCTTCTCTAACTTTTACATAAGTAAACACTTTTATTATATTATGAATTTCACCGATTGAATCTATATTGTTTTGTGACATGAAAATCTTATATCCTAATCCATTAATATCTATAACAATATATCCATTTGATTTCATTTCAAGTGATCCTTTTATATAAGCAAACATAACTAAAAATCCTTTCTTATTAAAATTATAAAGAGATTATATACTAAAATAAAAATAAAAGCAACCGGTCTGCCACAATGTAGCAGACCGGTAACTGTAGGATTAGGACTTCAAGAGATCCTTCATACCAGACTTAGTGCCCTGGATGAGGAACTTTTCGTTATGCCCCCACTTATCCGTCAGGATGGCATCCGGATCGATGGGGAACCCCGTTGCCCGAACAATATCGAGCATGTCGTGGGGACCCGTTCCTGCGTAACCTGCAGTTACGCAGTATACGTGGATTGCAACGGGGATGTCATTCTTGAGCCCCTTAATGGTGAGAGGGTAGCTCTCCGGAACGTTGGCCTTGGTATCCACAATATTGGGAAGTCCATGGCCCTTGTCATACTGGATGATGAATTCTTCTGGCATAAAATTTTCAGAAGAGATTTCGCTCAAAGCGAGGCTGCGGGCATCACCACTTGTGAAAGTGATGATATTGATTGGATTGTAGAACATACATACCCTCCTAGGTAATTGCGAAACACTACAGTAAACTGCATGTGCTTCTGTGTGAAAAGGCTTACAAATATATTATACCATAAATTAACATAAATTACAAGTTTGCTTGAATTTTGCTGTTGTAATATAAAATAAAAAATGTTATAATGAAGAAGTTATTAGAAAGCAAGGGAAGATAAATATGAATGAAAAAGAGCCATTAGCATTTAGAATGAGACCAAAAACATTAGAAGAATATGTTGGACAAGAACATGTAATTGGTCCAGGAAAATTATTATATAGAACAATAAAAGCAGATAGATTATCAAGTATTATATTATATGGACCTCCTGGATGTGGTAAAACATCACTAGCCAAGGTAATAAGTGAAACAACAAAATACAAATTTTATAAAATAAATGCTGTAACGGCTGGAGTTGCAGATATAAAAAGAGTTGTAGAAGAAACAAGAAATTATATGATGAATCCAACAGGTAAAAGTATTTTATTTATAGATGAAATTCACAGATTTAACAAATTACAACAAGATGCACTTTTACCTTATGTAGAAAATGGAATGATAATATTAATAGGAGCAACAACAGAAAATCCATATTTTGAGGTAAACAAAGCTTTAATTTCAAGATCTATGGTTATAAAGTTAAATCCATTGACAGAAGAAGACATATATAAAATTTTAAAAAATTCACTTGAAAGAAAAGATGGACTTGGAGAATATTCTATAAAAATAGAAGACAGTACATTAAGAAAAATAGCAGATATATCAAATGGAGATGTAAGAACAGCTTTAAATGGTTTAGAAATTGCAGTTTTAACAACAAGTATGAGTTCAGATGGATACATACATATAACAGATGAAGTTGTAAAAAATAGTATTCAGAACAGAAAAGCAGTTTTTGATAAAAATGGTGATACACATTATGATAATATAAGTGCTTTTATAAAATCAATGAGAGGCTCGGATCCAGATGCAACATTACTTTATTTAGCAAGAGCATTAAATGGTGGGGAAGATCCAGTATTTTTAGCAAGAAGAATTGTTATTTGTGCATCAGAAGATGTTGGATTGGCGGATCCACAAGCACTTGTTATTGCAACATCTGCTATGCAAGCTGTTAATATGATAGGAATGCCAGAAGCCAGAATTATACTAGCAGAAGCTGCAGTATATGTTGCAAATTGCAAAAAATCAAATGCTACATATTTAGGAATTAACAAAGCATTAGAAGATGTGGCTAATTCAGACACTGGTGAGATACCTATGCATATTAGAAATGCTCCAATAGAAAAAATGAGAGAATTAGGATATAATGAAGGATATTTATATCCTCATGATTTCCCAGGGCATTGGGTTGAACAACAGTATTTGCCAGATAAAATGGTTGGAACAAAATATTATATCAAAGATGAAAATATTAAATAAAATAATAAAATTTGGAAAAGATAGAAAAAAGAAGAATTTTCTATCTTTTATTTTTTTATGAGGTATTAAAAATATGGATAATAAAATAAAAAAACATTCAAAAAATACTTTGAGGTTAAAGAAAATTATTGTTGGGGTAATGGCTGGAATTATATGTGGACTTTTTGGAACAGGTGGAGGAATGATATTAGTTCCAACATTTATTTATATATTTAATATTGAACCAAAAAAGGCAAGAGCGACATCACTTTTATGTATGTTGGCAATGGTAATTACAAGTGGAATATTTTATTATGAAAATAATTATATTGATTGGAAATTAGGAATTTTATGTGCAATAGGTGGAATAATTGGTGGATATATTGGAGCAATAACATTAAAAAAGGTTCCAGATTATATTTTAAAAATATTATTTATAATTTTTATTTTTTATTATGCATATAGAATGTTATTTGTTTTATAGAAAGGAAAAGAATGTTAAAAATTTTAATTGGTACTTTATCTGGTATATTTAGTGGTATAGGAATGGGAGGAGGAACAATATTAATTTTTTTGCTAAGCTCATTTTTAGGAATAGAACAACATATTGCTCAAGCAACAAATTTAGTATATTTTGTTCCAACAGCAATTTCAGCAATTATTGTTAATTATAGAAATAAAAATATTGATATAAAATTGGCAATTATTATATCTTTATCTGGAATTTTTGGTGCAATAGTAGGTGCAATTATTTCTATAAATACAGATGTAGAAATTTTAAAAAAGTTGTTTGGAATATTTTTAGTAATTATTGGAACTCATGAATTATATACAGTTTTTAAAGAAAAAAGTTATAAAAACAATGAATAGTTCAATTAATTGAATTATTTGTTGCAACCTTCAATTAGCCGAACTAAATTTTGATTATATTTTTATATAATTCTTGTTAATTGAAAGGGATGAGAAGCATGACGCTATCTGAAGCAATACGAGAACGAATAAAATATTATTTAAAAGAAAAAAATATGAGTTTATGGGCACTATTTAAAAGATCAGGAGTTCCGATGTCAACAATGTCAACATTTATGTCAGGAAAAACAGATTTAATAAAATTAGATACATTATTACATATATGTGAAGGACTAGATGTATCATTAACAGAATTCTTTGAAGATGATATGTTCAAAAATGTAGAACAAGATTAGTGGTTTTTATAAACATAAGAAAGGAGACATAGAAAATGAAACTACTAATAACAGAAAAGCCATCTGTAGCAATGGAATTTGCAAAAGCATTAAAAATAAATATGAATAGAAAAGATGGATATATAGAATCAGATGGTTGGATAATAACATGGTGTGTTGGGCATTTAGTAACAATGAGTTATCCAGAAGTATATGATGAAAAATTAAAATTTTGGAGATTAGATACATTACCATTTATACCAACAGAATGGAAATATGAAATAATACCAAATGTACAAAAACAATTTAATATAGTGCAGAGATTATTACAAAGAGAAGATGTAGAAGAAATATATAATGCAGGAGACTCTGGAAGAGAAGGAGAGTACATCCAAAGATTAGTATATATGATGGCAAAGCCAAATCCTAAAGCACAAATCAAAAGAGTATGGATAGATTCACAAACAGAAGAAGAAATAAAAAGAGGAATAAGAGAAGCCAAAGACCAAAGTGAATATGATAGTTTGGCAGATTCAGCATATTTAAGAGCAAAAGAGGATTATTTGATAGGTATAAATTTTTCGAGATTATTAACAATAATATATGGAAGAAGAGTTGCATCTAAAATAAATGAAGAAAAGATTTCTATTTCTGTTGGAAGAGTAATGACTTGCGTATTAGGAATGATTGTATCAAGAGAAAGAGAAATAAGGAATTTTGTAAAGACAAAATATTATAAAGTAATAGGTGAATTTGGAAATGCAGATGGATCATTTAAAGCAGAGTGGAAAGTAAATGAAAAATCAAAGCTATTTGAATCTCCAAAATTATATAATGATAGTGGATTTAAAAAGGAGAATGAAGCAAAAGAATTTATTGCAAGTTTAGCAGGAAAAAAAGCAATAATTTCAGAATTAAAAAAGTCAAAGCAAAAAGAAAATGCACCATTATTATTTAATTTAGCTGAAATACAAAATGAATGTACTAAAAGATTTAAAATAAAACCAGATGAGACATTAGATATTATTCAAAATTTATATGAAAAAAAGCTAGTAACATATCCAAGAACAGATGCAAGAGTTTTATCAACAGCTGTTGCAAAAGAAATATCCAAGAACTTGAATGGATTAATGAGAGGGTATAAAGATGAAGAAGTACAAGCATTATTGAAAAAAATGGTAGATGAAAAATATTCAACTAATTTAGTAAAAACAAAGTATGTAAATGATAGCAAAATAACAGACCATTATGCAATAATTCCAACAGGTCAAGGATATGAAAATTATGAAAAGTTGCCAGAATTACATAAAAAGGTGTATAATACTATTGTAAAAAGATTTATTGCAATATTTTATCCACCAGCAGAATATAATAAAGTAAATGTTGTAGTTGATGTTGAGAATGAAACATTTATAGCAAGTGGAAAAGTTTGTATTGCACAAGGATATTTGGAAGTACTAAAACCTCAAAACAAAGCAAAAAGATCCACATCTAATGCACAAAATGTGGAAAACTCAATTGAAAATCCAAAAGAAAATGAAGATGGAATCGAAAATAATTTAGAGGTATTTAAAAGTTTGAAAAAAGGACAAGAAATACTTGTAAATAATTATGAAATAAAAGAAGCGGAAACAACACCTCCATCAAGATATAATTCAGGTTCATTAATTCTTGCTATGGAGAATGCCGGAAAATTAATAGAAGATGAAGAATTAAGGGAACAAATAAAAGGAGCAGGAATAGGTACTTCTGCTACAAGAGGAGAAATAATAAAAAAATTAGAAAAAATAAAGTATATAGATATAAATTCAAAAACACAAATAGTAACTCCAACTCAAAAGGGGGAGGCTATTTATGATGTTGTGAATTTTTCTATGCCTGATATGTTAAATGCAAAACTAACAGCAAGCTGGGAAAAAGGATTGGATTTAGTAGCAAAAAAAGAAATAAAACCAGATGAGTTTATGACAAAGTTAATTAATTATATTAATTCAAAATTCAATAAATTGGTTGTTAAACCTTAGGAGATGATAAAATGCAAGATGAATTTAACACTGTATTAAAAGAAGCAATAAGATTAGCCAAGAACAGTAAATTTATGGCAGGAGAAGAAGAATTTAATAGAACGTCAGAAACAGCTATAAACATATTAAAAAGAATATATCAAAAAAATCCACAAGCAAGTAGAGAAGATGTAAAAAGAAGAATGGATCAAATTATGGATACATTATTGATTGAAATGATGGATATTCCAGATTTAAAAAGTAATATGTTAAGAAGAAATGCTATAAAAGCACTTATAACGGATCCACAATTATTTGAGGAAGAATATAAATTGATTATATCTGAAGAAAAAAAGAATGGGAAGAAAATAAAATCTGAAGATGTTATATTATTTAATGTAAGTCCTCGTCAAGCACAGATACAGATATTAAAAAATGTAATAACAAATGTAAGAAAATATATTGAAGAAGTTGATCCAGCTCTTTTAAAATCAATTCAATATAATGTAGGAAATAAAGAAAGTACAAAAAGAATAAAAGCCAGAATTGGAAAAACAAAAGAAGAAAGAGAACAGCTGAATATAATCACTGGAATTGTTGGTGCCAAAAATGAATTAGATAGAGTTAAATATTATTTGACAAAATTGTTAAGCATTGATTCAGTTGAACAAGAGGTAAAAGATGGATACATATATGGGTTAATAACAGTAGCACGAGGTCTTAATAGATATGGGGTATTAGAAAAATATGTTGGACAACAAAATAGAGAAAAGCAAAAAATGAAAATTGATGAATTTCCTGAAATAGATGAGAAAGATGCTATAAAAATGCTATTTGATAAAAATATGCTAGAAAAGTTAAGTATTCCTAAATTATCAGCATTATATGCATTTTGGACAAATAGACTTGTAAAAGAAACATTAGAAATTTATAAGTCATATATTATTATGTATGAATTAGGACTAGATAGTAAAGAAATCATAGAAAATGGAGATTTAGCAAGTAGAGTTTCAAAACAACAAATTGAATCATTAGGAATAAAATTTAGTTTTATTCATATAAAGGCAGATGAAATCTATAATGAATGTAGGAAAAAAACAAAACATAAAGCCAGAATAAGTATAGAGCCACAATTACAAGAATTAGTAGCTAAATTCGGAGAAAAATATCAAAAGTATTTTTCTGGAATAGGTGGATTAGACCAAATGAATAATGACCTTGATGAAGATTTTTCTTTGTATGTTGGGTTAGAAAATGCTCAAAATAACTTATATAAACAGAAAGATAATGCAATATATTCATTGATAAGTCTTTTATGTAATGAAAATGTAGCAACAAATTGGGGAATTATAGAAGAACCTAAAAAAACAAATTATATTTTTCTTGGAGTTGATTTACCAGGATTAAATATGCCATTAAGGTTACATGTAAAAAAAGAAGAATTCGTAAACTTTATACAGCGAAATCATGGAAATTCAATTATTCAATTATATGACGGAAAAGATGACTTTATTTTAGGTGGCAGATATGTTGCAACACATTTTTTAACGCAATTGACTGATAAACAGCAATCTGAAATATTAAAACTAGCGTCAAATACTAGAGAAACAGATTACAGAGCTAAAATAATAAATCATTTAGCTTTTTTGGCGGATTCGTTAAGATATCCAAAACATCTTCAAAGAAAAAAGATATCAACTAAAAAAGGAAAAACAAAAGTTAAATATGATATTGTAAAAAAATATATAGATTTAAAGACAGGAAAAAAATATACAAAAAATAAAGATAATGAACTAACTCCTTTAGATGAAGAGCGGTAGATAATAAAATTGGAGAGGAATGAAAATGAATACAATAGTTGGAGATTTAGGTAAAAATCCTAAATTCTGTGAATTTATTAAATCAATAGAAAATAATATAAGCCCGATAGCTATATCGGGCTTAACAGACGTTGGAATGGTACAAATGGTATCAGCAACAAAAGAATTTACTAAAAAGCCAATATGTATTATTACATATAATGAAATTCAGGCAAAAAAAATATTAGAGGATTTAAAATATTTTACTGATAAAGTTGTTTATTTTCCTAAAAAAGAGGTAATAACTTATGATTATATTGCTGAAAGTAAGAATTTACCTTATGAAAGAATAGAAACTTTAAACAAAATGCAAGAAATGAGAACTGGAATTGTTGTTACTACAATAGAAGCTGCAATTCAAAAAATGATAAGTAAAAAAGCATTATATAAAAATATTTTAAAGTTTAAAGTTGGAGAAACATCAGATTTTGAAAGTATAAAGCAAAAGCTAGTGAATTTAGGATATGTAAGATGTGATTTAATTGAAGGAAGAGGACAATTTAGCATAAGAGGTGGAATTGTTGATATATCAATTACAGAAAAAAATGGTGTAAGAATAGAGTTTTGGGGAGATGAAATAGATTCAATAAGATTTTTTAATATTGTTAGTCAAAGATCAATAGAAAATATTGAAAAAGTTACAATTTATCCTGCACATGAATATATTTTGGAAAAAGATATTGACAAAGTAATACCAAAAATTAGAAATACAATATATAATGATAATTTACAAGAACAAGTTGAACAAGATATTGAACTTATAAAATCAGGAAATTATATAAGTAAAATTGATAGATATATTAATTCTTTTTATGAAGAGCAAAATACAATTTTAGATTATTTGTCTGATAATTATTTGATTTTTTTAGATGAAGAAAACAAAATAAATCAAAGAATAATAAATGTAAATAAAGATTGTCAAAATATAATTCAATTATTGATAGATAAAAATAAAATTATACCAGAAGAATTGAAAAATATAAATAATATAGAGCAATTTGAAGAAAATATAGATAATAAACAAATTATATATATTGAGAAATTAGATAATGAAATAAAGAAACAGGCTGAAAAATATAAGTGGATATATAAAGAAAGAAATTTTTCAAAAAGTGAAATTGAAATATTATTTAAAGAATTAATAAAAGCTCAAGAAGAAAAGAAAAAAATATATGTTTTAGCAGAAACAAAAGAGAAAGCAAAAAAAATATGTTCATTACTCAATGAAAAAGAAATAATAAATAAGTATGAAGAAAATTTAAATCAAACAATAATAGTAAAAAATACGGAAAGTCTTGTAACAGTCAGTGTTGGAAAATTATCTTCTGGATTTGAGTGTTTTGATACAAATCAATTAGTAATAACGTCACAAGAATTAATTGAAGGTGAAAAAAGAAAAAAATATAAGTCATCAGCATTTAAAGAGGGAGAAAAAGTTGTTTATGCAGATTTAAAAATAGGAGATTATGTAGTACACAAAAATTATGGAATAGGAATTTTTATTGGTGTAAATACTATAACTGCAGATGGAACAACAAAAGATTATATAAAAATTAAATATTATGGCGATGATGTATTGTATGTTCCTACAAATCAGCTAGATAGTGTAAGAAAATATGTTGGTGGTGATGAAGGCGGATTAAAAATTAATAAATTAGGAAACAAAGAGTGGTTAAATACCAAAGCTAGAGTCAAGAAAAATTTAAGAGAGGTTGCTAAAGAACTTATAGAATTATATGCAAAGAGAGAAAAATCAAAAGGATTTGCATTTCCAGAAGATACACCATGGCAAACTCAATTTGAAGATAGTTTTCCATACCAAGAAACAGATGATCAACTACGTTGTATAGATGAAGTAAAAAAAGATATGGAAAATTCAAAACCAATGGATAGATTACTTTGCGGAGATGTTGGGTATGGTAAAACAGAAGTAGCAATTAGAGCAGCATTTAAAGCTGTTATGGGTGGAAAGCAAGTTGCGTATTTAGCCCCAACAACAGTATTAGCTGAACAACAATATAAAGAATTCAAAGAGAGAATGACAAACTTTGGAATTAGAGTAGAAGTATTAAATAGATTTAGAACTAAAAAGCAACAATTGGAAATTGTAAATAAACTAAAATTAGGTGAAGTTGATATTGTTGTTGGTACTCATAGAATATTAAGCAAAGATGTTGAATTTAAGGATTTAGGATTGTTAATAATAGATGAAGAGCATAGATTTGGAGTTAAAGACAAAGAAAAAATAAAACAATATAAAGCAACAATAGATGTATTAACAATGACTGCAACACCAATACCAAGAACACTTCACATGTCAATTGTTGGAGTAAGAGATATGTCTGTTATATATGAGCCACCATATAATAGAAAACCTGTACAGACTTATGTTTTAGAATATGATAAAGAAGTGGTAAAAGAGGCAATTACAAGAGAGCTAGAAAGAAATGGTCAAGTTTTTTATCTATTTAATAATGTTGAAAATATTATACAAAAAGCAGATGAGATATCTGAAATGGTTCCAGAAGCTAAAGTTGCTTATGCACATGGACAAATGTCTGGCCGTGAAATAGAAGATATTATGGAAGAATTTATACAAGGAAACACAAATGTTCTTGTATGTACAACAATTTTGGAATCTGGAATTGATATTCCTAATGCAAATACTATAATTGTTGAAAATGCAGATAGAATGGGATTGGCTCAATTGTATCAAATAAGAGGTAGAGTTGGAAGGTCAGATAGACAAGGATATGCATATATAACATATAAGAGAGATAAATTATTATCAGAAGTTGCGGATAAGAGATTAAAAGCAATAAAAGAATTTACTGAATTTGGCTCAGGATTTAAAATTGCAATGAGAGATTTAGAGATAAGAGGTGCTGGAAGTTTACTTGGTGAGATACAAAGTGGACATTTGGAGCAAGTTGGATATGATACATATTGTAATTTATTGGATGAAGTTGTAAAAGAAATGCAAGGAGAAGAAATAAAACCAGAAATAGATGTTCAAATAGATTTAGATGCAACATGTTATATACCTGATGAGTATATATCAGATTCAAGTCAAAAAATAGAAATATATCAAGATATTGCATTATGCAAAAATGAAGAAGATATTCAAAATGTTATTGATGAAATGATTGATAGATTTGGAAATATGCCAAAAGAAATAGAAAATTTAATCGAAATTGCTAGAATAAAAATATTATGTAAGAAATTGAATATTAGTAAAGTTCAAGGAAAGCGTAGTTTTGTTGTATTTATGTTTGAAATAGGAGAACTTGATATTGATGTAAATGAATTGGTAAAGATGTATAAAAATAAAATAAGATTTTCACAAGGATTGAAACCACAGATTACTTATGTTTTAGAAAATGCAACAGGAATGAAAATGTTAAGAGAAGTTGAGGAATTTTTAAAGTCAATAAATGATTTAAAAGAAATTGAACAAAAAGAAAGGAAAGAAAATGCAAATAATAACAAGTAAAGATAATGAATTGGTAAAACATATTAGAAAATTAAAAGATAAAAAATTTCGTGATGAGAATAATGAATATGTTGTTGAAGGAGTAAGACTTGTTGAAGAAGCAGTAAAAGAAAATGCTAAAATTAAACAAATAATAGTATGTGAAGATACTACTAAAACTTATGAAATTCCAACTCATATAATGCTTGAAATTGCAAAATATGAATGTATATATGTTTCAGATAAAGTTTTTAATTTAATAACACAAGTTACAAATCCACAAGGAATAATGGCAATAATAGAAAAAGATACTGCAAATGTTCAAATAGATTATACTCAAGATATAATAGTTACATTAGATGATGTACAAGATCCTGGAAATTTGGGAACAATTTTAAGAACAGTTGATAGTATTGGATTAAATCAAATCATAGTTTCAAAAGGAACTGCTGATGCTTTTAATGCAAAGGTTGTACGTTCAACTATGGGAGCTATATTTAGAATTAAAATAATAGAAGTTGAAGATTTAGCAAAAGCAATTAAAGATATGAAAAAACATCATTTTAAATTAATGGTAACATCATTACAAACTGATAATAGTATTTATGATATTAATTTTAATAAGAAAATTATAGTTATTGGAAATGAAGCAAATGGGGTTTCTAAAGAAATTCAAGAAATGGCAGATGAAAAAGCAAAAATTCCAATGTTAGGGAGAACAGAAAGTCTTAATGCATCTGTTGCTACAGGAGTTGTTCTATATGAATATGTTAGACAAAAATTGAGTAAATAAAAATATCAATATTTGAAAGGAAATTGGGTATGAAAATTTATTATGTAAGACATGGTCAAACAGATTTAAACTTAGCAAAAAAAATGCAAGGTGGAGGAACAGAAAAAGAATTAAATGAAACAGGTATAAGTCAAGCTTATAATACAAAAAAGGAACTTGAAAATATAAAATATGATATTGTAATTTGTTCCCCAATGAAAAGAGCAAAACAAACAGCAAAAATAATAAATGAAGGAAGGAATGTGCCAATTATTATAGATGAAAGAATAAGAGAAAGAAAATTGGGTGATTATGAGGGAAGAGATGTAACAGAAGATATGGAAAACAATATTTGGGATTATAAATTAAATTACAATATTCCAAATGGAGAAAATTTACATGACTTCGAAAAAAGAGTTAATGAATTCTTTGAAGATATAAAAGAAAAATATAATGATAAGAATGTTTTGATTGTAGCACATGGGGGAATTGCCAAAGTTATAAAAGCACATCTTTATGGTATGCCCAAAAGCAAGAATTTAGCAGAGATCTCAATGAATAATTGTGAGATAATAGAGGCTGAAATATAATTAGTAAAAATAAGATTACCTCACATTTCAAAACTATTTTGAAATGTGAGGTTTGATTGTTTAATTATTAATGTTATGCTCGTTATCTAATGATTGAGATGTATCATTTATTCTTTCTATATTTTTTATATTTTGGCTCATTTCATTAAAATCCGTGCTTGTTGTTTCACTAACTAGTTCATGTAATTCAGCATCTAATGAAGAGGACTTAAATTTATGTGATTGTATTCCAAGTGATTTTATCTCTGATATTTGTACCTTTGATATTTCACCAGATGTTTTATAATATGTTCCATTTGACTTTACTAAAGACCACATCATATATTGTTGCCATCCATCCATAACTGTTGCATAAGTAAAGTTTTTTATATTATATCCTTTTTTTGCTAAAGTTTCACGTAATTCAGTTTCAGTTTCTCCTGTATATCCTAAATCTTTATATTCAGATATTTTTTTGAATTTACAATATGCTGAAAATTGATGATTTTGTTCTGAAGAGTTATTAACAAAAGTCATAAAATCTGTACTTTTGGTATTTATTATTAAACAATCTTTACCATTATGTGTATATTCTTTAATTTTTCCGTATGATATATTTTCAATGTCTTGTTCAGACAAATCCTGTAGGTTTTCTCTTAAAATATTAATTACAGATAAAATAGTATTTATTTCTCTTTTTCTTGTATCTTCATCTTGTATTTTCATAATATCTGGATTTATGTATTCACAAATAAATTCAGAATCCATTTGTTGTAATTTATTAAATATACTTGGTGGTATTCCTGTATTTTTTTTATCGTTTTTGAAAGTTCCAGTATCTTCTCGTACAGGTAAAAAGGATATTAGTTCATTTGTCTTTTTTAGATATTCATATAAATTAAAATCAGTTCCTTTTAACCTTTCTTTTTCATTGGTTTTCCATATATCGATAGCAGTTTCAAATGGTTTATGTAATCCACTTAGACCAATTTGAAATTGGAATCTTTCAAAAGGTGTAATTTCTTTTGCTGGTGGAATTTCATTTCCTTTGGGAATAGGAATGTCTAGATCTTTATATTTTTGATTAAACATTTCTCTAAATGATTTTCCTTTTATCAATTTGGCTTTTAATAAATCATTTCCAAATAGATTATTAAGAAGTTCAGCTAGTTGTACATGTTCCTTATATCCATTGCCAAAATATCTAAATTCATCTTTAAATTGATGTAACTTATAATTAGGTTCAGCTAATGTATATGATTTTTTTTCGAGTGTTCCTTCAGTTTCCAATAATTTTACAGTATAAAATTCATTCATAATTTCATCAAGCATTACATTTTCAAAATAATAATCATCAGGATTTGCTTCATATTGTCTAAAACCTTCAATAGTTAATCCAGCAGTATCATTAATAAATTCTTCAGAATGTCTTGATATAACATGTAATAGTTCATGATATATTATATTTTTTTTATCTATTTCAGACAAATTTGCGATATATTTTATATTATTTTTATTTTCTACAGCATAATATTCTGTTCGTCCACCTTCTCCAGGATTTAATTGAGATACTTGTTCTATACTATTAAGTGTTGAAATTCTTTGTATCAAAAGTTCGTTATCTAAAATATCAGGAAAAGTTTTTTGGAATGTATTACAAAAGTTTATAATATAATTTTGGCATTCAGGGGAAAATTTATTTATAAAATCTTTTCCGAAATCTTTTATTGTTATTAACATATAAATCCGTCCTTTATTTTTTTATCAAATTTTTTAGCTTATTAAAAATTCTAATAAAAATATTTTCTTTATATACTACCATTTGAACATTGTTTTCTATTTGTGGCATTTCCATTTTTGATTCTTTTTTCTTAAAAATGTTATCAAGATCATATTTTTCTGATAATTCTTTTTGGTATTTGTTTTCATTATCATAGAATATTTGTTGTAATTGCTGTTTTTCTTCATTAGTTGACCAATAATTATATTTTATAACAGCAATTAAATCTTTTGCTTTTTTAGAAAAATTTTGCTCTAAAAGGCTTTTATTAGTATCAATATTTATATTATATTGTTCATTAGATTGATTTTGTATAAGTTCAATTAATTTCTTGGGTAATTTATCAATATATGATTGTGGTAAATATTCTAATAAACAATTGACTTCCGTATAAGCTTTAATATAATTAATATTATTACCAATCATCATCAACACTCCATCCTTTGTTTTCTTCATTTAAATTACTATTTTCTGCTGTTTGCTCTTGTTTAGCTAACTTTTGTGCATCTTTTAAAATTTTACTCATCTCATTAAATCCAGATATAGTTGTTTCACTAGATAGCTTTGATACAAATTTATAGTGTTCAATAGTTCAATATATATATAGCATAAAGTTTTCTGAAAATGCTTTGACCTTTTGCACTAATGTTATATTCTGAAAATTTAGATTCAAATTTTTGTATATTCATTAATTACTCCACTTCTAATTCATGTTTTTTTGTATTATATCATAAAAAAAAATATATAAATATTATTTTTTTATATTTTATAATAATTATTAATGAAGGAAGATTTTGAATAATTATGAAATGAGATAATATGCAGTTACTACAAGCTTTTTTTATTAAAATAATAGAAGTTGATTATGTATTGATTTTTTGTTGTGAATAAAAAGTAAAATAATGAATAAAATTAAATATCAAAAAAATGGAGGAAGAAAAATGTTTTTGATATTTAGTAAAGAAAAAATACAAACATATTTGGTATCAATTTTAACTGTTGCAATATTAATTGTAGTTGCTAATAAGGGAAATATTATGACAATTACAACAAACTCAAATGATAGAAAGCTTCCAATATATGATGTACAAACAGAACAAAAGAAAATTGCATTTACAATGAATTGTGCATGGAATGATAGTGATATAGATCAGATATTAGAAGTTTTAAAGAATAATGACGTACAAATAACTTTTTTTATGGTTGGAAATTGGGTTGACAAATATCCAGGATCAGTTAAGAAAATTTCGGAAGCTGGACACGAAATTGGATCACATAGTAATACTCATCCACATGTAACGCAAATGTCAAAAGAAAAAAATTTGGAAGAAATTAAATTGAGTGCTAGCAAAATTGAAAATATAACTCAAAAGAAAATAGAACTATATAGAGCACCTTATGGGGAATATAATGATACTGTAATAGAAGCGGCAAATTCTTGTGGATATTTTGCAATTCAATGGAATATAGATACTTTAGATTATAAAGGTAATACGGGTGAAGAAATGTGGAAAAGAATAAAGCCAAAATTAAAAAGTGGAGCAATTGTATTAAGTCATAATGGTACAAAACATACGGCTGATAGTTTGGATATGCTAATAAAGAATATAAAATCCGAAGGATATGAATTAGTAAAAGTATCAGATTTAATATATAAAGAAAATTATACTATAAATAGTAATGGAACGCAGATTAGTCTAACAAATGAATAAAAATAAGAACTTAAGGGAAAAATTATTTTATAAAAGTTTGTTGGGAGAAAAAAGATGGGGTTTATTGGAGTTGTTTCCACAAAAAAAGAATTAATAGAAATAAAGAAACATATACAAAATAATTATAAAGTAATAGAATTAAAAAAAACAAGTATAAAAAATATAAGAAATGTAAAATTTGATATGATTATATTTAATAGGGATATAGATTTAGAAATTTGTGAATATGAATATATGAAGGATATTTTGAAACAAGTTGATTATATTATTGTGAATTCAGATATTAATTTTACAATTTTTGAAAAAATAGAATTAAATTATCCTATAAAAATCATAACTTATGGTTTTAATCCTAAAGCATCTATACTAATTTCTAGTGTAAAAGAAGACTATATATTAATAAGTATTCAAAGGAAAATTCAAAAAAATAATAGAGAAATGCTAGAAAATCAAGAAAGAAAAATAGAAATAAAATATAATGAAAAAAACAAAATATATGAAAAAATTATAATTTTTATATTAAAAGAACTCCATAATTTATAAAAAAATGGTGGAATTAGCCTGAAAATGAGTAAAAAATCAAAAAAAACTTCAAAAAAATAACTTTTTATGTAGACAAAACCAAAAAAGTGTAGTATAATAAAAAATGTAGAAAATTTTAATAAAAAAACGCAAGATGATTATTTACAATTGATAAAAATAAAAAGATAGGGAGGAAATAAAATTGGATACAAATTATTTAGAAAACAACTACTTAACATTAGTAGGAAAGGTTACAGGCGAAAAAACATTTAGCCACGAAATTTATGGGGAGAAATTTTATAGATTTACATTATCTATACCACGTTTAAGTGGAAATGCAGATATTATTCCTATAACAATTTCAGAAAGACTAATAACAGATGAGACATTAAAAGAAGGAAAAAAATTATTAATAAAAGGACAATTTAGATCATATAATAGCTTCGAGAATGAAAAAAATAAACTTATTTTAACTGTTTTTGCAAAAGATGTTCAAGAATTGCCAGAAGCAGAAAATGAGAATGGAGAAGAAGAAGAAATTTCTAAGAAAGATGAAATGACAAACGAAGTAGTACTTATAGGTTTTGTTTGTAAAAAACCAATTTATAGACAAACACCATTTGGAAGAGAAATTGCAGATTTATTATTAGCAGTAAATAGAGCATATAATAAATCAGATTATATTCCTACAATTGCATGGGGAAGAAATGCAAGATTCTGTCAAAACATAGAAGTTGGAGCTCAAGTAAAAATAATAGGAAGAGTTCAATCAAGACAATATGAAAAGAAACATGAAGATGGAACAGTTGAATCTAAAACAGCTTATGAAGTTTCTGTATGTAGTTTAGAATTACTAAATGAAGAAGGAAATGAAAAAGCTGAAAGTGAAAACCAAGAAAACGAAAATCAAGAAGCTGTTTAATAAATATATAAATACAAAGAAAAAACCAAACTATTAATGTAATTTAATAGTTTGGTTTTTTATATTCCGATACTGGACTTTTTTAATTTTCTATGATATATTATACCTGAAAAAATTGTATCAAGAAGGGATAATATATGAAAAGAGAACCAAGATATGACACAGAAGGAAAATTAAATTATCAGAAAGTAATTGCTGTAGTTATTGCTATAGTTGTAATTGCTATGTTTATACTAATAATAAAAAATGTAATTGCACATAGAGAACAATTAAATAAAGAATATGAGTATTTTGCAATATATTCAGCCAACAAATGGGGTGTAATAAATCAAGATGGAGAAACAGTTATAAATCCATCATACCAGGAAATGATAGCAATACCAGATAAAAGTAAAGATGTTTTTATTTGTACTTATAATATAAATGATGAAACTGGAGAATTTTCAAGTAAGGCAATAAACAGTAAGAATCAAGAAATATTTACACAATATCAACAAATACAAGCGATTGATAATATTGGTGAAAATGACAAAGTATGGTATGAACAAAATGTATTAAAGGTAATGGAAAATGGAAAATATGGTTTAATAGATTTAAATGGAAGAAAAATATTAGACTGTGAATATGACAATATATATGCACTAAAAGGAATAGAAAATAGTATAATCATTGAAAAAGATGGATTAAAAGGATTAGTAAATACTTCTGGAAATATATTGATTGATGTTAAATATAAAGAAATCAAAAATTTGGGAACAAGTTATAAAGAAGGATATATAACAATAGATTCAGAAGATAAATATGGTCTTGTAAGTACTACAAAAAGACAAATATTAGAAAATAAATATGATGAAATAAAACAAGTATATTTATCAGACAAGTATTTAGTTGTTGAAGATGGAAAATTAAAATTGATAAATTCATCTGGAGAAACAGTTTTAGATGATGGCTTTGATGATATAAAATCAGCAACAACTAATGGAATAATATTTGTACTAGATAATTTATATGGTGAGATGGATATAAATGGAAAAGTACTAATTGAAAATAATTATCAAGATTTAAAAGAAGCTAAAAAAGGAATATATATAGCAAAAAAAGATGATAAGTATGGAATTATTGATGAAAATCAAGAAACAAAATTACCATTTAATTATACAGGAATAATATATGAAGAAAAAACAGGATTATTTTTAGCAGAAGATGAATATTATAATACATCAATTGTTGATTCTGAATATAATGTAAAATTACAAGGAATACTTTCAGAATTAAATACAGAAAAAAAATATATTAGGATGATGATAATGGATAAATATAAGTATTATAATTTATCTTGTGAAGAAATCCCTAGTACAGAAGCTTTAACTGGAAATACATTATTTTTGAAAAAAGAAAATGGAAAATATGGTTTTGTAGATAAAAATGGAAATGTTGTTGTTGATTATATTTATGATGATGCAACAGAACAAAATGAATATGGATTTGCAGCTGTAAAACAAAATGGATTATGGGGTTCAATTAATTCAGAAGGAAAAAATGTAATAGAACCTAAATATAATTTAGATAATAATTTATTAGTTGATTTCATAGGAAAGTGGCATTTATGTGAAGATGTTAGTATGAATTACTATTGCGAAAGATAATAAGAAAGAAGGAACAAGAGATGGAGCTAAAGACAAAGTATCAATATACATATTTTATATATCCTTATGTTGTAAAACAAAGTAGATATTTAAAATATATAGTTAAATTATTAAAAGATGAAAATTGTGCATTAAGAATATTTAAAAAGGATAAAGATTTAGATTTATATTCTTATTTCTCACCTAGAGTAAGAGACTATATGTTTGGAACATTTAATTATAGTAAAGCAAAACTTTCAAAGTTAAATGAGTTACCAATAGAAACTAAAGCAGCAATACTTGCAAAAAATGCTTGTACAATCTTTGAATATACAATAAAAAAGGATATTCAAGGAAAAATGCAAGAAAACAATGGAATATTTTTTAAGATTCCAAAAATAGAAATAATTTGTTTTAATACAGGGATATGTTTCTTAAGTATAAAAACTACAATAGAAAATAGCAATAAATTTTCAGATTTATTAAACTTTAATTATAAATTTAGAGATATTAACCAAGAATTTAGTAGTTTACAAAATTATGATAAAATAAGAGTTCAAACAGATTGTTTTGATGATGTTCAATATTTTAAAGAATTTGTAGAAAAAATAACAGGTTCTGCTGTTGAATCAATGAAGCTAGATATAGATACAGAAAGAGCATTAACATTTTCTTATGTATGCATTGATGAAGAAGGATGGAATAGTACAAACGAATTTGAAAAAATAAAATCACAGTATTTTAAATATTTAAATATATTATCAAATGATAATAGTGTTGATTATTCAAAAGAAGATATGAAAATAATATCAAAGTGGAAATATGCAAAATTAGGAGTAACTAAACAAAGTGTTACATTATTTAGTTCAAGTTGTGATATAAATAATTACACTGTATTTCCACAAGAATTTCAAGAACAATATTTATATACATATATAATGGCAATATATACAAAATTATATTTAAAAAAGATAAATTTAGAATTTAGATTAGGAGCAAATGTAAATAAAACAAGAAAAGAATTCATAAAATTTACTAAAAATATATGGATTAATGAAGTTACAGATGAAGACACTGGTTCAATATTTTATCAATACTTGAAAGAAATTTTGGAACTAGATAATATGTTTTATGATACAAAAAACAAATATGATATTTTATATAAAGACTTAAATATAGAAAAAAATTCTAGAAACAATATATTAATATTAATATTTTTATTGGTGGGATTTGTTATTAATGCAATTAATATAATATATTTAACAAGTAGATAGAAAAAAATATCATAAAATGTAATAAAATTTTTTGTATCACATTACAAGAAAAGACAAAAAACACATAAGACAAGTATTAAAATATTACATGAGGTGTTAAAGGATGTTAAAAAACAATAAAGTGATACTAAAAAATTTATTTAATGTAAAAAATATAATTATATATATATTAGCACTTATGATATCAGCAGTTGGAATGGGACAAGATGTTTCACCATTAAGTATTGCAATAGTAGGAGCATGTTTATCTGGTGGAGTACCTGCTATATTGGTCGTAATTGCAGGGCTTATAGGAAATATTATAAGTGTTGGTACTATTGGAGCATTAAACTATATATTAATAATATTAATGTTATTAATATTAATGTTTATAAAACCTCCAAAAGAAAATGATGAATATAAAAATGAAAAATTACAAATATCAAAACATATTTTCTTTAGTGTAATAATTGTAATGGTTGTAAAGATGATTATAACAAAAATTACATTTGGAGATTTATTGTTACATATAACACTTGCAGTGTTTTCAGTGATATTTTATAAAATTTTTGTTAATTCTTTAGTTGTAATACAGGATTTTATGGAAAAAAGAGCATTTTCAATTGAAGAAGTAATTGGGGCTAGTTTGCTAATTTCAATTGCAGTTGCATCATTAGGAGATATTTCATTTTTTGGGTATTCTATTAGAAATATTTTAAGTGTATTTTTAGTTCTAGTATTAGGCTGGAAAAATGGTGTTTTGATTGGAACAACAGCAGGAGTGACAATTGGAGTAACTTTAGGAATAATTGTTCAAGGAGATCCTACATTTATAGCAATATATGCACTTTCTGGAATGATTGCTGGAATACTAAATAGATTTGGAAAAATTGGTGTAATAATAGGATTTTTAGTTGGAAATGGAATAATACTTTATGCTTCAAATGGAGATACTAATAATTATATTTTAGTAAAAGAGGTTTTGATTGCAGCAATAGGATTATTAGCTGTTCCAAAGTGGGTAGGTGTAAATGTAGAAGATTTAACACAAAAAGATGAATATTTACCAGCATATGCTAATAATAGATTAAATCCGAGCAGAGAGGCTGTAGATAAATTAAATGATGTGTCTGAAACAATAAAGGATATTGCAAAAACATATGAGCCAGTTTTAAATACTACTGAAGAATTAAAAAATAAAAATAAACAGACATTTAAAAATGAATTATTAAATAATTTAGATGGATTAGAAGATAATATTTTATATAATGATATAGTCGATGAAAATAGTGTTATATTAGATGAGATATTTGATGAAATATTGGAAAAACAAGAATTAGATGAACAAGATATAATAAATATTTTTGCCAAACATAATAATTATATCATTACAAAAGAAAGTAATGAAACACAAAGTGATATAGGACAAATTGTAAAAGCAATAAATTATGCATATAAAATGAGTAAGTCAGATTTTATATGGGAAGAAAAAGTAAAAACAAGTAAAAAGAATGTACAAGCTCAACTTGATGGTGTTTCAAAAGCCATTTCAAATATTGCGGTAAAAATAGAGGAAGAAACCAAAAAGGATAATTTGTATATTGAGCAGAAGAAAAAAATTATTTCATTATTAGAGATTAAGGGAATATTAGTAGAAGAATTAAATATAGAAGAAAAAGATAATAGAACATATATAGAAATATACTTAAAAGACAATAGTAAAATGATAGAAAATAAAGATTCAGATATTATAAAACAAGTGCTAGAAAAAGTATTAATGCAAAAATTGATGGTTAATGAATCTAAAAATCGAAAGATAAATAAAATAAAAAAGATAGCATATTGTTATATGTCTGAAGATAAGTACATATTACAAATTGGACAAAGCTCAAAAGTAAAAACAGATAGTTCTGTTTCTGGTGATAGCTGGACTCAAGTAAGATTGGGAGATGGAAAAGTTCTAATAGCAATTAGTGATGGAATGGGATCAGGTCCCAAAGCGAGAAAAAGTAGTCAGATAGCTATAAAAATGTTAGAAAGATTATTGATGTCTGGATTTGACAAAAATACTTCAATTGATCTAATAAATACAACAATAATGAATACAACTGAAGATGTATTTGCAACACTTGATATAATGATTATTGATATGTTTAATGGAAAAATTGAATTTATAAAAAATGGAGCATGTCCTACTTACGTAAAAAATAGAAAGAAAGTTCAAATTGTAAAATCATTGAGTTTGCCCGCAGGAATATTAAAAGATATTAATTTAACAGCTTATGACAAAGATATAGAAGATCAGGATATAATTTTGATGTGTAGTGATGGAATACTTGATGCAAATATTGAATATAAAAATAAAGAGTTATGGTTGAAATATATACTAGAAGATATAGAAACCACAAATTCACAGAAAATAGCAGACATTATATTAAATGAGGCAATTGATAATAATTACGGTGTAGCCAAAGATGATATGAGTTTAATTGTATGTAAATTGATAACAAAAAATTCACCAAAAAGTACTTGAAATAAATGGATAAATTTAGTATAATACAAACGATGGTGCATTATTCTAGTCGTGTCAGTTATTATGAGGGTGGGGCTAAAAATCCACTAAAGGGCATACATGAAGCTTCTTGCTTGTGCGCGAAATGCCAGTTTTGTGTGTTTTCAGGAAGGTAAGAAACACGGGTAATATATAATGGCATATATAGAATCCCCTGTTTCGTTGAGGCTTAGAATCATTTAAGTAAACCTATGGTGAGTGCCAAGACACAAAATACATAGAGTAGCCTGTCTTGAGTGAGGGTATTGGGATTAAAGTAATATTTATGAAATTACACTTGCAAAAGAGACTAGTAATAATATTAGACATGTCAAGGAAAACTTCTAGAATGTTTGCTTCAGGTAAGAAGCATAGAAATCTGAGGATTAAGGTACGGATTTAAGTGGTGATCTAGTGTCTACTGCAATATGTAGATGTTCTTTTAAATGGAAACAGCTATGTAGTAATACATAGTAAAGAATAGAGAAATTCAACTAGACCTAAACCGTAAAATTTACTTAGATTTTACCATCTTAACCATTTTTTAGAAAACAAGAGGAATTAAAAATGAGCAAAAGTTCAAAAGAGAGTGACCACTCGAAATTTAAGTGGTTTATAGAAGTGTTTATATTAACATTTGTTTTATCAATATGTTTTTCATATATATCAACAAATGGAGTATCACATTTAAATTTAGTTGCTTCAATATTAATACTAATATTAGTTATAGTAGTTGGAATTGTATTTGATATTATCGGTGTTGCGGTAACAGTTGCCAATGAAGAAGAATTCCATGCAAAAGCAACAAAAAAAGTAAAAGGTGCAAAAACATCGATAAAATTAATAAAAAATGCAGCAAAAGTTGCAAATATATGTGCTGATGTAATAGGAGATATTTGTGGTGTTTTAAGTGGTGCAATAAGTGCAATGATTGCTTCAAAAATAACAGAAAGGTTTGGAGTTAATCTACAATTTGTAATTAGTGCTATGGTTGCTTCATTAACAGTTGGAGGAAAAGCATTAGGAAAAGAAATTGCAAATAAAAATTCAACACCAATAGTTCATTTTGTAGGTACATTTTTAAATAAATTTCAAAAATAAAGAATAATTACAAAAGACAAGTATATATTTAATAAAAGCCTTTTTAAAAAAGGCTTTTATGATTTGTAAAATTCAAGCTTAACAAGATATAATTATATTTTGTGGCTTATTTTAGCCCTGAGAGGTGCAATAATATGATAAGAATAATTGAACTTACGAAAGATAATGAAGAAAGATATTTAGACCAAATTGTAGATTTGGAACAAATTAGTTTAGAAACGATGAAAAAGGAAGGAAGAGAAGGTCAATTATTTGACACTGGAAGAGAAGGTATATCAGAATATGTACATTCACAAGAAAATTCAGTAATTGTTGCTGTAGATGAGAATGATAAAGTAGAAGCAGTTACTTATGTAACACAAGGTCAAAAACCATTTACATATAATGATATAACTAAATACTTTAAATATGGAGAAAAATATAGACAATATGTAAAATCTCAATATGTATCTCCAAAAGATTATCAAAAAGATTTAAGAGCTATTTATATTATAAAAATAAAAGCTTATGAATATGCAAAAAGAAAGATTTTAAGGCAATCACAAAGAAATAATGAATCATCTTTATATGGATATTTAAATCAAGAATTGGAACAGAATGGATATCATGAAAAGAGTGAGTTGAGAGAAAATTTAAATAAATATATGGCAGAATATATTGCTCAAAATTATGGGAAAGATATTGCGCGAAAATACGAAATGTTTTATTGGATAACATTAAAAGATATTGAAGAAGAATTTGGAACAAAAAGAGGAACAGAAAGCCCAGAAATGAGAGATTATGAAGGATTTATTGAAGAAGAGAAAGAATATGCCGAATTAATGCATAGAGGAAAATTAAAGATTTATGAAGAACCAAATTTTGATGAAACACAATATTATACAGCGAATACTGAAAATGCAGTAGAATTAGATACATATTTAACAAATCCACATAATAGAAGTGTTGGACTTGCAAGAATTATATTATTTAATGGAATAAAAAAACATATAGAACAATTTTTTAAAAATCCAGAAAATAAAGAAATTTTCTTATGTTCAACATTACATAGAGATAATCTATCATCAAAATATGTATCAGAATTTTTTGGATTAACAGATAGTTTATATGTAAATCGTCGTCAAGGAAGAGACAGAGAAGTACATATATGTAGAATCCAAAGAGAAAAGGCTATAGAATATTTAGCAAATATGTATGATAAGATAGCTGTATTATATGGATATAATCCAAATAATAAGAAGATTTCAGATGCAAGAACTTTGCAGATTTTACAAGAGCAACTAAAATATGAAGAAAATGAGAAAAGAAGATTAGTAAGAGCAAAAACAATTGATGGAAAACTAAAAGGAATCAATTTTAAATTTATACCTGAAAAAGATAGGAAAGTTGAAAACTTAAAAACAAGAATTCAACTATTAATGAGTAATCAACAAGGATTACAACAATAAAAGAAAGGAAATCTAGTATTAATTAGATAAAGGTAAAAACAAATGAAAGATAGTAAATATATTTGGCCAATTACACCAAAATACAAAGTAGCAGAACACGACAAATGGGGAATTAGAAAAAATCATTATGTCTTATTTAAAGAAAGAGCACATTCAGGATTTGATATAACAGCAGATATTGGAACGGAAGTACATCCAATTACATCAGGAATAGTATTACTTGCAGAATTTGATGGAACAACAACAGAAGGATTTGATGCATTTAATGATGGATATGGAAATAAAGTTGAGATTTTAAATGATGATGGTAGAAGAGTTGTATATGGACATTTAAGAGAAATTTTAGTAAAACCTGGAGATAAAGTTACAACAACAGACATAATAGGAAAAACAGGGTCAAGTGGTGGTTCAAGAGTCCCACACTTACATTTAGAAATTAGAAAATCTAATACAGAAGAAACTGGATTAGCATATACAATAGATCCATTAGAATTATTACCAGATATTGATTTAAATAGTTTAAAAGCAGAATTTACATTAGAACCTTATGCATCACTATGGAGAAAACTTATTTCAGAAAAGCCATGGGATTTTTCTAAAGAAGATATTCCTTATGCTGATGATAAGAATTATATTAGATAAAATAAAGACTTGCTTCAAAATTGAAGTAAGTCTTTATTTTTTGTTATAATATTTTCCTTGCCATAAATCTTTTTCCATTAAAGCTTTATCTAGACCGTTCATAATCCATTTCTTGTGTAAGTTCCATTCAGGGGCAACAAGTAAATCTTTTGGAGCGTCTCCAGAAATCTTGTGAATCACAATATTAGGACTGATGTGTGTAAGAATATAACATGCACATTCAAGGTAGTAATCTAATGTAATTGGAATATAAAGTCCATTCTCATATAGATTGTATAAAACAGTATTTTTTACAACATAAGTTGAATGGATTTTTAATCCCTGTATATTATGTTGATTTATAAAGTCTACAGTATTTTTTATATCTTCAAAATTTTCGTTTGGAAGTCCAACCATTATATGTGTAACAACATCAATATTATATTTATTTAATAAATTAACTGCTTGTGTGAAATCAGAAGAATAACAACATTTATTGATAAAAGAAGCTGTAATGTCATTAGAAGATTGTAATCCAAGTTCTACCCAAACATAATATTTGTCTGAATAAGACTTAATTAGTTTACAAATTTCCTCATTAATACAATCTGGTCTTGTGGAAATTGCAAGAGCAACTATTCTTTCGTCAATTAATGCAGAATTATATTTTTGTTTTAAAATATTTATTGGAGCATAGGTATTTGTAAAATTTTGAAAATAGGCAATAAATTTATTAGCTCGTAATCCTTTATAACTATTTAAATGATTAATAACTTGGTCTTGAATAGGAATATTATTTAAATGTTCACCAGAACCACGTTCGCTACAAAATATACATCCTTTTGTACCTAATGTACCATCGCGATTTGGACAAGTAAAATTTCCGTCAATACAAATTTTTAATGTACGTTCTCCAAATTTCTCTTTTAAAAAATTATTTAAATGTTTATATCTTTGAATCATAATGATATTAGTATAACAGAAAAAAATGCAAATAACAAGCAAAAGCTTGCTAAATTTCAATTTTTAGGGTAAAATATACCAAGATGGAGGAGATGTTAGTTAATACTGGCATAAGAAAAAGATGAAAAATTATTATGAAATATTAGAAGTTGATAAAAATGCATCTAATGAAGTAATTGATAAGGCATATAAAACATTGGCTAAAAAATATCATCCAGACTTACAAAAGGGTACAAATAAAGAGATATATCAAAATAAGATGAAACAAATAAATGAAGCATTTGAAGTTTTATCTAATAATGATAAAAGAAAAGAATATGATAGTAGGCTAGCTCAAAATAATATATCAATAGAACAATATAATAAAGTACTGCAAGAAAATATGAGATTAAAAAATAGTTTAAATAAAATTGCAGATGATCAAAATAAAAATGAATTGGAAAGTATAGAATTTGCAAGAAAATATTATAATGAGTTAAAAAAGAAAAGCCAAGAACCAGTTAGATATACATATAAAAGAAGAATAAATATTACAAAAGAAAAACTCAAAAAAATGGTATATGGAGTTATATATATAATTTGTTTAATTACGATTTTAGCTGTAATACCATTTACAAGGAATTTCTTTATTAATTTATATAATGAAAATATTGTTGTTAAGACTATTGTAAATATATTTAAAAATACATTTGTAAATAGTTTCTTAAATGGATGAAAGGAAAAGATATGATCGCTTTAATAACAGGAGCATCTTCTGGAATAGGAAGAGATACTGCAATAGAATTAAGTCAAAGAGGTTATAAATTAATATTAGTTTCTCGAGATATACAAAAACTTGAAGAATTAAAAAGTATAATAAAAACAGAATCTGAAATAGTTATTATGGATTTAACAATAGAAGAAAATTGTAAGAAATTATTTGAAAAATATAAAGATATAGATATATTAGTAAATAATGCTGGGTTTGGTGACTGTGGAAACTTTGATGAAACTAGTTTGGATAAAGATATAAAAATGATAAAAACTAATATCATTGCTTATCATATATTAACAAAATTATATTTAAAAGAAATGATACAAAAAGATAGTGGAAAAATATTAAATGTTGCGTCAATCGCAGGATTTATGCCAGGACCATTAATGACAACATATTATTCAACTAAATCTTATGTAGTAAAACTTTCTGAATCTATTAGAGAAGAATTAAGAAGAAGAAAATCTAATGTACAGATAAGCATTTTATGTCCAGGACCTGTAAATACGAATTTTAATAAAGTTGCTGATGTAGAATTTTCCTTAAAAGGATTAAGTAGTAAATATGTTGCTCAATATGCAATAAAAAAATTATTTAAAGGAAAATTTTATATAGTTCCTGGATGGAAAATTAGACTTGCTAGAATTGGAGCTCAAGTTGCACCTTCAAGCTTTGTTGCTAAAATATCATATAATATGCAAAGGAGAAAGAAAATCGGAAAATAAAGAAGTATTAAATAGGGAGTGTTAAAATGGAAGAACAAGAGGAAATTATAGAAAAAATTTTAAAATGTCATATACCAAGATGGAATGAATTACCAGAGATCGATTTATATTTAGATCAAGTTGTAAATTATTTAGAAAAATATTTAGATTTAGTTAATTCTAATACTGAAGATAAAATTATAACTAAAACTATGATAAATAATTATGTTAAACAAGGAATAATGCCAGCTCCTGAAAAAAAGAAGTATAATAAATCACATATAGCATACCTTATTGTAATATGTGTGTTAAAACAAGTATATAGTATAGGTGATATTGGAAAACTAATATCTGGGACAATAGAATATTTTGAAATAGGAAAAGCATACAATAGATTTTGTGCTAATTTAGAAGTTTCAATAAAAAATGTATTTTTAAGAAAAGAAATGCCACATGTAACTCAAATGACAGAAGAACAATATCTATTAAAAAACGTTGTACAAGCTGTTGCAGATAAGTTATATGTTGAAGTAAAATTTTTAAAGAAAAGTAATAATAAAATAGAAGAGAGAAAAAAATGAAAGAATATATAGTAGATCTAAATGAAAGCGGAAAAAGATTAGATTCTTATATAGCAACTATAGATGAAAACATAACAAGAACACATGCACAAAAATTAATTGAAGATGGAAATATATTGGTTAATGGTAAAAAGGCAAAAGTATCATATAAAACTCAAGAAAATGATAAAATATTAGTAGAAATACCAGAACCAAAACAAATAGAATTAAAAGCACAAGACATTCCAATTGAGATTATATATGAAGATAATGATATCATTGTTGTAAATAAGCCAAAAGGAATGGTTGTACATCCTGCAAATGGTAATCCAGATGGAACTTTAGTAAATGCTATTATGGCTATATGTAAAGATAGTTTATCTGGAATTGGGGGAGAAATAAGACCAGGAATTGTTCATAGGATTGATAAAGATACATCAGGATTATTAATAGTTGCGAAAAATGATAATGCACATGTAAAAATGAGTGAACAAATAAAAAATCATGAAGTAAAAAAGACATATATTGCATTAGTTAGAGGTGTATTTAAAGAAAATGAAGCTACAATAGATATGCCAATAGGTAGAAGTATGTCAGATAGAAAAAAGATGGCAGTTACCAAAAATGGAAAAAATGCAATAACACATATAAAAGTTTTAACAAGGTTTGATAAGTATACATTATTACAAGTTAATATAGAAACTGGTAGAACACATCAGATACGTGTACATTTATCTCAGATAGGTTATCCAATTGTTGGAGATTATACATATTCAAATGGAAAAAATGAGTTTAATGTAATAGGACAATGTTTGCATGCTCAAAAATTAGAATTCTATCATCCTATTACACAAAAATATATGTGCCTTGAAGCAGAATTGCCACAATATTTTAAAGATATTCTTGAGCAATTAGAAAAAAAAAAAATAAAATAGACCGGCAAGAGAACCTTGCCGGAGAAATCTATATAAAGCCTTTTAGAAAAGTAAAAGGAATTAATATATAATATGCAAATAAAAGAAAAAAATGCATATGAAGGAGTTTTTTATGCAAGAAAGATTACAAAAATTTTTGGCCGAATGTGGTGTTGCATCAAGAAGAAAGTGTGAAGAATATATTTTACAAGAAAAGGTTCAAGTAAATGGACAAACAGTTACTGAACTTGGAGTAAAAATTAATCCAGAAGATGATGAAATTACTTTCGATGGAAATAAAGTAAAACCAGAAGAGAAAAAAGTATATATATTATTAAATAAGCCAATTGGATATGTAACAACATCTGATGAACAATTTGGGAGAGATAAAGTATTAGATTTAGTGAAAGTAAAAGAAAGAATAGTACCTGTTGGGAGACTTGATATGTATACATCAGGAGCTTTAATATTAACAAATGATGGAGATTTTGTATATAAAGTTACACATCCAAAACACGAGATAACTAAAACATATACAGTTACAGTAAAAGGAATAATAAAAAATGAGGAAGTAGAACAATTAAGAAAAGGTGTAAAAATAGATGATTATACAACAAAGCCAGCAAAGGTGAAAATATTAAAAACTGATGATGAAAAAAATATATCAAGATTAGAAATTACTATACATGAAGGAAAAAACAGGCAAGTAAGAAGAATGTGTGAATCAGTTGGAAGAAAGGTATTAGCGTTACATAGAAGTAAAATCGGAAATATAGGAGTAAAAGATATAGAACTTGGAAAATGGAGATATCTAAAAGATTATGAAGTAAATATGTTAATAAATACAAAAACAACATAGAAATTGAAAATATAAAAACAAAACTTGTCTTTAAAAAGAAAATATAGTATAATGTAAGATATACAATTTACAAAGGAGAAAAAATGAAAATACAAAAAAACCAAATTATAGATGCTGAAGTTAGTGGTATACAACCTTATGGAGCATTTGTAAAAATTGAAGATGGAAGAAAAGGATTGATTTTTATAGAAGATTTGTCAGTTGTAAGGATAAAATCACCTGAAGAGAGAGTTAAGATAGGGCAAAAAATAAAGTGTAAGGTTAAATCAATTGATCAAGACACTGGAAAAATAAATCTATCATATAAAGAATGTTTAGGTACATGGGAAGAAAATGTTAAAAATTTTCAAGTTGGAATGACAGTAAAAGGAATAGTAAGAGATACAGAAAAAAATAAAAATGGAGTTTTT
This sequence comes from uncultured Clostridia bacterium, assembly GCA_934129895.1. Classification (GTDB taxonomy): domain Bacteria; phylum Bacillota; class Clostridia; order TANB77; family CAG-508; genus CAG-269. Next base: position 45,874 of record CAKOWY010000006.1, read on the forward strand.
ATAGAATTAACTCCAAATTTAGTAGGAATGACTGAATATAAAAAAGATTTAGAATATGGGCAAAAAGTAGATGTAAAAATAAAAAATATACAGCCAGACAAGAAAAAAGTTAAACTAGTAATTGTCTAATAAGTTTATAAGTAATATTTAAATATTAATAAAAAGGAGGAATAAATATGGTTGAAGACAACCAAATAAAAGCACAAGTATCACCTTTTGCAATAAGAGAAGGTGAAATAAAAACATTTGATGGAAAAGATGGATATGTATCTATGAATCAAATAGTACATAAAATTAATATTGGACATATAACAGATATTCATTTTGCAATATTAGAATTAGTAAATGAGTTTGAGTTTATAACGTCAAGACAAATATATCAAATGTTGGAATGGAAAGGAATAAATCCACAATCACAAGATAAATTAAATAATAAGCTAGAGCAATTAGTAAAATCAAAAATATTAACAAGATACTATTTTACATCAGAAGAAGGAAAAGGAATTTATAGAATATACTGTTTGGAAAAAATGGGAAAATATTTATTAAATTCAAAAGAAATTGAATGTAAATGGCAACAAACAGATAATGTAAAACCTGTTCCAATGATAAAGAAAAGATTAGCAGGAAATCAAACAATAATTGCATATTTAAGAAAAGTTAAAGCATTTGATAGTTATGTTGTAAAACCAACAATACAAGCTAAAATTTCTGGAAAAACATTTAAAGCAACAGGTGGTTCTGTAAAATTAACAAAAAATAATAAATCAATAGTATTTTTATTTGAAGTAATAAGAAGAGAAGCAGATTGGCAAAAAAAATTAGTTGATAAAATGAGAATGTATAAAGAATTTTATGAGAATTTTGTTACAGGAGATTCAGGGTATTCAGCAATGCCACAATTAATATTAATTTGTGAAGATGATAAACATACAGCTGAATCATTTAAAGAAATTGTAAAAGGTGGAGTAGAAATCCCACAAATAAAATTATATTTTACAACAGATTTAAGACAAAACAGTGAATCACTTGAAAATACATTAATAGAATTTAAAATTGATGAAACAACAAATAAATATAAGATGTTTAATGTAGAAGTAAAAATTTTAGGCATTTAAAAAAAGGGGAAAAAGGGATGTTTGGACATAGATCAGACGGAAAAAAAGTAAAAAATTTAGAGCCTATTTTTAGAGTAATACCTTCAGTAATGATTGAAAGAAGTGATGCTCAAGTATATTTTAAACAAGATATACCATTAAAAACAATGGATGAATATATAGAAAGAAAAGCTCAAGAAGGAATTAGAATGTCATATATGAATATCATATATGCTGGAATAGTAAGAATAATAAATGAAAGACCAAAGTTAAATAGATTTGTAATGAATGGTACAACATATCAAAGAAATAAAATTTTTGTATCATTGTCTATAAAAAAGAGTTTAACTGATGAAGGACAAGAAACTGTAGTAAAAATACCATTTAATGGGACAGAAAACATATTTGAAATTAAAGAAAAAGTAGATTCAACTATTGAAAAAAATAAAGATATAGCAACTTCAAATAAAACAGATAAGTTAGTAAAAATATTAAATATAATTCCAAATAAGTTGATATTGTGGACTGTAAGAATATTAAATTTTATGGATAAACATGGAATTATGCCCAAAGCAGTTATAAAAGCTAGTCCGTTTCATACAAGTGTATTTTTAACTAATGTTGGTTCACTTGGAATTGATAGTATTTATCATCATATTTATAATTTTGGAACAACAAGTTTATTTTTCTCAATGGGAAAAAAGAAGAAGAGCTATATATATGAAGATGATGAAATAAAAGAAGAAAAATGTATAACAATTGCATTTGTTGGTGACGAAAGAATTTGTGATGGGCATTATTATGCATCATCATTCAAACAATTGAATAAATATTTAAAAAAACCTGAATTACTTGAGAGACTACCAAAAGAAATTGAAGAAGTTAATCAAGATGAAAATGTTGTAGAAACAAATTAAATATAAAAAATAATAAAATTTATGAAAAAATGTTGACTTTGCACTTAAATTGTGATATTATATTTAAGTGTTAAGAAACATGAGTCAGTAGCTCAGTTGGATAGAGCATTTGCCTTCTAAGCAAAGGGTCGGGGGTTCGAATCCCTTCTGGCTCACCATAACATAGAAATAAAAGAGTTTGTATAATTTTTATACAAACTCTTTTGGTATTTATGAGATAATAAATAATATTAGCCTATTAACAATATTATAAAAATTTTATGGACAATTTATATTTTATAATATATAATATAGACATAAAAAAAGAAAGGAATAATGAAAATGATAGAAATATCAACATCAATATTATCAGTAGAAAAAGGAAATGAAGCTGAAACATTTATGCTATTGGAAAAATCAAAGACAGATTATTTTCATATAGATGTAATGGACGGAAAATTTGTAGAACAAGATACATTTCATAAAATGATGGAATATAGTAATTATATAAAAAGAATATCAAATTTACCATTAGATGTTCATTTAATGGTAGAAGATGTAGAAACAGCAATTGAAGTATTTTCAGCTGATGAGCCTAATCTTATAACATTTCATATTGAGGCATGTAAAAACAAAGAAGAAGTTATGAGAAATATCAATCTAATAAAAGAAAAAGGATCAAGAGTTGGAATTGCTATAAAACCATCAACTCCATTGAATGAAATATATGAATATTTACCATATATACATACTTGTTTAGTAATGACAGTAGAACCAGGAAAAGGTGGACAAACGCTTATAACAGATATGTTAGCAAAAATAGAAGAACTAAAAAAATATATTGACGATAGAAATATAGAAATAGATATAGAGGTAGATGGAGGAATAAATTTAAAAACAGCAGAAAGAGTAAAAAAAGCAGGTGCAAATATATTGGTTGCAGGAACTGCTATATTAAAAGCAGCTGATTATAAAGTTATTATAGATGAACTAAGACAAAATTAAGTAAAAGAAAGAAGGATAAAAATATGTTAAATTTAAAACTAAATTTAAAATATTCTGGAGTACAACAAAAAACAATAATGCAATATAAAGACAAAGTCGAAGAGATACACAATGAATTACATCATAGAGCTAATGATAGCAAAGATTTTGTGGGATGGCTTGAACTTCCAACAAATTATGATAAAGAAGAATTCGAAAGAATAAAGGCATCTGCAAAGAAAATTCAAGAAGAATCAGAAGTATTAATAGTAATTGGAATTGGAGGATCATATTTAGGAGCCAGAGCCGTAATAGAAAGTTTAACAAGCACATTTTATAATATGTTACCTGAAAAAAAGAGAAAATATCCTCAAATACTTTATGTAGGAAATAATTTGAGCCCAAATTATATTAATGATTTAATTGAAGTATTAGGAACAAAAGATTTTTCTATAAATGTAATTTCTAAATCAGGTACAACAACTGAACCTGCAGTAGCATTTAGAATCTTTAGAGAAATATTAGAAAATCGTTATGGAATAGAAGAAGCAAGAAGTAGAATATATGTAACAACAGATAAAGAAAGAGGAGCTTTAAAAACATTAGCAGATGAAGAAGGATATGAAAAATTTGTTATTCCTGATAATGTTGGAGGTAGATATTCTGTTTTAACAGCAGTTGGATTATTACCTATTGCAGTAGCTGGAATTAATATAGATGAATTAATGGAAGGTGCTCAAAAAGCTCAATTAAAATATGAAGATCCTAATTTAAAATATAATGCTTGTTATCAATATGCTGTTGTAAGAAATGTATTGTATAAATTATATAAAAATACAGAAATATTAGTAAATTACGAGCCTAAAATGCATTATTTTACAGAATGGTGGAAACAGTTATTTGGAGAAAGTGAAGGAAAGGATCAATTGGGAATATTTCCAGCAGGTGTTGATTTTACAACTGATTTACATTCTATGGGACAATATATTCAAGAAGGAAGAAGAAATTTATTTGAAACTGTAATAAGAATTGAAAAGTCTGAATCTGATATTGAAATGAAAGAAGATGAAGACGATTTAGATGGTTTGAATTATTTGACAGGAAAAATGCTAAGTTACGTAAATGCAAAAGCAATGGAGGGGACAATTGATGCTCATGTAGCAGGAGATGTACCTAATATAGTTATAGAATTACCAAAACTATCAGCAGAAACACTTGGACATTTGATTTATTTCTTTGAAAAAGCATGTGCAATGTCAGGAATGATTTTAGGAGTTAATCCATTTAATCAACCTGGTGTTGAGAAATATAAAAAAAATATGTTTAAATTGTTAGAAAAACCAGGATATTAAAGATAAAGGTGCTGCATAGCACCTTTTTAAAAAGAAAGAAGGAGCAAAATGATTGTTGAAAGAGAATACTATGTTAAATTATCAGAAATAGGAAAAGAAAATAAAATTACTAATAAAGCATTATTAGGTATATTAGAAGATATTGGAGGAGTACATTCTAATATAGCTGGATATGGGATAAAAACAATGGACCAAACAAGGTTAACATGGATATTAATTGATTGGAAAGTCCAAGTAATAAGAAGACCAGAATATGCAGAAAAAATATTGGCTAGAACTTGGTCAAAAAATTCATTAAAATGTTATGCATTCCGTGATTTTGAAGTTGCTGATGAAAATGGAAATGTTATAGTTAAAGCAAGTTCAAGATGGGTATTAGTAAATATAGATAATGGAAGATTAGAAATGATTGATGATAAAATTCTTTCAAAATATCAACCTGAATTTGACAAATGTGTTTTTGAAGATGAAAATTTTGAAAAATTAAGAGAGCCAGAAACATATCAACACGAAATTGAATATGAAATAAAAAGATCAGATATAGATGTAAATCATCACTTACATAATATAAATTATTTAGATTTGGCAAATGAAGCTTTACCAGATGATGTATATAATAATAATAAAGAATTTGATAATTTTAGAATTTTTTACAAAAAAGAAATAAAACTTGGAGAAAAAGTAAAATGTAAATATACATTTTTAGATGGAAAAAATATAGTAACAATAAAAAGTGAAGATGGAAAAAGGTTACATTCAATAATAGAACTTAACTAAATTGTTTAGTTAAGTTCTATTAATTTTTATATAATTTAGAAATCACAGTTATTTGGTGTTCTAGGATAAGGTATAACATCTCTTATATTTTCAATTCCTGTAATATACATTAATAGTCTTTCAAATCCTAATCCGAATCCAGAGTGAATATTAGTTCCATATTTTCTTAATTCTAAATACCAATATAATGGATCTGTTTCAATTCCCATTTGTTTCATACGTGCAACTAATTTATCATAATCTTCTTCTCTTTGAGAACCACCCATAATTTCTCCTGCACCAGGAACTTCAAGGTCAACTGCTGCAACAGTTTTTCCATCAGGGTTAACTTTCATATAATATGATTTTATATCTTTAGGCCAATTTTTAACAAATACAGGACCATTAAAGTATTCTGTGATGTATTTTTCATGTTCTTTTGCTAAATCTTCACCATAATCAGGTTGGAATTCCCATGTCTTATCTGCTTTTTTCAAAATATCGATAACATCTTTGTGGTCAATTCTAACGAAATCAGAGTTTAATAATTTTGTTAATTTATCTTTTAATCCTTTTTCTATAAAACTGTCACAAAAATCAATTTCTTCAGGACAATGTTCTAATACATAATTTACAATGTATTTTAAACAATCTTCTTCTATATCCATTAAACCATCTAAATCACAGAAAGATATCTCTGGTTCAATCATCCAAAATTCATTTGCATGTGTTTTTGTATTTGAATTTTCACTTCTTAATGTTGGACCAAAAGTGTAAATTTTTCCAAATGCAGATGCAAATGTTTCACCATGTAATTGTCCAGAACCTGTTATATATGCTTTTTTACCAAATAAGTCTTCTGAAAAATCAACTTTTCCATCTTTTTTTGGTAAATCTTCATCGAGATTTAAAGTTGTTAGTTTGAACATTTCGGCTGAACCTTCACAATCAGCACATGTTATGATTGGTGTGTGAACATATACATATCCTCTTTCTTGAAAGTATTGATGAATTGCAAATGCGGCTATGCTTCTAATTCTAAATACGGCATTAAAAGTATTTGTTCTTGGTCTTAAGTGTGCAATTGTTCTTAAATATTCAAAAGAATGTCTTTTCTTTTGAAGTGGATAATCCGTAGGACAAAGAGCTTCAATTTCTATTGAAGTTGCTTGTATCTCAAAAGGTTGTTTTGCATTTTCTGTAATAACTAATTTCCCTGTAACTTTTAATGTAGAACTTATTGTTAATTTAGTAATTTCATTAAAATTATTTAAAGTATTATTAAATACAACTTGAACGTTTTTGAAAAAAGATCCGTCATTTATTTCTATAAAACCGAAAGTTTTTGAATCTCTAACAGTTTTTACCCATCCTTCTAAAGAAATTTCTTTATCAGCATATTTGGCAGTGTTTTTAAATAAATCTTTGATTGTTAAATTTGCCATATAATTTCCTTCTTTCTATTGTGTAAATATTATGTTAAGATTATACAATATTATAGGGAAAATTACAAGTAAAACGTAAAAATCTTTTACGTTTATGATGTAATAATTTTGTAATATGAGATTACATAATAAAACGCATAAAAACCAAATAAATGTAGCATAATAAGTTTTCAACAGTTAATTGTGAATAATTTGTAAAAAAATAGTGCTCTAAATAAGTTGTTCACAGAGTTATCCACATTATCCACAGGTGCTGTGGATAATTTTATGAGTTACAAGTGTAAACTTACAAATAAACATAATGTATAAAAAGCAACTTATCTCCAAAAATTTGACTATTGGTTCAAACTAAAAAAAAACTTGCATAAATAAAAAAAACATTATATAATATGCATGTTAAATATAGGTGATTTGATTAATATAAAGAATCATCTACCAATGAGAGATAGGTGAAAAAATTTGAATAAAACAAAAAGAAAAATATTTGAAACATCAATGAAATTATTTGCTGAAAAGGGATATGATGCAACTAGTATAGAAGAAATAACCGCGACGGTTGGGGTTGCAAAAGGTACTTTATACTATCACTTTTCAAATAAAGAAGAAATATTTAATTTTCTAATTGAAGAAGGAATAAAATTATTACAAAACAGTGTTGATATAAAAACTGCAAAACATAATAATTATATAGATAAAATAAAGTCAATTGTATTAATACAAATTAAAATTGTAGCAAAGTATGAAAACATTATAACCATAATATTAAGCCAGTTCTGGGGGACAGAACAAAGAAATAAAAAATGTCAAAGTTTGGTTTATGAATATATAGGAAAAATTGAAAAAATCGTACAAGAAGGAATTGAAAAAGGAGAAATAAAAGATGGAGACACTAGGGCAATTGCTTCAGAAATCTATGGATTAATATGTTCTACACTTGTATATAAAAAAAGAGAAGGCGAAAATATGGACATAATGAAAGTATATCATGAATATGAAAATACAATAGTAAATGGTTTAAAAAATAAAACAAATAAAGATAGGGAGTGATAATAAATAATGGAATCAAAGTCTAAAAAAATGTATTTTACAGATTTAAAAGATATGTTAAGACAAACTGGTGAAGTATATGGAGATAGACCAGCTTACAAATTTAAGACAGATGAAGCAGGAAAATTTAGAATAATTACACATAAAAAATTTAGAGAAGAAATTAATGAATTAGGCACAGCCCTAATAAGTATGGGGTTAAAAGGAAAGAGAATTGCTGTAATTTCTGAAAATAGATATGAATGGCAGTTAGCATATTTAGCAATAAGTACAGGTGCTGGAATTGTAGTTCCATTAGATAAAGCTTTACCAGATAATGAACTTGAAAGTCTTATTTTAAGATCACAAGTAGAGGGAATTATTTATTCAAAAAAATATGATAAGGTAATGGACACATTAAGGGAAAAGAAAAATACAAATTTAAGAATTTTTATATCTATGGATCTTGATAGTAACAATGATGGTGTATATTCTGAAAAAGCATTAGTTGAAAAAGGAAAGAAATTAATAGAAGAAGGAAATAAAGAATTTATTGATGCCAAAATAAATGCAGATGAAATGGGAATAATGTTATTTACATCAGGAACAACTTCAATATCAAAAGCTGTTATGTTATCACACAAGAATATAATTACAAATGTTATGGATATAATAAATGCATTTGAATTAGATGAAACAGATGTATTTTTATCATTTTTACCATTACATCATGTTTTTGAATGTACTGTTGGATTTTTATATCCAATTTCAATTGGTGGATGTATTGCTTTTTGCGAAGGTGTAAAACACATGGTAGATAATTTAAATGAATTTCAAATAAGTGCTATGATATCTGTACCAGCTGTTTTTGATATAATGTATAGAAAATTAATGAAAACAATTGAAAAACAAGGTAAAATGGATACTGTAAAAAAAGGAATAAAAATTTCTAATATGGCTCTAAAATTAAAAATTGATCTTAGAAAGAAAGTATTCCATGAAATTCATGAGAAATTAGGTGGAAAAATTAGAGTTATGGTTGCAGGAGGAGCTGCTCTTGATCCAGAAACAGAAAAAGGATTTACAGATTTAGGCTTTAATTTATTACAAGGATATGGTTTAACAGAGACATCTCCTGTAATAGCTGCGGAAACAACAAAAAACAGAAAACTTGGTTCAATTGGTAAGAAGTTTAAAAGTGTAGAAGTAAAAATAGATAATCCAGATGAGAATGGTATTGGGGAACTAATGGCTAAAGGAAATTCAGTAATGAAAGGATATTATGAAAACGAAGAAGCAACAAAAGATGCTTTAGAGCCAGATGGATGGTTCCATACAGGAGATTTAGCAAAAATTGATGAAGAAGGATATATATATATTTCTGGAAGAAAGAAAAATGTAATTGTTTTAAGTAATGGAAAGAATGTATTTCCTGAAGAAATTGAAATTCTTTTAAATAAAATAGAAGGAATAAAAGAGTCTTTTGTGTATGAAAAGAAAGATGCAGATGGAGATGCTAAAGTATGTGTTAAAATTGTTTATGATAAAAATCTTTTAAAAGAATTATATAATATTGAAGGAGAAGAAAATATTAAAGATTTTCTATGGAAAAAGGTTAAAGAAGTAAATAATTTAATGCCAAAATACAAATACATTAGGGAAATGATTATTTCAGAAGAAGAATTGATAAAAACAACAACTTTAAAAGTTAAAAGACATGAAGAATTGAAAAAGATTCTTGGAGAATAGTGAAAAATGTTAATGCTGTACATATTAGTGTATGGCATTTTTTAAATTTAATATTACAAAAATATTACAAATGTAACAAAAATGTAATATAAAAAACATAAAAATGACTTGTAGTTTTACGGATACTGGGTTATAATAAAAAAGAATAAAAAATGACTACTTATGAAGAGGAGGTATTTGCAATGTCAAGAAAATCTGGCATAGTAAATGTACGAATGGTAATAACAGAGGAAAAAATATTATCAAATATAGACAAAGTACAAAAATTAATAAATCCTAAAAGTAAAAAACAAATAGTTGAGTTTGAAGACGATACATATTTTAAAGATCTTGTAGAGTCTATAAAAACTTATTTAATAGAATATCCAAAAAAGAAGAATTTCCCAGTTAGTGTGTATAAAGCAGCTTATGAATTAGTTGAATTTTCAACAAATCAATTTGGTGAAAATACAAAAAAAGTTGAGGAATTAATACGTCAAAGAGAAGAAAATATAGCATTAGCAGGTCAATTAAAAGAATTAATAGAAGTTGTAGAAGAAAAGAAGGAAGACTGGAAAGAAATAATAGAGCAGGCTGAAGAAGAAGGAAAATTTTCAACAGATATTATAGAAACTTTAAAATTAATAGGAAGAGATAAGACAAGAACAAGTCAAAATTATCAAGATGCAGTAAAATTATTAAATGCAAGAGTAAATAATCTTGAAACAAATCTTCATATTGAAATTGACATGGAAAGAATCGAAGATAAATCTAAAGCTTTAAGTTATATTGGTATAGAAATTTCAGAAGCTTTAAAAGGAATTCCAAAGCCAGCAGAACTAGAAGTAAAGAAAGAAGAAAATCGAGTAGAAACTATAGTTGAAGATGCAACAAATGATGTTAAAGCAGAAAAGATTGTTGAAGAAAAATCTATTAAAGAAACTCCAGTAGTTGAAAACATTACAGTTGCTAATAATGTTGTAGAAAATAAAGTTGCTGATGATATAATTACAGGAGAAGAAGTAGGTACAGAAGCTATAGTTGAAGAAAAAGAACAAAAACAACAAGTAAAACCTATCTCACAAATTATATCTGTAAATGATTCTGAAGAACCTAAATCAATTAGTGAATTAGTAGATATATTTGAAGAAAATAACAAAATAGAACAATATGAGCAATCTGTTTTATTTGAGAAAAAACCATCATTATGGGAAAGATTCAAAAAGACAAAATTTGCTAAAGCTGTTTCTTATGTGTTTAAAATTAAAATTAGAATTGAATTACCAAGTAATGCATTACCAGAAGGAAAAGGTGAATAATAAAAAAGGAACTTTTAAGTTCCTTTTTTTTATTGTATTTCAAAATCAAATTTATTTCCTATAAAATTAACATCTAATGTTCTAGAATTTTCATCAGAATTATTTTTTGAAAAAATAATTTCAATATAATTTGGAGGAAGAGCTTCTTTAATTAGTTCACCCCATTCAATAATACATATTCCAGAATTAAAATATTCATCTCCACCAATTGCATAAAATTCATCAACATCTTCTAAACGATAAACATCAAAATGGTAAATATTGATGTCTTTGTTTTTATATTCATTAACAATTGTAAATGTAGGACTAGAAATTTCTTTTTCTAAACCGAAATAACTTAAAAAACCTTCTGTAAACTTGGTTTTTCCAGCTCCAAGTTCTCCAGACAAAACAACTACATCTCCAACTTTTAATTTACTTGCTAATTTTTTTGCAAAATTCATTGTATCATTTTCACTATGTGAAATATATTTAAAATTTTTCATAATAAAATCCTTTCAATAACAATATTTTACTCTAAAATCAAGTTTTTGTAAATATGAATAAAAAAATTTACAATTGCAAATAATATTGGAAAAACGCAAGGAGTGAATTTATTGTGAGAAAATATGAAAGTTTAAAATTAGAAGGAGCATTGTTAGATGAAGAACAGCTTGAAAAACACTTAGAAAAAATAGGTGTACAGTATGTATTAACAAGAAAATCAGAAAAAGAAACTTATCCAATACCACAATTAATGCAAAATTATTACAAAATAAAGTTAGTGTATAACATGTTGAATAAGCATATAAATCTTGGAATAAATATTCATCCTGCTGGAGAATGGATTTTAGATAATTTTTATATTATAGAGGAATCTGTAAAACAAATAGAAAAAGAAATGACATTAAAAAAATATGTTAATTTTGTAGGAATACAAAATGGCAAATATGCAGGATTTGCACGAATATATATATTGGCTGCTGAAATTGTTGCATATTCTGATAATAAAATAACAAGAGAAAATTTAGAAAAATATTTACAAGCATATCAGACTAAAAAAACATTGAATATGGAAGAAATATGGAATATAGGAACTTTTTTACAAATAGCAATAATTCAGAATGTAGCAGATATATGTCAAAAGATATATAATAGTCAAATTCAAAAGTATAAGGTAAAAAGTATAATAGAAAGATTAGTTGAGAAAAAAAACAAAGATGAATTAAAATACAACGAAATTTCAGGGCAGAAATTAAAAAACAACGAATTTATAGATATGAAATATTCATTTATAGAATATATGTCTTATGTTTTAAAAAAATATGGAAGAAAAGCTAACGGATATTTAAATGTATTAGAAAATGAAGTTGAAAAAACAGGAATTACTATTCAAGAGGCAATAAAAAAAGAACATTTTGATATAGCAATATGCAAAATTTCTATGGCAAATTGTATTACAAGTATAAAAAAAATCCAAAGAATAAATTTTTTAGAGATATTTGAAAAAATAAATAAAGTTGAAGAAATATTAAATCGAGATCCTTCCAAAGTATATGAATATATGGATATTAAAACAAAAGAGTATTATAGAGAGTGTATAAAAAAAGTGGCTCAAAAGGCAAAAGTATCTGAAATTTATGTAGCCAAAAAAATTTTGGAATTATGTAGTGGTACTAAAGCATCAGAACAAGAAAAACATATAGGATATTACTTGATTGATGAAGGAAAGAAAGAATTATATCAAAAATTAGATATAAAAAATAATGAAATCTCTGTAAATAGCAAAGTTAGAATTTATATTCTGGGAGTTACTATAATTACGGTATTGCTTTCATTTTTTATATCGAAAATAGTTGTGAAAAATAATATGCCAAAAATAATAATAACAATTTTATTATTATTGATACCAACATCTGAATTTGTGTTGAAAAGTATACAATACTTATTAGGAAAAATTGTAAAGCCAAAAATCCTTCCTAAAATGGAATTTTTTAATGGAATAGATAGTGAAAATGCTACGTTTGTTATTATTCCAACAATTATTAAATCAAAAGAAAAAGTGAAGGAATTATTTAGAAAATTAGAAGTTTTTTATCTTGCTAATAAATCTGAAAATATATATTTTGCGTTATTGGGAGATTGTTCTGAAAGTGATAAAAAAGAAGAAAATTTTGATAAAGATGTAATGTCTGAAGGGTTAGAGCAGGTAAAAAGACTGAATTTAAAATATAATACGAAACAGAAATTTCCAATCTTTCATTTTATATATAGAGAAAGAGAATTTAATAATTCAGAAGGCAAATATTTAGGTTGGGAAAGAAAAAGAGGAATGATTACATTATTTAATGAATATATTTTGAAGCATCAAAAAAACAAATTTAGAATTAATACAATTAATCAAGAAAATTTACCTAAAATTAAATATGTAATTACACTTGATTCTGATACAGAGTTACCATTAAATACAGCTTATGAATTGATTGGCAGTATGGCACATATTTTAAACAAACCAAAAATAGATGAAAACAAAAACATAGTAAAAAGTGGATATGCTCTTATACAACCTCATATAGGGATAAATTTAGAAGATAGTAATAGAAACATGTTTACTAAAATATTTGCAGGAGCTGGAGGGATAGACAATTATACAAATGCAATTTCTGATTTATATCAAGACAATTTTGGAGAAGGAATATTCACTGGTAAGGGAATATATGATGTTGAAATTTTTTCTAAGGTATTAAAAAATGAAATTCCTGAAAATACGGTATTAAGCCATGATTTACTTGAAGGAAGTTATTTAAGATGTGGATTGGCTTCAAATATTATGTTAATGGATGGATATCCTTCTAAATATTTGAGTTATATGAATAGGCTCTCAAGATGGATAAGAGGAGATTGGCAGATAGCTAGTTGGATTAAGAGTAAATTAAATATTTTATCAAAATATAAAATATTAGACAATTTACGTAGAAGTTTACTTGAAATATCTGTAATTATATTAATAATATGGAGTCTGTTGTTTTTAGATTCTTACAAAGTTCCTATAACATTAAGTTTAGGCGTACTAATTTATCCATATTTATTAGATGTAATTTCTAGAGCATTTTCAATAAGAGAAGGTGAAAGAAAACAACGAACTTTTAATCCTCAAATAGATGGATTTAGAGGAAGTTTATATAGAGCAATTTTAACTTTAGGATGTGTACCATATAAAGCTTATATTTCATGTATATCAATAATAAAAGCTATATATAGAAAAAATGTATCACATAAAAATTTGTTAGAATGGATGACATCAGAAGAAGCGGAAAAACAATCAAAGACAGACATAAAAACTTATGTCAAAACAATGTTTATTAATATTATTACTGGTGTGGTAACAATAATTTTTTCGATGTATTTAAAAAACGTGTTGTTAACAATTGTGGGAATATTGTGGATAATTACTCCATATATTATGTATAAAATAAGTAAAATTGAAGAAAAGAATTCAATAAAATTAAGTGAAAAAGATAAAAATTATTTAATTGAAATTGCAAAAAAAACATGGAAATATTTTAAAGATTATATAATACCAGAAAATAATTATTTAGTACCTGATAATTATCAGCAAGATAGAAAAGAAAAAATAGTTGAAAGAACTTCTTCAACTAATATTGGACTTTCTTTATTAGCTGTGATTTCTAGTTATGATATGAAATTTGAAACTTTGTCTAATACAATTAATTTATTAGATAATATAATTGATGTAATATATGAATTGCCAAAATGGAATGGTCATTTATATAATTGGTATAATATAAAAACTAAAGAACCATTGTTTCCAAGGTATGTTTCAACAGTAGATAGTGGAAATTTAGTTGGATATATGTATACAACAAAAAGCTTTTTAGAAGAAAAAAATCCTCAAGATAAAGCAATATCAAAATTAAATGAAATGATAGAAAATACAAATTTTAAAATTTTGTATAGTGAAGAACAAAGACTTTTTTCGATTGGATTTAATATAGAAGAAAATAAATTGACAGATTCATATTATGATTTATTAGCATCAGAAGCAAGACAAGCTAGCTTAATAGCAATTGCAAAAAAAGATGTTTCTCCAAAACATTGGAATAATTTAAGTAGGACATTAACAGTATTAAAACAATACAAAGGATTAATATCATGGTCAGGTACTGCATTTGAATATTTGATGCCTAATATTAATATCAAAAGATATAAAGGAAGTTTATTAGATGAGTCAAGTAAATTTTTAATAATGAATCAAATAGAATATAGTAAAAAGTTAGGAATACCATGGGGAATGTCTGAAGCGGCATTTAATTTAAAAGATTTACATTCAAATTACCAATATAAAGCCTTTGGAATTCCATGGTTAGGGCTAAAACGAGGATTAGAAGATGAGATGGTAGTATCCAGCTATGGATGTTTATTAGCACTTTCTGATGAACCACTAATGGTAATTAATAATATGAGAAAATTAGAAAAGCAAGGTATGATGGACAAGTATGGATTTTATGAGTCTATTGATTATACGCCTGAAAGATTAAGTACAGGAAAGAAATTTGAACCTGTTCGAACATATATGGCACATCATCAAGCATTGATATTATTATCAATAAATAACTTTTTTAATGAACAAGTATTGCAGCAAAGATTTATGGAAAATCCAGAAATCGAAGCTGTTAGTATTCTATTACAGGAAAGAATGCCTGAAAGGTTTATTGTTACAAAAGAGGGAAAGAAGAAAACGGAAAAAATTAAATATAAAGATTACGAAAATTATAGTGTAAGAGAATATTTAAAAGTTGATAATAGGGTTATTAGAGGAAATACTATTGGAAATGAGAAATATACAGTGTCAATAAACCAAAAAGGAGAAGGTTTTAGTAAATTTGGTGATAATTATATAAATAGATTTAAGTTGACGAATGATTATAAACAAGGAATCTTTTTATGTATAAAAGACGTATCTTCAAATAAGATTAGATATGTTACCGAAGATAAAGAGTGTGAAAAATTTATAATAGATTTCATGCCAGATAAAAGTGAATTTGAAAGAACTGAAAAAGATTTAAGAACCAAATTATCAATAATTGTAGATGCAAATGAACCAGTTGAAATAAGAAGATTAGAAATAGAAAATAATTCTAATACAGAAAAAATATTGGAAGTTACAGGATATTTTGAACCAGTATTATCTAAAAAAGAACAAGACTATTCACATCAAGCATTTAATAATTTGTTTTTAACTTATGAGTATGATGAAAGTGAAGATGAAATTATCACAAAAAGAAAGAAAAGAGATGAGAATCAAAACGAATTATATTTAATAAGTAAAATGCAAACAAATTTAGAGAAAATAGGAGATACTGAATATGAAATAAATAAAGAAAAATTTATAGGAAGAAATAATTTAGAAATTCCTATGGCAATAAAAAACTCTTCAACATTAGATAGAAAAATTGGACTTACAACAGAAGGGATTATTGCACTAAAAAATGTAATTAAAATTGAACCACATTATAAAGGATATATAGATTTAATTTTATCAGTAGAATATAGCAAAGAACAAGCTAAATTGAATATTGAAAAATATAAAGTAAATGAAAATATTGCTAGAGAATTTGAAATTGTTAAAGCAAAAAATGATGCTGAATTAAGGTATTTAGAGATTAAAGGAAGATATATAGATATTTATCAAACAATTGCTTCTTACTTTTTATTTTATAATCCGTTAAGAAAAAAGACAATTCTCTATGATGAAAGATATATGCAGTCAGACTTGTGGAAATATGGTATTTCTGGAGATTTACCAATTATAACAGTTACTATAAAATATCAAAATGATATATATGTTATAAAGCAAGTATTAAAAATGTATGAATATTTTAGAACTAAAAATTTAAAGATTGAATTAGTAATAATTGATGAAGAAAATCATAGTTATGAAAATTATATAAGAAATGAGATAGAAGAAGCTATTATAAGTAGTCAGTTAGCATATATGAAAAATATTTATTCTGGAATTTTTGTATTGTCAAAAAGTGAAATGGATGTAAAAGATGTTAATTTAATAAAATATATTTCTTGTATTGTAATTGATAGTCATTTGGGAAGTTTGGAAAGTATAGTAAAAGATATGGAAGAAGAAGTTTTAGATTCATATAAAATTTCTGAAATGTTTGAAATGAATAAGCTTCTAGATGATAATTCGAATGAAATAGATATGTTAGAAGTGACAGAAAATTTAAAATATTACAATGAATATGGTGCTTTTTCACAAGATGGAAAAGAATATTGGATAAAAATTAACAAAGAAAATCAGACGCCAACTACATGGAGTCATATACTTGCAAATCAAAAATTTGGAACAATTGTAACAGAAGCAAATGGAGGATATACATGGTACAAAAATAGTAGACTTAATAGAATTTCGAGTTGGCATAATAGTAATACAGTTAATATTCCATCAGAAGCGATATATATAAAAGATGAAGAAAATGGCAGAATATGGTCTCCAACTGCAATGCCTGTGCCTGATAATAAAAATTATAATGTTGTATTTGGCTATGGATATGCTAAGTTTATTCATAGTAGTGATGAATTAATACAAGAATTAGAGATATTTGTTCCAAATGACGAATCAATAAAAATTAGTGTATTGACTTTAAAGAATAATACTCCAAAAAGGCGTAAAATAAAATTATATTATTATGTAAAAACAGTTTTAGGAGAAGATGAGATAAAATCAAGTGAAAATATAAAATTAAAATATGAAAAAAATTCGAATATGGTTATAGCAGAAAAAGTCTATAATACTGATGAAACTAATTGTATTGCTTATGTCTCAAGTAGTGAAAAAATAAAATCTTATACTGGAGATAAATTGAAGTTTTTCGGTGATGGAGGAATTGAAAATCCTGATGGTTTACGATATTTAAAATTGGATGATGATAATGGTATCGGAAAACAAACATGTATTGTTATAGAAGTAGAAGTTCAGATAGAAAGTTTTGCTGAAAAGAAAATATCACTTATGCTAGGAGCAGAAGAAAATGAAGATAAAGATATTGCAAGAGATATAGCGTATAAATATTCAAATGTGCAAAATTGTAGTATGGAATTTGTAAAAGTAAAAAATAAATGGAACAATATATTGGGAAAAGTACAGGTAAATACACCTTGTGAATCTCTTAATATAATGCTAAATGGATGGATTATGTATCAAACTATTTCAAGTAGATTGCTAGGAAGAACAGGTTTTTATCAATCTGGAGGAGCATTTGGATTTAGAGATCAACTACAAGATACATTTGCAATAAAATTCTTAGATTCGCAAATTTTGTATAATCAAATTATAAAAAATAGTGAGCATCAATTTATAGAAGGAGATGTTGAGCATTGGTGGCATGATGAAAATAATAGAGGAATACGCACAAAATTTTCTGATGATTTATTGTGGCTTCCTTATGCTGTAAAAAAATATATTGATTTTACAGGAAATTATGATATTTTAAATGTAAAAACAAGATATTTAAATGGAAATGAACTAAAAAGTGATGAAAGAGAAAGATATGATAAATATTTTCCTGGTAATATTGAAGAAACAATTTATGAACATTGTAAAAGAGCAATAGATAGATCTTGTAAATTTGGAGAAAATGGACTTCCAAAAATAGGAATAGGCGATTGGAATGATGGATTTAGTAATATAGGCCCAGAAGGAAAAGGAGAAAGTGTTTGGCTTGGATTTTTTCTATATGTTATTTTAAGTGAATTTTCAAAATATGCAAGTATAATAGAGAAAGATATTGGAATAAGTGAAAAATATAGAATAATAGCAGATAAATTAAAAGAAAATTTGAACAAAAATGCTTGGGATGGAAGATGGTACAAAAGAGCTTTTTCAGATAATGGTGATATATATGGTAGTATGAAAAACGAAGAATGCAAAATTGATAGTATTGCACAAAGTTGGAGTGTGATTTCCGGAGCCGGAGATGCAGATAAATGTAAATTGGCAATAGAAAGTTTAGAAAATCATTTAGTAGATAGAGAAAATGGATTAATTAAATTATTGGATCCACCATTTGACAAAAGTAAATTAGAACCAGGTTATATAAAAGCTTATGTCCCAGGGGTAAGAGAAAATGGAGGACAATACACGCATGCTGCTGTATGGGCTGTTATTGCAGAAGCAATGTTAGGAGAAGGAGATAAAACTGTAGAATTATATAAATTAATAAATCCAATAGAACATTCTAGAACAAAAGATTCAGCAAATAAGTATAAAGTTGAACCTTATGTAATGCCTGCAGATATATATAGTACGAGAAATTTAGCTGGTAGAGGAGGATGGACTTGGTATACTGGATCGAGTGGATGGTATTATACAGCAGGTATAGAATATATTTTAGGATTAAAAATTTATCATAATGTATTAACAATAGAGCCATGTATTTCTAAAAAATGGGACAAATACTTTATTAAATATAAATATGGAGAAAGTATTTATAATATAAATGTAAATAACATTTCAAAAGTATGTACAGGAGTGAAAAAAGTTGAAGTGAATGGTGTAGAATGTGAAAATAAAATTTTATTAGATGGTTCTGGAAAAATTTTTAATATAGATGTGATAATGTAAGTATAAGTAAAACTTATAGTATATATAAATAATTGTAATTGTAGATTATATTGACAAGGTATAATGATGCTAGTATAATAGATTATGTAAAGGACAAGTCCTTTATCCACTGTAAAAAGTGGAACGAATTAATCATCCACGAATATGGAGGAAAAGACGATGATGAAGATCCTTTGGCTTAGCCGCCACACTATGTCTACCGAGCAGGTTGCAGATCTGAAGCGGATTTACGGAAACGACATTAAGGTGAAGAGCGCAGATATGACTGTTAGCTCTTGGCGTGATGTCGTGGAAGCAGGTGCAGACTGCGACATTCTGGCAGTTGTTTTGCCTCCTGCTATTCTGGCAGACCTGACCAATCCTCGGAACAACAGCAAGCCTGTTATCCGAGCTAAAGCCAATCGTGTGGCAACTGGCAAGACCATTGTCAACCCGGCAACTGGCAAAGAGGAAGCTGAATACTGCTTCCAGCATGCTGGCTGGGAACAAGTGCTCAAGATTGAAGTTGTTACCAAACAGCTTTAAGCCTTGAGACAAACAGATAGAGACTACATTGGAGTTTCTATCTGTTTTTTTTTATTATATTAAAATAATACATGAAAAATTCACAAAACTATGATACAATACACTTATCATTTAATAAAGGAGAAATATTTTATGGCATATATAAAATTTGAAAATATTGTAAAAGAATACAAAATGGGAGAAATAACAATAAAAGCATTAGACAATACAAATTTTGAAATAGAAAAAGGAGAGTTGGTTGTAATTGTAGGACCATCAGGAGCTGGAAAAACAACAACATTAAATATTTTAGGAGGAATGGATAAAGCTACATCTGGTAAAGTAATAGTGGATGGTAAAGAAATTACTAAATTAAATAATAAACAATTGATTGAATATAGAAGAAATGATATTGGATTTGTATTCCAGTTTTACAATTTAGTACAAAATTTGACAGCAAAAGAAAATGTAGAATTAGCTACTCAAATATGTAAAGATGCTCTAGATGTAAATGATATTCTAGAAAAAGTAGGATTAGCTGATAGAAAAGACAATTTCCCAGCACAATTATCTGGAGGAGAGCAACAAAGAGTAGCAATAGCAAGAGCAATTGCCAAAAATCCCAAATTATTGTTATGTGATGAACCAACAGGTGCATTAGATTATAAAACTGGAAAAAGTATTCTAAAATTATTACAAGAAATGGCAAGAAAAGAAAAAATGACAGTTGCAATAATTACACATAATGGTGCAATAGCGCCAATGGCTGATAAAGTAATACATTTCAAAAATGGAACAGCAGAAAAAATTGAAATAAATCAAAATCCAATTTCAATAGATGATATAGAATGGTAAAGTTCATAAAAAAGAAAGGTATTATAAAATGAAAAAGTCATTAGTAAAAAATAATTTTAAAGAGATAAGTAAAACCAAAAGACGTTTTCTTTCGATATTAGTTATGGCATTTTTAGGAGTTGGTTTTTATGCTGGATTGGTTGCATGTAGTCCAGATATGCAAGACAGTTTAGATAAATATGTTGATAATAATTCTATGTATGATATAAATATTATTTCTACATTAGGATTAACAGAAGATGATGTAAATGCAATACAACAAATTGATGGTGTTGAAAGTGCTTATGGATTACAATCAAAAGATACGTTTATAAATTTTAATGATAAAGAAAGTATATGCAAACTTATAGAATATAATGAGAACATTAATAGACCAGAAGTAATAAATGGTAGATTACCAGAAAGTTCAGACGAATGTTTACTAGATGAAAAATATGTGTATTTTGGAAATGCAGAAGAATATATAGGAAAAGTAATAAAAATCGAAAACGAAGATTTGGATGAAGACAATAATCCTATTTTTACCCAAAAAGAGTTAAAGATTGTAGGAATTGTGGAATCACCATTATATATATCAAGTGAAAGAGGTACATCTTCACTTGGAAGTGGAAATATATCATTATATGTCTATTGTTTAGATGATGTAATAAATTTGAACTATTATACTGAAATTGCAATAAAAGTAAAAGGAGCAAAAGAATGTGTAACAAATAGTGAACAATATTTGGCACTAGTAAATCCCGTAATTGATGAAATTGAAAGTATAAAAGAAAGTAGACAAGATGCAAGATATAACTCATTAGTTGATGAAGCAAATAAAAAGATAGATGATGCACAAAAAGAATATGATGACAAAAAAGCAGAAGTTGATCAAGAACTAAATGATGCGGAAAATAAAATAAATGAAGCAAAAAGCGAATTAAATAATTCAGAAAATAAGCTAAATAAATCTGAAAAAGAATTAAATCAAAAAGAAAAAGATGCGGCTAAACAATTTGAAAATGCTGAACAAAAAATAAAAGAATCCGAAAATCAAGTAAATGCAACAATTTCACAAATTGGTATAGAAACATCAGAATTAACAGCAGCCAAACAACAAATTCAAGCTCAAAAAGATGAATTAGCAAGACAAAAAGAAAATGTAAATAAGCAAATTGCAAATGGTAGAAAAGAAATATCAAATGGACGTAAAAAGATTGAAGAAGGAAAGCAAGAGTTAGCTGATAATGAAAAAGAATTCAATGACAAAAAAGCAGAAGCAGAACAAAAGCTAGCAGATGCTCAACAAAAAATAGATGATGCAAGAGCAGATGTATCCAAAATAGAAAAAGCCAAATGGTATATTCAAGATAGAATAGATAATACAGGATATTCAAATATTTTTGATGCAATAACAACAATGAAAAATATTTCAAAAATATTTCCTGTAATATTTTATTTAGTTGCAATATTAATAAGTTTAACTTCAATGACAAGAATGATTGAAGAAGAAAGAATAGAAATTGGAACATTGAAAGCATTAGGATATACCAATATACAAATTATATCTAAATACATATTATATTCATTTTTAGCAAGTATTATAGGTGGAATTTTGGGAATGACAGTATGTTTTTATTTGCTACCTAAAATTGTATGGACATTATATTCAATGATATATACAATGCCACATTTTTATATGACATATAGATTGTCAATAGGACTTATGGGAATATTAATTGCATTTATTTGTATAGGAGGAGCTACACTTATAGTAGCATATAAAGAATTAAAAGAAATGCCATCAGTATTAATGAGACCTAAAGCTCCAAAAAATGGAAAAAGAATTTTGATGGAAAAGATTACATTTATTTGGAAAAGATTAAATTTTTCACAAAAAGTAACAATAAGAAACATATTTAGATATAAAAAGAGAGCTTTAATAACAGTAATCGGAATTGCTGGATGTACAGGATTAATGCTTGCAGGCTTTGGAATAAGAGATTCTGTTGCAGATATTCCTAATTTACAATTTGGAGAGGTATTTAAGTATGATACATCTATTACATTGGCAAATACAGATGGATTAAGTCAAATTGATGAATATTTAAGCAATAATGAAAATGTAGAACTTTATAAAGAATTATATGCAAGTACAGGTTCAGTAAGTAATGATAAATTGAATTATAATGTAACAATTTTTGTACCAAATACAGTAGAAGATTTTGAAAAAGTATGCAATTTAAAAGATGCACAGACAGAAGAAAAAATTGAAATACAAAATGATGGAGTAATTATTACAGACAAATTAGCAGATGAATTTGGAATAAAGGTTAATGATGAAATTACAATAAAAGATAGTGATGATGTAGAATACAAATTTAAAGTAAGTGGAATTGCTAAAAATTATGTAGATCATTATGTATTTATGACAAAAGAATTATATGAAAATACAGTAGGAAATTACAAGACAAATATGATATTTGTAAATTTAAAAACAGATGATAAAGATATTCAAAATAAAATTTCTGAAGATATTTTGAACTGTGATGGAGTAGCTTCTGTATCTGTAATGTCAAGTTTCATAAAGTCAATTAGTGATATGTTAAATACAATGAATTATGTTGTTGTTGTTCTTATAGTTACATCTGCAATGTTAGATTTTGTTGTATTATATAATTTAGCAAACATAAATATAGGAGAAAGACAAAGAGAAATAGCAACTCTTAAAGTTTTAGGATTTTATGATAAAGAAGTAGATAATTATATAAATAAAGAAAATGTCATATTTACTATAATAGGAATTGCACTTGGACTTGGATTTGGAACACTTTTAACATCAGCAATAATTTCAAGTATAGAAATAGATAGATTAAGATTTGCAAGAAATATTTTAACAACAAGTTATTTATGGGCTACAATTATAACAGCAAGCTTCTCATTTATTGTAAATAGAATCATACATTTTACATTAAAGAAAATAGATATGATTGAAAGTTTAAAGAGTGTAGAATAATAAAAAAATAAATATTTGGAATTTTGTCAATTATGATTTTTGCTATGTAAAATAACAAATATAAAGATATAAAATAAAAACAAGGCTAGGTGTATAACACACCTAGCCGTTCTCCTTTCTTAGATAATCAAAATAATCATAATTGCACAGGTGATTCCAGCCAGAAAACCAGACACCACAGGCGTTGCACCAAGGTGTGCATACCCGCGACGGCTAATTGCAAAGGTTCCGGGAAGCATCTTCGTAAAGAACCCGATGATGCACCACCAGAGTCCAATGAAGATATGGGTAATGGCGAAACCAATCCCCATAAAAATGTGGCTGAGGATAGTGGAACCAAGGTTTGCAGAGAACTTGATTCCAACTGCACCGAGAAGCATAATGCAACCAGTAATGGTGATAATAATAGCAATAAAGCTATTAAGCGTACCTTCCAGCTGGAAAGAAATCCAGGGAAAAACCACGGTAGTAAACAGGTGGATCAGCAGAATAATCATGGTTGTACCTCACAATCTTATGTTTGACATCGTTATATATAATCGTTCTGCATTGCAAAACGTTAAAAAGGAAAATTTTATATAAAATGAACTACTTGTGTTCATATTAATAATATTATAACACAATTAACATAATTTTGCAAATTGGAAAGTTTGTTAAATATTTATTTGAACTTATACTATTGTAATTTTGGGCAAAAAGTTATATAATAAGCACATTAAAAAGAAAAACAGAAGGAGGCAGTTATGAAAGTAAGTAGAGAAGAAATATTACACATAGCAAACTTAGCACAATTAGAATTAAAAGAAGAAGAGATAGACACATATATATTACATTTACAAGATATATTAAATTTTGCAAATATAGTAAATAATGCGCCTGTTGAAGGATTAGATATAACAATAGGAGCAAATGAAGCAAAAAATAGATTTAGAAAAGACGAAGTTAAGGTATTTGATAACATAGAAGGATTATTACAAAATGCACCAGAACAAGATAGACACATGTTTAAAATTCCAAAAGTATTAAACTAAGCAAGATTTTATAAGGAGGAATGTAAATGGACATTACAGAATTAACAGTACATGAGTTACAAGAAAAAATAAAAAATAAAGAATTAACAATAACAGAAATAACAAAAGCTTATGTAGATAGAATGAATGAGAAAGAAAAAGATGTACAAGCATTTATAACAGAATTAAAAGATGAAGCATTAAAACAATCAGAAGAAATACAAAATAGAATTGATAATGGTGAAAAATTAGGAGATTTAGCAGGAATTCCAATAGGAATCAAAGACATAATATGCACAAAAGGCATAAAAACAACATGTGCATCAAAAATGTTAGAAAATTTTGTATCACCTTATGATGCAACTGTTATGGAAAAAATAAATGCAGAAAATATGATAGATTTAGGAAAACTAAATATGGATGAGTTTGCAATGGGAGGATCAACAGAATATTCATATTTTAAGAAAACAAGAAATCCATGGGATTTATCAAGAGTACCTGGAGGATCTTCAGGAGGTTCTGCAGCAGCAGTAGCAGCTAATATGGTACCATGGGCATTAGGAACAGATACTGGTGGAAGTATAAGACAACCAGCTTCATTATGTGGTGTTGTTGGGTTAAAACCTACTTATGGATTAGTATCAAGATATGGAGTAGTAGCATTTGCATCATCATTAGATCAAGTTGGAGTATTTACAAAAGATGTTCAAGATTGTGCAATGCTATTAAATGTAATTGCTGGATATGATGAAAAAGATTCAACATCTATAGATAATGGAAAAAAAGACTATACAAAATCATTATCAAAAGATGTTAAAGGCTTAAAAATAGGAGTTCCTAAAGAATTTTATGGAGAAGGAATAAATCCTGAAGTAAAAAAATCATTAGAAGATGCAATTTTAAAATACAAAGAAATGGGTGTAGAAGTAGAAGAGTTTTCACTAGATATCGCTCAATATGCATTAGCAACATATTATATAATTGCATGTGCAGAAGCAAGCTCAAATTTAGGAAGATTTGATGGAATAAGATATACATATAGATCACCAGAAGCAAAAACATTAAAAGAAATTTATAAAAAATCAAGAAGTGAAGGATTTGGAGCAGAAGTAAAGAGAAGAATAATACTTGGAACTTATGTATTATCATCAGGTTATTATGACGCATATTACAAAAAAGCTCAACAAGTTAGAACACTTGTTATGAATGAATTTAATAAAGCATTTGAAAAATATGATGTAATAGTAACACCAACATCACCAACAACAGCATTTAAATTAGGTGAAAAATCAACAAATCCAATGGAAATGTATTTAGCAGACATATGTACAGTTTCTGTAAATATTGCAGGATTACCAGGAATGTCAATACCTTGTGGAATAGATAGTAATGGACTTCCAATTGGTATGCAAATAATCGGTAAGAAATTTGATGAAGAAACAATCATAAAAACAGCTTATGCTTATGAACAAGAAACAAAGTTCAGAGAAAAATACAAACCTACATTTAAAGGAGGTGTTAATTAATGCCAAGACAAGATTATGAAGTAGTAATGGGATTAGAAGTTCATGCAGAATTAGCAACAAAAACAAAAATATTTTGTAGCTGTCCAACAAGATTTGGTGCAGCTCCAAATACACAAGTATGTCCAGTATGTATGGCAATGCCAGGAACATTACCAACATTAAATGAAAAAGTAGTAGAATATGCAGTAAAAGCTGGACTTGCTACACATTGTACAATATCAAGAGATAGTAAAAATGATAGAAAAAACTATTTCTATCCAGATACACCAAGAGCATATCAGATTTCACAATTTGATAAACCATTGTGTGAACATGGATATATAGAAATAGAAACAAGTCAAGGAAAAAAGAAAATAGGAATAACACGTATTCATATAGAAGATGATGCTGGAAAATTAGATCATGATGACTTAGCAGGAGGAGCACTTATAGATTTGAATAGAGCTGGAGTTCCATTAATAGAAATTGTATCAGAACCAGATTTTAGATCAATAGAAGAAGTTGATGCATATTTAAGAAAATTAAAATCAATACTTGAATATGTAGAAGTATCAGACTGTAAGATGGAGGAAGGATCTTTTAGAGCAGATGTTAATACATCAATTCGTCCAATTGGATCAGAAAAACTTGGTACAAGAACAGAAATGAAAAATATGAACTCATTTAGAAGTATAACAAGAGCACTTGAATATGAAATAGGTAGACAAGTAGAAGTTATAGATAATGGAGGAGTTGTTGATCAAGAGACACTAAGATGGGATGAAGTATCAGGAAAAACATTTTCAATGAGAGATAAGGAAAATGCACAAGATTATAGATATTTTCCAGAACCTGATTTAGTTGCAATAAAACTATCAGAAGAATATATTGAAAATATTAGAAAAACATTACCTGAAATGCCAGAAAGCAGAAAAGAAAGATATTTAAGAGATTATAAATTATCTGAAAAAGATGCTGGAATAATAACATCTTCAAAATATTTATCAGATTTGTTTGAAAAAGCTTCTGAAATATGTGGAAATTATAAAGCAGTAAATAACTGGATAATTTCAGATATTTCAAGAATATTAAATGAAACAGAAATGGATCCTAAAGAAATACCATTTGATGCAAAACAATTAGCTAAATTAGTAACTTTAATAGATAAAGGAACAATTAGTTCAAGTATAGGTAAAAAAGTATTAATAGAATTATTTGAAAACCCAAGAGACCCTGAAGATATTATAAAAGAAAAAGGTTGGATACAGATTTCAGATGAAGGAGCAATCAAAGAAGTTGTATTAAAGATTATTGAAGCAAATCCTCAATCTGTTGCAGATTTTAAAGCTGGTAAAGATAGAGCATTAGGATTTTTAGTTGGTCAAGCTATGAAAGAAACAAAAGGAAAAGCAAATCCTCAAATGCTTAACAAAATGTTTGCAGAAGAATTAAAAAAATAAAAAGATAGAGATCACTTCAGTTTGGTGGTCTTTATTTTAATTAATATTTTGAAATTGACAAGTTACATAAAATATAGTATACTGATTAAAGCATATTTTGCACATTGAAAATAACACTATATATCTATGAAACATAGGTTGATGGTGTGTACATATAGTAAACTACAAAGTGGAGGAGCGTTTGTTATGAATATTCAAAGGATGAAAGGTTTGGCATTAGGAGTTTCAATAATTGCAACTGCTGTCCTTATGCTGTGTTCTCTTGTAAGATTGATAAAGTATGGCGATGTAATTCAAGGATTAATTTATTTTGTTTTTGCCACTGGAATATCTTGTGGAGGACTTGGTGTTTTTGCGGATGAGGAAAATTTTGTGATTATCGGAACTGGTGTTGCTGTTCTAGCAAATGGTATGCTATTTTTGTGTAGAGATGGACAAGTTGATATCGGAAAATATACTATGTTAATTGGTGTTATAACAATTATTGCTGGTTGGTTTAAATCAAAGATTTCGAAAGGTTAACTATATGTGTAAAGGGAAGGACAGGCTATTTTAGCCTGTCCTTTTAAAATTATTTTAAATTTTTTAAAGCTTCAATTCTATCTTCTGTACTTGGGTGAGTTGACCATAAGCTAGAAGTTTTCTTTTTATCTCTAAATGGATTTGCAATATACATGTTTTCAGTAGCTTTATTAGCAACTTTTAATTCATTTGGATCAGCAGAAATTTTTTCAAGAGCAGAAATTAATCCATCAGGATTTCTGGTAAACTCAACAGCAGTAGCATCTGCTAAAAATTCTCTTTTTCTTGAAATTGCGAGTTGCATAAGTTGACCAAATATTGGAGCTAATATTAAAAAGATTAATCCAATTAGCATAATAATTGCATTTCCATTGCCTTCATTATCTCTATCACGACCACGTCCACCATAAAATGAAATTCGAGTAAACCAATCAGATAAAATTACAACAAATCCAACCATAACAGAAACTACGGCAGAAAGAAGAATATCATAATTTTTTATATGTGCCATTTCGTGTGCAATAACACCCTCTAATTCGTAATATTCTAACTTATCTAAAAGACCAGTAGTTACACATATAACTGCATGTTTAGGATTTCTACCAGTTGCAAATGCATTTGGTTGAGCATCTTCTATAACATATAATTGTGGCTTTTCTGGTAGACCTGCAGAAATAACTAAAGAATCTAATATGTTTACTAATTTTAAATCTTCTTCTCTAGTAGCAGGTCTTGCATTATTTAATTTTAAAACAATTTTATCACTATAAAAATATGAACCAGCAGTTGATAAAACAGCAAAAATGAATGCAATTACTAATGATAATTCTCCTAAGTCAAAAGCCATACATATATAGTAAACTATTATTGAGATAAAAGCCAAAAACATAAATACGATAAGACCTGATTTTATTTTATTTTTTTTAATATCTTCGAACATTTATTATCACAAACCTTTCTATAAAAAAATAATAGGAAAGGATAGAATAAAATTCTATCCTTCTTACTATTTACTAAAATCAACTTTAACATTTTTTCTTGCTTCATCGCTTTCAGCTGTAAATAGTTCTTTCTTTTGGAAATTAAACATTCCAGCAACTAAGCTTGAAGGGAAAAGTTCTAATTTTGTATTATATTTTGTTACACTATCATTATAAAATTGTCTAGAAAAAGAAATTTTATTTTCTGTATTACGTAATTCTTCAGATAAATCTGTGAAATTTTTGCTTGCTTTTAATTCTGGATAGTTTTCTGAAACTGCCATAATTGTCTTTAGTGTTCCAGAAAGTTCACCATCTAATTTTGCTTTTTCTCCAACAGATGATGAATTTGCCCAAGATGTTCTCAATTGAGCTATTTTTTCAAATGTTTCTGATTCGTGTGTCATATATCCTTTTACTGTTTCAACAAAATTAGGTATTAAATCAAATCTTCTTTGTAATTGTACATCTATTTGACTCCAAGCATTTTCAGTTTTAATTCTTGAAGAAACTAATCCATTATAAACACTAATTACCCAAACTACTAATAATATAACTACAATTAATAAAATAATCCAACCCATAGTGAATACCTCCTTACAATATTTATAATATCATATAATTTTTTTTTTTACAATATTTATATAAAAAATAATGAATATAAGTTTATAAAACGTTTTAAAAACTTATATTCATTATTTTAAATTAAACTATTTATTATTATTTTTTTGATTATTACTGTTATTTTTATTATTGTTTTTGTTTTGATTATTATTTTTTTCTGACATAAATAACACCTCCGTGAAATTTTTATAAAAATATTTTCTCCTAAAACGTAAGAAATATACATTCTTATTGTAAAAATAAAAAAAAAGATATATAATAATAACGAAAAACGCGAGAAAGAATAAAATACATAAATGGAGGAAAAACAATGGAATTTGTAAATAAAAAATTAGAAAAATTTGAAAAAGATTTAATAAATAAAAAAGTTGCAGTGATTGGAGTAGGAGTAAGTAACATACCATTAATAGATTATTTATATGAGAAAAAAGCTAATGTAACAGTATTTGATGAAAGAGAAGAAGAAAAAATATCTTTAGATATTTTAAATAAAATAAAACAATATAAATTCAAAACATATTTTGGAAAAAATAATTTAGAAAATTTAAATGAATTTGAATTGATATTTAGATCTCCAAGCTGTTTACCAACAAAGCCAGAATTAGTTAAAGAAAAGAATAATGGTGCAATTGTGACAACAGAAATAGAGCAATTAATAAAAATGGCACCATGTAAAATAATAGGAATAACAGGAAGTGATGGAAAAACAACAACAACAACATTAACATCAGAAATACTAAAAGATGCTGGATATAATGTATATGTTGGTGGAAACATTGGAATACCATTATTTACAAAATTGAAAGACATACAACCAAATGATTTAGTTGTACTAGAATTAAGTAGTTTTCAATTAATGGGGATGGAAGTTAGTCCAGATATTGCAGCTATAACTAATATAACTCCAAATCATTTAAATGTACATAAGGATTATGAAGAATATATAGAAGCAAAGAAAAACATATATAGACATCAAAAAGATACTGGAATTTTAGTAATTAATGCAGATAATGAATTAACAAATGAATGTCAAAATGATGCGAATGGAGAAGTAATATTATTTAGTAGCAAGCAAAAATTAGATTATGGATATATTGTTGAAGATGGAATTGTTAAAGAATGTGAAGATGGAGTGAGAAGACATCTTGTATCTAAAGATGAAATAAGACTAAAAGGAATTCACAATTTACAAAATATTTGTACAGCATTAGCACTAACAAAAACATTAGTTGATACAGATAAAGCAATAGATACTATAAAAAAATTTACAGGAGTTCATCATAGACTTGAACTTGTAAGAACATTAAATGGTGTAGAATGGTATAATGATTCAGCAAGTACATCACCTACAAGAGGAATATCAGCATTAAATGCGTTTGACAAAGAGATTATCTTAATAGCTGGAGGAGCAGATAAAAACTTGGATTATACTCCAATAGGAAAGCCAATTGTAGATAAAGTAAAATGTTTGATACTAATAGGTCAAACAGCATCAAAGATATATGATGCTGTAAAAAAAGAATTAGAAAAGCAAAATAAAACATTAGATATACATTTTTGCGAAACATTTAAACAAAGTTTAGAATTAGCAAAAAGAGTTGCAAAACCGGGTCAAATAGTGCTATTTTCACCAGCTAGTACAAGTTTTGATATGTTTAAAGATATGTATGATAGAGGAGATAAATTTAGAGAAGAAGTTAATAAATTTTAAATTACAATAGAAAATAAGGTGGGTGGTATTAATGACAATAAAAGAAGCAATAACCAAGGGAATGATTATGTTAAAAAGTAATAATATTGATAGTCCGAAATTAAAAGCAAGATTATTACTTCAATATATTTTGGATAAACCAAGACAATACATAATTGTTTATGATAATAAAGAAATTGATAAAAAACAACAATGGGAATATTTTGTGAACATAGAAAAGATAACAAAAGGGATACCATTACAGCATATAACTCATAAACAAGAATTTATGAAAATGGATTTTTTTGTAAATGAAGATGTCTTAATACCAAGACAAGATACAGAAATTTTAGTAGAAGAAGTTATAAAAATAGCCAAGAAAAAAAATAGACCTAAAATTTTAGACCTATGTACAGGAAGTGGAGCAATTGCAATATCTTTAAAAAAATTTGTTCCAAATTCAGATGTATATGCTGTTGATATTAGTGAAAAAGCTTTAGAAATTGCTAGAAAAAATGCTAGAAAATTAGAAGCTGATGTTAAATTTATTAAATCAAATTTATTTGAAAACTTGAAAAAAGAAAAATTTGATATTATAGTTTCTAATCCTCCATATATAAAAAGAGAAGATATTATGAACTTAAGTGAAGAAGTAAAAAATGAACCCCAAATAGCTTTAGATGGAGGAATAGATGGGCTAGATTTTTATAAAAAAATTTCTGAACAAGCAATTGAATATTTAAAATTAGATAGTTATTTATGTTTTGAAATTGGATATAATCAAAAAAATGAAGTTATTCAAATAATAGAAAATAAGCACATCTATAAAAATGTATATTCAAAAAAAGACTTATATGGCAATGATAGAATAGTAATAGCACAAGTATTATAAAATTAAGGGAGGAAATATGTCTTTTTCATCAGATTTAAAAGAAGAATTAAGTAGAATAGAAAACCTAGCAAATAAAGAAGCTATTAGATATGAACTGTTTGGATATATAATCAGTAGCAATATCGAAGAAAAAAAAGATAAAATTATTTTTTCAACAGAAAGTGAATATAACATAAATAGGTTTGCAAGACTTTTAAGTAATAATGGGATAGAAGATTATGATATAAGTTTTCAGGGAAAAATATTTACTATAAAATGTCCAATAGTTAGAGTTGAACTTAATGAATTATCTTTTGAAAATAAAAAAAATGTTATTAGAGGAATATATCTTGGATCAGGTTCAATAAATAATCCTGAAAATAAATATCATTTAGAAATGGGATTAAAAAATCAAGAATATGCTGATTTAGCAATTAAATATTTAGGGGAATGTAATATAAAAAGTAATTTGATTAAAAAAAATAACGAATATACAATTTATTTAAAAGACAGTGATGAAATATCAAAATTTTTAGCTTTATTAGGAGCTAATAAATCAGTTTTAAAATTTGAAGAAATCAGAGTTCAAAGAGACATGAATAACAAAGTAAACAGACTAGTAAATTGTGAAACAGCCAATATGAATAAAACAATGAATGCTGCAATAGAACAAATAGAAATTATTAGTAAATTAAAGAAAAATGGGGAATTTGAAAAGTTAGATGATACACTGAAAGAAATTGCAAACTTAAGATTAGAAAATCCTAGTGCTACTTTGACTGAATTAGGAAAAATGTTAAAAACGCCTATAGGAAAATCAGGTGTTAATTATAGATTAAAAAAAGTAATTGAGATGGGAAAGAATATTGATGATAACAAAAAATAATGAGATTGGGATATATGTACATATCCCATTTTGTAAAAAAAAGTGTGATTATTGTGATTTTATTTCTTATTGTGATAAAGGTATGTTAATCTCAGATTATATAGAATCAGTTATAAAAGAAATAGAAAGTCAAAATATACAATCAAAAATTACAACTGTTTATATAGGTGGTGGAACTCCATCATATATTGATAGTAAATATATAATAAAAATATTAGAAAAAATAAAAGAAAAAAATATTTCGGAAGATGCGGAAATAACAATAGAAGTTAATCCTGGAACAGTTACTGAAGAAAAGCTAAAAGATTATATAAATTGTGGTATAAATAGATTAAGTATAGGTCTTCAATCAACCAAAGATGAGATTTTAAAAGAAATTGGAAGAATTCATGAATATGCAGATTTTTTAAATACATATAATATGGCAAAAAAGATAGGTTTTAATAATATGAATGTTGATTTGATGATAGGACTTCCAAATCAAAAAATTATTGATATAAAAGAAAGCCTTGAAAAAATATTAGAATTGAATCCAAATCATATTTCTGTATATTCATTAATTTTAGAGGAAGGAACATCATTATTTAAAAAAGTTGAAGATGGAGTGTTAAAGATACCTGATGAAGAATTAGAAAGAAATATGTATTGGTATGTGAAAAATACATTAGAACTTAATGGGTATAAACATTATGAAATATCTAATTTTGCAAAAGAAGGATATGAATCAAAACATAATTTAAATTGTTGGAATCAAAAAGAATATATAGGAATTGGTTGTGCAGCACATTCATATAAGAACATTACAAGATATTCTAATACTGAAAATATAGAAGAATATATAAATAATATACATAAAAAATGTTTTGAAAAAAATAGAATCATTCATGAGGTTCAAACAGAAGAAGATGCAAGAAAAGAATTTATGCTTTTGGGATTACGAAAGGTTAATGGTGTAAAAATAAATGAATTTAAAAATAAGTTTGGAGATAATCCAATTTATCTTTATAGAAATCAATTAGACAAACTATCTAAAGAAAATTTAATAATAGTAGATAATGATAATATAAGACTTTCAAACAGAGGAATTGATTTAGCTAATTTGGTTTGGGAGGAATTTATATAAAAAATAGAGGAATAATTATGGAAGAATTTACAATTTTACTTAATATTATATATAAAAAAAATAAATATAAAGTTTTAACAAATAAAAAACATCAAAAATATTTTTTAAAGGTATTAGAAGATGGAAATTTAATGTATCCAACACTTGATGAGTTTAGAGAATTATATGATATATTTGGATATAATAAAATAAAAAACATACATTTTGAAACTGAAAGCAAAAAAGACAAGATCATAAATTCAAAAGCTGAAAAAGGAAAAGTAAAGATTAAGCCAATGGTTATCTTTAAAAATACTTTAATTTCTTTAGCAGTAGCATTAAGTATGATAGGGGTAACAAAAATATTAGCTCCAACAATTCAGATTACTGGTTCTCCAGCATCAGAGTCATTAGCTCAGTCAGAAGAGGTTGAAGTAAATGATATAAAAGGATTTTTTGAATATTTAAATGTAAAGACAGATCAAATTGATGATAGTACTTATGTAATAAAAAGCATGGACGATAGTAAAGAAGTTTTTTGTCATTCTATAAATGAATTTTCTCAGTATATTGGAGCTAATAATCCAACATTTGATGAAGTTAAGCAAGTGTTAGAAGATAATCAAAATATAAAAGAGGAATATAAGGCTATTATTAGAAGTGGAATAGATAAATTACAACGACAAATGCCAGATTTAAATTTGTCAGTATTATATTATAATATTTCAAGAATGAAGATAAATGAGAAAACTATAGAACAAATAAAAGAAGAAGCATCTGAAAATGCAATAGCATATTTTGATACAGATGATGGATCTGTATCTATTTGTAAAGAAAATTATACAGAAGAAGAAATTATACATGAAGTAATTGGACATGGTGCTACAACAGGAACAATAAAAAAAGATGATGGAACAGTAATTAAATTGGTAACAGATATGATAATTGGTGATGCAAATGTAGATTTAGAAGATTGTTTGAGTTTAGTTGGAGAATCATTAGCAGAAGGAGAAGCGGATTTAATTACAAGAGAAGTTTTAAAAAATGAAGCTGAAGGAATAGGGGAATTTGTTTTTCCATATACACCAATTTCAAAACAATTAGAACTTTATATGAAAATTGCTGGAATAAATATTACAGATCTTGCAAATGATGGTGTAGTCAACTTAATGAAAAAAATGAAAGAAAATGATATTGACACTCCTTTGAAATATGTTGAAAAAGATGATGTATTATGTGATGCTATGACAGAAGGAATAGAGATAATTCAACCTGATATGAGTGTAAAACAAAATGTAAAAGAATTGTTTTGGGATTATGCAGATGATAAGATAAAAAATGGTGAAAAGGTCAATGAAGTGATGAAAAAAATAAAAAGAATGTTAGCTGAAGTAAAAGTTGATGAAGTAATAGTATGGAATAATGATGGAACAATTTCTGAAAGTTTGATGTCAACTAATATAGAGGAAGAAGTAGCAACTTATATTGAGGAAAATGGAGGAAGATAATGATAATTCCATTAAAATTAAAAAGAGGGGATACAATTGGTGTTGTAGCTCCATCAGGACCTATAATAGGAGAAAATGTAGAAGAGCTTGAAAAAGCAAAAAAAATAGTTGAAAAATTAGGCTTTAATGTTAAATATGCAAAAAATCTATTTTTAAATCAAAATGAATATAGTAATTCAGCTGAAAAAAAGGCTGAAGATATAAATGAGATGTTTGAAAACAAGAATGTAAAAATGATATGGTGTGCTAAAGGAGGAGAAAACAGTAATTCAACATTTGATTATTTGAATTTTGAATTAATAAAAAATAATCCAAAAATAATTTGTGGATATAGTGATATAACTTCTATAACTAATATTATCACAGAAAAGACTGGTTTAGTTACATTTAGTGGAACAAATTTTAAAACAATTGCCACAGATGAAACTGACTATAGTCTAAAACAAGCAATTCATAGATTTGTAGATGGAGATTTAAAATTAGGTGATTCAAATGATGAATATAAAATAATTAAAGAAGGACAAGCAGAAGGACAGTTAATTGGAGGAAACTTAAGTTTAATAAGAGCATTAGTTGCAGGAAAATATCATATAAATTTTGAAAACAAAATATTATTTATTGAAGAATTAGGATTTGAAACTGGTCCAGAACTTGCAAGTAATTTTTTATATTACATGAAACAAAATGATGTTTTTAATAAAATAAGAGGAATTTGGATTGGAAATTATACACATGAAAGTGGAATTTCTTTAGAGAAAGTATTAATTGATACTATTGGAAAAGAATTTAGAGGTCCAATAATAAAATCAGACAATTTTGGTCATATAGAAAACAAAATAGTTATTCCAATAGGAATTAAAGCAAAAATTGATACAAGCAAAAAAAATATGATTGAATTATTAGAAAAATGTGTACAATAAAAATATTTAATGATATACTAAAAAAAATTATATATATTCTAAAGAAAAGGAGGAAATTATATGGAAGAACAAGCCAAAAAAGAATATACGTATGAAGATATAAAAAAATTGGAAAACAGATTAGAGAGTTTAAAAGCAGCAAATAATCAAATTAATAGCATTTATCAAAAGGAAGTAGAGCAACAAGAAGAAAGAGTAGGTTAAATAAAGGAGAAAAATACAAATGAAAGAAGAAAACACAGAGTTAGTTAAAACTGGTGGAATTTTTTACAAAATACAGAACTTTTTCAAAAAAATATTTAATAAAAAAAATAAAGAGCAAGAAAAAGAAGATATAAATAAAAAAGAAGAAGTAGAAGAAAAAGTATCATTTAAAGAAACAATAACAATCAAAGAAGATTCAGAAAGAGAACGCTTAATAAAACTACAAGAAAAATTTAGAAATAATGAATTAGGCCCTAATGATATATCTAATGAAGATATACAAAAATTGGGTGCTCTATATGATGAACAAATTGCAGAAACAGAAGAAAAAATAAAAGAAACCATAAAAAAAATAGAACAAATTAGAGAAAAAAAGCAAAAGAAAGCATAAAAAATGAACAAAAGTATTGATTTTTTTGAAAAACGTGGTATAATAGTGGACGTAAAAAACATATAAAGAGTAGTTTATGGGGAAGTGCCTTGATAAAAGGTCCGAATAAATGATGAGACTTTATAGAAGAAAAAAACAAAAAGGGAGGAAATTAAAATGGCAGTAGTTGCAATGAAACAATTACTAGAAGCAGGTGTTCATTTTGGACATCAAACAAGAAGATGGGACCCAAGAATGGCTGAATACATATTCCAAGCTAGAAATGGTATCCATATAATTGATTTACAAAAAGCTTCTAAAAAAATTGATGAAGCTTATGAATTCATCAAAGAACAAGTAGAGGAAGGAAAAACAGTTCTATTTGTTGGAACAAAAAAACAAGCTCAAGATTGCATGAAAGATGCAGCAATAAAGAGTGGAATGTACTATGTAAACCAAAGATGGTTAGGAGGAATGCTAACAAACTTTGGAACAATTCAAAAAAGAATTCAAAGATTAAAAGATCTTGAAGCGATGGAACAAGATGGTACATTTGATGTATTACCTAAAAAAGAAGTAATAATCTTAAAGAAAGAAATGGAAAAATTAGAGAAGAATCTTGGTGGAATAAAAGATATGGACAAATTACCAGGAGTTATATTTTTAGTTGATCCTAAAAAAGAAAGAATAGCTATATTAGAAGCTAAAAAATTAAATATACCTGTTGTAGGAATTGTAGATACAAACTGCAATCCACAAGATTTAGATTATCCTATTCCAGGAAATGATGATGCAATAAGATCTGTAAGCTTAATAGCAGATGTTATGGCAAATGCAATCATTGAAGGAAAACAAGGAGAAAGCTTTGAAGCAACAGAAGAACAAAATGTTGAAGAAGAAGCAACATCAATGGAACAAGTTGCAAATGAAGCTGAAGAAAAAGTAGAAGAATAATAAAAAGAGTGGGGCTCTACTGCTCTGCTCTATTTTATTAATATAATGTTAAAAAACTATTACAAAATAGTTTAAATATAAAAGGAGGAAATATAAATGGTTACAGCTGCATTAGTTAAAGAATTAAGAGAAAAAACAGGAGCAGGAATGATGGACTGCAAAAAAGTTTTAACAGAAACAGATGGAGATTTAGAAAAAGCTGCAGAGCTTTTACGTGAAAAGGGAATTACAAAAGCTGCAAAAAAATCAGGAAGAGTTGCTGCTGAAGGTATGGTAGAAGCATATATATCAGAAGATGGAAAAGTAGGAGCAATAGTTGAAGTAAACTCAGAAACAGACTTTGTTGCTAAAAATGAAGAATTTAGAAAATTTGTAACAGATGTTGCAGAACAAATTGTAAAAAATAACCCTGCAAATGTTGAAGAATTATTAGCAGAACCAGCAATATTTGAAGAAGGAAAAACAGTAAAAGAATCTTTAATAGGAAAAATTGCTACAATAGGTGAAAATATTTCAATAAGAAGATTTGCTAGATTCGAAACAAGTGATGGACTAATTGAAAAATATATCCATGGAGATGGAAAAATAGCTGTTTTAGTAAATATGACATCAGGAAGCAAAGAATTAGCAAAAGATATTTGTATGCAAATAGCTGCTGCAAGACCTGAATTTGTAAATAGAGAACAAGTACCAGCTGAAAGAGTAGAAAAAGAAAAAGAAATTTTAAAAATTCAAACAATGAATGAAGGAAAACCTGAAGCTATAGCTGAAAAAATTGTTTTAGGAAGAATAAATAAATTCTATGAAGAAATTTGTTTAGTTGACCAAGAATTTGTTAAAGAACCAAGCAAAAAAGTTTCAGAAATTTTAAAAGATTCAAAAGTTATAGAATTTGCTAGATTTGAAACTGGTGAAGGAATTGAAAAGAAAGAAGAAAACTTTGCTGAAGAAGTTATGAAACAATTACAATAAAAATAAAAAAACAAATTATTAAAGATCTTTAATAATTTGTTTTTTTATGTATAGTTCTTAAATTTTCCTTAAACTTTACAATTTACCATAAAATATGGTATAATAAAAGTATTATTGTTAGAAAGGAAAAATGAATGAAATTAATATCTTGGAATGTAAATGGAATAAGAGCATGTCTAAATAAAGGTTTTTCAGAATTTTTTAAAGATGCAAATGCAGAAATATTTTGTTTACAAGAAACAAAGTGTCAACTTGGACAAGTAGAATTAAATTTTGATGGATATGAAAGCTATTGGAATAGTGCTGAAAAAAAAGGATATTCGGGAACTGCAATTTTTACTAAAGTTAAGCCAATAAATGTTACTTATGGAATAGGAATAGAAGAACATGACAAAGAAGGAAGAATAATAACATTAGAATTTGAAAAATTCTATCTAGTTACAAATTATACTCCTAATGCAAAAAGAGAATTAGAGAGATTAGAATATAGAATGGAATGGGAAGATGAAATTCGAAACTATTTACTTAAATTAAAAAAGACAAAACCGGTAATAATGTGTGGAGATTTGAATGTTGCACATGAGGAAATAGACTTAAAAAATCCAAAAACTAATAAAGGAAATGCAGGATTTACAAATGAAGAGAGAGGAAAAATGACAGAATTATTAAATGCAGGTTTTATAGATAGTTTTAGATATTTATATCCTCAAAAAGTCGAATATAGTTGGTGGTCATATATGGGACATGCAAGAGAAAAGAATGTTGGATGGAGAATTGATTATTTTTTAGTATCTGAAGATATTAAGACACAAATAAAAGAAGCAAAAATTCATCAAGAGATTTTGGGAAGTGATCATTGTCCTGTAGAATTAGAAATTGATATATAAGGAGGGAAAAGTATGAATGAAGTAAAAAAGAATTTTTCTAAATGGTTATATTGGTTTTTATTAGCAGTAGCAATAATATTAGTATATAAGTTTTTAGATAATTTTACTGCAATTGGAGAGGCAATTGGAAAATTTTTTGAGATAATTTCACCATTTCTTGCTGGAGGATTGCTAGGATATTTATTATATATACCAGCATCAAGAATTGAAAGAAAAATTTTAAAATCAAAAAATAAATTTATAAAAAAGAAAGCAAGACCTTTAAGTGTTTTAATAACATTTATATTAGCAATAATTATAATTATAATATTATTTAATGTTATATTACCAGTTGTAACTCAAAGTGTAATTGAATTAGTAAACAACTTTCAAAATTATTGGAATATTGCAATAGAAAGATTAAATGAGTTGCCTGAAGATTCAATATTAAAAAGCGAAAAAGTTACAGAAGCTATAAATTCTGTTGGAGAATCAATAAAAAATATTGATTTAAAACAATATATTAATCCTGAAAAAATTACTGAATATGTAAAATCAGTAATTGGTGTTGCAAGTGGAATATTTGACATATTTGTTGCAATCATAGTTTCTATTTATTTATTATTGGGAAGAACACAGATTCTCGGATTTTTCAGAAAAGTAGTTGCAGCAATAGCAGATAAAAAAACAACACAAAAAATTGAAGAATATATTCAAAGTACAAATCATATATTTTATAAATTTATTAGCGGTCAACTAATTGATGCATTGGTTGTTGGAATATTAGTAACAATAGCAATGGCAATTATTGGAGTGAAATATGCTGTATTATTAGGATTTATGATAGGACTATTTAATATAATACCATATTTTGGTGCTATAGTTGCTGTAGCATTAAGTATACTTATAACATTGATAACTGGTGGTTTTTCGCAAGCAATTGTAATGGCTATAGTAGTTATTGTTTTACAACAAATTGATTCTAATATAATAAATCCAAAGATAATTGGAAATTCATTAGAAATAAGTCCTTTATTAGTTATATTTTCAGTAACAGTTGGTGGTGCATATTTTGGAGTACTAGGAATGTTTTTAGCTGTTCCAGTTGCAGCTGTATTAAAAATTGTTGTTGATGATTGGCTTGAAATGAAAAATAAAAAAAAGAAAACTTTAGAATAAAAAATATTCTATTTGATATTTGCTTATCAAATAGAATATTTTTTTATTATACGAAAAGCGTTATAAGTTATATGAAAAAGTTAAATACATGATTTTCTTTAATAAATGTCGTTTTATATAAATGAAATCATCCAAAATTCAATTAATATGGTATATTAATAAAGTACTTAAAAGATTGAAAATCTTAAAAGGGGAAATATATATGATAGATAAAATATGTTCTTACCTGACAGATAAAATTAGAAAAGAAATGCCTGAAGTTAATGATGAACGAGCAGAAGTAATAATGTATGGTTTGCAAAACTTAATAGGAGAATTACCAAAAGGAATATTAATATTATTGATATCATATTTTTTGGGAATTATAAAACTAACAGTGTTAGCAATATTAATAATAGCTCCATATAGAGGTATGTCAGGTGGTGTACACTTAAAAACACATATTGGCTGTATTATAACATCATTTATTTTATATAATGGTCCAGCACTTTTCGGAAAATACATAGTTTTAGATGGATATGCAAAAATAATTATTGCTTTAATAATATGGAGCTTTTGTATGATAATGTTAAAGCTATATGCTCCAGCTGATACGGAAAATGTCCCAATTTTAAGAGAAAAAGAAAGAAAACAAAAACAAATATTATCTTTTATTATCTTAAGTATAGAGTTTATAATAGCTATATTTATAGATAATCCAACAATATCTGGAATAATAATATTTGGTGATTTTATTCAAACACTTACAATAACAAGAGTAGCATATAATATTACGAAAAATAGATATGGACATGAAGTATATGCTAATAATTAATAGATAATGAAAGAATATACACCGGTAATATTCTTGAATTATAAATTTAAACAAAAGAAGGGGGAATTTATCATGATAAGATTTCTAGCAAAAGTGGCTGAAAAATATGCCAAATCTACAAACACAGCATGTGCTATGTTCTGGTGGATGCATCAACCAAAAATGCCAGCATCATTGATCAAGAAAGATTAATTTCCTAAAGGTGTTTTTCTTAAACATTATAAATTCAATTCAAAATGAGCTTTTATCAAAGCTCATTTTATTCGCAAAAAAAATCTCATTTATAATATATATAAATGAGATCTAATAAATTAATTCATATCATAGACTGTTAATTCTTGTTTGAAAAATTTATCATTTTTGGATGTGAATAAGTCTAAGTTTTTACTACTTTTTATATATTTTCTTACTTCCCATAGACCTATTCCTGAATGATTTTGTTTTCCAGAATATCCTTTTTTAAAGATATCTTCAATATTTACATTTTTATTTGTATAAGTATTTTCAATAAGGATAATTGCTCTTTTATTTTTCTCTTCACGTTTAAAAGAAACTTTTATAATTTTTTCTTTGCATTTTTCGGCTTCTTCAATAGCATTATCTAAAAGAACACCAAGAATTCTAGAAAATTTATATTGGTTAATTTTTAGTGTACTTAAATCTAGAAGAAAATATAAATCAAATTTTATTCCAGCATTTATAGCTTTAAAATATTTATTGTTTAGCAAACTATATATTCCTGGATTATTTATAATCCTAGGATTTAGTATTGAAAGATTATTTGTTATCCTGCAATCTTCTTTTACTTCGTTAATATATTCTTTTAATTTAGTAATGTTATTTGTTTCAATATATCCATCAATCGAAGAAATTATATTTTTAAAATCATGATTAAATCCTTTTACTTCATCATATAAGATTTCTAATGATTTATTATATTCTTTTTCAGTTTGTAAATTTTGTTTGGTATTTTCAAGAGACATAATTCTTGAAAATGTATATACACTTAAAATTAATAATAAAAGCATTAAGAAAAAATTAAAAATGCTTATTATAATAGGAACGACATCCATATAAAATGCTGTAATTAATAATTGAACAAATAAACCTAATAATGTAGCAAAGATGTATGTATAAATAATAGCTTTTGTTTTTTTATCAAGCACATCAAAAAAGTCAAATGAAATTTTAATTTTTACTAATTTTTTTATTATGATATAGATAACGCATATTATCATGTAAAATATAATTAAATATCCAATTCTATATAAAGGGGTGTTTAATGCAACATAATTATCTATATTCAAAATAAGTTGATAAGGCTTTAAAATAAGCATATTAGTTAAAGCAATTATAAATAAAGCAAATATTGTTGAAGCTAAACTTTTAAAGAAGTTTAATTTCAATATATAAGTTAAAAGTATCAAAAGAAACGTAGAATTGATTATATAATTGAAAGGTTCTGGTATAAATCGTAAAGTTATAACTCCAACAATTGCTACACATGCTGTATATAAAATATTTTTCTTTTTTTTCAAATGAACTCCTAAAAACATGAGTATCATATTATAAACGATAGCTGACTCAATAAAACACGCAGGAATCAAAATTAAGTTTGTTAGAACTTCATTTTGGGTTAAAAGTATACTATAAAGGTTATTAAGAAACGGTATCATAGTCAATCACCTCCAAAAACGAATTTTTATATTTGGGACCGATATAACAAATAGAACCGTTTTTAAAATAAACAGTGTTATCTGATAATGAAATAGTAGATATATTTTGTATATTTACAATAAATGACTTGTGACATCTAACAAAATTATCTGGGAGATGTAGCTTATTAAAAGAATTATAAGTAACAAATCTTGAGTTGTAAGTATGATAAATTAATCTAACTCCATCTTTTTCAATAAATTGAATATCGTTTATATCAATAAGAGTGTTTTTATTATCTATTTTAATAAAAGTAGTATTGGAATTTGAAACATCATCAAAAAGCCTAGTAACAGTTGATGTGATAGATTCTAAATCAATACTAGATTTAAAAATATAATCAAAAGTTTTGTATTTATATGCTTCTGCAATATATTCAAAATGACTTGTAACAAAAATTAGGTAGCAACGTTTGTTTATTTTTCTAATCTTTTCAGCAATTGTTAAGCCATTTTCAGTTTGACCAGAAAATTCTATATCTAAAAAAATAGCATGAACTTTGTTTTTTGAAGTAAAATCTAATAATTTGTTATAATCTGTAG
The DNA here is from genome assembly GCA_934129895.1 of uncultured Clostridia bacterium. Taxonomy (GTDB): domain Bacteria; phylum Bacillota; class Clostridia; order TANB77; family CAG-508; genus CAG-269. The sequence continues at coordinate 90,164 of CAKOWY010000006.1, forward strand.
TTGTAAAAGCGATTTTTGCATCAAAGTCATTTTGAATAAAAACTTTTTCTAATAAAGAACAAAGTCTGTTAATTAATCTAATATCATCGTCACAAATTACAAAGTTTAACATTCAACCTCCTAATTCATTCGATAAAAATAAAATTATTTCGACAAATCATATCCTAATACTATAAAGCAATTTTTTAAAGTTGTCAATACTCTATTTGTATAGAATGTTCCCTGTTACAACCAGTTATTGACTTTTGTAAAATTTAAATTATTATAAAAGATATTTTAAATGGATAAAAATGTAAAAAAGTAATAATATTATATAACATACATAAAATTTATAAAGATCTAAATAAAAACAAGGAGTTATAAAATATATGTTAAAAAAGGAATTTAAAACAAAAATATTAATGATAGCTATAATAGCTCTTTTTACTTTAAGTGTAATTTCAGCGAATAGAATGAATTTAATAGTAACAAATTCAAATAGTGGAGATAAAAAAATTTGCTGGGGAATAAAAAGAACAAATAATCATGAACAACCAGACTTTGGAAGTGAAAATAAAAAAATATTAGATGAAAATGAAGGAATATGTATAGGAAACGATAAAGAAAAACATATTTATTTAACATTTGACTCTGGATATGAAGCTGGTTATATAGACAAAATATTAGACGTATTAAAAGAAAATAACATAAGAGCTACTTTTTTTATAACAGCACATTATTTGAATACAGCATCAGATAAAGTTGAAAAGATGATAGAAGAAAAGCATATTATAGGAAATCATACATGCAATCATTACAGTTTACCAACAATAAGTAATGACGAAATTGAAAAAGAGATAATGAAATTACATCAAAGTGTATATAGCAAATTTGGATATGAAATGAAATTTATAAGACCTCCAAAAGGTGAATTTTGTGAAAGAACATTAAAGAAAACACAATCTTTAGGATATAAAACTGTAATGTGGAGTTTTGCCTATGTAGATTGGAATGAAAAAAAGCAACCATCAAAAGAAGAAGCAATAAAGATTATAACAAATAACTTTCATTCAGGAGAAATAATGCTATTACATTCTAATTCAAAAACAAACTCAGAAGTTTTAGATACAATCATAAAAGAAGCGCAAGCACAAGGATATGAATTTAAAGGATTAGATGAATTTCAAAAATAAGGAGATAAAAATGAAAAAAAGATTAGAAAAAATTTTAGAATTTCCAGAGGAGATTTATACAAATTCTCCTAAAATTACAATAGTTGGATTTGATGAAATGATAATAGAAAATTATAATGGAATACTTGAATATGAAGAATACTTTACAAGTATTAGTACATATATAGGGATTATTAATATAAATGGATTTAATCTAAATTTAGAGAAGATGACAAATGATGATATAAAAATAACGGGAAAAATTGATAGTATTGATGTAGAAAGGATTAAATGAGGTAATATGTTAATTAAGATATTACTTAAATATATATTTGGATATGTAAGAGTTTCAATAGAAGGATATTATATAGAAAGATTTATAAATATTTGTACAATAAATAAATTGCTAATATGGAATTTAAAAAGAGATAAAGGAACTAAATTGTATCTAAATATTGGAATAGAAGATTTTTATAAGGCAGTTAAAATTTCGAAGAAACTAAAATGCAAGATAAAAATAATAAGAAAAAATGGAATACCATTTGTAATAAACAAATATAAAAAAAGAAAAGTTTTTTTGGGAACGCTAGTATTTATAATTTTATTAATTGGAATAAGTACTAATTTTATATGGAATATAAGTATTGTTGTAGATGGAAGTGAACAATTGGAAAATATAGAAAATGATATACTAGAAGCGGGAATAAGAGTTGGAATGAAAAAAAGTGAAGTAAATATTCAAGAAACTATTAATAAGATTAGGTTTAAAAGAAATGATATTTCATGGATGGGAATTGAGATTAAAGGAACAAATGTAATAGTCAAAGTTGTAAAATCTGTGGAGGCACCAGAGGTTATAGACGAAAAAGATTATAGTAATATAATTGCAACAAAGTCAGCAACAATAACCAAAATAATTGCACAAAATGGAACAGCAAAAGTAAAGAATGGAGATAAAGTAGAAGAAGGGCAAATTCTAATTCAAGGGGTAATGGAAGGAAAATATACAGGAAATAGATATGTACATAGTCTTGGTGAAGTTGAAGGCATAGTTGAATATACTAAAAGTGAAAAAATACCACTAAAATTTACGGAAAAAGTCAAAACAGGGAATAAAGAAACGAAAATTAGAATAAAAATAAATAATTTTCAAATAAATTTTTATAAAACTCTTTCAAAATTTAAAATTTATGATACAATAGAAAAAGAAAAGAAGTTTAAGATATTTTCAAATTTATATTTGCCCATTTCAATAACAAAAATCACAGTAGAAGAATTAGAAAATGTTCAAATGGAGTATAGTATAGAAAAAGCAACGGAAATAGGAACTGAAAAGTTAGAACAAAAATTAGAACAAGAAATTGGAAAAGAAAAAAATATATTAAATAAAGATATAAATATAATAAAAACAGAAGAGTATATAGAGGTAAATGTAACTTATGAAGTAGTTGAAAATATAGGAATGCAGGAAAAAATTAATTAACAGACAGAAGATATAAAACGAAAAATACGTACCTGCTTACCAAAACTTGGAATAATATTATTCTTGAAAGGTAAGGAAAGATTATGGAAGAGAGAAGTTTAAGAGTAGTTGGAACAGATAAAACATTTTTTAATAAATTGACAAATACATTAACTAAAATTTTAATACCTACGCAAATAGGTTTTAACAGTATGAGAATATCAATGAAAAGAAATTTAGTTATAAAAACGTATGAAAATTTCACAAATGAAAATGTAGAGGCAGACAAAAGAGATGAATTAGAAAAAAAATATGATGAGGCATATACTGGATATCTAGAAGCACTTGATAAATATGTACTTGATACTATATATAAAAAAGTAAAGAATGAAACCGCAACACAATTTGAAAGTTCAGCATTATCTCAATACTACGGAATAGTACAATTAAAAGATAAAGAATACAATGAATATAAATATAGAAAACAAAAATATTTATTAGAATTAGACAATGAAAGTGTAAAAAGTACTTCAAAAACAAAGATGATAGAAAAATATAGTAAATTTTATATTTCAAAACAAGATATGCTATATAAAGGAATATTAAAAACATATTCAATCAAATTGGCAGATTCTACTAATATATATGATTCTAGCAAAGATACAATATATACAAAAATATTTAGTACATTGGAAGATTACATAAAAAATATATTGCCACAAAAATTAACAGATTCAAAATATGCTTCAATAGTTAATGAATACGAAAAATATGAGAGATTTTCTGTTGGAAAATTAGATCAAAGAGATAACATAGAGAAAAATATGATATTATTGGGAATTAGCAGAAATTTATTTACTCATAGTTTACCATTAGTTGTAGCTGAACAATGTTATATGAAATTATTAAAAGATGCTAGATGTTTAGTTCAAGATACAAAAATAGCAGCAAAAAGAGAAAAAGCTTATGAGATGGTATTAACATTAATTGAAGATTATAATGTAAAATTGCTTTCAACAAAAGTTTATTGGGAAAATGCTAAAGAAAGAGATGAATTTAAAAAGTTTTATGATAAATATAAAAAGATTGAAGCTTTAAAAGAATCAGATTATATTGAGTATATAAAACAAAAAGAAATACTATTTATAAAAGATGAATTAAAGAAAATTTCTAAAGAAAAGACAGATTATAGTAGATTAGAAAAATACTATAAGAGAAGATTAGTTGATTATGGTGTAATGAAAGAAATAAAATGTGCAAAAAGCTATGACAAAAAGTACTTTGGAAAAACACTAAAAAAATTAGCAATTGCTTAATGTTAAGAGAGGAAAATATGTATCAATTAGAGTATTTAGATTTAGAAGAAAATAAATTATATGAAGAAATAATAAAAAAAGTTATAAAACAATGTTTTGCTGAAGAAAATCTTGAAAATTCAAAAATGTATATTAGTATAACTTTAACAACACCAGAAAATATTCATGAAATAAACAAAAAATATAGGAATGTTGATAGAGAAACTGATGTATTGTCTTTTCCAATGTTTGAAAAAGATGAATTAGATGAAAAAATATCAAAGCAAAATTTTGAATATGAAGATATATTAGGTGATATAGTAATTTCAATAGCTAAAGTTGAGGAACAAGCTAAAGAATATGGACATAGTTTTGAAAGAGAATTTGCATACATGTTGGTTCACGGATTTTATCATCTTATGGGATATGATCATATCAAAGAAGAAGATAAAGCCATTATGAGACCTAAAGAGGAAAAAGTATTAGCAAAGCTTGGAATAACAAGGGAGGAAATGAATGAGAAATAAAATAATATCAACATTAGTATTGATTGTTATTATTATAGCTGGTGTGGTAGGATACAAATATTATGTTTCAAGCAAAGAAGTTGCAAATAATGATAATGTGGAAACAAAAATTGATGAAAAAACAAAAGATGAGGATAATTCACTAGTTGTTACAATTCAGAAACCCAAAATCTTTACAGGCAATGATAGACCAATTGCAGTTATGATTGACAATCATAGTGGAGCATGGCCACAAGCAAATTTGAATAAAGCATATATTGTATATGAAATAATTGTTGAAGGTGGAGAAACAAGATTAATGGCTGTTTTTAAAGGACAAGAATTAGAAAAAATTGGTCCATTAAGAAGTTCAAGACATTATTTCTTGGATTATGCACTAGAAAATGATGCAATATATGTGCATCATGGCTGGAGTCCTCAAGCACAAAATGATATAAAGGAATTAGGAGTGAATAATATAAATGGAATTCAAGAAAGCTCAAAGGATTTTTGGAGGGTTAAAGACAAAAAAGCACCACATAACTTATTTACAAGTACAGAAAGTATTTTAAAAATTGCAAAGCAAAAAGGATATTCTACAGAATCAAGTAAAAAAAGTGTTTTAAATTACATTACAAATGAAGTTCAGTTAGATAGCAAATATGGAATAGAGAAAAATGAAAGTGTAGATTCAACAGAAGTTAGAGAAGAAATTTCTGATCAAAATTCAAATAACAAAATGGCAATAAGTGCATCTACAGTAAATATTCCACATTCATCTTTACAAAAAGTAGAATATGTGTATAATTCAGAAACTAAAAGATATACAAGATATGCTAGAGGAAAATTACAAACTGATTATATTACAGGAGAAGAAGTAACAACAAAAAATATAATTATTACAAAATGTGATAATTATACATTACAAGATTCAGAAGAAAAAGGAAGACAAGGATTAAAAAATATAGGTACATTTGAAGGATATTATATTACTAATGGTTATGCAATACCTATAAAATGTATAAAAAATTCAAGAACAGAACAAACACAATATGTGGATTTGAATGGAAATGTTATAGAAGTAAATGATGGAAATACATTTATAAATATTTGCCCAACAGATGCCAAAATTGTAATTGAATAAAAACACCTCTCTTTGGAAATAATGTAAAAAACATTATTAAAAGGGAGGTTTTTTATTTGATTAATAAGGTTGAGATTGCATCAGTCAATACATCACAATTACCTGTTTTAACAAATAAAGAAAAAGATGAACTATTTATAAAGATTAAACAAGGAGATGAAGAAGCAAGGACAGAATTTATAAAAGGAAATTTAAGATTAGTATTAAGTGTAATTCAAAGATTTTATGGAAGAGGAGAAAGTGCAGATGATTTATTTCAAATAGGATGTGTTGGATTAATAAAATCAATTGATAATTTTGACTTGAGCCAAGGTGTACAATTTAGTACTTATGCTGTGCCGATGATAATTGGAGAAGTACGAAGATATTTAAGAGATAATAATAGTATAAGAGTAAGTAGATCTGTAAGAGATTTAGCATATAAAACAATACAATTCAAAGATAAATTTAATAAGGAAAAAGGAAGAGAACCAACAATTGAAGAAATTTCTAAAGAATTAGAAGTTGGAAGAGAAGAAATTGCAGCAAGTTTGGATGCAATTCAAGATCCAGTTTCATTACAAGAACCAATATATAATGATGGAAATGAAAGCATTTTTGTAATGGATCAAGTTAAAGATATAAAAAATAATGATGAAAATTGGGCAGAAATGATGACAATTAATGAAGCTCTAAAAAAATTAAGTAATAAAGAGAAAAATATTATTATGAGAAGATATTTTGATGGAAAGACACAGATGGAAATTGCAGAAGAAATAGGAATTTCTCAAGCACAAGTTTCTAGGCTAGAAAAAAATGCACTTGAGCAGATGAAAAGATATTATAAATAATTAACAAAAAAATCTTAATTACATATAATGTATGAGTAATTAAGATTTTTTTGAAAGGAAAATAAGAATGGGAGATAAAGGATTAGATTTTAAACATAAAGAAGTTATAAATATTAAAGATGGAAAGAGGTTAGGGTATGTTCAAGACGTATGTGCAGATTTGCAAACTGGTCAGATAACATCTATAATTGTTCCTGGAAGAACAAATAAATTACTTAATTTGTTTTCATCAAATACAGATATAATAATTCCGTGGAAAGATGTACATTGTATTAGTGATGAACTTATATTAGTAGAAATATAAAAAAATTTCAAAAACATATTGACATTATTATTGAATGATGTTAATATATTAAAAGTCTTAACGAGATAAAAAATGAAACAAAAAATACTTTAAAAAATATTTTAAAAATTTTTAAAAAAAGTATTGACAAAAAACGACAACGGTGTTAAGATAGAAAACGTACCAAGCAACAGACAAAATATTTTGAATA
>CAKOWY010000007.1 GCA_934129895.1 uncultured Clostridia bacterium
CTTGTACTGGATCTTTTCTATGATTATATATTGCTGTTGTATCTGTTTTTCCTAAATTTGTTGTTATTATACTTGGTTCTCTTGTATATTTACCATTACTGTCTTTTAAATAGTCACTATTATCAATAGTTTCATCTTTACTTACCGCTGTAATATATTTTCTTAATGCTAAGTCAAATTCTGATGTGTCTACAGTTATGTTTGTTTTATCTGTTATTTCTTCTCTTGATATTTCAACTAATGGTTGTTCTCCATCTAATGCCACTTTACCATTTTGATCTGTTCCTTTTACCCATAATGTTTTTTGAGTTGCTGTTGCTGATTTTACAACTATTTCTATATTTACCTGTTGAATTCCTGTTTTTGGAACTTTTATATAAAATCCTTCTGTTTTTCCTACTAATTCTTTTAATGTTGAACTTATAGTATTTCCACTTTTATCTACTATTGTATAATTTGTAATTGCTGTTCCACTTTGATTTGTAACATTCATTGTTATTGTTGTTGATGATGTTGCTGTTCCTACTAATTTTATTGGTCCTATTATGTAGTTTCCATTTGAACTTTGTTTTGTTACACTTCCTTTATCTACTGTTACACTTGATGAACTTGATGTGTAATTATTTTGTGCAGCTTGTTTTGCTGAATCTATTAAATAATTATATAATGTTTGAATTTCTTTTTGCTTACACTCAGCTCTTTCTTTGCTTGTTAGAGCATCTTGTGATTTATAACTTGTTCCTCCATCAATTGTTTTATATAACCAACTTCCATCTGATTTTGTAAAATCATAAAATGTTCCACCATTTGTGAAATACCATATTACTGCTTTTTGAATTGCAACTATTTCGTCTTGTGACAATACAACTCTTTCATCTAACTCAAATTTCCAAAAGTATTCATTATCTGAATTATCAATATCATCTACTGGTATTCCAGCATTTACTAGATAATTTGTTTTTTGTGTTTCACTACTATCATCATCTCCTGGAATATAAAAATTATCTAATAACCAAGAGATTTCTTTATATGTATCTCCTTTTAATAATTCACTCAATACTGTTGTTGCACTATTTGATGTAAAATTATTTAATATGCTTTCTCCATCATTAAAATTATAGCTTCTATTATATTCTACAACTCCATCTGTATTTTGATCTGTTTCCCATGTCTTTCCATAAGATGCTTTTATACAATACAACTCTTTTGGTGTTGTTACTCTTGTTGTACCTGCTGATGATGTATATTGAGCAAGTTCCCATATTCTTTTTCCTTGTGGTACATTTGTTAATGCATACCCTGTACCATCTTCTTTTGCTGGTTTTAAGTTTACATATATTTTATCTGTATTATCCGCATAACTTATTAAGCTACTTACACATAATATAATAAACATAATTAGATTTACATAAATTACAACTTTTTTCTTCATCGTTTTCTCCCTTTCTTTTATCCTTTTTTCATTAAATTAACCCAATAATATTATACTTCATCTGTAAAAAAAAAGTCAACAAATTAGTAAAAATATTATTTGTTATTATTTTACAAAATAGACACAAATCAAAAATACTTTGATAACAATTTATATATAAAATCACCTTATAAATTGAAAGGAAGAATTTGAATGGAAGAAAATAATTTAATTATAATAGAAAACTTATTACAAAATCAAAATGAAAAATTAGATATAAAAGATGAAACTTTTGAAAAATTGATGTTTTTTTACGAATCAGCTTTAAATCAGCTCGAAACACAATTAAACATATTAAAAAATGAATATAAAACATTATATAATTATGATTTAATTGATCATATTTCATGTAGAATAAAAGACCCCAAAAGTATATTAAACAAAATGTCTAAAAAAAATTATGATAAAACTTATATAAATTTGATTGATAAAATCAATGATGTTGCAGGAATAAGAGTTGTTTGTAATTTAAAAGATGATATATTTTTTATAAGAAATTTGATAAAACAACTTCCTGGAATAAATATTTTAAATGAAAAAGATTATGTTTCAAACCCTAAAAAAAGTGGATATTCAAGCTATCATTTAATTGTAGAAGTTCCTGTTAAATTGACTAATAATACTATAAATGTAAAATGTGAAATTCAGATTAGAACTTTAGCAATGGACTTTTGGGCAACTTTTGAACATAAAACAAAATATAAAACAAATTATGATATTAACAAAAAAACTTCTAAAGAATTAGTTAATTATGCGAAAATAATCAGTAAATTTGATGATAAAATGTGTTCTTCTTTAAAACCTGAATAAAATGTACTGAACCCCAATTATTAAACTTTTTTGTCTAATAATTGGGGTTCACTTGATAAAAGCTTATTTTTATTCACATCCTCCACATTGAGAACAACATCCATTGCAACTACTATTTTCGTCTTCTGTTTCATCTTCCGTAAATACATATATATCTTCTTTTACATTTGCCATATCCTTTTCTAACTCTTCAACTCTTTTTTCAAGTTTTTCAATTTTTTCTAATAGCTCTTTTTCTGTCATATTAACCTCCTTTATTATAAAAGACCAGTCACCTTTTTGATAAATCGACTAGTCTCTTGTTATTATACTCTTTCCATATATTCACATGTACGTGTATCTATTCTTAATATATCTCCAATATTTACAAACATAGGAACTTGCAATTCTAATCCTGTTTCTAATTTTGCAGGTTTTCCTGATGTTGTTGTTGTATTTCCAGCAAATCCTGGTTCTGTATATACTACTTCTAATTCAACAAATATTGGTGGTTCAACTGCAAATACTTTTCCTTTGAATGAAAGTATTGTTACTTCCATATTTTCTTTTAAATATTTTAAGCAATCTCCTAAATCTTCTTTATTTAATGGCATTTGGTCATAAGTATTATTATCCATAAAGTAATATAAATCTCCATCATTATATAAGTATTGCATTGTTTTTTTCTCTATTTCTGCTCCAGGATATTTATCTGATGGGTTAAATGTTTTTTCTAAAACTGCTCCTGTTATTACATTTTTTAATTTTGTTCTTACAAATGCAGCTCCCTTTCCTGGTTTTACATGTTGAAATTCAACAACTCTGAATACTCCTCCGTCCATTTCAAATGTTGTTCCATTTCTAAAATCTCCTGCCATATATACTCCTGCCATACTATTTTCTCCCTTCTAACTCTTGACATAATATTAAATCTTTAATATTTTACACCATTTTCATTATAAAAGTCAAGTATTTTGTTTGATTTACTACATTTTTCTTACCTTTTTATGTAAAATATAAGATCAAAATATTGAAAAATAGGCAAAAATGTATTATAATATGTATACAAAACTTTTTTTCTCAGATGAAAAATACATCAGAGAAATTTAGCTTTGTAAATAAAAAAGGAGTGTGTCTTCATGAGTAATAACATCGATACTGGCAAATTCTTCGTTTTTGATACCGACATTCTGGGTTCTAAAAGAGGAATTTTCACAAGCTTTGGCTCTGATAACACTATTTGTGTACCTTTTTGTGTTATCGAAGAAGCTGATGCAAAGTTTGCCCATTTGAAAACTGAACGGGGCAAAATCGTCCGTCACAACTTGGCTTATCTGAGATCTTTTCGCATTAAAGAACTTCAAAAAGGCATTACCCAGGAAAATGGTAGCATTTTGAGAGTTGTCCTTAACACGCGCAATCAAACACTTTCTGATGCTGTCAAAAATTCTAAACTGACCGAACTTGAAAGAAACATTTTGGAAGTCTGTCTTTCTATTAAGGCAGAAGCCAAAGACAAAAAAGTGGTCCTTATTAGTAAAAACACCCCTCTGCAATACAAGGCTGAACTTCTTGGCATTACTGTTCAGACGTTCAGAGATGAGCTTCTCCCCGAATTAAATGAACAGTATACTGGAAGAGCTTTCCTCAATGTTCCTGATGAGAAGATTAAGGAATTCCGAACTAAAGGTTATATTGCTTTAACCAGCATTGTTTCCGAAGAAAATTTCAAAACCTTTTATCAGAACATGTTTGTAGAACTTAAAGGAAAGTTCGATTTTGCCAATGGTAGAGTTGATGGTAATAATATTGTAAAACTTCAATATGAAGATTACCATCCGTTCAAAGTAATCCCCAAAAATGTAGGTCAGAAATTTGCAATCGAAGCATTAATGACCAACGAAAAGCAAGCCACTCTTGTCATCTTGAAAGGTGTAGCTGGTACAGCAAAAACTTTCTTGTCGCTTGCAACAGGACTTGAGCATGTTGAAAGTCTTCATGAATTTAAAGGTAAGATTTTGATTTCTCGTCTCCCCATCGAAACTGGTGAAAGCATCGGTTATCTTCCTGGAGATGAAGAAGGAAAAATTATGCCCTATCTTCGTGGAACACTAGACAACCTTGTCAATTTGCAGGATGATAATGATATTATCAAACCTGCAAAGCCGAAAAACAACTTCAATAAGGGGTCTTCTTCTAGAACACCTTATGGTTCGCCCGAAAATGATACCAGCTGTCAAAACATCTACTTCCAGAACGGAACAATCCGTGCAGAAGCAATCGGCTATATCAGAGGCCGTTCCATCTGCAACACTTTCATCATTATTGATGAAGCTCAAAACTTGAGCCCTGCAGAAGTCAAGACCATCATTACCCGTGTTGGCTTTGGCACAAAACTGGTCCTTGTTGGAGATCCCTCTCAGGTAGATCGTCCTGACCTGGATGAAAGAAACAACGGTCTCAGCTATGCAAGTGAGCACTTCAAGGGTGATCCTTTGTGCTGGCAGCTTACCTTCACAGATGATGAATCTGTAAGAAGCGAACTTGCAAAACGTGCATCTATGATCTTGTAATTATTTACAAAGCTAGGGGGTTCCCTTTTCGGAACCCCCTTTTTTTCATCTATCTTGTCATAATATGTATTTGTTCCATTTTTACTCCTATTTCTCTTGAGATTATATTTTGAATTTGAGCAATTTCATCTGTTTTTAATTCTTTATTTTCAACTACAACACTTACACTATCAATATTAACAAAAATAACACAATTAGAAAAACCTTTTGTCATGATCAAATTTTCACTAATCATTATTGCATTTTTTTCTTTATTTAAATCTGTAATTTCCTGTGTAACAATTGCTTTTTGTTCTTCAGAAACATTAGAATTATTAAGTATTTCTTTATAAGTTTCAAGTGTTTGAGAATACATTTTATCTCTTTCTAATTTTGATTCTTCAAAATAATTGTTTTCTTCCTTGTTGTCTTTTGCAACCTCTACACTTTCTTCTGGATTTATAACTTCATTATTGCTAACTAATTGTGCATCACCTACATTTTCATCTTGTTGATTTTCATCAGAAGTTTGTGCAACTGTCTGAATATTATTTGATTCTACTGAAATATAATTCCAATATCCCAATGCTACCAACATTATTGCTACTATATAAATTGCTGCTGTCCCTGTTTTATTTTTTAATTTAGACAAATTCATACTTCAACCTCCTTTCTTATTTTTCCATTTCAAAAACTTGAATTTTATGTACAGCTAAACCTGTAACTGCTTCAACAGCACTAACAATTGAAGCTTTTATATTCGCATTTGAAGCTCCTTGAGCAGTTATTATTGCTCCTTCAATTACAGGCATAATAATTTTCTCTGTTATAGGTTTATTTGCTCCATTTTCATCTTCTGTATAAGCAATCTCTTTTTTATTTTCTGTTTCTATACTACTTTTACTTCCACCACTTCCATCATTTTCCTCTACTTTGTTTTGTACACTTGTTTCATTATACATTGCTACAACTTTATTGCTTTCTGAATATTTTATTAATACTTTTGTTTTTCCAACACCTGATATTGATGATAAAATTTTTTCCAAGTTTTTTTCTAGGTCTTCTTGATTATTTTCATTTGTTTCAGTTTGTAATGTATTTTGTGCTAGTACTTTGTTTTTAGTATCTTTGTTACTGTTTTCATCTTTAGACCATATATTATTTATAACTAATACTGTTATAATTAATATTATAACAAATGCTACTATATTCTCTATTTTTCTTTTTTGATTTGAATCTCCTTCTTTATCAAACTTTTTTAATATATCTTTAAACATTATTTTATCTCCTTTATTTTAAAATAATATTAATCTTGTCATCAGTTATCTCATATTCAGTTACAATTTTTTCTTTTATTTCTTGAATTTTATTTTGACTGTCTACATCTTCTACTTTTTTTATTTTCACTTCGATTTTATGTATTCCAGAATTGTTTTTATTATTATTCAACTCTGCATCAACATTACATTGAATAACAGATAATCCTTGTTCTTTGAACCTTTTAATAATATCTTCTTTCATTTCATCTAGATATATCTTTTCTAGTCTAGAATTCATAGATGTTTGATCTAAATTTGAAGATGTTGTATTAGCATATTTTTCTAAATCATACTGATCTAATTCCAATATTTTTTTGTTATTTATAATTGGTGAAATAATATTAAATAGAACATATATTCCTATCACCATTTGTATATACTTTTTGTTTTTACTATTAGGCAAAATTAATTCTAAAATCGTTGCAATAACAACTGCAAGAGTTATTTGTTCTGCCCATGAACTAATAAATTTTATCATCTATACATCATCCCACTATTTGATATTTTTATTACTAATGTTATCCCTATAATCAACATAACTGATAGAGAACATAGTATTCCTAACAACACTTTAAAGATTCCAGCCATCTCTTCTAAAACTTTTACAATTTTTTCATCAGCAATAGGTTGTACAAGTGCTGACGAAAAACTATATATTATACATAATGTAGATATTCTAATTATTGGCACAATACAAATACTTATAACAACTACCACTCCAACAATTCCTACTGCATTTTTTAATATTACCCCACATCCTAATACACTATCAACAACATCTCCTAATATCTTTCCTACAACCGGTATTACACTTGACACTGCCGTTTTTGCTGTTTTTGCTGTAATTCCATCAACACTACTACTTAATGATCCTTCCAATGATACAATTCCTACAAATACTGTTAAGATTATTCCTAATGTCCAAGTAACCCCAGATTTTAATAATTTAGATAATTTATCTATTTGAAATTTATTTGATATCTTTGATATAATTGAAAATACTACTATTATCAACATAACTGGTAACAAAAAATCTTTTATTAAATTTCCAATTAAATTTATTGCAAATATAATTATTGGTTCTAAAATTGAACTCGTTGTTATACTACCTGTATATAATATTAATGTCATTAACAATGGAAGAAGTAAATTAATAAATCCTACCATATCATCTGCCGTATTTTGAACCAATTTTATTATTCCTGTAAAATTAGTCATCATAAGTGTAACTATTAATATGTACTGAACAAAATAAACAATTTGAGAAATGTTTTTATTTTCTAAATTGTCTGTTATTGATTTTAATATTCCATGAATTATTATTATTACTAATATACTAATTAATGTTTTTAAACTAGTATGTATTTCTTTTCCCATAACTTTAAGCAAAACCTTAGATATCATTTTATTATCAATTTTTCCTTGAACTGCTTGATTTAATACATTTTTTAAATCAATCTCTTCAAAAGCACCTCCCATATATTTTTGAGATTCTGTTATAAATTCTCCTATATTAAATTGTTCCTTCGTACTACCCATTATATTATCTTCTGCACATGATTTGCCTGGAATTATAATGCTTATACAAAAAATGATAATAATTAAGTTTATGTATTTTACTATTTTTTTGAGATTAACTCTTTTCCTATAACATTTAAAAGTTAATATCTTTTCATTTATCATACATTATTCCTCTTATGGTAAAATTTCCATAACAAGTTCTAAAAGACTTGTTATTATTGGAATTGACATTGATATTATAATAACTTTACTTCCGATTTCAATTTTGCTTGCAATTGCTTTTTCTCCTGCATCAGAACATATACTTACTGCAAATTCTGTAATAAATGCAATTCCTGTAATTTTTAATAATATTTCTAAAAATTTTTGATTAATATATGTTTTACTTGCATAATTTTGTAATAAATTTATTATGTTTGTAATCTTTTCAACAGAAAACATTAAGATTAATACACCTGCTGCCATAGAAACATATATTGCATATTCTGGTTTATATTGTTTTAGAATTACAATAATAACAAGAGAAATCAATCCTATTCCTATTATTTTTATTACTTCTGTCATAATACTAATTGCTCCTTTCTATAAATCAAAAAGAGTTCGTACAGTATTAAATAATGAACTTATTTGTTGAATTACCATTGATAAAACAATTACAAGTCCTGCAAGTGTTGTCATCATTGCTTGATCTTCTCTACCTGCTCTTACAAGCACTTGATGTAAAACTGCAACTAATATTCCTATTGCCGCTATTTTGAACAATAAGTTTATATCCATGTTTTTTCCCCCTTTATATTAATATAATTACAAATATTAACCCTGCAATTACTCCTAATGTCTTATATATTTTTTGATTTTTTTGTCTATCAATTTCTGCTTTTTCTATTTGCATATTTAAAAAATTTTCTGTTAAATTTATATTACTTATTTGATTTTCTACATCTGTTTGTCCCAATGTTTTTCCTAGATCTTTTAATATGTCTTTATCTTCTTGCTTTAAACTTATATCTGCTTCTTGTATTGAATCTTTCCAGGCATCTTTTACGTCTTCAAACATCATTTTATTTACCATATCATCAAACATTTCTTCTATTTTGTTTGAACTATTTCGTGATATCTGTTTAAAAATTTCTCCCAATGGTTCATAAGTGAATTTTATCTTTCCTTTTAATATATTTAAAATATTTTTAAATTGTTTTAATTCTTTAACACGATTTTCATACATTTTTGAAATGGATATTCCTATTGATGATGACATGATAAATATCAAAATTAATAAAATTCCTTTTACAAAGTAATACATCTATATTCTCCTTTCTTTGCAACATTTAATATTACAATTTTCTCTATAATCTCATTTTCAATCAATTGTGATATTTTTTTATTCTTGTGTATTTCTTCTAAACTTTTTCCATGTGCTGTAAATATTCCTTTAACTCCTGAACAAATTGCATAATTTATTGCCTCTATGTCTTCTTTACTACCTATTTCATCAGATGCAATTACATTAGGTGCCATTGAACGAATTAATATTTTCATTGCATCTGCTTTGGGCATATTATCTATTACATCTGTTCTAATTCCTATATCATTCTGTGGTATTCCTTTATACATTGCTGCAATTTCTCCTCTTTCATCTGCTACTCCAACTGTTTGTCCTTCAAATCCATAAAATCCATTACTTATATTCCTTATAATATCTCTAAGTAAAGTTGTTTTTCCTGCCCCTGGAGGTGAAATTATTAATGTATTATATATAGTATTATTTTCAAAATTTATTATATCTGCAACAATTTGATTACTACATCCTATTTTTTGTCTTGAAATTCTAAAGTTTAAACTTGATATATAATTTATATTTATAACTTGTCCATTTTCAATCACTCCGCTTCCAACTATTCCAACTCTATTTCCACCTTTTATTGTTATATATCCTTCACAAATTTGTCTTTTATAAGAATATATTGAATTTTCACAGATTTTATCAAATGCTTGTAAGACTTCATTTTGACTTACTATGTAATTGTAAACTTTTACTTCACTTCCACATTTTAAAATTAAGGGTTTATTACTTCTTAATCTAATTTCTTCTATTTTTTCTTCATCATTTTTTATATTTGTCATAATCTCTTTTCTTATGCTAAAAGGCAAATATTCTAATGTTGTCTGCAATCCATTCATCTTTCTCCTCCTTTTTTTCCAATATAAAAAGAGCATATATTATATATATATGCTCTTTTGCTCTATTTTAGAACTATTTTTTATTTATTTTTTACATATCCCAGTTATGGTATACATCCATTACATCATCTAATTCTTCTAGTCTTTCTATTAATCTTTCCATTTTTTCAGCTCCATCGTCATCTAATGCTACTGTTGTTGTTGGAACCATTTGAACATCTGCTTCTAAGAATGTTAATCCTGCTTGTTCAAGTTTTTCTCTTACTTCTGAGAAATTTGATGGGTCTGTAGTAATTTCATATACTTCATCAGATGATGTAAAATCTTCTGCTCCAGCATCTAATGCTAACATCATTAATTCTTCTTCATCCATATCTGTTGATTCTTTTTCAATTACTATTACACCTTTTTTGTTGAACATATATGATACACATCCTGATGTTCCTAAGTTTCCACCAGCTTTATCAAATACATGTCTTACGTCTGATGCTGTTCTATTTCTATTATCTGTATTTGCATTTACTATTACTGCAACTCCAGATGGTCCATATCCTTCATAAGTTATTTCTTCATATACAGCTGTGCTTCCTTCTCCTGATGCTTTTTTGATTGCATTGTTTATTGTATCATTTGGCATATTTGCAGCTTTACATTTTGCTATAACATCTTTTAATTTTGAGTTTCCAGCTGGATCTGGTCCACCTGCTTTTACTGCTATCAATAATTCTCTTCCTAATTTTGTAAATACTTTTCCTCTTGCTGCATCTGCTTTTCCTTTTTTAGCTTGTATGTTATGCCATTTACTGTGTCCTGACATCTTTTTTTCCTCCTTTTTATTTTTTCTTTATTTTAAGGCTTTTAACCTTTATTTACATTTTTTCACTTAATTGAAACTTTGCTGTTTTACACATTATTTTATGTCAAAAAAGTTACTTTTTAAGTATATCACACAATTTTAATTTTGGGTAGTCTTTTTGAAAAAATTATCAAAAAAGTACTCATATCAACATTATTAGCACTTTTTTATTTGATGTTTTAAATTTACCTTATCAATGCAACTCTATTTCAAATTCAATAATAGATTCTTCATCTTCTCCTATTCGCTCTACTACAATCTTGTCTATAACTGTTTCAAATTCTTCCTCTGTTTCCACTTTTTCATCAGTACTATTAACACATCCAAGAGTTATATGTGGATCATAATTGTAATTTTTTATATTTATATCATTCAAAATATTATCATATATTTGGGTATGAATTTCTTCTATTCTTTCTTTTCCTTCTATTATGTTAAGAAATATATAATACTGATTAATTTCATTCTCTCGTTTAAAAGTAATACCTTTACACTTAATTTTAAATTTTTCAATATTCTCTGTAATTTTTTCTAACTGATATTTTAACTGTTCATTCGAAATATCTTTATCAAAAGGAAAAGCTAAAGTAATATGAGGCATTATTTTATCAAACAATTCATCATACTTTTTTCTTATTTTCTGAATGTTATTAATATTTTTAAATTTGGGAAATATTAGTATATCTCTTTTTCCTTTATTTATATAATTCATTAAACAGTCTCCTTATTTAGTATATCTTTTATAACCTCTCCTGCAATAATTAGTCCTGCAACTGAAGGTACAAATGATATACTTCCTGGTACTTGATTTCTAACTGTACATTTTCTTTTTGTTCCTGGAGGACATATACAATTATTTTTGCAACTACATTCTGCTGTATCATCTAATTTTATTGGTTCTTCTTTTGAATATACTACCTTTAATTTTTTTATTTCTCTTTTCTTTAATTCTTTTCTCATTACTTTTGCTAATGGGCATACACTAGTTTTATAAATATCTGTTACTTCAAATTTAGTTGGATCAAGTTTATTTCCTGTTCCCATACTTGATATAATAGGAATATTCAATTTATTAGCTCTTACAATTAATTCTATTTTTGCTGTTACAGTATCTACTGCATCTACTATATAATCTATAGAACTATCAAATATTGTATTGTCCGTACTAGGCATAAAAAATTCTTGATGTATTTCAACATTGGCATTAGGATTAATTTCCAATATTCTTTCTTTAGCTACTTCAACTTTTTGCTTTCCTACCGTTTTTCTTGTAGCAATAATTTGTCTATTTAAATTTGTTAAACAAACTTTATCATCATCTACTAAAACAAAATTCTCCACTCCTGCTCTAACTAAACCTTCTACTACAAAAGATCCTACTCCACCTATTCCAAATACTGCTACTTTTGCTTTATGTAATTTTTCTACTCCTTCTTTTCCTATTAATAATTCTGTTCTTGAAAATTGATTTAACATATATTTCCGCCTATCTTTCTTATTAAAATTATTTTAAAATTATATACCCCTAAAGGGTATATTGTCAATATAGAATTTTAATATTATTCATTTTCCTTTTCTGTTATCTTTATAGTTTCTTGTATTTTATCGTCAAATCCTGTTAATGCAGCAAATGGCGCAAATTGAGCAGCACGTGATTCCATACTCATCCTAATTCTTTTTTTTGAGGTATAATGAGGCAAATTTATTATATCTGCATATTTTTTTATGTTCTCATTCATTTTTATTCCTCCTATTCTTTATGACCACCTATTTGTTCATTTCTTTCTATCGTTGTTCCACCTTCTTCAAAATTAATGCCTTTCAATATTGCATTTTTTCCATATTTTCTTTTTATATCAATTACAGCATGTTGTAGATTTCTTTCTTTTTGTTCTTTTAGCTTTTCTTCATCTTTTTCTTTATCAATTTTTGCATAATCTGTAAAAAAATCTAATTGTTCATACTTCTTTTCACTATCTTTTATTTGTGAACTATTTATAACATGATTTGCCACTATATTTATTCTTCTTATTAACAATTTTGGATTTATTATTTGATCATATAATTTAACAGCCGCTTCCATAATTATTTTAGTTGATGAAGTGTATTTTTCTAAATTTATAGTTCCATGTGCATGTTTGGGTATATTTCTTCCATATCTATCAATTGTTACTTCACCACAATATTCTTTATTTATTAATGGATTTGTTAAATTTTCGACATCATATCCTATTGTTAAAATAATTTGATTTGTTACTAAATCTTTACTTACCATATCCAATACTAATGTATCTGCCATTTCTTTTACTATTAGTCTGGCTTTTTCTGAATCATAAGGGCAATGCAATACTTGCCCTGAATTAATACTATTATTATCTGGCACATATTTTTTTATTTGTTCCATTGTAACTGGTTCGAAGCCCCATGCGTGGTCTATTAATAATTCAGCATTTATTCCAAATAATTTATACAATAAGTCTTCATTTTCTATAGAACATCTTGCTATATCTCCCATTGTAAAAATATTGTTTTTCTCTAATTTTTTACTATATCCTTTTCCAATTCTCCAAAAATCTGTAAGTGGTCTATGTCCCCACAATAACTTCCTATATGTCATTTCATCCAAACCAGCAATTCTTACTCCATTCTCATTTGGTTTTATATGTTTAGCAACAATATCCATTGCTATTTTAGCTAAATACATATTTGTTCCAATACCAGCAGTTGCAGTTATCCCTGTTTGATAATACACATCATGAATCATTTTTGTGGCAAGTTCTTTAGCTGTCATTTTATATGTCTTTAAATATTTTGTTACATCACAAAATACTTCATCTATAGAATATGGATATATATCTTCAGGTGATATATATTTAAGATATATCTTATATATCTGGGTAGAATACTTCATATAATAAGCCATTCTTGGTGGAGCTATTATATAATTTAATTTCAATCTTGGATTATTTTTTAGTTCTATTTCATTAACTGATTCACCATCAAATTCATGATTACAAATTCTCTTTTTTCTATTATAATTAATTTCATTTACTCTTTGAACTACTTCAAATAATCTTACTCTTCCTGGAATTCCATATTTTTTTAATGCTGGACTTACAGCCAAACAAATTGTTTTCTCTGTACGACTTTTATCTGCAACTACTAAATTGGTTACTAATGGATCTAAATTTCTTTCTCGACATTCGACTGATGCATAAAAACTTTTTAGATCTATACATAAATAAATCCTTTCCATTGAACTTTCTCCTTAATGTAGATTTATTTATATTATATCATCTGCTTATTGTTTTGTAAACAGCTGTTTGCTATTTAATTATCTAAAATTACTTTACTTCCATCTGTTGATTTTGTAACAATAATTTTTTTATCAATCCTATCTTTCAATTCTGTAACATGACTAATTATTCCAATCAACTTATGATTATCTGTTAACTGATTTAATGTATTTATTGCCTGTTCTCTTGACTCTGTATCTAATGATCCAAAACCTTCATCTATAAACATTGTATCAACAACAATTCCACCAGAATAACTTTGTATAACATCTGTTAAACCAAGTGCAAGTGATAATGCTGCCTTAAATGCCTCTCCACCTGATAAAGATTTTACATCTCTTCTTTTTCCATTATAATTATCTATTACTTCAAGTTCAAGTCCTATTTTGTCAGATACTCTTTCAGAACTTTCTTTTCTTACTAATAAAAATCTATTATCTGTCATTTTTAATAATCTTTTATTTGCTTCAATAATTACCATATCAAAATATGATGCTTGTACAAATTGCTCAAATTCAATTCTTCTTTTTCCATAAACTGTTCCATTTGCTATTTTAGATAAATCTTCTACCATTGTAAATTCTTTAATTTTGGAACTTAATTTTTTTGAATTTATTTGTAAATCTGCTAAGATTCTATTATTATTTTCAAATATTCTGTGATATTCCATTTGTTGTTTTCTCATATCTTCAAGTTCTTGTTTTTTATTATTAAATTCTTGAATTTTTGCTGTTAAGTCTACTTTTTCAAAACCTTTAATTTCTTTTTGGATTTCTTCTAATTTAGTTGCATTTATAGTTAAATCTGTTTTATATTTTTCTATCTCTTTACTAAATGCTTCTATTTGCGAATTGTTTAATACTGATTTTTTATATTGTTCTTCATTTTCAAAGCCAAGCTCTTTTAATGTGTTTTGATAATCATTTTGAGCCTTTTCTTGTTTTTGTAATAATTCATCTATTTGTTTTTTATTTTCTTCTTGTTGTGTTTGAAGTTTTAAAAATTCTTCTCTTTCTTTTGAAATTTTATTTGTTATTTTTTCTTTAAATATGTCATATTCAAAACTCTCTATTACAATGTCTTTTAACATTATTTGCTTATAATTATCATTTAATTGATTATATGCTTTCTCTAATTCTTCTGATATTTCTGCATATTTTTTATTATATAATTCTACATTTGGTTCTTCTCCAAATTCTTTTATTAATGTTTCTATTTTACTATTTATTTCAGTAACTTTATTTGTAGCATCTGTAAGAGTTTTTCGACTTTTTTCTTCTTTTTTCTTCAAATTATCTAATTCTTCTTTTGTTAATACACTTATTGATTTTATAGCAAGATTTGGATGATGTAAACTTCCACATACAGGACATGGTTCATTTTCTTTAAGTTTTTCTGCTAATATTCCTGCTTGTTCTTTGAAAAATTCTTTTTCTTTTTCAAGCACTTCTGTACTCAATTTTTCCCATTCTACTTCAAGTTTTTGTGCATTTTCACTTGCTACTCTTTTATTTTCTTGTTCTTTTATAATTACTTGTAATTTTTTTATTTTATCTTCTAATTCTGTTTTTCCATCTTTTAATTCACTATATTTTTGAAATTGAACTTTTATTATTTCTAATAAATCTAAAATTTGTTTAAATTTTTCTTCTTTTTTATTTCCAATTTCAATCTTTTCAGAAATGTCTTGTAAAACTTTTTGCTTTTGTAAAATTTCTTTTTCTAACTCTTTTTTCTTATCTTCTTTAGGCAAGATTTTATTTATTATTTCTTGACTTTTTTGAATTAATGCTTCTTTTTGTTTTATATCTTCTTGTTTTTCTTGTAATACTTTTTGTTCATCTTGCAATTTTTGACATCTATCTATTTTATCATTTTTATCTTTTTGAGCCATTATTTCTTTTTCTATTTTTGAGTTTTCATCACTTTGTTTACTTATTTGTTCTTGATATTTTTCAAATTGTTCTGAATTTACTTTTACTTCTTGTTGCAATTTTTCTAAAATCTCTTGAATAAATAATTCATTTACATCTTTGGGCTGTACTGCTTGTGTCCCATCTTTCCAAACAATATTTGAACTATTAATTGCAAAATAATCTTTTAATTGTTCCAATTCTACTTTTGCAATTCTTGTTTTATCTGCTAATCTTTTGGCAATTTGATTATATATATCTGTATCAAATATTCTTCTAAAAATTTCTGTTCTATCTTTACTTTCTGCAAAAAGTATTTTCAAAAATTCACCTTGTGCAAGCATTGATATTTGTTTAAATTGTTTTGAATTTATTCCTAATATTTCTTCTATTTTTGTATCTACATTTTTTGTACCTGATATAACTTTATCATCATATTCTAATGATGCATCTGCACTTGTTTTTGTTGTTCCTTCTCCTCTTTTTTTAGTCCTTTCATAAGCTGGATTTCTTCTTATTTTATATTTTTTGTTTTTATGTGTAAATTCCAATTCTACAAATGTTTCTGTATCATTATCTGCAAAATCACTTCTAACAGATGGTACTGGTCTATTTGAACCACTTACTTCTCCAAATAATGCAAAAGATATTGAATCAAATATTGTTGTTTTTCCAGCTCCTGTATCACCTGTAATTAAAAATATACCACTTTCTCCAAGTTTTTCAAAATCTATGTCTATACAGTTTTTATATGGACCAAATGCACTTATTTTTATTTTTAATGGTTTCATATATTCTCCTTTACTTCTTTAATGATTTTTTCAATATATTTTTTTTGCTCATCATTTAATTCTACATTATTTTGAAATTTATAAAATTCATTAAATAATTCTATTTCACTTTTATTTTTTACTTCTTTTAAACTTTCTTGTTGAATTTCTAATGTTGTTTTTGAATTTTGAATCTCTAATTTTAACACATTTGGATATATGCTTCTTATTAGCCCAATTGCATCATATAAAGGTTCTTCATTTGTTATAATTGCTCTAATATAATCTTCTATATTTGTTCCCTCATAATTTTCTTTTTTTAGCAATTCTTCAATTGGACCTTTAATTTCTCTCATATCTCTTAATGGTATTAATTCTTCAAGTTTTATATCAATATTTCCTTTTTCTTTAAATTCTAATATTGGCATTGTTTTTTTATGATTTACTTCTGAAAAAGAATATTTTAACATTGTTCCAGCATATCTTGCAGTATCTCTTCCAATTCTTTGTGGTCTATGTACATGACCTATTGCAACATAATCAAATTTATCATAATTTGATACATCAACATTATCTGTTCCTCCAAGCGATAACACCTCTGAATCTGTTCTCTCAACATCTTCACCTCTTGCTGTTACAAATTGATGTGTTAATATAATGTTTCTTTCATTTGTATTAATCTCTTCTTTTTCAATTATCTTATTTATCATCTCATCATATCCAAATTGTTCATCATCAAAATATTGTTTTACTTCAACAGGTTTTACAAATGGTAACATATAAATATTTAATTTACCATACTCATCTTCTAATTCTACTTTTTTTAGTTTTCCATCATATTTACTTGAAATATATAACCCTTCTTCTTCAAATATTTTATTTCCAAAGCCTAATCTTTCTTTTGAATCATGGTTTCCTGCAATTATAAATACTTTTCTTTTTAATTCTCTTATTAAAATATTTAAAAATTTATCTAATAAATCAACAGCTTCTGTTGGCGGAATACTTCTATCATATATATCACCTGATATTAAAATTGTTTCTATATTTTCTTCTCTTATTTTTTCTATAATTTTATTTAACATATATTCTTGATCTTCTATAAATGATTGTTCTTGCAATATTTTTCCTAAATGTAAATCTGCTAAATGTAAAATTTTCATAATATTTCCTCCTCTTTTTACTTTTTTGATTATATCACATTTTTAAAATTAGACAATTACTTTTTATTGACTAGCTATTTTTTAAATGATATAATTTAAATGTCAAGCAAACTTGCTACTTTTAGACTTGAAAGGAGAATTGCTATGACAAGTTTAGAGCTTATGGAACGGTATTATGACCTAAACCAAGAAGAAATTGAATTGGAACAGGTTAAGAAAAATGCATTTGATGTTTTTCATAATTGTGATGTAACAGATTTGGAAAATAGTTTAGAAGTAAATTGGGATCCCTTATTCAATTGGAATAACGCATACCCTTTTAATAGTAACAGTTTTTTCGTCCAAGATATTGATTTTGTTAAATCTTGTTTTCAAAAAGTTATTGAAGGGAAAATGACAAGAGATGAATTTGAAATCGCTCTATCTCCTACTATCAGAAGTGTTGAAAAATACTATACTCAACTCGAACATGAAAAGGAAGAAATCGAAGAACTTATAATAAATAAACTTAAAACCCATGTAAAAAGCATAGATAACGTTCTACTCAGAAATTTGTTGTTATTCTTATTACCATCTATCAAGAATCTAATAATTAGGTTCTTAATATTCGACAAAAGTTGTTAATTAAAACATTGTACAAAAAAGTGCCATGGTATTTATACCATGACACTTTTTATGTACTAAAATACAACAACATCATTATTATCTGTATTTGTATCCTCATTATCTAAATCAATTACCTCATCTTCTACTTTTTCAGCAACAACTTTTGAGTTTCCAAAAGAAAATACTTTTTTCTCACTTCTTGCTTTTTCTTCAAATTTTTTATTAAATTCTGCTTTAACATCATCTAATGTAGCTTGCATAGCTCCAAACATTTCTTCAACATCTTCTTTAGTAAAATCATAACTATTACTTCTTGCCATTGGTTCTAATATTTGCATATCATGTAAAACATTATTTACTCTTTTTCCAGCATACTCCATAAATTTGTTTCTTTTTTCTTCGTTTATTTCCATTTTTATACATCCTTCCTTTGGGTTACATTTTTGTATCTGTTCATTACTATATCACATTTTTTTACAAAAATCTACTTTTCTAAAAATTTTTTTATTTCATATTTACTAATAAATATTATTGACTTTTTTTTTACGTTTTGATATCATTATAAAGTATAAAATAATTCTTTATAATAGGAGGAAAGTACAAATGTCAAAAGTATACAAATTTATTTTTATTGTTAATATAATTTTTATATTAATTTCTTATGCATCAATTACTTATGCTGCAAATATTAATATGAATCTTGATTCAACAGCAACAACAACTACTACACAACCATCATCTAGTACAACATCTACAAATTCTAGTAGTTCAACAAATACTTCATCAACTGGAAATACTTCAAATTCATCAAGCTCATCTCAGTTTTCAACAGCAGTAAGTACAGCAAACTTTGATTTAAAACTTACTAATATTTTAATTATTTGTTTAATTGTAGTTGGTGTTTTACTTGTATTATTCAGTATCGCAATTTTAATTAGATTAAAAAAATAATTTACTATCTCTGTAATATATGGAGGATTTAATGGAAGAAGAAAATATAAATACAAATGAAAGTTTAAATAATAATGAACTTCAAGAATCACAATCAAAAGATAAAGAAGATACTTCTAATGAAGTAGAAGAAACAGCTATAATCGAATACAAAGAAATTGAAGAACCTTGTGTTGCATTAACAATTATTGGTGAAAATAAACTTTCAGTTACAGCATCATTAGTCAAACATGGTGTAAAATTTTCTTTAAAAGCATTTTTCTCTACTTTATTACTTACGATTGCAAAAATGTTTATATAAAAAGCTAGTTTAAATTAATTAAACTAGCTTTTTTATTATTCTAATCACCTAAGCAGATTCCAATATCTCTTGCTGTTTTTACCAGATCATGATCCATATTTACTTTTCTAATATTGCTTTCTGCTGTATTTCCTGAAACTGCTCCAATTTTTGTATTTTTACCAACTACATCTTCTAATGTTGCTGTATCTAATTTACCATTTTTTATAACAACTAATACACCAAATTTTCCGTTAAGTGCTAATTCCATTGCTTTAGCACCATATTTTGTTGATAACACTCTATCATAAGCTGTTGGAGTTCCACCTCTTTGGACATATCCTAAAGTAGTAGTTCTGGCTTCTAATCCTGTTAATTCTTCAAGTTGTCTTGCAACAACTTGTCCTATTCCTCCAAGTTTATTATTGTCAACACCAGTTCCATTATTTCTTACATTTTGAACAGTTATTGTTCCACCTTTTTCAACTGCACCTTCAGCAACAACAACAATACTAAAATTCTTTCCTTCTGCTCTTCTTTCATTAACTTTTTCAACTGCTTTGTTTATATCATAAGGAATTTCAGGTATTAATGCAACATCTGCACCACCTGCTATTGCTGATTCTAATGCTATCCAACCAGCATATCTTCCCATAACTTCAAGTACCATTATTCTATGATGAGTTTCACCAGTTGTATGAAGTCTATCTAATGCTTCTGTTGCAACTGATACTGCTGTATTATATCCAAATGTTATTTCTGTACATGCAACATCATTATCTATTGTTTTTGGAACACCAATTACATTTACTCCTTTTGTTGAAAAATCTCTTGCTGATTTTTGAGTTCCATCTCCACCTAATGTAAAAATACAATCAAATCCATCTTTCTTTATATTTTCTACACATACATCTGATAAATCTTTATATACTACTTCTCCATTTTCAACTACTTTATAATGAAATACATTCGCATTAGTTGATGAACCTATTATTGATCCTCCTTTTTGAAGTATTCCAGAAGCATGTTCGTCATTAGCTGTACTTAATTTTTCATATTTATTATTTAGTAAACCATTATATCCATCTATAAAACCATAACAGTCTACTCCATTATTCTCTGCTGTTTTTACTATTGCTCTAATTACTGCATTAAATCCTGATACGTCTCCTCCATTTGCTAAAATAGCAACTTTTCTTATCATTTGAATCTTCCTCCCTTATTTATATTCTTTTGTGATAGAACTATATTTTAAGTCCTTTTCACTATATTTTTCTGGACTCAATCCAACTTTATCTCTCATATAATCAGTTAACCATGTCATAAAAATTGCTGTAATACATCCTATTGTTAAAATAGTATTAGCCGAACTTGTTATATTTAGTAAGATTGAACCTATTAAACTAATTATTAATGTAAATATATTATAAAACATATTTCTTATTGTTGAAAGTTTAACTCTTATATTTCTGTTGGTAAAATTATTTAAATATCTATATATCAACACATTATATGCTCCCTTTATTGCACCTTGCATTATAAATAATAATATTATAAATGGTGCCGCTTTTTCAGAAAATATATTTGCTAATATTCCTATAATAATACATGAGAAAACATAAGGCATTCCCAAAAATGTTAAAGTTTTATTTTTAAATTTCTTATGTATTTTTAACTGTATTCTTGAACATAATGATGCTGCAATTTGTGTAACTGCAAATATTACGCCAAAATATTGTGCTGGTATTTTTATACTATCTAATACATTACTTCTGAATGTTGACATATTGTATGTTAGACCTGATATCAATCCGAAAAACAATAATAAGCATAACATTCTTTTTGAACTTTTTGCAAATTTCACTGCTTCATTAAGTTCTTTGAAATAATTGCGAATACTCTCTTTTTTTTCAATTATTTCATCACCATCATCTGGCATATTAGTATGTCTAAATCGTGTTGCTAATATTGTTGAAATAATATTAGCTATTAAACATAATACAATTGGTATATATGGATTTATTACATAAGTATACCCTGCAATAAGAGATGTGACTGCATCTATTATATAATATCGTGATGCTCCTAATCCATCAATTTGTGAATATAATTTTCCTCTAGATTTTCCTTTTGGTAAAGAATCATATAATATGTTAGTTTCACAATCACTTTTTATTACATAGCCTATTGCATCTATAAAATATGCTATTAATAACATTTGATAATTTGATGTTGCTATTAATATTATAATAAATATACACATACATACATTAGCTATTACAAGACTATTTTTCTTTCCAAAATCATCAACCAATAGCCCTAATGGAATTTGTAATATAAAACACGAAGCAGTAAAAACTGCTTCTCCCAATAATACTTGTGCAGCCGTAAAACCTTTAACTTGAGTTAAAAACAAATAAATTATTGAATAATAAAATAGTAAATCCCAAGATATCATTTTATATATTGGATATAGTTTCGCATTTATTTTTTTGTTTTGTATATCCTTTGTTTCTCCCATTTTTACCTCACTTTATTATATAAGTTTTGCTGTTTCTTTTGCTATCATAAGCTCTTCGTTTGTTGGAACTAAATAAACTTTTACTTTTGAATCTGGAGCAGATATTTCTTTTTCTTCTCCTCTTACATTATTTGCTTCAGCATCTATTTTTACTCCCATAAATTCAAGTTTTTCGCAAATTCCTCTTCTTATATTTATTTGGTTTTCTCCAACACCACCTGTAAATACTATATAATCTACTCCATTCATTGCTACTGCATATTTTGCAATATATGATGCAATTTCATATTTGAATTTTTCAATTGCAATTGCTGCTCTTTCATTATCTCCATAAGAAGCTGCTTCAATCTCTCTAAAGTCTGGTGCTAATCCTGATATTCCTTGAACTCCTGATTTTTTATTTAACATGTTTTCTGCTTCTTCTGCTGTCCATCCTTCTTTTTTCATTAAAAATGTTACAACAGATGGATCTAAATCTCCTGAACGTGTTACCATTGGAATTCCAGCAAGTGGTGTTAATCCCATACTTGTATCAACTGATTTTCCACCTTCTACTGCACATATACTTGATCCTTGACCTAAATGACATGTAACAATTTTTAAATCTTTTATATCTTTTCCAACAATTTCTGCTAATCTTTGTGAAACATATTGATGTGATGTTCCATGGAATCCATACTTTCTTATTCCATATTTTTTATAATATTCATAAGGTATTGGATATATATATCTTTCTTTTGGCATTGTTTGATGGAATGCTGTATCAAATACACCTACCATAGGTTTTCCTGGCATTACCTTTTTACAAGCTTCAATTCCTATTATTCCTGCTGGATTGTGTAATGGTGCTAAATCTATACATTCTTTTAATACATCTATAACTTCGTCTGTTATAACTACAGATTTATTGATTTTTTCTCCACCATGTACTAATCTATGTCCTATTGCTGATATTTCATCTAAGCTATCTATTACTTTATATTCTGGATTTATTAATTGTTTTAATGTAAAATCAACAGCCTCTTCATGTGTTTTTGCAGGATGTTTGATTTCTATTTTTTGTCCATTTACTTTATGTGTTATAAAAGCTTCATCTTCTCCTATTCTTTCATATTTTCCTGAAGCTAAAACTTCTTCTGTTTCCATGTTTATTAATTGATATTTTAGTGATGAACTACCACAATTTAATACTAATATTTTCATTTTCATCTTTTCCTTTTTATATTATATATTTAGGTTTTTAAGGTTTTGCCTATAAACCTTATTTATTTTACTAATTCTGCTGTTTCACGAGCAATCATTAATTCCTCATTTGTTGGAATAACAAAAACTTTTACTTTTGAATTTGGTGAAGAAATTTCTGCTTCTTCTCCTTTTACTAAATTAGCTTTTCCTGATATTTCTACCCCAAATACTCCTAGTTGCTTACATATTTCACTTCTAGAATATGGTGATTTTTCTCCAACACCTGCTGTGAATGTTAAAACATCTATTCCTCCCATTGCAACTGCACATTTTGCTATATATCCTGCAATTGAATAATGGTATGCATCTAATGCAAGTTTTGCATGCTTTCCACCAGCCAGTGCTTCTGCTTCTATATCTCTAAAATCTACAGATACCATTGATATTCCATATACTCCAGATTCTCTATTTAATACTTCTTCAACATCATCTGCATCTAATTCTTCTTTTTTCATTAAATATGTTACAACAGATGGATCTAAATCTCCTGAACGTGTTCCCATTGGAATTCCTCCAAGTGGTGTTAATCCCATACTTGTTTCAACTGATTCTCCATTTTTTATTGCACATATACTTGCTCCTTGACCTAAGTGACAATTTACTATTTTTAATTCTTTTATGTCTTTTCCTAGTATTTCTGCAACTCTATTTGCAACATATTGGTGTGATGTTCCGTGAAATCCATATTTTCTTACATGATATTTTTCATAATATTCATACGGAATTGGATATATATACTTTTCTTTCGAAATTGTTTGATGAAATGCTGTATCAAATACTGCTACCATTGGCTTATTAGGTACAACTTTTTGACAAGCTTCTATTCCTAATATTGCTGCTGGATTATGTAATGGTGCCAACATTGCATTTTCTTTTATTTCTTGAATTACTTCATCTGTAATAAGAACTGCATCTTTAAATTGTTCTCCACCATGTACAACTCTATGACCTATTGCATCTAATTCATCCAAACTTTTAAATACACCATAGTGTTCACTTGTTAATCTTTTCATTACAAATTGAATTGCTTTTTCATGATTTTTAGCTGGGTGTTCAAATTGGTGTTTTTCTCCATTTACTTTATGTGTTAAAAACGCTCCTACTTGCCCAATTCTTTCGTAATAACCTTTTACAAGCATTTCACCAGTTTCTGTATCAATTACTTGATATTTTAATGATGAACTTCCTGAATTTAAAACTAGAATTTTCATAAATTATATACCTTTCTTTTTGTATGTACTCATTATTATATATTTTATTAACCTTGTGATTGTGCTTGTACAGCTGTTATTGCTACTACACCTGCTACATCTTCACTACTACATCCTCTTGATAAATCATTTACAGGTCTTGCAATACCTTGACAAAGAGGTCCATAAGCTTCTGCTTTTGCTAATCTTTGTGTTAATTTATATCCAATATTTCCAGCTCCTAAATCTGGGAATACTAATACATTTGCTTGACCTTTTAAAGGACTTCCTTTTGCCTTAAATTCTGCAACTTCTGGTATTATTGCAGCATCTAATTGTAGTTCTCCATCAATTAATAGTTCTGGTGCTTTTTCTTTTGCAAGTCTTGTTGCTTCAACTACTTTTTCTGTTGATGCAGAATGTGCACTTCCATAAGTTGAATATGATAGCATTGCAACTTTAGGTTCTTCTCCTACTAATTGCTTAAAACTTTTACTTGATGATATTGCTATTTCTGAAAGTTTGTCTGCATCTGGTTCTTCATTTAAACCACTATCTGCAAATATAAAAGTTCCATTAGCTCCATATTCGCAATTTGGTACTACCATTACGAAAAATGCTGATACTAATTTTGTTCCTGGTGCTGTTTTTAATATTTGTAATGCTGGTCTTAATGTGTCAGCTGTTGAATGTGCTGCTCCTGATACAAGTCCATCAGCATCATTCTGTTTTACCATCATCATTCCATAATATATTGGTTCTAATATTAATTTTTGTGCTTGTTCTTCTGTCATACCTTTGGCTTTTCTTAATTCATATAATTCTTTTGCATATTCAGATGTCTCCTCTGATTTTACTGGATCTATTATTTGTGTTTCTCCTAATTCTAAACCATTTTCTTTAATTAATTTTTCAATTTCTTCTGTATTACCAATTAATACAACTTTAGCATATTTTTCTTTATTTACTATTTGTGCTGCTTTCAATATACGAATATCTGTTGCTTCTGGTAATACTATTGTTTTTATTTCTTGTTTTGCTCTGTTTTTTATTTCTTCTATAAATGACATTTCAATCTTTTCCTTTCTAGAGTTTTTTCCCCATAAAATTCATAATTAATATATCATAGATATAAAAAAAACACAACATTTTTAAAAAATCTGTTGTGTTTTTTCATTAGACTTATTTTATTTTTGCTGATATGCTCTTTTAGTATTACCTGGTGCTGAACTACCTTTTTTTACCATAACAATCTCTATTGCTTCAAGTCTATAACAATATCCCGCAGTTCCTGCTGATTCTCCATTTTTAGCCCATCCCATCCAGCCTATATCTTGTGCATGAACTCTATAATAAATGTCATATTTATTTGCCATCTCACCTGTTAATCTTATCTGAATTGCTTCTAATCTTAATGCTCTTCCTGTTGTTCCTGAAATCTCTCCATTTCTTTTATAAGATTTTTCCCAGCCTATATCTTGAATATGTGTTCTATACTCTATTCCACCACTATATTCAGGATTAAGTAATTTCAGCCTAATTCCTTCAAGTCTCAATGCTCTTCCTGTTGTTCCTGCTGTTGCTCCATCTTTTTTGCTTGCTTCCCATCCAACATCTTGAATGTGTGTATTATATTCTACTAATGTCTGTTTATAAGAATTTTTAGTACTTCCTGGTGCTGCTGCTCCTTTTTGCACAATTCTTATTTCAATTGCTTCTAGCCTATATCCATATCCTGCTGTTCCTGCTGATTCTCCATTTTTAGCCCATCCCATCCAGCCTACATCTTGTGCATGAACTCTATAATAAACATCATATTTGTTTGCTAATTCTCCTGTTAATCTTATTTTTATAGCTTCTAATCTCAAAGCTTTGCCTGTTGTTCCTGATAATTCACCATTTTTCTTATAAGATTTTTCCCAGCCTATATCTTGAATATGTGTTTTATATTCTATATTTCCATCGTACATTTTATTTTCTAAATTAATCTTTATTCCTTCGAGCCTTAATGCTCTTCCTGTTGTTCCTGCTGTTTTTCCATCATATACTTGTTTTTCCCAACCCACATCTTGAACATGTGTTGTATATTTAACATTTATTCCATACATTTTTACATATACCTTACATGTTGCTGTTTTATTTCCAACTTTAGCTGTTATTATAGCTTCACCTGATTTTTTTGCATAAACAACTCCATTTGAATTAACTGATGCCACTGAGCTATTACTACTTGACCATGTTACATTCTTGTTGTCTGTTGTATTACTTGGATTATAAGTAACTTTAAGAGTATAGCTTTTTCTTTCGTATAATGTCAAACTACTTTTATCCAAGCTAATACTAATAAGTGGATATGTTGGTTTAGTTTCTGGTTTAGTTTCTGGTTTAGTTTCTGGCTTTGGATCTGGCTTTGGATCTGGTGTTGGATCTGGATCTGGTTCAGTAATAGATTCACTTTGTTTATATTTTTTTCTTTTAACTGCAATTTTTTCATCTGCATTTTTTTGTATAATTATATATATGTAATCATCATTCATAACAGTTCTTATATTTTTTACAGCATTATCAACATCAATACCTTCTTGCTCGAAACCATTGCTTTCTTTATTGAATTTATATAATCTTACTTTTCCACTATCATCTGCAGCTTTCAAAAGTACGTACATATCTTTATTAGTAGTTATCAGTTCTGGAAAACTAAGTGTTATATTTGACTTTATATCACTCCACTTATTTCCATCA
This sequence comes from uncultured Clostridia bacterium, assembly GCA_934129895.1. Taxonomy (GTDB): domain Bacteria; phylum Bacillota; class Clostridia; order TANB77; family CAG-508; genus CAG-269. The sequence continues at coordinate 27,367 of CAKOWY010000007.1, forward strand.
TATATGTATGTTAAAACATTTTGAGTACTTGTCTTTCCAAGTACAAAATATATTTTACTGTTAAATACTTTCATACTATAATTTCCTGATGACATAGAATTACTTACTTCTGAAAAACTATTTTTTGAATTATATTTATATAATTTAATTTTATCACCATAAGTCCATCTAACTGAAACATATATGTTATTATTTAGTACAACAACCTGTGGTTGTCCACATAATTGTTTTGAAGAATATTCTCCAAATTCAGAAATCGTTTTTCCACTCAATTTTATTAATCTTGCTGATAAACTATCTTCTCCTATACATGTTATATAAATTTCGTTTTGATTACTTGTAATACCAAAATCACCATTTATATTATTTACTGTAGTTATTTTTTCCCAACTCTTTTTCTGGGTATTTAATTTATATATATTTAATTTTCCCCATGTAGAAACAAACAAATATAAATCATTATCTGTATTTATCAATTCTATTTGAGATATAAGATCCATATCACTTATATCTAAACTTCCATAATCTTCTTTCCAACTTTGTCCATTATAAAATTTCGTATATATTTTTTTATCTGCACAATTTACTGTATATATAGAATTTTGAAGATTTGCAATTGCAAAACATTTATTAACATTTTTTGCCGTTGCATCATTGTAATTAGTATTTTCCCATAATTCTAAATTTGATATATCCGGAAATGTAATTGTACATGTCATTTGTTTTCCAGAACTTTCTGACACATTACTTATAACTATTCCCGAATTTGTTCCATCAGAAAATGTTAATGCTCCATCTTCTAGTGTTTTAGTAAAATCAGCAGATCCAATTGAAATTCTTCCACTTTCTTTTGATAAGAATGCATTATATACTAAATTTTCTTCAGTATTTTCACTACTTGTATTTGAAATTTTATTAGGTCTAAATACATATACTCCTGTATCTCCGAATCTATTGCTTAATCCTTCAACATTATTATTTATACGATATACTATTATTCCAGATCCTCCAATTCCAGCATCTAGAGAATTATTATCAGTATAATCTCTTTCTGGTTTTTTTCTATATTCAATAACAAATACTTCATCTTCATTTAATGGAGATTTTATTATATATGCTTGATTTCCATCTTTATTGTCCTGTGTATCTAGTACAACAGTTTGACTAGTAGTAATTGTCTTTATATTTAACCAATTAGAAAAATACATTCTTAAATAGGCTAATGGGTATGGCATATACATATTTCCAGATGCCATTATGTCCCATATATACACAGGAAGGTCTGGTTCAGTATTTCTATATAAATCTGGATATCCTAGTGTATGTAAAAATTCATGAGCAATTACTCCAGATTCACTTAATGAAATTCCGTAGTTCTGTTCCTGTTCCTAAAACTGTAGCAGTATTTAAAATATTATATGCTCCAATTTTTTTACCAGACCAATATTCTTCTGTTGAATAATCTGATTTATGAGAGACAAATGTTGTATTTGATGAAGCACCCTTTTCTCCGCCATATAACATTATAGTTAAATTATCTATGTATCCATCTCCATCATAATCAATTATTTTATCTTTTACTCCTGGAATATTTTTTATCATTTCTTGAATAATTTGAGAATCAATATTCATTTGATAAGCTAAATTTTTATCTATTTTTAATTCATAAGATGTTATTTTTTTACCATCATCTTGTGGAAAAATATTTTTCAAATGAAATTTTCCATAAGATATTGTATTTAAATAATTAGTTACAGATCTTCCCTGTGAACCATCATATAATCCTATGATCTTATCTCTATTCTTTTCAAAATATTCAGCCTCTTCTTGTGCTTTATCTCCCGCAAAATGAGCAAATAATACTACATTTGCAAAGTTTTCTTCATCTATATCAGAAGCCTTTGCAAAAGCTGTATTACATTTTGGTACAAATATCATCAAAACCAACATTGACAATATTACTAGTATTTTTTTTGTTTTCATCATAAGTTTCCCCTTTATTTTCAAAATTTTATTTCATTTATATTTTCACTATATCATAACTATAAATAGTTTGCAATATTTTTTAAAAATAATTAAATCTATTTGGATTTCCAATATTGTTCATATTATTCATACTGCCATAAAAGCCTGTTGTAGATATAGTAATAAACTTTATTGAATAAATATCACAATATACCAAACTATCATTTTCAAAAGATCTTAATAATATGTAACTTGCTCCAACATCTTCCAAAATTCCTATTCTATCAGTCATATTATTTGTTCCAATTAAAAATTCTACTCTCATTAATCTTCCTATTTGTTCTCTTAAAAATGCTGGAGTATAAATTGGATTTGTTAAAATCTCTGGAGAATTTTGATCAATGTTGACATTTCTATTCTCCTTTTTTTCATTATTTACATTTTCATCACCATTTGCCATTTTATCACACATTCCTTTCATATAATTATTTATAACAATTATATGAAGCTTTAAAAGAAATGTTACACTTTATTTTAAGTTTGTGAATATTTTTCTGTAGGTCTATAAAAACAATGATTTCCAAGTTTGGTATGAATAATTCCAGATCCATTACTAGGAAATACTGGACTACATTCTGGTTTGAATGGATTTAAATACCATAAACATTCTCCAATTTCATTTAATTTATTTCCAGCTAATGCCCAATCAGCTATATTATAATGAATTTCGGTTGGATTCATATTATAAATATTTTGAGGATTATACACACTTCTTATAGTTTCTCTTGCACAATCAAACTGACCTTCTTGAAATATTATATTTCTTATGTTTCCACCTTGTGAAACCCTAGAATATTCTCCAACTTCAGAATTCACCCTATTCATAGTAACTGTTGCCACTGCTTTCATTCCATTATCTCCTTCTCCTCCGGCTTCACATTGTACTATTCTAGCTAATAATTCTCTATCTGAAAAAGCCATAAAAAAACACCCCTTTATATTATACAAATTAATATAAAAAAGTGTTTTTTTATTTTAATATTTTTTCATAAATTTTATAATCTCTTATAACTTTTCTGACATAAAGATTAGTTTCTTTATATGGTATATTTTCTATATTTGATGCATCATCATTAATAATTCCTTGAGTTATCCATTTGTCAACATTTCCGCTTCCAGCATTATATGCAGCTAAAGCTAATTCTAAACTTTTATATTTAGAAATTAAATTTGATATATATATTGTTCCTATTTTTATATTAATTTCAGGATTTAGGATTTTTTCTTCATCTAATTCTATATTATTTTTCTTTGAAACTTCCTGTGCTGTTGAATACATTATTTGCATTAAACCCTGTGCATTACTAACAGACGTTGCTTTTTCATTAAAACCACTTTCATTTTTTATTATAGAATATATTAATGCTTCTTCTACTCCATAAGAACTTGCACTTTCTGTTACATATTCTTTATATTCTATTTTGTAAGTATTATTAAATATTATCTTTCTTATAATAATTACTATTATTACTAAAAAAGTTATTAAAAAAAGCGTTTTTATAGCTCTTGCTTTCAATAAAGCATTTCCTCCTTAGTTATATTTTATTTAATATTCTTATTTCTTATATATGTATTTGTGAATTCTTCTGCTAATACATCCATTTCAATTTTATCATAATATTTTCCATTGATAAATCTACATTTTCTTCTTCTTCCATATTCTTTGAATCCACATTTTTGATAACATTTATATGCTCTTTGATTAAATTCCATTAAATCTAATTTTATATTATTTAAATTAATATAATTAAAACCAAAATCCAATATTAATCTTATTGCTTCTGTCCCATACCCTTTATTTCTATATTCTTTATCTCCAATAAAAATTCCAAGTATTGCAGTTCTATTTATATAATCTATATTTTCCAGAGAAACTGTTCCTATAAACTTATTTTCATCTATTGTTACTATTGCCAATTGTATATCTTTATTGTTTAATGCCTTTTTTGTTAGAAATTCTTTTTCCGCTTCAAATGTTGTTATTGCATTGCTTCTTCCTATATAATCAGATGTTTCAAAATCATTTAACCATTTGGCAAATAGTTCAATTTCTTCTTCATCTGCTGCTAATGGAGATAAATAAATTCTATCTCCTAGTAATTTTTTAAAATATTTCATTTTAATGTCCTCCATTTCACATTATTTAAATTTCTTTATAACCTATATAAGGTAAATTTCTACATAAACCATCTTCATCATCAAATCCATAACCTATTATAAATTTATTTGGTATTTCAAATCCAATATAATCAATTGGAACCTCAACTTCTCTTCTACTTGGTTTATTTAATAATGCACAAACCTTTATGCTTAATGGTTCTTTTTCTTTTAAATCTTCAAGTAAATATTTCATACTTCTTCCTGTATCTATTATATCTTCCACAATTAAAATATTTTTATTTTTTACTTTTTCTTTTGATATATCTAATGTCTTTGTTATATTTCCTGAACTTTCTGTTCCATTATAGCTTGATATTTTCATAAATTCTAATTTCATATTAGTTTTCATTTTTAATACTAATTCTGTTCCAAAAATAACAGCTCCATTTAACACACAAATAACTGTTATTTCTTCATTATTGTAATCTTTGTCAATTTGTTTTGCAAGTTCTTCTAATCTTTTTTGTATTTCATTATATCCAATTAATTGTTTTATATTTTTTTCCATTTGATATTCTCCTTAGAATTTAATTTTTTCTATAATATCATAAAACATTTGCTTTCTCAACTACTTTAGTCAAATTTTTCCATGTTCTTTTCTACAATTTTATACTATAATTATTTTTAGAGAGGTAATTATGAAATATATTTTAAACCATTTAAAAATTGTTAATGATTTACTTGCAAATGAACAAGTTCAAAAATTAAGACTGTACAAACACCACTATGCATATACTCGTTTTGAACATTGTTTGTCAGTCTCATATTATTCATATTTAATTTGCATGTTTCTAAATCTTGATTACATATCGGCTGCACGTGCTGGTTTACTGCATGATTTATTTTTTTATGATTGTGAATGTAAATCAACAAGACCTAAAAGCCATCTGAAAAATCATCCTAAAATATCTTTATATAATGCTCAAAAAATATTATGTTTAAACAAAATAGAAAAAGATATTATTCTAAAACACATGTGGCCTATTACTATTATTCCTCCTCGTTTTTTAGAAAGTTATATTGTGTGTTTTGTTGACAAATTTTGTGCATTAAGAGAATTTTTCTTCTTTTGCACTTTTAGAAACCAATTTTTTCCTTTAATTCTTGCTTTACAATTTCTATCTCTCTATCATTAGCAATTTTTAACACTTTAATATTTGGATATTCTTTTTGAATTTCATCAGCCATTTGAAGATAAACTCTTTGTTGTCCTATACTATTTTCGGCACTGAATTTTGATGTTTCAACAATTGCTTTTCCATCTCTATTTAATCTTTCGTTATATAATTTTTCATTTTCTAAATATAATGTTATATAATAAATTTCAAAATCCAATTTACTAAATTCTTTTAATAATTTAACATATACATCTGAAAAATCATATTGTTTTTTTCCAAGTCTGCAATAATTTTCTTCTGTAAAAAATGTTCTATCAAATACTAAATTTATATTTTTATTTTCTAGTTTTTTTATATATTCAATTAGATCTACATACATATCTTCAGCCTTTTTCTTTCCTGTTGGTGAACTATCCGCTGTTCCACTTAATCTATATAAATTAGTATAACTTAATGAATATCTTAAAAAATCTGTTATTGTTGTTTTTCCTGCCCCTTGTGGTCCTTCTACTACTATTAATTTTGAATTAGCCAATTTATTTTCCTCCTATTTTTCTCTAGTTTCTTCTTTTAGAATTTGTCCAACAAATTCCCATCTATTCTTTATAAACATTTTATTGTTTACCAAATCATCAATTTCATTACATGTTACCCATTTAGCATCAGAAACTTCGTCTTCTTGAAATTTCATTTTGGATATATCATAATCGTTTTTTAAAATATATGTGTCAACCCAAACATTTCCAGTCTTGAATTTCATAACTTTTTTTAAGCCATCTGTATTTATGTCAATACCTAACTCCTCTTTTGATTCTCTAATAATTGCTTCCAAAGAATTTTCTCCTGCCATAACAGATCCCCCTGTCATAGCCCAGACATTAGGCTCTAGTCGTTTTTGTGCTGCTCTTTTTTGAATCAAAATTTTATTTTCTTTATTTATAATCCATACATCTGCTCCTAAATGATAAAGTCCTCTTTCAAAAACACTTTTATCATATTTTTTCATTATCTCTCCTGTTGCATTTCCATTATCATCCAATACATCCCATAATTCTACATTTTCATTACTAGATTCCAATTTTTTACTATCTTTCCTCTCTTTTTTTATTACTTTCTGCTTCTATAATTGGCACATCACCTTCTTTCTTTTGTAAATTAATAATTTCTTCAACCTCTTGTATTGAATTATATATATAAATACGTCTTTGAAATGAATTTTCCAAATCAATTCCAAACGTATTATTAGCTTTGTCAAAATCATCTCTTTCTACACTTCTAATAAATTCAATTATTTTATTTCTTCTTTCATTTCTACTATATTTCATAAATTTTGATTGATAAATTTGTGCCAATACATATCTTAATTCTATCTTTTTATCATTAACTGATTTATTGTTGAATCCTATTGCATTATCTACTCTAGATAAAAATGTTGTTACTTTTCTATCATAAATATCTTTAAGTAAAATATTTTTATCTATTCCATACTTATCTAGTTCTTCTTGAGGTAATGTTATTAAGTATTCATCTAACATTCTTTCCATACATTGAGGTGCTACTTCTCCTAAAACTTTTCTTGTTGCATTATCACCATTTTTTATATCTAAAGTATGTGTTAATTCATGTACCAAGCCATATAAATCCCTCAAATCTCCTCTTATTGGAACAACTACTGGCATAATCTTATCATTTGGATTACCAGCAAATGCTTCATGAGTTTTATCATAATCAGGTGTCTTAATTACAATTTTTAAATTTTTTCCTTTAAGACTTTCAGTCATCATATTTGCCATATTATGATCTATATATTCAAAAAACTTTTGGGTTAATTCCATTACTTGTTCTCTGGTTAATGCTGTTCTTAATGGATAATTATATATAAATTTTTCTTCTTTTAATTTTTTTCCATATTCTTTTCCAATATCTTTAATTTTTATTTTTTTAGCAGCTTCTACTTCAAAATCTTTTATAATGTTTGAATTCATGATTTTTTCTAATATTACACTGTATTTATCTTGAGGAGCTTCTAACTTTTTATTTTTTTTAAATAAGCTTAATATAAATGTTCCTATTTTAAACATTATTTTCTCCTATCATTTTTTGCAATTTTATCATAAAAAAAATAAAAATGGAAGTCTCAAAATAACTTCAATTTTTATTTTTTATAATTTATTTATTTGGCATAACAACATTATTTTATTTTCTCAATTTATATTTATTTATATTATCAGTTGTTGAAAAGCCATTATGTTCTTTTACTTTTTCAAGAAATACAATTCCATCCAAATGATCACATTCATGCTGTACTAATCTTGCAAAAAAGCCGTGTATTTGTTTACTTATTTGTTCTCCATTTTCATTATAGTATATTATTTCTATATCTTTATATCTTTCTACTTTTCCTCTAATACTTGGAACACTCATACAACCTTCATATTGTATATCAGTTTCTTCTGATATTTTTCTCCATATAGGGTTTATCATCACTGTTATGGGTACATCTTCTGCATCATTATATTTAATATTTTCTTTTTTTGCACCTACTACAATTATTCTTTTATTTATTCCTATTTGTGGTGCTGAAATTCCCAATCCTGTTCCAAATTCTAATGTTGCTTTTAAGTCTTCTATAACATCTATAATGTCCTTATTTATATTTTTTATATTTACTTCATCACATTTTTCTCCAAGAATAGGATCTCCTACTTCTCTTATTTTTAAAACTTTTCCCATGAGTTTGCTCTCTTTCTTTTTAGAAATTTTACTATTTTTATTTTTGAATCAATTCACCAATATCATTAATTTTATCTTTATAATATTGCATAACTTCTGAACTTCTAGAAAAAACTCTTAAATTTCCTAACTCCATTAATCTTCTTTTTATTTCAAATTCTTCCGAAATAGGATTATAGAATAATGTTCCTTTGTCAGAAAAATGAACTGTTTCTTCTGTTTCTTTTTCTCCAAATATACTTCCTACTACAACTTCTCTAATACCATATTTTTTAATTACTTCTTTATATAATTCTATATCTTGCTTAGTTATTCCTTTTAACACTGGCTTCATATATAACACTGTTGGTATATTAAATACTTTAGAAATTTCAAAAGTATTAAATCTTTTACTAGGCGAATCAGTTCCATTCTCAATAATGTCCCATTTACTTATTGTCGCAGAACTAACAAACACTACTAATTGCCCGATATATTGAATCAATTTTTCAAATTTTTCTGCTTCATCTAAGGTGATTTCTTTTTTGGTAGATAATTGGATTTGATTTCCTTTTTGTAAAAAATATCTTATTAACTTTATTGTTTCTATTTTATTATTATTATCCCAACATTCTGAAAAACAGCCCAAAGTTATTAATGTATCTTTTGAAATTCCGACTTCTTCTACTTTTTTAATTAACTCTTCGGCTTTTTTCACCTCTCCAACTATATTCTTATTATCATATCCCATTTTTCCTAAATAACAATATGAACACTTACCAGTACATCCTAAACAAGTATTTATAAATATTCTTTTATTATCTTTTGAATATAAATAACCTGTATCTATCATTTTTTTATTCCTTTATAAATTAATTGCTTTACATTTTATCATAAAGTCTTCTAGAAATCAAATTCGGTGATTTTCTTATCCATCGGCAAGCGGATTTTTGCTTTACAAATCATTCATAATTACGTTTTATTATTGTTTTTAAGCACAGGATATTCAGTATCAGAACAAAAAATCCTATCACCAAAACAAAGCGAGAATTTTCCATGTAGTAAATCCATGCACACAAATCTCCACACAATTTTAAAGAACAGATAGAAATAGACAATCTGTTTGCAGGAAATGCTTCTTTTGAGCTATAGACAAAGTATTCGACTGCCATTGCAAAATCTATAACAAAACAAGAAATCAGCATACCGGAAGACCACATATTAAAGGAAAATACTAAAACCAAAAGAACTACCAAGTATATTAACACAAAAAAAACTTTTTTTAAATACAGTTTCTTGCACAACAGCAAATATGTAATGACGATGACAAGGTCTAAAGTAAACCATGCAATATGAATCAAATACCCGCCCAGAAAGAATATCTCGAGCCAACGCAACCGATTCCCACGCAAAGTTATTTATCAAAGCAAACAGCGGCATGGCAGTGTATTTGTATTTTATGTTAAAAATAATAATTAAAATATATGCTGCACTCCAAAACAGTGCTTGCATAACATCAAAAGATATATACATAAAAAAACCTTCCCTTCGATAATCTAGTATTTTTTGCTGAAAGCTCTTCTCCTAAAGTCTATGACCGTTTTTACAATAGATGCGTTTCAACTGGAGAAAGCAGCTTTTTCGGAAAAATACAACCACAAAAATGCAGGAACACACCATTTTCTGGATATCATTTTTCTGACAGCACACATACGCATTCCACATGGCTTGTGAATGGAAACATATCAACTGGAATTATTGTTTTTATATCATAATTTTCTTCAAAACATGCTAAATCTCTAATCAATGTAGCTGGATTACAGCTAATATAAACAATCTTTTTTGGTTTTATCTTTAATACATTATTTATACTAGTTTTATCCAAACCTTTTCGTGGAGGATCAAACATAACTATATCCGCTTTTACTCCATTTTTATTAATCAATTCATCAAGAACAATTTCAACATCTCCCGCAAAAAATTCAACATTATCAATTCCATTTATTAATGCATTCTCTTTTGCAGCTTCAACAGCTTCATTAACAATTTCAATTCCATAAACCTTTTTTGCAAATTTAGCCATAAAGATTGAAATTGTACCTATTCCACAATATAAATCAAACACAACATCATTTTTGGTTATCTGAGCTAATTCAATACCTAAATCATATAATTTTTCAGCTTGAATTGGATTAACTTGATAAAATGATAATGGAGAAATTTTGAATTTATACTCACCTAATATATCTTGAATGTAGCCATCTCCATATAGGTTTATATTTTCTTTTCCTAATATTACATTTGTATTTTTCATATTTATATTTTTTACAATTGATTTTATATTTGGATATTTATTTTTTAAATCTTCAACTAATTTCACTTCATTTGGAATTTCTTTTCCATTTATAACCAATATACACATTATCTCTTTGGTCTTAACTCCAACTTTTATAACAATATGTCTAAGCAAGCCTTTTCCATTTTTCTCATCATAAACACTAATCTTGTTTTCTTTTACAAACTTTACTATATATTTAGCAATTTCTTCTGCTTTTTCATTTTGAATTAAACATTTTTCTATTTGAATTACTTCATGAGTCCTATTAGCAAATACACCAATAACTGGTTCTCCATTTTGATTTTTGCCAACTGGATATTGTGCTTTATTTCTATAATAATAAGGATTTTCCATTCCTACTGTATCACATACTTGTACTTTTTGTTTTAATGTTTTGTTTACTAAACTTTGAACTGCATTTTGTTTCATTTTTAATGTTGTTTTATATTTTACATGTCTTAAGTTGCATCCACCACATCTTTTGTATGTACTGCAATCTATTTCTTGTCTATTTTCAGATTTTTCTAATATTTCTATTGCTTTTCCAAATGCATGTGTTGATAATACTTTTACTACAATTATTCTTACTCTTTCACCTTTTATTGTACCAGGAATAAATATCGTAAAATTATCTATTTTAGCAATTCCTTCTCCTTCAAATCCATTATCTATTATATCAACAATATATTCTTGATTTTTTTGTATAGTCATTTATAATTATCCTTTCTCTTAAATAGCCTTTATATTTTTTTATATTCTCCTTCTATAAACTCAAATAGTTCTCCTTCTTTTGCATTTTCAAATACAGCATAAAAATTTTCTTCAAAAACTTCTCCTGTATTTTCGCTATTATCTATTAACATTATATTTTTATCAATAGGTTCAACAAATTCATATATATGTCCTTCTATTCTACGCTTTTGCATTGTATTCTTTTGCTCTTCTAATAATTCCTTTTTCTTTTCTTCTAGTATTTTTTCTATTTCTTTACTTGATTCTAAGTCTAACACATATTTTCCATTTTCTTTTCTTATAATACTACCTATCTTTATATATTGTGGTAAATCATTTTCATTTATCTTTATAATCTCATTGCTTCTATTTTTTTCACATGATGATACTAAATAGTTTTCTTTAGATTTATCATATACATACATTAATTGTTGATTTTTCATTTTTTCTGCATATTCTTGTAATATTTTGATTCTTTCAATACGAAATTTATCTTTATATTCATTTATCATTTCGTCATAAAAATCTTCTTCCAATATAGATTACACCTCATTTACTATTATTTTTCTATTGAACTTTCACCTGTTTCATAATTAATTTTTATTCCTGGCTGAACATTATAAATATATACATTAAAACATATTCCACTTCCATTATCTTCAACTGAATATGCTTCAATTTCCACTCCATTTGCCACTAAATTATTTCCTTCATATATTGGAGTTACTCTATATAAAACATGCTTATTTTCTCCGTTTTTCTGACCTTTTATATATTCAGCCACTTTATTTTCAAATGGCAACATTCCATCGACATTAAAATATCTTGTTCCAGTTATTAAATTAAGTTTATTAGCATCTTCATCTGACAATTGATATCCTATTAAATGACATCTATTATACAAATATTTTCCATCATATTTTTTTTGTTTCCAACCAGTTGGAGTTACACTACTTATACTACCTCTTTCATCTCCGCTCTGGTGGCATTATTTCTTTACAAACATTTGCATAAGCAACTCCACATCTTCCTAAAACATCTAATTCTGAATATTTTTCAAAACTTTCTGTTGTATAATCATTTTCATTAAAATATGGAATATTATTATTTATTTCAACATAAAGTTTTCCATCATATTGTGGTATATTCTCTAATTCAATTTTAGTTGTATTTGTTGAAACTGTTTCTGGTATTGTTTTTTCTATTTTTTGACCATTTGTATTTATTATATTTTCTAAATATTTTTCTCCATTTTCAGTATTAAAAACTAATGTAATTAGTAATATTAAAAATATAGTACTTATGTATCTTAATAATTTATTTTTTTCTTTTTTCTTCATATTTTTTCCTTTTTTACTTTAATCTATTGAATCTTTATATTCACCTTTTTCTGAATCAAAATCTTCTGGTACTTTTTCATCATCTGTATCTTTCTTATTTGTATCCTTTGTGCTTGTACTATTTGTATCATCTGATTTTGTATTAGATGGTGTATAATTTTTCCATGGATTTTTTGGACTTGGGTCTGTTGGATCCCAACCACGTACTTCTTCATCACCTGATATTTTAGGAGCCGTAGGTTTTCCTAATGGTCCTGGATTAGAGTCTGCATAGAATTCAACCTGAGTTCCAGCTATGCAATTATCATATATCCATTTTGCATCTTTACACATTAATCTTACACATCCAGCAGATGCAGTTGTTCCTAATTTATCATATTCCCAATATTCAAGTGTTCCTTTTGCTGAATCTTTCCATCCTTCTGTATATGGAACAGAGTGAAATAATATACTTCCAACAATTCTTACAAAATATTGAGCATATACTCCGCCAAACATTGCCCCCCAAAGTCCTCTACTATTTTTTCCTTTTGGCATTGTGTATGTTCCACTATGTGGTGTTGCAGAACCTGTAGAACAAACCATTGCCTTATATGGTACTGTATATTCTCCATTTTCATCTTTTGAATATATCGTAACAACATTTTCTTGATAATTTACCTTTATAAAATAATCTGTTTTTTTACTATTTGATGAATTACTTTTCTTTGCATCATCTTTTTTTGTTTCCACTACTTGTACATCTTTGGTTTCTTCCACTACTTCTTCTGTTGATTCTTCATTTTCTACTGTTTCTTCTGGTAACTTGTTATCATCATCTGCTTGAGTACTTTCATTTATAATTTGCTCTTCATTTTGAGCATAAGTTTGCTCTTCAATTTCTGAATTAACATTTTTACTAGATTTTAATTTAATACATACTACTAATAATATTATTATAGCAATTGCAATTAATATTATTTTTTTCTTTTTCATTACAAAAACCTCTCTTTTATTTACTTTATATATTGTACTTCTCTTTTATATTTTTTTCAATAAAAACCAACAATATTTTTTATTTGACAGTACAGTTATAAAGTGATATAATATTAAAGTTCATTTACACACAACTCATAAAAGGTGAATACCTCAGGAGGAATACTTATGAGTATTTTCATTCGTAAGAACACCAATTCTAGCAATGCTACCACAAAAAAAGCAGAACCTACTACTTCGTGTACTGATCCTGCTGCAGCTGCATGCTTGCGTGTTGCAAGCATTACCGACAATTTTGACAAAATGACTGAGGCAGATATTGTAAAAGCCTGCCAAGAAGCCATCACAACTTCGAAAAGCACCAACATCTGAAAAACACAGGAGGAAAATATGGAAAAAGACTTCGAAGTTTCTTGCTCTTATGCTTTTTTAGAGCGTGAACCGAAAATCACAAAGGAGTCCAACCCGCATCTCGCTGCCAAGTTTTACAAGGATTTGGCAAACGATCTTTGCTATTCTCTCTACACTCAGAAGAACTACTCGCAGATGTGCCAACTGCTCAGCTTTGTTGCACTGTGCAACGGTAGAGTAAAACTCTGTGAAAAGAGTGGTTGTATCATCAGCATGGTCTTTTCCTTTACGGACCAAGGGAACTCTCAGGAGTTTTTGGAATACGTAAAACAGCTCAATGTGAGCATTGTTAATTAAAAATTGGCAAAGAGAAGGCCCTTTCCTAACGGAGAGGGTCTTCTCTTATTTATTTTACAAATGTAAAACTCTTGATTTTATTTCTTTTGTTTTTCCTACATTCCAGAAATTTTCACCTAAATATCCACATGTACGACGAACAACATTTAATTTTGATTTATCTTTATTACCACATTGTGGACATTCCCATTCATTTTGATCATTTATAATCATTTCTCCATCAAATCCACAAACTTGGCAATAGTCTGATTTTGTATTAAATTCAGCATATTGAATATTATCATAAATAAATTTAACTACTTCTTCTAATGCCTCAAGATTATTTTTCATATTTGGTACTTCAACATAAGATATTGCTCCACCTGATGATAATGGTTGGAATTCACTTTCAAATTTTAATTTGCTAAATGCATCTATTTTTTCTCTAACATCAACATGATATGAATTTGTATAATATCCCTTGTCTGTAATATCTGGAATACTTCCAAATTTTTCTTTATCAATACGAGCAAATCTATAACATAAACTTTCTGCTGGAGTTCCATATAATGAAAATCCTAATCCAGATTCATTTCTCCATTTTGTTGTTCTATCTTTTAAGTAATTCATTATTCTTATTGCAAATTCATGTCCCTCTGGAGTTGTATGAGATACTCCCTTCATTAATTTTGTTGTTTCATATATTCCTATATATCCTAATGATAATGTTGAATATCCATCTTTTAAATATTTATCGATTTTTTCACCTTTTTTCAAGCGTGCTATTGCACCATTTTGCCAATGTATTGGTGATATATCTGATAATGTTCCTAATAATGAATAATGTCTACACATTAATGCTTCTTTACATATTTCAAGTCTTTCATCAAGTAATTTCCAGAATTTTTCTTCATTACCTTGAGCAAGTATTCCAACTTGTGGTAAATTTATACTTACTACTCCTTGATTAAATCTTCCTTCAAATTTATATTCTCCATTTTCATCTTTCCAAGGAATTAAGAAACTTCTACATCCCATTGGGCTAAATACATTTCCCTCATAGTTTTCTTTCATCTTTTTAGCTGAAATATAATCTGGATACATTCTCTTTGCAGAACACTTTACTGCTAATTTTGTTAAATAGTCATATTTTCCGCCTTTTAAACAGTTATGTTCATCTAAAACATATACTAGTTTTGGAAATGCTGGTGTTACATAAACTCCAACTTCGTTCTTTATTCCTTGTATTCTTTGTTTTAAAATTTCTTCTATTATCATTGCATTTTCATTAATATATTCATCATCTGGATCTAAATGTAAAAATAATGTTACAAATGGAGATTGCCCATTTGTTGTCATTAAAGTATTTATTTGATATTGTATAGTTTGAACACCTGCTGCCAATTCTTCTTTTACACTATCATTTATCATTTCTTCAATTACATCTTTATGTATTTTTCCACCATATTTTTCTGTTAATCTTTTTTTTATTTTATCATGGCTTCTTCTTAAATATTTTCCTAAATGTTTTATATCTACAGATTGTCCACCATATTGGTTACTTGCTACTGCAGCAATTATTTGAGTTGTTACAGTACAAGCTACTTGGAAACTTTTTGGTGTTTCTATCATTTTTCCATTCATTGCTGTTCCATTATCTAACATATCTCCAATATTTATTAAACAACAATTAAATATTGGCTGAACAAAATAGTCTGCATCATGAAAATGTAGAATTCCATCTTCATGTGCTTTTGATATTTTTTCTGGTAATAATATTCTTCTAGTTAAATCTCTTGAAACTTCTCCTGCTATGTAGTCTCTTTGTGTTGAGGCTAACATTGTATTTTTATTAGAATTTTCTTCTGCTAACTCTTTATTTTCATTACGGATTAGTCCTAATATTGATTCATCTGTTGTATTTGATTTTCTTACTAATGCTCTTGTATATCTGTAAACTATATACTTTTTAGCTAATTCGTATTTATCAAATTCCATTAATTTTTCTTCAATAACATCTTGAATGTCTTCTACTAACATTCTTTTTTTGCCAAGGTCTTCAATATATCCTATAATTTCACTAATTTCTTCTTTTGTTGCTTTTTCTTTTCCTCTTACTTCTTTATTAGCTTTTTCAATTGCTATTTCGATTTTTGAACGATCAAAATCTATAGTTCTACCATCTCTTTTTATTACCTTCATATTATTACCTTCCTCTCAAGTGTACTTTTTATTTTTTTCTTTTAAGTACAAGTCAATTATACCTTTTATTTTTCAAAAATCTGTTGCAATTGCAACAATTTTAATGTATAATCTTTTTGGAAATTTCATAATATATTGTCTAATATTTATGTTGAATTATCAGTATTTTGAAATTTCAAGCTTATTCAATTTTGGAGATATTTTTATGGAAACAAATTTCAATAAAAAAAATTTTATAGAAAATTTTAAATCAAGTTGTGATAAAATACAAATAAAAAATTTTGATAAAGGTGAAACAGTTACTAACTATATCGAAAAGCGTAACCAAATCTGCATAATTTTAAATGGAGAGGTTGATTTAATAAGGTATGATGTCAATGGTAATAAAACTATTATTGGACGTTTTTCAAATAATGATGTTTTTGGAGAAGTTTTCTACCCAGCAAATACTAATAATGAACTTTTTGCAGTTGCCAAAAAGAAATCTGAAATTTTATTTTATACTTATGATTCTCTTTTTAATAAATGTAAAAAAAATTGTGAATTTCATAAGGAACTTATAAGTTCTCTCGGAGAATTATTTCTTGATGAAATTATAGATTTAAACTTGAGAATAGAACTTTTAACTAAAAGAAATATAAGAGAAAAACTTTTATCTTATTTTGATATTTTATCAAAGGGTTCTATGGTAAAATCATTTACAATTCCATATAATTATACTGATTTAGCAGATTTTTTAAGTGTAGATAGAAGTGCTATGATGAGAGAAATTAAACTTTTAATTGATGATGGATTTGTAAAAAAAGATGGGAATAAAATTACTTTACTATACTAAAAAAATAAAGAACGCGCTTTGACGTTCTTTATTTTTGTTTCCATTTTTCATATTCTTCTTCTATCATCTTTGCTACTTCTTCTGGTGTTAAGTTTGTTGTATCAATTACAAAATCATAATTAGACATATCATCTTTATGTACATGATATAATTTCCAATATCTTTCATTTTCCATTTTAAATCTTTTTTGCATATCTTTTTTTTGTTCTTCTACTGTTGAAAAACATTCAGTTGATTTTCTTTTGGGGTCATTAAATGCTCTTTTAGCTGCAACATCAATATCAACTTTTAAATATACTTTAAATGATTCTGGAACAGCATACCATCCTAATCTTGCATCAATAATAAAATTATCATGTGTTTGTGCATATTCAGCTGCACTTTTTTCTATTTGAAGATCTATTTCAGGATGTTCTGCAAGAAATGCATTAAAACTTGTTATATCTAATCCCATGTCTTTTGCTAATTTTCTTGCATATTCTCCATTTCTATATATTCCATAATCTAATTTTTTTATTAAAATTTCTGATATAGTTCCTTTTCCTGCAGCTAAATCACCCGCAAGTGAAATGATATTCTTTTTTTCCATTATAATGTTTTCCTTTCACAATTTATCTCTACAATTTTATTGTATTATATCTTTTGGTTCAATAATTTCTACTTTTCCTTCTGCTATTTCATTTGCTGCAAGTGTAACTGGTGATTCTTCTTTTACTTTTGTCTTTACTTCTGCACCATTTGCTATTTGTCTAGCTCTTTTTGAAGTTGCTATTACAAGTTCATATCTATTTCTTGCCTTTTTTAAAAGTTCTGAAACCGTTGGTTTTACCATCATAATATATCTTCCTCCTTAAAAATTTATTCTTCAGACTGATTATCTACATCTTTATCTGTTCTTGTAGCTATTGTTTCAGGTTGTATTGCTGATAAAATTATATGACCAGAATCCATTATTAATACTGACCTTGTTCTTCTTCCACAAGTTGCATCTATAGCTGTTTTTGCATCTTTAGCCTCTTGTACCATTCTCTTTATTGGAGCTGATTCAGGACTTACAACAGCTACTATTTTATTTGCACTAACAATATTCCCAAAACCGATGTTAACTAATTGCATATTTGATTTCCTTTCTTTTTTATAGTTTAATCTTTTGCATTATTTATATTTTTTCTTTTAGTTAATTTCTTTATTGGTTTATCTTTAACAATTTCTTTTATATCGCTTAAATTATCTAGTTTTTGTTTATTTTCATTTGTATATTTAATTATTATTTTTAATATGTAATATGATATTGCTATACCTATACATAATTTTATATATTCTTGTATACCTACATAAAAAACTCTTGTCATATACTGAATTAACAATGTAAATATAGAAACAACAAGTGTTTCAATTCCATGTATTCCTATTTTTGTATTTTCTTTTTTGTATGCAATTTCAAAAGTAATTAGTGAAACTATTAATAACACAAAACTTGAAATTTTAAAATATTTTATAAAAAAATTTGAATCATAGTTAATTTGAATTAAATATAAACTTATAAAATATAGTATAATTAAAATTAAATATATAATATTTAATACTTTTTCTATTATTTTTGAATTTTTATCTTTTTTTTCTGGAGTACAACTTTCCAATTAATATTCCTCTTTCATTTTTTGTTTACATATTGAATATTTTACCATTTTTTTTAGTATTTATCAAGTATTTTATATTATTTTTCTTTATTTGTATTTAATTTAAAGAAAATTCATACATTAATATACTTAACAAATTTAATGCTACTGTTTCTGTACGCAAAATTCTTTTTCCTAATGTTACTACTTTTGCACCAGCATTTTTCAATTGAATTATTTCATTTTCTTCAAATCCACCTTCTGGTCCAATAACAACTCCTATTTTTAGATCTTCTTTTTTTTCTGAATTTTTTATTCTCTTTAATTCTGCTTTTATTGTATTTTCTTTTTCATTCTCATAAGCAACAATTATTACATCATAATCTTTTACGATATTATCTATTTCTTTAATATCTATTATTGGCTTTACTTGAGGAATATAGTTTCTTCCACATTGTTTTGATGCACTTTCTGCAATTTTATTCCATCTTTCTATTTTCTTGTTTTCATCTTTTTTATCAATCTTTACTACACATCTTTTCATACAAGTTGGAATTATAGCATTTGCACCTAATTCAACTGATTTTTGAATTATTAATTCCATCTTATCTGATTTAGGTAATCCTTGAAATATATCAACTTTTATATTTTCACTTACATCATCCAATACAGATATTATTTGAGTAGTTATGCTTTGTTCATCTATCTTTTCTATTTCACATTTATATGAGGTTTCAGTATCTTGATCACATATTTCTATGTCATCTCCTATTTGTTTTCTTAAAACGTTTTTTATATGTTTTATATCTTCACCACATATAATTATTTTATTATCATTTATTTGACTATTTTTTACAAAAAATCGTGGCATTTTCTCATCTCCTAATAAAGAAAGCTCCATATTTCATGAAGCCCTCTATTTTCTATTATTTTAACCATTCTGGATTTGCAATATACCAATCTATTGTTTTTACAATTCCATCTTCAAATTTTGTTTCTGGTTCCCATCCAAGTTCTGCTTTTATTTTACTTGGATCTATTGCATATCTGTAATCATGACCTTTTCTATCTTCTACATATTGAATTAAGTCTTCTGATTTTCCTAATCTTTTTAATATAAGTTTTACAATATCTATATTTCTCTTTTCATTGTGTCCACCTATATTATATCTCTCACCAGCAACACCTTTATGAAATACCATATCTATTGCTTTACAATGATCTTCTACATATAACCAATCTCTTATATTTTTTCCTGTACCATAAACTGGTAGTTTTTCATTATTCATTGCAAGTTTAATCATGTGTGGAATTAATTTTTCATTATGTTGATATGGTCCATAGTTATTTGAACAGTTTGTTACATTTACATTCATTTTATATGTTGTATGATATGCAAATGCAATTAAGTCTGAACTTGCTTTTGATGCTGAATATGGGCTACTTGGTTGTATTGGTGATTTTTCTGTAAAATATCCATCTTCTCCTAATGCACCATATACTTCATCTGTTGATATATGTACAAATTTATTTTCTGAACCTTCTCCCCATTTTTGTTTTGCTGTTTCTAATAATGTATGTGTTCCAATAACATTTGTATGTGTAAATACAAATGGATTTTTTATACTATTGTCTACATGTGATTCAGCAGCAAAATGTATTACACCATTTATATCATATTTATCAAATATTTCTTTCATTTTTTCAAAATCACATATATCTGCTTTTTCAAATGATATTTTATCTTTTACTTTATCTAAATTTGCCATGTTTCCAGCATAAGTTAATTTATCTACTACAACTACTTTATAATCTGGATGTTTATTTACAAAATATTCTACAAAATTTGCTCCTATAAATCCTGCTGCACCTGTTACTAATATATTTTTCATAATTAATTTTCTCCTTTTATATTCTTAAATAAGTCTGTTTGTTTTAATTCTTTTAAAGAAGGCCATTTTGCATCTTTTTCTGATGTTATTAAATCTTCTTTCTTTAAATCTCCCATTGGCCATTCAACTCCAACATCTGGATCATCAAATTTTAATCCACCTTCAGCTTCATGATTATATATATCATCACATTTATATGTAAATTCTGCTTCATCTGATAATACCAAAAATCCATGTGCAAATCCTTTTGGTATCATAAACATTTTTTTATTTTCTTCTGTTAATATAACACCTTCCCATTTTCCATAAGTTTTACTTCCAGGTCTTAAATCAACAGCAACATCAAATACCTCACCTTTTATACATCTAACAAGTTTAGCTTGTGTATTTTCCTTTTGAAAATGTAGTCCTCTTAAAACACCTTTTTTTGATTTTGACTGATTGTCTTGAACAAAATCATAGTTTAATCCAATTTCTTCAAAATCTTTTTTGCTATATGTTTCCATAAAGTATCCTCTATTATCTCCAAATACTGTTGGTTCTATAATATATACTCCATCTATTGATGTTTCAATTTTTTTGAATTTTCCCATATTATACTAAATATCTAATTTTTAGTTAGATATCTCTCCTTTCTTTTGAATTAAATATATTTTATTATTCTTCACCAAATACATTATCTGCTACATCTTTTAGATATTTTCCATAGTCTGTTTTCATATATTTTTTAGCTAATTCTGATAATTCACTAGAGTCTATCCAACCTTTATCAAATGCTATTTCTTCTGGACAACATATTTGTAGACCTTGTCTTTTTTGAATTGTTTGAACAAAACTTGCTGTTTCTATTAAAGCATCATGTGTTCCTGTATCAAACCATGTCATTCCTCTTCCTAATTTTTCAACTTTTAATTGTCCTTTTTTCATATATTCTTCATTTATTGATGTTATTT
The DNA here is from genome assembly GCA_934129895.1 of uncultured Clostridia bacterium. Lineage (GTDB taxonomy): Bacteria > Bacillota > Clostridia > TANB77 > CAG-508 > CAG-269. Next base: position 48,955 of record CAKOWY010000007.1, read on the forward strand.
CTAATTCTCCTCTTGCAGATGGTTTTACATTTTTAGCAATTTCTATTACTTCATTTGTATAGAAATACAATCCTGGCACAGCATAATTTGATTTTGGATTAGCTGGCTTTTCTTCTATTGAAACAGCTTTTCCTTTTTCATCAATTTCTACTACTCCATAAGCTCTTGGGTCTTTTACATAATATCCAAATATTGTTGCTTCATTTTCTCTTTCATTTGCTTCTTTTAATTTTTGTGATAGATGTTCTCCATAAAACATATTATCTCCTAATATCATTGCAACATTATCTTGTCCTATAAAGTCTTCCCCAATAATAAATGCTTCTGCTAAACCATTTGGTTTTTCTTGAACTTTATATTCAAATTTCATTCCCCATTGACTTCCGTCTCCAAGTAAACTTTTAAATGTTTCTAAGTCTCTTGGTGTTGTTATTATTAAAACTTCTCTTATATCTGCTTGCATTAATATTGATAATGGATAATAAATCATTGGTTTATCATATACTGGCATTATTTGCTTTGATATTGCAAGTGTTAATGGATATAATCTTGTTCCACTTCCTCCTGCTAATATAATTCCTTTTCTATTTTTCATAATACTCCATCCTTTCTATTGCTCTAATCTTTTGGCTTCTTCTAAGTATCTTTTTAATCCATCTTTCCACTCTGGTACTTTTATTCCAGTTGCTTCAAGTTTGGCTTTTGACATTTGTGAATTAAATGGTCTTTTGGCTTGTGTAACTTTCATCATTTCTATATATTGTTCTGTTGTTACAGGGTTTACTTTACATGTAATTCCTTGTTCTGCTAATATTTCTTTTGTAAAGTCATACCATGTTGTATATCCTTCATTTGTAGCATTATATATTCCATAAGGTATTTTTTTATATATTGCTTGATATATTATTTCTGTTAAATCTTTTGCGTAAGTTGGACTTCCGTGTTGATCTGATACTACATTTATTTCATCTCTTGTTGATCCTAATTTTGTCATTGTTTTTACAAAATTATTTCCTCCAACTCCATATAACCATGCTGTTCTAAAAATGTAGTATTCATCCATATTTGATGTTATTCCTTCTTCACCATGTAATTTTGTTTTTCCATAAGCTGTTACTGGATGTTTTTCATCATCTTCTTTATAATCTTTTGATATATCTAAATTTCCACCAAATACATAATCTGTAGATATATGAACTAATTTTGCTCCTGCATTTTTAGCTACTTTAGCTAAATTTGTTGGTCCATCTCCATTTATTCTGTCTGCTAAATCATAGTTTTCTTCTGCTTTATCTACAGCTGTATATGCTGCACAATTTATTATATATTCTGGTTTTGTATTTTCTACATATTCCATAACTGCTTTTTCATTTGTTATATCTAATTCTGATACATCTGTTGCTATTACTTCATTTCCATCTGCAAATTTTTCTTTTACTTCTTTTGCTAACATTCCGTTAGCTCCTGTTACTAATATTTTCATTTGAAACCTCCATTTATTGAGTTTAAATTTCGTGATTATGATATCACAAATAGAAAAAAAGTACAAGTAATTATTACACATTACTAGGATAAATTTATAATATTTTAATAATTTATTAAAAACAAAAAAGTCGCTGTTATAGCGACCTATTATATTTTTTATTTCAAATAAATACTTGGATTTAAATATTTACCATCCTGTAAAATTTCAAAATGTAAATGGCTATCTAAATTGCTTTCAAATGCTGCTGTATTTCCAGCTGTTCCTATTGTTTGGCCTTGTTTAACTTCTTCTCCTTCAACAACAAACTCTGCAGTCAAAAGATTTGAATAAACTGTCTCATAGCCATCATCATGAGTCATTACAATTGTTAATCCATATCTCGGATCATTTAAAATTGATGTTATAATTCCATCGGCTGAAGCTTTTATTATACTTGTTTTATCAGCCTTTATGTCAATTCCTGTATGTGTAATCCATTCTTTTAATGTTTCTGAATAAATTAAATTTTCTTGTGCAAATTCTGTTATTATTTCTCCATCTGTTGGTTTTATGAAAGATATTGGTTCTTTTTCTTCTTTAACTTCTGGTTGTTTTTCAGTTTCTTCTGGTTCAGTTATTTTACTATCTTTTTCATCTTTCTTCTCTGTTGAATTTGGCTTTTCAACAATTATATTTGTTTCTTCTGGCTGAACTACTTCTTGCTCTTCTGGTTTATTTTCCTGTTCTTCTATAGTTTTTCCTATACCAGAACTTACATCTTCTATTTCTTGTGATTTTAAATTGTTTTCATCTGAACCTTTTTCTGTATTTTCACTAATCTCTTGATTTGTCCCTGTTTTCATATACATTGATATCCCAACAGATATAGCTATAATTAAAAATACTGCCGTTACAACATATATAATTATATTTTCATTATTTTTAAAAAAACTTTTTTTCTTCATAAATTTCCTCCTTAATACTTTGCTATTACAAGTATTTACTTTTTTTCAAAGATTATTCAATTTAAGGAAATTTATTATTTTATTTCCACTCCTGTATAAAAATGCTTAATTATTTCTTCATAACTTGCACCACTTTTTGCCATACTATCAGCACCAGTTTGGCTCATTCCAACTCCATGTCCATATCCTATTACACTAAATTTTATACTATCTGCTTCTATTGTTATTGTAAAATTAGTTGATTTTAATCCTAATATACTTCTTGCTTCTGTTCCAGCAATTTCTTTATTTCCAATTTTTATCGTTTTTACTCTATTACTTGATGTGAATTCTAAAATTTTAATACTATTTTCTGCATTAAAATCTATTTCAAAATCAGAATATTTTTCTCTCATTTTCTTTATTAATTCTTCTTTTGATAATACTACTTCTGAACTATATTGATTATATCCATCTTCTCCTACTGTTTCTACAGATTTTAAATATGGATAATCTATTTCTCCCCAAATATTTAGTGATGTTTCTGTTATTCCTCCACTATTAGAATGGAAAAATGCATTTATTGGCTTACCATCATAAACAATTATTTTACCAGTTGTTTCATTTACACATTTCACAATCTTTTCCCAATTGCTTTCAGCTTCATTTGCATTCCATCTTGCCATTCTGTCTTCTTTACTAATCCACGCTTGGCAACAAGTATAATCATCACAAACATCTGCATTTTCATGTTTGTTGGAATTATTCATTGCTTGATATATTGTATAAGTTCTTGCTACTATTGCTTGAGCTTTTAATGCTTCTATTTCATAATTAGCAGGCATTTCGGCTGAAACAACACCATATAAATATTCATCCATATCCATTTCTACTATTTCACCTGTTTTTACATGCAATAGCTTTATTTTTTGATATTTCAAATATTCTTCACTCATTTCTTCTATACTAGTATTATTATCTTTTTCATCATAAGATTTAATTTGAGAATTTACATCTATTTCATTTTTGTTTTTTAATACTATAGTACACATAGCAGGAATTATAAAAAAAATTAATGTAAAACTACATAAAAATATCAAAAAATTTTTCATACTTAATTTTATCCTTTTTAAATTGAAAGCTTTCTTTTCATATTATCTAAAACTTTTCTTTCTATTCTAGAAACTTGTACTTGTGTTATCCCAAGCATTCTAGAAACTTGCATTTGAGTCTTACCTCTATAATATCTAAGCAATATTATTTCTTTTTCTTTACTGTCTAACTCACTTATTAATTTTTTTATTACAATTTTATTTGTAATTTCTGTCTCTTCATCTCTTCCTGTTGATAATTTTTCTATTATACTTACAGTTTTATCTGTTTTATTATCTCTATACTGACTATCTTCTATCGAATTAACTGGTCTTAAAGAATCCATAGACATCGTAATTTCTTCTTTAGTAGTTTTTAATTCTTTAGCTAATTCATCTAAAGTTATTTCTTTTCCATATTTATTCATATATTCCTTTTGTAATTCTATTATTTTTATATTTAACTCTTTAATACTTCTACTTATTTTTATTGGTCCATCATCTCTTATAAATCTTTTTATTTCTCCTAAAATATATGGTACTGCATAAGTTGAAAGCTTGACTTCAAAGCTTGTATCAAATCTTTGTATTGCCTTTATTAGTCCAATACATCCTATTTGATATAAATCTTCTACATCATATCCTCTACCACTAAACCTACGAACAATACTCCAAATTAATCTACTATTATTTTCAACCAATTGTGTCATAGATTCTTTATTTCCAGTCTGAGCTAATTCGATATTTTTCATATCATTATCATACACTCTTCTTCTCTCCTTACACTCCTGGACTAATTAAATCTTCTTCACATTTTTCTTTTATATTATTTTTTATTTTTTTTCGCATAGTTACTTTTGTCCCAATTCCTAATATTGATTCAACATCTACTTCATCCATAAAGCTTTCCATAATTGTGAATCCCATACCAGATCTTTCTAAATTAGATTTTGTCGTATATAGTGGTTGTTTTGCCATTTCAATGTTTTCAATTCCTTTTCCACTATCTGATATTTCAATAAATACCTCATCTTCTGATATTTTACATACAACTTTTACTAATCCAATTTTATCTTCATATCCATGTATTATTGAATTTGTTACAGCTTCTGATACCGCAGTTTTTATATCTGATATTTCTTCTAATGTTGGATCTAATTGTGCTACAAATGCTGCAACAGATATTCTAGCAAATGCTTCATTATTTGATTTACTTAAAAATTCTATTTTCATTTCATTTTTGTATTCATTAGTCATATTTGAACCTCCCTTTTTTTATTACAATCTATTGGTATTAATTTTAATATTCCACTCATTTCAAATATTTTCTGGATTTGCAAATTTACATTTGCTATTTTTAATTCTCCACCTAACATATTTATCAATTTATATCTACCTATTATAAGCCCAATTCCTGCACTATCCATAAAAGAAACATTACTAAAATCAAATAATACTTCCTTTGGCATATATCTCTCAATTTCATTGTCAATCCTCCTTCTTATCTTTTGTGCATAATATTCATCTATATCCTCTTCTAACACAAAAATTAATCTCTTATCTTTTTTTATGAATGTACTTTGCATTTTTTCCTCCTTTGTTTTATTTAATGTTATTATATATTCTTTTCCATTTTTTTCCAAGAGTGAATATTAAGAAGTTTTGTCGAATATAAAAATATTATCAATTTTTGTAAAAAAAATAAAAGTAACATTAAAGCATCTTTGTATTATCTGCTTCAATATTACCTTTATATTTTTTTACTTACATTTTTTTTCAATTAATTGAGCTATTGTCCTTGCTCTATCTTCTATAATTTTAGAATCTTTTCCTTCAATCATGACTCTTACAAGAGGCTCAGTTCCAGATGGACGAATTAATACTCTTCCATTTCCTGCAAATTCTTCTTCAACCTTTTGTATAGCTAATTTTATTTCTTTATCTTTTTCATAATCATACTTTTTATCAGAATCTACTTTAGCATTTATTAAAACTTGTGGATATTTTTGTACTAATTCACCTAGCTCTGATGCTTTCTTTTTACTTTCTAATAAAGCTTGAATCAACATTAAAGATGTTAATATTCCATCACCAGTTGGGTTATAATCTAATAATATAACATGACCTGATTGTTCTCCACCTAGATTATATCCATTTTTTAGCATTTCTTCTAATACATATCTATCTCCAACTTTTGTCTGAACAAAGTTTAATTTATTTGCTTCAGCATATTTATTTAGCCCCAAATTACTCATTACTGTTGCAACTATAGTGTCTTTTGCTAACTTTCCTTGTGGTTTTAAATAATTTGCTATTATAGCTAAAATTTTATCACCATCTAGTTCTTCACCATTTTCGTCAACAGCTAAACATCTATCTCCATCACCATCATAAGCAATTCCTAAACTCATTTTATTTTTTACTACGTATTCTTTTAACATTTCTAAATGTGTTGAACCACATTTGTCATTAATATTAATTCCGTCTGGATGATTATTTATAATAACATGATTTATTCCAAGTATTTTAAATACCTTATCTGCAACTTGATATGTTGCTCCATTAGCAGTATCTATAACAACTTTAAAATCTGGTCTATTATATTTTTCTATATTATCATCAAAATGTTTTCTAAAGAAATATACATATTCATCTAATAAATCTGTTCTAACCTCTGAAATTCCTATTTTATCTTTTACAGCTGTTAATTCATCAAGTTTTCCAGATTCCATTACTTCTTCTATTTCTTCTTCTAACTCATCAGGAATTTTCATTCCCTTATTACTAAAATATTTAATTCCATTAAATTCAAATGTATTATGTGATGCTGAAATTACAACACTTGCATCTGCTTTCAATTTTCTTGTTAAATATGCAACTGCTGGTGTTGGCATTACTCCTAATAATTTTACATTTGCTCCATAACTTAAAAATCCTGCAACCATAGCACTTTCTATTAAAGTACCAGATAATCTTGTATCTCTTCCTATTAATATTGTAGGTGCTTTATCTGTATGTTTAGATAAAACATAAGCTCCTGCTTTTGCTACTTTATAAACTAATTCAGGTGAAAGTTCTGTATTTGCTATTCTACGAATTCCATCTGTTCCAAAATATTTTCTCATCTTTATCACTCCTTACGAATTCAATTTGTTTATCAAATTATAATATTGAACAATAACATTATTGTTTGTAAAAACAATTTTATCACCTTTTATTGACCAATATTTTGAATTTTCTTCTAAATATTGTTTAATATTTGAAACAACTGTAAGTTTATCATACAACTTATCTTTACTATTTTCTATTTCTGTTTCTATATTATTTAGTTGCTTTTTCATACTATCTGAAAGCATAACACTTTTATATAAATCAATATAATATTCACTTTTTGAAGTAAATTTTACCTCATTAATTGCATTCATAATAGATTTTTCTTCTATCATTTTTTTACATTTGTCTATATATTCCTTACTTTTGTTTCTATCTTCACTCACTAATTCATCAATTTCTTCTAAATTGTGATCTTTAAGATTATCAGCTGTAAAAATTTTTTCTGCATCTATATTATCATTTAAATTCTGCATTTCTACATATATATTTTTAACATTTGATAAATATTCTTTTATTGTTTTTTCTACTTTAGCATAATTTTTACTTGTTTTTATATCTGCATTAATTTCATCTCTTATTAAATCCTGTTTCAATAAATTATTAGACTCCTCTGTTAATATATTTAGTTGTTTTTGATTCCCTACATTTAAACAAATTATAGCACCTATGAATACTATTATAAATATTATTAATATTATCATTATAATAATTGTTTTTTTATTTTCCATTATTTTTTCCTTTCACCAAAAAATATTTATCCCCTTGTATATTTTTTACTAAAATTCAACTTTTTCACTTATCCAATTTTCTAATTCATTTATATTTACTCTTACTTGTTCCATTGTATCTCTATCTCTAATTGTTACTGAATTATCATTTAATGTGTCAAAGTCAACTGTTACACAATATGGTGTTCCTATTTCATCTTCTCTTCTATATCTTTTTCCAATTGAACCAGCTTCATCATATTCACACATAAATTTCTTTGATAATTGTTCATAAACTTCTTGTGCTTTATCTGACAATTTCTTTGATAGTGGTAATACTGCTACTTTATATGGTGCTAATGCTGGATGTAAATGTAATACTACTCTTGTATCACCTTCTGCAATCTCTTCTTCATCATAGGCATTACATAAAAATGCTAATGCAACTCTGTCTGCTCCAAGTGATGGTTCTATACAATATGGTATGTATTTTTCATTTGTTTCTGGATCTAAATATGTAAAATCTTGATTTGATTGTCTTGCATGATTTGATAAATCATAATCTGTTCTATCAGCAATTCCCCATAATTCTCCCCATCCAAATGGAAATGCATATTCTATATCTGTTGTTGCTTTACTATAAAATACTAATTCTTCTGGACTATGATCTCTTAAACGTATATTTTCTTCTTTCATTCCTAATGATATTAACCATTTTTCACAGAATTTTTTCCAATATTCATGCCACTCTAAATCTGTTCCTGGTTTACAGAAAAATTCAAGTTCCATTTGCTCAAATTCTCTTGTTCTAAATGTAAAGTTTCCTGGTGTTATTTCATTTCTGAAAGCCTTACCTATTTGTGCAATTCCCATTGGTAATTTTCTTCTTGTTGTTCTCATTACATTTTTGAAGTTTACAAATATTCCTTGTGCTGTTTCTGGTCTTAAATAGATTTCTGCTTTTGCATCTTCTGTTACACCTTGAAATGTTTTGAACATTAAATTAAATTTACGAATTGATGTAAAATTGTGTTTTCCACAATTTGGACAACAGATATTATTATCATCTAAAAATTTTATCATTTCTTCATCTGTCATTCCATCTGCAATCATGTCTTTTCCTTGTTCGTGTGCCCATTCTTCTATTAATTTATCTGCTCTATGTCTTGTTTTACATTCTTTACAATCTATAAGTGGATCTGAAAATCCTCCAACATGTCCTGATGCAACCCAAGTTTGTGGATTCATTAATATTGCTGCATCTAATCCAACATTATATTTGCTTTCTTGAATAAATTTTTTTCTCCATAATGCTTTTACATTATTTTTTAATTCTACCCCTAGAGGTCCATAATCCCATGTATTTGATAATCCTCCATAAATTTCTGATCCAGGATATATATATCCTCTTGCCTTACACAAATTTACTATTGTGTCCATTGATTTTACCATTTTTTATTCCTCCTTATTTTTTGCTAGTTACTGAATTATAAAATAAAAACTTTCATTCCTAGCAATACTAAAAATATTGCTAGGGACGAAAGTTTAATTTCCGCGATTCCACCCTAATTCTAAAAAACTATATTAAAGCTTTTTAGCACCTTAATTTATATTACTCCAAAGCTCCCCTCATGATTTCTATTACTAATTTTCCACCATATATTAGCTCTCTATAAATATCTATCATAATTTTTCTTTTTCATTGTAATCTTATTAAATTGTTTATATTATATGATTTTTATTTTTTCTTGTCAATAGTTTTTTCTACAACTGCATTACTTTCTTGTAATATTTCTTCTTTTTCATCTTCATTTATAAAATTATATTTTACCATTTTATCTAATACTTGAATTTGCCTTTGTTTAGCTAATTTCAAATGCTTTGTTGGGCAATATGCTGATGGTGCATTAGGAATTCCAGCAAGCATACTAGCTTCATTTCTATTCATATCGATTGTTTTTTTATCATAATATCCTTCTGAAGCATCTGCTACACAATAATATCCATCTCCAAAATAACTTGTATTTAAATATAATTCTAATATTGTATTTTTATCACATTCTTTTTCTATTTCAAAAGCCATAAAAAATTCTGCAATCTTTCTTAATGCTGATTTTTCTTGAGTAAAATAAATATTTTTAGCTAATTGTTGTGTAATTGTACTTCCTCCTTCTTTCAGTTCCATAGCTTTTACATTAACCCAACAAGCTCTTGCAAGAGATACTATATCTACTGCACCATGATTATAAAATCTTCTATCTTCAACAGCAATTACTGCATTTAAATAAAATTCCGGCATTTCATCTAGTTTCGTATAATTTTCCTTTTCTTGTATTTCCTTTACTTTGTCTGATATACTAATTTGATTTAAAGCATTTTTATAAACATTATATCCTTTATATATCAAAGTTGCTGCTGCAAATATTAGTGTTAAAATTATAATTACTATTATTACTTTTATTATTTTCAATATTTTCTTCATTTCATCACCTTTATATATATTGTACTACATTTTTTGTGACAAATAAATGACAATTTATTAATTTTTTCTTATATTTTTTAATTTTATTATAAAATAAAGAACTGATAATGTTTTTGGCATCATCAGTCCTCTTGTACGCTCAACCTAATTTGGTCAAGCGGGTGTGTGTATCTTTGACCAAGCTAACAGTTTAGCCAAACTTATAGTAGAAAATGTGTTGCCCGATTTTGACCTTGCATTTGATGTTATCTCTTGCAACTTTTTCGGACTGACTCGAAATTGCGTCTGGATTATAGAAACCAAGAGCCCCTGTTCCAGCATATTCATCCGCATTCAATCCCAATCGTGCCGCTTCTTGCCTCAGAAGTTCTTCGGTTGGATCATCTCCTGCCAATGCCTGCATAGCTGCTTGAACACAGCTTTCCGGAACATTTGTTACAACCTTTCCCCCAGCATAAATCTTGCCATTCTTCACTGGTGAAAATTGTTGTTTTTGGAAAATTACCCCTCTAACAGTATTTGGATAAATCGAAGAATTTATCCGATTCAAGACTGTAGCTGCAACTGCAACTTGTCCCTCGAATGGTTGATTTCCAGCTTCAGCAAAAACAATTTGCGCAAGCAAAATTTCATCTTCTGACAATGAATTTTCTTCTTCAATGTCATCTTCTGAAATCTCCTCATTTGGATTTTTCCCAACCAAAATTGTCAACATAATATTCTTGTGAGAATATAACTCATCCAATTTTGAAAATGAGTTCTTGGTTTCAACAACGTTCTTAGCGGATGAACCCTCGGTTACATTCTCCAAAATGTCACCTCCTGTAAATACAAGACAACCGCTAATATCTGCTTCCGATGAACTTTCTTCCTGCGAATGATTCACAGGTTCAAATCCACCATTCGCAAAAATTGCAATTGTAATGGCAATACCAATTGCAATTCCTACAGCAGAGTTCCAGTCAAATTTTTTCTTCATCCGTCTTTTCATTTTTTTATAACACACTCCTTTATTTTACGGATACTTTTATTTTACCATATTTTTACTTTTATTTCAAGTTTTTTTCTATTACAAAAAGAGATTCCTTTAATTGGAATCCCTTTTATATTCACCAAATAAGTTTTGCGTGTTTTACAAATTTTAAAACATCTTTCCAAATATTTTCACATTCTGTTTCAATTATACATGCCTTACAATAAATTTTAAATGCACTACTATATTTTCCATTTATATGATATAACCCTTTTTTCTTAGGTCTTATATCAATCTTATCTTTATCATTATAATAATGCCAAAATCCATTCCTATAAATAGTATAAATTCCTTCTCCCTTTACAACAGTTACACTAATCAATTGATTATCCTTAATTATAAATTCTGTATAACTATCCTTCTTAGAAATTTTGAAAATCCGTTCTTCATTTGTAATTGTCATTTTTATACCTCCATTCAATTAACAAAAAAAGGTTAAATATACAACATATCATTATATTATATTCAACCTTTTTATATTTATGCATATTTTATTTATTTCCATTTTGTAAATATTCAACATACTCTTCCAAACACATATTAAGTTCATTCATCCTTTTAGCATTTTCTTCTCCAACATATCTCCAATGCCAAGATTCATAAGCTATTTTTGTTTTATCTTCTTTGTCTTCTGGATATCTTAAAACAAACCCATAATTTTCTGCATTTTTTAATAACCATTTGTATTCTGAAGTCTTCGCAAACGAATTATCTACATAATTAAAATCAACAGCTAGCCCTAAATTATGGTCACTTCCACCTGGTTTATTTATGTATTCTAATGTAAGCTTTTCTGCTTCATCTTGTGTTTTACCTTGCTTTAAATATTTTTGTATACTTGCATCAAATAACTCTTTTTGTCTTTTTACACTTCTATATGTTGACTGACACCATATATTAGTATTACCATCTTTTTTCATAGCATTTAGCATGTCTTTTAAGTAGCTAACAGCTCTTGCATCAAACTGTTTAGGATTAGATGAATTGTCTATATTTGCCAATTCAACATCAAAATCTTCTGGTAATAAATTATCGTAATTTGCAAGCCTTAATTTCCAGTCCGTAATTTCTACTTTATTACTTGGAGTATCTGTATTATTTTCTGGCGTTTTATTATCAGTAGTTGTTGTTTCTGTTGTTTGAGTAATATTTGTATTATTATTTTGTGTATCTTTATTTTCATTTGCTGATGTTTTTATGTCCTTATTCTTCAAATTACTTATAGCAAATATTATTAATAATGGTATTACAATTACTACAAATACTTTTTTCTTATTTAATTTGCCTTTTTTCATCCTTTTTGCTTTTCTTTTTTTGGGATTTCTTCCACCATTATTGTAACTTGGCTTGTAATAATTTATTTTATTACTACTATGTTTGGAACGATGATTTCTTTTCCTATAATTTACATTTCTATATATATCTTCCATTATAGCTCCTATTAATTAATTTTACTTTACAACTTTTTATGTATATAAATCTTATCACAAATATATTTTTTTATCAATATCAAAAATAGCCATATTTTTTAATATGGCTATTTCTCTTTAACATTTACTTTATATATAATTCATTATTTTCACAATCTACTGTAATTGTTGTATTTGGTAAAATTTTATTTGCTAAAATATTTTTTGCTATTAATGTCTCAAGTTTCTTTTGAACAAATCTCTTTAATGGTCTTGCACCATAAACTTCATCATATCCATTATTAATTAAATAATCTTTTGCTGATTGTGTAACATTTAAACTAATATGTTTATCATCAAGTCTTCTTTCCAAATCTTTAATTAATAAGTCTAATATTCTTCCTATTTCAGTTTTCTGTAATGGTTTATAAAATACTATTTCATCTAATCTGTTCAAAAATTCTGGTCTAAAGCTTTGTTTTAATAATTTTCTTACATTTTCTTTTGCTTCTTCAGATATTTCTCCATTTTCTTGAATTCCGTCTAATATATAACTTGAACCTAAGTTTGAAGTTAATATTATAATTGTATTTTTAAAGTCTACTGTTCTTCCTTGTGAATCTGTAATTCTACCATCATCAAGTACTTGTAACAAAATATTAAATACATCTGGATGAGCTTTTTCTATTTCATCAAATAAAACTACTGAATATGGTTTTCTTCTTACTGCTTCTGTTAATTGTCCACCTTCTTCATATCCAACATATCCTGGAGGCGCACCAATTAATCTAGATACAGAGTATTTTTCCATATACTCACTCATATCTATTCTTATCATATTATGTTCATCATCAAATAAGCATTCTGCTAATGCTTTTGCAAGTTCTGTTTTACCAACACCTGTTGGTCCTAAGAACATAAATGATCCTATTGGTTTACGTGGATCTCCAATTCCTGCTCTTGAACGCATTATTGCTTCAGATACTTTTTCTACTGCATCGTCTTGTCCAATTACTCTCTTATGCAATAATTCTGGTAAATGTAGGATTTTTTCTCTTTCGCTTTCCATTAATTTTGTAACTGGAATTCCTGTCCATCTTGAAATAATTTTTGTTATTTCATCTTCTGTTACTTTATTTCTTAATAGTCCATCTTCTTTTCCTTTTTCAGATAATTCTTCCTCTGCTTTTAATTCTTTTTGCAATTCTGGAAGTTTACCATATCTTAATTCTGCTACTTTTCCTAAATCATATACTCTTTCTGCTTGTTCTATTTGTGCATTTACTTGTTCTATTTCTTCACGTAATTTTTGTACTTTAGAAATTGCTTGTTTTTCATTTTCCCATTTTGCTTTCATTCCATCAAATTTTGTTTTTAATTCTGCTTTTTCTTTTTTGATGTCTTCTAGTCTTTTTTTAGAAATTTCATCTGTTTCTTTTGAAAGTGCTGTTTCTTCAATTTCTAATTGCATTATTTTTCTTGATACTTCATCAAGTTCTGTTGGCATTGATTGCATTTCTGTTTTTATCATTGCACAAGCTTCATCTATTAAGTCTATTGCTTTATCTGGTAAAAATCTGTCTGAAATATATCTGTGTGATAATGTTGCTGCAGTAATTAATGCATTATCTGATATTTTAACTCCATGATATACTTCATATCTTTCTTTTAATCCTCTTAATATTGATATTGTATCTTCTACTGTTGGCTCATCTACCATTACTGGTTGGAAACGTCTTTCTAGTGCTTGGTCTTTTTCTATATATTGTCTATATTCATTTAATGTTGTTGCACCAATACAATGTAATTCTCCTCTTGCTAACATTGGTTTTAATAAGTTTCCAGCATCCATTGCACCATCTGTTTTTCCTGCTCCAACAATTGTGTGAATTTCATCAATAAATAAGATAATTTTTCCTTCACTTTTCTTTACTTCTTGTAATACTGCTTTTAATCTTTCCTCAAATTCTCCTCTATATTTTGCACCAGCTACAAGTAGTCCCATATCAAGTGAGAATATTGTACAGTCTTTTAATCCTTCTGGCACATCTCCTCTAACAATTCTTAATGCTAATCCTTCTGCTATTGCTGTTTTACCAACACCTGGTTCACCAATTAAACATGGATTGTTTTTAGTTTTTCTTGATAGAATTCTTATTACATTTCTTATTTCATTATCTCTTCCTATTACTGGATCAAGTTTTTGGTCTCTTGCCATTTGTACTAAGTCTTGACCATATTTCTTTAAAACATCATAGGTTTCTTCTGGATTGTCTGTTGTTACTCTTGTGTTTCCTCTAACTTCTGATAATGCTTTTAAAAATGCGTTTTTTGTTATATTAAATGTTCTAAATAATTCTTTTAATTGACTATTTGCATGATCAAATATTGAAATCATTATATGTTCAACAGATACATATTCGTCTTTCATTTTTTTTGCTATATTTTCACTATCTGCTAATACTAAATCTGTATCTTGTGATACATATATTCCATCATTTGGTCTTGATCCTCCTGTCATTCTTGGCTTGTTATCAACTAGTCTTTTTACTTCATTTTCGAAGTTTTCTTCATTTGATGTAATTTTCTTTATTAGCTCTTTTATTAAGCTATTATCTTGCTCTAGTAATGCAAGTAATATGTGTTCTTGTTCTACTTGTACATTTTGATTTGTGCTTGCTAATGTTTGTGCATTTTGTAATGCTTCTATTGATTTTTGCGTAAATTTTTGTATATTCATAAATATCACTCTCCTTTTATATTATAGGTAAGTTCAAAGAACTTTCATATAATATGAATATATGTTTTAACAGCACCTCTTTTAGATAGTGCTGTTACTTTCTTTTTATTTACATTTATTATTATACATCGTCTTTTTAGCAATGTCAATAGTAGAGTGCTAATTTTGTAAATTTTTTTACATCAAATGTACCAAAAATACTTTTGCTAAACTTAAAAATATAAAAAATCCCAATACATCAGTAGCAGTTGTCAAAAATATTGAAGAAGACAATGCTGGATCAATTTTTAACTTTTGCAAAATTAATGGAATCAATATTCCAGACACACCTGAAATTATCAAATTTGCGACCATTGCTAAAAAAGCAATAATTCCCAAATAATAATTTCCATACATTATTGAAACAATTCCACTTGTTACAATTCCTATAACTGCCCCATCTATAACTCCAAGCAATATTTCTTTTCCAAGTAAATGCCAAGAATCTTTTAAACTAACCTTTCCCATTGCAATATTTCTAATTATAATAGAAATAGTCTGTGTTCCTGCATTTCCACCCATACCTGTAATAATTGACATTATAGATGATAATGCTACAACTTGTGCAATTGTAGATTCAAAAACTTTTATTGTTGCAGATGCTAAAAATGCAGTTAACAAATTTACAAGTAACCATGGAAGTCTTAATTTTATAGATTCCCATAATGTACTATCTAATGTCTCTTCTTTTGCGACACCACCCATTTTTAACAAATCTTCTGTATGTTCTTCAACTATTACATCAACTATATCATCAATTGTTATAATTCCAAGCATCGCTTTTTTCTTATTTAAAACTGGTATTGCAGTCAAGTCATATTTTGAAACTATTAAAGCAACTTCCTCTTGGTCTGTTTCTGGATCAACATATACAAAATGTTCATTTGTTATTTCTTCTAATTTTTCGTTTTCAGGAGCAACTAATATATCTCTTAATTGTGCTGTTCCTATTAATTCTTTTTTCCTATTTACAACAAAAATTGTATCAATTAACTCTGTTTTTGGTGCTATTTCTTTTATCTTTTTTATTGCATCTTCTATTGGAAGATTAGCATTAAGAGCTATATATTCTGTTGTCATAATACCACCTGCGCAATCATCTTTATACCCTAAAAGTTCTTTAATAACAGCTCTATCTCCACTTTTCATCAAATTGATTAATTCTTTAGATTTTCCAACATTCATTTCTCCTAAAATATCTACAATATCATCTTTTGACATATAGCTAAATACTTTTAAGATTTTCTTATTATCCAAAAACTTTAATATTCTAAGCTGTGTATCTAATTCAGCTTCTTCTAATATTCCAGCTAATTCTTCCTCTGTTGGTTTCTTTAAAAATTCTTCTAATTCGTCATCATCATATTCAGATAGCTTTAAAGCTAGATCGACAGCAGTAATGTCGTCTAGCTCTTCTAAGTTCTCTAAATCATTATTTTCATTTCCTTCAATCATGATTTATTCACCCCATTTATTATATTTTCTTCATCTAACCCATATATCTTTTCAAGTTCATCAACACTTCCATGTTTTATGAATTCATCAGGATATGCATAACTTTTTATTTTTACTCCTTGCAAATTATTATTTACAATTAGTTCTTTTACCGCTGTGGCTAATCCATTTATAATAGTTCCATCTTCTATTGTTATTACATTTTTAGTTTTCTTAATACTTTCAATTATTGTATTATTATCTAATGGTTTCAAAAATCTTGCATTTATAACTTCAACATCCATCTTTTCTTGCAGTTTTTGTCCTATATCCATTGCTCTTGCAACCATTTTTCCAATTGCTATTATAGTTACTCTTTCTTTTTGTGTTTTGTTATTAAATACTTTATCTCCAATCTTTTGTAATATTTTTGTTTTACTTGATTTTTCTTCATTTATAATTTTCTTTAAAACTTCTGCTTTTCCCAATTCAATTTTTTCATGTCTTTCGAATTTTACTTTTGAATCTTCTCCTCCACGAGGATATCTAATAATTACTGGCCTATTTAATTTTACTGCAAATTCTAACATATCTTCTAATTCTTTAAAATCTTTTGGTGCCATTATTGTTAAATTAGGAACAAGTCTGAAAAATGCCATATCTAATGTTCCTTGATGTGTTTCTCCGTCTGCTCCAACACATCCAGCTCTATCTACGCACATAATTACTGGCAAATTTTGCATTGCAACATCATGTATAACTTGATCATATGCTCTTTGATAAAATGATGAATATATTGGTATTACAGGTATCATTCCTTCTTTTGCCATTCCTGCAGACATTGTTATAGCATGTTGTTCTGCAATTCCTACATCAAAAAATCTTTTTGGAAATTCTTTTTGGAATTCTCTAAGTCCTGTTCCATCTTTCATTGATGCTGTAACAGCAACTATTTTTTCATTCTCTCTTGCTAGTTTTACCAATTTTTCTCCAAATATTTTAGAATAGTCTGCTTTTTTCGCTTTTTTTAGTTCTCCTGTTTCTATATTAAATGGAGATGTTGCATGAAATCTATCTGGATTTTTTTCTGCTATTTTATATCCTTTTCCTTTTTTTGTTAATACATGTATTAAAACTGGTCCTTCTATTTCTTTACTTAGTTTTAATATACTTTCTAATTTTTCAATATTATGCCCATCAACAGGTCCTAAATATGTAAAACCTATATCTTCAAAATACATTCCTCTTATTACTAATTGTTTACATGCTCTTTTGAATCTTTGAATAATCCTTACCAATTTATTTCCTACAACTGGCAATTTATTTAATTTGTTTTTTATTAATTTATTGGTTCGAGTATATAATTTTTTGGTTCTTAGTGTACTTAAAAATTGATTTATCCCACCTATATTTTTTGCAATACTCATTTCATTATCATTTAATATAACTGTTAAATTACAATTACTACATCCTGCATCATTTAAGGCTTCTAGTGCCATTCCACCTGTTAATGCACCATCACCAATTACAGCTATACAAGAATTCTTTTTTCCTTGTAAATCTCTTGCTCTAGCCATTCCTAATGCTGCTGAAATTGATGTACTACTATGTCCTGTATTAAAACAATCTGCATCTGATTCATTGCTTTTAGGAAAACCTGCAATTCCATTTAGTTTTCTTATATTTTTTAATTCTTCTCTTCTTCCAGTTATAATTTTATGTACATAACTTTGATGTCCTACATCCCATACTATTTTGTCTTCTGGAACGTTAAATACGGAGTGTAGTGCTATTGTTAGCTCTACCACTCCTAAATTTGATGCTAGATGTCCTCCATTTTCAGATACTACATCTAATATATATTTTCTTATTTCTTCTGCTAATTGTTTTTTTTGCTTTTGTGTTAGTTTTTTTACATCTTGTGGTGAATTTATTTGTTCTAACATTTTTCCTACCTTCTGATTACTACATAATTTTTATCTGATTTTGTTAATGGTTCACATCCGCCTTTATTAACTAATACTGTATCTTCGATTCTAACTCCAAAATTTCCAGCAATATAAATTCCTGGCTCATCTGTTATGACCATATTTTCTTTTAATTGACTTTCTGATTTTATGCTTATAATTGGTGATTCATGTATATCTAATCCAACTCCATGCCCTAATGCATGAACTAAATCATAATTATTTAATCTAAAATCATTATCTACCATTTTAGCAAGAAGTTTTGTATTAAAGCCGTCTTTCATATCATTTAAAGTCATAAGCTGATTTTTTAAAACTAAATCATAAATAGGCTTTACTTCCTCTAATACTTCTCCAACAAATATCGTTCTAGTCATATCAGAACAATATCCATTTATTTTGCATCCCATATCAATTGTAATTATATCTTTTTCTTGTATTTTTCTATCTGTTGGAACAGCATGCGGTTTAGAAGAATTTTCTCCAGAAGCTACAATCGTTTCAAATGATGTTCCTTCTGCATTTTTATAATAAAAGTCATCAATTTCTCTTGCTATTTGTTTTTCTGTCATACCAGGTTTTATGTATGTTAATATATATGAAAAACATTCATCTGTCACCTTACATGCTTCTTTTATATTTTCGATTTCTTCTTCATCTTTTAACATTCTTTGCTTTTCTATCATATCTTCTGTTTCTACTAAACTATTGATTTTAAATTTATGCATATATTCTTTATATTTTGCATAAGTAACATACTTTTCCTCAAAACCTACGTTTTCACAAAACATAAAGAAGTTTTCATAATCTTCTACTCCTAATCCTCTTGCATCATATACAACAATTTCGTCAAACAATGTTAAAGTATTATGAACATCTTCAATATATCTAGCATCTGTTATAAAGATATTTTCTTTTCTTGTTACTAATAAAATTCCCTCTGCTTTAATGTTTGTTAAATATCTTATGTTTACAGGATTTGATATAATCATTCCCTGTAAATCCATGCTCAATAGTTTATTTCTTAACCATTGCATTTTTCTATTCATTACATTCAATTCCTTTCAAAAATTAGTTACATTTTAATTTTTATATATTCCAAGAGTAAATATTGTTACAAGGACTTTTGTTATCATACTTGATGGAATAAAAATACATATAAATGTTCCAATTACAATAAATGGGCCAAATGGTATATATTCATCTATTTTCTTTATTCTAGTAGTAATTAAAAATATCCCAATTATTGCACCTATTAAAAATGATGTTATCGAAATAGCTACAATATTTGTAACTCCAAAATACAATCCTAATGCTCCCATTAATTTTACATCGCCAAAACCTAAAGCTTCTTTTCCATATATAAAACTTCCAAGTAAAGATATTATAAAAAATATTCCACATCCAATTATTGAACCTAGCAACATATCAACTGCAATTGTTGCATTTGACATTCCATAAATAAATGTAACTATAAGTCCTAACTCTAATATTGTTAAATTTAATCTATTTGGTATAATTTGTTTTTTATAATCTATTACAAATGCTGACAATAATAATGGTGTTAGCATTACATATTTTATTAAATTTAGATTTCCTATAATTGTATTTTGTATCCCATATCTATACACTAGTGCAACATATATAGTAGATGTTATTAACATTAATATATAATTTGGTTTAAAATCTATTTTTAATTCTTCAAACATTTCTTTGTCAAATATTTTTTGGTTATTTAATAATTTATGATTCATCCATTCAACAAATTGGCCTACAAATAATCCAAATATTGCCGCAACTACGTAATATAATATATGTGTATCATTTATGTACATACTTTTTTGTATGGATCTTAATCCATAACTCCTCCTTTGTTTATTGTCTTAAAATATTTTCCTTTGATTAACATTTCTATTGGTCTTTTTATTTGAGTAATCCATATATCTTTTTTTCCTAGTGGTTCAACCAAAATTGTAAACATTTTGCATCTATTTCCACCTAATACATCTGTAAATATTTGATCACCTACTACTGCTATATTTTCTGGATTTTCATTTAAATTACTTTGTGCCTTTAATAATCCTCCTTTTAATGGTTTTTTTGCAAAATAGATATACTTTATTCTTAATTTTTTAGCTACCTCTTCAACTTTTGCCTTTTTGTTTGTATTTGATACTATTTGCAATTTTATTCCATTTCTTTTTAATTCTTTAGCCCATTCTCTTGTTCCTTCTGGCATCTTTTTTTCAAAATCTATTAATGTATTGTCTACATCTAGTATTAAGGCTTTTATATTATTTTGTTTTAAAAAATCTACATTTATTTCTTTTACACTTTTAAAATACGCTTTTGGATATAATATCAACCTTCTACACTCCTTATTTGTATTTTTTTTGATTATATAACAAGTTCCTCAAAGTTGCAAGTAAAATAGAAAAAAAGTGCTTACATTTTACTGTAAGCACTCTTTTTTATTTTGATAAAATCTTTTTTATTTCTTCATTACGTTTTATTTTTTGAGTTGTTGTTTTTATTAATTCTTCATCAGTTAAAATCATATTCTTAATATATTTATATGGTGGAAACGATTTGTTTATCTCTTTTATTTGTTCCCATAATATTTGATGCAATTCTTCTTCAGACTTTCCTGCATATTTTTCATCTGCTACTTTTTTATCGTAAACAATTTTTACTGATAATTTTAAATCATTTTTATCTTTTTCATCAGGCATTCCATAAACTATACATTCTTTTACTAAATCAATTCTATTGATTAATGTTTCAAGTTCTTCTGGAAATACTTTTTTTCCATTTTTTAAAACAATCATATCTTTTTGACGTCCTGTTAAAAAGATAAAACCATCTTTGTCTCTATAAGCCAAATCCCCTGTATAAAACCATCCATCTTTTATAACATTTTTTGTTGCTTCTTCATTTTCATAATATCCCAACATTATATTTGGTCCCTTTATACGTATTTCACCAATTCCATTTTCATCTTTGTTTACAATTTCAACTTCTACGTTTTCCATTGGAAGTCCAATTGAACCATATCTTTTCTTTTTAGCATTTTCTGCTGAAATAACTGGAGATGTTTCTGTTAATCCATATCCTTGAACAACTTCAATTCCTAATTCATTAAAACCCTGAGCAACTTTCTTATCTAATGGTGCTCCTCCAGAAATTATAAATCTCATTCTTCCTCCAAGAGCATCTATTACATCTTTAAATAATTTTCTTCTTACATCAATATGTAATTTTAATAAACAATTACTCAATTTTTTTGCATTATTTATAAGTTTTGTTTTTCCTTTTTTCTCTATTTCTTTTTCTATATTTTTATAAATTGCTTCTACTAATAATGGTACTCCAACAAATAAAGAAATTTGATATTCTCTTAAGTTTTGAGCTACATATCGTAATCCATCTGGAAATGCTGTTTTTGCACCTATTGCAATCATTACAATCATACATGTTGAACCAAATATATGATGAAAAGGTAAAAATGCTAAATTATTATCTGTTGAACGCATATCTTCTACTAATAGCATTGCATAAACATTAGAAGCTATATTCCTATTTGATAGCATTACTGCTTTAGATTTTGAAGTTGTTCCTGATGTAAATAATAATATTGCCATTTTATCATTATCTATTTCACAATCTACATATTCTGTGTTTCCACTTTTTAATATATCTGCCCCTTCATCTTTTAAAGTCCAGAAATTTTTGTATCCTTCTTTTTCTGTCATGCAAATAAATTCTTGTAAATTTGTTTTTCTATTCTGTTTTATTTTTTCTATGTTTTCTGTATATTTTTCATCAAATACTACAACATCTGCTTTACTTCTTTCCAAACAACTTTCTAATTCATCAACTTGCAATTCTTTGTCTAATGGTATTGAAACAATTCCACCTAATAGATTTGCAAAATGTGTTACTACCCATTCATATCTATTTCTTCCAACAATTGCTATTCTTTTGTTTTTTAATCCCATATTAAATAATTTTGTTCCAAAATTATTTATATCTTGTAATAATTTACTATATGTAATATTTTCATATTCAACTTCATTTTTTTCATTTTTGTGTTTAATCACAAATGCAATATTTTCTTTGAATTTTTTTGCTGAATTATATACTATTTCTTTTATATTATTACAATTAACTGACTCAAAGTATTTTTCCATATTTTTCTTCCTTTCATGAAAATTAAAACAATCTAGTTTTTGATACTAGATTATCATATTTAACATGTCTTGTCAATAAACTGACTGTATTTTCAAATAAAATATTTCGACATATTTTGTTATTTTTTATTGAAAAAAAAAATTATTTAATATATAATTTTCAAAGCATTATTTATACGATAGGAGGAAATGTATGATTTAACATCATACAAAATAATATGGAACATTGGAGTGTTGAAGATTATAAAAATTTCACTAATAATAAAATAAAAAAAAGCAAATATAGAGCTAATAAAACATCAATAGATGGTCATACATTTGATAGTCAAAAAGAAGCCGAATATTACTGTGAACTAAAATTAAAATTACAAGCTAAAGAAATTAATGGTTTTTGTTTACAACCTACATTTATGCTGGCTCCTGGTTTAAAATATAAAGCTGATTTTATCGTTTTTAATACTGATAATTCTTATGAAGTAATAGATGTAAAAGGAATAAAGACTAAAGAATATATAACTAAAAAGAAAGTTTTTGAAGATAAATATAATATGAAAATAAAAGAAATATGATTATACTTTAAATAATCATATTTCTTTTTCTTTATTCTATATTTTGAATTTGTTCTCTTATATCTTCTATTATTGTCTTTACTTCTACTACATTATTTGTAATGTCAAGATTATTTGCTTTAGAACCAATTGTATTAATTTCTCTGTTCATTTCTTGAATTAAAAAATCCATTTTTTTGCCAGTTGCTCCATCAGAATTGATTAATTCTTTTAATTGTTCTATATGACTTTTTAATCTTGTAACTTCTTCTTCTACAGAACATTTATCAGCAAAAATAACAACTTCTTGCATTAATCTTGATTTATCTATATCATCTGTTTTCAATAATTCTTTTATTCTTTTCTCAAGTTTAACAATATATTCATCAATTAATCCAATTGATAAACTTGATATATCTAAAATTTTCGAATTGATTTTATCTATCTTTTCTAAAATAGCTACTGAAATTTTTTGTCCCTCTTTTTTTCTCATTTCAATTAGTTGATTAACTGTATCTTGAACAACCTGTAACAATTCTTTTTTTATTTCATCATTGTCAAGATCTTCCTTTATAGTTAATACATCAGGTAATTTGGTTATTTCCGTAACCTCTATGTTTGCCTCTAATCCTTCTTCATCTGCCAATTTTTTTAAACTTCTTATATAATCTTTTGCCAATTCTGTATTTATCACAATATTATTTATATTTTTCCCATGATTTTCGAAATTTATAGATACTTCTACTTTTCCTCTTTTCAAATTTGATGCAATTTCTTTTCTTACATCTTCTTCTAATGAACTTAAACATCTTGGCATTCTTATACTTGTATCTAAATATTTATGATTTACTGTTTTTATTTCTACTTGATATTCTCTTGAATTTATTGATAATGTACTTTTTCCATATCCAGTCATACTTTTTATCATAATTATATCTCCTTTTTTATTTATGTTTATATTTCTATTTCTTTGTCTAAATATGTTGAATATATATATGTCTTAAAGATTTTTTGACCTGTACTTTTTTCTAATGCTCTCTTATATAAATCCAATTGTATTCTATATTTTTCTACAATATTTGATTCTTCTTTATTTGGAACATAATCTGTTTTAAAGTCAACAAGAATTAAATTTCCACCTTTGTCAATATAATATAAATCAATTACACCTTGAACTAATATTTTTTCTTCAAATCCACCTTGATATATTTCACAAGCTGGTATGTTTATATAAAATGGCTTTTCTCTTTCTACTTTTTCAGCTTGACACATTTCTTCCCATATCTTGCTTTGAGTAAATTTATATATTTTATTAAAATTTATTTCATCAGCCTCTTGTTGAGTGATAGTCTTTTTAGCAATCATTTTTTCAATCATTTCTTTTATTTCTTCAATTGTATATTTTCTATTATTTAAATCAAGATTTTGCATACATAAATGTATTAAAGAACCTTTTTCTGCATTTGTTATTTTAACCTCTTTATCTTTTTGAAGAAATTTGGGTTTTGGAAATTCTATATTTTGATTATTTAATTCATTTTCAGATTTTATATTATTTGAATCATTAATAATTTCCTTTATTTCTGTAACTGACATTTTTGTTGGAAGTATCATTGAATTATAATATTTATATTTATAATCTAATTTTTCTTTTATATTTTTTTCAAGTTCAATATTTTCATCATGATTATTTAACATGCATAAAATATCACTAGATTTCTTTTCATCCTCATCATTACCTGTTGTACTACATATTTTTGCTACATCTTCTTTTGTATAATAATTCCATATTGACAATTCTGACATTTTTTCTTTTTTATAATAATTAACTAAAGTTATCCATTCTAAATATGATTTTGCATTTTGTAACAACATATTATTTAATTCTTCATATTTTTCAATATTTTCAAAAATTTTATCTTGTTTTTCTTTCTTTACATAACCTGTAATTATTAATTTTTCTTTTGCTCTTGTTAGAGCTACATATAAGACTCTCATTTCTTCAGATAATGTTTCTATTTTCATTTTGTTTCTTATTGCTTTTTTTGATAATGTATCATATTGTATTTGTAAATCATAATCTATATATTTTACACCTATTCCTAATTCGGGATGTAACAATATTTTTGAATTTAAATCTTGCATATTAAAGTTTTTACCTGAATTTGCCAAAATAACAATTGGAAACTCTAACCCTTTGCTCTTATGAATACTCATTATTCGTACAACATCATCATTTTCTCCTATTATCTTTGCAGAATCCATATCTTTACTACTCATTTTTAATTTTTCTATATAATTAATAAAATTATATAATCCCTTAAAACTAACACTTTCAAATTGTTTGGCTCTTTCAAATAACATTTTTAAATTTGCTTGCCTTAATTCTCCATTTTTCATCATTCCAACATAATTATAATATCCTGTGTCATTATAAATCTTCCATATAAATTCATCTAAGCTTAAATATTCTTGTTCTTCTCTCCATTGTTCTAGTTTATTTAAAAAGCTTTCTATTTTCTTGTTTAAATTTTCATTTACACTTGTTTTGGCTTTTATTAATGTATTATAAAAATTATCATATTTATCATTTAACCTTATTTCAACTAAATCATTATCTGTAAATCCACCAATTATAGACCTCATTGTTGCCACTAATGGAATTTCTTGTAATGGATTATTTATTATTTTTAATAAGTTCATAATTGTCTGAATCTCAAGACTTTCAAGATATTCTGAAGAAGAATCACTAAATATTGGTATTCCTAATTTAATTACTTCTTTTTCAAAAATTGGTGCTGCAATTTTTGTAGATCTTAATAAGATAACTATGTCTTTAGGTCTTATATCTCTTTGGATTTCATTTTTGGTATCATATACTTGAAATTTTTTGTCTAACAATTCTTTTATTTTATTAGCAACAAACTGTGCCTCAACTTCTATATCTTCTTTTCTTTCAGTTTCTTCACTTTCTGCATCTTCGTCGCCATCATCTTTATTTTTTAATTCATTTTCAAGTTCTTCTATATCTTCTTCATCACTTTCTTTTTTTTCTATAGTTATTATATCAATTTCTGTTTTATAATTTTCTCCAGCTGACTTATAGTTTGCACCTACATTTAAATATTCTTCTTCTGTATAATTTAATTCTCCTAATTCCTCACTCATTATACTCGAAAATATTAAATTAGAAAAATCTAATACTTCACTTCTACTTCTAAAATTTTTAAATAATTGAATTTTTAAATTATCATCTTTATTCTTTTCTTCTTTTAATTTGTAATTTTTATATTTATCTAAAAATAAATCTGGTCGTGCTTGTCTGAATTTATATATACTTTGTTTTACATCTCCAACCATAAATATGTTGTTTCCTTTAGATATAGAAGTTAATATATATTCCTGTACAAGATTACTATCTTGATATTCATCTATTGCAATTTCTTGATATTTTTCTTGATATTTTTTTGCAATTTCTGTTGGCTTCCCATTTTCATCAAGTAAAATTTTTAAAGCAAAATGTTCAATATCACTGAAGTCTACTATATTTTTTTCTCTCTTTTTTTGAGAAAATCTTTTGCTGAATTCAAATATTATAATTTTGAGTTTATTTAAAATATAATACATATTTTTTATATCTAAATATGCCTCTTGTGAATTCAATATTAAAACTTTGTCTGCTATTCTTTTCAACCCGTCTAAAATTTTTGAACGTGTTTTTTGTGCTTGTGTTTTTGTATCTGTTTTTATTTTTGAATCCATTGACCATTTGCCAAAATCTAACGATCTATAAATTTCATAAGCTTTATCCCATGTGTCTAAATTTGATTGCAATAATTCTAATTGATTAAGATTTGCTCTTAAAAAATCATAACTCTTTTTTAATTCAGGACTTTCCATTAAATTTATTACTTCTCTCTTTAATTGTTCAACACCATCATCAACTATTTCTTTTATTTGTGCTATTAAAATTTTTCCCCATGTTGTTTCTGAAAAATCCTTTAAATTATCTGTTTCAATATTGAACATTTCTATTTTTTCTTCAAGCCATTTTTCAGGATAAGGATTGCTTTGTATATATTTATAAATTGTTAGTATTAATTCTTTTAATGGTGTATCATCTCTATATCCTGTATATGTATTTATCAATTTTATAAAATCTTCATCCTTATTTTCATATTTTTCTTCGAATAATTCTTCTAACACATCTTGTTCTAATATTTCTATTTCTGTTGTATCTGCAATTCTAAAGTTTTGTGATATATCTATCTCAAAAAAATTATTTCTTACTACATCTAAACAAAATGAATCTATTGTACATATACTTGCCTTATTTAATAATGTTACCTGTCTTTGTAAATTTAATTCATTGGGATTTTCATCAATTTTTTTATAAATTGCTTTTAATACTCTTTCTCTCATTTCAGATGCTGCAGCATTAGTAAATGTTACAATTAATAATCTATCTATATCTATTTTTTCATTTATAATCTTATTTATAATTCTTTCTACTAGTACTGCTGTTTTACCACTTCCAGCAGCTGCTGCTACAAGTATATTATTACCTTTTTCATATATCGCTTGTTCCTGTTCTTTAGTCCATTTTACTTCCTTTGACATTTATTTTTCCTTTCTTTATTCTAATACTATTATTCTATTACATCTTTGCTTTTTTTTCAATAATATATAAAAATAAACAGGCAGGAGCTATAGCTCCTGCCTGTTTATTTGCAGTTACAGCAGTGCACTAATTGCAACTTTCTGTCCCTGATTAGCAATCAGTCTATCTTCATAGCCATTTTTAGCCATGTTCCAAACCGATACCTTGACATCCTGAGTCGCCTCTGCAATTTTCAGCAGTTTTTTGTCCGTACTATTTTCACACGCCGAGTAGCCCATGTTCCTCATGTTCTCATCCCAGTACTCAGCATACCAACCTTGCATACTCTTATTTTCTTCGGTCGGTCTGGTCACAAATGCAATTTGTAACTTCCTTCTCATCCAAAGAAGTTCTTCAACCTCTTTCCTTTCGAATCTCATAGTCGTGCACTCATTACTGTCTTTCATTTTTTTACCCTCCTGAATTACATTAAGGTTCTTCTGTTTTCTACGCTTTCTTGTTGATTACTCAAACTAACAATATATTATACCACTTTTTTCCATTTTGTCAATAGTTTTTTGTTCATTTAACCTTTTAGACAAAAATTACTTACAAAATCTATGTTTTCCTATAGTAACAGTCATCGGTCTTGACCAAATCCATTTATTAGTTGCTGTACTAGGATTAAAATAATATATTGCCCCATAAGATGGATCCCATCCATTTAATGCATCTTGTGCTGCTTTTTTTGCTGTACTATCAGGAGTCATATTAATTTGTCCATCAGAAACTGCGTCAAATGCTCCACTTTGATATATTACTCCAGATATTGTATTTGGAAATGAACTACTTTTAACTCTATTTAACACAACTGCTGCAACAGCAACTTGCCCTGTATATGTTTCTCCTCTTGCTTCTCCATAAACAAGTCTTGCAAGTAAATTCAAATTAGAAGAATTGTTAGATGTTGAACTACTTGAAGAAGAACTTGTTTGTATTCCCATTGCATTAAGTGTTTTTGTTCCTGCTATTCCATCAACAGTTAATCCGTTTTTCTTTTGGAATTTTTTCACTGCTGCAACAGTTTGACTGCCATATATTCCATCTATAGATCCATTATAATATCCCCATCTCTTTAATTTTTGTTGTATAGTAGTTACTTCACTTCCTCTTGAACCATATTTAGATAATGCTTCTACACTGTCATTCATCGAAAATATAATCATTGCTGTACTAGTACAAACAGCAATAAAAAGTATAACAAATATAATTTTCTTTTTCATAACATTCCTTTCTAAAAAAACAATTTTTGTTATTATTTACAAAATTATAAATATTATACTTTTTTTCGATTTATAGATTTTTTATTGCATTACGTGCTAATTCATCACATCTATTATTATATTCGTTATCTGCGTGTCCTTTAACTTTAATAAACTCTACTTTGTGTTTTTGAGTTAAACTATATAATTCTTGCCATAATTCTTTATTTTTCACAGGATCTCCACTTGCTGTTTTCCATCCTTTTTTAATCCACCCAAAAATCCATTTTTGATTAAAAGCATTAACAGTATAAGCACTGTCACTATATACTTGAACATCACTTTCAACTTTTAAACATTTTAATGCCTCTATAACAGCTGTTACTTCCATAATATTATTTGTGGTGTCTTTACTTCCGCCGGAAATTTCTTTTTTTATTCCTTTATACATTAAAATAGCTCCCCATCCACCTGGACCAGGATTTCCAGAACATGCCCCATCTGTATATATTATAACCTTTTCTCCCATTTTTCATCCTTTCACATTTTACTATATTTTTTTTATAATTTGTTGTATATATTTTTATTTTATGATAAGATTATAACAATAAATTTAAAAAAATACAATACAAAGGAGAATAAACATGGATAACGTTTTAGGAATTATATGTGAATATAATCCATTTCATAATGGTCATTTATATCATTTAAATGAATCAAAAAAAATTGCTAATTGTAAATATTCAATTGCAGTTATTTCTGGAAATTTTACTCAAAGAGGAGAACCTTCATTAATAGATAAATGGTCAAAAGCAGAAATGGCTATAAGAAACGGTGTAGACCTAGTTATAGAACTTCCTACAATTTATTCAATATCTAGTGCTGAAAATTTTGCAAATGGTGCAGTAAAAATTTTAAATTCTTTAAAAATTGTAGATTGTTTATCTTTTGGAAGTGAGTGTGGCGATATATCTATTTTAAATGATATCGTACAAGTTCTTATAGAAGAACCTAAAGCTTATCAAACTCTATTAGCCCATGAACTAGCTAAAGGAATTTCATTTCCAAATGCTAGAGAAAATGCATTATTAATGTACTTAGGAAATGTTAGAAGATTTGCTAATATTCTTTCTTCTCCTAATAATATTTTAGGTATAGAATATTTAAAATCTTTAAAATTAAATCAATCAAAGATAAATCCTATTACATTAAAAAGACAGGAATCAGAACATAACACAAGCTTTTTTACTTCATCATCAAGATATGCAAGTGGTTCTGCTATACGAAATACTTGTTTTACAAATGATATTACAAATATCCAACGTGTTGTTCCTGAAATTTCT
The DNA here is from genome assembly GCA_934129895.1 of uncultured Clostridia bacterium. Lineage (GTDB taxonomy): Bacteria > Bacillota > Clostridia > TANB77 > CAG-508 > CAG-269. The sequence continues at coordinate 79,323 of CAKOWY010000007.1, forward strand.
TATGATATTATCGAAAATAAACTAGAAAATGGAACATTGATAAAAAATATATCTGTTTTTGATAAAGAAATTTTATTCACTTTGAGAAAAATGTCAGTTGAAGAAATTGCTGAGCTTCCAGATGTTTCTGAAGGATTGGAATTTTCAATTAAAAAAATAGCAAACTCATGTAATACAGTTCAAGAATTTTTAAACTCAATTAATTCAAAAAGATATACTCAATCTAGAATCCAAAGAATTTTATTATATGCAATGTTAGGCATTACAAAAAAGGATATGCTATTATCAAAAAATACTATTCCTTATGTAAGAGTTCTTGGTTTTAATAAAAATGGTGAAAAACTAATTGGAGAAATTGTAAAACAAAATCCAAAACTTCCTGTAATTACATCTGTAAAAAAATTTATGGATACAAATACTAATAAAAATTTAAAACATTTCATGGAAAAAGACATTGAAGCTACTAATATTTATACATTAGGTTATCAAAAAAATTCTGAAGCAAATCTTGACTATACTCATAAATTAATAATTGATAATTAACAAAAAAATAGCAATATAAATTATTGCTATTTTTTGTTTTTATTATTTTTCTATCCATTTTACTAAATCTAAATTTTCACTATCTAAAAGCATTTCATGTTTTGGCATAACTCTAAATGAATATCCAAAGTTTCCTCCAGAAGTTAAAGGAATTTTTGCTGTATAATAATATTTTTTATTTTCTTCATCTTTTCTTTCTAATTTCATTTCTATAACTTTTACATCTTGTACAGTTCCATTATCTAAAAATCTGCCATAGTAAACTTCAGCTTTTATATGATTTACATCAATATTTGGTAATACTACTGAACATTTTACATCTATTATATTTCCAGCATCTAATGTAACATTATCTGCATTTTTTTCTTCTTGTTCTATTTGGATATCTTTCCAATTTGAACTTATACTTTGCTTCCAAGCATCATATTCAGTAACTTTTTCTAAATTACTATAATATTTCTTCGTTAAATTACATAAAGGCATATATAATTGATTTGTATAATCAACTAACATTCTAGATGTACTGTATTTTCCTCCTGTTGACATTATTGAATTTTTCATATATTGAATCCATGTTTTTGAAATACCATTTTCATCTTTATCATAATATGTTGGAATTATTTTATGCTCTAATGTTTCATACATACTTTGGCTATCAGCATTATCTTGTTCTTCATAAGAAACATAGTCTTTATTTGTTCCTATTGTCCATCCGTTTTTTTGGTTATATCCTTCAGCCCACCATCCATCTAAAACACTAAAATTTACAACTCCGTTTACAGATGCTTTTTGTCCACTTGTTCCTGATGCTTCCATTGGTCTTCTTGGATTATTTAACCATACATCTACACCACTTACTAAATATCTTGATATTTCTATGTTATAATTTTCAAGTATAAATATTTTTCCTTTAAATTGTGGCATCATAGATACTTCATGAATTTGTTTTATTAAATCAGCTCCATACTTATCAGCTGGATGTGCTTTTCCAGCAAATATTAATATTACAGGTCTATCTGCATTATTTAATATTTGTGTTATTCTTTCTATATCTCTGAATATTAATGTTGCTCTTTTATATGTTGCAAATCTTCTTGCAAAACCAATTGTTAGTGCTTCTGGATTAAGATTTCCTAAAGCTTCATTTATTGCATCATAACTTACACCTTCTCTTCTTAATCTAACTGTTAAGTTATGTCTAACAACATCTAATAATTTCTTTTTTCTTTCTAAATGCTCTTTCCATAATTCTTCATCTGGAATTGAATTTATTTTTTTCCATACATCATCTTCATGAATGTTATCTTGCCAATATGGAATTAAATATTTGTTATATAAATCTTTCATTTTAGGAGCAAGCCATGTACATGTATGTACACCATTTGTTACATAAGTTATTGGAGATTCACTTGGTGCAATATGTGGCCATACATCTGCAAATAATTCTCTTGAAACTTCTCCATGTAATTTACTTACACCATTTTTCTTTCCAGCAATTTTTAATGCTAATATTCCCATATTAAATCCAGGTTCTAGGTTATCACCAGGCTTCATTCCAAGTCTTAAAAAGTCTTCTCTTGATATTCCTAAACGTGGCCAAAAATCTTTAAAATACTTTTCAACTAATCCAATTGGGAATATATCATTTCCTGCCGGAACTGGTGTATGTGTTGTAAATACAGTTTTTGAAGATGCAATATCTTTTGCAATATTAAAAGATACTTGTTTTTCTTTTATTGTGTCTTTTATTATTTCTAGATTTAAAAACGCAGAATGTCCTTCATTCATGTGATATATTGTAGGATTGTATCCTAATTTTTTTAATGTATGTACTCCACCCATTCCAAGAATTATTTCTTGACGGATTCTCATTTCTTGATCTCCACCATATAATTTTGCTGTTGTTCCTCTATCTTCTTCATTATTTATATCAAGATCAGAATCTAATAAATATAATTTTATTCTACCTACATTTATTTGCCATACTTTTAAATATACTCTTCTCTCTGGAAATTTTACATAAGTTATAAAATCATTTCCATCATTATCTTTTACTGCTGATATAGGCAAATCATATAAATTTAAGTCTTTATATTCTGGATGTTGTATTCCATCATTATCAATTCTTTGGTGGAAGTATCCATTTTTATACATTAATCCAACAGCTACTAAAGGAATACCTAAATCACTTGCAGATTTTAGATGATCTCCTGACAATATTCCTAATCCACCTGAATATATACCTATTGTTTGGTCTAATCCATATTCTGCAGAGAAATATGCAATTAAATCATTTTTATTATCAAAGTATTTTTGGCTAAACCATGTATTTTTACTTGCCATATATCCATCAAAATTTTCAACTATTTTATCATATTCTTTCAAAAAAGCTGGATCTTTTTCTACTTCTTCTAATTTTTCTTGTGACACTTGTTTTAAAAATTTTATAGGATTTTTTTCACATTTTTCCCATAAATCTCTATCTATAGTCTTTAAAAGTCTTAAGAACTCTGTATTCCAAGACCACCATAAATTGTTCGCAATTTCTGTAATTTTATTTATTCTTTTTGGTAATTGTGGATTTACTACAATTCTATTAAATACGTACATTTATATCTTCCTCCTAAGTTTTTCTTTAATTCTTTTTTCTTTTCGTAATCGCTTATATTATCTACTAAATTATTTTTTTTGTCAATGTTTTTTTATATTTTTATTTGTTTTAATTAATTTATTTAATCTTCAATTTTTACCATTTTAAAATTCAAACTATCGCAACTAATTAATTTAAATTCAATGCCTTCAACTACTCCTTCTATTGCATCTTTTATTGAATTTCCATGTAAATGACCATAATAGCATCTTTTTACATTATATTCTTTCATCAAATTTATAAATTTCATTTCTTCTCCTGAAAGCATTTTGAATTTTGTTATTGGTGGATAATGCATAAATACAATTATTTCTTTTCCTTCTTTATATTTTTTCATTCCATCATCTAAAGAAATTTTTAATCTTCCTAATTCTCTATTTATAAGTTTAGTATCTTTTTCATTTTCTAAAAGACTCCATCCTCTTGTACCACATAAAATTTTGTTTTCAAATTCATAACTATTATTATACAAAAAATCAATATTTTCAAAAGAATTTTCTTTTAAAAATTTTTTCATACTTGTAATTGTAGTCCACCAATAATCATGATTTCCTTTTAACATTATTTTTTTTCCTGGTAAACTATTTAAATACTCAAAATCTAATTTTGTATTTTCTAAATATGTTTCCCATGAAAAATCACCTGGTAAAACTACTAAATCATTCTCTGTTACTTTTTCATTCCAATCTTTTTTTATTTTTTCCTCATGATTTTGCCAATTATCTCCAAAAATATCCATTGGCTTTGGTTTTCTAAATGATAAATGTAAATCTGCTATTACAAATATTGACATTTTACTTTCCCTTCTAAATTCTTTATTCTCCTATCTTTAAGTTTGGTACAGCATTTATTGTATTTTCAGATAAATCACCATGAATATATCTATAATAACCTGCTGACCCTATCATTGCAGCATTATCTGTACATAATTTTAAATCTGGTTTATATATTTTTAAATCTAATTCTTTTCCTAATTTTTCAAACTCATCTCTTATATGAGTATTAGCAGAAACCCCTCCTGCTAGAACTATCTTTTTTATTCCTGTTTGCACAACTGCCTTTTTTATATTTTCTACCAAAACTTCTGTTACTGCTTTTTCAAAGCTCATACATAAATCTGCTTGATTTACATCAGGATTTTTATGATGTAAATTTATAACTGCCGTTTTTATTCCACTAAAACTAAAATCAAGATTTTCAAAATGTGTTTTTGGAAAATCTATTGTTGCTTTTCCTTGTTGTGCTAATTTATCTATTTTTGGTCCTCCTGGATATGTCAAACCAATTACTCTTGCAACTTTATCAAAAGCTTCTCCAATTGCATCATCACGAGTTCTTCCTAGTACTTCCATATCACAATAATCTTTTACATATACAATTTGTGTATTTCCCCCTGATGTCAACATACATAAAAATGGTGGTTCTAAATCTAGATGTGTTATATAGTTTGCTGAAATATGCCCTTCCAAATGATTTACTCCAACTAATGGTTTATTTAATGCATAAGCAAGCCCTCTACCATAAGAAACACCAACTAATAACGCACCAACCAATCCTGGACCATAAGTTGGTGCAATTACATCAATATCTTCAAATTTTACATTTGCTTGTTCAAGTGCTAATTTAGTTACTCTTGATATTGCTTCGATGTGATTTCTTGATGCAATTTCTGGTACTACTCCTCCAAATTTTTCGTGTATTTTTATTTGAGTATCTATTACATTTGACAAAACCTCTCGTCCATTTTTTACAACTGCTACAGATGTTTCATCACAACTTGATTCTATCCCTAATACTAATATGTCTTTCAATTTTGTTCTATCCTTTCATTTTCATAATTTAGCCCAATCCAAATATTTTCATTGATAATTTTAAAATCAAACTTGTCATTTTACTTATTAGTGGTGAAATCATCCTTCCTGATATTCCAGAAATCCATATAAACAAAAATATTATATAAAATATCCTTTCATTCTCTATAAACCAACTTTTTGCATTTCTTGGTAATATCGGTAAAAAGATCTTTGAACCATCTAATGGTGGCAATGGTATTAAATTAAATACTCCAAGTCCAATATTCATTGTTATTATATATGCTATTATCGTCATTACAATTGAGCCAACTTTTGTTAAGATAAATGTTGCATTTGCAAATTTTATTATTGCACAATATATTAATGCAAATATAATTGCTGTTATAAAGTTCATAAATGGTCCAGCAAATGATACTATTGCATCTGCTTTTTCTACTGAAATTGTCCTATTATAATTTCTTGGATCAACTTCTACTGGTTTTCCCCATCCAATATGAGCAAATAATAACATTGCAATTCCTAAAGGATCTATATGGTCAAATGGATTAAGACTTAACCTTCCCTGTCTTAATGGTGTATCATCACCCAATTTATAAGCTGTATAAGCGTGACCAAATTCGTGAACTGTTATTGCAATTAAAACAGCTGGAACTGATAATAATAAATCTATTATTCCTTCTGTTCCATATCCTAATAATGATATTGCTATTAATACTCCTGCTATTATATATAGTGTTTTTTTGTCCATACTATATCCAAACATAAATTTCTCCTATCTTTCTTTATTTTTAACTTCATATAATATATCATATTTGGTTTCAAATTTCAATTAAATTTATAGAAATTCACAAAAGAGGCACACTTTAAAAGTGTACCTCTTTTTGCATTAATTTAATGGTTTCATTGTTGGGAATAATAATACATCTCTAATTGATGCTGAATCTGTTAATAACATAACTAATCTGTCAATTCCTATTCCTAATCCTCCTGTTGGTGCCATACCATATTCAAGAGCATTAATATAGTCTTCATCCATCATTCCTGCTTCATCGTCTCCGTTTTCTCTTGCTGCAATTTCATCTTTAAATCTTTCATATTGATCTATTGGATCATTTAATTCTGAGAAAGCATTTCCATATTCTCTACCATCTATAAATATTTCAAATCTTTCTGTTAATCTTGGATCTTTTGGTGATTTTTTAGCTAATGGTGATATTTCTACTGGATAGTCATATACAAATGTTGGTTGAACAATAGTTTTTTCAACATATTCATCAAAAAATAAACTGATAATGTTTCCTCTTTTTTCTTTTCCTGTTGGAATTTCAATTTTTCTTTCTTTTGCTAATGCTACAGCTTCTTCGTCTGTATTTATTTCATTGAAATCTACTCCACAAGCTTCTTTTATAGCATCTATCATTGTGATTCTTTTCCATTCTCCACCTAAGTCTATTTCTTTTCCTTGATATGTTATTTTTGTTGTTCCACATACCTTCATTGCACATTTTTTGAATATTTCTTCTGTTATATCCATCATGTCATGATAATTTTCATAAGCAGCATATAATTCTATTGATGTAAATTCTGGATTGTGTCTAATGTCCATTCCTTCATTTCTGAATATTCTTCCCATTTCATATACTTTGTCATATCCACCTACAATTAATCTTTTTAAGTTTAATTCTGTTGCAATTCTTAAATACATATCTATGTCTAATGTGTTATGATGTGTTATAAATGGTCTCGCTGTTGCCCCACCTGATATTGTATTTAATATTGGTGTTTCAACTTCTAGATATCCTTTTTCGTCTAGTATTCTTCTTATTTCTGCTATAATTTGACTTCTTTTTCTAAATGTCTCTTTTACTTCTGGATTCATTATTAAATCAACATATCTTTGTCTATATCTTAAGTCAACATCTTTTAACCCATGGAATTTTTCTGGTAATGGTCTTAATGATTTTGAAAGTAATACTACTTCTTTAGCATGTACAGATATTTCTTCTGTTCTTGTTTTGAATACAAATCCTGTTATTCCAATTATATCTCCAATATCAAATGTTTTGAATTCTTTATAACTTTCTTCTCCTAAATCATTTATACTTACATAACTTTGAATTTTTTCGTCACTATCTAATATTGTACAAAATGATGCTTTTCCCATTATTCTTTTTGCAATTATTCTTCCTGCTACAGATACATCTTTTTGTTCAAATTTTTCGTAATTTGCTTTTATTTCTCCTGCTGAATTTGTTCTATTATATTTTGTTATTTCAAATGGATTTTTCCCTTGTTCTTGTAATTCTTTTAATTTATCTTTTCTTATTTGAATTAAATGATTTTCATCTACTTCTACTTCTTGATTTTGATTATTTGGATTTTCTTGCATTTTTATCTCTCCTCTTTTTTATTACTATGTGAATAATTATAATGTATTTTTGCACAAAAATCAAGTTTTTTATGTAAATAAATAAGAAAAAGACCTACTTTATTATAAGTAGGTCTTCTCATGCTTATTCCTCAATCAAAAATGGTCCTGCTATTCCCAAAATAGGAAGATAATCGTTAAGTTTTGTCATATCAATTTTTATTGCTTTTCCTCCAAACACTGCAACATTTGCCTTAAGCTTTAATGGCATTTGCAATGTTTCTTCTCTCAATTTTCTTTCTTGAATCTTCGCCATGCTCAACCAATCAACAAAGTATTTTTTTCCTTCAATGTCTGTTATAATATTTCCTTCAAAATCTTGTGCTTCAACAAAAATCTTCTGTTTCTTTTTGCCATTATCAATTTTACCAAAAATACATGGAATATGTCTTCCAATTTGTCCTTTTCTATAGGCATATCCTATGCTAAACTGCGTTATGATTGACATATTCTTTTTAACAGCCATTTCAAATGCTTTCATATCAGTTGATTTCATTCCAAGATAATAAATTTTGCCATTAGCATCCTTGATATATGTTCTTTCTACCTGCTTAACTAATATACTTTTCTCTTTACCATCCTTTTCTTCACTGCTTTTTCCAATTACAAGTGTTCTGGTTGCATTTTTACTCAATTCCATCTCAATAAGTCGGATTTCCATACCATTAGTCCGTGCAAACAAGTAGTTATCAATTTTTCTCATAGTATTTCCTCCTATACTGCATGTTACAAAAACGTATTTTTACATCCAGTTTTCATAATACTATATTGAAAATATTTTGTCAATTGTTATTGTTTTAAAGTATTATCTAAAAATATATAATTTGACTAATTCCATGAATTATGGTATTATTTATACAATTTTATAGTATATCATAGCTATACTTCTTTTTTCTAGAGGAGCTATGATAGCCTCTAGAAACTTCATGGAGGTAATTTTTATGCTTACCAAAGAAAAAATCGCAAAAAAAGCCTTAGAATATGCGACTGACGGAGGCATCATCGTTGCAATCCCTGCAAATATTTTCTTTAGAAAGGATACTGCTTATCGCTATTTAAGAATTGCCAAAATACAGCTTGCCAGCTGTCGAAATCCAGTATGTATTTCCATCGAAAAGACCGGCATCTCCATTACGTTCGCTGAAGCTACTCGAATTAAACATGATCCTACTTATCTTGAAAATTTCGTCGAGCTCGCCATAAACAAGAGTCGTGTCTGTGATGTCTTGTGTTTCATTTAATTATTTGAACAACGTCTAAAAATGCCCACCTGTTCCCAAAGGAATAGGTGGGCATTTTTATTCAATTAATACTGTAAAGTTTTCTCAGTACTCTTTGCATAAGTTAATAGCATTTGCTACATTCCAAGCACTCGCTACATCCGTATGCACATCCGCCCTCTTGCTTCAAGTCCTCCAAGCCACAAAGCTGGTTGCCAAGTTTCTTACTTCTTTCTTGACAACTCCTACAACCGCATCTTTCTTTACAGTAACAGATCTTTCCTTCTTCAAGCCTTTTCCTACACTCTTCTCTACCTTTTTCACTGTTTTCGGCAGGTAAAGTATAACGTGCACCTTCTTCGTTAATTTTTTTCAATCTTTCCACTGCCTGCTTTCTTTGTTTCGTTTTTTGAACTCTCCTTTTGATAGAACCTTTTGCATTGCCTTTTTTAATTTTAGACATTCTGTTGTCCTCCTTTAAAATTTGTAATATACTTTGGCTCTCTTGCAAAAATGCGAATATCTGCTAAAATTTTTGCTAAAATATTATAGCATATTTTTATTTAAATAGCAACATTTTAAGACAATTTTTAATCATTACTATTCCAAATATATTGCAATAAGAAAACTCAAATGATATAATAATTTTATAAAATACTACAAAAGAAATGAGGTGATAAAATGAATAATAAAAAATCTATATTGATATGGATATTAACTTTTCTCTTAATATTTGCAATAATTGCTATACTTATTATGTCATATTTTTTACACAAGATTTACATTGAAAACATAACATTAAATCAGCATAATGCTGAATTATCAAATTCTATTGATAATTTTCAAGAAAAAATAAATGAAATTTCAAATACTTTGTCTTCTATTAAGTTTGATACAAACACATCTGATGACAAATCCAATGAAAATAAAACAGATACAAATACATCTGATGACAAATCTAACGAAAACAAAACGGATACAAGTAAAAAAACTTCAACCATTGAAGCTAAATACGAATTCTCAAGTGCAGATAATAATGCCGCAAAAGGATATCCTGAAATTTTAAAAGTATATGAATTAACTGAGAATGAATTAAATTTCTATTACAGTAGTGGACATAATTTTACAACAAATACAATAGACAGAGAAATAACTGGAACAGCAAAGTCTACTTCTAAAAACTTATACGAATTTGAAGAAACTACATCAGGTCATCAATACAAATTATCATTTGAATTTAATGATAAAAATGATATGGTAACAGTACATGAATATGATAACAACAATGAAATGGGACACGTAAATTTATGGCGTTAATAAAATTGCTATTGCATTAAAATTGCATTAAATTGCATCAAAAAAGAGAGCTTTAAAAGCTCTCTTTTTCTCACTTTGGTGCGATTCGTAGACAGGTATGCGAAAAATAGCACCATTTATTTATCATTTTATAAAATTCAATTTACTGTAATTAATTTAACATAACTTTATACATTTTGCAATAGGACTTTCAAACCTTTTTAAAAATATATTCAAATTTTCTTGAAAATATTTTTAGAATTATTAATACATTTTTTTCTAATATTCCTCAATAAAATAATACATATTACTCATTTTATTATAAATATTTTTTATTCCATTTGTTCCAGTATCTAATTCAAGTAGTTTTTCTTTATATTTTTGCAAATTTTCTATTTCATCTTTATATAAGTTTCCATATTTTTTTTCAAACTCTTTTAATTTTTGAATTAATTCTTTTATATGGTCAAAATCTAAATTATATTGTTCTAGTTCCTTATCAAATAGTGAAACTGTATAAATACCACCATCTGCGTAAAAGAATTCATTATATATCTCCATTAAACTTTGCCATTCTTTTAATCTCAAATCTTCATCACTCATTCTCTATACCTCATATTTTAAAAAAACTTTTTAATTTATTAATAATTCTATAAAATATTGACTGTTTTTTTATTACAACAGGTAATATTGTTTTTGACTCTTCATTATTAATCTTTTCGTATTTTTTATTATTTTCAAAAACATTATTATTATATTGTTTTTGTTTTTGATTTTCAAGATATACTCTATCAGCTTGTAGCCATTGTTTTATTTTTTGATTTTGTTCTGGTGTAGCAAGGTAATCTCTAAATAAATTAAGTAAAATTGCTTTAGATTCTTTCAGCATTGGTTGCTTTGATAAATCCTGTTCATCATTAATTTCATATTCGTACTCTAAATTTCTATTTTCTTCAAATACTTCTATTAATTCTTCTGGAATTTTTAAATATTCTTCATTATTTAAGCAACTTAATATCTCATATACTTCTGTATATGCATTTGCATATTTAGTCTGATTCACCTTGCTCACTTCCTTCCTTTTGATTGTTATTTGTTTTCTCGTCTAATAATCGCATATAATCAGCTTGAACATCATCACAAATTTGACTGCCTCCTCTACCTTTAGCAAGCAATTCCATAGAAGCTTCCATTATATCTTTTCCATCTATTTTGCGTTCAATACCACTAAATATATGTTCCTTTCCTTTTATTGATTCTGATATTTTATATGGAGTTCTTAATAATTGTGAATATGTAAATTTATTATCATCAATAATGATTTTACCAGTTTTTGTGCATTCAACAAGCATTTCAACAATTTCATCTTGATTCCATTCAATTCTCTCAAAGCTTTGTAATATTGTTGATAAAGTCATATAGCCACCTTCATTTAATGACTTATTCTTTAATATTTTTGTTAATATCTTATTTTTTGTTTTATTATCACTTATATCATGATTTGAACAATATTTTTCTAAAATCCACAAAGCTATATATAAATTATTATCACTTTTTTCTTTTTGAATCTCTTTAAGAATTTCTAATTCATTTAGTTTTTCATACATTTTTTCTTTTTCTTCTTCATCTAAAGATTCAGATATAAAAGTAGCCATATTTATTTCTGATATTTCTGATGGTAAATTATTATCCTTTAATACATCTGCCACTGTATTTGGTGCTTGTAATAATCCTATATAACTTATTCCATTAGTTTTTCTTGCCATACTATTTCCAGCTAAATTTAATATTATTCCACAAATATCATCATCTTCTAGTCCCTCTATCTTCATTTTTTCCAATAAAGTTGAAATATAAGTTGTTGATTCATTTAGTGAGTCAACATCAAGTACTGCTAATGTAAACATTTTTTTAATTTTAATATCAGCTATTTCATGTTTATCACAATATTGCTCAACTATCCAATTAGAAATATATATATTTCTACTACTCTTACCTTTCATTACTTCATCACTTATTCCTATTTGTGATAAATGATCTTTTAATGCTTCTATTTCTTCAGTTTCATCTAAATTTTTCCTTTTTTCTATTACTTCTTTTAGAGCACTTCCTTTAAATCTTTCTAATGCCATAGTAATAGTTTTATCTTCCACTTCAAGTCTTAAATCTCCAAAGAAATCTCCTAATTTTTCAATACAATTATTAGAATTTCCTAACAATGAATTAAAACTATATCCGCCAACATCAGCAATCATTGAACTATTGGTTACTCCTAAATTTATTATCAATGCACATAGTTCTTCTTCCTCTAATTGCATACTACTAAGATTATTTATTAATGTATGTAAGTATTGGGTACGATTTTTATTTAATACTTTTCTATCTAATATAGAAAAAATCAAAGCTCCAATTACATCTTTATCAGTTATATTGTTTTTATCACAATATGTTTTAACTGCCCATCTAGTGCAATATACATTTCTAATTTCCTTTTCTTCAATAAACTCTCTATTTAATCCCAAATCTTCTAATTCTGTATATATATTTTCTTGTTCTTCTTGTGATATGAATATAGTTTCCATTTGATTAGTTTTATATGAAAATAAAGACATTTGTGAATATTCAATATTTTCATAATAATTTTCCAATTTTTTTAAATTTACTTTACCTAAAAGATTTATATTATTTTCAGAAGATATTTTATTTAAAATTCCATCTGAATTATTAATAAATGTAGAATATGAATATGATTTACCATTAAACTGTAAAGCTTCTCCTAATGCTGAATTAATAATAATCTCATTTATTTGTTCTTTATTAAAACCACTTTGTAATAAATTATCTATTATATTTGTTAATCCTTTAGCAACATAATCTAATTGTTTATTTGATAATACAGCATACATTATCATTCTTTTTACTCTATTATCTTCAATATTATTAGATTTACAATATTCTTCAGCTATCATTTTAGAAAGATATATATTAGGTGCAGCTTTATTCTTCAAATATTCAAAAGATAATGCTTCATTTGGCATTCCTATTTGTTCTATTAAAAGGTCTTTATCTATATCTTCTGCAACACATTTATGGATAGAAAAATCATTAGTATAAGTTCTAATATCTATATTATTTTCAAAGATTTTTTGCCATATATTATCATTATTGCTATATAAATCTCTAATTGTATATCCATTATCTGTTTTTTCATTTATTCTAAGTGCAATAATTGTTTCATATATTTCATCTTCTGATAAATTACACATTTCCATATTGTGTAAAAATGTAGAAAACTTTCCTGTATTTTTAGTTGAAAAACAATAACTATTTAATACTTTTCTTAATAAAATTCCTGTTATATTATCATCATTTATTTTCTTATTTTTACAAAACCTTTCGACTATATTATATGCTATGCATATATTTTCAGGCTTATATATTAATTCATTATTCGAATCTACAAAAAACTCTCTTTTTATATTGTTTTTCTCTATCAAGCTATCAACCATATTATCAATTTCTGATTGTTTTAAGTTTTCTGCTTTTTCAATCAAATCATTAATATTACTTTTTCTATATTTTACTAAGGCTTTTCTTATTGTTAAATCACTGACATCTTTTTTTATTTTTGTTTGCTCAGATATTTTTTGACAACAAAATCCTGTGTTCATTAATAAAAGTGCGTATGAAAAATTCTTTTCACCTTCAACCGCAGAGCCATCTATTGCAGAATTTAAAATAAATGAATATGCCTCCATTTTACTTAATCCTTCGTATTGGACATCATCTACCAATCTTGATAAATAATTTGCATAGACCTTATTCATAGATTTTGGCATAATCAAAGATTTTAAAAGTGCTTTTTTAACAACAACATCATCAATGCTTTTATATTCACAAAATTCCTCTACTATTTTTTGTGCATAATATAAATTCTTTATATCACGCATTTCTATAATTTCTTTAGGAATTTCATAATAGTCATGCATTGTTTTTTTTATTCTATTTACTTCTTTACCATTACCATGTAATAAATCAACTGATATTGGTAATACTTTTGTTTGAAGCTTAGCATTATTATCTAATAAAATCTCTTGAATTTCTTTTTTACTTTTTTGGCATAACTCATTATATGATATATCTCCAATTTTTTTATCAATCGCTATATTAATTATAATTCCAAAGATATCATTTTGAGTAAATTTTTTTTCTCCTACTTGAATATGACTAATAGCATCATACAGTTTATACAATTTATTAGTAGTATTAACATTCGTAAGTATAGTATTTATTAATAATACCTTTTCAGCTTTTGTTAATGTATTTCCATCTTTCTTCCAATTATATCCTTCAATAATTGCCTCTGCGATATATTTTGAACCAATAGTTTTACTTTTCTTTGTTTGTATTCTTTCATCATTTTCTCTTGTTTTTATTAATAATCCTCTAATTTCTTGTGCATTTACACCTTGTGAAATAATACTATTTAACTGCTCATCTTTTAAATTTTCTACATTTTCTAAAATTTGTCTTGATGTTTCTTCATCAAAATCATAACCATATTCTGATATTAAGAAATTAATATTTCTTCCTATTTGATTACCTCTATTGTTTTGTTTCGTTACCATTTCTTGATTTATACAATATGTACCTGAAAGTAATTCTTCTATATCAATATTAGGCAATTTTTCTTTTAATAATTCAATTATTTTTCTCTTATTTAAAGTCATTTCTGCAAGAGATCTTATAGCTATTTGTTGCATGTTAGTATCTCTATAACTTATCTGACCATTTGTTATTTCATAAGCTCTATCAATAGTTAAATCATTTTTTAAATCATTATGAGCAGAATATTCCAACATATAATCATCTTGATTTATTTCTTCTTCAGAAATAGCTAATCTTAAAACTGCTTGTTCAATTTCTCTTAAAAGCTTTTTATCTTTACCTTGAAATTCTGCTTGTTTTAGTAATGCTAAACTATCTATTAAAATTTGTGGAATATTAATTATTTTATCTTGAGATATTCTTCCTGAATATAACCATTCTGAAGATGAATATCCATTTCTCATAATTCTTGTAAATTCACTTATATCTAATAATTTACCTCTTTCATCATGAGCAATTCCTCTCATTAATCCATAATAGTTTAATACTTTACATTTAGCAATTTTCTTGCTTTGATTAAGTTGTTCTAAATTGCTTAAATATTGTTGTTCTACTTCTACTAAACTTGTTGGTACTTGCCTATCAGCACCATTAATTATTCTAACAATTTCGTCAATTGAAGTTGCTCTGTCAACATTCTCTAATATTTCTCTTACTTTTTCTGGCGCATTTTTTGCTATTCTTTCTATTTCAGAATCCATTACTCCTAATAAATATTCTCCTGCTGAAAATGCTTTTTGAGAATTTTCGATTTTTTCTTTAGAAAGCTTTATTAAAACAAATCTATGTAAATTAGATTTATCATATGTTAATACAATATTTGGATCTTCTGACATAGAAATTAAATTAGTCTTTCTATGTTGCATTCTTATTTGTCCCATAACGTCTTGTACTGTGTGGGTCTTTAAATCATCTATCTTTGGTATTATTCCATTTCCACTATTTAAATTATCAATATCAGTTTTATTTAATGAACGTAATAAGTAATAATTTTCTCCATCAAATAATAACTGGTCTCTTAATTCCGCACTAAATGTATATTTGCTCTCTGCTATTTTATCTTCTGATGGTATTTCTTGCTGAATATTTCTATATTCTCTAAACAAATTTTCTGCGAGCTCAATCATTCCATGTGCTGTTTCTGTCCTTAAATACTTCTCATCAAGCTTACCAAATCTTGGAAGTCTCACTCTATCTAATGCATCTGCATCTTTAACAATGTTAAGTAGTTTTTTAAATTGGTCTATATTTCTAATACCATACAATTTAGCAATTTCTTCATACCTACTATCATCTACACTATGCCCATGGCATAATGCTTTTATTATATTTATTTCATTGTCGTTTAAATC
>CAKOWY010000008.1 GCA_934129895.1 uncultured Clostridia bacterium
AGCAACATTTGAAGTAAATGGAGTAGAAAAAGAAGTAGTTGGAAAATTAACAATTGCAGAAAATGTAAAAATAACAAAAGAGAATGCTGGTACAGCAGATATATATACTATAAAAGAAACAAAGGCACCAGATGAATATTGTGAATTTACTGGAACAATAACAATAACAGTAAATAAAAAACAAGAAGACAATAAATATATAGTAGATAGTGTTACATATAAGGTAACAGATAAAGATGGAAAAGATATAACATCAACATCAAAAGAAATTGACAACATTTATTTGAGTGATGATGGAAACATATATGTAAAAATCAAGAACTATCAATTTGACTTAAAATTAATAAAGAGAATTGTAGAAGTAAATGGAGAAAAAGTTCCAGAAAGAATACAAAAAGTAGATGTAAGTAAAATAAATACAAGAGATGAAAATGGAAAATTAATTACAACAGGAGATTATACATTAGATAAAACACCAGTAGCAGTAAAAAAAGGCGATATTGTAAAATATACATTTAGAATATACAACGAAGGAAACATAGATGGATATGCTGCAGAAATAACAGAAGACATTCCAGATGGATTAGAATTTATATGGAATGAAAAAAGTGGAGATGAATTAAAAGCAGATACAACATTGACAAAAGCAGAAAAAGAAGCAATAGCATTCAACCAATCACAATTATGGGCATTCAAAAAATCTGATATAAATGCTACAACAGGAAAAATAGAAACGATAACAACAGACTATTTATCAAAAGATAGAGAAGCTGTTGACGAAAATCTAATAAAAGCATTTGATAGTAAAAAAGGATATATAGACACAGATAAGGAAAAAAATCCAGACTATAAAGAAGTATCAGTAATGTTAAAAGTAGTATCAGATGATGTATCAGGAAAAGTAATAAGAAATGAAGCATGTATATCAAAAGATACAGACAAAAATGGAAATGAAGTAGATGACAGAGATTCAAAACCAGAAGAATGGTCAGGAAGAGAGCCAGACCACAAATATGAAGATGATGAAGATTATGATAATGTAATATTAAGTACATTTGATTTAGCATTAAGAAAATTCATAGTAGCAACAGGAAAAAATGAAAAAATAGAAAAGAAAGACTATTTAACAAATTCAGATGGAACATATCAAAGAGAGCCAGTAGTAGACACAAGTAAATTAAATACAGTAGGAGAAGATGGAAAATTAATAACAACAGCAATATATAATCATACAAAAGAACCAATATTAGTTCAAAAAGGAGATTATGTAGTATATTGTTTAAGAGTGTATAATGAAGGAAGTACAGATGGATATGCAGCAGAAGTAAAAGATTACTTACCAGAATATTTAGAATTTGTAAATGGAGAATTTAATGACAAATATGGATGGAAAGTAAGTGAAGATGGAAGAGTAGTTACAACATCATACTTATCATCAGATAAATATTTAATAAAAGCAGCCCAGACAGTAGATGGAAAAATAAAATTAAATTATCAAGATATAATGATATTATGTAAGGTAAAAGATACAGCAATAACAGGAGAAAAAGTAACAAATATAGCAGAGATATCAAAATATGAAGATAAAAAACATGAAACAGTAGATGATAGAGATTCTGGAGAAGGAAATGTAAAAGTTCCAACAGACAAAGATTTACCATCATATAAAGATAATGAAAGTGGAAATTATATACCAGGGCAAGAAGATGATGATGATTTTGAAAAAATAATAATAAAGAAATTTGACTTAGCATTAAGAAAATTCATAACAAAAGTTCAAGAAAATGATGTAACAACAAGAATACCACAAGTAAAGTATAAAGATGGAAAAATATCTTATGAACATACTAAAGATCCAATAACATTACATGTAAATGATGTAGTAATATATACAATAAGAGTATATAATGAAGGAGAAATAGATGGATATGCAAGTGAGATAAGTGATGACATTCCAAAATATTTAGAATATCTACCAGAAGATAGTACAAATAAAGAATACAAATGGGTAATGTATGATAAAGATGGAAAAGAAACAGATAAAGTAGAAGAGGCAACAAAATTAAAAACAACATATTTATCAAAAGAAAATGAGAAAAAAAATGGAGAATATTTATTAAAAGCATTTGATGGAAATGTAGAAAATATATCATATCATGACGTAAAAATAGCATTTAAAGTAAAAGATCCAAATTCAAATACATATATAATAACAAACCATGCACAAATATCAGATGACACAGATAAAAACGGAAAAGAAATAGATGATATTGATTCAAAGACAGATGAGTGGATAGAAGGAGAAGATGATCAAGATGTTGAACATGTAAAAGTAGAATATTTTGATTTATCATTATTAAAATATGTAACAAAAGTAATAGTAGAAGAAAATGGAAAACAACAAATAACAGAAACAGGATATAATGGATTAGAAGATCCAGAGCCAGTAGTAAAAGTTGAATTAAAGAGAAAGAAATTAAACGAAGTAGTAGTTAAGTTTGGATATGGAATAAAAATAACAAACGAAGGAGATATTGCAGGATATGCAAAAGAAATAACAGACTATATACCAGAAGGATTAAAGTTTGTAGCAGAAGATAATCCAGATTGGAAAGATGAAGGAAATAATGTAATATCAACAAGAAAACTAGAAAATACACTATTACAACCAGGAGAAAGTGCAACAGTAGAAGTAATATTAACATGGATAAATGGAGCAGACAACTTAGCAGAAAAGACAAATACAGCAGAGATATCAGAAGATCATAATGAATATGATGTACCAGATAGAGATTCAACACCAGACAATCAAGTACCAGGAGAAGATGATATAGATATTGCAAAAGTAATATTATTAATATCAACAGGTACAGTACAAACATATTTTGCATTAACATTAGGATTATTAGCAACAGTATTTGTAGGAGTATTTTTAATAAAGAAATTTGTATTATAAAAATTAAAACAGATTAGAATTTTCTAATCTGTTTTTTTACATAAATAATAAAAAATCTTGAAAATTATAAAAATACGTGATATATTATACAAGTAAAAACAAGAAGGAAGGATTTGAGAGGACAATGAGTATTTTTAGCAAAATATTTAAAAGTTATAGTGAAAAAGAAGTAAAGAGAGTAATGCCAATTGTTGAAAAAATAAATTCATTAGAAGATGAGATTTCAAAATTAACAGATGAAGAATTAAAAAATAAAACAAATGAATTTAAAAATCAATTGAAAGATGGAAAAACACTAGATGATTTATTACCAGAAGCTTATGCAGTTGTTAGAGAAGCATCAAAAAGAGTATTAGGAATGAGACATTTTGATGTTCAGTTAATAGGTGGAATTATATTACATCAAGGTAGAATTGCAGAGATGAAAACAGGTGAAGGAAAAACGCTTGTTGCAACATTACCAGTATACCTAAATGCTTTAACAGGAAGAGGAGTACATGTAATAACAGTAAATGACTATTTAGCAAAAAGAGATAGTGAATGGATGGGAAAATTATATAAATTCATGGGATTATCAGTAGGATTAGTTATTGCTGGAATGTCACCAAAAGAGAAAAAAGTAGCTTATGATTGTGATATAACTTATGGAACGAATAATGAATTTGGATTTGACTATTTAAGAGATAATATGGTTATATATAAAGAGCAACTAGTTCAAAGAGAATTAGCTTATGCAATTGTTGACGAGATAGATAGTATATTAATAGATGAAGCAAGAACACCACTTATTATATCTGGTAGAGCAAATCAATCATCAGAACTATATAAAAAAGCAAATGACTTTGTAAAAAGACTAACACCAAAAATAATCGTTGAAGAAGATGTAAAAGATGAAGAACAAGCAGAAGATAATGAAAAATATGATTATATAGTTGATTTAAAAGCAAAATCAGCATCATTAACACAAAAAGGAATAAAAAAAGCAGAAGAAACATTTCATCTTGAAAACTTTAATGATATAGAAAACTCAACACTTGTTCATCATGTAAACCAAGCATTGAGAGCTCATGGAGTAATGAAGAAAGATATAGATTACATTGTAAAAGATGGAGAAGTTTTAATTGTAGATGAATTTACAGGACGTATTATGTACGGAAGAAGATATAATAATGGATTACATCAAGCAATTGAAGCAAAAGAAGGAGTAAGAATTGCAGATGAATCAAAAACACTTGCAACAATTACATTCCAAAACTATTTTAGAATGTATGATAAGTTAGCAGGTATGACTGGTACTGCAATGACAGAAGAAGCTGAATTTGAAGAGATTTATAATTTGGATGTTATTGCAATTCCAACAAATAAGCCAATGATTAGAAAAGACCTAGATGATGTTATATATACTACAGAAACTGCAAAATTCAATGCAATTGTTCAAAGTGTAAAAGAAAGTCATGAAAAGGGACAACCAGTATTAATTGGTACAATATCAATTGAAAAATCAGAAAAATTAAGTGGTATTTTGAAAAAAGAAGGAATAAAGCATGAAGTTTTAAATGCTAAATATCATGAAAAAGAAGCTGAAATAATAGCTCAAGCAGGAAAATTTGGAGCTGTAACAATTGCAACTAACATGGCAGGACGTGGTACGGATATTATGCTTGGAGGAAACAGCGAATATCTTGCAAAACAAGAAATGAGAAAAAATAAAATACCAGAAAATTTAATAGAAGAGGCCAATACATATTATGAAACTGATGATGAAGAAATCTTAAAAGCTAGAGAGAAATTTAATGAACTTGAAAAGAAATATCATGAAGAAATAAAAGAAGAAAAAGAAAAAGTTATAGCAGCTGGTGGATTAAAGATAATAGGAACAGAAAGACATGAATCAAGAAGAATTGATAACCAGTTAAGAGGACGTAGTGGTCGTCAAGGTGACCCAGGAGAATCTAAGTTTTATATAAGTTTAGATGATGACTTAATTAAAATATTTGGTGAAAACTCAATTATAAATAAAGTTAAGGCGAGTCAAAGTATTCAAAATATACCAATAGAACATAAAATGATAACAAATCTAGTAGAAACAGCACAAAAAAGAATTGAAGGTAGAAACTTTAGTATAAGAAAAAATGTATTAAAATATGATGATGTTATGAATGCACAAAGAGAAATTATATACAAACAAAGAAGAGAAGTTCTTGATGGTGAAAACTTAAAAGATAATATATTGAATATGATAAATTCACTTGCTGAAGAGGTTGTTTTATCACAGTTTGCTGGAGAAAATGAAGTAAATGTAGAAGCATTAAATACAAACATAAAAAATACATTTGGAATTGATATTAGTAGCTTTATAAAAGAAAATTCAAATTCATCTCAAAAAATTATAGAGGAATTGCAAAAAGAGGCTCTTTCAGAATATGAAAAGAAGGAACAAGAAATTGGTGCTGATGAATTAAGAGAAATGGAAAGAGTTGTTATGCTTAAAGTGGTTGATCAAAAATGGATGGATCACATTGATGCAATGGATGAATTAAAAGATGGAATTGGACTTAGAGCTTATGGACAACAAGATCCTGTTGTTAAATATAGGATTGAAGGTATGGATATGTTCGAGGAAATGGTATTAGATATAAAACATGATGTTGTTCAATTAATGATGAATGTTCGTAAACAAGATGAAGTAAAACGTGAAGAAACAGCTAAAATAACAGGAGCAGCATTACAAAATTTAAAGGGATTAGATGCTGATCAAAGTAAAGTAAAATCAGAAGTTAATAGAACAGTTGTTAATTCTGGACCTAAAGTTGGAAGAAACGATCCATGTCCATGTGGTTCGGGTAAAAAGTATAAGAATTGTTGTGGCAAGAATGTTTAAATACTAGATTTGGAAGGATTTATGAATATTTAAAAAATTAGCAGCAAAATCAGATTGTCACCCAAACTTAAATAAAAATTTGATAAATGCTTAAAAATAAAGGAGTGTAGCCCAAATAAAATGGGTGACACTTCTTTTTTATACTTATATATGATATAAAACAAATATATATAAAATAAGGAGGAATTATATGGGAAGAATCAATACTAGAAAAAGAGGAAAAGTTTACGAATACTTTTTTGAAGGTGCAAAAGTAAACAATAAAAGAACTAGAATTTCAAAATCTGGATTTAGAACAAAAAATGAAGCTTATTTAGCAGGAATGAAAGCTTATAATGAATATGTTAATGGAAAAATCAAAAAAGAATCACAAATGTCATATTTAGATTATTTAGATTATTGGATGAAAGAATATTTTGAAATTAACTACAAATATTCAACAGCCAAAAGATATAAAGAATCATTTGACGCAATAAAGAAAATACTTGGAAAGTATAGAATTTGTAACATTACTCCATTTATACTAAATCAAGCATTATTAAAACTATATCAAAAATCAGGAACAAAAGAATCTTTAAGAAATTATCAAAAGGTAATAAAAAGTTCATTAAGAGATGCGGCAAATTATTTTGGGTTTATTGATGGTAATCCAGCAGGAGATTTACAAATTCCAAGAGTTCTATCATTTGAACCAAAAAAAACGTAATAAAACATATCTATACAAATGAAGAAATTGAAAAAATTTTATTAAGATTTCAAAACAATCCAACATTTACTTGTGCGTTTTTAACAGCTTGTTATACTGGGATGAGAACAGGAGAAGTATTTGGGCTAACTTGGAACGATATTGATTTAAAGAATAAATTAATAAGAATAAATAAAACTGTGTATTCAAAATTGAAAGACGAAAAAGGAAGATGGTTTCTAGGAACAACTAAAACAGATGGAAGTTGTAGAGAAGTCTATATTTGTGATACTTTATATAATGCATTATGCAATTATAAAAAGCAACAACAATTAAACAAGAAAAAATATGGTAATAATTATAAAAAGTATTCATTAGATCCAATAAAAAATAAATATGGTAAAGTAGTTGAATATAAAATAATTGAGACTAAATATAAAAATGAGAATAATATTGAAATGGTATTTACACGCAAAAATGGAAGTTATGTAGGAACGGATGTTATTAAATATCCATTTAAAATAATACACCATGAATTACAAATAGAAAATTGTAGATTTTATGATTTGAGAGGGAGTTATGCGACAAAATGCTTGAGAAACGGCATTGAAATTAAGGATGTTGCTGATATATTAGGTCATAGAAGAATTGAGACTACAGAAAATTATTATATATTGAGTAATATAGAATCAAGAAAAAGGGCAAATGGCATTTTAGAGGCAATAATTAATTCTGAAATCATAAATAGAATTATAAAATATAAATAAAAACACAGGGTAAAGGTTTGCAAAATAGTGCAAAATATGGTAAAATTTGTATGTGAGATAGAAATATGATTTGTAAAAGGAGTATAATGTATGAAAATTATATTTTTTTACTATTATTATGATGATAAAATAAAGGACAAAAGAAGAGTGGAATTTCCGCCATTAGGTATGTTGTATTTGTGTTCTTCTTTAGAGAAAATAGGCTGTGATGTGAAAGTAAAGTATTTTGATGAAAGGACAAGAATAGAGGACATACCAAATGCTGATATATATGCTTATTCAATTTCATCTACAGCATCATACCCTACATATTTACAACTAGCAGAAAAATTGAAGGAAAAAGCAACATATCATATTGCTGGAAATACACAAGCAACTATATTTCCAGAACAAGTTCTAAAACAAATGAATTTAGATGTCGTATTTACAGGAGAAGGCGAGAAAATCGTTACAGACTGGATAAAAAATGGTTGTAAAGAAAAAGGAATAATTAAAGGAGAAAGAGTAGATATTACAGATTTACCGTTTCCGGCAAGACACTTGATACCAGATGACAAAATATATATGAATAATCGAGTTGGAGGAAAGAGCAAGAATTCTATTAGTATGATATCTTCAAGAGGATGTGTATTTGGTTGTAAGTTTTGTGCAATTCAAAACAGAGGAAAGGTAAAATTTAGAGATTTACATGATTTTGAGAAAGAAGTTAAATATATTTTAGAAAAATATCCAAAATGCGATGGTATTACATTGTTAGATGAGACATTTACATTAAATACAAAACATGCAGTAGGAATTGCAAATATTTTTAAAAAATATGGATTAGAATGGGAATGTAACTCAAGAGTAGATACTGTTAATGAAGAAATAATTGAGGCATTAAGAGATAGTAATTGTCAAGAAATAAGATTAGGAATTGAAAGTGGCTCACAGAGAATGGTTGACAGTATGAACAAAGGAATAAATCTAGAAAATGCTAAAGAAGTGATAAAAAGACTACATAAAAGTGGTATACCTGTTAAATTATATATAATGCATGGATATCCTGGGGAAAATATTGAATCTAGTCTAGAAACAGCACAATATTTAAATGAGTTAAGAGAATATATACATAGAATTAGTTTGTATAGGTTTGTTCCTTTACCAGGATCACCAGTATTTAATGAAGGAAAATTAAATAAATTGAATTGGACAGACTATACGATATATGATAATAATAATCATTGGTGGGGAACAGAAACTGATTTCAACAATATGAATTTAGGATATGGAATAGTAGAAAAATGTGTTAAGTCAATTAATAATAAAGAATATAAAAAAGAATTAGAAGAAGAGAGGTAATAAGAATATGGAGTGTTCATTTTGTAGTGAAATAAATGGTAAAGAAGAAAATAATTTTTTTAATATATATTTAAAAGATGAATTTGGAAAAGAAGGATTGAATAGTAGAATAGTAGCAACTACTCATAATTTTGTAATAATGCCTATGGTAGGACCACTAGTACCAGGATATTTATTAATAGTACCAAAAAATCATTGCCTATCAATATCACAATTAGCACAAAATCAAATTGAAGAATTAAAAATTATAAAAGAAGAATTGAAAAAAGTTTTTGAACAAAAATACGGTAAATCTGTATTTTATGAACATGGAGCATTATCTTGTTCAGCAAAAGGTGGCTCTTGCTCCGACCACGCACATTTACATATTGTTGCAGTAGATACAGATGTAAAAGATAAATTTCATAAATATGGATATGAATTAAGAGAATTAAAGAATTATAATGAGATAATAAATCAAAAACAACGAAATATACCATATTTATATTATGAGAATCAAAATGGAGAAATGTTTTTAGCCGATGCACCAATAGTAGAATCACAATTTATAAGAAAATTAATTGCAAAAGATATAAATGCATTAGATAGGGCTTTATGGAATGAAAATATTAGAAAAGATTGGATGATAGAAATAGTCAAGACTTTAAGACCACATTTCGATAAAATGAAAGGAAATTCAATATGGGAGTAAAACAATTTTTAGGAATAAAATGGATAAATAGTAATCCACAAATGCTATTTTATGATAATATTACACATTCTATACAATATGAAGATTGCAATCGGAATCATAGAAATAAAAAAGACGATGGAAAAACACTGCAAAGGGTATTATGATTTGATAAAAAAAAAAATGGTACCATGTAAATCCTTTACTAATCTAACAGAAAGTGGATATAGTCAATGTAAAGAATGCCAAGAAAAATCAGGATTTGATTTATGCCTAGGATGTAATGGTAGTACATGTCAAACAAATAGTAATAAAGCAAGGATATTTTGCCATGAAGGACATCATGTATATCTTGCTTATTTTGCAAATGATAAACTAAAAGTTGGAACAGCAGCAAGTTATAGAAAATATGAAAGAATATTAGAACAAGGAGCTTTATATTCTATATTTTTAGCTCAAACTCCAAATGGAAGAATTGCAAGACAAATAGAAAGTCAAATATCTAAATTAGGAATAACATCTAGAGTAAATTCATCTTATAAAATGAATAATTTTATAATAGATAGGGAGCAAGAAGAAATCGACAGAATGCTTATGCAAGAATATGAATCTATTTTAAGAAATATCGATGAAAGATTCAAAAAATATTTTATAAAACCAGAATATAATAATTTTATAAATATTTCAGATAAAGTCAGACAAAACTTATTAGAAGAAAGTAGGCAATTAAATCTTTTTGGTGGAATGGATGACCCTACACATAAAGAATATGAAAAAATATCAAAACCTGAATACATATCAGGAGAAATACAAACAACAGTTGGAAGTTTAATATTATTAAAAAATGAAAATAAATATTCGGTAGTAAATATGAAAAGTTTAGAAGGATGGATGGTAGATTTTAAAAAAAGAGAAATAGGAGAGAAAAATAATGGAGTCTTTGATAGAGGCGAAAGATAAAGAAATGATATCTAAATATGGAAAATTAAAAGGTTGGGATGTATGTAATAGACTAGGATTACAATCTTTTGGCGATGTGTATATTTTAAGAGATTATATAGATATAAATAATTCAAAAATAAGAGATATATTTGGAGATGAACCTCTTTTATGTAGGACAGATGCGCCTATTGGGCAGGGATATAAGATGATAAGGGGAAGAGATGTCAAATTAGATGACATAAATAACTATTTAAAAGAAGTAAAAAAATGTACTGAAGATGGAGTGATTCTTATGTCTAAACATCCATCGACAATGCTAACAGGGCATTATACACCAAGGTATAAGACTAATGGAGCTATTATGGTAGTGTTCGAAAAAGAAGACAGAATTTTAATTGATTATGTTGGACCAGGATTTGATGTTGGGGATATTACAAGGGGAAAAACAGTTCATACTGCAATACAAATACCTTGGAATTCTATTTATGAAAAGCCTACACATAATTATAAAGATGCCCAAATGGTATGGAAAGGATTATTCCAAATAAACGATGATCAATATAAAGTGTCTAGAAATAACAGAATAAATGAGTTGGTTTCAAATTTAAAAGAACAAGAAGTTCAAGAAATAGAAGAGAGCATACCAAAAGAAACACCACATTTAGATTATGGATTATTTAAAAAATTATATAATGAGTGCATAGATAAAATTATTTATGGAGATTTTCAAATGCCGAGAAAACCCTTTGGAATAATGCTGAATATATATGAGGACAAATTTTGTGTATTTGAGGTATGGAATATAGAAAGATCGATTAGCAAAGATATAGAACTAGATAGATAAAACTATCTAGTTCTACTTTTATAGCCAATTATTATCAGATAAAACTTGTCTTGTAATGCTACTTAATTTTCCAAGTTTATCTAATTCTCTGATTTCTGTTTTACTATAAAATTTGGCATTTTTTAAATCACTTGCTGAATGTACAAAATTTTTGTCATAGTCTGCTGACCAATAAATAATAATTCTATGTTCATTGGGAGCATTAATAATTTCATAAGTTTTTAATTGCTTTATATTTGTGATTTCTAAACCTGTTTCTTCCATAATTTCTCTTTTTACTGTATCTATCATATTTTCAAATAGTTCAACTCCACCTCCGGGGGTAATTATCATTCCTCTATTTGGCTCTTTATCTCTAATACCTAATAATAACTTATTATTTGATTTTATTAGAACAGAACATCCTACTCTTATATTATTCAAAAATATCGCCTCCTATATTCAAAGAATATAATAAGAGTTATATTTTGTCAATATATTTAAAATACAAATTATATATGATATAATACAAAAAGAAAGAAGTGATAATAATGGAAGTATATTTAGATAATGCAGCAACTACAAAAATGGATAATAGAGTTTTTGAAGAAATGTTACCTTATTTGAAAGAAAATTATGGAAACCCATCATCTGCTTATAAAATAGGAAGAAATAATAAAAAAATAATAGAAAGAGCAAGAAAAAAAGTTGCTGAAATATTAAATGCAAATCCAAATGAAATATATTTTACAAGTGGGGGAAGTGAATCTGATAATATGGCTTTAAAAGGAATTGCATTAGGAAACGTTGACAAGGGAAAGCATATTATAACAAGTACAATAGAACATCCAGCAATTTTAGATACTTGTAAAGAACTGGAAAGAGAAGGATTTGAAATTTCATATATTGATGTAGATAACAAAGGAATTGTAGATTTAAAGAAATTAGAAAAAGAAATAAGGAAAGATACAATTTTAATTTCTATAATGTTTGCAAATAATGAAATAGGTACTATTCAACCAATAAACGAAATAGGTCAAATTGCTAAGAAATACAATATTTTATTTCATACGGATAGTGTACAAGCAATAGGCAATATACAGATAGATATTCAAAAAATGAATATAGATTCACTTTCTTTATCAGCACATAAGTTTTATGGACCCAAAGGAATAGGTGTATTATATTTAAAAGAAGGAATTAAGTTTAGAAAATATTTAAATGGTGGGCATCAAGAAAGAAATAGAAGAGCTGGAACAGAAAATGTTGCAGGTATTGTTGGTCTGGCGAAAGCAATATCTATAGCTTATGAAAATTTAGAAGAAAACAGTAAAAAAACAATTGAATTAAGAGATTATTTTATAGATGAAGTTAGAAGAAATATAACGAGAGTAAAAATAAATGGAGATTTAATAAAAAGATTACCAGGAAATATAAACATTTCTTTTGAATTTGTAGAAGCGGATAATATATTACAAGAGTTAGACAAAAAAGATATATACATATCTACTGGAAGTGCATGTACTACTGGAAGAGTAGAGTCTTCACATGTATTAAAAGCAATAGGTTTATCAGATACTATGGCACATAACACTATAAGAATTAGTTTAGGCAAATATAATACTAAAGAAGATGTAGATTACACTGTAAAATGCTTAAGTGATATTATAAAGAAATTAAGAAACTTATCACCATTATATGACTAGTTATCCTAAAACATCTTTATTAATAACAAACTAATAAAAAATAATAATGTAAAAATAATGGAAGACAAAGGTTGTAAAGTTAGATACGAGATCTTAAGCAATGAAAGATATGGTGAAGAGCTAGATGAAAAATTAAAATAGGAAGTAAATGAATATTTAGCAGATTACAGTACAGAAGAAATGGCATGTGTAATGGATCATTTATGCAATTCTTGAGTTTAGAGGTGCTAGCATGGAAGAAGTTGAAAAAGTTAGAATTGAGAAGAAAAATAGAAAAGGAGCAATTGAAAAATTTAATGAAATAATAAATTGACAAAGATTGCTCTATATGGTAATATTACTTGGTATAATGAAATATAAGTTGTTATACTAAAACATTTCATAATAATGGTAAATAAAAATATGTTGGCGACATTGTTGCCAATTTGTTGCCACAATATAAGAAAAGATAATTAGGATAATACAATAAATACTATATGTACTTTCTTATATAAATCTTTTAAATTAAGAAATACCAATAGTATAGATAATATTGTAAATACTAATAATACTAAATTTTCTACTACATGTGGAAGTGGCAAAAAGTACAAAAACTGTTGTGGAAAAAATGCATAGGTTCTGTAATAAATATAAGAAAAAAGAATGTAAACATGTAATATGTCTGCATTCTTTTTATAATAATAACATTTCATTAAGACAAATCAACTTACTCTTATAGTATTCCAAATGTATAAAGAATATAATAAAAATTATACTTTGGCAAAATAAATGATTTGAAAAGAACAAAAATATTGAAAAAAAAAATCGAATGTGTTAAAATACAAACATTAAATGATGTTTGTATACCGAAAAAAGGAGGATATTATGACAAATGTCAAAATAGCCACGGTTAACCCAACTAAAATTAAAGCTGTGGAGGAGGTATTTGCACAATATTTTGGAGAAGTTAATATTCAAAGTTTTGAAGTAGAATCAGGAGTTCCAAGTCAACCAGTAGGAGATGAAGTAAAAGAAGGAGCAGAAAATAGAATTAAATATGCAAAAGAACATTTTCCGGATGAAACAGGAGACTATTGGGTTGGTGTGGAAGGCGGAATAATTTCTGTAGGAGGAGTTTGGTTCAATGTTCAAATTGTATGTATAGAAGATTCTAATGGACGGAAGAGTTTTGGCATGAGCCAAGGTTTCCCAGTTCCAAATAGCCTTGTAGAAGAAGTAAAAGAAACTAGTATTGCCAAAACAATGGATAGAATTTTTGACAAACGTGGAGGAGTAAGTTTTATAACCAAAGGTCTTGAAACCCGTTGTCATCTTGTGAAGGAAGGTGTAATTATGGCACTTACCGGAATCAATAATGAAAAAGACGGATGGTACTACGATATGTAACACAGCAAAATAACCCAGATGGAAAAAATATTTTTTCTATCTGGGTTATTATTTATAAAAAGATTCATAAATAATTGCGAAAATAAATATAAATTATTAAATACAGGAGAAAGGAAAATAATTTTAAAATTTTATGAAAATAGTGTGTATATCATATAAATATATTATAATAGGGATGTTAATGATTCTTTCTATAATAGGTATATTTGTATCTTTTATGAAAAAAACGATAAATGTTGATGCAACAATAAATAAATATCAAGAAAAAATTGAAACAGCAATGAAAAAAGATGTAAAAGAAGCATATTTAACATTTGATGATGGACCAACAAAAAAAGAAACGGAGAGAATTTTAGATATTTTAAAAAACGAGAATGTAAAAGCAACATTTTTTGTTGTTGGAAAACATGTAAAAGAATTACCACATATGGTAAAAAGAGAATATGAAGAAGGTCATTATCTTGCCAATCACGGGTATACACATAATAATTCTAAACTATATTCTAATTTTTTAGAAGAAGTAACAAAAACAGAGCAAGAAATTGGAAAAGCAATAGGAGATTTAGATTATTGTTCTCATATTTTTAGATTTCCAAATGGATATATGTCAAAGTCATATAAATATGAAAAAAATATAGCAAGAAAAATATTAAATAAATTAGATTATGGTTATATAGATTGGAATTGTTTAAATAAAGATTCAGAAGTCAAAATAAGTAATGTACAGTTAATTGAAAATTTAAAGAAAACTAGTAAAAACAAAAAGGTATTAGTAATATTGATGCATGATACAGGGGATGTGAACAATTCATCAGAAGTCTTAAAAGAATCTATAAGGTATTTAAAAAATGAAGGGTATGAATTTAAAAATATGTATGATTTATTATATTAAATAAATCATACATATTTTTATCTTTTTGCTGATTTAGGTAGAACTTCAAATCTTATTTCAAAATCTTTGAACTCATTTAACTTATTTTTTTCTTGACATTCTAAATAATTTTCAAGCTGTTGTTCTGTTTTACATGCTGCAATAATAGCAGGATTTAATTCATAATGAAACATTAAATTTATTGCATATTTAAATGCATCTATTGAACTTTTTACTTCACGATCTCTAATCAATGAATAAGTTTCTCTAAATCTAGCTATGACAGGATGTTTCATATAATAATCTAAAGGGATTTCGAATTCAGTTTCTATAACATCTTTTTCAGATTTATACTTATTAGGATATTGTTCTAGATAAAGTAATAATTCTTTTTGTGAATATGGAAGGTATACTTTATTTTGCTTTTCTGAAATTATTAAAACTTTATTATCATCAGATTTATGTGGAATTGTTATATCTACAAATTTAGAATAAGATTGTTTAGGCTCAACTGAAACTTCATCAGTATTTTCAAAATTTTTAGTCATATTAAATAAAGACATATATTTTTTTACATTTTCTTTTTTTAAGCAAACATCAATCTTTAAATTTGTAAGAAAAATAGCTGATTGAATTTGCTCATTTGTTATTGAAAACTCATTAAGAGAATCTTTTAATTGACCTATTTCTTTATTGTGTGTTGATGAATTTCCATGATTGGCTTCAACGTTTAGTAATAAATTTACAATATTTTCAGAAATTTTGGCTGAAAGTTTTCTACAATTTTGCAATGTTGAAATATTTTCATTAATCTTCTGAAATATTTGTTGTAATTCAGATAAAATAGAAGAGATTTCTGATAAAGTAGAAGTTTTTGATGTTGAATACATATATGTATTTAGATTATTAATGAATTCAACAAAAAAATCTCTTTTCAGTAATTCTTTTGAGATTAAATCATCTAATTTTTTATTTTCAGAATTTGCATTATTAATAAAACTGAATTCTTTAGTTGAAAAATATTTATTTAAAAAGTCTAAATTATAAGAATCACTTGTATATTGCATTTTATTTCTCCTTTGTTTTAATATACTAATTAAAAAATAGTATATCATAAGGAAAATGTAAAAGCAATTACAAGAATATTACAAAAATATTACAAAATGTAACAAAAAAGATATAAAAATTTAATTGAATAATATAAAAAAATGTTATAAAATGACAAAAGAAAAATATATTAGGAGGAAGTCAAATGAAAAAGACAAAAAAGAATTATGCAATTATAGTATTAATTGTTTTACTTGTTGCTATCTCAATAGGATATTCAGCATTTAGTTCATCATTAAATATCAGTGGAACAGCAACGGGAAGTGGAAAATGGGATGTAAAATTCACAAGTGCAGTATTAAAGGATGCATCTACATTAGAACTAGAAACAAGTAAGGAACATGGAGATGATCCAACAATTACTCCAATGGGGGATTATGTAACTTTTAATGTAAAATTGTCATATCCAGGTGATGCTGTTGTGTTAGAAACAACAATCACAAATGAAGGAACAATAGCAGCTAAATTAGAAGATATTACAGTTACAGGAACTGGTTCTGATAAAATAATAGTTACATCATCAACTCCAACACAAGACGAAGTATTAAATGCTAATGGTGGAACATGTACATCTCAATTCTTAATTCAATGGGATCCAGAGGATAAAATACCATCAACAACAGACTTAACAAAAGATTTAAAAGTAACATTTAAATACGTTCAAAATGTAAATAAAACTGTATCACAACCAACACATACAGATGGTAATTAAAAGTCTAAAAGGTAATGAATTTTTCATTACCTTTTAGAAAATTTTTAATAATCCTAATATATAGATAAAAGAAAAGGAAAAAATATGCAAAAGTCAAAAAAAGCAACAATAATAATTATTATTACTATGCTTGTATATGGATTTTTTGCTACATTTAAATTAATAAAAGAAATAAATATTTTGTATTTGTATATTATAAATCCATTATTTTGGTTATTGCTTGCTGGTTTTCTATATTTGACTTTAGGAAAAAGTATAGAAAACAAAAAAATGAAAAAATCAATAATACAATATACAATAGTCGCAATTTTAACATATATACTTATTTATATGATTTCTGGAATAGTAGTTACATTTGGAAAGAATCCTTATGACACTACAGTTTTTGGAATTATTACAAATATTTGGATGTTTGGAGTAGCAATTGTATCAAAAGAATATATAAGATATAAATTAATAGATAATGTATATGAAAAAGATAAAACAACAATATCTATATTGATATCAATTGTATATGTAACGATTGATATAGATATTAGCAGATTCATTGGAAATAGTGTTGCAACATATTCTTGCATAAGATATATTGTGCAAAATATACTGCCAGAAATTACAACTAATGTTGTATTTTCTTATACCGCTAGATATGGAAATTGGATACCAGGAGTATTATATAAATTATGTACAAATATATATTATTGGATATCACCAATAATTCCAAATACACCATGGGTAATGACAGCAATTGTAGATACAACTATTCCAGTAATATTGTTTTTATATATAAGATATGAAAAAAATAAATTAGATATATTTAGAACTAAAGAGAATATTATAAATTCAGATCCAAGAAATGTAATTCCACTAGTAATTGCAATAATTCTTGCAATTTGGTTTGCAATAGGGATATTTCCTATAAAACCAGTTGCAATAGCTTCTGGAAGTATGGAAAAAGAATTATATGTAGGAGATATTGCTATAATAAAAAAATGTAATGCCAATGATGTTAATGTTGGTGATATTATAGAATATCAAATGGATGGATATACAGTAATACATAGAATTATAGAAAAGAAACAAAAAAATGGAGAATTCTTATTTATAACAAAAGGGGATAATAATCAGATGGCAGATAGTGAAAACGTAAAAGAAAAACAATTAATAGGTAAGGTAATTTTTAAAATAAAATACCTTGGATATCCAGCTATATGGTTACATCTTATTCAAGAAGAAGAGGCAATGGTAAATGTTGAAACATAAAAAGAAATGGAGGAAAAATGAGTAAGGTCAAACAAAAAAATAAAATACGAAAATCAACAAAATATACATGTATTATTATTGCAATAGTTCTTATCGTTTTTTCTTTAAGTAATCTTCTAAATAATCTTTCTAAAGAAAATATGAAGAAAACAACAAAAGAAATTTATAACTATAAAAATACATTTAAATATGATTATAAAGTTAATTTACAAGAAAATAGGTATATAACAGAAAAACAATTACAAGATAAAAATCTGGTTTATGTAACAGATTTAATAGACAATGTAGATTTAAAATTAAACTATACTTATAATGGTAGTAAAGATTCAAATTTAAAATATACATATTCAATTATTGGAAAAACAAGAGTAGTATATACAAAAGATGGAAAAGAGCAAAAGATATTAGATGAAGATGAAGTTTTATTGGAAGAACAGACAGGAAGTGTAAATTCTGATAAAGTAGAAATTAGTAAAACAATTAATTTAGATTTAAAAAAGAAAAATGAATTATTAAATGAATTTAAACAGAAAATGGGAATGTCAATTGATGCAAAATATACAGTATATTTAAAAACAAATGTATCTACGACAATTGAAAATGAAAATGTAAATTCAACTTATACATCAACTGTTGATATAGATTTAGCTGAAAAAACAACAGAAATTAATGGTGATAATAATAAAGAAGATATTCAATATATATCAAAAGAATATGAAGTAAATATAGCACAAAATAATATGTTGATATTTGTTGATATAGTTTGTTTAATTATAGCTATTGTTTTATTGAAATATGTATCTGGATTTAGAACAGCAAATAGGGTTAAAGATGAGTTTAGATTAGAATTAAATAGAATACTAAAAATTTGTCAGGACAAAATAGTACAAGTTAGTACAAGACCTGTGGATACACAGGAAAATATAGTAAATGTTAAGGATTTTGGCGAAATATTTAAAGTATCAGAAGAATTATTTAAACCAATATTATATTATTTTGATGATGAAGAGCAAGAAGCATTATTTAGTGTTGTTACAGGAAATGTTGTGTATAGATTTATATTGAAAAAATAATGGAGGAGAAATGAAGAGTAAAATAAAAAGAAAGGTTAAAATAAATAATACAGTTTTTATAGTTTTATTATTGATAGTTATTTTACTTTTCATTTCTACATCATATTCATTGTGGTCAACAGATTTACAAATAAATGGAACAATTACAACTAATTATTCAGGAAAAAAATTACCGGTTGAATTGGAACCTTTAGGAAACGATAAAAACGGTGTTAATAGATATACAAGTAATACAACATTAGAAGTAATTGGAGTGGAAATATATAAAGTAGTTGATGAAAAATATGAAAATAATACAATAACAACTACAATTAAGCAAACATATAAGCAAATTTTTTCTATTTTTAACGTAAAACCTGAAATTACATTAACAATTCCAAATAATACAAGTGATATGTTTGTGGATGGAAAAATTGAACTAATAGAATACAATGATTCTAATAATATATTTCAAAATAGGACACATACTGTGTCTGAAACAATTGTAGAAGGAGCAACAGGGACGGTAAGTATTAGTGGACAATTGAGAGGAGACAAAGATGTAGCTACAAATACTTATTATAAATATAAAATAACTTATAATGTAAATGGGATAGAAAATATATTTTATTATAATATAAATTTATTACCAATGGATTAATATAGTGCCTAATCAAAGGGCACTTATTTTTGTTTTGGCTTGACTTTATAAAAGAGGGCGATTATAATATTATGTATAAAATTATTAAGGAGAGCAAATATGAAAAACAAAAATATAAAAAGAGTGTCATTTATTACATTACGGTTGTAAAGTTAATCAATATGAAACAAATGCTATGATGCAAAAATTTAAAGAAAATAATTATGAAATAGTTGATGCAAATGATGATATTTCAGATATATGTGTAATAAATACATGTACGGTAACAAATATGTCAGATAGAAAATCAAGACACTCAATAAGAAGGGTAAAAGAAAAAAATCATAATGCAATTATAATTGCAACAGGGTGTTATGCGCAAAATTCTAAAAAAGAATTGGAAGCTATGTCAGAAATAGACATTATATTAGGTAATGAAGAAAAAAAGAATATAGTTGGATATGTTGAAAAATATATAGAAGAAAAAAATAAAATTGTTTTAGTTAATGATATCTCAAATTCTAAAGAATTTGAAGATATGGGAGCAATATCATATACAGAAAAAACAAGAGCAGTTATAAAGGTTCAAGATGGATGTAACCAATTTTGTACATATTGTATTATACCTTATGCAAGAGGAAGAATACGTAGTAGAAAAATTGAAAGTGTTATAGAAGAAGTAAAAAAAATAGCTGAAAAAGGAATTAAAGAAGTTGTAATAACGGGAATACATATTGCATCTTATGGAAAAGATTTCGATAATAATATAGGATTAATAGATTTATTAGAAGAAATAAATAAGGTTGATGGAATTCAGCGTATTAGAATTGGATCATTAGAACCCAAAATTATTACTGAAGAATTTATGCAAAGATTAATTAAACTTCCTAAAATATGTCATCATTTTCATTTATCATTACAAAGTGGATGTGATGAAACTTTGAAAAGAATGAATAGAAAATATAATACTTTAGAATTTGAAGAAATTGTAAATAGATTAAGAAAATATTATAGTGACGTGATTCTTACTACAGATATAATTGTTGGGTTTCCTGGAGAAAGCCAAGAAGAATTTGATTGTACATATAAATTTTTAGAAAAAATCAAATTTTATAAAATGCATGTATTTCCATATTCACCAAGAACAGGAACAGTTGCTGAAAAAATGCCAAATCAGGTTCAGGGAGATGTAAAAGAAAGTAGAAGTAAAAAATTAATAGAATTATCAAATAAAAATCAATTAGAATACAATCAAAAATTTATAAATAAAGATGTAGAAGTATTGTTTGAAGAAAAAGATGAAAATGGATATTATAAAGGACATACGCAAAATTATATATTGGTTGAATATAAAAGCTTAGAAGAGTTAGAAAATAAAATAAAAGTTGTTAATATAAAAGATGCTGATGTAGAATATGTAACAGCAATTTAATGTAATAAATTTGTAACAAAAAAGAAACAAAAAATGTATTGAAAAGAATTATGAATTGTTATATTATAAAAAAGGAATTTGTAGATTACAAAGGAGGAAAAATTATGGCAAATATAGAAGAAATTATTGGAGTGTTTGGAGGAGTTAAAACAGAAGAAGTAAATACAAAAGCTTCAAGTGCAATATATTCAGAAACAAAAATCATAGATAATGGAGAAATGGCAGATGATATGGATAATTATAATATAGAAACTCCTATTGAAAATTTATCAACAAATTTGCCAGCACAAGTTGGGTTCTGGAGCAAATTAAAATCATCATTATTTGGAGAAGTAAAAATAAAATTAGCATCTTATGGACAGGAAAATGATTATAATTATCATGAACCAAGTGTATGGAACAAAGTAAAAGGATTTTTATTTCAAGAAATAATAATAGAAAAGAAAAAATAAAAAATGAATAAATTATACAAAAAAGAAGAAAATAGCAAGAAAGTCTTGCTATTTTTTTGCTTTTAGAATATAATGTATAAGTCAAAAAAGAGTAAGTAGAAAGGACGATGAAACATGAATATTATAATGTTAGGTGCACCTGGAACAGGAAAAGGTACAATTGCTGGAATATTATCAGAAAATTTAGGTATTCCACAAATATCAACAGGAGATATATTTAGAAAGAATATAAAAGAAGGAACAGAGTTAGGAAAACTTGCAGACAGTTATATATCAAAAGGACAATTGGTTCCAGATGATGTTACAGTTCAAATTGTTGTAGACAGACTTAATGAACCAGATGCAAAAAACGGAGTAATTTTAGATGGATTCCCAAGAACAGTTGTACAAGCAGACAAATTAAAACAAATTTTAAATGAAAAAGGAGAAAAAGTAGATATTACAATTAATCTAACAACACCAGAAGATGAGATAATAGAAAGAATTGTAAATAGAAGAGTATGTTCAAATCAAAATTGTAAAACAGTATATAATATAGTTTTAAATCCACCAAAGGTTGAAGGAATATGTGACAAATGCGGTAGTGAACTTATTACAAGAAAAGATGACAAAGTTGAAACAGTAAAAAGTAGATTGGAACAATATTTTAAACAAACAAGCCCATTAGTAGATTACTATGAAAAAGAAGGAATTTTATATTCTGCAGTTGTAAGCAAATCTATTAATAAACTAGGAGCTGATGTTGCAAAAGACATATTAGAATATTTAAAGTCAATGAAATAATTACTAAAGAAAAAACAGGAAAAATAAACTTTCCTGTTTATTATGTAATTAAAGAAAGAAGTGGAAGAAATGGTAACAATAAAATCAAAAAGAGAAATAGAATTAATGAGAGAAGCAGGAAGAGTTACAGCATTAACACATAAGGCTATAGAAGATGCAATAAGACCAGGTATGACAACAGCAGATTTAGATAGAATTGCAGAAGAAACAATGAAAAAAAATGGTGCTATATCAGCAGAAAAAGGATATAATCCAGGAATAAAAGGAGTTCCACCATATCCAGCATCAACATGTATTTCTGTAAATGATGTAGTAATACATGGAATTCCATCAAAGAAAACTGTAATAAAAGATGGAGATATAGTAAGTGTAGATTTAGTAGCTTTAAAAAATGGATATAATGGTGATGCGGCAAGAACAATTATGGTTGGAAATGTATCTCCAGAAGCCAAAAGATTAGTTGAAGTAACAAAACAAGCTTTTTTTGAAGGAATAAAATATGCTAAAAAAGGAAATAGAATTGGAGATATTTCACATGCAATTGGAGAATATGTAAAATCACAAGGTTATTCTGTAGTAAGAGAATTTGAA
The DNA here is from genome assembly GCA_934129895.1 of uncultured Clostridia bacterium. Classification (GTDB taxonomy): domain Bacteria; phylum Bacillota; class Clostridia; order TANB77; family CAG-508; genus CAG-269. Next base: position 23,058 of record CAKOWY010000008.1, read on the forward strand.
GGACATGGAATTGGAAAAGAAATGCATGAAGAGCCAGAAATCCCAAATTACGGAAAAGCAGGTAGAGGAATAAGACTTGAACCTGGTATGACACTAGCAATAGAACCAATGGTAATTGCGGGAAAACCAGATATTTGGGAACTAGAAGATGGATGGACAATTGTGACACAAGATGGAAGTTTAGCTGCACACTATGAAAATACAATTTTAATTACAGAAAATGAGCCAGAAATATTGACAATTATTTAAATTTGGTATATAATAAATGAGTTAAAATCATATTTTTGACAAAAAATGGAAAGAAAGTATAATCTATTTATATAAAAATAATGTATAAATAGGTTAAAATGCTCTTTAAGAAGGAGGAAAGAACTTGGCAAAAGAAGATGTTATTGAAGTAGAAGGAGTAGTTGTAGAAACACTACCAAACACAACTTTTAAAGTAGAGCTTGAAAATGGTCATCAAATATTGGCACATATTTCAGGAAAATTAAGAATGAACTACATAAAAATATTACCAGGAGACAAGGTTAAAGTTGAGTTATCACCTTATGACTTAACAAGAGGAAGAATTACTTGGAGAGCAAAATAGATAAAAAGACAAATTATACATTAACCCAAAATATATAAAAATTTATGTTTGAAGACAAAACTTATTCACAAGGCGAAGGATGTTCCTTAGCCCAAGTGGAATGCGGCAAGCTAAGGAATGTCTGAAGACGATTTAAGGAGGTGCAAAGAAATGAAGGTTAGACCATCAGTAAAGAAAATGTGCGACAAATGTAAAGTAATAAAAAGAAAAGGTGTAATTAGAGTTATTTGTGAAAACCCTAAACACAAACAAAGACAAGGTTAATTCCTTAAGTTTATAACACAAATAAGGTAGCGGCTGTTTAACTTATTAGTTAACATATCAAATTTGTGTATAATATATATGTTCTAATTAATTTTAAAGATCTATAAAATAGATGCATTTCACCTTTTTAATAAATTAGGGCAAAACAAACAAATAAAGAAAAATTTGGAGGTGCAAAGAAACATGGCTCGTATAGCAGGAGTAGACTTACCTAAAGAAAAAAGAGTAGAAATAGGACTTACATACATTTATGGTATAGGAGTAGCTAGCTCAAACAAAATATTAGCAAAAGCTGGAGTGAATCCAGATACAAGAGTTAAAGATTTAACTGATGATGAAGTTAATAGCATAAGAAAAGTTATTGATGAATCATACAAAGTTGAAGGTGATTTAAGAAGAGAAGTAGCTCTTAATATAAAAAGATTAACAGAAATTGGATGTTATAGAGGATTAAGACATAGAAGAGGTCTTCCAGTAAGAGGACAAAGAACTAAAACTAATGCTCGTACAAGAAAAGGTCCAAGAAAATTAGTAAGCAAATCAAAGAAAGATGCAAAATAAGACTTTAACAAACAATACAAAAGTATTGTTATATAAGGAGGGAAATAAGAAAAATGGCTAATAAAAATGTTGCAAAAAAGACAGTTGCTAGAAGAAATAGAAAAAACATCGATAAAGGTGCTGCACATATTCATTCTAGTTTCAATAACACAATAGTAACAATAACAGATACAAACGGAAATACAATATCATGGGGAAGTGCTGGAGGACAAGGTTTCAAAGGTTCTAGAAAAAGCACACCATTCGCAGCTGGAGAAGTTGCTGAAAAAGCAGCTAAAGCAGCAATGGAACATGGATTAAAAACAGTTGAAGTATATGTTAAAGGTCCAGGAGCAGGTAGAGAATCAGCAATAAGATCTTTACAAGCTGCAGGATTAGAAATCAGTAGCATTAAAGATGTTACACCAATCCCACATAACGGATGTAGACCACCAAAAAGAAGAAGAGTATAATTTCATATTTAGGTGGATTATAAAAAAGAAATTTAAAATTAAGAATAAATAAAATATAATGAAAGAGGTGTAAAAGATGGCACGTTATACAGACGAACAATGTCGTATTTGCCGTAGAGAAGGACAAAAATTGTTCTTAAAAGGTTCAAGATGTTATTCTGATAAATGCAGTATTTCTAGAAGAAATTATGCTCCAGGACAACATGGACAAAAAAGAGCAAAACTTTCTGAATACGGAACTCAATTAAGAGAAAAACAAAAAACAAAATCATACTATGGAGTTGGAGAAAAACAATTTAGAGGATATTTCGAAATGGCATCTAATAAAAAAGGAATCACAGGTGAAAATTTACTACAAATATTAGAAAGCAGATTAGATAATGTTGTATATAGATTAGGATTTGGAGCTTCAAGAGCTCAAGCAAGACAACTTGTAAACCATGGACAATTTGCAGTTAATGGACAAAGAGTTGATATTCCATCATATTTAGTTAAAGCTGGTGATGTTATATCTGTAAGAGAAAGCAAAAAAGAAAATGGAGCAATTAAAGCTAATGTTGAAGTTAATTCAGCAAGACCAGTTCCAGCATGGTTAGAATTAAATAACGAAACTTTAAGTGGTAAAGTAATAAGATTAGCATCAAGAGAAGATGTTGATATTCCAGTTGAAGAGCATTTAATAGTAGAGCTTTACTCTAAATAATAGTTTTTAATTAGAAAAATATTAGGAGGTAGAAATGATAGAATTTGAAAAGCCAAATATTGAATGTCTAGAGGTTGATAACAACAATAATTATGCAAAATTTGTATGTGAACCATTAGAAAGAGGATATGGTGTTACAATTGGAAATTCATTAAGACGTATATTATTATCATCATTAACAGGTTGTGCTATTACTAGTGTTAAGATAGATGGTGTTTTACATGAATTTTCTAGCATACCAAATGTTGTAGAAGATGTACCAGAAATTATAGTCAATTTAAAAAATGTTAGACTAAAATTTGCTGAAAACGAAGAAAAAGTTATGAGAATTAACTTTAAAGGAGAGGGAGAAGTTACTGCAGGTGATATCATTACTGATGGAACTGTAGAAATATTAAATCCAGACTTACATATAGCAACTGTATCTGAAGGTGGACAGTTGATTATGGAATTGACAGCAGATATGGGAAGAGGATATACCCCTTCTGAAAAGAATAAAAAACCAAACCAAGACATATCTGTGCTTCCAATAGATTCAATTTATACACCAGTAAAAAAAGTAAATTATCAAGTAAAAAACACTAGAGTAGGGCAAATGGTTGACTATGATAAATTAATTATAGAAGTTTGGACAGATGGTAGCTTAAAAGCAGATGAAGCTTTAAGTTTAGCTGCAAAAGTTATGACAGGTCATTTAGAATTATTTATAGATTTATCAGAAGCAACAAAAAATACACAAGTTATGATAGAAAAAGAAGAATCTAAAAAAGAAAAAGTATTAGAAACTTCAATAGAAGAATTAGAATTATCTGTACGTTCATTTAACTGTTTAAAGAGAGCAGGAATATCTACAGTTGAAGATTTAACAAATAGATCTGAAGCAGATATGATGAAAGTTAGAAATTTAGGAAAGAAATCATTAGATGAAGTAATTGCAAAATTACATTCATTAGGATTAAATTTCAAACAAGAAGATGAATAATATTATTATATAAAGAGGTGAAAGAAGTGGCTACAAATAGAAAATTAGGTAGAACAACTGATATAAGAAATGCTATGTTAAAAACTTTAACAACAGATTTAATCTTAAAAGGTAAAGTTGAAACAACAGAAGCTAGAGCAAAAGAAGTAAAAGCTATAGCAGATAGCATAATAGCATTAGCAATAAAAGAAAAAGATAACTTTGAAACAGTTGATGCTAAAGTAGTAAAAGCTAAATTAGATGATAAAGGTAACAAAGTTACAGAATTAGTAAAAAGCAAAAATGGTAATGAATATCTAAAAGTTGTAAAAGAAGAAACAACTGAAAAAAGACAAAAAGATATGCCATCAAGATTAAATGCTAGAAGAAAAATAATGACAAAATTAAACAAAGTTGAAGGCGAAGATGTAATTGCAAAATTATTCAATGAAATCGCTCCAAAATACGAAGGTAGAGTTGGTGGATATACAAGAATAATAAAAGCTGGTCCTCGTAGAGGAGATGCTGCAGAAGTAGCTATATTACAATTAGTTTAATTATAAAATTGAATACATATTATCAAGAGTGGAGTAGAGAACGGCTCGTTAATCCCACAGCAACCTGCAATATGTAAGGTGCTAATACCGGCAAAGCAAAAGCTTTGAGTGATGATTTTTTAGAAAAAGACTCATAGCAAACGCTAAGAGTTCTTTTTTTGACTTATTGCATCTCAAAGAGAAAGTAAAGTGAAAGGAAATAATAAAAATGAATAAAAAATGGTATTTTACATCAGAAAGTGTAACAGAGGGACATCCAGATAAATTATGTGATTATATTTCAGATACAATATTAGATGAAGCAATAAAACAAGATAAATATTCAAGAGTTGCAGTTGAGACATTTGCATCTGCAAATCAAATAACAATTGCAGGACAATTAACAACAAATGCGATACTAGATATAGAAAAAATAGTAAGAGCTAGAATAAAAGAAATAGGATATGATAGAGCTGATTTAGACATAGATTATAAAACATGTAAGATTGATATAAATATAACACAACAAAGTTCAGATATAGCGCAAGGTGTTGATGTTGGAGGAGCAGGAGATCAAGGAATAATGTTTGGGTATGCTTCAGATGAAACAGAAGAATATATGCCTTTTGCAATTTCAATGGCACATAAATTGGCAAAAAGACTTACAGAAGTTCGTAAAAATGGAATAATACCATATCTTAGACCAGATGGAAAGACACAAGTAACAGTTGAATATGAAGATGGTATTGTAAAAAGGATAGATACAATACTTATATCAAATCAACATGAAGAATCAGCAGATATGGATACATTAAAAAAGGATATTATGGAAAAAGTAATAAAAGCAGTTATCCCAGAACAATATTTGGATGAAAATACTAAATATTTTATAAATCCAACAGGTAGATTTGTTATTGGTGGACCATTAGGTGATACAGGCTTAACAGGAAGAAAGATAATTGTAGATACTTATGGTGGATATGCACGTCATGGTGGAGGAGCTTTTTCTGGAAAAGATGCAACAAAAGTTGATAGAAGTGCTGCATATATGATGAGACATATTGCAAAAAATATAGTTGCAAATGGATTTGCAAAAAAATGTGAATTACAAGTAGCTTATGCAATAGGTGTTGAACAACCAATGTCAATATTTGTAGATACATTTGGAACAAATACAATACCAGAAGAAAAGATAGAAGAAATAATAAAGAATAACTTTGATTTAACACCAAAGGGAATTATTGAATATCTTGGATTAAGAGAACCAATTTATACAAAAACAACAAATTATGGGCATTTTGGAAAGCCAGAACTACCTTGGGAAAAAATCATAAAATTAGAAATTTAAGAAAATGAGAAAGTTTTAAACTTTCTCATTTTTTGAGTATATCTATTGAAACAAACATCTTTTTGTGATAAAATCACAATATTAAGAATGCGAAAAGAGGGCGGAAATTGGAAGAAAGAGAAGGAATATTAGCAGAAATAATATATCAAAATGAAGTAAATAGTTATACAGTTGGAGTATTTGAAACAGAAGAAGAACAATTTACTGTTGTTGGATATTTGCCTTTTATATGTAAAGGAGATTCATTAAAAATAATAGGTAAATTTATAGAACATAAAGATTATGGAGAACAATTTAAAATAGAAACATTTGAAAAGCTGATGCCTCAAACATTGTCAGCATTGGAGAAATATCTTGCAAATGGAAATATAAAAGGAGTTGGTCCTGCGACAGCAAGTAAAATAACAAAATTATTTGGAGAAGAAACAATACATGTATTAAAGTATGAGCCAATAAAATTAGCACAAATAAAAGGAATAACCAAAGAAAAAGCAAAAGAAATATCAGAAAGTTTTATTGAAAATTGGGAAGTATGGCAAATTGTAGGATTTTTGGAGAAATTTGGATTAGGTGCAGAAAGTGCTAAAAAGGTATATGATTTATTAGGAATAAATGCAATATCAGAAATAGAATCAGATCCATATATTTTAATAGATATTGCTAGAGGGGTAGAATTCTCGCAAATAGATAAAATGGCTATAGAGCTTGGAATAGAAAGAGAAAATCAAAAAAGAGTAAAAAGTGGAATAAAATATGCTTTAATAAAAATTACATATAATGGACATTGTTGTACATTAAAAGAAAATTTAATAGAATATGTAAAACAATTATTGGGAGTATCGCAAGAAATAATTGAAGAAGGATTAATAAATTTAAAAGTAAATGAAGATATAGTTATTGAAAAAAGAGATGAAGAAGAGTGGGTATACTTATATTCATTTTATAAAACAGAAAATGAAATTGCAGAAAGAATAATAAAATTAAAAAATACTAAAAATGTAAAAAAAGTAAGTAACATAGAAAAAGAATTAAAAAAAGTAGAAGAAAAAACAGATATGATTTTATCTGAAAAGCAAAAAGAAGCAATAAAAACTATTAATGATAATAATGTAACAATTATTACAGGTGGTCCAGGAACTGGAAAAACGACAATAATAAAAAGTATAATAGAAATATATAAAACAAAGAAATATAAGATTGTATTATGTGCTCCTACAGGAAGAGCAGCAAAAAGAATGACAGAAACAACAGGGGAAGAAGCTCAAACATTACATAGATTATTAGAAATAGGAAAAATGGATGATGATGTATTTTATAAAAAAGACAAAGATTTTGAAGGAGCACCAATAGATGCAGATATAATAATAGTTGATGAGATGTCAATGGTTGATATGTTTGTAATGAGTTATTTATTAGATTGTATATATTTAGGAACAAAATTAATTCTTGTAGGAGATACAGACCAACTTCCATCAGTAGGTCCAGGAAGTGTTTTAAAAGATATGATATCATCTGAAAAAATTTCAACAGTGCATTTAGACAAAATATTTAGACAGGCTGCAAGAAGTAAAATAATAGTGAATGCACATAGAGTAAATAATGGTCAAAAATTTATTCAAAAAGATGATGCCGAGTTATCAGAAAATGCAAAAGAAGATTTCTTCTTTATTAAAGAAAATAACCAAGAAAAAATATTAGAACAAGTACTATCATTATGTAATGGAAGATTAAAAAAATTTGGAGATTATGATTTTTTTGAGAATATTCAGGTATTAACACCAACCAAAAAAGGAATGTTAGGAACAAAAGAATTAAATAAATCTTTACAACAAGAATTAAATCCTCCTAGAGAAGGAGAACCTGAAAAAGTAAGTATTGGTGTAGTATTTAGAATTGGTGACAGAATAATGCAAACAAAAAATAATTATGATATGTATTGGGAAAGAAGAGAAGGAGATTCTATTGAAACAGGAAATGGTGTATTTAATGGTGAAATTGGAACAATAACTAATATAAATGAAAAAGAAAAAAATATAAGAATAAAATTTGATGATAATAAAGTATGTTGGTATGAATTTAATGATTTGGAACAAATAGATCATAGTTATTGTATAACAATTCATAAAGCTCAAGGAAGCGAATTTGATGTTGTTATAATGATTGTACCACAGGCGGCACCAATGTTATTAACAAGAAATTTATTATATACAGGTATAACAAGAGCAAAAAAATTGTTAATAGTAATTGGAAATGAAAGAGTTGTTGAATATATGATAAAAAATGTAGATAGTAAAAAAAGAAATACAGGATTAGAATACAAATTAAAAAAATAAAATAATCAATAAGAACTTCTGTACAATTTTTGTATAGAAGTTCTTATTGATTATTTTTTATTATTATATAATGAAGAACTGAATCTTTTATATAAATTACAAATGTTACACTCATTACAAATTTCAACACGATTTTCAAAAATTAATTTTAAAGTATTTATAAACTCATAACAGTTTATATTTTTAACAGAAAGGTGAATAAAAATCTTTTTGGGAATATAATTTATAAGAGTATTTAAGATATAATCATTATCTGAAAACGTAATATCTGAAAAATATTTTGGCTTTGCTATGTTTTTATCTATTTTTACTATATTTAAAGAATTATCTAAAATTAAAGTTTCGTGATCAAGAAAAACAAGGTGTAATTTATCTACAAGTGGAGTTTGAGACTTTAAATATGATTTTAGCAAAGAGATAAACTCTAAATATTCTTTTTCAATTATATATTCATTTACTGAAAAATCAATTAATTTACTAAGTAAAATTTTATAATCACTTAATCTGAAGTTTATAAAGCCAGTTAGAATAATAGAATGATTTTGAGAAATATAGTCATAAAAAATGTCGAATAAAATCATTTGTCTATTTATAATTGAAAATTCATTATCATCATAAATATTTTCTTGACAAATTGAAAAGATTTTATCAAATTCATAATTCTCAAAATAAAAATAATCTGATAATAAAATGTGTTTTATTATATCTTCTTCATAGCAATCAATTACCAAATAACTAAGTATTGTTGCTAATTTTGTATAAAATAATTCAGTATCAATTCCTTTATAATGTATAATTATATTTTTATAATGTTTGAATTCATTAGTAGAATAAAAAATATTTAACATATTAAAATCTTTAAATTCATTTTGTAAATATTTTATAATTTCTTCGTTATTAGTTTTTATACATAATGAACTCATTTTATAATCCTTTCGAAAATTGTATTTTGTATAGTATTTGCAAAAAAATGAAATTTATACAAATGATAAGATATAATATTCTATTAACTAAAAAATGTACCTTTAATAAAAAAATATATAGCTTGTGCTATATATTTTTTATAGTTTTGTATAAATATGATAATCTATATCAGGGAATAAACAATCTTTTACTTTAATATCTCTTAAAAATTTCTTATCAATATTATTTTCTTTAATTTGATTATATAATTTTGTAAATCTGCCGATATGATCTTTAATTCGTCTTTTGGCATAATCAACCATTGTTCCATTTGTAATGATAAATAACCAGTCACTACTTTGAGCAAGTAATAATTCACGTGCAGCTTGATTTAATGCGTCTTTTAAAATACCGGTAGCATTAGGATATGAAGTTGCAAGTTCTACCATTCGATTGCCAGCTTTATGAAGATGTCTGTGGGCATAATCATTTGTTGGATTTAGCCAAACACCACTATATCCGTTGGCACCCCAACTAGAACGACAAGGTGAACATACTTGTATATTTGGGAACTTATCAATATATTCAGATGGTGTGATTAATTCAAAGTTACATTCATCATAATAAATCTTTTTAAATAAAATATATAGCCAGTATGGACCTTCATACCACCAATGTCCGTATAATTCTGCATCATAAGGGCATAAAACAATAGGTGGAACATTCATATATTTTGAAGCATTTTCGATTTGTTCTGTACGAGAATTTAAAAAATGTCCAGCTTGTCTTTCTGCTGAATCTTTTGCCCATTGTACATCATATACATCTTTATTTTCTGTTTTTCCAGTGATTCTATAATAACGTATTCCAGTATGAACTCTTACACCATTATGAGCAATATAAGGTTTTATATAATCATAATCTGCATCATATCCGATATCTCTGTAAAATTCTCTATAATTAAAATCGCCAGGGTATCCATCAATTGAACTCCATACTTGTTGTGAAGAAGTAATATCTCTTCCAAAACAAGTTAAACCACCAGGTGACGTAATTGGGGCATATGTACCATATATAGGAGTTGGATCTGCATATAATATTCCATGAGATTCAACTATAGCATATTCTATACCAAATTCTCTTAAATATTTATCAGCTTCAGGAACATATCCACATTCAGGAAGCCATATTCCACGAGGCTTTTTACCAAAATATTTTTCATAAGTCTGTACACCAACTGCTATTTGAGCTCTTACAGTTTCTTCTGTAACATATAGTATTGGGAAATATCCATGAGTAGCGCCACAAGTTATAATTTCTAATACACCAATATCTTGGAAAAATTTGAATTTTTCAATTAAATTACATTTACATTCATCTCTAAAAAAATGTAAATCACTAGAATATCTATCATAATAATAATGAGATAATCTATTAATTCTTTCATCATTTTTTGTTCTTGTAATTTCTTTTTCAGACAATTCAATTAAATTTTCCAAATATTTAATGTATTTTTTTTGTAAAAGTTTATTATCTAACATAGAAAGAAGAGGAGGAGTCATTGACATTGTTATTCTAAATTTAACTCCTTCATCAACTAATTTTTGAAAATTGTGTAATAATGGTATGTATGTTTCTGAAATAGCCTCGTATAGCCATGACTCTTCTAAGTAATCATCACTTTCTGGATGATGTATAAATGGTAGATGAGCATGTAATACAAAACTTACGTATCCTTTTTTTTGCATATTGTACTCCTTCATAAATATTCATTACATAAGTCGTAGGTGATATATTATCCTACGACTTAAAAATAGTTTGTTTAGCTATGTGGCATAGTTTTTGATGATGTGCTTCCAGAAGTTGGATTTTTTAACATTTCTAAGAATGTTAAATCATCATTCTTGTATATTGCAGTATATAATCCTTCTAAAATTTCATTACTTACATAAGGAATTTCAGAATTTTTTGCTCTTGGAAGATTTTTTATTATGTCATATAAAGATATATTTTTTTCTTGATTTGTTTTTACATTTCTATATTTAATTGTATTATTTTCATTTGTATTAAATAAAATATGATCATTTGGTAATTCAATTTTATTTGAAGAAGAAACAAATACGTAGTCACTATGATTTTTTTCTTCAAATTCTTTATATGAGTTTGTATCATAATAATTTGGACGTCTACCAAGTTCTACTCTATAATTGCAATGACTATCATTTACATGTAAGTACCAACTATTTGCAAAATCATTAATTTCGATTTCAAAGCTGTAATTCATAGTATCATTGTGAATTATTAGAACAGGATGTGTTACATTAAAAAAGTTCTCTCCATATTGTTTAATATAATTTTCTCTATCATTATCATTAATATCCCAATATACAAATAAAGTATTTGGAGTTTGATATAAGATTTTTACAATAGTTTCATTATATCTAAAAGGTAAATCATAATATTCTAAAATGCTTATAGCATGGTCATTTCTAACTTTTTCTATAACTGGTTGTTTTTTGTCTTGTTTATAACCATTAGTTGATTTTAATGTTTTAAATTTATTTAATAGACTTTTTGTTTTTTTAGCTTTTTTCCTTTTTAATGGTCCAGAAACTTTAATGTTATTAAATTTTATATTTTTGATTTTTGTTGTCATTTGTTTTCCTCCATTTATTAATCTCATAATTTATATCTATAATATACTAAAAACAAAATAAATTCAAGGATATTATAAAAAAAAGTAAAAAAATATGAAAAAAATGGGAAAGTAGACTTGACAAAAGGGATATTATAGTATATAATAGTAACGTTACAAGAAGAAGTTACACTTCTCACCTTATCTTTTGGAAAAAGGTTAGAATTTAATAAGTATATTTATATATATTTATATTATGGTGTAATTGGCTTTGTAACAAAAGTCAATTTTTTTATTTTGTAAAAATAATAAATTGAAATGTCTAGGAGGTGTTTTATATAAAACAAGAATTACCAATAAATGGGCAAATTAAGGCAAAGGAAGTTCAAGTAATAGGAGACAATGGAGAAAAACTTGGAATGTTACCAATCTCAAGAGCATTAGAAATAGCAGAAGAAAAGAAAATGGATTTAGTATTAGTTTCTCCAAATGCACAAGTTCCTGTATGTAAAATAATGAATTATGGCAAATATAAATTCGAACAAGCCAAAAAAGAAAAAGAAGCTAAGAAAAAGCAAAAAGTATTAGAAACAAAGGAATTAAGAATAACTCCAAATATTGAAGAACATGACTTTGGATTTAAATCAAAAAATGCAAGAAAATTTATTGAAGATGGAAATAAAGTAAAAATTACTGTTAGATTTAGAGGAAGAGAACTAAATAATGTAAAATTAGGTGAAGATGTATTAAATCAATTTATAACAGAATTAGAAGATGTAGCAGTAGTTGAAAAAAAACCTAAATTAGAAGGTAAAAATATGTTTATTATACTTGCTAAAAAATAGCTTATAATATAAAAAAACAATTGAAAGGAGCAAATACAATGCCAAAATTAAAAACAAACAAAGCTGCAAAGAAAAGATATTCTTTAACAGCATCAGGTAAAGTAAAAAGAACAACAGCTAATAGAAGACACTTATTAGCAAATAAAACAAAAAGACAAAAATTATCAAGCAGACGCCCAGGTGCTTATGCAGATAAAACATGTGAAAATACAATAAAGAAATTATTACCATATGGTAACTAAAAAATAGGGAGGGAATAATAAATGGCAAGAGTAAAATCAGCAATGACAACAAGAGCAAGACATAAAAAAGTATTAAAACAAGCTAAAGGATATTATGGTGCAAAACACTATAGATTTAGAAATGCAAATCAAGCAGTATTAAAATCATTATCATACGCTTATGTAGGAAGAAAAGATAAGAAAAGTGATTTTAGAAAATTATGGATAGCAAGAATAAATGCTGCTGCAAGAATGAATGGAACAACATACAGCAAATTAATATCAGGATTAAAGAAAGCTAATGTAACAATAAACAGAAAAATGTTATCAGAAATAGCTATAAATGATCCAAAAGCATTTACAGAATTAGCAACAATAGCTAAAAATGCTTAGTAAAATAGAAGTGCTTTTATTTTGAAAATAATTCAAGATATAAGCATTTTTTATTTTTTCAAAAATAAGTAATATTTTTTGGATAAAAAGGAGAATTAGATGAATATAGGAGTAGACATAGATGGAGTATTAACTGATATGGAAAGAATGGCAATTGATTATGGAACGAAAATGTGTGTAGAAAAAAACATTCCAATAAAATTGGATTTAAATAAATATTGGGAAATAGAAAAATATAATTGGTCTGCTGAACAAGAAGAAATGTTTTGGAATCAAAATTTAATTCCTTATGTAATAAAAAGTGAAGCTAGAGCATTTGCAGCACAAATATTAGAAAAATTACAAAATGAAGGTAATCAAATATTTATAATAACAGCAAGGAATGAAAGTGGTATGCCTAAAGAATATTATGGAAAAATGCAATCATTAACACTTGAATGGTTAAAAAAACAAAATATAAAATACAAAAAAATAATCTTTACAGAAGATTCTCAAAAATTACAGAAATGCATTGAAAATAATGTAAATGTTATGATAGAAGATAGTCCAATAAACATAAAAAATATATCTTTAAAAATAAAAGTAATAAAGTTTGATTGTCAATATAATAAAGATATTAATGGAGAAAACATAATAACGGCATATAGCTGGTATCATATATATGATATAATAAAAAAGCTTAATACAAAATAAGTATTAGGCTTTTAAATTTTCTCTTATTCTTTTTTCATTTTTGGTTTTGAAATTAAAGAAGCAATATATCCAAAAAAAACTGCAGCTGCAATTCCTCCAGCAGAAGCTGTAACACCACCTGTAAAAGCACCTATTAAACCATATTCTTTAACTCCTTTAATGGCACCTTTGGCTAAATTGTAACCGAATCCTGTAAGTGGTACTGTAGCACCAGCACCAGCAAAATCAACTAAATATTTATAAATACCTAGTCCACCTAAAATACATCCAATTGTAACAAACATTACTAAAATTCTTGCTGGAGTAAGTTTTGTTTTATCAATTAAAATTTGTCCTATCACGCAGATAATACCACCTGTACAGAAACATTTTAATAATTGTAACCAATCAATATTTTGTAACCAGTTCATACTATCTCCTTTCATATTTTTGTTTCTATGCTAATTGCATGGGCAATTCCAGGAATTGATTCACCTTGTTGACTTGAAGTTGAATTTGTTAATGCACCTGTTGCAATTAGTAAGAGTCTATTAATTTTTTGTTCTTTAATTTTTTTGAAAAAATAACCCGAAAATACAGAAGCACAACATCCACAACCACTACCACCTGAATGAGTATCTTGAGACTCTTTATCAAAAATCAAAACACCACAGTCATTATAATTAGATTTGATATTGTATCCTTTATTCTGTGCAAGCTCAATAAGAATATCTTTTCCAATATGTCCTAAATCTCCAGTAATAATTGCATCATAGTAATTAGGAGAACGATTAGTATCATTAAAATGACAGATTAAAGTATCTAATGCTGCAGGAGCCATAGCAGCCCCCATATTATTTGCATCTTTAATTCCCATATCAACAATTTTTCCACTAGTTATTGTTGTTATAAAAGGTCCATTGCCTGAATTTGATAAAACAGCTGCACCAGCACCAGTTACAGTCCATTGAGATGTAGGAGGACGTTGATTTCCAAGTTCTAGTGGAAATCTAAATTGTTTTTCAGCACTACAAAAGTGACTAGATGCTGCACATAATACATGTTTTGAACAAGCTTCAGTCATAACAGCACCTAAACTCAATCCTTCAACAAAAGTAGAGCAAGCTCCAAAAATTCCCAAAAACGGAATATTTAATTCTCTTAATCCAAAACTAGAAGAAATACATTGATTTAATAAATCTCCAGCAAAGCAATATTCAATATCTGATGATGCTATTCCTGATTTTGAAATAGCCATATTTACTGTTTCTTTTATAATTTTGCTTTCAGATTTTTCCCATGTTTTTTCTCCCCAAAATTCATCGTCTAAACATTGATCAAAATAAGAAGATAGCGGACCATTAGCTTCTTTAGGACCAACAATTGAAGCAACACTTGTTATAACAGGGGGAACATTAAATTTTATTGTTTGTTTTCCTAACTTTTCCATAATAACACCTTTCTTTAAACTAATACAATTGATTGTGTATTGAAAATAAGATAAATTATACCAACTATAATTGATGTTGAGATACCGAAAACTAAAACAGGACCTGCAATTGTAAACATTTTTCCACCAACACCCATGACATATCCTTCTGATTTATATTCCATAGCAGGTGAGACAATAGAGTTTGCAAAACCAGTAATTGGTATTAAAGAACCAGCACCAGCAAATTTTCCAATTTTGTTAAAGATATTTAGACCAGTTAAAAACGCACTAATTCCAATTAAAATAATAGAAACAATTGTACCAGATATCTCTTGAGATATTCCTTTATTTTGACAAATATTCATAATAATTTGACCAATTGAACATATTAAGCCACCAACCCAGAATGCATTAAAACAATTTTTAATAATAGGAGAGTTTGGTGATTTTTTATCTACATATTTTTGATATTCTTTTTTTGAATCTAATGGATTCATAAACACACCTCCAAATTTTAAGTATTAATATTATTTCCAAAGAAAAAACATTTATTCAATATAAAAATATTTATTACAGAAATATTACAAATTATACAAGTATATTACAAATGATGTAAATTTATTGACTTTTTGAAAAAAAAAGATAAAATTGAAATATATAAGTATATAGAAGAGGAGTTGTTAACATGAAAAAAAATCAAAATGGAATTACAATATTAGGAATATCAATAATATTAATAGTTACATTAATATTGGTTGGTGTAATTATTGCTTTGGTATGGAAAGTAAATATAGAGAAACAAAAGAATGAACAAATTGCAAAAGAAGAGCAAATAAGTACAGAAACAGCAGCAGATACAGTAAAGGGAAATGTTGAATTAGCGCTAGATATACGCATAAAAATAGCACAACATACAAATTCAGCTGATTCTAAATTAAAAGTAGAAATAGGGGAAATAGTAAAAGAAATAGAAGAAATAGATAGTTTGTTAGAAAATAATGATAATGCTGTTTATAAATATAGTGATAATGAAATTAATTATGTGATAGATGGAAAGAAATTTAGAATTAGTTTTGAAGATACAGATGAATGTGTAAATGGAAAAATTAATGCAATTTATTTGATAAAAGATAATCAAGAAGATTTAAGTAGAAATTATTATGCTGAATAACAAAAGAAAGGAAATGTAATGAATATAATTATTTTATATATTTTTGCAATATTGTATTTTATAGATGTTGCATCAATTTCAATAATTGATAGAAGAAATAGAAATATAGATAAAAGACTATTAGTATTTGGAATAATGGTTTCACTTGGTTATATGATATATGTTTATTTAGTGGATCCAACAAGCATCTATAGATATTTAATATATCTTGGAGGATATGTAGTTTTATTATTTATAGATACATTTTTGTTAAGAAGATATGCAGAAGATAGTTATTTAGTAAATATACTAATGTTCTTTAATATGATGGTTGTATTTTGGGAGTATAAAGTTGCATTTCTAACATTAATTATATTTGGATTAATAATAGGTGTGTATATATTAAAGAGAAAAATAAATAAACCAAGAAATGCAAAGATTGCAATTAAGTATAATGAGATACAATATGGATATTATTTAGGAATAAGTAATATGATTTCTATTTTAATTATTATGATAGTAAATTGTTTAAATAGATAAAAACTTCGCAGTATATTGCGAAGTTTTTTTGATGTAATATAGATTATATGACAGATGTAAAAGGGGAGATAGTAAGTAGTATTGAACAATAAAAAACCTCGGAAGTATTGAAACTTCTGAGGTTGAATTTTTTGATAAAATCTCTTGATTATCTCTTTGAGAATTGTGGTGCTTTTCTTGCTTTCTTTAGACCATATTTCTTTCTTTCTTTCATACGTGGATCTCTTGTTAAGAATCCGTTTGATTTTAAAGCAGGTCTATATTCTGAATTAGCTTCATTTAAAGCTCTAGCGATACCGTGTCTAACAGCTCCAGCTTGTCCTGAAACACCACCACCATATACTGAACAAATTACATCATATTTTGTTAATGTGTTTGTAACTGTTAATGGTTGTCTAACTATAACTTTTAAAGTATCTAAACTGAAAAATTCTTCGATATCTTTTCCGTTTATTGTTATTTTTCCTGTTCCTTCAACTAATCTAACTCTAGCTACTGAACTTTTTCTTCTTCCTGTTCCTAAGTATGTTATTTTATTTGACTTAGCCATGATTGTTCCTCCTTAATTAAAAATTCCAAATTTCTGGTTTTTGTGCTTGAAGATTGTGTTCACTTCCAGCAAATGTTCTTAATTTTGTTGCCATTTGTCTTCCTAAAGAAGTATGTGGTAACATTCCTTTTACAGCTAACATCATAGCTTTTTCTGGATTTTTAGCCATCATAACAGCAGCTGGAGTTTCTTTCATTCCTCCAATATATCCTGAATGATGTCTGTAAATTTTTGAATTCATTTTATTTCCTGTTAATTTTGCATCTTTACAGTTGATGATTATAACATTATCACCTGTATCAATATTTGGTGTGAAAGTTGGTTTATGTTTTCCTCTAAGTAATCTAGCAGCTTCTGTTGCAACTCTACCAAGTGGTTTGTTAGCAGCATCGATTATATACCATTTTCTTTCAACTTCTGATTTTTTTGCACTATATGTAACGTTATTCATGGTAGTATTACCCTCCTATTTAAATTTAATATTTTGTTTATATATGAAATTTAAATTAAAACTACCGGGGAGAAGTTCAATTTAAATCATATTCCAATATGTACTAAAATATTTTAATACAAAATGTTAATTTTGTCAATATTTTTGGAAAAACTTATTGATATTTTTGGAGTTTATATATATAATTTACTATGCTTGATAGTAATTTTTATAAGGAGGAAAAATGGCAGAAGAAAAAGTAAAAGTAAAAAAGGAAACATTTATGCAAGGTGTAATGACAATAATGTTTTCACAAATATTAATAAAAGTTTTGGGGTTAATATATACTTTATATTTAACCAATAGAGATGGTTTTGGAGATGCTGGTAATGCTATATATATAAGTGGATATCAAATATATGCGTTATTATTAACAATTTCATCAATTGGAGTACCAAATGCAATATCTAAATTAGTTTCAGAGAGACTTGCATTAGGAGATAGTAAAGGGGCTAATAAAATTTTTAAAGTTGCATTAGCTACATTTGGAATAATTGGTGCTATAGGAACAATGTTATTGTTCTTTGGAGCTCATACAATTGCTTATAATTGGATTCAAATTCCAGAAGCAGAATTGACATTAGTAGCATTATCACCAGCTATATTTTTTGTATCAATATCATCAGTATTCAGAGGATATTTTAATGGAAGAAGAACACTAAAAATTACAGCAAGAGCACAAACTTTAGAACAAATATTTAAAACAATTCTAACAATAGTAATGGTCGAAATTGTTGCTTATGCAACATCAACATCTACTGAGATGATGGCAGCAGGAGCAAATTTAGCAACAACAATTGCAACATTTTCAAGTTTTGCTTATATGTTCATTTATTATAGAGTAAAAAGAAAAGAAATAGGAAATGAAATAGCTCAAACAACAAATTATAAATATGAAGATGTAAAAACAATTGTAAAGAAAATTTTAATGGTATCAATTCCATTAACATTAAGTTCAATAATGACATCATTTAATAAAAATATAGATTCATTTACAGTAAAAAGAATTTTAAATACATATCTTTCATCAGATGTGGCTAAAAAGTTATATGGAATACTAGGTGGTAAAGTTGATACAATAACAAATTTACCACTTGCTATAAATATTGCATTTTCAACAGCGTTGGTACCAGCAATATCAGCAGCAAAAGCTAAAAATGATCATGAAACAGCAACCAAAAGAGTATCATTTTCATTAATAACATCAATGTTAATTGGACTTCCCTGTGTGGTTGGTTTAGTTGTATTTGCTCAACCAATACTAAATTTATTATATCCAAGAGCAAATGAAGGATCAGTATTATTACAACTTGTTGCAATTGGTGTAATATTCTCAATTTTAAATCAGACAATAAGTGGAGCATTACAGGGATTTGGAAAAGTAATGGTACCAGCATTTGCATTAGGTGCTGGATGCGTAGTTAAATTAATATTAAATTTAATTTTATTAAGAATACCATCATTAAATGTATATGGTGCTGCAATTGCAACAATTGCATGTCATGCAACAGCATTTGCTATAGTATTTATAGTATTACAAAAGTATATAAAACTAGATTTACCATTTAAAAAGTTTGTTCTTAAACCAGGAATTGCTGCTGGAATAATGGGAGTATGTTCATATACAATTTATACTTTATTAAGCAGTACATTTTTACGTGGAAATAAAGCGACAATAATTTCAATAATTTTTGCAGTTATAATATATTTAATGTCAGTAGTAGCATTAAAGATTTATAGTAAAGAAGATATAAAAATGCTTCCAAAAGGAGATAAAATCCTGAAAATTTTAGAGAAATGCAAAATTTATTAAAAAAAAAGAGGGAATTTAGAATATTATGGAGAATAATTAAACAGAAAAGTACAGATATTGCTTTGATTCTGCAATATAAGTACATATTTACAAAATTCATAGGAGGTAATGATAATGAACAAAGCTGAATTAGTAGCAGCAATGTCTGCAAAAACAGGAGATTCAAAAAAGGCAACAGAAGCAGCAGTTAATGCATTTGTTGAAGTTGTATCTGAAGCTTTAAAAGGAGGAGACAAAATTCAATTAGTTGGATTTGGATCTTTTGAAGTTAGAAAAAGAGCTGCAAGAAAAGGTAGAAATCCTCAAACTAAAGAAGAGATAAAAATACCTGCATCAAAAGCTCCAGTATTCAAAGCTGGCAAAGCATTAAAAGACGTAGTTAATAAAAAATAGTTATATTAAAAAATAGCAAGAATAGTATCTTGCTATTTTTTTTTTGATATGTTAATATAAAACTGTAAAAAGGAGACGATAAATGAAAATAGGAATAGATATAGGTGGAAGCCATATTGGAATTGGTTTAATTGATGAAAATGGAGAAATTTTAAATTACAAAGAAAAATATATAGTTAAAGGTATTTCAGATGAATTTCACATAGATATTACGAATATAAAAAATGAATTAGAAGAGTTTATCATAAGTACTGTAAATGAATATAAAAATAATCAAGTAATTGAATATATTGGAATTGCAGTTCCTGGAACAGTAAATGAAAAGAAAATTATAAAAGCAGTTAATTTAGGATTGGAAAATTATGATATATCAAGCATTATTGAAGAAAAAACTGGATTAAAAGTTAAACTAAAAAATGATGCAAAATGTTCAGCATTGGCAGAAAAGAAATATGGAAATTTAAAAGAATTTAAAAATGGAGTATATTTGTGTATTGGAACAGGAGTTGGAGGAGCAGTAATATATAAAGGAGAATTATTAGAAGCTGAAGAGGTTCCTGGATTTGAATTTAGTCATGTAGTTATACAAAAAAATGGATTAATGTGTAATTGTGGAAAAAGAGGATGTTTTGAGGTATATGCAAGTATAAAAAGATTTAAAGAAAAAATAAAAGAAGAATTTAATTTAGAAGATTTAGAAAATAGTAATATTAAAGAATTTATAGAAAAAAACATTGAAGATGTAAAATTAAAATATTTAATAAATCAATATGTAGAAAATCTTGCAATAGGAATATCAAATATTATAAATATTTTTGAACCAGAAGTAATTGTAATTGGTGGAGGTTTTTCAGACTATAAAGATATTTTAATAAAACCATTAAAAAAGAAGATATTGTCAGATAATATGTTATTTAATAAAAGAGAAGATATAAATATAAAAGTTTCTAAATTGGGAAATGATGCGGGAATGATAGGAGCAACATTAATATAAAAATAAAAAAGTTGTAAAAATATTGACATCTAAAAAAAGAAAATGTATAATACGTTTAAACAAACATTTGTTTTTTAAGGAGGCAATAATGATTACAAATTTACATATAAAAAATATAGGGATAATAGATAATTTAGAAATAGATTTTAATGATGGGATGAATGTATTAACTGGAGAAACTGGTGCAGGAAAAACTCTTATAATAGATTCACTTGCAATAATAAGTGGAGAAAGATTCTCAAAAGAAATGATCAGAAAAGGAGAAAATCATTCTTATGTTGAAATATGCCTTTATGAACCAAATGACATAAACTCTGTTGATGGAAATATAATTGTAACAAGAGAAATATACAGTAATGGAAGAAACAATTGTAAAATAAATGGTAGATTAGTAACTGTATCTGAATTGAAAAAATTTATGAATAATTATATAGAGATACATGGACAAAATTCAAACCAACAATTATTTGATAGTAGTACACATATAAAATATTTAGATAATTTTATTGGAGATAAGATTAACATATTAAAAAATAAATATTGTCAAAATTATATAAAATATAATGAAATAAAGAGAGAACTTAGAAACAATTATGGGGATGAAAAAGAAAAGCAAAGAAAACTTGATTTACTAAAATATCAATTTGATGAAATAAAAAATGCAAATTTAAAAGTTGGTGAAGAAGAAAAATTAGAAGAAAAAAGAAAAATAATGTTAAATTCAGAAAAGATTGCAAAAAACTTAATGGAGGCAAATCAATTAGTTAATGATAATACAATAGATTCAATAGATAGAGCTTCTAGATTATTAGAAAAATTGGAAGAAATAGATTCCAAATATATTAAAACATCTGAAGAATTAAAAAATATATATTATAATCTTCAAGAAATTTCAAGAGATATAAATTATTATAGTGAAGAAATGGAATTTGACGAAAGTGAAAGAGAAAGTGTTGAAGAAAGATTAGATGAGATATATAATTTAAAGAGAAAATATGGAAACAATATACAAGAAATTTTGGAATATGCTTCAAATATAGAGATAGAAATTCAAAAGATTGAAAATGTAGAAGAATACAATAATCAATTAAAAAAAGAGCAACAAGTATTAGAAAAAGAATTAACAGATGTAGGAAGTCAAATAAGCCAAATAAGAAAAGAATATGCAGAGATATTAAATACAAGAATAAACAAAGAATTAATTGAATTAGAAATGAAAAATGCCAAAATAAATGTAAATGTTGAATATAAAACTAACGAATTTTTTGAAAATGGAAAAGATGAAGTTAAAATTTTAATAAGAACAAATGTAGGTGAAGATGAAAAAGATTTAACTAAAATTGCATCAGGAGGAGAATTATCAAGAATAATGTTAGCTATCAAAAAAGTTTTAGCAGAGGCAGATAATATTCCAGTATTAGTATTTGATGAAATTGATACAGGAATAAGCGGTAAAGCTGCAAAATCAGTAGCAGAAAAAATGAAAAGTATTTCAAAAAATCATCAGGTATTATGTATATCTCATTTAGCCCCAATAGCGGCAATGGCAGATTATAATTATTACATAAGTAAAGAAATTGATAATAATAGAACATCAACAAAAATAAAAATGTTGAATGAAGACGAAGTCCTACGTGAAATTGCAAGAATATCTTCAGGAGAAGTAAATGATGTAACATTGCAATATGCAAATGAATTAAGAAACTCAAAAGTTTCATAATAATATAATTTATAATGTAAAGAAGGAGAAAGAAATGCCAGAAAGACCAGAAGTTATAAAAATGCGTGAAAATGCTCATAAAAGAGAATATGTACTTGAAAATGTGTCTAAAGAAGGAGGATTATTAGATTTTGCAGGAGAAGAGATGAAAGATGACAAAGAAATTGCGTTAGCAGCAATTCATAATAATCCAGAAGCATTAGAATATGTTAGTGATAGATTAAAAGGTGATAGAGAAGTAGTATATGAATCTGTAAGCAAAGTTGGATGGACATATTGTTATGCAAAGGAAAATCTTTTAGATGACAAAGAACTTTTAATTGCTGGATTAAAACAAACAGGACAAATATTATATTATTCTAATGAAAAAATGAGAGATGATAAAGAAGTTGTTATGCTTGCAGTTATAAATAAGCCAATAATAATAAAATATGCAAGTGGAAGATTAAGAGAAGATAAAGAAATAGGAATAGCAGCAATGAAAACAAATAAAAATTGTTATGAGTTTTTAGGTCCAAATTTAAAGAAGGATGAAGATATATTAACAATTTTAAATAGTTAGAGAATAATTATTAAATTATAGTTAGTATTGGAAAAAAGATTTAATATAGAAAGTTTTGGCAAAGTACTTGATTTTTATGTAAAAATATAGTACAATATCAATGTTAAAAATATTCCTATAGCCTAGTCTAATAAAAGACACCTATTATTAGAACTCGGTATAAGGAGAAAAAAAGTAGGAGGTGTTATTTATGACAGTAGAAAAGAAACAAGAAATCATCCAAAAATATAGAAGAGATGAAAAAGATACAGGTTCTTCAGAAGTTCAAATTGCTCTTTTAACAGAAAGAATAAATGAATTAACAGAACACTTAAAAGTTCATAAAAAAGACAACCATTCAAGAAGAGGAATGTTAAAAATGGTTGGAAAAAGAAGAAATTTATTAAACTACTTAGCAGCAAAAGATGAAGAATCATACAAAGCATTAGTTGAAAAATTAGGACTAAGAAAATAGTTTAAGAGTTGTAAGAGGCGTGTGCAACAAATGCTAACGTCTCTTTAATTGTATTATGGCATAAATTGTATTTAGAAAAGTAGCTTGTATAATGTATTCTATGTATAGAATATATTATAGAGGTTACAATCTAATACAAATTGCCGAAAAATAGGTGTAATATAGATAAGGAGTGAAGATATGTTTAAAAGTTATGAAACAGAACTAGCAGGTAGAAAACTTGTAATAGAAACAGGAAAATTAGCAGGATTAGCAAATGGAAATGTTGTAGTAAAATATGGAGATACAGTTGTAATGGTAAATGTTACAGCTTCAAAAGAACCAAAAGAAGGAATAGACTTTTTCCCATTATCAGTAGATTTTGAAGAAAAAATGTATTCAGTTGGAAAAATACCAGGATCTTATACAAAAAGAGAAGGAAAACCAAGTGATAAAGCAATATTAGTATCAAGAGCGATAGATAGACCATTAAGACCACTATTTCCAAAAGATTTCAGAAACGATGTAGTAGTTGTTGCAACAGTATTAAGCGTTGAACAAGATAATTCACCAGAAGTAGCAGCAATGATTGGTGCATCTGCAGCATTATCAATATCTGATATACCATTTGGAGGACCAACAGCAGCAGTAAATGTTGGATTAGTAAATGGAGAAATAGTAATAAATCCAACAGAAGAACAAAGAAAAATAAGTGATTTAAATTTAACAGTTGCAGGAACAGCTGAAAAAGTAGCAATGATTGAAGCTGGAGCAAATGAAGTACCTGATGATGTAATGTTAGAAGCAATTAAAAAAGGACATGAAGAAATCAAGAAAATATGTCAATTTATTCAAAAAATGAAAGATGAAATAGGAAAGCCAAAATTTGCATACAAATCATTTGCAGTAGATCATGATTTATATGAAGAATTAGAAAAAGATTATACAGAAAAAATGAAAATAGCTGTACAAGAAATAGACAAAGACACAAGAGACAATAATGTTGCAGTATTAACAGAAGAAATTGAAAATGCTCTTGCAGAAAAATTAGGAGAAGAGGAATTTGAAAACAGAAAACAAGAAATTGGAGAAGCTGTTTATAAATTAGAGAAAAAATGTGTAAGAGATATGATATTCTATGAACATAAAAGAGTTGATGGAAGAGCAATTGACGAAATAAGACCATTATCATGTGAAGTTGGATTATTACCACGTACACATGGAAGCGCTTTATTTACAAGAGGACAAACTCAAGTAATGTCAATAGTAACACTTGGAATGAAGAGTGAAGAGCAAGAATTAGATGGAATAGATACAGAAACAGCCAAAAGATATATGCATCAATATAACTTCCCAGGATATAGTGTTGGTGAAGCTAAAACATCAAGAGGACCTGGAAGAAGAGAAATCGGACATGGTGCATTAGCAGAAAAAGCATTAGTTCCAGTATTACCATCTGTAGAAGAATTCCCTTATGCTATAAGAGTTGTATCAGAAGTATTATCTTCAAATGGTTCAACATCACAAGCAAGTATATGTGGAAGTACATTAGCATTAATGGATGCTGGTGTTCCAATTAAGAGACCAGTTGCTGGTATTTCAACAGGACTTGTAACAAATCCAGAAAATCCAGATGATTATGTAATGTTAACAGATATTCAAGGATTAGAAGATTTTTTCGGAGATATGGATTTCAAAGTTGGTGGAACAGAAAAAGGTATTACAGCAATACAAGTAGATATTAAAGTAGATGGATTATCATATAAAATAATAGAAGAAGCATTTGCAAGAACAAGAAAAGCAAGACAACATATATTAGATGATATAATGAAACCAGTTATTTCAGAACCAAGAGAAGAAATATCAAAATATGCACCACATATAATTACAACACAAATTAAAGTTGAAAAAATCAAAGATGTAATTGGAAAAGGTGGAGAAACAATCAATAAAATAATTGATGAAACAGGTGTAAAAATAGACATAGAAGAAGATGGACAAGTATTTATTTATTCAACAGATGCTGAAATGGGAGAAAAAGCATTAGATATAATAGAAAATATAGCTAGAGTAATCGAAGTTGGAGAAATATATTATGGAACAGTAACAAGAACTACATCATTTGGAGCATTTGTTGATATTGGTGGAGGAAAAGAAGGATTAGTTCATATATCAAAAATATCTAAAGAACATGTAAAAAATGTTACAGATTACGTAAAAGTTGGAGATAAAGTACCTGTAAAAGTTATTGAAATAGATGAACAAGGTAGAATAAATTTAACAATGAAAGACTTAAATGAAGAAAAAGAAGAAGAAACTGAAAAAGATAATGATACAGAAAAAGAATCAGTAGAAGAATAAAAAAATAGTTCTAGTACGTTTTGTACTAGAATTATTTTTTTGTATAAAGTAAATTTTTTAATTTTAAACGCAGTTCTTCACTACATGGAACAAGAGGTAGACGTGGAACACCAAAATCGAATCCGATAAGATTTAGAGCTTCTTTTACTGAAATTGGATTAGTTTCTTCAAAAAGAGAATTAATTAATTCTAATGAATCTAATTGATAATTAGAAGCTTCAGAAATCTTATTATTAAAGAAAGAATTTGTAATATTAAGAACAGATTCAGGTTTTACATTAGAAAGAACAGAAATAACTCCTTTACATCCAATTGACAAAAGAGGAAGAATTTGGTCATCATTACCAGAATATATATGTAAATTGTCACCACATAATTTTAAAATATTTAAAACTTGAGATATATTTCCACTAGCTTCTTTTATTCCAATAATATTGTCAATTTTAGATAATTCAAAACATGTTTGTGGTAAAATATTCATACCAGTTCTGCTAGGAACATTGTATAAAATTAAAGGTATAGAAACAGAATTTGCAATAGCCTTAAAATGCTGAATTAATCCGATTTTGAGTAGTTTTGTTATAATAAGGTGTAACTACTAATAGACCATCAGCTCCTAAACTTTCGGCAAGTTTTGATGTTTCAATAGATTGGTATGTATTATTTGAACCAGTTCCAACAATAACAGGGACTTTTCCATTTGAAACTGAAATAGCACATTCTATTGTTTTAGTTTTTTCTGCAAGAGACATAGTACTGGCTTCTCCTGTGGTGCCACATACAACTAAAGCATTTATTCCAGATTCAATTTGAAAATTTATGAATTTTTCAAATTCTTTTATATTTAAACCTTTTTCATTAAAAGGAGTAGCCAAAGCAGTTGCAACACCTTTAAATAAGATTTTTTTCATAAAATAGAATTCCTTTCAATTAATTTTTCCATAATTTGAATTGCGTTTGTAGCAGCACCTTTTCTTAAATTGTCAGCAACAATCCATAAATTAATAGAATTTTTTTGACTATAGTCTTTTCTTATTCTTCCAACAAATACATTATCACAGCCATTAGCAATTGAATTAATAGGATAGATATTATTTAGTGGGTCGTCTAAAATTTGAATTCCTGAAGAATTGGTTAAGACATCATAAATTTCGTTTATTGAAAAATCATTTTCAAATTCTATATTTATACTTTCACCATGACAATTAGATACTGGAACACGGACGCAGGTAGACGTAACAGATAAATCTGGGTGATTTAAAATTTTTCTAGTTTCATTAATCATTTTCATTTCTTCATTTGTATAATTATTTAAAAGAAAAACATCAATTTGTGGTAAACAATTATCATATATAGGGTGTGAAAATTTTAATAAAGGAATTGTTTTGTGATTTTGACCATTTTCTAAATCTTGTAATCCAAGTTTTCCAGCTCCTGAAACAGCTTGATAAGTTGAATAAATAATTCTCTTTATTTTGAATTTATCGTCTAAAGGCTTTAGAACTACAACAGCTTGAATTGTTGAACAGTTAGGATTGGCAATTATTTTATCGTTTATATGAATACTGTTAAAATTAACTTCAGGGACAATTAAAGGTATATTAGGATCCATTCTAAAAGCATTACTATTATCAATTACAATACATCCTTTAGAAGCAGCAATTGGAGCAAAATGTTTAGATACTTCAGTTCCAGCAGAAAAAATGGCAAAATCAAATTTTTCATCAAAAGAATTTTCAGTAAGTTCATTAACTATATAATCTTTATTCATAAAATGTAATTTTGTATTAGCAGATTTTGTGGAAGAAAAAAGAGTATAGTCCATATTTGATATCTTTTTTTCTTCAAATACTTTTAAAGCAGTTCTTCCTACTAATCCAGTAGCACCAACAAGTGCAATTTTATAATTTTTCATAAAATAAAATCCTTTCTAAGTTATAAGAAAATATATTCAATAACAATAAAAAAATTACTTAAAAATTAATTTGACAAATTATATTTTAGATGCTATAAATAATATATTAATTTTTGGTATAGTAACATTGTTTAACATGAATGGAGGCTTTTATATGCAATTGAAAATTTATGGATATGAAAGAGTATTTCGGAAAGATCCAGAATACAGAAAAGTCACAGGAATGGATTCAAAAGATGTAAAAACTTTAATAAGAGATCAGCATGGAGCTGTCTTATATGTTCCAGATACAGCACGTTGGTTTGTAAGTGAGAAAGAAGATGTTAAAGAAAAATAAATGATGTTAAAGTTGAGGAAATATTTCCTCAAAAAAGAGCGTAAATATATGCCTAAATTTGGGTAATTTTTGCGTTCTTTTTTATATCATTTAACTTAAAATAATTGCCTTGACGAACAAGCCAGAAAATGGTAAAATAAAACACGAAGTAAAAAATAAAACTTTTAGAAAGAAGGTTAAATATGAAAATATTAGCAGTAGGAGATATAGTTGGTGAAGCTGGTGTAAGAAAACTAAAAGAAGAATTACCAAAAATAAAAAAAGAATATAATATTGATTTTGTTATAACAAATGGAGAAAATTCTGCAGGTGGAATGGGAATAAATGAAAGAAATTTCAATGATATGTTAGAAGCTGGAACAAATGTAGTAACAATGGGAAATCATACATGGGGAAAGAAAGATATATTTAAATTTATAGATCATCCACAATTATTAAGACCAGCTAATTATCCAAAAGGAGTAGTTGGAAAAGGATTAGGAATATATGAATGTAAAGGAAAAAAGATTGCTGTAATGAATTTTATGGGAAGAGTTGATATAAACATATTAACAGAAAATCCATTTATAATGGCAAGAGATATGATAAATGAAATAAAAGATAATGTAGATATGATAATTATAGATTTCCATGCAGAAGCAACAGCAGAAAAAATAGCTATGGCAAGATATTTAGATGGAAAAATTACAGCAATATTTGGAACACATACACATGTACAAACAGCAGATGAACAAATCCTTCCAAATGGAACAGCATATATAACAGATATAGGAATGACTGGACCAAAAAATTCTGTAATAGGTATGGATGCTCAAGCGTCAATAAAAAGATTTGAAACAACATTACCAGAAAAATATAAATTAGCAGAAGGAGAATGTATGTTAAATTCTGTAATTTTTGAGATAGATGATGAAACAAATAAAGCTGTTGGAATAACAAGAATTCGAATGTAATAAATGTGTCGAATATTGCGATGAAAACCTAAAAAATATATAGTAAACAACTAGACAAAACCTCCTAAATAATGTAAAATACAAAATATAAAAGTTGCAACAAAAAATAATAATAGGAGGCAAAAGAAAAATGGAAATTTTAAAAATTTCATCAAAATCTAATCCAAATTCAGTAGCAGGAGCTATTGCAGGATTAGTTAAAGAATCAAATAAGGCAGAAATGCAAGCAATTGGAGCTGGAGCTCTAAACCAAGCAGTAAAGGCAGTAGCTATAGCAAGAGGATTTGTAGCACCATCAGGAGTTGATTTAGTTTGTATACCAGCTTTTGCTGAAGTCGAAGTTGAGGGAGAAGACAGAACAGGGATAAAATTGATTGTCGAATCAAGAAAATAAAATATAATGGGGGCAAATATAATATTTGTCCTCTTTTTTTGGCAAGAATAAAATTTGAAAAAATACTTGAAAAAACAGACCTATTAATGTTATTATAACATGGTAAGAGGTGGAAAAATGAAAAGTAATTTTGTAAAATATATATTTATAATATTTATAATTGCAATAACAGTGTTTGTAGTATATAAATTAAATAAAGAAAAAAATGATCAATTAGAAGAGCAACCAATTACAAATGTGGAAGAAGACATAACAAAAGAGATAAATTTAGGAGTAGCTGAATATGATACAATAAACCCATTATTAAGTAATAATAAGCAAATACAAGAATTAACAAAAATAATATATGAGCCTTTATTACAATTAGACAGTGAATATAAAATAGAAAATTGTTTAGCAAAAGATTGGGCAAAAGTTTCTGAAAAAATGTATTTAATAAAATTAGATGATACAGCACAATGGTCTGATGGAAGTAAAATAAATGCAAGTGATGTATTATTTACTATACAAACATTAAAAAATATTAATTCAATTTATAGTGAAAATGTTAAAAATATTTTAGAAGTAATAAAAGTTGATGATACAACAATTAGGATAATATTAGATCAAGATGTACCATTTTTTGAATATAATTTAATTTTTCCAATATTATGTCAAAAAAATTATGAAGGACAAGAATTTACAACAAGTGCTGTTAATATAGCACCATTAGGAACAGGAAAATATAAAATTGTTCAAAATACAGAAAGTATAATAACATTGGAAAAAAATGAAAATTATAAAAAAGAAGAATCAATAATTGAAAAAATAACAATAAGTAAATATTCGAATTTAGGTGAGTTATATAATGCATTTAAATTAGGAAAAATCGATTTAATAACAACTAATAATACATCAATCGAAAATTATATAGGAACAATAGGATATAATAAATATGAATCTAATGGAAGAGAATTTGATTATTTAGCTATAAATACTAATAGTTCAATAGTATCATATAAAGAAGTTAGACAGGCAATAAGTAGAGCTATAAATAGAGAAAACATTGTTTCACAAATATATGGTAACAAATATCGTGTACAAAATTACTTTTTAGATTATGGAAGTTGGCTAGCTGGAACAAAATCTGATATGTCATATAATCCAGATACTGCAAGAGAAATCTTGCAAAATAATGGATGGGAATTTAGTTATGGAAAATGGAGAAAATATATTAATTATAGTACTAAGAACATAAATTTTAGATTAGTAGTACAAAGTTCGAATGAAAGAAGAGTCGCTATTGCTGAAATGATAAAAGAAAACTTAGGTGAATTAGGAATAAATGTAACAATAGTAAAAGCAACAGACAATCAGTATCAAACATATTTAAATAATAAAAATTATGATATGATAATTACAGGAATTACATTAGGATTAACTCCTAATTTAGAAACATTTTTTGGGCAAGATAATTTAGCTAATTACACAAATGAAGAGATTTCAACAATATTAAATGAAGTAAAAAATATAACAAAAAATGATTTATTAAAAGAAAAATACGCAAGAATAAGAGAAATATATAATGATGAAGTTCCATATATAGGTTTAGCTAGTAATTATTATGAAGTGGCTACTAGTTGGACATTAAAAGGAAGTATAACTGCAAATTTATATAATGTTTTTATGAATATATCTGGATGGTATAAAAATTAAAAATAAAATAAAAAAATACTTGACAAAAAAATAAAAATCGATATAATATAGATATCGAACAAAAGTTTTATAAATGAGAGCTAATATAAAATCTCAAGAAAGGAAAGATACAAACATGGGAGAAAACGCAGAAAAAAGAAAAGCACTAGAAGTCGCTATGAATCAAATTGAAAAACAATTCGGAAAAGGTTCAGTAATGAAATTAGGAGAATTTAAAGCTATGGAGGTAGAAGCAATACCAACAGGAGCATTAAGTCTAGATATAGCATTGGGAATTGGAGGGGTACCAAGAGGAAGAATAATAGAAGTATTTGGACCAGAATCATCAGGAAAAACAACATTAGCATTACATATAATCGCAGAAGCACAAAAAACAGGTGGAGAAGCAGCATTTATTGATGCAGAACATGCTTTAGATCCTGTATATGCAAAGAAATTAGGAGTAGATATAGACAATTTAATAGTTTCACAACCAGATACTGGTGAACAAGCATTAGAAATTACAGAAGCATTAGTTAGAAGCGGAGCATTAGATGTAATTGTTGTAGATTCTGTTGCAGCACTTGTACCAAAGGCAGAAATTGATGGTGAGATGGGAGATTCTCACATGGGATTACAAGCAAGATTAATGTCACAAGCATTAAGAAAATTAGCAGGAGCAATAAATAAATCAAAAACAGTACTAATATTTATAAACCAATTAAGAGAAAAAATAGGAGTAATGTTTGGAAATCCAGAAACAACAACTGGTGGTAGAGCTCTAAAATTTTATGCGTCAGTTAGAATGGATATAAGAAAAACAGAAATGTTAAAACAAGATGGACAAGTTATAGGAAATAGAGTTAGAGTAAAAGTAATAAAAAATAAGGTTGCACCACCATTTAGAGAAGCAGAATTTGATGTAATGTATGGAAAAGGAATATCTAAAGTTGGAAATATCTTAGATATGGCAGTTAATTTAGATATAGTTGAAAAGAGTGGAGCATGGTTTAGTTATAATGGTCAGAGAATTAGTCAAGGAAGAGAAAATGCAAAGAGATATTTAGAAGAACATCCTGACGTAATGGATGAGATAGAAAAAAAAGTTAGAGACAATTTTGCAAAAGCATTTGAACAGAGTCTTGGAGAAGAACTTCCAGCAGATAGTGAAGAAGAAACAGAACCATTAGATGAAGAATAAAAAAAGTAAAAAATAGCAAGAATTTCTTGCTATTTTTATTGTTATAGAATAAAATAAGAAGCATAATAAAGTGGAATATGGAAAGGAAAATAATAATGAACAAAAAATGGGAAATACATCAAGTTAATCAACAAGAAATAGAAAAAATACAACAAATAGGACAAATAAATAAATTATTAGCAACAATATTAGTAAATAGAGGAATAACAGAAGACAAAATTTATAAATTTTTGAATCCCAAAAGAAATGATTTTTATAATCCTTATGAAATGCCAGATATGGAAAGAGCAGTTAAAAGAATAAAAAAGGCTATTGAAAATAATGAACAGATTGTAATTTATGGAGATTATGATGTTGATGGAATTACTAGTGTAACTGTTTTGAAAAGCTTTTTAGAAGAAAGAAATATTGAAGTAAATGTATATATACCAAATAGATTAGAAGAAGGATATGGTTTAAACAAAAAAGCAGTTGAATATATAGCAGAACAAAATAACAAATTAATGATAACAGTTGACTGTGGAATAACAGCTGTTGATGAAATTGAGTATGCTAAAAAATTTGGAATAGAAACAATTGTAACAGACCATCATGAGCCAGCAGAAGTATTGCCAGATGCAATAGCTGTTGTAGATGCAAAAAGAAAAGATAATAAATATAAATGTAGAGATCTTGCAGGAGTTGGAGTTGTTTTTAAATTAATCCAAGCATTAAGTATAGAATTTGGACTTGAAGAAAAAGAATATTTAAAATATTTGGATATAGTATGTATAGGAACAATATCAGACATAGTTCCATTAGTAGATGAGAACAGAGTAATAGTAAAATTGGGATTAAAATTAGTTGCACAAACTAGAAATATTGGACTAAAAGAATTATTAGAAAAATGTGGATATTCTCAAATAAATTCAACAACGATTTCATTTGGAATTGCACCTAGAATCAATGCATCTGGAAGAATGGGACATCAAGAAGAAGCATTAAAATTGTTTTTGTCAAAAGATGAAAAAGAAGTTGAAGAATTAGTACAAAAATTAAATGAATATAATAAAACAAGGCAAGAAATAGAGAAGAAAATATATGAAGAAGCCAAAAAACAAATAGAACAAAGAAATTTAGAAAATAAGAATACAATTGTGGTATCTGGAAAAGAATGGCATCATGGTGTAATAGGGATAGTTTCTTCAAAAATAACAGAACTTTATTTTAAGCCAAGTATTTTATTATGTGAAGAAGGAGATATTTGTAAAGGTTCTGGTAGAAGTATTCCTGGCTTTGATTTGCATGATGCATTAATGAAGTGCAATGGTCCAATAGAAAAATTTGGAGGACATGCAATGGCAATTGGAATAAATATAAAAAAAGAAAAATTAAATGAATTTGAAACAGAATTTGAAAAAATTGCAGAAGAAGAGAAAATTGATCAAATACTTCCTGTAATAAATATAGACAGTGAAATAAAATTAGATGAAATAAATAAAGCTATGATTGAAAGTTTAAAAGAATTAGAACCTTATGGAGAAGCAAATAAAATGCCAATATTTGCTTTCAGAAATTTGAAAATTGATTCAATAAGAGCATTATCTGAAGGAAAACATTTAAAGGTTTCTGTAAGAGATAATAAAAATATAGTTAATGCAATTGGATTTAACTTAGGAAATCTTATAGAAGATTTTAAAATTGGCGATAGAGTTGACATTGCTGGCAGTTTAGAAATAAATTCTTTTAATGGAGTAG
Organism: uncultured Clostridia bacterium; assembly: GCA_934129895.1. Classification (GTDB taxonomy): domain Bacteria; phylum Bacillota; class Clostridia; order TANB77; family CAG-508; genus CAG-269. The sequence goes on from CAKOWY010000008.1 coordinate 57,126, forward strand.
AAAATATTCAAATAAATATAAAAGACATAATAAAATCATATAAAAATTAAAAAATATAACATTAATATTTTTATAAAAACACTTTTATTTTGTGGAAAAATGTTGTAAAATGTGAAAGATAGAAAGAAGGGAAAATATGGCAGAAAACCATTCAATAAGAGAAATTATAGAAAAAGTTAAAAAAAATAAAAGATGGCCAGATGTTAAGTTGATTCAAAAAGCTTATAATTATGCAAAAGAAAAACATGGAGACCAATTAAGAAAATCAGGAGAGCCATATATAATTCATCCAACAAATGTAGCATATACAATTGCTGATTTAGGATTAGATGAACAAACAATAAGTGCAGCATTATTACATGATGTTGTTGAAGATACAGATGCTACTTATGAAGATATAGTAAAAGAATTTGGAAAAGAAATTGCTGACATGGTAGACGGAGTTACAAAATTAAAACAAATTCAGCATGCATCAATAGAAGAAAATCAAGTTGAAAACTATAGAAAAATGTTTTTGGCAATGGGAAAAGATATAAGAGTTATTATAATAAAATTAGCAGATAGATTGCATAATATGAGAACACTAGAATTTTTAAGACCAGATAGACAAATTGCAATAGCAACAGAAACAATGCAATTATATGCTCCTTTAGCTAACAGACTTGGTTTGTATGCAATGAAATGGGAACTAGAAGATTTAAGTTTTAAATATTTGTATCCAAAAGAATATGAGGATTTAGTAAAAGGTATTGAACAAAAAAGAGAAGAGAGATTAAAATTCATTCAGAAAATTATGGATGATATAAGAATACAGTTAAAAAAGCAACATATAGATGCAGAAGTTACAGGAAGAGCAAAACATTTATACAGTATTTATAGAAAAATGAAAAGAGATAATAAAACATTAGAACAAATATATGATTTATTTGCATTAAGAATAATAGTGAATTCTGTAAAAGATTGTTATGCTGTATTAGGTGTTGTACATGAAATGTATAGTCCTATGCCAGGAAGATTTAAAGATTATATTGCTGTACCAAAAACTAATATGTATCAATCAATACATACAACATTATTAGGAGAAAAAGGTACACCATTTGAAGTACAAATACGTACGTGGGACATGCACAGAATTGCAGAATATGGTATTGCTGCACATTGGGCATATAAAGAAGCTAATTATGGAAGTAAAAAAGGACAAAAAGTAGTAAAAGTTCAAGATGATAAATTAGCTTGGTTAAGAGAAACACTAGAATGGCAACAAGAAATGCAAGATCCACAGGAATTTTTAGAAACATTAAAAACAGAATTGTTTGAAGATGAAGTATATGTATTTACACCAAAAGGAGCAATTAAAGTATTACCAAGAGGAGCTACTCCAATAGATTTTGCATATAGTATTCATGCTGAAATAGGAAACAAGATGGTTGGAGCAAAAATAAATAGTAAAATGGTTCCAATAATAACAACTATAAAAAATGGAGATATTGTTGAAATAATAACATCTGAAAATTCAAAAGGTCCAAGTATGGATTGGCTAAAATTTGTAAAAAGCACATCGGCAAAAAGCAAAATAAATTCTTGGTTTAAAAAAGAGAAAAAAGAAGAAAATATTGAAAAAGGAAAAGATTCAATAGAAAAAGAATTAAAAAGAATAGGAATTGCTTATTCAGAATTATTTAAAACAGAATATATAGCTCCAATGTTAGAAAGATATAAATACAAAAATTTAGATGATATGTATTTAGCTGTTGGATTTGGAGCAATTACTGCAAATAGAATAATTGCTAGAATGTTGATAGAATATAGAAAAGAGCATAAAGAAGAAACTAAAATAGAAGAAAAAATAGAAGAATTATCAACAGGAAAAAAAGAAACTCAAAAAGCATCTAATTCAGGAATAATAGTAAAAGGAATAGATAATTGCCTAGTAAAATTATCAAAATGTTGCAACCCACTTCCAGGAGATGAAATAATAGGATATATTACAAAAGGAAGAGGAGTATCTGTACATAGAAAAGACTGTACAAATGTATCAGACTTATTAAAAGAAGAAAATAGAATAATTGATGTAAAATGGTATAATGATGAAAAGAAAAGTTCATATACAGTTGACATTGAAATATTTGCTAATGATAGAGATGGATTATTAGTTGACATTATGAAAAAGATAAATGATTCAAAAGTAAAATTATTAGGAATTAATGCAAGAGCTACAAAAGAAAGAATTGCAATAACAGATGCAACAATTGAAATTGATAGTTTAGAAAGTTTAAATCAATTAACGAGAGAACTTCGTAAAGTAGATAGTGTATATGAAGTAAATAGAAAAAACAGAGGGAAAGAATAAGAGGAAAATAAAATGATATTAAAAGAACTAAAGATTGATTCTTGGGCAGGAGACATAACTAATTGCTATATTGTACAAGATGAAAAATCAAAAGAAACAATGGTTATTGATCCTGCAGGGGATGTAGATAGAATAGTTGAAATGTTAGATATATTGAATGCAAAATTAAAATATATATATTTAACACATTGCCATGGAGATCATATAGGTGGAGTAAAAGAACTAAAAAAAAGATATGGAGGTCAAATTGTAGCTCATAGAAATGCGGCTGAAAATTTATTAAATCCAGATATAAGTTTAACATCATATATAGGATTTGAAGGATTAACAATTGAAGTTGATGCTAGAGTGGATGATGATGACTTATTACATCTAGGAGATATGGAATTTAGAGTAATACATACTCCTGGGCATACATCAGGTGGGTCTTGCTTATATTGTGAAGCTGAAAAATTATTATTTTCGGGAGATACATTATTTAGAGGAACATGGGGAAGAACAGATGTACCAACAGGTAATTTTGAAGATGTTATAAGTTCTATAACAAAAAAATTAATGATATTACCAGATGAAACAATTGTCTATCCAGGTCATGGAAAAAGTACAATGATAAGAGAAGAAAAACCAATATATTTAGAATTAAAACCAAGATTATTATAATTTGATTTGAAAGAGGAGTAAAATGGAAGAAGAAAATTTTGAAAAGTCAATGGAAGAGTTAGAGAACATTGTAAAAGAACTAGAAAAAGGAAATCTAAGCTTAGATGATACAGTAAAAAAATTTGAAGATGGAATGAAAATAGCTCAAAATTGTAATAGTATGCTTGAAAAAGCAGAAAAGAAGATATCTATTATATTAGAAAAAAATGGTGAGTTGGAAGAAAAAAAATTTGAAACAAATAATGAATAAAATAATCATAAGAGAGGGAAGAAAATGAATAATTATGAAAAAATTTTTACTAACAAATATTTATTAGCTCCATTAATATTATGGTTTTGTATTCAATCTTTTAAAGTACTTCAAGAATTAATAACAACAAAAAAATTTAATTTTAAAAGAATTGTTGGAGCAGGAGGAATGCCAAGTTCACATTCAGCAATATCAATGTGTATTGCAACTATGATAGGAAAATCAGAAGGATTTGACTCATCAATTTTTGCACTTGCTTTAATATTTTCATTGGTTGTTATGTATGACGCAGCAGGTGTGAGAAGAGCAGCTGGAAAACAGGCAAAATTATTGAATAAGATAATAGAAACACCAGGCTTATCAAATGTTCAAGTTCAGGAAAAATTAGTAGAAGTATTGGGACATACTCCAATTCAAGTTTTTGTTGGAGCTATTCTAGGAATTGCTGTAGGAATAATAGTATAAATTGCAAATATATAAATTATAAGAAGGGAGACAGTAATAATTAACAATTATTACTAACTGAAAGGATGACAGATATAGAAATTGCAAGAAAAACAAAATTAGAAAAAATAGATAAAATAGCCAAAAGTATAAATATAGATGAAGATAATATTGAACAATATGGAAAATATAAAGCTAAAATAATTGATATAAAAAAATATGAAAAAAATAAAGAGGGAAAGATAATATTAGTTACAGCAATGAGTCCAACACCATTAGGAGAAGGAAAAACAACCATTTCAATATCAATTGCAGATGGATTAAGAAAAATTGGAGAAAAATCTATCTTAGCTTTACGAGAACCATCACTAGGACCTGTGTTTGGAATTAAAGGTGGAGCAACAGGTGGAGGATATGCTCAGGTTGTTCCTATGGAAGACATAAATTTACACTTTACAGGAGATATTCATGCAATTACTTCAGCAAATAATTTGTTATCGGCATTAATAGACAACCATATATATTATGGAAATGAATTACAAATAGAAAAAGTTGTATGGAAAAGATGTATGGATATGAATGATAGACAGTTGAGAAAAATAAATACTGGATTATCAGGTGAAAGCAAAATTGTTCAAAGAGAAGATGGATTTGAAATATCTGTTGCTTCTGAAATAATGGCAATTTTATGTTTAGCAGAAAATATAAAAGAACTAAAAACAATGCTTGGAAATATTATTATAGGATATAATGTTAGAAAAGAACCAGTATATGCAAAAGATTTAAAAGCAGAAGGAGCAATGACAGTTTTATTAAAAGATGCAATAAAACCTAATTTAGTTCAAACTTTAGAACATACACCTGTAATAATACATGGAGGTCCTTTTGCAAATATTGCTCATGGATGTAATTCTGTAATTGCAACAAAACTATGTTCAAAACTTGCAGATTATACAATAACAGAAGCGGGATTTGGATCTGATTTAGGTGCTGAAAAATTCATAAATATAAAATGTAGAAAATCAGGATTAAAACCAAGTGCTGTTGTATGTGTTGCTACAATAAGAGCATTAAAATACCATGGAGGTATAAAAAAAGAAGAAATAAAAAATGAAAATTTTGAATGTTTAAAATTAGGAATGAAAAACTTATATACACATATTGAAAATTTAAAAGAAAAATTTGGATTAAATGTAATTGTTGCTATAAATAGATTTAATACAGACACAGTTCAAGAGCTAGAATTTGTACAAAATGAATTAAAAAAGAAGAACATAGAATCAAGTATTGTAGAAAGTTGGAGCAAAGGTGGAGAAGGTGCAATAGACATTTCTGAAAAATTAATAAAAATGTGTGATGAGAAAACTGAAATTAAATATTCATATAATTTTGATGATAAAATAAATGACAAGATATACAAGATTTCAAAAGAAATTTATAGAGCAGAAGGAATTAAAATCAGTAAAGAAGCACAAGAAAAAATAAATAAAATTGAAGAAATGGGATATTCAAATTTACCAATATGTATTGCTAAAACGCAATATTCTTTTTCAGATGATTCCAAAAACATAGAATGTAATAATAAATATGTAATAAATATAAATAATGTTGAATTAAAGGCTGGAGCAGGATTTATAGTTGTATATGCGGGAAATATAATGACAATGCCAGGACTACCTAAAGTTCCAGCAGCTGAAAATATAGACATAAAAGAGGATGGAGAAATTGTTGGATTATTTTAATAAGTGTACAATATGTCCACATAAATGTGGCATAGATAGATCAAATAATATTGGAAGATGTAAAGCAACAGATAAAATAAAAATAGCATTATATTCAATTCATAATTTTGAAGAGCCATGTATAAGTGGAGAAAATGGTTCTGGTACAATATTTTTTTCAAATTGTAATATGAATTGTGTATATTGTCAAAACTATGAAATAAGTCAATTAGGTAGAGGAAAAGAAATAACTATAGATGAATTATCTAATATAATGATTGAACAACAAGAAAAAGGTGTTCAAAATATAAATTTAGTTACACCAACAAGTTATTCATTGCATATAATAGAAGCTATAAAAATTGCCAGAAGAAATGGACTAAATATTCCTATTGTTTATAATACAAATGGATATGAAAGTGTAGAGACATTAAAATTATTAGATGGATTTATTGATATATATTTACCAGATTTAAAATATTATAAAAATGAATTAGCACAAAAATATTCTAAAGTAAATAACTATTTTGAAATTGCAACACAAGCAATAAAAGAAATGTATAGACAAGTTGGGGCACCAGTATTAGATGAAAAAGGAGTTATGAAAAAAGGCCTTATGATAAGACATTTAATATTGCCAAATGAAGTAGAAAATAGCAAGAAAATTTTAAGTTGGATAAAAGAAAATATGGATAATAATGTTTATATAAGCATAATGGCACAATATTTTCCAACTTATAAGGCAAAAGAGATAGAAAAATTATCAAGAAAAATAACACAGGAAGAATATAATGAAGTTGAAGAATATTTATATAATTTAGATTTAGAAAATGGATATATTCAAGAATTAGGAGAACATGAAGAAGAATATGTTCCCAAATGGGAATTTTAAATATACAATAAAAAAGGAGTAATAAAATGTTAAGTATAATAGTAGCAAAAGCAAAAAATAATGTAATAGGAAAAAATAATGAATTAATATGGAGATTACCAGCAGATTCAAAAAGATTTAATGAATTGACTAAAGATCATGTACTAATAATGGGAAGAAAAACTTATGAGTCATTTGGAAGATTTTTTACAGATAATAAACGTATTGTTTTTTCAAACAACCCAGATTTTAAGGTAAAAGAAAAGAATGTTGAAATAGTACATTCAATGCTTCAAATAAAACAATATATAGACAATAAAAAAGAAAACTTTGTAATAGGTGGGGCGATGATATATAATTTGCTTATGCCTCATGTAAAAAAAATGTATGTAACAGAAATTGAACAAGAATTTGATGGTGATGCATTTTTTCCTAGAATAAATGATAGTATATGGAAAGAAGTATCAAGAGAACAGTCAGTAAAAACAGATGATAGTACACTTAAATATGAATTTGTTACTTATGTTAAAAAATAAATTAAACAAAAATAAAAAAACTATTGCAAAAATAAGAAAACATGATATAATAATAAGCAATTATAAAAAAACAATAACAAGGACAAGGCAAATAATAAAATATCTTAGTAGAGAATCAAACAATTGGTGAAAGTTTGAAAGTAAAAATTATTTGTTATCACCTAAGTTAAGTTGTAAAGCTGAACAACTTTAAAGTAAGCTTTGCCGTATATCTGCGTTAAAGAAAAATAAGAGAATATAAATTAATTATATTAAAATAGGTGGTACCGCGGAAAATTCGTCCTAATATACAGAAATGTATATTAGGACTTTTTGATTTTAAATTAATATGCGGAAAAAACTCTTGTTAGAAAAGGAGGAAGTTATGCAAGAACTAAGAATTAATAGAATCTATAAACATTTTAAAGGAGATTACTACTTAGTTGAAGGAATTGCAAAAGATTCTGAAACACAAGAAGAAATGGTCATTTATAGAAGATTATATGAAGATGGAGGATTATGGGTACGCCCAAAAGATATGTTCTTATCAGAAGTAGATCATAAAAAATATCCAGACATAAAACAAAAATATAGATTTGAATTACAAAATATTAAAAGTGTAAAAAATAAATAAAGGAGGAAAAATTATGTACAAAAAAGTAGAACTAAAAAATGGATTTGTAGGAATGGAAAATGAAGTAGCAGAAATGTGGAAACAAAAGAACATAATAAAAAAGAACTTTGAAATGAACAAAGGTCAAAGATATTTCACATTTTATGATGGACCTCCAACAGCTAATGGAAAGCCACATGTTGGACACATCGAAACAAGAGTAATGAAAGATATTATACCAAGATACAAAGTAATGAAAGGATATCATGTAGACAGAAAAGCAGGATGGGATACACATGGATTACCAGTAGAACTTGAAATAGAGAAAAAACTTGGTATATCAGGAAAAGAACAAATAGAAGAATATGGTGTAGAAAAATTCGTAAAACAATGTAAGGAAAGTGTATTCACATATGTACATATGTGGGAACAAATGACAAATAAAGTCGGATTTTGGGTAGATATGGAACATCCATATGTAACATACCATAATGATTATATAGAATCAGTATGGTGGGCATTAAAAGAAATGTGGAAAAAAGGATTATTATATGAAGGACATAAAGTAATGCCATATTGTCCAAGATGTGGAACAGCACTTTCATCACATGAAGTTGCACAAGGATATAAAGATGTAAAAGACTTAACATGTATTGCAAAATTCAAAGTAGTTGGAGAAGACAAATATATATTAGCATGGACAACAACACCATGGACATTACCATCAAACTTAGCACTATGTGTAAACAAAGCATATACATATGTTGAAGTAAAAGCAAATATTGGAACAGATGATGAACCAAAATATGAAAATTATATATTAGCAAAAGATTTACTAACAAATGTATTAAAAGAAACACCTTATGAAATAGTTAAAGAATTTAAAGGAACAGAATTATTAGAAACCAAATATGAACAATTAATGCCATTTGCAAAAGTAGATGGAAAAGCATTTGAAGTAATACATGGAGATTATGTAACAAT
>CAKOWY010000009.1 GCA_934129895.1 uncultured Clostridia bacterium
CTTGTACTGGATCTTTTCTATGATTATATATTGCTGTTGTATCTGTTTTTCCTAAATTTGTTGTTATTATACTTGGTGATCTTTGGTTTCTGTTATTACTATCTAATAAATAATCACTTTTATCAATAGTTTCATCTTTACTTACTGCTGTAATATATTTTCTTAATGATAAGTCAAATTCTGATGTATCTACAGTTATGTTTGTTTTATCTGTTGTTTCTTCTCTTGATATTTCAACTAATGGTTGTTCTCCATCTAATGCCACCTTACCATTTTGATCTGTTCCTTTTACCCATAATGTCTTTTTTGTTGCCAATGATGCCGTAATATCTATTGTAATATTTACTTGTTGAATTCCTGTTTTTGGAACTTTTATATAAAATCCTTCTGTTTTTCCTACTAATTCTTTTAATGTTGAACTTAAAGTATTTCCACTTTTATCTACTATTGTATAATTTGTAATTGCTGTTCCACTCTGATTTGTAACATTCATTGTTATTGTTGTTGATGATGTTGCTGTTCCTGCTAATTTTATTGGTCCTATTATATAGTTTCCATTTGAACTTTGTTTTGTTACGTTTCCTTTATCTACTGTTACACTTGATGAACTTGATGTGTAATTATTTTGTGCTGCTTGTTTTGCTGAATCTATTAAATAATTATATAATGTTTGAATTTCTTTTTGCTTACACTCAGCTCTTTCTTTGCTTGTTAGAGCATCTTGTGATTTATAACTTGTTCCTCCATCAATTGTTTTATATAACCAACTTCCATCTGATTTTGTAAAATCATAAAATGTTCCACCATTTGTGAAATACCATATTACTGCTTTTTGAATTGCAACTATTTCGTCTTGTGACAATACAACTCTTTCATCTAACTCAAATTTCCAAAAGTATTCATTATCTGAATTATCAATATCATCTACTGGTATTCCAGCATTTACTAGATAATTTGTTTTTTGTGTTTCACTACTATCATCATCTCCTGGAATATAAAAATTATCTAATAACCAAGAGATTTCTTTATATGTATCTCCTTTTAATAATTCACTCAATACTGTTGTTGCACTATTTGATGTAAAATTATTTAATATGCTTTCTCCATCATTAAAATTATAGCTTCTATTATATTCTACAACTCCATCTGTATTTTGATCTGTTTCCCATGTCTTTCCATAAGATGCTTTTATACAATACAACTCTTTTGGTGTTGTTACTCTTGTTGTACCTGCTGATGATGTATATTGAGCAAGTTCCCATATTCTTTTTCCTTGTGGTACATTTGTTAATGCATACCCTGTACCATCTTCTTTTGCTGGTTTTAAGTTTACATATATTTTATCTGTATTATCCGCATAACTTATTAAATTACTTACACATAATATTAACAAAAACATAATCAAACTTACATAAATTATAACTTTCTTTTTCATTATTTTCTCCCTTTCTTTCTGGCTTTATACATACATCTTTATTATACTTCATTTATTAATTGAAAGTCAACAAATAAAAGTAATATTTTTGTATATTTTTCATAAGATTTATAGGGGGTTTTTTTAGTGAATTTTAAAAAAATTTTATTAACAATTTTTATTATATTTTTTGTATTTTCTAATCAAGTTTATGCTGATGATGAAGATTTTGAAATCACAGAAAATATTTCTTCATTTTTAAAAACTTCTGCCTCAGAATCCGAAGAAATTTCTGAACCTTCCATTAATTCCAAAGCAGCTATAGTACTCGATAGAAATTCTAATTTAATTCTTTATGGAAAAAATGAAAATCAAATAAGCAAAATGGCTTCTACAACCAAAATTATGACATGTATTATAGTTATAGAAAATTCTAACCTAGATGATATTGTTGCAGTTTCTGCTAATGCTGCACGAATAGGTGGTTCAAGACTTGGGCTTCATGAAAATGATAAAGTCACAGTAAGAAATTTATTATATGGTCTAATGCTAGTTTCTGGAAATGATGCACGGAATTGCTTTAGCTGAACACGTTGCACGGTAGTGTTGAAAATTTTGCAAATTTAATGAATAAAAAAGCCAATGATTTAGGACTACACTCTACACATTTTACTTCTCCACACGGTCTTGACAATGAAATGCATTATACAACAGCTTATGAACTTGCTCTCATTACAAATTATGCTTTAAATAACTCTATATTTCGTAATTATGTTTCCACAAAATCAATTAATATTACAATAAATAATTATTCTAAAGTATTAAGAAACACAAATGAACTTCTTGGATATCTAGATGGGGTTTATGGTGTAAAAACAGGATTCACTAATGGTGCAAATCGTTGTTTAGTAACTGCTATAAAAAGAAATAATATAGATATAATTTGTATAGTGCTCGGGGCAGATACCAAAAAAGATAGAACTCAAGATAGTATAAAATTGATTGAATATGCTTTTAAATATTTTTCACCAATTAATATAAAAGAAAAAATAGAAAATGAATTTCAAAACTGGATATTATGCAACCAAAATAGTTTTATTGTTTCAAAAGGCACTTCTAATACACTATCTCCTTACTTAGAAAGTTTAAATTATGATTATTTACCATTAAATAGTAATCAAATTTCATCTTTAAACATATATATATATTGTAATTATAATTATGAAGCTCCTTTATATAAGGACTCTACTATTGGTCAATTATATGTAGAATTAGATGATAAAAATATTATAATCTTGGATATAAAAAATAATAATTCTGTTTTTAAAAAAAATATAACTGATTTTTATACAACAATATTAAAAAAATATTCATATACGTTAGAATCAATTTTTTATAATAATTAATAAAATTTTAGAGTAATGCTATTGACAAACTAAAAATATTTTGCTATTATTAAGTAGCTTACTTTTGCGGGAATAGCTCAGTTGATAGAGCGTCGCCTTGCCAAGGCGAAGGTCACGGGTTTGAGCCCCGCTTCCCGCTCCATTATTTATATTTTTATGGCGAGTTAGCCAAGTGGTAAGGCAATGGTCTGCAAAACCGTGATCATCGGTCCGAATCCGATACTCGCCTCCATTTTTTTACAAATATCAAAAATAAATATTGACAAATTGTAAAAAAACAATTATAATATATTTTGCTTATGGCGAAGTAGCTCAGTTGGCTAGAGCATTCGGTTCATACCCGACAGGTCGGCGGTTCGAATCCACCCTTCGCTACCAATAAAATATAAAAAAAAGAATGTTTTTATAAAAACATTCTTTTTTTATTCGAAGTCTTCTATTAATTTGTTTAATTCTTGTTTTCCATCAACTTCTAATCCTTCTCCTCTTATTTGAAGTAAATCAACTTCTGGTAAATACTCACTTGATAAATCTGTTTTTTGATATAAACTTTCATTCCCATTTCTATCAATTGTATAAATATTAATTTTACCATTCTCATCTTTTATTTTATAATGTTCTCCACATACATCATCAAATTCTTTATATAATGTTATTTTATCTTTATCAAAGCCTATAACTTTCCAATCTGGATATTGCTTTTCAACATCTTCTTTTCTCATATTTATTATTTCTTGAGGTAATTCTACAGTTTCATTAATCGTATGCTCACATTGAATATAATATTTTTTTAATATTAATTCAGCATCATTAGAAACCTTCTCTTGCACAGAAGCAGCAGCAACTAATTCTTCTTTTTCTTTATTCTCCTTATACTCCTCTTCTAATGCTTGTGAAACAATATTTTCTTTATTATTATCAGTCTCTTTCTCACCATCAAATACAAATATTAATATAATTCCACTTATTATCCCTAAAATTACAATTATGCTGGTTAATAATATTTTATCTTTTTCCATATCTTCACCTTACTTTTTCTTTTGTTTTAATTTTTCCCTTTTTGGTATATTTTATACATATCTCCCCAGAAATATCTGTTCTATAAATTTTTGTATTTGAATTTTCTAATGTCTTTAAAGTTTTCTCACTTGGATGTCCAAATGAATTTTCTTTTCCAACTCCTATTAATGCTAGTTGTGGATTTACTTTTTCAATAAACTCACTTATTGATGACGATTTTGAACCATGATGTGCTACTTTTAATATATTAGCATTTAATTTACTTGGTTCTGTTACATATTTTTTCAGTATTTCCTTTTCAGCTATTTCTTCTATATCTCCAGTAAATAATGCACTAATATTTTTATACCTCATTTTGCAAACAAGTGAATTGTTATTTATTGAATTTTCCTTAATTGCTTTATCTAAAGTTGGCCATAGTACTTCAAAATCTAATCCTTCTTCTATATTTATTTTATCTCCTGCAACTACTTCTTTATAAAGAATATTTTTTTCATTTATTATTTTTTTGAATTTTTTATAATTTTCATATTCTTCAAATTGCATTGGTATTATCACAACACCAATTTTTATTTCATTTAAAACTGTCATTATACCGTCCGACAATGATCTTGATCAAAATGACTAATTATACAATAATCTATTTTTAAAATCCCTCTATTTAATAAATATGGAACTAGTGTATTTGTTCCAACATCAAAATTTCTTTGTCCTCCTCCATCAATTAAAATATTTTTATTTTTTGGAGTAACAATTAAACAACAATCCCCTTGCCCAACATCAACAAAATATATTTTTAATTCTTTTGGAGCTATTTTTATAATTTCAACAACTATAATAATCACAATAAAACCAGCTATAATTTGTCTTTGAGAAATTATTAATTGTTTTTTTAACTTATTATATTTTCTTAGAATAAATATTTGGATTATGCTTTTTTCTGTGCATACGGAAACATTATAGATATAACTAAAAATAAGAACTAATAAATAATATATTAGAATTTGATATAACTTTGGCGTTTTTACTTTAAAAATAAAAAATGGAAATAAAGAACTAATTTTTGAAATTCCAATTAGTCCCATTATCGGAATTTGTATAATTTTAGCTATTGCAATTCCTATTTTTTGTGAAAAAAAAGTTATTATAACTTGTATAAATCCTCCAATTACTATTATTCCAATTACTACATTTACTAGTAAATTAGTAATAATGAAAGAAACACTTATCATATTATACTTTACTAAAATTACAGGTAAAGTCATAATTTGAGCTGAAATCGCAACTGAAACAGCTTCAATTAATTTAATATTTTTTTGACAAAATATCTTATATTTTTCTCCGAATAATTTATATAAACTCTTTATATTTATTATAATATCTTCAATAATCGGTCTGAGAAAAACAACCCCTATTGTTCCTAAATATGTAAATAGAAAGCTTGTACTATATATGCAAAATGGATTCCATATTAATATTATTAATGCTGATAAAGAAATGTTTGTTATTGTATCACTTTTTCTTCGAAAGAAAAAAGCTAAATTAGACACTGCACTCATTATACATGCTCTTATTACAGACAAACTATATCCTGTTATTGACATATATATTATTAATATAATAATTTGAATTATCCTACTCTTTTTTATTCCAACTAGATTTTGACTACTTATTTCTATTAAGTATATAATATAAGATACATGTAGACCCGATATTGCTAATACATGAGATATACTACTTTGTGAAAAATCATTTCGTGTTTCTTCATCTATTTGTTCTGTATTTCCAAGTAAAATTCCTAAAATTATTGCTTGAGTATGTTCATTATATGTTTTTTCTAAATTGTCTTTGATTTTCAAATATATTTTATTAAAATAATAAAATATATCTTTTTGTACTTCAATTTTATCTATTTTACTGACTCTTAGTGTTCCATATATTTTTAATGTCTTTAAATATTCTTTGTAATTAAAACCTTTATAATTTCTAGCTGTTTGTGGCTCATCATATTTTCCCTCAATTTGTAGTATATCTCCAAATTTCAATTCATTTTTTGTCGTTATATATAGATATGTATCATAATACTTTTTAGTAATTACTTTCACTTTATATCTATTATAATATTCTTTTTCTTTCTTATTACTAATTATAATTACATCTAGTTTCATTTCTTCTTTGTCAATATATAAATTATCATATTTAAAATTTGATTTTTGAATAATATTGTATGAAATAAATGAAGATATTAAAATTAATATTATATAATTAATCTTAAAAATATCTTTAATATTTGATGATTTAAAAAAATTGATTATAAAATAAATAATTGAAAAAACTAAATATAAAAGGATTATATCTGTTTTCAAATATAATCCCCATATTATACCTATTATATAACCAATTAAAAGAATAAAAATTGGTCTATTCACTAAATTACTCTCCTTGCTCCAACATATCTTTTTGAGTAATAACTCATAGATAGTTCTGTAATTGTTACACCTTCTTTTTTATTTGCTGCATGTATAAATTTTCCACTTCCTATATATATTCCAACATGCCCTATTGCTGAATTAGATTCATTATTAAATATAACTAAATCTCCAGCTTGTAATTTGCTTTTTTCTACTGCTACTCCATTTTTTATTTGTCCTTTTGATGCTCTATTTAATGATATATCAAAATGTTTAAATACATAAGTTGTAAATCCAGAACAATCAAAACCTTTTGGAGAAGATCCTCCAGCCACATATTTATATCCTAAATATTTTTTTGCATATTCTACTACTTGATTTCCTGTCACTGTTTCAGTTACCGCTTCCTCTTCTTGCTCTTCATTTACATCGTTTGTTTCTGCACTAGATACTTCTACATTTTTTTCATTAACTTCATTTGCACTTGTTCTGTCTACTCCACCTCTTGATGTATTTTCTGGAAGTTTAGTGTCTGATACATATTTTTGAGATACAAATCCAACTTTGCCTTCATAATTTATTCTATACCATCCATCTACTTCTCCTGTAATTGTTATTTTTGAGTTAAAACTTAAACTATGTATTGCTTCACTTGAAGTTGTTGGTTCTTTTCTTATATTTAATCCATCAGCTTTTACATATCCAACTTTACTTATTTCTGTAATTGTATTTGTTGTTTCTTCCTTTTCGTTGTTATCTGTTTTTGTAACATTTTCTACATCGCTTGTATTTGTTTCTTCTTTTTGATCATTATTTTCTGTATTTTCTATATTTTCTTCTACTACTGCATTTTGAATATTACTTTTTCTTGCCCATCCTTCATTTTCTAAATTTGATATTCTATACCAATCATTTAATTCTTCTATTATTGTTATCTTTCCTTCTGTTATACTTCCTTTTTGTTTAGAATATATTATTGGCATTGCCTTTAAAACAATTTCTTGATTTACTTCATATTCTTTGCTTACTTCTATTGTAATATTTTTTGTTGAATTTTGCTCTATGCTACCAATTTCTTTAGCATCATCATCTGCATTTATAATTTGGCTAAATGCCAATAAAAAGCTTATCATTAGTACAATTGCTATTACTGTTTTTGTTTTCATTTTTAACCTCTTATATTATTTTTATAAATTCGAGTATTAGTATATACTTAATTATAAAAAAAGTCAATTAATTTTGACTTTTTTCTTTCTACAATTCTTACCAGTTTTTATCATATTTTTTATTTTCTCTAATACTATATTTTGTTTTTTCAAAATTATCGTTTAATTATTAATTTTACTTTTTAATTCATTCCAGATTTCGTTTGTTTTTATATAATCTTGATAATGTTGTTCTACCTGCTTGTCATATTTTTCTAATTCTATAAGTAATGGTGTAAATAGCTCATCACCAAAAATACTATTTAATTTAGGAATAATAATTTTTAGTTTTGCAACCATTTCATCAATTTCTTTTCTGTAGTTTTCTCTATCTTTAATATATAACAAAAGTGGCTTATATTTAATCCATCCTAATGTTGCTTTAAAAAATCTATTTTCTATACATTCCTCTTTTATATTTATTTTTCTTAATGTTTTTGGATATTTTTCTTGCATTATTTCAGTATACTTTAAAAATCCATCATGAAAATGATATACTGGAACTCTTACTATTTTAGAATTTCCTAATAATGTTGAGAAAAATGTATCTTCCCCTCTTGCTAATGGTGGATTATAAAATGCTGGTATTTTATCTCTATTATTAAGATTTAAACATAATGTTGATCCAGCTACCCACTTTCCAATTCCATCACTTACAATTTCATAAGCTCCATTACCTTTTGCCAAATCCATTGACGCATAAGTAACTCCATTGTTGTTATTCATTTTTTCTTTTATTGATTCCCAAGATATTATATCATTACTTATTACTTCTATAAACTCCTTCATATCTTGCTCTGTGAATTTTTCATTAAAATCTATATAAGGGATTGGAGATATATATCCACAATGATATCCTATTGTTACATTAGCATTTTCTTTATTCATAAATTCAAGATGTTTTAAAATATTATCTTGTTTTTCCCATAATATCTTTCCTCCATCTTTTATTGCTGCAACTGGATACTCATCATCATCCCAAAATAATAAATAATCCATTTTAGATTTTATTGCATAATACATTACTGTATTTCTTCCTTTGGCATGTCCATGACCTAAAAAAAATTGGGCATCTTCTTGATTTATTTCATGCCTAACTGTTATCTTCTTTATTTCTTCATTTATATCTTCTGGAGTTATATATTTTACCTTTATATCTTTATAAACGTCTGGCAAAATATTATAAAATTCTTCTCTTGATGTTTGTTGATATGAAGTATCAAATAATATAAAAATAGTAATATTTACCTTTTCCTTCCATTTTTTCATTTGTTCCATCATATTTTTATAATAGCTATTTATTATATTGCAAACATTTGCTCTACCTGTAACGAAACCAATTCCAAAATTTATTTCTTTACTCATATTTCCCACCTATTCTTTTTTCTCTCAAATTCAATTTTAACATATTTGTTAATTTTTGTCAATCTATTTATGTACACTGTATTTTTCTGTCGATTTCTTCTACAAAAAGACTAAAAAAGAAGCGATTTTCTATTAAACTTTTTATGTTTAATAGATTTTTCGCTCCTTTATATATTATATATTTTTTTCAACTAATGGTACTACTTGTTTCTTTCTTGAAACAACACCTGGCATTTCTGCTACATTGTCTTTAATTTCATATGTTTTTGAAATTGCATATTTTCTTTCACCTAAAACAATTGCACTTGAATTACTATTTATAATATCTGTGATTACAAATACAAACAAGTCTAATTTTTTAGCTTCAATTTCTTTTTCTATTTCTTTTTCTATTTTTTCTTTTCTTTTTAATACATCTGGAATACTTACAGTATTAACTTGTGCTATTATATATTTTACATCTTCTTTTTCCATTGTTTTTGCATCTAATCTTATCAATTCTTCTTCTGTATATTTATCTAAATTTGTTCCTGCTTTTAACATTTCAATTCCATATTCTTCATAATTTATATCTGCAATTTTAGCAAGTTCTTCAACAGATTTTTTATCTTTTTCTGTTGTTGTTGGAGATTTTAATAATAATGTATCTGATATTATTGCACTTAACATCAATCCTGCAATTTGAGGTTCTATTTTTATATTATTTGTTACATATAATTCATATAATATTGTTGCTGTGCATCCTACAGGTTGAGCATAATAAAATAATGGTTCAGATGTTTGAAAATTATTTATTCTATGATGATCTACTACAGCTTGTATTTTTGCATGTTCTATTCCATCAACTGATTGGCTAAATTCATTATGGTCTACCAATATTACTGGTTGTCCTTCTTCTACATTTTCTATCATTGCTGGAACATTAGCTTTAAAATAATCTAATGCATAGTTTGTTTCTTCGTTTATTTCTCCCAATCTACAAGGAATTACTTCCTCTCCTAATTTTTCTTTTAAGTTTGCCATAACAATACTTGAACAAATTGTATCTGTATCAGGATTTTTATGACCGAATATTAATATTTTTTCTTTCATTTTATATTTTCCTTTCTATATTTTATTATATATTTCTTTTAATTCATCTTTATTAAAATTATATTTTTTATTACAAAATTGGCACTGAATTTCGGCTTTTCCATCTTCTTCAATTAGATCTTGTAACTCTTTTTTTCCTAATGTTATTAAACTATCTGCAAATTTTTCTTTATTACATCCACATTCATAAACTGGTTCTATTAAATCATCTATTACTTTAACATTTTTATCACCAGTTATTTTTTGTGCAATTTCTTTTAATGTTAGTTTTTCATCTAACATTTTTGACATTGCACCTGCTTTAAATATTGATTGTTCTACAGAAGATATTTCTTCATCAGTGGCATCTGGCATTGCAGAAATAATATATCCTCCCGCAGAACGTACACCATTTTTATCAACCAATACTCCCAATGCAACTGCTGTTTGTTTTTGTTCTGACACTTGAAAATAATTTGCAAAATCGTCTCCTATTTCTCCTGTAATTAGAGGACTAATTCCAATATAAGGTTCTTTTAACCCTATATCTTTTATTACATTAATGAATCCCTGATTTCCAACAGCCTTCCCTACATCTAATTTTCCAAATTCATTTAATGGTATATCAACATAAGGATTATCTATACAAGCTTTTACATGTGGAAAATTGTCTGAAACTGTTACTATTTTTCCAATCTCACCATTTCCTTTTATTTGAATTGTTAATTTATCTGTTTTGTTTTTCATTTCACATCCAATTAATGCTGTTATTGTTAATATTCTTCCAAGTGCTGCAGTTGCAACTGGGCTTAGATCATGTATTTCTCTCGCTTTTTCTACTAAATTTGTAGTTGAACTACATACTACAGATATTTTTCCATTATATGCTAAAAACTTAATTATTTGGTCTTTCATTCTTTTATTTGCTCCTTTATTTCTTCAAGTTCTGATGTACAATATGGACATCTTGTTGCATGATATTTTATTTCTGACAAACAATGTGGACAAATTTTAGTTTTTGGTTCTTCAATTTTTTCTGTTTCTTCTACTTTTTGTCCATTTTTATTTAATTTGTTTACTGCTAAATCACCAATTTCTTTTATTTTATTTAATTTATTTATATATTTTACAACTAAAAAAATTGAAAATGAAATAATTAAAAAATTAACTATTGTTGTAATAAAATTACCATATTTTATTGAAGCACCTCCAACAGAAAACATCATATCAGAGAAATCAATTTTTCCAGTTAATACTGATATTGCAGGCATTATAATATCTTCAACTAAAGATGTTACTATTTTTTGGAACGCTCCTCCTATTACAACACCAACGGCTAAATCCATTACATTTCCTCTTGATATAAATTCTTTAAATTCCTTTAGCATAAATCATCCTCTCCTTTTTTTTCTTTTACATCACTTCCTGTAAGTTTTGGCCTATTTTCTCTTTCTTGCAAAAAGTTTTTATATCCCACAGCCACAGCAGCTATTATTAATAATAAAAACGATAATGCTTTCCATATACCACTATCTAGTAAAATTATTGCAAACATTCCTAATGATGCACTTAATCCATACAAAATTAATACAGCTTGTTTAGGCGTAAATCCTTTTTCTACAAGTTTATGGTGTAAATGACCTTTGTCAGGCATAAAAACTGCTTTTATTGATTTACCTTTTACTAATCTTCTTGCTATTGCAAACAACACGTCAAATATAGGAAATCCTAAAACAATTACAGGAAGTACTATTACTGCAATTGTATATGTTTTGGCAACTCCTAATATTGATACTATCGCTAACATAAATCCTAAAAAGTTTGAGCCTGTATCTCCTATAAATGTTTTTGCTGGTGAAAAATTATATGGTAAAAAACCTGTTACAGCTCCAGCCATTGCCGTTATAATAACTATAGCTATTAATGGCGAATCATTTAAAACAAATATTATTAATAATGAAATACATGATATTAAAGAAATTCCTGATGAAAGTCCATCAAGTCCATCTATTAAGTTTATTGCATTTGTTATTCCAACTATCCACAAAATAGTAATAATTGTTGAAAATGTGCCATTAAACCCTATTTTATACAAAAACGGAATTTCTAAATGTTCAATTTTGGTTCCAAAAACAACTACTATAATTGCTGCAATTGTTTGACCTAATAATTCTTGCCATGGTTTTAATGTTTTTACATCATCTAATACACCTGTTATGAAAATAACAACTACACCTAATAATATTCCTATTAATTTTTTTCCATATTCTTGTGTCGAAAATAAATCTAAACTTCCCTCTATTGTCATTACAATTATTAAATACAACACTGAAACTAATACGCCAAGTATTACTGCTGGTCCTCCAAATTTGGGCATTTTTTGTGTATGCATTCTTCTCTTATCTTTTGGTATATCTACAGCACCTATTTTATTTGCAATTCTTATTGTATACGGAGTTGTAACAAATGCCACTATAAATGCTAATATAAATGCTATTGCTATATTTCCCCACATTTATTTAAGCCCTCCATTATTTCATATTTTCTTTTTCAATCTCTTCTATTATCTTAAGTCTATTTTCGTGTCTTCCACCTTCAAATTCAGTAGCAATCCACATTCTTACAATTTTTATTGCATCATTTGTAGTTAAATAATCAGCTCCTAATGCAAGAATGTTACTATTATTATGCATTTTTGAAAATTTAGCTTCTTCTTCGTTATTACATTTTGCACATCTTATTCCTTTAAATTTATTAGCAACTATACTCATCCCTATTCCAGAACGACAAATTAATATTCCACAATCACATTCATTTTTTTGGACTTCTATTGCAACGGTTTTGGCAATATCTGGATAATCAATTCTTTCTTCTGAAAATGTTCCGCAATCTTCATATTCTATCTCTTTTTCTTCTAAATATTTTTTTATTTCTTCTTTTAATTTATATCCTCCATGATCACTTCCTAATGCTATCATAAACCCACTCACCTTTCCTCTTTTGCCTTGATATTTATACGCTCATTTTTCCCTAATACTATATCATATTATTAGTCAAAGTGCAACATTTTTCGAAAATTTCCTTTTTTCTCTTGTCAAATCAAATTTTGTATGTTATAATGTTAGGCGTTATAGTTATTTTACTAAGAGGAGGTGCATTTTAAATGCCAAATATTAAATCAGCAAAAAAGAGAGTTAAGATTATTGAAAAGAAAACATTAACAAATAATATGATTAAAAGTGCGTATAAATCAGCTGTTAAAAGATTTGAGCAAGCTGTTAATGATGGAAACAAAGCTGAAGCTACAACATTAATGTCTGAAGCTACACAAAAAATAGATCAAGCTTGTACAAAAGGTGTTATTGTAAAAAATACAGCTGCAAGAAAAAAATCAAATATGTCAAAAAAATTAAATGCTATGGCATAATAAAAACAGTATAGTAAAAACTATACTGTTTTTATTGTTATATTAATATAAAAAGATAAAACTCTTCAAGTTTTATCTTTTTTATTTTTATTGATTTTGAGCATATTGTCTTAAGTCAATTCCATAAGTTTTATATACCCAATCATAGTAATTCCATGTATCTAATGTTTTTGGTAATCCATATTTAACACCATAAGTTTCTACAGTTACCTTGCTAATTTTTACATCATTAACTGGTGTACTTACTTCTTTTTCTGTAGATGATTCTTTATCTGAACTACTTGTTGTTGAATCATCAGATGCTTTTACTTCAACATTTTCTATTGCATGTACAACATCCATTCCCTCGATAACTTTACCAAATGGAGCATAATATCCATTTAATGACTGATTATCTTCTGTCATTATAAAGAATTGTGAGCCAGCTGAATTATAACTTTCTGTTGTTAATGCTGATGAATATGAAGTGTAATCTCCTCTAGCCATTGATATAACACCTTCTGTATGTTTTAAAGTATTATCATTATCTCCATTAGCTAAAAATTCTCCTGTGATACAGTATTCTGTATTATCATCACCACTTACATCAAGACCTAAATCACTTAATTTTGGAGAACCTGTTCCGTCTCCATTTTTATCTCCACCTTGAATCATAAATCCTTTAACTACTCTATGAAATTTTAATCCATCATAAAATCCATTATTAGCTAAAGCAATAAAATTTTTTACTGTTTCTGGAGCTTTATCTGGATATAATTCTAGTTTTATAGTTCCAAAATTTTCTACTTCCATTGTTACAATTGGATTTTTTACCTCCATTGTGATATTTTTATAATATCCATAGCAAACTGTTCCAATTAAAACTATTAAAACTATTAATGCTATTATTATCAATACATTTGACTTTTTCTTCATCTCTCATACCTTCCTTGTTTTTTCATATTTCAAAAATATTATATATTTTCTTTTTTTAAATTGCAATAACTTTTAAACAAAATTATCAAATGCAAATTGTTCTTGCATTTTTTTCAAATATTGTTTTATAGCTTGTGCTCTAACTTCTCCAATTCCTTCAACTTTGTCTAAGTCTGTAGTTTCAGCTACAAGAATATGTTGAAATGATTTGAATGATTTTACTAATTTATCTATAATTGTACTTGGCATTCTTGGTACTTTATTCAATATTCTATATCCTCTTGGATACACTGCTAAATCCTCATAATTTTCAAAACTTTCATACCCAAGCAATTTTGCAATTATACTAGGTTTCATTAATTCTTCATGGTTCAAAGATTCTAACTGTTCTACAACCTCTTCAGTTGTAGTTTCTGAAACTAAATAATCTTTTATTAGTTGATTTTCTTCTTTTTCTAGTCCTCCTATTAATTCTTCAAGTTGCATATTTACAAGTCTTCCGTCTTCTCCTAGTTCATAAATTTTCTTTCTAATTTCTTCTACAATTCTTTTTACCATTTCAGCTCTTTGAACTACAGATATGACATTGTCTAATGTAACAATATCATTAAATTCATATTCATTTAAAATGCTTAATTTACTATCATATACTTTTCTATATTTTTCTAATGTTTGAATAGCTTGATTTGCTTTATTTAATACTACATCTGTATCTTCTAATATATATCTATAATTGTCTTTAAATATTGTTATTATATTTCTTCTTTGAGATATACTTATTACTAATTCACCTGTTTGTTTTGCGGTTCTTTCTGCTGTTCTATGTCTAGTTCCTGTTTCTACTGTTGGAATCTGATATGATGGAATTAATTGTGCATTTGCAAACAAGATTTTTTTCATATCACCACTTAATACAATTGCTCCATCCATTTTGGCTAGTTCATATAATTTGGATGATGTATAATCTTCATTAATATAAAAACCTCCATCAACAATTTCATTAATTATTTCTTGTTTATCAGTAATTAATAATAGTGCTCCTGTTCTCGCTTTTAAAATATTATCAAGACCTTCTCTTATTGGAGTTCCTGGTGCAATCTTCTTTAAAATTTCTGCAATTGGATCATCTTTTATTGCTTTCATAAAAATCTTCCTTTCCTATAAAGCTTTTATTTTATACCTAATCTTTTCAAAGCTTCTCCAATATTTTTCACACCTATTATATCTAATTTGTACTCATCTTTCAAGCTTTTTTTGTTATTTTCTGGAATTATACATGTCTTAAATCCTAATTTTTCGGCTTCCTTTATTCTTTTTTCAATTAAATTAATTCTTCTTACTTCTCCTGTTAATCCAACTTCACCCATAACTACTGTACTCTGTGGAATTGGTATATTTTTATATGCTGATGCAACTGTTGTTATTATACCTAAATCAACAGCTGGTTCATTTAACTTCATTCCACCTGCAATATTTAAATATATATCTTGTCCTCCTAATGCAAGCCCCGCTCTTTTTTCTAATACTGCTATTAAAACCGCCAATCTATTATAATCAAATCCATTAGCTGTTCTTTTAGGTATTCCAAATACGGATTGTGATGTTAATGCTTGCATTTCAACTAATATTGGTCTTGTTCCTTCTATACTTGCTATAATGCATGAACCTGATGGATTATCTTCTCTTTCTGTAATTAATATATCTGATGGATTTGTTACTTCACACATTCCTTCTTGTCTCATTTCAAACATTCCAATTTCATTTGTTGAACCAAATCTATTTTTTACTGCTCTTAATATTCTATACGTATTATATCTTTCTCCTTCTAAATATAATACTGTATCTACCATGTGTTCTAAAACTCTTGGTCCTGCAATATTCCCTTCTTTAGTTACATGTCCAATTATTATTGTTGTTATTTGCTGAGCTTTACATATTCTCATTATTTGTGCTGTTATTTCTCGTACTTGACTTACACTTCCTGCTGCTGCTGTTATTTCATCTGAATACATTGTTTGAATTGAATCTATTATTACTAATTTAGGTTTCATTTCTGATATTGCTTCTTTTACTATATCAATATCAGTTTCACCCAAAAACATTAATTCTTCACTTTTTACATTTAATCTATCAGCTCTTAATTTTATTTGTTCTGCAGATTCTTCTCCTGATACATATAATACTTTTCCTTCTCCTTGTACTTTTTCACATAATTGTAATATTAATGTTGATTTTCCTATTCCTGGTTCTCCTCCAAGTAATATTAATGATCCTTTTACAAGACCTCCTCCTAATACTCTATCTAATTCTGAATATCCTGTTGAAGTTCTATTTGCTTCTTGACCAATATATGTGTTTAATGGTTTTGGAGTATTATTTATTTTCTTTTCTATTTTATTTTCTTCTGTATATTTTTCTATTTTTTGCTCGTAAAATGTGTTCCAACTATTACAAGCAGGACATTTTCCTAACCATTTAGGTGATTCGTTTCCACATTCACTACATACAAATATTGTTTTTGCTTTTGACATTTTTTCTCCTTCTTCTTTATTTATAACGTGTTTATTATATATCTATATTTTATACTTTGTCAACTTCTTTTATGGCTTTAATTTCCTTTGATTTTTTATATACACAATGTTATTATATTTATAGAATAGAAAGGATCTGATATTATGAAAAAAATTATTATTGGATTAAAAAACTTAAATAAAGAAACCTATAAACTTATAAAATATGGATTATTTTTTTCTATTTGTATCAGTTTTATAGCCTCTTTTATATTAATTACATATATTTTTTCTGGAATTAATATATTTTTTTATATAGGTTTAACATTAATAAAATCTAGTTTTGCATTTTCAGTTCAAAGTATAATATGTGGAATTATTATTGATTCATTAAAAAAACAGTTAATATAAAAACGAGAGAAAAGTATTTTTCTTTTCTCTCATTTTTCTACTTTATTTTAAATAATGGCTTTCCATATTCAACCATCTCTCCATCTTTAACAAGGATTTCTGTAATTTCACCATCAAATTCACATTCTATTTCATTCATCAATTTCATTGCTTCTATAATACACAAAATATCACCTTTTTTTACTTTTTTCCCAATCTCTACATAAGGATTTGAATTAGGATCTGGTTTTAAATAAAATGTTCCAACCATTGGTGATTTCACAATTTTGCAATTATCTTCTTGTGTTTCTGTTTCTACAATTTCATTTACTTCTTTTTGCTCAATATGTTGTATATTTTTTTCTTGTACTTTTTCAACTACTTTTACTTCTTTTTTCATTCCAATTTTAGTTCCATCTGGAAAATCTATTGAAATCTCTGTTAATTTAGAATTCCCCATGTCATCAATTAATTTTTTTATATCTTCATAATTCATTTTTTTATTCCTTTCTGTCAGCAATATTACTCATATTTTTTTAAAATAATACTTGCATTATGTCCTCCAAATCCTAAAGAGTTTGACATTGCAATATTTATTTTTTCATTTCTTACTTCATTTGGAACTATATCTAAATCACATTCTTCATCTTTTTCTTTATAATTAATAGTTGGTGGAACTTTTCCTTGTTCAATTGCTTTTGTACAGAAAATTGCTTCTACTCCACCTGCAGCTCCTAATAAATGACCTGTATTTCCTTTTGTTGAACTTATCATTACTTTTGAACTATATTCTCCTAATGCTTTTTTTATTGCCATTGTTTCGCAAGAATCATTTAAATGTGTTGAAGTTCCATGTGCATTTATATAATTTATATCTTCTGGTTTTATTTTTGCATCTTCTATTGCTCTTGTCATAGCTCTTGCTGCACCTTCTCCATCAGGAGCTGGTGATGTTATATGATAAGCATCTGATGTTGCACCATATCCAATTATTTCAGCATATATTTTTGCACCTCTTTTTTGTGCATGTTCTAGTTCTTCTAAAACTAAAACACCTGCACCTTCTCCCATTACAAATCCACTTCTTTCTTTATCAAATGGAATACTTGCTCTTGTTATATCTGTTGCACTTGATAATGCTTTCATATTTTCAAATCCTGCAATTCCAATTTCACATATTGATGCTTCTGAACCACCTGCTACTATTACATCTTCTGAACCATATTTTATTGTTTTATATGCTTCTCCTATTGCATGTGTTGATGATGCACAAGCTGAAAGTATTGAAATTGATTCCCCTTTTGCGCCTAATTCAATTGCAACATTTCCTGCTGGCATATTTGCAATTGACATTGGAATAAACATTGGTGAAATTCTATTATGTCCTTTTGTACAATTTATTGTACATTGTTCTTGAATTGTGCTTAGTCCTGCAATTCCTGAACTTACAAATACTCCTACTCTTTCAAAATCTGTATTTTCTTTTGTAATTCCACTATCTTTAAAAGCTTCTCTTGAAGCTATAATTGCAAATTGTGAACTTCTATCTAATCTTTTTGATTGTTTCAAATCAAAATATTCTTGTGATTCATAATTTTTTACTTCTGCATCTACTTTTGTTTTAAATGTAGAATTATCAAATAAAGAAATATTATCAATTCCGCATTTTTTATTTAATATACTATTCCATGATTCATTTACATCTTTTCCTATTGGAGTTATTGCTCCAAGTCCTGTAATTACTACTCTTCTTTCCATATCATTCTCTCCTATTTTTTCACTTATTTGAATAAGAATTAAAATTTAACACAGCCCAAAATTGTAATTATTATTCAAATCACATAAGCATACCACCATCAACATTAATAACTTGCCCAGTAATATAAGAACTATCATCAGAAGCTAAAAACTTAACAACATTAGCAACATCTTGAGCTGTTCCCATTCTCTTCAAAGGAATATTTTTGGCAATTTCCTGTTTAACATCATCTTTTAAAATATCAGTCATATTTGTTTCAATAAAACCAGGAGCAATAGCATTTACTAAAATATTTCTTGAAGCAATCTCTTTAGCCAAACTCTTTGTAAATCCAATAATTCCTGCTTTTGATGCGGAATAATTTGTTTGACCTGCATTACCTGCAATTCCAACAACAGATGAAATATTAATTATTCTTCCAGAACGAGCTTTCATCATATATGGCACTACATTTTTTGTAACATTAAATGTTCCAACTAAATTAGTATCTATTACTTGTTCAAAATCCTCTTTTTTCATTCTCATAAGTAACATATCTTTTGTAATTCCTGCATTATTTACTAATACATCTATTTGTCCAAATCTTTCTATTACTTGTTTTACAAAGTTTTCACAATCTTCAAAATTTGAAACATCACCTTTTACTGCTAGAACTTGAACTCCAATTTCTTCAATTTCTTTTTTAGTATTTTCTAGTTCTTCATTTTCTTTTCTATAATTTAATGCAATATTATAGCCTTGTTTTGCTAATGTTATTGCTATTTGTTTGCCTATTCCTCTTGTTGCACCTGTTATTAATGCACTTTTCTCCATTTTCCTTTCACCTTTCTTATTGAATTTTGACTATACTAAATTCAATTATTTTTCAACATTTGCTATAACCTCTTCCAATGTCTTTACATCTGTTACATTAAAAATCATAATCCCTTTATCTGTTTTAATCTTTTTAGCAAATCCAGCCAATGTCTTACCTGGTCCTATTTCAATAAAAGTATCAACACCAAGTTTAATCATATTTTCCAAACTCTTTGAAAATCTTACTGGACTAATTATATGTTTTGCTAAAATATCTTTCATATCATCATTTTCTGTATAAACTTCAGCATCTATATTTTTAATAACTTTTGAATCTCCATTATTAAATTTTATTTTATCTAATTCTTTTCTTAATTCATCAGATGCTTTTTGTAATTTTATGGTATGAAAAGGACCTGATGTTTTTAATTCAATAACTCTTCTAGCACCATATTGTTTAGCTATATTTTCTGCTTCTTTTATTCCATCTTTATCACCTGAAATTACAATTTGACCTGGGCAATTAAAATTTACTGGTACTGCAAATCCATTTTGAACTTTTGAACATACTTCTTCAACTTCATTTTCTCCCATTCCAAGTATAGCTGACATTAGCCATTCACCATCAGGGACTAAATTTTGCATATATTCTCCACGTTTTTGAACTAATTTTATTCCATCTTCAAAATTTAATATTCCACTATATATCAGTGCAGAATATTCACCAAGACTTAAACCTGCTGATATTTCTGCTTTAACTCCATTTTTATTAAGTATTTCTAATATTGCTAAACTCATTGTTAAAATACAAAGTTGAGTATTTTTAGTTTGATTTAATTCTTCTTCAGGACCTTCAAATGATATCTTTTTCACATCTACTCCTGTCAAATTTTCTACTCTATCATATATATTTCTAACTTCCTCATATTTTTCATATAAATCTTTTCCCATTCCAACATATTGTGAACCTTGACCTGGGAACAAAAATCCTATTTTCATATTATTCTTCTATCCTTTTCATTAATCTTTTTTCAAATATTTTGCAAAATTCATTTACAATAAATAAATTATCAACTTCTATGTTAAATTCTTTTTTAATTGATGTTGCAATATTTTTTATATCATCACCAAAATTCTTACTATTAGTATTTATGCCTATTCCTACAACTATATATTTCGTTTTTTGTCCAACAATTTTAGATTCTGTTAATATTCCACCAACTTTTTTTCCATTATAATAAAGATCATTTGGTGCTTTTATTTGAAGATTTATTTCATATTTTTCTTCAAAAATTTGTATTAATATTTGTGCAATTTCTATTGTTATCCCTTCAATTTTTTGTGGTTCACATTCTGTTTCAATATAAAATGAAAATGCAATATTATTTTCATTACCTGTATGCCAAACTCTACCATGTGTTCCTTTTCCATTTGTTTGTCTATCTGCCATTATAATTGTTCCATTTTGTATTTTACATTTTTCTATTCTTCTATGTATTTCTGTTTGTGTAGAGTCAATTTCTTCATAATGTTCAAATACATTACCTAAAATTTGTGTTGTCATTATAACTCCTTAATTATTTGTTCTAGATTTTTTTCTCTTTTAATTTTATTTGTTGTAGTTTTTATTAATGGTTTGTCTGAAATAATAATTCCTCTAATTGCTTTATAATGTGGCATCGTTTTATTTATTGATTTTATTTTTTCATTAAAATATTCTTTTATTTCAGTTTCTGCTTTTCCTTCAAAACCTTCTTTGTTATAAACAATTTTCACAAAAATCTTTATATCATTTGGATCTTTTGAAATTGGCTTTCCAAAAATAAATGATTCTTCTACACCATCTTCTTTATTAATTAATGTTTCCATTTCTTCTGGGAAAATATTTTTACCATTTTTTAATACAATTACACTTTTCTTTCTTCCACAAATAAATATATACCCCTCTTCATCAATTCTTGCTAAATCACCAGTTTGAAACCATCCTTCTTTTAATACTTTTTCTGTTGCTTCTTTATTTTCATAATATTCAAGCATTACATTAGGTCCTTTTACTGCTAATTCTCCAATTCCGTCTTTATTTACATCTAATAATTTCACTTCATCACTTGGAACACATTTTCCAATAGATCCTGTTTTATGATATTTTTTATTTCCTATTGCTACAACTGGTGATGTTTCTGTTAATCCATATCCTTGAACCATATTAAATCCAAGCCTTCTAAATTTTTCTTCAATACTTGGCTCTAAACTTGCAGCACCACTTATAAATAATTTTATATTTCCTCCAAGTAAATCATGTATTTCTTTAAATACTTCTTTTTTCTTTTCCATACTTGAATCTTTATATTTTTCTTCATCTTCAAGTATTTGTTCAACTTTTCCTTGTTTTTCTAAATGTTTTTTTATTATTTTAAATAATCTTTCATATATTGCTGGAACAGATGCCATTACAGAAACTTTATATTCAGCTAAGTTTTCTGGAATATGTCTAATTCCATCACAAAATACTGTTTCAGCTCCAACATATAATGAAAATAAAAATCCAACTGTACATTCAAATACATGATGTAATGGTAAAAATGATAAAAACACATCTGATGAATTTACATCTAATATTGATGATATATCCATTAAATTTGAGCAGATATTTTTATGTGAAAGTGCCACTGCTTTTGATATTGATGTTGTTCCAGATGTAAATAACATTATACTCATTTTTTCATTATCAATTTTTGCATTTGTAAAACTTGTATCTCCAGATTTTACTAATTGTATTCCTTCCGATATAAGTCTTTTTTGTGATATGATTCCATCATTATCATTTTCTAAATCCATTGAAATGATATATTTTAATTTTGTCTTTTTTAATATTTCGACATATTTTTGTGAACATATTATTGCTTCTGCTTTTGATCTTTCAATTAAACTTTCTAATTCATTTTCTGGTAATGATTTGTCTAATGGTACTACTGTTCCTGTCCCACAAACTATTGATAAATATGCTATTTCCCATTCATATCTATTTTCACCTATTACAGCTATTCTTTTATCCTTTAATCCCATATCTATCAATTTTGTTCCAAGTCCATCAACCATTTTCCTTACTTCACTATGTGTAATTTCTTTATATCCATTTTCTTGTCTTATTTTATATGCTATTTTTTTACTATATTTTTCTCCTGATTTTTTTAGCATATCTTTTAAATCTGTTATTTCTATATATTTATATAATCTTTCCATTCTTTTTCCTTATTTTATTAATTTGGGTTTGGTTTCATTTGTAAACCTTATATATTTATACCATTTTTTTTTGATTTTTTGATTATACTGGGAGGTCAGTACAAATTATACATTTTATATTTTCATCCATTAGTAGTTACTTGACATTTTATGTAAATTATTGTATAATATTATTATATAAGTCAATGACTTGTATTTTATATATTCCCTATTTTCCAGTGCGATTGCACTGTTTTATATAAAGAATTTATAAAAAAAATTGATGCGAGGTAAAAAAATGCAAAAAGAAAACAACAACTATGAAAAGGCCATGAACTTGTTGGACGAAATCTGTTGCAAGTTGAAAAAGTTGGGTATTTCCATTGAAGAAAAGCTCAAGGAATGTGCTGACAATATGTTTGCACGCACCCATCGGAACATTTCAATTAATTTCAATCCATTCTTTTGGATGGCACTAATTGGAATTATGCTCCGTATTATTGCAACGCACTTTTATCCGGAATTGCCAAACGATTTCCCCTACATTTACTTCTGGTTCAATTGGGGACTGGAATTGTTTGAGGCACTTCTGAAGTTTTCTCTTGGTCTTATTGGCTCGATCTTTAAGTTGAACCTTTTTGGGTACTTCCAGTTGCACTGGAATGAAATTGTTGAAGTGTTCAAAAAGCTTTTCGATGTTATGATCTCCTTGGCATCCTAAAGAGTCCCCCCCGTTAGCTTTTGCTGACGGGGGGGACTCTTTAAGTTATCTAATATAATATATATTACAAGCATTTAATCCTTTTATCCATTTCCACTCATTTAATCCTGTTGCACTTTTAATTTTATCCATTATATCATCATTATTTTGTCCACCATTTATAAAAATCAAAACTCCATTAGATAAATCTTTACCATTTAAAATTTTGTTTATATTTTCATTTGTACATTCTACATCTTTGGCTATATATGAATTATCTAATTTTGAAAATAGCAATATATCGTCTAAAAATCTATTTTCATTAGAATTAAACATATAAATTGTTGGAACATTTAATTCATTTTGAACTTTTTTTACAATGTCCATTTTGTCCAAAAACTCCTCTTCTGGTTCCATTTTAAATATTATAGGAGTTATTAATATAATTACTAAACATACTATTAATATCTTATAGACATTCTTTTCGCTCCATATATTTTGCATAACATTTTCTAATAAATATATAATTAATATAAATACTAATCCACATACTGGCATTATATATCTTAATTCTATCCAAGGTGAAGATAAAGCTACTAATAATGTATAAAATGCTGTTGGAATTGCAATATATTTTATATACTTGTTTTCATTTTCAAATATTTTCTTTTTTGTTACTTTTTTATAAATTATTAATCCTAATATTAGTAGTAACAATACAAACAATAATCCATTAAATGCATGTCTGTTAAATTTATATACATACAATGCTATACATTTTAAAAATTCAGAAAATTGTGTTAATTTATTTAATGCTCCTTGTCCTCTATATCCAAAAAATAAATGTTTTATTGAATATGGAAAGATTATTAAAGATATTACTCCTGCTATACACATTGTTAATACATAAGCAATTAATTCTTTATATCTTTTCTCTTTTATATATTTAATTGCAAACATTATGAATATCATTCCTAAATAGAATAAGTAATAATAATGTGTTAATGAACCAACAAGTGCTGAAATTCCTATTAATACTAATAATTTATAATCTATTTCATTTTTATCTAATAATTTTAAATGTAAATACGTTGTTATAAGTATATTTAATGTTGATAATGCATACATCCTTATATATATTACATTTGTTATTGATGCCAATACAATTGATGATGCCATTGCTATAATTGCTGATTTTTCTCTATATTTATATTGATCTACTAATATCTTTTTTAATATTAAATACATGAATATTGTTACAAATACATATATTACCATATTCACTATGATTCCAGGCCATTTAGAATAGTTATTTTTATGAAATCCCATAGCAAACCTTAATATCAAATAATATAATGGTGGATGTACATCATTTTTTTGATTTTCATATACTTGTTTATACTGTCCAACTTCATCATCATTTACACATAAATAATCTTCATAATATGCTCCATTATGCCAAGTATTATAAAAATCTTCATTATCTTGTATTTCAACCTTATCATAACTTGCAAGCCCTAACGAATATGCTTCATCCATGTGAATATAAGATTTATTTGCTCCTATTATTGCAAATATTATTGTTTGAATTATTAATATTATTCCTATTATTATTTTTTCTTTCTTTTTATCTTCCATATCTATTCCTTTCTTGTAAATTCTACTATAATAAAAAAAAAATAGCAAGATTTTCTTGCTATTTTTAATATTTTACAATTCAAGATTAGCTATAAATTTTTTCATTCTATTTTCAATATCATTTGAAGAATTCATTTGTAGAACTTCTTCTACAAGCTTTTTGCATTCTTTTTGATCTAATTTACTTATGATCTTTCTTGCCTTTAATATCTTATTTGAATTCATAGAAAATTCATCTAGACCTAAACCTATTAATATTGGTATATAAAGTTCATCACCTGCGGCTTCCCCACACATTCCGCAAAATATTCCATTCTTATGAGCACCATCAATTGAAAATTTTATTAATTTTATTACAGCAGGATGAAATTTTGTATATAATTCTGATATTTTCTCATTCCCTCTCTCAACTGCAACTGTATATTGAATTAAGTCATTTGTTCCTATACTAAAGAAATCACACTCTTTTGCAAGATCTTCTGCAATTATTGCTGCTGAAGGTATTTCAATCATTATTCCTGTTTTTATTTTTGAATTGTACATCACATTTTCATTACTCAATTCTTTTTTACATTCTTCAAGTACGTTTTTGGCTTTTCTCAATTCTTCTATTGAAGATATCATAGGAAACATTATTGCAATATTTCCATAAGCACTTGCTCTCAATAAAGCTCTTAATTGTGTTTTGAATATATCTAATCTATCTAAACATAGTCTAATTGCTCTATATCCTAAAAATGGATTTGATTCTTTATCCATTTTTAAATATTTTATTTCTTTATCTCCTCCAACATCAAGTGTTCTAATTATTACTTGTTTTCCTTGCATTTTTTCAGCAATTTCCTTATATGCTTTAAATTGTTCCTCTTCTGTTGGCAAATGTTCACTATTCATATATAAGAATTCACTTCTTAACAATCCAATTCCTTCAGCCGTATTTTGTATTACTAATTCAACATCTGATGGAATACCTATATTAGCTACTAATTCAACTTGTACTCCATCAATAGTTTTACTTTCCATATTTTTATATTTATCATATTCTTCTTTTTCTTTAACTAATTTATCTTTTATTTGTAATAATTCATTTTTCTCTTCTTCAGTTGGATTTACATATATTTTTCCATCTATGCCATTTAATGCAACATATTGATTATTTTCAAAAATTTTTGTTGCATCAATAACCCCTGTTACAGCTGGTATCAAATGTGTTCTTGCCATAATTGATGTATGTGAATTTGCACCACCCATTTCAGTTATAATTCCATTAATATTTTTTATATCAATTTTTGCAGTATCTGATGTTGTTAATTCTTTTGCAACTATAATTGTATTTGGTTTTAAATGACTAACATCTATTTTGTCTTTCTTTAGTAATTTAGCTATTACTCTATCTTTAATATCTGCTATATCTCTTGCCCTTTCAGCCATATACTGATCATCCATATTTTCAAAAATTTTTATTACATTTCCAAAACCAATCTCTGTTGCATATTCTGCATTATATTTTGATGTTTTTATTAAGTCTTCTGTTTCATTACTTAATGATGGATCTTGCATTATCATTAAATATGCTGTCATTATTTCTTTTTCTGTTCCAGATATTTTCTCAACTATTTCTTGTGTTTCAGAAATTACATTATTTAATGCTTCTTTAAATCTTGTTAATTCTCGTTCACTATCTTCCACATTTTTCTTTTCAACAATTATTTCCTCATTATTTAGAATAACTATATTTCCAAATCCAATTCCAGCTGATACTCCTTTTCCATTAATCATATATCTTCCTCCTTACAATTCAAAAGAGACACCCTTTTGAGCATCTCTTTTATCACTTTATTCACCAAAGTTATTATTAAAAGCATTTAGCAATTCATTCATCGCTGCCTCTTCATCTGCTCCATCACATTGTATTTCTATTTCTGTACTATTTTTTATTCCTGCAGCCATAATATTTAAAATAGACTTTGCATTAATTACTGGTTTTCCTTCTATTATTAAATTAATTGTACTTTGGTATTTTGCTGCAATTTTTGCTAACTCTGATGCTGGTCTTGCATGTAACCCTGTTTCATTTTTTAATACAACTTTTTGTGTCTTCATTCTAAATATCCTTTCCTTTTATTTTTTTTCATATTCTGGTAAATTCCTTTTTAATATTGCCATTATTAATGCTGAAATTATTGATCCTATAGCTATTGCCAATAAATATAAAATTGGCTTTCCTATTGTTGCAATAACAAATATTCCTCCATGTGGTGCCATTAATGTACAACCAAATGCCATTGATAATGCTCCTGTTACTGCTGATCCTACAACAAATGCAGGTATTGTTCTTAATGGATCTGCTGAAGCAAATGGAATTGCTCCTTCTGATATAAATGAAAGACCCATTATATAATTTATATATGCTGCTTGTTTATCTTTCTTAGGAATTTTTCTTGGGAATGCTGTTGCTAAAAATGCAATTGCAAGTGGTGGTACCATTCCTCCAGCCATTACTGCAGCCATTATTTCATATTGACCTGATGCTAACATTCCTGTTCCAAATGTGTATGCAGCTTTATTTATTGGTCCACCTAAGTCTATTGCCATCATTCCACCTAATATTGCACCTAATATAACTTTATTAGCTGTTCCCATTGAACTTAAATAATTGTTTATTGCTGTATTTATTCCTGCAACATAAGGATTTATTAAAAGCATAAATGCTCCTATTAACAATATTCCAAATACTGGATATAAAAGAATTGTTTTTATTCCTTCTATACTATCTGGCAGATAACTACATATTTTCTTTAATAAAAGAACTATATATCCACCAACAAATCCTGCTATTAATGCACCTAAAAATCCTGAACTAACTAATACAACTGAACTATTTGTAAGTGAAGCAAATGTTGTACCTTGTACAGCTAAAATTCCTCCAACAAATCCTACTGCTAGTCCTGGTCGATCAGCTATACTCATAGCTATATATCCAGCTAAAATATATAGCATTACATTAAAGGCTGCACCCCCAACTGTTTTGAAAAATGCTGCAATTGGTGTGTTCATACCAAAGTTTGATGGATTTATTGAATAATCATCTAATAAAAATGCGATTGCAATTAAAATTCCTCCACCAACAACAAATGGTAACATGTGTGTTACACCATTCATTAAATGTTTATATATTTTTGTTCCAAATCCTTCTTTTTCTGAACTCTCATTTTCATTATTTTTTACATTAGAATGATAAACATTAGCTTTATCTGATAATACATATTCAATTAATTCTTTTGGCTTGTTTATTCCTTCTGCAACTTTAGTTTTTATTAATTTTTTTCCATCAAATCTTGATAGATCAACTTTTGTATCTGCAGCAATTATAACTGCTTTGGCATTTTTTATTTCTTCGTTAGTAAATTTATTTTTTACTCCAGAAGAACCATGTGTCTCAACTTTTACCTTATGTCCCAATTGTTCTCCCATTTTTTCTAATGCTTCAGCTGCCATGTATGTATGGGCAATTCCTGTTGGACATGATGTAATAGCTAAAATTTCATAATTTTCTTTCTTTTCTTTTGTTTCAGATACTTTACTTTTTTCTGCTTGATCTATTACATTTAAAAATTCTTTTGTTGTTTTTGCATTTATTAAAGCTTTTCTAAATTCTACATCCATTAATAATGTTGATAATCTACTTAATACATCTAAATGTATGTTATCTTTAGAATCTGGTGCAGCAATTAAAAATAATAGTTTTGCTGGTTTTCCATCTAATGAATCAAATTCAACACCATCAGGTACTACCATTGCTGATAAACCTGGTTTTAATACTGCATTTGTCTTTCCATGTGGTATTGCTATTCCTTCTCCTATTCCTGTTGAACCTTCTTCCTCTCTTTTTAATACAACTTGTTTGTATTTTTCTTTGTCAAGAATATTGCCATTTTTAGACATTAATTCTACTAATTCATTTATTGCTTCTTTTTTATTAGTAGACTTACCATTTAGCTTAATGGCCTCTTGACTTAATAAATCAGTAATTTTCATGATTTATCATCCTTTCTTTTGTTAA
This sequence comes from uncultured Clostridia bacterium, assembly GCA_934129895.1. Lineage (GTDB taxonomy): Bacteria > Bacillota > Clostridia > TANB77 > CAG-508 > CAG-269. The sequence continues at coordinate 29,312 of CAKOWY010000009.1, forward strand.
TTTATATTATAACTTTATAAACAATTTTATAGAATCTTATTTACTTCTACTTTGTCAATAATTTTTTCAATATCTTCTTGAGTAGCCAAACCTTCTGAAAATGTACTTGCACTTCCTGCTGCAACACCAAGTTTTAAAGCTTGTATATAATTATTATCTTTTATATATCCTGCTACAAAACCTGCTACCATTGAATCTCCGGCTCCAACTGTTGTAACAACTTTTCCTTTTGGTGCTTTTGCATGATAAACATCTTCACTTTCAGTAATTAATATGGCTCCATCTTCTCCAAGAGAAATTAATACATTTTTTGCTCCTTTTTCTTTAAGTTTTTTTCCGTAAAAAATTATATCTTCGTCTGTATTAATTTTTACATTATATGTTTCTTCTAATTCTTGTTTGTTTGGTTTTATTAATAATGGTTTATATTTTAAACTTTCTAAAAGCAATTTACGAGATGCATCTATTATAAATTTAATTCCTCTATCTGATAATTCTTTACTTATCTTTTCATAAATGTCTTCATCTATACATTTTGGTACATTTCCTGACAAGATAACCATATCATCTGATTGTATATTTTTTATTTTTTCCATTAATTCTTCTATATCATTTACATCTATTCTAGGACCATTTCCATTTATAGCTGTTTCACTATCATCTGATGTTACTTTTACATTTATTCTAGTGATTCCATTTTTGACTTTTATAAAATTTGTTTTAATTTCTTTTTGTTTTATTATTCTTTCTAGTTCTTCTCCAGTAAATCCTGCAATAAATGCTATTGCAGTATTCTCTACTCCTAAGTTTTTTAAAACAATTGATACATTAAGCCCTTTTCCTCCAGCTAATATTTTTTCATTTTGTGTCCTGTTTATTTGTCCAACACTAAAATTTTTTACATTTGATATATAATCTAATGCAGGATTAAAAGTTATTGTATATATCATTTTTTCCTCCTGGTTATTTATATTATTATCATTATTTTGTAATATATTCAAATTGATAATATCATATTATATAATTTTTTACAATAATTTTAGACAAAAAAAAGAATCATTATAAATGATTCTTTTTTATTTATCCATTAAATGGTATAAACTTATTTACAATACTTCCAGCTGCTACTTCACCTTCATTAACGTCTGTTCTAAACATTGCATAAGATGAATTTATTTTATTATCAACTAATTCTTCTATTTCATTTTGAGTTGAATGATTTGCTAAAACAAGTTCACTTACTAGAATTTGTTTTGCATTATACAACATTTTCTTTTCTCCTGTTGATAATCCTTTTTCTTTTTGCTTAAAGCTTAAATTTCTGACAACATCAGCAATTTCATAAATATCTCCGCTTTTCATTTTGTCCATATTTTCTCTATAACGTTTATTCCAATTTTTCTCCATTTCAGTTTCATCTTGTTCTAAAACAGAAAAAACTTTTTTAGCTTCTTCTTTGCCTATAACATCTCTAATTCCATGTTCTTTTGCTGTTGCTGTTGGTATCATTACTTTTACTTCGCCAGGCATCTCTAATATATAATATGATTGTTTTTCTCCCATTATTTCTCTTTCTTCTATTGAAACTATTTTTCCAGCTCCATGCATTGGATAAGATACTTCATCTCCTATATTGTACATGATAGTCACTCCTCCTAGTAAATATTTTTGGTTTATTTCAATCATAAAACACAATTTTTTTTAGATTTTTTAACCTTCTTTATTATACCACAAAAAGTGGAAAAAGTCAAAACTTTTACCACTTTTTTTGTTTTTATTTTATATTATTTATTAGTTGAACCAAAGCCTCCAGCTCTTTCTCCATCTGCTTTATCATTATCAACAACTGCATAAGGTGAAAAGATAGCCTGACCAATACGTTCACCTTTTTTTATTTCAACATCTTCGTCTTTAATATTATAGAATGCAAACATTATATGTCCATCATTATCTTGATTCTCATAATAATCTCTGTCAACTATTCCTATACTATTGGCAAGTATAAGACCTTTTTTTCCTGGATTTGAACTCCTATTTACTAGCATTAAATATTCATTTTTTGGCATATAAGCTTTTAATCCTGTCTTTATTAATGTTGGTTTAATTCCTTTTTTGAAACTTGGAATTATAACATCTTCAGCAGCTTCTATATCATAACCAGCAGAATATTTTGTCTTTCTTTCTGGTAAATTAATTCCTTTATCTTCAAATCCTTTTGCAATTTCAAATCCTCTTATTTTTTCCATTATATCTCACGCATTATTTATTAATGCTTTCCTCCTATTTCTTTCCGTTTACATTAATCATTCCTGTACTACTTGCAGATATTGTATATTGTCCCGCATTTGAAAAACTTAAGAATGATCCTTTTAAAGTTTGAGCTTGTGTTCTGTTATTATTTTTTACACTAACTACTATTCTGTCTCCTTCTTTTAATACAATTTTTTCACCCTCTGTACTTGTTGTTCCTACTCCTAGTTTACTTTGTATTTGTGTTGAATAGTCAGAATAATAAACATTCTCTCCTATTTTTGTATAGTTTGCTTGAATTGTTTTCTTTCCTGGATTCTCATCTAAATGTTGGATCTCCATTTCTATATCATAAGTATTTCCTGTTGCTGCTAATGAATTTTCTAAATTTTGATATTTTGCCTTTGTTAATACTCCAGTATTTTGTATATCTGTTACAAACTCTTCTACTATTAATTTTGCATTTTCTTGTACAACATTATCATTTCTATCTGCTAATGAAACTAATGGTGCAACTAACAATAATGCTACAGCAACACATATTGCAATTGCTGTTCCTGATATATTTTGCATAATACCACTCCCTTCACCATTTTTATACTATAAATATTATAACTTTTTTCTTCGTTTTTTGTCAATCACTTTTGTAAAATATGCCCAAAATAATGAACTGATTTTAATCTTTAGCCAAAGTAAAAACTCCTATATTCTTTTTATCAATCCCAAAATCTGTTAATGTTTTTGCACATTCATTTAATGTACTTCCTGTAGTATAAATATCATCTATTAATAATATTTTTTTATTATACAGCCTGTCTATATTTTTCGCCTTATATACTCCTCTTACATTATTTTTTCTTTGTGTTTTATTTAAACTGCTTTGAGGAGCTACATTTTTTATTTTATACAAAACATTTTTTTCAATTTTTATTGATAACATACCTGATATTGTTTTTCCTATAAGTTGACTTTGATTGTATCCTCTCATTAATAGCCTTTTTCGACTTAATGGCACTACTATTATTATATCATACTTTTTCAATTTTTCAAAATATTTTTGGTTATTTTGTAAGAATTTTTCTAATGTATTATATAAATATACTTTTTTATTAAATTTTATTTTTAAAATTATCTTTCTAATTAAATCTTTATATTTAAATGCATAATAATGTTCAACAAAATTAAACTCTATTTTATCTTCTAAATCCTGTCTTTTTAGTTTAAATTCTTTTTTTAATTTTTCATTACATTTCAAACATAAAAAATTCTTATTGTCTTTTTCACATATCCCACATTTGGGTGGATATAATGCATCCAAAATTATTTCTAATATTTTTACTATTATGTTCTCCTTTCTACAATAAATACCAAGCTTTAAAGCTTGGTATTTATTTTATACTTCCATTATAATTGGTATTATCATTGGATTTCTTTTTGTTTTTATAAATAAGTAATCACGTAAATTTTCTTTTACTGTTGTTTTTATTGTTGACCAATCACGAATTCCACGTTCTTCACATAATGCAACTTCGTGTCTTACAACACTTTTTACGTCATCCATTAGATTTTCTGATTCTCTAACATAAACAAATCCTCTTGAAATAACATCTGGACCAGCTACAACTTCTCCAGTTTGTGAATCCATTGTTAATACAATTACTATTAATCCATCTTGTGCTAAATGTTGTCTATCTCTTAAAACTATATTTCCAACATCTCCAACTCCAAGTCCATCAACCAAAACTTTTCCACTTGGAACTGTTCCATTAAATTTACATTCGTCTTGATTCATTTCTAGAACTCTACCATTTGTAAGCATAAATATGTTAGATTCATTTATTCCCATCAATTTAGCAGTATCAGCATGTGCTCTTAATTGTCTATACTCTCCATGAACTGGTATAAAATATTTAGGTTTAGATAATGCCATAATCAATTTTTGTTCTTCTTGACAAGCATGTCCAGAAACGTGTACATTTGCTAATGCACTATATACAACTTCTGCTCCTAATTGCATTAAGTCATCTATTACCTTTGAAACATATTTTTCATTTCCTGGAATTGGTGTTGCTGATATTATTATTAAATCATTTGATGTTATTGTTATTTTTCTATGATCTCCAGCAGCCATTCTTGTTAGTGCTGACATTGGTTCTCCTTGGCTTCCTGTTGTTATTATAACTAATTGCTCATCTGTATATGTTCCTATCATATCTATATCAATAAATATATCATCTGGACATTTTATATATCCTAATTCTATAGAAGTATTTATAATATTAATCATACTTCTTCCACATACAGCAATTTTTCTACCATATTTTATTGCTGAATTTACTATTTGTTGAATTCTATGAACATTTGAAGCAAATGTTGCAACTACTATTCTCTTCTTGCAATTTTGGAATACTGTATCAAATAATTCTCCAACAGAACTTTCAGACATTGTAAATCCTTTTCTTTCTGCGTTAGTACTATCTGACATTAATGCTAATATTCCTTTATTTCCTAATTCTGCAATTCTTCCAAAATCCATTAATTGTCCATCAATAGGAGTATAATCTACTTTAAAATCTCCTGTATGCAAAATTGTTCCTACAGGTGTTGTTATTGCTAACATAACTGAATCTGGAATACTATGTGAACTACGTATAAATTCTACTTTAAAATATTTTCCTAGTTGTATTGTTTCTCCTTGTTTTACTATGTGCATTTCTGTACTTCTTAACAATTTATGTTCTTCTAATTTATTGTTTATTAATCCTGCTGCTAATCTTGTTGCATATATTGGTGTATTTATTTGTTTTAAGAAATATGGTATTCCACCAATATGATCTTCGTGTCCATGTGTTATAACTAATCCCTTTAATTTTTCTTGATTTTTTACTAAATATGTTATATCTGGTATAACTAAATCAACTCCAAGCATGTCATCTTCTGGAAATGAAAGTCCACAATCAACAACAATCATCTCATTTTCATATTCAAAAACTGTTATATTTTTTCCAACTTCATGTAATCCTCCTAATGGTATTATTTTTAGACTTGATTTTTTAAATATTTCTTTTCCATGTTTAAATTCACTTTGTTGACCATCATCTTCTTTTACTTCTTTAATTACTTTTGTTGTTTTTTTTCTATGTGTTTTTTTCTCTCCTTCTAAATTTTTTTCTCTATCATTTTTATGATAATTTTTTTTACTTTTTTTCTCTTTTTCTGTTACATTTTTTGATGTATCTTCTAATACATTATTTTCATCTGTCATATATATTTTTTCTCCTTTCTTTTAATTCATTTTACCAATACGAATATTTTTAACATAATATAAATAAGCTTATTACGATATAATAAACTAACTCTTCTCTTTTATTTAATTATCTCTCATAAATTATTTACTTTTTTTATCATTTCATACGATAAAATCAAATCAATCTCTTTGAAAATCCGTTTTTAATTATATCATAATTAGGTTTAATTGTCAAATGAATATTTTTCAATTTTTTGTAAATAATATCAAAAATTTTATTGAAAGGATTTATAATGGATAATACAAAAATTGGAAATAAAGAAGCTATTGCACTACTTACTACAATATCATTTAATCAATTAATTGTTGGAGGAGCAAAATTTATTATTAGTAGATGTTCATCTGCTTCTTTATTAAATTTATTATATATAAGTTTGATTGCAATTGTAGTTGCTGGAATTATGTGCTATTTTTTGAATAATTTTCCATCTTATGATTTAATTGATATCTCAAACTTTTTAGGTGGAAAATATTTTAAATGGATAATATGTATTATATATATTGCATATTTTTTTCTTTGGACTGGAAATCTGTTACACATTTTTTCTACTTCTTTACAAATAATATATTTTTCACAAACATCTCTTTTTTTTATTAAACTTTTTATACTTATGTCTGTAATAATTACTTGTCTTTTCAAAAATAATGCTGTTTATCGCAGTACATTTATTATATTTCCGCTTATACTTATTAGTACACTTTTTTTGTTTGTGTCTGATATAAAATTTTTTTATATTGAAAATATTTACCCAATGCTTGGAAATGGATTCTTCTCAACTTTTTTTGGTGGTTTAAGTAATTTACTTATTTTCCAAGTTCTCACATACTTTTTCTTTTTTCCAACTTTATTAAAAAATCCTTTTGAAATAAGAAAAGTAACTATTTATTCAATAATTATATCATCTATTTTAAATATCCTTTGTGTTGCAACAGTATTATTTACATCTAATACTTTTTTTGAAGTAAATGAACTAATACCTTTATATGCTGCTGTAAAACTTATTGATTATGGTGCTTTTTTTCAAAAAATGGACTCTATCTTCTTTTTAATATGGATTATTTGTTTTATAGCTTATTTGAGCATTACTATAAAAGTTTCTTCAAATATTTTAAAAAGACTATTTTATTCAAATTCAGATTCATTTTTTGTAATTTTGTGTTCAATTTTATTACTTATAGCATCATGCTGGCAAAAAAGTTATGCAATGTCAATTTGTTTTATTGAACATTTTTTGAAATATGCTTTTTTTATTTTGGTATTTGTTGTTCCAACTTTAATACTTATTTTTGCAACATTAAAACAAAAAATTGCGAGGTGGATTAAATGAGTAAAAATTTAATTTATATTATTTTTTTTCTTGTATTATTAATATTTTTTATATATGGCTTTTCTGTTTCCTATACATCACATAATATTAGTAATCTTGCCTATGTTTTAGCTTTAGGTATTGATAAAGGTGAAAATGCCAAACTTAAAATTTCAGCACAATTTGCAAAAAATACTATTTCATCTGAAAATGGTTCATCTGATTCATCTTCAAATAATATCCTAACCGCTTGTGAAGCTGATTCAATTTTTAGTGCTCTCAATATTTTAAATAGTTATATTGGTAAAGAAATCAATCTTGCACATTGTTCAGTTATAATTTTTTCAGAAGAAATAGCAAAAGAAGGATTATATAATGAAGTATATAGTATCGCTAATAACGAAGAAATTAGACCTTCTACTAATTTTGTTATAAGTAACTGCTCTGCTTATGATTATTTAAACAATACAAATCCTATAATTGAAAATTTAACTACAAAATATTTTGACACTTTTTCAATTACTAGTAGATTCACAGGATATTTTTCAAATATTACTATTGGCAATTTCTTTCATAATCTTGTGAAAGGTAACTATGACTCAACTGCAATAATGGGTGGTCTAAATTTAACTGCTCGCTCTGAAGAAAATAAACAAGATAGTGGAAATAATAATTCTTCGGAAGATAGTAGTGATTCTTCAGATACTTCTAATCGAAATAGTTCATCTCAAAATTTTGAAAATAGTTCTAATCAAAATGTTCAAATAACACCTGATAATTTAATTGCTGGATCTAGTTCAATTGTAGGAAAACGTGGAAACGAAAATTTAGGTCTTGCTGTTTTTAATAAAGACAAATACTGTGGTCAATTAACTGCTACAGAAACAATATGTCACTTATTAATTGCAAATGAAATTAACACGTGTATTTTTACAATTCCTAATCCTTTTAATGAAAACGACTCAATTGAAGTTCAAATCATTCCTGAAAAAAAATCAAAAATATCATCAAATTATGATAATGATAATTTTAAATTTGTTATCAATTTATATTTAAATGCTAATATAATTGATATTGAAAAAAATTTGAATTTTGAAGATCCAGAAGTATTAGAAAAATTTGCTACTTCACTAACAAATTCTTTGAATTCAAAATTTGAAAAATATTTTAATAAAGTTTCAAAAGAATATAATTCTGATATAGATAAATTTTATTTATCTATTCTAAAATATTTTCCAACTCAAGATTCTCTAAACAATTTAGATTGGAAACAAAAATATATGAACTCAGAATTTTCTTGTAATATTAATATTAATAACATTTCTAGTTTGTTAATAACAAAAAGCTAAAAAAACAGATAATATTTGAATATTCAAATATTATCTATTTTTTAAACCCTTCTCCTAAAACTTCTCTTACATTTGTTACAATAATAAAACTGTCTTTATCAATATTTTGAGCTAATTTTTTTATCTTTGAAATATCTCCTCTATTAGCAGCACATATTAAAACAAGTTTTTTATTTCCACTATACATTCCTTTTCCATGTAATCCTGTTACACCTCTTTCTATTTTTTCTTCTATCTCTTTTGATATTTTCTCGTTTTGATCTGAAATAATAAATAAAAGTTTCGAATCATAAATCCCTTCAAAAATAATATCTATAAGTTTTCCATATAAATATATTGCTATAGCTGAATATAGTCCAATTTCTATATGTTTAAATACAATTACATTTATTAATACAATAATAATATCTATTAAAATAAGATATTTACTTATAGATATATTTGCTCTATATGATTTTATTAAATTTGCAATTAATTCTGTTCCTCCTGTAGAAGCCCCTACCTTTAAAATAATTGCTGTACCAATTCCTATTATAATTCCACCATATACTGATGCTAAAAATCTATCTGTTGTTATTGAATTATATTTATCTAAAACATCTATAAAAAACGATAAACTTACAGTACCTATTATTGTCTTCCAAAAAAATTCTCTTCCTATTTTATATATTGATAATAAAAAAAATGGAATATTTAAAACTATATTCATTATTCCCATTGGTACATTAAATAGATAATATATAATTGTTGCTATTCCAGAAAAACCACCTGTTGATAGTTGATTCGGTAATAAAAACAATGCTACTCCAAATGCAATTATAAAAGAGCCTGTTACAGTTCCAACTCCTTCTATAATCGCTTTTTTTACACCTGCGTTCATTTATTTTTATCTCCATTAAAAAAACTCTTATACTACAATTATTTGTAATATAAGAGTTTTTATTCAATTTAAATTACAATTTTTTCTCCTGTTTCAATATTGTAATATTCATCTGATTTTTGTGGACTTATTTTTAATATATCTGTAAAATCATATATATATGTATTTCCACTATCATAATTTTTTCTAGAACAACTTATTATGAAGCTTTCAACATTTTCTTCAAAATCATGAACTGTCATTTCATAATAATTTCCATCTTCATGACATCTAATTAATTTTTGTTCAGTTTCTTCATCTTGATAACGATCGAAATATATACTATAATTTAATATATAAAAATTATTTTTATTTTCATTAGCAACTACTTTTATTTTAGAAATTTCTTTTTCTATTGATTTTACTTTATCTAAAACAATCTTTTTCTCAATCTCATCGCTGCTCTCTTCTCCCCACCAATCAACAGCTATTTCAATATAATAATTTTTTTCATTTTGATAATTATAATAATATAATTGTTTATTATCCTTTGTTGTTAAGACATATAAATTATCTAATCCAATATCATTTGAAGAATATATACTTTCACCCTTTAAAAATCTATTATATATTGCAATATATTCGTTCCATTCTTCCATACTAATACTTATAGTAGTATCTTCATATAAAATGTCAACTGTTTTTTCTGTGTAATAAAAGTTTTCTAATTTTCCTCTTCTATATAATTCTATTATATCTGATATATCTTCTTCTATATTTCCATATTTTTCTACAACGAGTTGACCAGAAAGATTCATCTCTGCTCTATTTGCAACAAAACTTCTATATGCAGACTTTCTCAATATTTCTTCCACTGGAGCATCTGAAGTAAAAACTTGGCTCAATTTTATCTCTGCTCCTGTATTTAAATCAAAATTAATTCCAATACGATCATCAATTATATCATCACTATTATCATCTACTTTTCCCCAATAATTAATATATACTGATATTGTATTTCCATAATTCGCAAAGCACATTACAGAAACTGTTGCATTTACAACATTATTTAAATTAATTTTTTCTTTGTACTTATTTAATGCTATATCTTCAATTTGCTTATTTATACTGCTTTGAATATTTAAATCTTTTAGTCCATCTATTTGAATGTAATTTATTTCTATTTTATCCTTAGATACATTCTTTTCTATTATTTTTATATCATTCTCATCATATTTTCCTTTAAGATTAATACCCTCTACATCTTTTTGAGATTCTGTTTTCATCAAATTTTCTTGTTGTTGATTATTTTCATCAATATCAATTTTTTTATACATTATAACTAAGGCTGTTGTCACAATACAGATTATACAAAATATAATAACAAATATCAGTTTAGATTTAATTGTTTTGAACATATCCAGCCTCCTTTACAATGTTCTGACCATTTTCAGATATCATTGCATTTAATAATTTTCTAGTATTACTATCTTTAGATTCATTTTTTCTTATAACTGCATAATATGTAGTTTGAAATCTATATAAACCTGTTCTAATATTATCATAACTTGGTTGTATTCCATCTATTGATAATAATTTTATATTCTCATCTTTATACAATGATGTTGTATAATAATAATATGAATAACCTATAGCATTTTCTTTATTCTCATACTCTGTTATTACATTTATTATGTCTGAATTTGTTTGAGATATATTTTCTGTGTCTGGATTTTTCATTTTTGTTCCATTCATAATCAATGATAACATTCCCTTTTGATTTTCTGATGTTGAAGGGCACTGATATGCTATAATTGAAGAATCCTCTCCACCTACACTTTTCCAATTTGTAATTTTGCCTGAATATATTTGTTGTATTTGGCCAAGAGTTAAATTTTCAACACTATTTTCTTTATTTACAAAAAATACAAATGCTTCTTTAGCAACTGGAACCATTTCTAATTCAACTCCAGTTTTTTGAGCTATTTCTAATTCTTCATCTGTTGGATATGGTACTAAAATCAAATCCACATCACCATTTATTAAATTAAGATATGCATTTTCTGTTTTACTATGAGTAATTGAAAGGTCTTCCGTACTTTTTCCTGTAAAAGCTGATTCATAAGCTTCATTTAAAGCTAGTGTTGATATAGAACCATCAACTTTAGGATAATCTTTTAAATCAAATAATATTTTGTCATTTGTACTTTCATCAACTTTTGTGAAATATAAAAATGTAACAATACATCCAATTACAACTAATATCATTATTAATATTAATAATATATCTATTGTTTTTTTGTTTTTCTCCATTTCATTTTCATCCTTTTTTATTTATTTGTGTTCCTCTAAAAATTCTGGAAATTTTTCCAAAACCTCTAATTGGAATTTTCCAGGTTTTACTTTTGTATCTTGTTTAACTATTAATTCTAATTCATATAATTCTCTCAATTTGTTTACATTTTCTTTTTTATGTCCTACAACATTATTTACATCTTCAGGATTAATTGTTATTTTTACTTTTTTTACCTTTGTATTTAATTTTTTAATACTTTCTAAAATATTATCATACCATATACTTGATTCAACCAATTGTCTAAATGCTGGATGATATGGTCCAGCTACAACTTCACTTCCAGTTACAGATGGATCAGTTATTTCGTTTGTATTTTGTAATCCTATTCTAATTATTTCTATACATTTTTTTCTGAATAATGGTACTATTTCTTTACATGTTTCTACAGCTTGAATAACTGTTAATGGCTTATATTTATCATTTAGAAAATCTCTCTCTAATTTTGTATTCTTTATTACCAATACTGGATAAATTCTTACCATTTTAGGTTTTAATTTTATTAGTTCTTTTGCTGTATTTATTTCATCAATTCTTGTACTTTCAGGAAGCCCAACCATCATTTGATGTCCTAATTCAAAACCATACCATCTTATTAATTTTGATGCCTTTTTTACATCTTCAAAAGTATGTCCTCTTTGACTTTGTTTCAAAATATAATCATTTGCAGATTGAACACCTAATTCAATTGTTTTTACCTTATATTTTTTTAATCTTTTTAAAATTTCTTTATTGATATAATCTGGTCTTGTAGATATTCTTATACTATCTACCTTCCCAGCATTTATATATTCATAAGCAATTTTTAAAAATTCTTCTTGCTTTTCTACATCTATTCCTGTAAAACTTCCACCAAAAAAAGCAATTTCTTTTTTTACATCTTTTTCTTTTATATATCCCAAATAAGTATCTATAGTTGATCTAATTTCCTCTTTTGTTATCATTTTCTTTTCACCACTAATTGATTTTTGGTTACAAAAAACACAATCATTTGGACATCCTAAATGTGGTACAAATATTGGAATTATATATCTTTTTTTCATTTTCTCCCTCCCTTACTTATTTTTTTAATATTTCCAATGCCTTTCTAGCTGCTTCCATTTCCGCCATTTTCTTTGATCTTCCTTCTCCTGTTGCAAGTAACTTGTCATTCCATTCAACTGTTGCTACAAATGTTTTATCGTGATCTGGTCCCTTTTCATCAATTATAATATATTTTATACTTGTTGCACCATGTTCTTGTAACTTCTCTTGTAAAACTGTTTTATAATCTTTTTGACCAACATTTTTAGTAGCTTTTTCTATTTCTTCAGCCAAATTATCTATTATAAATCTTTTGGATTCATCCAAATTACTATCTAAATACATTGCTGCTATTACTGCTTCAACACTATCAGCTAATATTGCTTTTCTTATTTGTTCTTTTCCTTTTAATTCTGATTTTCCTAAATATAAAAATTGATTAAAGTTTAATTTTGTTGCAATTTTGAATAAACTATCTTCACATACCACTGTTGCTCTTACTTTTGTCATTTCTCCTTCTTTTAAATTTGGATAATTTTGATATATATATATACTTGATATAAACTCTAAAATACTATCTCCTAAAAATTCTAATTTTTCATTACTTTCGATTCCATTTTCATAAGCATAAGATGTGTGTGTTAATGCTTTCTTTAATAATTTTTTATTTTTAAATGTATATTTTAGATTTTCCTCTAATTTACTTAATTCCATTTTTATTAACTCGATCCTTCCTTTTAGATATTTATATTATATACTATTTTGTTTTTTTTTCAAGTTTTTTGTAATAAAAAAAGGATTTAAGAACTTCTATATCTCTTATATACAAAAAAAAGACATGTTATCTAACATGCCCATCTTATATATTAACATTTTTTAAATAATATATTAAACATTTTCTTTTATGTAGTCAACAACGTCTCCAACTGTTACTACTTTTTCTGCATCAGCATCTGGAATTTCAATATCAAATTCTTCTTCTAATGCCATAACTAATTCAACTATATCTAAAGAATCTGCTCCTAAATCATCAATAAAAGAAGCTTCTAATGTAACTGCTGTTTCTGCTACACCTAATTGTTCAACTATTATTCCTTTAACTTTTTCGAATATTTCTTCTGAACTCATAATAAGTTCACCCCCTCTCAATTTTTAAACGATATTCATTTAATTATTATTCAATTACCTTTATCATTTATATTATATGTTTATTATTTTGTCAAGCTTATTTATATATTTTTTTATTTTTGTACGACCCATTCAAACATTTTATTTTAAACATTTTTTTCAAAATATTCAATCATCTTATCTACAGCTTTATTTTCAACAAATTTCTCTGCTTGTTTAATAGTAAATTCAAATAATTTTTCATCACTGCTTCCATGTGCTTTTACTACTGGTTTTTTTACACCCAAGAATAAGGCTCCTCCATAAGATTTATAATCCATTGTCTTTTTAAAACGATTTATTGCTGGTAAACATGGTATTGCTCCAATTTTAGCAAATATATTTTGTGTTAGACTTTCTGACAATGTTCTTTTTACAAATTTTCCTAATCCTTCTGCAGTCTTTAAAAATACATTTCCTGTAAAACCATCTGTTACTATTGCATCAACTTTTCCTGAAAATGCATCTCTTCCTTCTACATTTCCTATAAAATTAATTCCAAGTTCTTCTGATTTTTCTTTTAATAAATGATAACTTTCTTTTACTAATTCATTTCCTTTTGTTTCTTCTGTTCCTATATTTAATAATCCAACTGCAGGATTTTGAATTCCAAATGTATTTCTTAAATATATTGTTGACATTTGAGCAAATTGTAATAAGTTTGTTGGTTTACAATTTGTATTAGAGCCAGAATCTATTAACAAAAGTTGACTTTTGTATGCTGGTAATATTCCTGCTAATGCTGGTCTATCAATTCCTTTTATTCTTCCAACAATTAGTGTTGCTCCAGCAAGTAATGCTCCAGAATTTCCAGCAGAAATAAAGACATCTCCTTCACTTTCTTTAAGCATTTTAAATCCTACTACCATTGATGAGTCTTTTTTATGTCTTATTGCATCTGTTGGACCATCTTCCATTTCAATTGTTTCTGTTGCATTTTTTATTTTTAGTCTGTCTGATACTTCTTCTATTTCTTTTCCTGTAAACTCTTTGATTTTACTTCTTATGATTTCTTCTTTTCCAATTAATGTTATTGTTGCTTTTATTTGATTAACTGCTTTTAATGCCCCTTTTATATTTGCATCAGGTGCATTATCTCCTCCCATTGCATCTAGCAAGATATTCATATTAGTCTCATTTCCTTTCTATTTAGTTGCATTTTTTACTTTATAACTTTACTTATAATTATTCATGACGTTTCTATTTTATTATTGTTTTATTAAAATTGCAATACTTTTGATTAATTTTATATAATTACTTTTTATTTACTTTGCTATTGTACAAAAAAAAGAACTATGAAAATTCATAGCTCTTTTTTTTTATTCAAATATTATTCAATTATATCAGCAACAACACCTGAACCAACAGTTCTACCACCTTCACGAATAGCGAATCTTAATCCTTTTTCGATAGCGATTGGTGTGATTAATTCGATTGTCATTGATACGTTATCTCCTGGCATAACCATTTCTGTTCCAGCAGGTAATTCGATAACACCTGTTACGTCTGTTGTTCTGAAATAGAATTGTGGTCTATATCCGTTGAAGAATGGTGTATGACGTCCACCTTCTTCTTTTGTTAGAACGTATACTTCTGATGTGAATTTTGTATGTGGATGTATTGTTCCTGGTTTACATAGTACTTGACCTCTTTCGATGTCTTTTCTATCAATACCTCTTAATAATGTTCCGATGTTATCTCCAGCTTCAGCTTGGTCTAATAATTTTCTGAACATTTCAACACCTGTTACAACTGTTTTCTTTCTTTCTTGTGATAATCCTATGATTTCAACTTCGTCAGAAACTTTAACTTCTCCTCTTTCTACTCTACCTGTAGCAACTGTACCACGTCCTGTGATTGTGAATACGTCTTCAACTGGCATTAAGAATGGTTGGTCAATTGGTCTTTGTGGTGTTGGGATATAGCTATCAACTGCATCCATTAATTCTTTCATTGGAGCATAAACTGGATCATTAGGATCTGTTGATGTACTCTCTAATACTTTTAATGAAGAACCTTTAACAACTGGAATATCATCTCCTGGGAATCCATATTCTGATAATAATCCTCTAACTTCCATTTCAACTAATTCTAATAGTTCTGGATCGTCAACCATATCACATTTATTTAAGTAAACAACGATGTATTTTACACCTACTTGTCTAGCTAATAAGATGTGTTCTCTTGTTTGTGGCATTGGTCCATCAGCTGCAGATACAACTAATATTGCACCATCCATTTGTGCAGCACCTGTGATCATGTTCTTTACATAGTCAGCATGTCCTGGGCAGTCAACGTGTGCATAGTGTCTGTTATCTGTTTCATATTCTACGTGAGCTGTATTAATTGTGATTCCTCTTGCTTTTTCTTCTGGAGCTCCGTCTATTTGATCATAAGCTTCGAATTTAGCTTTTCCTAATAATGATAAATATTTTGTAATAGCAGCTGTTGTTGTTGTTTTTCCATGGTCTACGTGTCCGATAGTACCGATGTTAACGTGTGGCTTTGTTCTTTCAAATTTTGCTTTTGCCATTTTTTATTCCTCCTTAATTTTTTGAGATTTCTCTCTATATTTTTAATTTAATAACGTATTTTATTTTGTACTTGCATTTTATAACATTTCAGCCTAAAATGCAAGTGTTTTTATAAAATTCACATATTTCTTTATTCTGTTATATTAGTTTTCTTTCTTAGCTCTTGAAGCTACGATTGCTTCTAATACTGATTTTGGAACTTCTTCATAATGAGATGGTTCCATTGAGTATGTTCCTCTACCTTGTGTTTTTGAACGTAAGTCTGTAGCATAACCAAACATTTCTGATAATGGTATAAATGCTTTTATTTCTTGCATTCCATCATTTGCTTCCATTCCTTCCATTCTACCACGTCTTGAGTTTACATCTCCAATAACATCTCCCATGTATTCTTCTGGAACTGTTATTTCTACTTTCATTATTGGCTCTAATAGAACTGATTTAGCTTGTTTACATCCTTCTTTGAATGCCATTGATGCAGCTATTTTGAATGCCATTTCTGAAGAGTCAACTTCATGGTATGATCCATCTACTAATGATGCTTTGAAATCGATTACTGGATATCCAGCTAAAATTCCTGTTTCAGCAGCTTCTCTTAAACCTTGTTCAATTGGTTTAATATATTCTTTTGGAACTGCTCCACCAACAATTTTACTTTCGAATTCAACACCTTTACCTGGCTCTAATGGTTCCATTTCAAACCATACGTCTCCGTATTGTCCTTTACCACCAGATTGACGGATAAATTTGCCTTGAACTTTAACTTTATTTCTTATTGTTTCTTTGTAAGCAACTTGTGGTTTACCTACATTACATTCTACATGGAATTCTCTCTTTAATCTATCAACAATGATATCTAAGTGTAATTCACCCATACCAGCGATAATTGTTTGACCTGTTTCTTGATTTGTATAAGCTTTAAATGTAGGATCTTCTTCAGCTAATTTTGCTAAAGCTATTCCCATTTTTTCTTGAGCAGCTTTATCTTTTGGCTCAATAGCTATATCAATAACTGGTTCTGGAAATTCCATTGATTCTAGAATTATTGGATGTTCAGGATCACATAATGTATTTCCTGTTGTAACATCTTTTAATCCAACTGCAGCTGCAATATCACCAGCATATACTTTTTCAATATCTTCTCTGTGATTTGAGTGCATTTGTAGAATTCTACCAATTCTTTCTTTTTTATCTTTGCT
>CAKOWY010000010.1 GCA_934129895.1 uncultured Clostridia bacterium
CTTTCTTTTATAAACTAGCTTACATATAATATAACCTAAAAAAATATAAAAAAGATTTAAAATTTTATTAAATTTTTTCATTTTAATGTTTTATTAATTATAAATTAAATATATATTTTTGTATAATGTGCTTCGGTTTCTCCATATACTTTAAAGTCAATTGTTCTATTTTGTTTCAACTACTTTATTTTCCATCAAATGATATTTGGGATTATACTTTTCAATAAATTCATCTTTTATAAAATATAATTTTCCTTCTATAATTTCCATCTTACTCCTTATATAATAAAAAGGGAGTACAAAGACTCCCAAATTTATTCACCAGTGTATTTTCTCTTTGCCTCCTAGTAGGCAGTATTTATTTATATAATAATTATAGCATCTTTATTAATATAAAATGAAGATGGTTTAATCATAACGGTGTTAAGCTTCCATGAATAAAAAAGGCTAGTCTTTCATCATAACCTTTTATTTTATGATTTTATATGATACCCAACAGAAATTATCATATCTAGATATGTTCATTAATAGTTGATTTAGCTTTTCCAAACAACTTTGACATTTTCTCTTGTGTAAGCCACACAGTTTCATCTTTTAAGTTTACTTCTAATTTTATTCCTTGGTTTTCAAATAAAATAATTTCATTCTTTTTTTCGTCCACAAGAACACATCCTTTATTATATAAAATTTAATTCTTAGTATATTTGTTTGTATTTATATATTATAACTTTTTGTATTTTTGAACTATTGTACATATTTTATAATAAGAACAAACATTTGCATATACTTCACAACAAATTTATTGTATTTGTATTATGAAGATTTGCTTTATTGTAGTTCTACTACTTACCTACATAAAAAGTAAGCCTTACTTTAATATTTAAAATAAGACTTATATTTATTTTTATATATTTTTTTCATTTAAATATCTTTTTAATAAAAATGTAAGAAAATATGGAAATGTATAAAATTTTCCATTAAATCCAATATTTTTATTGCAAAGTTTTATCCCATATTTTATATCTTTATATTTATCATTGTCAATTAAATTATTTAAAGATACTGTGGAATTATCACTTGCTTTCACTTCTACTGGAATTAAATAATTTGTATCTCTTACAAAGAAATCCATTTCAAGTCTGCCTGTTTCATCCCTATAAAAATACAAATTATATCCTTCTTTAACTAACATATCAGCAACTATATTTTCATAAATCGCACCTTTATAAGTATTGAAATTTTTATTTCTTCTTAAATCAAGTTGAGCTTCTTCATCCAATGTTGCAATCAGTAGACCAGGATCTCCAAAATATAATCTATAATTATCAGGATTATAGTTTCCTTTTAACGGTAAACTTACTTGTTCAAGACAATAGCAAATATTAACTATTCCAGCATTTTCTAGCCATTCTACGACTCCAACATATTCCCTATTTCGAGCTCCAGAAGAAATTTTTGTTATTTGAAATTTTTTATTTTCATTACCTAGAAATACAGGAATTTTTCTATATGCATTTAGTATTTTTGTTTTATCAAGTCCACCTGCATATTTAGTAATATCCTCTTCATAGTCCAATATTATTTGCTTTTGCATTTCTAGAATTCCAGTATATGTTTTGTTTTCAACAAATGTTTTAACAATTAGTGGCATTCCTCCAACAATCATATATTCTTGAAAATTATCCATCATAACATCATATTGTATTTTTGATAATGGTTCATTTTTTTTCATACATTGATATAAATCTTCTATTTGCTCATTGCTATATCCTTTTGCCCATAAATATTCTTCAAAATCTAATGAATGCATTATATAATCAATTTTATTGCCTACACTATTCGATTCAATTTCTTCATAATTTATTCCCATTAAGGAGCCTGAACATATAACATCAAATCTTCCGTCTTCTCTAAAGGCTTTTAAAGCTGTTGCACAACTTGGATAGTCTTGTATTTCATCAAAAAATATTAATGTTTCTCCAGGTATGAATTGAAAGTCTCCATTTTTTAATGTGATATCTTTAATGACTCTATCTATTTCAAACCCTTTATCGAAAATGTCTTTATATTCTGGCTGTAAAACAAAATTTATTTCAATTAAACTTTTATAATTATTTAATCCAAAGTTTTTTATTGATTCAGTTTTTCCAATTTGTCTTGCACCTTTTACTATTAATGGCATTTTATTTTTGCTTTTTTTCCATTCTATTAAATATTCATCAATTTTTCTTTTTAATCTCATATTATCACCTTCAACATTAGTATATCACATTTTTTACATTCTTTCAATATTTTATATCACATTTTTTACGTTGTTTTTCGACAAATTATCACATTTTTTATATATTTTAAAAGTATGTATAAAAAAACAAAAAATTATACATATTTTTACTATGAGGTTTATATCTATTTCTTGTAACTACAAGCCTTAATGGCTTTTCTAGCTATTTATTAGCTATTGTTTGACTAACATTATTACTTTATCATTTATTACTTAATAATTTTTTTCACATCTCTCCTTCATTATATTATTGATCAGTACATTAATATAATATGTAATTTTTTCAACGGTTTAAAGGCAGGAACTCTTTCGAGTTTCCTGCCTTTAAACCTCACTCACAACAGATTACTGTCATAACATAACGACCATAGTGTCCCCAATTCAGAGCTTGTGCTACCGAATCATTTCTCAACCACTGTACACACTCTACAATTTTATCTTCTTCAAAGAAGTGTTCTCTGAGCGATACATAATCGCCATATACCAAGATGGTGTTCTGATTGAATTCTTCACCGTTCTTGTAGACCTCCAAAATAGGAGCAGGTTTATCCCCAACAGTAATGAAATTCAAATCATCTTCTTGACCGAAATCTTTAACCTGTGCAGTTTTAGACAGCATATCCACGCATTTGCCGTGCCTGAACACCAAGTGTTCTGTGACAACGCTTGTATTTGCATGTCTTAAATAGCAGTGAAAAGCATGATATCTTGTTTCTTTCACCTCAATATAACCAGCATCTTCGATTTTTTCAATGTTATAGAGAGGTTTTAAATATTTTTTTATCCGCTCTAAATCTCTTTTTTCATATGTTGTCATAGTTTTTCCTCCTTATTAATTAATCCTGGAGGTTGTCCTCCAGGATTTTAATATCCTTTCGGACACTACATATTATAATATTATTATATATTATTTTATACAAAAAGTCAATTTTGTTAATAAATGTATTGCATCATATTCCTATTTCACTCTTATATCTAACATTTTTTCACTATCTTTTATTGTTGAATTAACTTTATGAATTTTACCAGTTGAATTAGGAATCCAAATTTTATAATGATTTGGTGCATAACCTTTTAGCATATAATCTTTTAATATTTTGTTTGCCTATTTCCTAAAGGCAACACCTTATGATGATTTAACACGATATCCAATGGAAATAATCATGTCAAGATTGTAATAATCTACATTATGTGTTTGTGCTTTACTTTTTATTACACCATGTTTAGTGGTTGTGGCAAATTTTGTGACAACCTGTTCTCCATTTAATTTTTCAGATAATGCATTTTTTATATGTCTAGAAATAACAGACTTATTTCTAAAGAATAATTCTGACATTTGTTTTAAATTAAGCCACACTGTTTCATCTTTTAAGTTTACTTCTAATTTTACTACTTGGTTTTCAAATATAACTTTTATTTTATTATTTTAAAATTTTTATTAAATTAATCTTATATTATTTTTTTATAAATATTTTTTAGTTTATGCTCCCCTATTCCCTTTTGGCTTATTTATTAATTTTTCTTTTATTTTCTGGAAAATTAATAATATTTTATTAAAAAAATTATCCTTTTTTATTACTACTGGTAATGCTGATTGTGTAATATCATTATTTTCTTTTTTTTGCTTTTTAAATAATTCATTTGGATTATATTTTTTTAGAGCTTCCTCATGTAATTTTTTATATTCATATTTTTCAACATCATTTATTATATTCTTTTGCCTCTCTGTTGTAAAATAATCCCTAAATAGAATTGCTAATATTATCTTAGCTTTTTTAGAAAAATTTTGTACTTTTAGTGATACATTTACATTAAATTGAAAATTATGATTATGGTTTTGATTTTCTTTCAATGCTATTATCAATTCTCTAGGAATTTTCTCAATATCATCTTTTGGTAAATATTTCAAAACTTGAATAACCTCTGCATATGCATTTCTTGTTTCAATATCTAAATTCATTTTTTTACCTTTCTACATCATTATGTGTAGCTGTTAAATCTTTCTGCATTTCAATAACTTCATGTAATTCATGTGCTACCTGATCTTTTGCTACTACATCACGTTGTTCCATTATGGTATCTCTTCCTATTCTTTCTGCCAAATGTTCTTTTGAATACTCAATCATTGCATTTACAACATCTTCTAATTGCTCTTTCGCTAAATCTCCCATATATCCAACAATATCTGCTAAATGATTCCAATTTTCAAGTCCAATAATCTCAGTTAATTCTCTATTATCTTCTTGGCAAGCTGTTCTTATAATTTCTTTTCTAAATGTTGTGTAAAATCTATACATTGCATCAAAATTAGCAGTAAAATAAGAAGAATAACATGAACATTCATACCCTTTTTCTTTTAATACGGGTTGTATCTCGCTTAATAATATAAAATCGTGTAATGTTTCTGACAGTCTAGTATATCTGTTACTATCATCCTCAAATGTATTATGACCTGTATTAAATCTAATTTCTCCATTTATCTCTCTTGTTGTGTATTCTGATGCATGAAGTATTTCATGAGCTCCAGTATGATATAGTGAATCTCTATTTGCTAATGGATTTAAGAAAATATGGTATTCATATTTTCCACTATTTTTGTTTTTTAGCTCAATGACTAAACTTCCAGATGCATACTCTAAAAATTCATTTTTTAAATCTAAGTTACTTAAGTCATAATCTTCCAACTCTTTGCAAAGTTCATAATAATTAGTATACTTGGAAAGTTCTATATCATTTTCTTTTACTGCTGTATCTTTTTCTAATTTATCTACATCAAAAAGGAGAGCTGATTGCTGTAGTAATTCATCATTTTTTGATTTTTCTTGCATTCCATCTTCTTTTTCTGATTGCCCAAAAAGGTGATCTAATGACAACATACTAATAGCATTGAGAAATTCATCAAGTTCATCATCTTTTTGTTGTTTTTCATCATCTTTTTTTTGTTTTTCGGCGTCTTTTTCTTTTCTTGCTTGTTTCTCATATTTTGATTGTTGCTCTGGTTTTCTTTTATCGTTCAAATCAGGATTTAGCAAAGCAACTTTAGGATGTATTATTATCCTAGCCATATTTGCTTCTAAAATTTGTCTCTTTTCTTCGCCAAACGTAGATACTTCAGCTTCAAGCATACATTTTTTAAATTCATCAGAAAACATTTCTTCTAACATTTTTTTGTAATATTCATGGAATTCTTTTGTATTCATTATTATTCAATTCTCCTATAATTTCTATATTATTTATCTTATCATTATAAGTTAAACATTGTCAATAGTCAATAAATGAAGTTACATAAGTACAATGCGGACAGCAGAAAGTAACATTTTCTCTGCTGCCCGCAGCTTCATTAAACACCTAAGTTATAATAATTATTCTAACTTTTTGAGTATATCTATGAATTTTTCTCTTTTCTGGCATTAATGGTCTATATTCAACATTTCTTCTGATGCTACTATTATTACTATACTTTTTATTATATGGTTATTTTCATAATGTATAATCGCATTAAATGTATTTTGCAATTGTTATAGACATAAACATACTTAAAAATAATAAAGTCCATAAATTATTTTTTAGCATCTTTTTAGCACTATTTTTTATTTCTTTTATATTCCACATCTTATCACCTTTTATTTTTATATTTTATTTACTGTATTTATATAGTCTATAATAAATTTATGAATTTATTATGAATAAAATAGCACGAAAAAACAGTATTGTGTGAGTAAAATTAATATGTTTATAAAAAGACTTACCATTTCTGGTAAGCCAAATAAAATTGATCTTATATAATATTCATTTCCATTAAAAATTTAAGGTAAATGTATGGAACGATTGATAACGTTATAGCAAGCATAAAAATTACTCCAAAAAAGATAATACCTAATATTGTACTTAAATAAGTGTTTGCTATGAAATCAAAAGAGTCATATTTTAGTCTAAAACTTTCAGGATAAATATCTTTCATTTGTTTATTTACTTTTTTTGTTATTCCTAATAATTGAGCATAGATTAAATATTGTTCCCATATTTTTACTTCAATATGCTTTTTTTCATCGATTAATGAATAATCTTTCAAAAATCCTTTTAAACCTAATAATTTTTTTGCCAATTCTTTTTCTTCATTTGTAACACCTTTATTCATATTATACTTTCTTTTTTGCATTATTGCATTTTGAATAATTTCTGCTTTTTCTTGATCTGTGTTTCCTTCGTATATTTTTTCAATTGCATTTAATGTTTGTGGATCTAATTCTTCAACGGTATTATATTGTTTTTCTCTTTGTGCATAATTTAATATATTAAAATACCATCTTTCTAATTTCTTTTTATTTTTTCTAGACCATTCTATAAATTCGTCTTTATCTACTTTATTGTCTTTTGCGGCAATTTTCATCATATCATATAATTGTTGTTCTATTTCATTTTTCCAAAAATTATTACTTTTTAAATCAATTTGCCATATATATTTGTCATTATCTATAATTTCAATGTTATCATTTAAAGACCATTTTAATATATATGCACCAATTATACCATTATTTAATTTTTTCTTGCTAATATTTGAACAGTAATATAAAGCAGAATAAGATTTCTCTAATCCGTCTGGAATCTCTCTACAATAATCAGTACTTTTTACTTTATCTTTTCTAAAATATTTAATATATTCTTTTGCAATATATAAAATAAGTATGAATGTATTTATAGTAAGTAATTTTTTTATTTCATTAATCATTTCCGAAATACGTATTCCAAAATTTTCATAATCGCTATTAATTACACATTTTGAACACCAAAATATTATAATTCCAAATGATCCAATAACGTATAACCAAAAGATTTTTGTAAGTATTCCTTCTTTTTTATCTTCGAATTTTTTTAATATTTTAAATACATAGATATAATTTACTATTACCCATATTATATATATCCAAAAATATTTGTTTTCTATTTCTAACATTTTTTTCTCCTATTAGTAAAAAATCTTGTTTTTATGATTTTTTACTTATATGTATATTAACTTAAAATTTTCATATATTTATCATTTAATTTCTTCTTCATCACCTATGTTACTCTCTTGGAATTTGGTAATTTTATGATTTGTATTGCAGTCTAATGCTTTTTCTTTTTTTATTTGTGATAAATAATATCCATAAGGATTTTCTTGATTTCTATAGTCCCACATGCAATTACTTCCATAAAAAGCGAAAGGAGCAATTGATAATAAATTATTTGGTAATTTTAATTTATATGGTAAAGATTCATCTCCTTTGAATGCATCTTCTTGTATTTCTCATATTCCATCAGGAATATCAATATCACATAATTGAACACAATCACGAAAAGTGTAAGGTTTGATGGTTCTCATTTTATGTGATAACTGTACTATTTTTAAGTTTTTACAATTTGCGAAAGCATATTCCTCAACTTCTTCAAGATTTTCTGGTAATTTAATACTTTCTACGGCTGTGTTGTAGAAGGCATGATCTCCAATTGATTGTAAAGAATGGTTGAATTCTACAATTTTTAATTCTTTACGATTTCCAAATACATTTCTTTTTAATTTTTTTAAATTTTCAGGTAATACAATTTGAGTTAATTGGTCTTCTAAAGATTTAACATCGTCCTCATATCCTGCAAAAGTTCCTTCTTCAAGTACCTGTAAATTCTTAGGAAGTTTAATATCATTTAAACTTAAGGTTCCAAAAAAAGCGTATTTTCCAATATTCGTAACATTTGGTGAAAATTCTACATTTTTTAGATTTTTACATCCATAAAAAGCATATCCACCAATTTGTGTAATACTAGTTGGACATTTAATACTTTTTAATTCTGTACATCCTCTAAAAGCCTCTTCTTCTATTTGTTTTGCACTTTCTGGTAAAATAACTGATTCCAATGAATTGCAATATGCAAAACCACTTATAGATTCTATTCCTTCAGGTAAAACAGCTTCAACTACTTTATCTTTTAGTTTTTGAGGAATTACTATTTTCCCATTTTTGGCTAATTTAATATATTTATATTTAGTTACTGGTATTCCATGTTTTAGTTCTTGTAATTTTAGTTGTAATTTATTTTGATTATTTGAATAAGGTAAAATTTTTCCAAAGAATTTTTGGACCAAGCTTTTGAAATTCTTTTTGGGAACAAGAGATAATTCTGCTTTTGGTTTAATTATTTCTATTAGAGTTTTTCCAGTTAAAAGACTCCACATTCTGGAATCTCTAAGGTCTTTTCCAAAGTTTTCTTGTTGAAGCAGATTTTCGAGTTCCAATCTTTCTTTAGAATTTTCAGGTAATGTACTTATCTTTTCTAAAATTTTAGCTCTTAATTTTATTTCATAGTTTTCTTGTGATGTAAAATCACTAGCATTTTCATCTGGGAGAGTTCCATTTTCTATTGAATTTTTTATTTGAAATTCTATAAAAATTTCAGAAAATAAATCTTCTAATTTATTATAAAGTAATGGATATTCTTTTAAAAATTGTCTAAATGCTGAATCTGTTTCTTTTTTTTTGAGTTAACTTATTTCGTACTTCTTTAATTTTGTTTATATCTATTTCTCCACTATTTTTCATATACATTAAATATCTATTATAATAAGATAATAAATATTGATATTCTTTATTTGGAGAATTATCTTCTAAAGATCCTAAATCTATATTAATATCTAATTTAATAAGACTGTCTAATAAGTCTAATCTATGTTGTTCTGCATTAATATTTTCATTTTCTTTAATTATGGCATTTAATTTATTCATATATGATTTTGCCATTTCATTATTAGCTAATTCTAGCTTTTGAATTTTGCTTCTTATTTGATTTATATATTCAATTACACTATTATTCATATTATTCCCCTATATATTTTTTTCGTTTTTATTATATCTTAAAATTCTTTTTTTTACAATATAAAGCAATAAATAAAAAAGATATTAAAAATTTAATATCTTTTTTATTTATAATATTTAACGACCTGTATCTATAGACTTGTGTAAATCTGTAAATAGCAAATTATTTATTGCTAATAAATCATCTGCTGTAAAATATTGAAGTTGTTTGCTTTTTCCAATTTCACCACTGTAATGTTTAATAAATTCTGCATAGTTAAGAATATTTTCTTCACATAAGCTTGGTTCGCTTGAAGTGTTTTCTGTAGTAACTTCATAAGGCAATAATGTTTTTCCAGCTGATAATGCACCAAAAATTCTATGAAGTCCTTTAGTTAAATAACGAATTCCATTTCTTTTTGTTACTTTTAAAACTCCTTCTGAAGTTTTATAGCCTTCATCTTGTATTTTTTGTGCCAAACTTTCTATTGTATTTCCACTTGCTGATGGTTGCTTGCTATTTTTTACAGATTGTAATGGCATAAAACAAGTTGGACTTGCCCAATGTTTTGGATAAGCTTTTCCTGTTCTATATGCTTCTTCTCCTTTTACTATAATATCAGCTAATTCTGTTGTATTTGAATAAGATGTATCTACAATTAAATCATAATTATTTTCGTCTGATAAATCAATATTATATCTTTCTTTGTATCTTTCAATTTCACCAAGTTTTCTTTTTCTTGTTTTTTGAATTGCAGCATCTAATGTTTCATATTGATCTTCTGAACCACGAGTTTTATCATAAAATACTCTTTTTCCTGCAATAGCATCATTAACAGTTAATCTGATTGCATACGAATCAGGTACATTATTCCATGCTAACCTTGAATCAATAATGTAAACATCATTTGGTCTTTCTGTTCTATTGATTTCTTTTCCTTTTCTTGCGACTTCACTGTCGACAAGAGAATCTATTGAATGTATTTTGGACATAAATTCTGTATCGTTTTGAATGTCAGCTAAACTAACATTTGTTCTATCTGGATATTTTTTTAAATATTCTTTTTTTACCATCTCTCTAAATACATCACCAACAGATATTATATGAACAGTATAGCCTTCGTTTTCATATTTACTTTTTATCTCTTTTACAACTGTTGACTTTCCACTTGCTGGTTCTCCTGAGATTGTTATTATTTTATTTTTTATTTTTTCCAAATTTATAATCTCCTTTTTATAAACATTCCTTTTTAATTTTACCATTTTTTTTATATTTTGTCAACTTTCTGTAAACCATTTATGTAGTTTGCACTTTAATAGCATACTACAACTTTACATAAGTTTGACTTTTAGGCTAATATTTGATATACTAAATATAATATGTAAAACCAATTTGAAGAAAGGAAAGGCCAAGATCATGTCTAAAAAGAATGTCAACTGTATGTCCTATGCCCTTGATCTCGAAAGAGACAAGGTATCTATCTCTAAGCTGGACCTCTGGTATTCCTCTGCTCCCTTCTCCGAAATTTTGGAGAAGTGCCAAAAGTTTCATCGGACTTGCCGAAAGGTTGAACGAGATGAAGAGCTTCGGCAAGGTGAATGGAGAGTAGTTTTCTTCGGGTTTGAAATTCTTGGAAGGGATTATGATGATCGGCCTACATACTGGGATTACCATTTTGCTAAGCAAGAAGCAGATGGTACCTGGAAAGAGCGGTACTCTATTGGAGAGCCTATCACTGAAACAACCCTTGAAGAACTCATAGCCCACTACAAAGCAAAGAACCTTTCTCCTATCTACATGGCTGTAAGTGTCGAAGATTGATCTTCTGGAAAAAAGACGTAAAATTTGCTTTTATGTCTTTTTTTCATTTTATATGAATAAGTTTCCATAAAATTCTTTACATTTTTTTCACTATATGCTAAAATAGATATATTAATAATTTAAGGAGGATTTTATGGAATCAAAAGAACTAATTTTAATACTAGATTTTGGTGGGCAATATAATCAACTAATTGCTCGTAGAGTAAGAGAATGTAATGTATATTCTGAAGTTGTACCATTTAATATTTCAATAGAAAAAATAAAAGAAAAAAATCCAAAAGGAATAATATTCACAGGAGGACCAGCAAGTGTATATGGTGATGAATCTCCAAAATGTGCTGATGGAATTTTTGAATTAGGAATACCTGTACTTGGAATTTGTTACGGAATGCAATTAATGGCATATACATTAGGTGGAAAAGTTGCCTCTGCAACAACAAGAGAATATGGAGAAACAAATGTAAATATAGATAATAAATCTCTTCTATTTGAAGGATTTAAAGATACAAACATATTTTTAATGAGCCATACTGATTATGTTGAAGAAGTTCCACAAGGCTTTAAAAAAATTGGTTATACTTCTGTTTGTCCTAACGCAGCAATGGAAAATCAAGAAAAGAAATTATATGGAATTCAATTCCATCCAGAAGTAAACAATTCAGTAAATGGAACACAAGTAATAAAGAACTTTTTATATAATATTTGTAATTGCTCAGGTGATTGGGTTATGTCATCATTTGTAGAAGATTCTATAAAAGCTTTGAAAGAAAAAATTGGTGATAAAAAAGCACTATGTGCTCTATCTGGTGGTGTAGATTCATCTGTTGCAGCAGTTCTTTTAAGCAAAGCTATAGGAAAGAATTTAACATGTATTTTTGTTGATCATGGATTACTTAGAAAAAATGAAGGCGATGAAGTAGAAAAAGTTTTCACAGAAAATTATGATTTAAACTTTATCAGAGTAAATGCCAAAGATAGATTTTTAAACAAACTTGCAGGAGTTACAGATCCAGAACAAAAAAGAAAAATTATAGGAGAAGAATTTATTAGAGTATTTGAAGCAGAAGCCAAAAAAATTGGTGCTGTAGATTTTCTTGTACAAGGAACTATATATCCTGATGTTATTGAAAGTGGTCTTGGAAAAAGTGCTGTAATAAAAAGTCATCACAATGTTGGTGGTTTACCAGACTATGTTGATTTTAAAGAAATAATTGAACCATTAAGAAATCTATTTAAAGATGAAGTTCGTAAAACAGGATTAGAACTTGGTATACCTGAAAATTTAGTATATAGACAACCATTCCCTGGTCCAGGATTAGCAATTAGAGTTATTGGAGATATAACTGATGAAAAGCTTTCTATATTAAAAGATGCAGATGCTATTTTTAGAGATGAAATAGCTAAAGCAGGACTTCATAAAAATATAAATCAATATTTTGCCGTTCTTACAAATTTAAAATCAGTTGGTGTTATGGGAGACGAAAGAACTTATGACTATACAGTTGCATTAAGAGCTGTTGAAACAACTGACTTTATGACAGGTGTTTGGAGTAGAATACCTTATGAAATATTAGAAAAAGTTTCTAGTAGAATTGTTAATGAAGTTAAACATGTTAACAGAGTAGTGTATGATATTACTTCTAAACCACCAGCAACAATTGAATGGGAATAAAAAATACCTCTGGTTTTATCCAGAGGATTTTTTTATAATAATTTATCAATAAAGATTGCATAAGCATCTAATGGATTGTTAATATTAACACAATTTATTGCACCAATCAATTTTTAGACCAGTGCTATTTTAAAATATAAGCTACTCCTTTTTATAGCTATTTTAAGTAAAATCAATATTTAATAATTCAACTTTATTAGAAATAAAATTTGGATTTAAGTCTATTTCATTTGTTAATTCTGTTGAAAGGTATTTTTTATTATCATCTGGGAAAATTGTAACAATATTTCCATGGATATCATTTTCTAGTAAAATTCCACCAAGTAAATTAGCTCCTGATGATATTCCAACTCCTATTCCAAGTTCTTTTGATAGTTTTCTGGACATATTAATTGCATCATCATCATTAATTAATAATATTTTATTTATTTTATTTTTATCTATTAAATCAGGAATAAAATTATCCCCTATTCCCTCTATTTTATGTTGGTCTAAAATTTTTCCTTGAGAAATAAGTGGCATTTTATCAGGCTCTATTGCAGTAACTATTAAATTAGGATATTTTTCCTTAAGTTTTTGACCTATTCCCATTAAAGTACCACCAGTTCCAACACCAGATACAAATCCATTGATTGGTTCAGAAATTTGATTTAAAATTTCTTTTCCTGTTGTTTCATAATGTGCTAAAAAATTATCTTTGTTTGAAAATTGATTTGTAAATAATCCATTTATCTTTTGGGCTAGTTTTTTTGCTTCCTCAAGACATTTTAAAAATCCACCATCTTCTTTAGAGATAAGAAATACATTAGCTCCATAACTTTTCATCAGTTGCATTCTTTCTTTACTAACCCAATCAGGCATATAAATATATACTGGATGTTTATAGTAAGCTCCAAGGGCTGATAGTGAAATTCCCGTATTACCACTTGTTGCTTCTATTAGTGGCATTTTTTCTTTTAGAATTCCATTTGCTTTTGCATTATTTATCATGTAAAATACAACTCTATCTTTTATACTACCTGTTAAATTGTAATATTCTAGTTTTACAAAAATTTGTTTGTTTTGTCCTTTATATTTATAATTTATTTTTATCATAGGTGTATTTCCTATTATAAAATTTTGCTTAAACATATCATTTCCTCCTATAGAAAATAATATTCAAAATAAAGAAGAATAGAATTATAGTTCTATTCTTAATATCGTTTTTATAATATATTTAAATGTTCTAATAATATTTTTAGTCCTATTAAAATTAATATAATTCCACCTGCAAATGCGTCCATTGCAAGACCAATACTTAATAATAATAATTCAATAAATCCCATTTTTTACACCTCTATATAACATATAAAAAGACCTAACTGTAAAATTACAGACAAGTCTTTAAAATTATACTATATTAATTTTTGTTTTGTAATGTTTTTATAAAAATGTATATATTATTTATATATTTTCAGTAAAATCTTTTCTTTTTCCATCTACAATTTCATCATATAATTCTATTTTATAATTTAATCTTTTTAATGTTTCTGTAATGTTTTTTTGTTTTTCTAATAGTTTCTCTCTTTGTTCTTCTAATAATTTTTTTCTTGCTTCAACAGTTGATTTTCCTTGTTCAAATAATGTCATATATTCTATTAAAATTTCTATTTCAACTCCTGCATTTCTCATACATTTTATAAATTCTATTCTTTTACATGATGGTTCATCATAATTTCTTATTCCATTTTGATTTCTTGGAACTTTTGCAAGTAATCCTATTCTTTCATAATATCTTAATGTATCTGATGTTAAATCATATTTTTTACTAACTTCTGCTATTGTCATTTTTATTACTCCTTAATTTTAATTAAATTGTGTTATATTATTTTCAAATTAATTTTTTACCTATTAGATTACACTATACAAATACTTTGCAAACTCTATAAGCATATATTTGTTTGTTATTATAATTCTTTTCTATTTTATTTTTACACCTAATAAATATATTAAATCTAGTACTTGAAGTTGATTAATTGATGCTCCCTTTATATCTTCGAGTGAAATTGCTATTCCATCTATTTTGCATTGTGATAAATCAATTTCATTTAAACTTGTTTGAAATATTTGTGCTTGTGTTAAATCCGCTTCTTGAAATTTTATATTTTTTACTTTATTATTTTGTAAATTTGCATTTATTAGTCCTGTTTCTTTAAATGATATGTTCTTTAAATCTGATATTGTTATATTAGTATAATTCATATTAACATCAATAAAATTTATATCTAATAATATATTTTCATTAAAACTACATCCTGTTAATTTACAATTATTAAATTCACATCTTATAAAACTACAACTTTCAAAAGTAGTATTTGAAAAATTGCAATTATTAAATTTAATGTCTACAAACATACATTTTTCAAAATTACTATTTATTATAGTTGTATTGTTTATTACAGATTTGCTTATTGATATTTTTGAGAGTTCTATATTTTCATTTTCATATCCTTCTAACTTTATTTTCTCTAAATCTTCATTTTCTTTTAATTCTTTTTGTAGATCTTGAATTTGTATTAAGTATTTAGATATATCCATATTATTCTCCTATTTAATTTTACTATATTGTTATATCATAAAAACAGATAATTATCAAATAATCATCTGCTTTTTACATTTTTATCCTATCATTGTTGAAATATTTCCATATAAATATAATCTTAATATTCCACAAAGTATAAGATGAACAGGATATATTATATAAAAGAAGTATTTCATTCCTTTCCATGTTCCTCTTTTTCCATTATATAATTTTAATAATGGTATTGCTAAGATTGTTCCCATTTGAAGGATTCCATATTCTATGCTAATAAAGATACTATATACTAATGAATATATGCCAGAAAATATAGTTTGGCTTATCATTTGCTTTTTAAAATTGTTTCTATATTCATAGTTATATATAATTATCATTACTGCAACTGAACTCCAATCTGATGGAAATCCTAATACACATAATAAAAGTATAAAGAATATTTTTAGTTTATTGTTTAGTTTTGAGTCTTGTATCATTATTCCTACAAGTCCTAATGCTAATGACCACATTATACTTGTTTGATTAAAAAACGTTCCTGTTTTAAATGGAATAAAATTTATTCCAAATGCAAAACAATAAGCAAAATGTGAAATTATTGCAAATATTAATAGTCTTGTTAGATATTTTTTCCTGTCTTTTGTATAATAAGCTCCTTCTGCTATAAAAAAGCAAAATATTGGTGCTACAATTCTTCCTATTAAGTGTAATAGTAATATTGTTGTTCCATTATTATAACCAGGTTTTATTACCCATAATAAATGATCAAATATCATTGCTAATACAGCAATTAATTTTAATTGATTAGAGTTTAAAGATTTCTTCATTATATTTCCCCTTTTTATTTATAATAATATAGTATTTATATAATGTCAAATGTTTTTATGTACTAAAAATAAAAAAGAGGACTCAACTCTGAATCCTCTCCTCCTATTTAACAATATTGACTTATTTCATTTGACGGAATAAATGTAATTGGTCCTTTGTAATTTCCTTTCTCACACATTTCCAAAACATATTTGAAAAAATCTTCTGATTTGATCATTTTGGGAACAGGTACTGCAAAAATCCCAGGTGCTTGAAATCCACATAATTGTGTCGAAATAGTTGCCTCCTCTTGGTTTAATACTTTAGAAATTGCCACCTCATAGTATTTGTTTCCTTGTTTCATCTCATAAGCTAAGTCATCCCAAACTCTCCAATTTGCCCAAATAAATAAACCAACTTCCCCCTTGCTTTTTGCTTCGGTTAAAGAATCTCTTAATAGTTTTTCTGTCATGTTTTTTATCTCCTTGTTGTAATAGGGTATATTAGAACAACCATATTATTTTATCACATTTATATTTTTTAGTCAAAGCTAATTTGCATTTTCTTCATATAAACTTTCAAATATATTATAGATTTCTATATTCTTCTTTTTCATATTAATTGGTCTTAATGTTCTATCTGTAAAGCAATGTTTTGTAAATGTATCTATTACTATATCACCTGTTTTTTTGTTTGTAACATTATAATTAACAGTCATTCTTATTCCATTAAATTCAGATATATATGGTTCTATTACTATAATGTCACCACTAGTTACATGATGTTTGTATTTACAGTCAACTTCTAATGTAGGAATTGTAAAACCTTCATTTTCTAATTTTTCCATTGGAATATTTAATTCTTCCATCCATCTGCTTCTTGCTTCTTCTAAAAATCTTATATAATTTGAATGATGTACTACTCCCATTCTATCTGTTTCATAATAATTTATCTTTCTTTCATATTTAAAACTCATTTTTTCCTCCAATCAATTATTACATTACATATTATACTATTTTTCATGTTTTTTGTAAATAAAAAAGCAAGTAATCATAATCACTCACTTTTCTACTTTATAAATAATATTGCCATATACCCAGCATATATTAATAAATAAACAATACCATTCATTCTACTCATCTCATTCTTTGGTGGAATAAATGGAAATAATGCTAAAATAATTGAAGATACTAATAAAACTGTAAAATCAAAATTATATGTAATATTATAAGTTATAGGTGTTATAAATGCAGATGTGCCTATTATAAGTAAAATATTAAATATATTTGAACCAATTATATTTCCAATTGCTATATCACTATTTCCTTTTATAGCGGCTGTTACACTTGTTACAAGTTCTGGTAAACTTGTTCCTACTGCTAAAATTGTTAAACTGATTAATTTTTCACTTAAATTAAAATAATTTGCTATATTTACAGCATTATTTACAGTTAAATCTCCACCAACTTTTAATCCCATTATTCCTATTTTATTAATAATATTTCTTGTTTTGTTATTTATGATTTTAAACAACTTTATTATTATAATATTTATACTGTATTTTTGTCAATTGTTATTTAAAACTATATATTTATATATTTTAAATCATATTTTTTATATCTTCTACAATTTGCTCTTTGGTTAGTCTATTGGCCTTTAACAATTCATTTACATCATATTTATCATAAAAATCTTTTTTTATTCCATAATTTTTTACTTTAATGTTATCTGTCCCATAAAAACTAGCTATCTTCTCCCCAAAACCTCCGTCGATACATCCATCTTCAAGAGTAATTACTATACTATGATTTTCTCTTAATTTTTTCAATAGTTCTGAATCTATTCCTGTAATATATTGAGGATTTATTAATGTTGCATTAAGACCTATTTTATTTTTTAATTCTTCTATAACATTTTCTCCTAATTGATAAAAGTCTCCTAATGCTATAATTGCAACATTTTCACCTTTTATTTCAACTTTAAATTTATTTAAATTACTATAATTTGTGTCAATTGTTCTTTTATCAGAAATTACGCCATTACATGGAATTCTAATTGCAACAGGATGTTCGTTTTGCTCAATTGACCAATTTAACATTGCAAAATATTCTTCTTTTGAAGTTGGAGCCAGATACACCATATTAGGAATATTTGAAATCATAGGAATATCATATAAGCCTAAATGCGTAACATCATTCATTCCATATACTGAAGCAGTATTTACTAAAATTGTTGCTGGATTATTATTTATACATAAATCTTGTGATAATTGATCGTATGTTCTTTGCATAAAACTTGAATGCGTTGCAAATATAGGTTTGCCTCCATTTTTTGCAATTCCTGAAGCTAATGCTATACCATGTTCTTCTGCAATTCCTACATCTATAAATTGTTTTCCCGCTTCAAGTCTTCTTTTTTTATCAAATCCAATATTTTTAGGAACTCCTGCAACAATAGTTACTATTTTTTCATCTTTTTTCATTTTGTTTAATAAAAATTCAGCTGTTAAGTCTGCATAATTTTCACATTGAAGTGTAATTTTTGATTTTCCATCTTCAATATGAAAGGGCTTAACCCAATGCCAATTTTCTTTGTTTTCTTCCGCAAATTTGTATCCTTTTCCTTTTTGAGTATTTATATGAACTACAATCGGATGATCTACATCTTTAACTTTATTTAATGTTTCAATTAGTTTGTTTAAATTATTTCCATCATTTACATATATATAATCAAGTCCCATTGCTTTAAATAGATTACATTCACATTTTCCATTTGCTTCTCTTAATTCTTTTAAATTTTTATATAATCCACCATGATTTTCTGCAATAGACATATCATTATCATTTACTATAATAATAAAGTTTGTATTCTGTTCTCCTGCGTAATCAAGTCCTTCTAATGCTTCTCCGCCACTTAATGAGCCATCTCCTATAACAGCAATTACATTGTAATTTTCACCCTTTAAATCTCTGGCTTTAGCTAATCCTGCTGCAAGACTTATTGATGTTGAAGTATGTCCAACATTAAACATATCATGCTCACTTTCTTTTGGATTTGTATATCCTGTTACATCATCATATTTTTCTATATTTATAAATGCTTCTTTTCTTCCTGTAAGAATTTTATGTGTATAACTTTGATGTGATACATCAAATACAAATTTATCTTTTGGTGATTCAAAAACATAGTGCATTGCAATTATAGCTTCCACCATACCAAAATTTGGACCAAAATGACCTCCATGTGCACTTAATTTTTTTAATAATATTTCTCTTATTTCGTTTGATAATTCATATAATTCTTCTTTTGATAATTTTTTTAGGTCTTGAGGACCATTTATTTTATTTAATACTTTTAACATTTTTACTCCTCCTTAATTTTTTTACATCATATCACTTAGAGTTGGGTTAAAGTCAATACTAATTCTAAAAAATATTTAGAAATTTTTATATTTATTATATCTATATAAGAACAAATCAACATAGTCGCCCTTTGTTTTCGACAGATTTGATTTTTCGAATAAAAGGAGAAAGTCTCAAGGATTAGCGATTGTAACTATTATAAAAAAAAGAGTCACACACCTTATTCAAGGTATGTAACTCTTTTATATTTAGTTGTGTTCTACTTCCCAAATCAAGCGGATGATAGCTTTGTCCAGATACTTAGATTCTTCATTTACCATAGAATCCATTGCTTTCTGACATTCTTCAGATGCTTTGATTTCATGGACATACAGTCTTAAGAGTTTGATTAATTTCCTGATGTCATCTTTGATGTTCTCATCCCATCTGTTGTAAATTTTAGCCAAACGTTTCATGGCTTTGCTAACAATTTTTTCCGGACTGATGTTTTTTCCTTCATTAGAAGAATATACGAACTTCATTGCCCACAAAATTTCTTCAGCAAGTGAAGTTTGAACAAAGATAACAGGTTCATATTTTTCTTCAGTGATTTGCCAATACATCCCTTTAGGTACTGTTTTGACTTTAAGCTTCATTCCGATATGATAGTATAAATGAAGACTTGAGGTTTTTTCTGTTACAAATTGAGAATTTTGTGCCGTAGAATAATCCAAGGCATTAATAAACCAAAATAGTCCAGAGTTTGGATTATTAACATATTTTCTTACCTTTTCTTTAAATTCTTTTTCTTCCTCGCTTTCAACTGGGAGTTTTTCCATACGATAAATTTTGTCCCATGAGTTATCTAACATTTCCAAAAGTTGGCTTTTAAAAATCTGATTGTTAATTGCTGATACGATTAACTGAACACAGGAGATTTCAAAAGAACTAAAATGAACCAATTCTCTTTGAGGATCACCTGATTCAGAAAGTGCCAGTACCTTGTCCCAGTGTTTAGAAATACAAGCTTTTGCACTTGACTTGCAGACATTTTGCCGAATGGCATTTTTGATAAATTCTTCCATTGGGTATGAAAGAAGTTTTTCGTTTCTTTCTTCTTTCTTTTCCAGTTGTTCTTTACTTTCTAAAATTTTCTTTTGCTCTTTTTCCCAGTAAGTCAAAAAGAGCTCAATAACCTCCCCTCGTGAAACTCCACAACTAATTGTTTCTTTTACTAAGGCTTCTACATGCCCTCCAAGAAACTTTACCTTTGCGTCCGATGCATTTTCTTCCATTGCCTTTTCCTCCGTTCCGGTTTGATATTTTGTTCTTGATTGAACATCTAGTCTATTATAGTTTGTATTTACATAATTGTCAAGTACATCTGATAGCTGTTTTCTTTAATTATTTTTAAACTCTACTGCCTCCAATTATTTCACCAGTAGTAGCATCAACATAATAAATAAATTTTTCTGGCAACTCTCTATCATGTTTATAATAATCATAATTAATAGTTATTTTCCAAACTTTTCTAACACAATTATCTACTTTATAAAATACAGCATCATCTTTTATTGTAATTCCATCATTATCTTCGTTTTGAATAAAATAATTTCTTCCATTATCATATTCTTCAATATTTTTCTCCCTATATATAACTTCTGCGTTCATTTTTTCAATTCCTATTTCTGCATCAACAGATAATGTATCATATCTTGTTTCGATATTTTTATCTTTTTCTGTTGCTATCTTGATAGCTTCTTCTTTTGAAATTATTTGTTCATTATTTTCATATTTAAAATTTTCTATACTCAAATTGTATAATCCATTTATTGTTGGAACCCACGCTATATCTACTTTTTCATATTTATTCAATAAATTATCATATTTTTTATAAAATGTTGCATACCATATATATGATGATTTTTCATCTTCCATATTCATATTAAGTTTTACTAATTCATATTCATTACTATTTTCAGGATTATATTTTACTAATAATTTTTGTGCAGTTTCTTTTGCTTCCTCTTTTGTTATTCCATAATTATCAGGTAACTTATAACTATATGATGGAATATTTATGTTTTTGAATTTACCATTAGTACTTAGTTGCATTGAACCTGTTTTAAATAGTATTTTCCATACAATTTCACCGCTGTTTGGCTCTTTAATTAAATATATTTTAGTTATTTCTTTTTCTAGTCCAAGTTTTCCTAAATATTCAATTGCTTTATTTTTAGCTTCTTCTTCACTAATTGCTTCTTTCTTTTCTTGTTCTGTTGGATTATATGAATATTCATAAGTTTCTGGCTGTTTCCATATATTTTCATAAGTTTTTGTAGCTGCAAATACAACTCCTGATCCTAATAGTAAACTCATTGCAATTATAATTATTTTTTTCATTGCATTAATTTTCATTATTATTTTCCTACTTTCTTGTGATTTGGGAGAAAAATTCTTTATAGTATTTGTAAAAGAACATGGAATTTCTTGTTCAGTATTTTTAAATTTATATAAAAATTCTTCTAAATTCTTCATTTTAACAAAACTCTCCTTTATACTTTTCTTTTATTTTCTTTTTTGCTCTTGATATTTTACTGCATATTGTTCCTTCTCTTTTGTTTAATATTTTTGAAATTTCTTTTGTTGTATAACCTAAATAATAAAATAATGTTAAAATTGTTCTTTCATCTTCGTTTAAAAACGAGATAAAGTCTTTAAATTCTATATTTGATAAGTCCATTTCTGTGCTGTTAATTTTATTTATTATTTCTTTATCATCAATTGATTTATATTTTTTTCTTTTATAAAAATTGTTGCAATCATTAATTAAAATTCTTATTATCCAAGTTTTAAATAGACTATTATCTTTTAATTTCTTTATATGTAAAAATGCTTTTAACATTGTTTCTTGAATTATATCTTCTATGTCATTTTCATTATCAATTTTACTTTTGGCTATATAATATATTTCTTTTTGAATATTTAATATTAGTTTGTTAAAAGCTTCACTATCTCCATTTTTTGCTTTTTCTACAAGTTCCTCCACCCTTTTTTTCCTCCATTATATCTATAGTACTATTAGACACATATATTAGACAATATAAAATATTAATTTTCTTGCATTTGATAAAAAATTTTTTTGGAAGAAAAAAGAGCATTAACAAAATTTGTTAATACTCTACTTTACTAATTATTTTCTCCTGCTACTAATACATCAGTATTATCTACTTTTAATGCAAAATAAGGTTTTTCTTTGTTTTCTTCTTTCAAATATAGTATAAAATCATCATTATAAATAAATTTTCTTCCTGTTTCAAATACTTCTTTTTCTAAAGCTTCTATTAAAGCTTCACTTTTTACACTTCCACCATAATTATTTAGTTCAAAATCTATTGTTTGAATTGCTTGTCTAATATACCAGTCTGTTCCTTTTATCCATCTTCCACAAAGTTCATTATAATTTATTTCATCATTAATTTTAATAAATGGTATATTTAAAATATCTTTTTTATTCCAATTTTTATCTCCTGTATATTTTGCTTGCTTTTCTAACATTTCTTTATAATTTTCTTCAAAGGATTTGTTTTCTCCTGTTGTTCTATATAGATAAACTTCTTCTCCTTCTTTTGTCTTTAGCTTTATTGCAAAATCTTCTTTTGAGTTATAAAATAATATTTCAATATTTTTACTTGCATTTTGTGAAGTATCTGGCTCTATTCCAAAATATTTTACTTTTTCTTTTGAATCTCCAAAGATATTATCTTTTAAAGTTGGAAACTTTTCTAAATAATTAAATTCCTTTTTTAACATTGTATATAATACATAAACTTCAGGATTTCCCCATTGTACTTTATCTAATATTTTACTATTTTCATTAAACTTTTCTTTTATTCCATTTTCAATTTTATCTTTTAAGTCAAATGATGCTGTACCATGAATTTTAAAGTATGAATTAGAATTTAATTCATTTGCTGTGAATGTTTGTTTATTTAGTTCATCTGCTAATTCTGATGGACCATCTTCAAATTCTATTTTTCCACCAATAACATCATTCATAAAATCATTCCATACTAAATTAAAGGTTCCACACCATACTTTATTTGTATCTATTGATGATATTTTACTTGTAAATGTAGGAGCCATTTTTGCCTTTCCTGAAAAACTTTCTACAATTTTTGCTGTTGCATATACTCCTCCTGCAAGTAAAATACTTATACATAATATTGCTATAATTACTTTTGAAACTTTATTCATTTCATCAAATCCTTTCTTTATTAAAATTTTGCGTAATTCTTTTTTGCCTCTATGGATAAGATTTCTAACATTTTGAACTGATTCTCCAAGTATTTGTGCTGTTTCTTTATATGTAAGTTTTTCAATTTGAGTTAAATATATTGTATTTTTATATCTATCTTCTAGCATATTTATAGCATTTATTATTTCTTTTTGTTTTTCGTTTTTTGTAACTATATCAGCAACATCTTGTTCAATGCTATTAAATTCGTGTAATATATATGTTTCATTTATTTCTGTTCTCTTTTTTTCTGCATTTATATAATTATATGCTCTGCTTTTAGCTACTAAATATATATAATATTTGAAAGTATATCCTTCTTTTATTTTATTTTGCATAACATAAATAAATGTATCTTGTGTTATATCTTCTGCTTTTTGATAGTCTTTGACAATATTGTAAATAAAATATTGTATTTTTTCTTTATACTTGTTATACAACAATTCGAATGCTTCTTTGTTTCCATCTAAATATTCATTATATAATTTTATATCTAAATCTTTTTCCATATCTTACCCTGCTTTCACATATACAAACAGTTGAAATTTAAAAAAGTTTCAAAATTTTATGTTTTTTTATATTCTTAATATTCAAAAAAGATACTAACTAAAATGGCTAATACCTTTTTTTATTAATTTTGAAGCTAATATTCCAATAAAGAAGCCACTAATTATACCATAACTTATATTATAAAATAAATTATGAGAAATATAAGTTAATGGATTTTTTAAACCTGTTGCAGGTAAGAGTATTCCTACAACAGTCATAAAAACAAAATAACATATTTGATGATAATTTTCTTTTTGATGATATATAACGATTTTCTTTAATATGTAAATAAATGTACCTATATATATAGAACCAGCTATTCCCATTACTACAAATAATACTAGCCCATCTGTATTTGTATGTCCAGATTTAATTAGCCTTATCACATAATAAGTTATATTCATTAATGTAATTGTTATCATAGGATTTGCAATTGAAAATATGTAATCTTTAGAAAGAAAAGCCATCATACAAATAATTAATCCCCAAAATATAAATGATTGTGTTATGAGTATTAGCCATTTTATATTTAATATTAGAGCATATTCTGTAATAATTCCTAATATTATTCCAATAATACTTGAAATAAGTAGCTTTTTTATTATCTTTTTTGCTTCCATTTATTCTCCTTCTTTTATTTCTGTGATGTTTCCATTTTTATCAAATTCATATATTATTTTACATCGTGAATTTTCATCATAATATTCTCTATATAATGGATGTTCATAATCATCATAGTCATAAAATTCTTCTATATGTTCTTTTGTTTTATGATATGCCAATATATTATATTCTTTATAATAATATACATTTTTTCTTAAACGATTATTTTCATATTCTACTCCACAATATTTAATACCATCTATTTCTTTAATAGTTGTTGTTTTTTATAATCCAGCATAATACCATAAACTCAACAAATGCGACTATAATACTAATCAAAGTCCAAAATATTGTAAAAAATATTTTTACTCCTTCTTTTTTTACATCTTTTAATGAAAGAATTCCTAACCAAAACACTCCAAATGTAATCATAAATGATGCTAACCATATAAAATCAGATCTTAAATGCCAATCAAAATTTCCAATAATTTTATTTATAATAACAATTAAAATTCCAGCTATTATTAAAACTATACTAAAAATTGCTTTTTTCTTCATATTAATTTTTTCCTTTAAACTTCAAATTTATATAAATGTTCACCAGATTTTAGATTCTTTATGAAAATCGCTCCAAATTTTTCGTAATAATTTTCCAAATTTGTTTTTAAATATAATACTGAAATTTTTCTGTTTTTAGCTTCTTTAAGTATAGCTTCATTCAATATTTGTGAATATCCATGATGTCTATATTCTTTTTTTACATACATTGTTGAATACCATGGTGTTAATTCTTTTTCTTCTTCACAATCTTTTGGAAAAATAGATATAAAACCTATTAATTTATCATTATCAACTAAAATTATTTTACAAAAATCTTTTTCTGTTAACATTGTACAAATTTTTTTCTTTTTTCTCTCAATTCTTTTTTCTTTATTAATTTCCTTATTGTCTGCCCATTCATCATATTCTAATTCTGCAACTTCATCTAAGTATTCTAATTTATCTTTTAAATTAAATATCTCCAATGATCTCATCTCTTTTCGTTTTATATATCATAATATAATTCTTCATTCTTTAGTTTTATGGACTAATTAATAATATTTTTAATTTTCTTCATTATTATAAACATTATTAATTGCTTCTTGGATTGAATCTCCTAATCTTTCTGGAATTTCAGAATCATAATTTTCAGTAGATAACCAATATTGTCCTGTAATTTTTCCATAATCATTAAAATCAAGTTCAAATTCCCATTTTGATATTCCACTTTGTGAAATTACAGTTGCACTAATTGCCCCATTGTCTATGTCTAGTCCGTTCAATTCTTCTAATTCTTTTGGCACATTTATATACTATATTTTCAAAAACCTCTTCAGTAACTATATCATCAAATTCGCAAATCATCATTTTCCTTTTCTTTTCTTCAACACTGTTTTTTACGAATTTTGAAATTATAGCAGTTCCTAATATTCCCCATCCTAACGTCGAAAAAAATCCCATTTTAAACATCCCCCTAATATAATAATTTAAATTAAATCAATATAATATATAATTTCTTTACCTAACTTTTTGGCATATTCAATTTCTAAATTAGTACTATTTCCAATATAATTGTTTATGTTTACAACTAAAATAGAATCTGATAATTCTATTTTTTTTAAATGTGCTTCTTTTAATAATTCTAATTGTCTATCTGTTCTTTTATAGTTTTCTAATACAGGATAAACTGGTGTAAGAACACAATTTCCATCTAACGCCATTTTCTCTGCAATTTCTATCATTTCTTTTTTAAATTTCAAACTTCCACATA
The DNA here is from genome assembly GCA_934129895.1 of uncultured Clostridia bacterium. Classification (GTDB taxonomy): domain Bacteria; phylum Bacillota; class Clostridia; order TANB77; family CAG-508; genus CAG-269. Next base: position 26,582 of record CAKOWY010000010.1, read on the forward strand.
ATGTAATTATTTTCATTTCTTACTTTCTCCTCATAAATTTGTATAATTATTGGACCACTATATTTAAAATTTACAAATCTTATTAATTAAATATTTTTTCAAATTTTTCTTTATCTCCATTAAAAACATTCATATCTATTCTTTTTTCTTGTCCACTATAGCCATTTAATCTAACCTTATTGGAATATTGCCAGAATGTCCAACCTCTATTATCCTTTAAATTTGGCTTGAAATATACATCTCTAATCCAAATATAATTACCTTCAAAATTATTAGCAATATATAAATTATAAGATTTATATGTTGCATAAATAATTGGCTTTTTTTCATAGTATTCTTCTAATTTTTCTAACATAATTTGTAATTGCTTTTGTGTTTGTTTAATATCAGGAACATTTTTGTATTTATTTCCATAAAATTCAATATCCACAACAGGTGGAAGCATTTTTTCAGCTTTTGGTACATTTCTTATAAAATTATCTGCTTGTTTTTCTCCATTACTATCATAACTAAAGAAATGATATGCTCCAATTTTTAAATCTGTTTTTGATGCATTTTCATAATTTATCTTAAACATTTCATCTACATAAGAACTTCCTTCAGTTGCTTTAATAAAAGCAAACTCAATTCCTTGTTTGGATAAAATATTCCAATCAATATCTCCCTGATAGGCAGAAACATCTATTCCTTTTATCTCATATTCTTTTTTATCTGGATAATTAAAAATAAGTATACCATTATACCATAGTGTTAAAATAATTAAAATAACTATTATAATTACGGTTATTATAACATTCTTTTTCATGTTTTCTTATTCTCCTTCATTACTATTAGTTTATATCATAAAAACACTTAATTAGCAACTTTCTAATTTATAAGAAAATATTAATATTTATTTAAGCATTTCTTAAAATCTAATTCTAAATATTATTTTATAATACATATATAAGGAGGAAGAACGAATGAAGAGAAAAAAGAAAAAAATAATAGTAATATTTATTTTCATTTTTGTGATATGGATGTTTCAAAAAAATTCTTCTTTTAATGATATATTTTATAACATAAATAAAATCATTTCAAAAATAAGTAATACATCAGAATATAAGATAATCAAACAAGATAAAAATAACAATTATTCAGGGATTGGACAAGAAATTGTAAAAAATAAGGACGGTTATTTTACTACATTTACAACTGTTGAAAAAAATAAAAAGACTTATATTGAATATAAACAAAATGGCAATTCATCTTGGAGTAATAATAAATACTGGGGGCGGAATTATGTCCGAAAATGGTTGTGGCATAACTGCCCTTTCAATTATTTTAAGTGGCTATGATCAAAAATATTCTCCAGAGGATCTTAGAGAGAAATATTATCCTGTGTTAAAATATGATTCTCTTTCTAAAGAATTATCTGATACATTTAAAATCAAAAATACTGATTTTTATTATGATAGCAAGTATTTTTCTCAAAAGAAATTACAAGAACATTTGCAAACTAATAGACCAATTTTAATTTGCGTATGGAATAAACCTCATGATAATCGTTGGACTACAGCTTCTCATTATATGGTTTTACTTGCCACTGATGATAATAACATGGTATATGTTTCAAATCCTAATGGTGGAAAAGATGATAATAAAAGTTCTGGTTGGTACGACTATAAAGAAATAATCCCATATATTGCAAAAGCTTTATATGTAGAAAGTTATAATTAAAGACAGCTCAATTGGCTGCCTTTTTTCTTACTTGTTTTCTATTACTTTTTTTGCATACGAACAAGTTGCTTTTATGTTTTTAGTATACTTTTTTGAATTTTCTATAACATTTTCTACTAGTTTTCTTGCTATTCCTTGACCTTGATAATTACTATCTACTTCTGTGTGTATTATATTCCAAACATCATTTGTTTCTTCAAAATCACATTCTCCTATTTGTTTTTTATTATCATAAGCTATTGCTTTATTCTTATTTTTCTCAAATACTATCTCTATCATATTACTCCTCCATTCTCATTATTAACAAATTATATTTATAATTATTCCAACGATTATTGATACAATAATTCCTGCTATTAAACTTTAAAGTTAAATTATTCTTATATGTTCTATGCTTTGGCTTAGGAGAAAATAAAGGTGCAAAATAATAATGCCCTTCAACAATAATTACCACTCCAATATAAGGTCTTTTTTCACTTTTATTATATGCAATATGCTTATCAAATTGGCTTAAATATTTAATATAGTTATCATCTATAACAAAAAAATTTAATTTTCCTAATTTTATCTTCTTTTGATTTTTCATTAATTCCTCCCAATAACAAATATATGGAGATACTTTTTCAAGTACCCCCATAATTTTTCAGGAAACCCGTTTTTAGTAAAAAATACTAAAGGCTCGTTTCTAACCGAATGTTTAATAGGATATTCGTTTATAGAATTAACATTCTAAAGGCTCATATCTAACCTAATGTGTTATTTGCACTTATTTATGAAATTAATCAAAGGCTTAATTGTGCGCCTAATTTATTTGATAAATTAATTTATCAATATTAGTATATTCATTATACTTCATTTTATAAATAAAATCAATACTTGATATTAATTTATAGTATCATTTATTTGTTCAATAGAAATTGGACCTTCTCGTAAAATTTTCAATTCATTTGAAGTACAATCAACAATAGTACTTCCTATACCAAATGAAATTTCTCCATCCATCATTCCATCTAAATTAGGGCAATATCTTTCTATTTCATCTAAGTTTTTACATGTAGGTTCTCCACTTTGATTAGCACTACTCATAAAAAGTGGACTTCCTGTTTTTCTAATTAATTTTTCTAAGGCTTTTGATGTTGCCATTCTTACTGCAATAGTATCCCATCCATTAGTAATATACTCTGGTAGTCCTTCTTTTTTTCTTAAAACTAGAGTAATTGGTCCTGGCATAAATTTTTGAATTAACTTTTCTGTTCTAATATCTATTATTGCAATTTCTTTTATTTGTTCTTTATCTGCACACATTATTGGAAATGGTTTTGTAATTGGTCTATTTTTCGTCTTTATTAATTTGTTATATGCGTTTATTGAATTAATATGTGCACATACTCCAAATACAGTATCTGTTGGAACACTTATCACTCCATCATTTTTTAAGATTTCTGCTAATTTATCAATTTCGTTTTGATTGTATCTTTTCATGTTTTATCTCCTCATTATATTTTCAATAAGTATTATATCATAAAAATTAGCAAGCAATTAAAATACTTGCTTTTTTTACATAAAACTAATTTGTTCATTTTGATATGTAATCCAGCTTTTCTGCTTTGCTTCTGTTATTTTATCTCCCCTTTCATAATTGCCAATTAAAAATGGAGAATTTTCATTATGCTTTTTCATATTTTCAATAACTAAACTTTTATTAGCATTTGCATAACAATACTTGCATAAATGTCCACAAGTATTATATGCTCCTATATCATTTCCCATAAGGCAATTACATTCTTGTCTTAAATTTTTTCTTTTAGGTGGCTCTAACTTGCAATTTATTGATTTTTCTACAATTTCTTGGCTCATACAACCATTACATTTTAATCCATATTCTGATAAAAAAGTCTTTTCACAACAACTATGTATTACTATGTTATTTTCTTTTCCTATTCGAGCAAAAGCTTTAGCAATACAAATTTGTTCTTCTTTTGTTGGTGGTCTTAAATCTGGAGCATTTCTTTTTACTTTTTCGTACAAATCTAAAAAGCTAATTGTACAATTATGAGTATATCCTTTAAGCTGTTCTGCCATATCTTTAAAACATTTTATGTGTTTTTCTACATTAAATTCTTTGTTTATAAAAATTGGATCATATCTCCAACCAATTGAATTTACTCCTATATGGTTTGATAATTTTTTAAAACTTTCTATTACTTTTTCTTTATCTGGTACAACTGGTTCAATATCTTTTTCGTAAGGTGTAATTGTTACAAACCAATATTGTCTATAAATATCAAGTTCATCTAAATATTTTAGCATAGGTTCTGGATTTTTAGTGCAAAATGCTAAACAATCTACTACCTTTGGTGATAAAATATATTTGGTTACTTGTGATGGGTTATATGGATTTCTTACTAATACATATCCTTCTCTTACTCTTTTCATTAACCATTTTGAATAAAATGCTGGTATATCTGTTCTGCATCCTGTATTTATTATCATTTTTATTTACTCCTTTAAATCTTCTATTATTTTGTTTGTATCTTCATCAAATGAAATCGTTTGGTTTACTATTTCTAACATTGTTAATGGGTAATCTTTGTTTATTCTTATAAGTGTTGTTTTTTCACTATTTGCTGTCATTTGTTCAAATGGAAATCTTATAATTCCAGGAGTATTAAATCCAACACCAATTTCTAGTAATACCACATTTTTGTTTTTGGTTTTATCTAAAAATCCCTCATATTTTTGCGACATATTATACCAATTTGAATCTTGAACAAAATTAGCATCTTTTCTTAAATTCATATCCATATTGCCACCACAAACAGGACATTTCATTACTAAATTTGATGGAATTTTACAATTTTTCGTGTTATGTATCCATTTTTCAACTAATTCTTTATTATTATATAATTTGTTATGACAAGCATTTTCACATTGCAAATAACTATAATCTCCTTGGATTTCAAATACCTTTTTTCTATCAAATCCACTATTATAAAATTGCCCATCTACATTTGTTGATAAAACAAAATATTCCTTATTTTTTACAATTTCATATAATTCTTGATATAATTTTAATGGTGTTTCATTATATCTGTTTAATTTTATCATTTTAGCAAAAAATGCCCATTTTTCTTCTTGAGTTTTAAAATTATAAAACGAAGCGGAATATAAATCCTCAAAATGATATTTTTCTATAAATTCTTTAAAATCTTTTTTGAATTTTTCTCCACTATATAATAATCCTGCTGCAGTTGACAGACCTGCTCCTGCACCAATTATAATATAATCTGCTTGTTTAATTGCTTGTTTTGCTTGTATAATTCTTGAATTATATTCTTCCATAAATTTCTCCCAAATTATTCAAATAAATTTTATAATCTTCCTCTGAAAAGACATTAAATATTATTCTTTCAAAATATTTTTCGTTTGTATCTAAATACTCTTTTACTGTTTCTATTGCAATTTTAGATGCAAGTTCTTTTGGAAATCTAAATTCTCCAGTAGATATACAAGGGAATACTATTGTTTTTATATTATTTACTTTTGCAAGTTCTAGTGAATTTATATAACAATTTTTTAATTTTGATATTTCTTTTTCTGTTACATTTTCATATATAATCGGTCCTACTGTATGAATCACATATTTTGATGGTAAATTATAGCCATTTGTTATAAATGCTTTTCCTGTTTGTAATATTTCTATTTTTTGCATAATTTTATTACATTCTAATCTTAATTGGACTCCACTTGCTGAATGAATGGCATTGTCAATACACTTATGGCAAGGTATAAAACATCCTAATCCCTGTGAATTTGCTGCATTTACAATTGCATCTATTTTTAAAGTTGTTATATCTCCCTGCCATAAACATATTTGAGTTCCTTTATATTTTATAAATGAAGTTATATCATTTGATTCAACAATGCCTTTGTTTATATTTTCTTTTGTTAAAAATTCATTTTCTGTTTTAATATATTTTTCTGATATTGGTAATGGTTCTCTAATATTACACAATGAACGATATAATCTTTTCTTATTGCTCGTAGTTCTTGGTATTTCATTAATATCAATACTTTTATTTTCTTTTATTAAATAATCAATTAAAAAATCTAACTTTTCCATAAATGCTCCTTTTTATGATAATAAAGAATTGCACTATTTTAAGCACAATTCTTTATTAAGTTTTCTAATTTTGTGGGAAGAAAAATCCTGCTGTCATATCTAAATAATTTAATCCACTATATTCTGGATATTTTGCTTTTACTTTATTTTCAAAATCAGTTGCATCTTTACTTTCTTTTGCTAATTCTTTTAATTCTTCAAGATAAGTAATTTTTGTGTCAACATCTCTTAATGTTTCTGGTGTGTAATGACTTGATAATACTAAATCGTATCCATTTGCTTTATATCTTTTTAATTGTTCAATAATAACATTTGCATGTCCTTCACCTGCAACTATTGAATGACAATCATGTCCTAACATGTGTGTATATACACATCCTATTTGTGGGAATTCTATTTCAATATTTTCATCATGGTATGTTATTTTTAGTTCAAATCCACCAACATTTACTTTTTCATCTTTTAAAACATTTGTTATTTCATGATATTCTTTTGCAAATGCTCCATTAAATGATTTTTCAAATCCTGTTACTAAATTATGTATTGTTCCTTCTTTCATTGATTTTATTGTTCCTTCTGAAGCATATCCTTTTACATCTTTAAGTATTGTTCCTCCATTTGGATGATCAGAAAATACTTTTCCTACAATATTTTTGTTTAGTCCTCTTACATATTTTTCAAATTCTTCTAAATTATCATAAAATGCTGGGAATTCTACCAATAATACATTTTCATTATTTTCTAATATATAACTTTCATCATTCATTAAATCATTTGTTTGATAACAATGTAGTTTTATATCTCCAAAATTATAAATATCTATATATCCTTTTCCTAAATTAACTTTTGAAACTTCCATTTTTATACACTCCTTACTCTTTTTTATTGAATTACAGTAGCTACTCTATTTTTTCAATTTCTGTAATTATTTTACTTTTAGTTTTATGCTTTGTAAAGTAGGCACTTTTTTGTTTCATAGTTACCTAAAAGTAACTTTTTAGTAATTCAACACTTTCTAGACCATAAAAATTTTTAAATTTTTTATTTTATATATTGTGTTTTAGAATATTATATACAAATAGACACTATTATTGATTCTATTATGTTACATTGTTTACATTTTTTAATTTTTTTGCTATAATTTTTACAAAGATTGGAGTTGATTTATAATGAAGCAAGAATTACCTGCTTGTCCTGTTGAAATAACAATGGGATTAATCGGAGATAAATGGAAAATTTTAATTATTAGAGATTTGCTAACTGGAACTAAAAGATTTGGTGAACTTCGTAAATCTCTTAATGGTATTAGTCAAAAAGTTCTTACTAATAATTTAAGAGATATGGAAAAATCTAATCTTATTCATCGTGAAGTTTTTGCTGAAGTTCCACCTAGAGTTGAATATTCTCTTACAGATACTGGTTGGAGCTTAAAGCCTATTTTAGATTCTATGGTTCAATGGGGAAATAATTATCGTGAAATGCAAAAATAGCAGTACATTAAACTGCTATTTTGTTTTATAATTTGTAATTTATTTTTATAATTTATCTATTTTTACTTAATATAAACTTGTAATTTTTTACTTACTTAAAGTCTTTCTTTGCCAACTTTTCTTGTTACATTTTGGACATTTCATATATCGTGTAGTTCCAGAGTGCATTGCAAAATATACTTGGCTATATTTTGGTACATATTTATGATGACATTTTTGACATTCATAATAACCTGTTTCTGTTTCTATTTTTAATGCAAATGAAACACCTATTATTAAAAGAACAAATGCTAATATAAACAATACTATTTTCGCTATATTATTCTCTACTAAAAATGATGTAACAAAAATTAGTATTAAAAAAGATATTGTCGAACTAAATCCAATCACATTTTCATACATCATTAATTTTTTATTTTGCATTTCTTCCTTTTGTGCCATTTCTAATAATGTTTTTTCTGCTACTTCATTATAATTATTCATTTCAATCAACTCCCCACATAATAATTCATTTACACTTATTTTAAGTTCATGACATAAATCAAGCATTAATGATGAATCAGGCATTCCTTTCCCATTTTCCCATTTAGATATAGCTCTATCTGTAATGTTTAATTTTTCTGCAAGTTGCATTTGAGTTAAATTACTCTTTTTTCTACATTCAGCTATAAATTTTCCTATTTTAATCTGATTCATATCTTTTACCTCCTTCAATTTAAGTGTAAATTATTATCTAAAAAAAGTACACAATCAACGATTAGTTGAATTGTTATAATTTATGCAATAACTTGTAATTTGTATTTATCTTTTCTTAACTGGAAATTGAATCTCTGTTAAATAATCTTCTTCATTTTCTTTATTCCAACATCCATCAATATAACATTCTCTCGCATTATCTATTATCTCATATCCATTATCTTCAATGTACTTTAAAATAATATTATAAGAATCTCTTAAATTATTATAAGCTCCTTTATGATAAATACATACTGCTGTAATAGGATTTGATTTAATAAATTTAACACTATCAGTTTCATTGCCTAATTTTTCAACTGCTTGTGCATATCTAATCTTAATATCTTTTTCTTTGTATTCTCCATCTAAATAACTGATATAACAATAATCTGGGTTTATGCACTTTAAGTTTGGATTTGCTTTTGCACATTCTGTTCCTGCTTGTAAAACAAATTCTGTAATTTTACTAAAATCCTCTATCATTCCATCACGATAATAAATAATGTAACTTGGAATGTCTTTGATAAAAATCTCATTTTTCATATTGTTTTCCTCCAATAAATAATTTATTTTAGAAAGCTCAATATTAAAATTAGCAATATTTTTCTCAATTTCATTTTTTCTTTTATTAAGAATTAACGACATATCTTGTCCATCTAAAACTTTTTTAATGTCTTTAATTGATAAACCTATTTGCCTTAAGGATATTATCTTTGAAATATCAACTAACTGACTACTTTCATAATACCTATAACTCGTATCTTGGTCTATAAAAGCAGGTTTTAATAATCCTTCTTTTTCATAGTATCTTAATGCCTTTATGGTGGTTTTAGACATTTTAGAAAAATCTCCTAT